>JAJCZJ010000127.1 GCA_029262455.1 Deltaproteobacteria bacterium | reverse complement strand
TCCAGATAACCGCCCACCGGGTTAACTAATCTCTTCTCGACTAGCAGCCTCGCTATGATCTCTTTTATCGCTTTCTCTGTAATACTATGCGGCGCATCCACTTGCAGAATGAATGGCAACTGGTGCCGACGCTTGGTCATTCCAGTTGAAACAGCACCTTTGCCAGTCGCTGTCGTGTTCGCCGTGAATGGCATGTTCAGTTCCACACCCTTTGCGACAGCACGTATGATTTCCGCCTCGTAAGCGGTGGGTTTCGGGATGCTGTCGCGCTCTGCTTTCGTCATGTCTATCAGCAGCCCACTTTTTTCGTGCATCAGGAACTTGCACTCGCCGGCATTGCCCTTCGGAAAGTTACCTTTCGTCAGCCGGCCAAACACGACACGCTCGATATCTTTCGGATTTGGTTTTATGCCTAGCGCTCGCAAAAACGAGATGCTGGTTCCGCTGGATGGGCGCCATAGTCCGAAGGCCATGCGCGCCTTGTTTGTCCAGGCGCCGGAGCCACGCGACTGGCTTGACATAATGCTTTCGCCGTCCTGCTTTCCCTTGCTGACGTGACCGATGACAAGTATGGTCATCTTGTTTGTCGCGGCCAGGGTTCGCAGGTACAGCATAAGCGGTTCAACCACCGCGGCGCTGTTGTCGTCTCCAGAGATGAAATCTCCAGCCGGGTCCAGCACCAAGAGTTTCGGGCTCTCCCCGGCTGCTTTTTTCACCCTGTCTATAAAACTCTGCAGGCGGGTTTTCGCGAACTCCGTCAGCACGGCAACGTAGCCCTCTTGCTTAATTAGCGTGGGGCTGAAGCCCTCTATATCCAAGCCTGGTATGATGTAGAACGGCGCGTCTTCGTGCGTACGCTCCGGGTCCAGAGCTTTCATCCGCCTGTGTAGTTCGTCCTTGTCGTCTTCCAGCGTGATGAACACGGTCGGGCCCGCTGCATCTTCCGGGATACAGCCTAGAAAACATTCCGGGTCCAAAACGCTAGTGTGCTTGGCTCGGGATGCGACTTTCACGCACAGGTCCAGAGCCGCCATAGATTTGCCGCAACCGCCAGGACCATAAAACATAGCCGCTATGGATTGCGGCAGCGCTCCGTTGACAATCCAGCGGCGCTCTTCCGGCTCACCCTGCGTGAGGCTGTCCATACGCAACAGCGGGAGGCCCTGCGCGACTGGCCGGCTGCTACGGGCTTCGTCCAGCAATCGCCGCCGGGTCTCTTTGTCAGCGTCCGCGGCGTCCCATTTTTTAGGGTAGCCCTTTGGAATGGGGACAACGCACACGCTCTCGGCGTCCACGTTCTTGAGCACTTCCGTTACGCGCTCCAGCCACTTGTTGCCGCTTGCGTCATTATCCGGCCACAGGATCACGTCTCTGCCGGCAAGCGGGTAAAAGTCCGTCTTGCCGATGGCTGCTTCCCCGCCAAAGGTTGTCGTGGCGAGCATCCCTAGTTCGGCTACGGCGTCTACGCACTTTTCCCCGGCCACCAGAACGACCGGGCCCGTTGACGTGATTATCTCCGGCAGATTGAGAAGCGGCCTCGGCTCGGCCGGGGGCATCTTGTAGTTGTTCCCGTCCCACGGGCGAATGATCTTCGTTCGGCCTAACTCCGGCTGCGCGTTCCAGCGGTAGGCGTGGGCGAAAAATGTGCCATCTGCGTTTTTGTATGTGTGTGTCGTGTCGGCTTTCTCATATCTCCACCAGTCGTCGTCCTGCTCTCCTGCTCCTACGCCGCTGTTCAGCCAGCGGTTGATATCCTCCAGAACGACATGCGGCTTGGCGCCCAAGGCGGATACAATGGCGCCTATTACGTCGCCGCCTCGGCTCTTTTCATCATCGTCAACAGCGCCGGGGTTAAATTCTGCCCACCGGCCCGTCTTCATGTTTATGCTGAAGCTTCGGCCCTCTCCCCCAACCGCGCTGCTACACACCCACTCGTTTCCGACAGCCCGTCCGCCCGGGAAGAACTCTTCAAAAAATTCTTCGGCGCGCGCCAGCGCCCTTTCGTTTGCCTCTTTATAGAAGAGGCTTTTCCCACTGCCGGAGAAATTCATTAGTGAACAACTCTCGGCCCAGGTGATTTGCCTATACAGTCTGCGTAGTGCTGCAGGACGGATTTGAACTGCGCCTCGAAAACTTCTTTTGGTTTAGCTTCTAGTTTGTCGGCAACGAACGCTATTGCTCGCGCCGACGCCGCCAGATGGGCCTCCAGCAGAATGGCTACGTCCTCACCCATATCTACGTGGTGCCCCAAGTGCTCCAAAAAATGGTTCATCGCCCCGGTAACGCTCGCGTGTCGGGCCTTCAGATACGGCGGAACCTTGTCCACTAGGCCCCTCGCTTCAGCCAGGTCGGGGCCCGCGTTTGCGCTGGCTTCTGCACGGCCGGGGGCTCCCAGCAGCGTTCTTGAAAATCGCAGAACTTGCATTTGAAGTTCGCCGGGTCGTTCGTGATCCGCGGTAGCTCTTCAGGGACCTGCGATTGCATCACGCGAACGGCGCGGTCGGTCAGCTCCTGGGCCTTCGCTCGATCGAACGATATAAGCTCCCAGTAGTACTTCATGGTGTTGAGGTTGAGCATGGAGAACAGAACCCGCTCCAGGTTCATGTAGGCCATCATGGTTTGGATCTGGCCGTAGTAGACAGGATCGGCCTTCGCAACACCCTGGGACGAGAATTTGGTGAACTTCTTTTGGGTCGCCTTCTTGCTCTCCCACAGGCACGGCACGGGGATTTTGTCTTTCAAGATTTCAGGCACGCCTACGATCACCCCGTCCGCCTCTCCAGCGATCCGAGCCTGGCCCGTCTCCGGGTCCTTCGCGGCGTAGAAACCAAACTGCTTGGGCTTGCCGAAGAAATCCAGTATCGGCTGCCCGCGCTCGTCCTTGTGGTGGGTCAGCAAATCGAACCCGGCGAGCTTCAGCCAGACGGCCGTCTTTTCCTCTGTCCAGTGCCCGCTCTCCGCGTGCCGTTGCAACTCTCCCGCGCTGACGTACTCGTGGCGATCTTCCTTCTGAATTTTGTGATAGCGATAAGCCAGGTCCCGCGCGCACTCGACGCCGATGTAACCGGCGCCAATACGTTTCTTCGCCACGTCTCCCTTGCCGGAGCCGCGCGTTCTGGCGTACTCAGCCCTGCTGTGTGCGACCAGGGCGGTATCAAGCAGATCATTGATACGATCTTGCATGTCCCCCAGCGGCGCAGTTTCCTTCGGGCCGAAGTGCATTTTGCCGTCCCGCGTCAGGCGGTTCTTGTGCGCGTGTGTCACCGGGTCCGCATCCTCAACGACCGGACGAAAAAGTCATGGTTCGTCTCCACGGCGCGCCGGCCCGACAGCGCGTTGAAGCGGCGGAGGAATGCGCCATAGGCGAACTTGTGGTTCCACGCGCCGATGCGAAAGTCATACGGCGCTGGCATGTCTTGCCACGGGCGCGGCGGCTTCACCATCAAGTCCCGTTGCTCTGTCGCTAGCAGCCGGTTGTCCGCTTCTTTGATCTCAGGCGGCATCGGCCACGGCAGGCCGAACCTCTCGGCGATGACCCGCTGGATTGTGATCTCGATCGCCTTGTATTCCGGCAGAAGTGTTTTGACGCTCCACGTCAGATCCTTGCAGTACGCCTCGCTGGCGTCATGCAGCAGGCCCCACAGCGCCATGCCCTTCGGAACGACTTCCGAGACGTAAACCGAATGCTGGGCAACGCTATACGGCTCGTCGGTTGCGGTGTGCCCGTTGTACCGGCTCTCGCGGGATAGACCTATCGCGATATCGCGGATATCTATGTCCGCCGATGACGGCTCTTTCGGGATGAATGACCCGCCTGTGATCGTCTGCAGCCAGGGCCACTTAAACCCCTCTCGCTCGGCCAGGTTGGTCCGGCCTGCGTCATCTGTCACTGTCACGTTTTAGCTCCTGTGTGGTCGCCGCTCCCCGGATACAGCTCGTTGATAAGGTCGCCGAAGCATTCCTTCGCGAAGCGTCGGATGGCCCCGGGGTTAACTCCCGCCAGGTCGCAAACTTTCTCGAAATTCTCTGTGTTGCCACGCAGCCAGATCAGCGCTGAAGCACCATCTCGTCTGCGGTGGTCAAGGTGGTCGGTAGCTTTGTCGGTAACGCTGTCTCTGATCCATGTGGCATCGTTGAATTGCTGCTCGATGACCGCCTGCCATAAAGCCTGCTCCGGTGTCGGGCTACCATCGTCCTGAGACATTAGGAGCCTGACTGCCAAAAGAACTTTGGCGACTTCAGCGTCTCCGGGAGTTTCATTCACGGTGTCTGTCATGCTGCCTGCCTATTTGCTTCGCCCAGCTTCGCTTGGACGCGCTGTTCATTGAATTTCCATGTCAGCAGGCAGGACGCCTTGTAGCGGTTCAGGTCGTAAGCCTGGCCGCGCTGCATGTTTAGGTATCGGAGTTGGTTGTCTGTGGGCTGCAAGTGCAGCCAACGGCGCGACTTATGCGCTGTGTCTTCTTCTTCGTAAGAGCGAATGAAGTCATCGGCGACCGCCAGACACAGCAGCTTGTCGCCGCGCGATAGGTGCTTCAGCGGCTCACCTTTGGTCGCGCCCAGGGAGTGCCATTCACCTTGGTACCAAACGGTCATGCCCCAGGCGTTGAAGCCATTGGCGATCATGACCGCGCCGTCCCAGAAGGTCTCCCAGCGGAACGGCGAGGCGTCCAGAAGCTGGATCTCTCGCAACTCGAATGCTCGCTCCGGGTGCTCTTTGGTCAGCGCGGCTAGATCAGCCGCGGCCTGGCGTTCCTCGACAAAGCTGTGGCCGCAGATCGGACATTCCCGGGAGCCGCCGGGCAGCAACGTGCCGCAGCCGGGGCAGCGCATGAACTCCGGCTGTCCTTCTTCTTTCTCCTGCTCAGGGTCCAGCTCGGTGGTAACTTCCAGGGAGCCGTGCGTGATGATGCTCGTGCCGAAGTCCAGAACGATGCAGTCGGACTTTCGCCGGCCAGGGTACAGCTCCGGGTCCAGACGCCGCAGGCCGCGGCCGATCATCTGGATCATCGTCCCCTTGTAGGAACACGGCCGCAGCAGGACGACGCAATCGACCGGCTGGCAGTCCCAGCCCTCGGTCAGGACTGCGACGTTGACGACAACCTGGAAGAGCCCTTTGTCGAAATCGGCGAGAGTGTCTCTCCGGTCGGCTTCCGGCATATCGCCCCATACCAGTCGAGCGGCAACACCAGCTTCCCGGAACTCGTCGGTAATGTGCCCGGCGTGTTCGACGGTTGAGCAGAAGACGACGGTTTGCCTGTCACCAGCCTGGTCCTTCCATTTCTGCACCACCTGTTTGTTGAGAGGTGTATGATCCATAATTTTCGCAACTTCCGACATATCGAAGTCGGAAACATTACGCTTGACCGCCGCGAGGTCCTCCTGGACGCCGAGGTCGATTACGAAACAGCGTGGATTGACCAGCACGCCGGAGCGTACAAGCTCCTGCAGGGATATGTGGTCAGCGACGTTGCTGAACCAATTCGTCAGAGATGCCTTGTCGCCGCGCTTCGGGGTCGCCGTGAAACCGGCCAGAAGCATCTCCGGGTTCAGCTCTTGCAGCGCTTCCAGGACCCGGCCGTAGGATGCCGCGGCGGTGTGGTGGGCCTCGTCCACGACGGCGATATCAACGGCCCGCAGATACTGCATGTTCCGCGCCAGTGTCGGCACCATAGCGAACGCGACGTTTGAGCTGAACTGCTTCTGGTTTGAGTTGATGACCCCGCTCGCCCCGATTTGCGGGTTGACCTTATGGAAGGTTGCGCGGTTCTGTTTCGTTAGTTCGTCACGGTGCTGCAGGATGATGGCTCGTTCGGCTCCGGTATTGAACACGTCACCGACCAGCTTTGAAAGCATGACGGTTTTCCCGCTGCCGGTCGGCGCCACACCTAGCGTGTTACCGTGCTCGGTCAGAGCATGATGACATTTTTCGACAAATGTTTTTTGACGCGGGCGAAGAAGCACGGGTTAGACCGTGCGTGCCTGTATCCACCCTCGGCCGGCGGCGAAAATAATCAGTTCGTCCAGGTCGTGAACGACTATCGTATCGCCCTTGCTGTCCTTCAGAAGCACCTTCGTAACTTGGTCTAATTCCGGTTCATCTTGAACACGACTTTTTCCCATTTTACTATTCCTTGTTTTCTGCCTCAACATGGCAATTGAACCAGCGGTATCGTTCACGGATTGTTAATTTTTCGGCTTCGCTCTCAGCTTCGTGAAGAAATAAATGGAAACTCCATCTTTTATCCGCTCTTGCCAGACATGCCCGAGAGACAGACCGACCACTGGGACGCCCCCCTTGGCATAGGCGTAGTCCGGCGGAAGCCCGGCTTGCAGCATGAACTTGGCGAGGATATCAAGCTTGGGGTCCTTCTTCCGGTCCTCCACCAGGCAACCAACATGGTAAATCATCCTGGAGCCTGGTTTCATTTCGGCGATACGTCGCCGGGCTTCTCCTACAGGTAAAACGACTTGCACAAGTTTTCCTTAGCCGGCCTTCGGCGTACCCGGGGCCGGTGTGGGTGAACCCGCATTGGCGTTCTGCAGCCACGATGGCTGAGAGACAGAGCTAGGAGCTACTGCAGCGGCCGGAGCCGGTGCTGCCGCCACCTGGCCCGCTACCGCGGCCGGCATGACCTGTTCCGTCGCAGGGGCGCCCCAACGCGATTGGGGGTTGGCTGCGGCGGCGACTGTGGCAGGCTTTTTTGTCGCAATTACGGCATTCGGATCAGGGTCCATTTCACCCTTCAGAAGCCGGTCCCAGTCCTTCTTGGTCTGAAATGGGCTCAGGAACACGGCCACGTCGTTGCTGTCGTTGTAGCCCGCTTGTGACTGGACAGAGACCTTGAAGGCAATCTTCATACCGTCCAGGTCGCCGTAGTCGGCTAGATCGTAGGCGCCGTCCGGCATGACCGGCTCGCCTACCTCGTTCACCTGATGGCGCGAGCATTCAAGCATGGCCTTGATAGCGCCATGCGCGATATCGGTGGCAACCGAATTCGGGTTCTCGACATTGAGGTTGGTGAAGACATGGCGTTTGTCGTGCTTGCCGCCTTCAATGATGATGTCGGCTTTCAGGTACTTACCCGTGCCGGCTTTGGTGGGTGTCAGTAAGATACCCTCGTTGACGTTGTGGGGCTTGACGCGGAAAATTCCGACACAAAGAGTGCCGTGTGGGACCAGCTCGGAAAAGTCGCGCTGGTCGGGTGCTTGCGAGTAGTTTCTCGACATTTCTGTTGGCTCCGTTTTACGCCGCTGTTGAGGTTGCCGGCTCAGCCTGCGGCACGTCGTAGCTGAGCGTGACGTTGCGATGGGCACCCTTGATCTTCGCCAAGAGCTTGCCCAGGTGAGGTTCTTCCAGAACGTCTAGGCGCCCGGATCTGTCGCCCGCCGGGTAGCCCCATTCATTCAACTTCTGGCAGACGAACGCGCGGTGCTTCTGCCCGCTGTAATCGACCTCGACCATCGAGATAATCTGATCGAAGATGCCGGACAGCTCGCGCTTGGTCTTGCCGCCCTCCAGTTGCATCTCCCAGGTCGTGCGGCCGTAGTCGTCCGTGAACTCGTCCAGCAGGCCGACAAAAATCAGGTTCTTATCGGGTGTATGTTTGAGCTGATTGAAGATGCCGTTACTGCCGACCATCTCTTGGCCGAGCAAGCCGTAAGCGCCGCGCGTGTCCAACGCTGCTTGTCCGGTGTTCGGGTCAACCTTCTTGTCGCTGAACGCCTCGGGCTGCGTCTTGGCCCAAGAGAAAGCGTGCCGGCTTGTGTCCGTGATGCTGTCGAAAAACAGAGTGTCGTACTTGCCGAACAACTGCTCGCGGCTGCCGTAGTGCTGCAGCACGAAAGCATGATGCGCTTTGGAATATGGCTTGTTGTCGTCTAGGATCGCGGGGTTTGGCCCGGCGATGATGCACGCCAGATTGTTCAGGAAGTCCCACGGATGAACGCCCAGACGGGTGGCTTCTGTGCGCACATTGATGCTGTCCACCGCGCAATCGTCCAGGGCCAACATGCCAGCTTCCATGTCAATCACTAGCGTCTTGTCAACGTCCAGCGTCTTGACCAGGCTGGTCTTGCCGATCTTGGCGGGCCCAGCGACAACCAGCTTGACGCCGGTTGAAGTTGCTAGCCGCTCGTCGGCTGTGATGATTTGTAGCGGCATAGAGTTGGCTCCTGTGTTGAAAAGAGGCGCGGGCTACAGCGCAGCCCGTCGTTCTCGCTCCTGCTTGCCGGAGCAAAACCCGGCGTCATAAAACTTTACCGTCTTGCTCCAGCGCGTGTTGCGAACACCTCGCCCGATCCGGTTATGGCGGTACGCTTTTTTCTCGCGCCGGACGGCCGTCGCGACAGCGAGCGTGAGTGCGTTTAGAACAAAGCGGGGGGGCATCAGGCGGCAAACTCGATTTTTATGTCGCCGGTCTTGACGGTGCGCGCCGCGGTCAAGCTGTCCAGAAAATTGCCCGGCGGCTGCGCTTTGTACATCGCCTCTTTCATGGAGAACTTAATCTCGAAAAAGTGGCTGGCGTTCTCCCAGGTCATGTCTGCCGCTAGCGCGGCGAGCGCATCGCCGTCCCACTTGACGGTTTTGGAAACATCTGCTTTGAGCTTCGGGCCGTTTTCCAGCTCCAGGGTTGTCGTGCCGGTTTCTTTACCCAGGTTTGCGAGAGCGGTCTTGCCTTGCTCGCCGAACCGGCGGACCAACTCAGCGTCTACGGCCGAGATACGTTGCTTGGCTGACGCTGCCGCCTCTACTGCGTTCGATCGCTCTGACTGCAGGGAGGATATGCTCGCGTGCTGGACATTTTCGGCCAAAATCACAATGACGGCTCCGAGAGTTTGCAGGTGACCCTGGCGGTCAGGGAGGGCAAGAAAACCGACCAGGGCCACCTGCGGGTGGGTGCTTCCTTCTACGTTCAACATCCTACAGACACCACATACACCCTTCAACAGGTTTTGATTAATCCACAGGGTAAAAATTCTATCCTATTGTTTTACCTTCGTTCTTTCTGCCCGATTTTTCTTGTTCCAAAATACGCAATGCACTACGATTTCCCTACATTGTCGAAAATGTACGAATATAGACTTATGGGGGGACGGCTATGACGGACAGGCGATCGCGGGATCAGCTAAAGCGGGAGTTCGCCAGAAGACTGCAGAACATTTTGAACGACAAAGGGTGGAACCAGAGTGATTTGGCTAGAGCGATTTGGGGGACAAACCCAGCCGGCGGCGCGCGCGGGCGAGACAGTGTTAGCGGATACCTCGCCGCTAGCAGTTTGCCGCTGCCGCCTCAGCTCAGAAAAATCTGTGTTGCTCTGGGGGTCACAGAAAATGATTTGCTGCCTGGCGGTTCGCTAGCGGTTGAACGCGCGAAACCCGGTCCATTCAAATTTACAGCTATGGGAGATGGTACAGCATGGCTGGAAGTGGAAGCGAACTTGAAGATGGAAACGGCACTGAAGATCGTGGCTTTGCCGCAGAAGGAACTAGGTGGCTGACCACGCAAGAAGCGGCGGATCATCTTCGTGTTCAGCCGGATACAGTGCGGCGCTGGGCGCACACAAAGTTGCTGCCCTGCTTACGGCTTCCCGGCAGTTATCGTTTTAGAGAAATAGACATTCAGAACATAGGAGCCCTGCTATGTCAGAGAAAATTCCCCAACTCCGAAAACGCGGCAAAAAATTCTATGTCTTCTGGACAGAGCGCGGAAAAACTCAGCGCCTCTCGCTGGGTACAGAAGACCCTGCAGAAGCGAAGGCTCGTTACGCGGCGTTCCTGACCGCCGGCCCGGAGCTGCAAGGCGGGCCCGCTGATATGGCGCTCACATGCGGTGACGCGCTCACTCACTATAGGATTGAGCATGTTGAGAGGAACGTCGTGGATGTTTCGCGCCAGATAACCTGCATAGACCATCTGATAGAACACTTCGGTAATATGGCCGTATGCGATGTAACAGAGGCTGACATAGACAGCTACTGCGCCTCACGTTCTAGCGGCGGCATCGGCAAAGCTTCAAAGCCGTCAACGCACAGGCGGGAACTCACGGCCCTGCAGGCGGCTTTTAAGCACGAGAAAAAGAAAAAGCGGCTGAAGCTAGAAGACATTCCAGAGATAATTTCACCGCCGGAAGGCCCTCCCAGGGATCGTTGGATATCTAAGAGCGAACTTAAAACGCTTTTCCAGGTGGCGAAAATGTCCTCCCCGGGAGTGGACCGGCTACCGCGTGTGTTTCGCTTCTCCGCGATAGCGTATTATACAGCCAGCCGGAGAAACGCGCTGGAGCGCTTGACTTGGTTCCAGGTGGACCTGAACAGCGCGCTAATACACTTGGCCCGCCCGGGTGAGAAAAAGACCAACAAGCGGCGCCCCATCGTCCCGATATCCCCGGCTCTGCTACCCATCATTCGGCAAGCGTACGAAGAGCGCGTGAGCGAATACGTACTTGACCATCCCGGAGACATTTTCAGCCAGTTTTCCTGGTGTGTCTCGCGCGCCGGCCTAAAGGACGTGACCCCGCACACGCTGCGGCACACCCGCGCCGTCCACCTGGCTCAGGACGGTGTGTCTCTCTACGATATAGGTAGCCTGCTCGGCGACAACATAGCCACTGTGGAGCGCGTCTATCTGCATCACTGCCCAGAGCATCTGGCGTCAATTATGGACGCTGACGTTGGCGGCATTGGTGTCCTCTGAGCTGGCGCATAATGTGCCATTGGCACAGTTATTTTGTCGGACGTTGTAGGATGGAATGACGCAAATGCACCTGCTCTACGTGGGTTTCTCTGGTTCCTACACTTCCGACAAGCGCCGAATATAGGCCCTGGCGGAGGCAGACCACAATGAGATAATACTCAAGAATTTCAGCCAGGTAGCTATTTTGTAGGACGCCCTACAAACGGAACAAAGCGGAAATTGGCACACATTCTGGCACAGATCGGCGTCAGTAGTTTTCCTTGAAGAGGCGCTGAGACGCCTGCTCTTCCGTGCAGCCCCACTCCGCAGCCATGCGCTTGCAGTGCGGCCTATCTAGCCATATGGGGACGACGACCTGCCCTTGAAACTCCCTGGCTGAGCGCGGATTTCGCCGCCGGGTGCCGGCCTTCTTAGCGGCTTTCTTCCGGCCAATTTCGTTGCTTTCAGCGGGGGTGATGTACTCGGTCATGGTGCGCTCCACATCATTCCTAGAATTGCCTCGGCCTCTCGCCGCCGGACCAGCCCCCTCAGTTTCCGACCTCCGGCGAAGACCCATCGCATAAGCTGTGTCGGAACTGTGTGATACTCTCCCCGGTTGAGGGTTCTTCGCAATGTGCTTGCTTGTAGCGCTCCGCTTCCCAGATTGAAACTGAAGGACACAAGCGCCGAAAACTGGCCTTCAGTAAGCGGTACTCGTACCAATCTCGATACCGCCCTCTCAAAGCGCCCCAGATCCTGCGCCAGGATGTCATCAGCTTCCCTTTCTGTGATTACAGGCCACTGGCTTAGATCGGCCCATTTCTGCTTGCTCAGCAGGTGCCCGTAACCCACGGTCGGGTAGCCCACGTCATCGTGGTAGGGCGCCAGGCGCAGGCTCTCAAACCGCTTGATAAGGTCTATCCCGTCGGCGCTGGTAGTTCGCCGGCCGGGCTGTTCTCCTGGGGCTCTGCGGGCGGCGTCCAGGGTCATTGCAGCGTAGACAGCCCGACAAGCACTACGCCCACCAGCGCTCCGAACGCTACGGCCGCGGGCCTGGTAGGATAGTTCTTCTGGCTCACGACCTCGTAGGCCCCGAACCAGATAGCAGGTTTCAAGGCGCCAGCAAGGAAGACTAGCCAGGCCCAGGGCTGTAAAGTCAGCATCGCGACGATGGCGATCGGGGCTAGTGAGGTTACGCCGGACACTGCAAGCCAGCCGGCGTCCTGCCAGCCACGGGCTTGTTGGCCCTTAGCGTGTTGTTGGTCAGAATAGAAACCGACCCATACCGCTAGGCCGAAGGCCACCCCGACCCACAGGGGGAACAGCAAGAGAGCGCCGACAACGCAGAACACTCCAGCAACGGCCCTGGCGATCTGGGTACTGCCAAGCGGCGGCGTCCCGTCTCGGAACAAGTGGCCTACGGCGCACAGTAGAACGGCAGCCAGAGCCTCAATCATGGTGCCTCAACACGGCAACGATCGTGCTGAAAAGCACGTCCTTCATCTGCTGCGGCATCGGGAGGGTTCCGAAGGCAACCATGCAGGGATGGGTCTTGGCCTCGGGGTCTTTGACGGGCCCATACATCCAACCGGCCACTTTCTTGTCCTTCAGCCAGTTCTTATGGCTGGCATCAGGACCAGCGTCCGGGTTTGCTAGGCAAAATTCGACCCCGCTAACAGCGCTGTCTTTTTGCCAATCCGGGGCGTCTTCCCACAGCGGTTGCGATGTATCCCCCTGAGCGAGGCACAGCGCGCGGTTCGCCTCGTGACAGACACGGGCAATGTTGGCGACTTCCATGTGTTAGGTTCCTCTCCGGTATTTCTGAAGGTTTCGGCTGCCAAACCAGAAACCGATGATGGTGGCAAAAATTGCCTGGTCCGGGTCCTGCCAAACAGTCGGCAGGGCGAGAAACATGTCTCCACTCAGTGCCCGCAACGCCAACTGAAGCTGCGTGTATTTCACACCCGCGTAGAGCGCGAAGAAGGCGTAGGTCATCACGGGCCGCACGCTCGATATCAGTGCCTCCACCCATCGGTAGGTGGCCTTTCGCCCGGCGAACTCCCGGTGCAGAGCCTCTATCTCTCGGATATCGGCCTGGGCCTCGATCTCCTGCATCTGGAAACCGTGCTGCAGTTCCTCCCGCCGGATCTGCAGTTCCAGGACTGCAAGCTCTTGCCGGTTGTCAGAGCCTTGTCGGAACAGGCCAAGAATTTCCGGCAGGGCGCTGGAAATCAGTCCTATAGCTGCGCCGGCAAGGGTGACTAACACGGCGTCAGGTTTCTGTGCTGTTGCTTAGATAGACCTCAAGGTCAGCCAGCGCGTTCCACGCCTTCTGAGCTTTATGCAACAGCTCTCCATCCTCGTGGTTGGCTGGGCCCTCGATCACCTCCGCAACCAAATGCCGGCTCTCGGCGTTGAGGTACACGTTCTCGGCGTCCGGCACGTCGAGGTAGCTCATATCGCCCATAGGGACCTGGTGCTTGTTTGCGCCAAACACAGATACGGTTGCGATTTCTCGCATAGCTCTTGGGAACCGCCCGATTGTCCCTTGGAAGACAGGGATCTTCTGATACTTGGCGGCTGTGGCCTTAGACAAAGTTTTCTTCTTCTTTTTCGGCATTTCTGGCCCCTAAAACATTTCTGGGTTGACGGTGTGACGTGCGACTTCCCCGAAGTCCTTGTGCAAAACGATAGACTTCTGGTCTCGCTTGGCTCGATAGCCCTTCTGATGTGCCCAGGCGTCTTCCGGGCCGAGCACGCGGAAGCTCTCGACGGTGCAGCCCGTGAAATCTTGGGCGCTAACCGCGGCCTGTGTCTTGCTGTGGTGAATGTGGCCGGTCCACCAAGTCCGATGCGCCGTCTCACCCCACCACTCTGAGCGATCGGCTGCCATAATAAGCGGCAGGTTCTGCATCTTGGCGCCGTGGCCGTGATGCACTCCGACCAAATTCTGACCAAACCGGAAGTAGTGATAATGGGCCGGCGACGTATCAATTGTGATACGGGGCTCGTTCTCGTAGATGTTGTGCAGGCACTCCATCAGAAAGATAGAACTGGAGAGATCGTGGTTGCCGATCTCGACCACGACATGGACTTCGCGGTGGCGCTTCGCCGCTTCTTCGATTAGATAACGCATACAGCGCACGGCGGTACGGACCATCTTCGGATACCGGCTATCCGCGTCGAGCTGATTGCGTCCAGTCGGCGTTACAGGCTCCATGTTATCGTAGTGCATGAAGTCACCCAGGAAGACGACAGTGGATTTGTCGCAGGCCGGCGCTGATTGCACTAAATAATCAGTAGCCCTAACGAGCAGATTTTCGCCGATCTTCAAGTCGTAGTTGGCGCCCGTCTCTTTATCCCACGACAGCATTCCAAGATGATGATCCCCTACCGGGTAGCAGCTCATTAAATTACTACTGAGAAGATGGCTTGGACCGTCTGTCGGTTCGACGCGTGGCAGGCCGGAGGCTAGTGCCTCAACGACTTCGCGGAAGATTTCTGCCTGGCGTTCTTTGTCCGCTTCCGACTTAACCCACTGAATTTTAGGTTCGCCGGTCTTGCTGTCATACAGAGTAGACGTGCCTTTGAGGCGGTATCCGTCCGGCAGTGCGTGAACCATATCGTGGTCGGGGGAGTAGCCGTGTTTAATCGCTCTAGCCAGAACAGCGTGGCGTGCAGAAAAAACAGCGTTCTTACTTTTCCCGAGAGCTTTAGCCGCTGCCCGATCAGACCCGTGCTCGGCGTACGATTTCAGCTTTTCCCATTGGGCGTCTGTCGCAAACTGGCGCAGGTTCTCGTCAAGAACGTGTTTCAAATACCGGCTCCGGTAAAATAGAGGATCAGGATTTTTTTCGGCGGCGTAGCCAGCTCTGAATGGTCTTCAGCTCGTATACTCGGAACGCCGCCCAGATGAATGTCAGAACTCCAGTTGCGACCGGCAACCAACCAATCAATGTCAAGACGACTGCCGGTATCAATGCTACGTCCGCGGCCTTACCCGCCTGCTCTAAGACACTCTGCTGCATTTTTACAGTTCCGTACCCATAGGTTTAGGGTTCAGCTTTTGCCAGTCCCCGCCGATCGCTAGAGCGCACGCTATGTTTTCACCCGGCTTTGAAGACAGTATCGTCCATGTCCTTGCGTCTTCAGAAACGAGCATTTCCACCAAACGACCTTTGCTATCAATACCGATCGCAACCACCGTCTCCCCATACTTCTCGGCTAGATGGGTAATGACAGTCTTCCGATCGGCGCAAACAGGCGCATGAGCCTGGACGCTCTGGCTGGTGAACAGCAGGAACAGAGCCGCTAGGGCAATACGCATGTCGTCTCCTGTCGGTTAATATCTTCCTACATATCCTACAGAACAGACAGCAGGAAACCAACCCCCAAATCGTGGGCTAGCTAATTTTCTTCGTCGTCCGGGCCTGCTTCAGACACAATATTCGAGCCCAGGAAGGCGTTTAGGCGCTCCAGGGCTGGCTTATCGTCCACCCTCTTCATCAGGGCCTTAGCCAGATCAGGCTCCAGCAGGGCCTTTCTCAGCAGGTCCATAGACGCCTTCACAGGGTCCTGCCCCGTGGCCCGCAGGCCCAGCTTGGACAGGGTGAAGATACCCCGACCCTTAACGATGCCAAACAGGGCGGCAGAGAAGATGCGGCCCCGATCGGCAATGGCTGCCGCGTCCGCCAGACCCGCGGCCCCGCTGCGCCCGGGAACCGTAGCCCGGTTTTGGATCAGCAGCAGCTTTCGAGCCTTCTCCAGGGTGACTAGTTCCTCGGGTGTAAACGCCTGTTCCAGGGCGGCACGGCTCGGGCTGCCCTCGCGCATCAGCTTGCTGAACTTGTCAGCGTCCGCCCGGAATACCTGACCGAAGTTCTCCGGGGTGGCCGTGTTGCGTGCAGTCTGCTGGAACCACTCACCGATAGCGGCCTGCACGCCCTTCCGGGCTTGGCCGGTTGGATCGGCGCGCGTCTCGCGCAGCAGCTTACGCATCTCCACTTCCGGGTTGCTGGATTTCATAATCTGGTTTACGGCAGTCACCGGGTCCTTCTCGATGAAGAACCGCGTAGCCGCCATGTCCTTCACGCTCTGCGCCGTTTCCTTCTGATCGGCGAGCGCTTTCTTCAGCACCGCGTCTGCTTCATTCACGGCCTTCTCACTCTTGCCGAAGCGGTTACGCATGGCGAAGAGTTCTTGGCGGGCATCCGGGAACTCTTTCAGCGCTTCGCTGTGGCGCTCGATGAACCGAGTGATTTTCGCCTTGCTCACGTCGCCGGCTGTCATCTCCACCAGCCGGCCAACAAAATATTCGCGCACCTTTACTTCCGCTGCTTGCGGGTTCGGGGCATCGGCTAGAATACGCTTGAGCTGCTGCGCGCTCTCCCTGCCACCCTGGTTGTTCGGCTTGATGAACTTGGTGGCGGTGCGCGTCGGGACGTTGGTTCCCTTCCGCACGGATGCAGCGAACTTCTCCCCCTCCCCTTGACGGAACTTCGGCGCGAACTCGTCTTTGAAAAACCGATTGGCTTCCTTGGCGCGCGCACCAGCGGGTGTGCCCTCGGCTGCCAGACGTTTTGTTTCGTCGCTTACAACGTCCTTCAGCTTGGACAGGTTCTCCGCCAGCTTGCCCTTGCCTTGATCCCCAGCTTGGCGAATAGCATCCGACAGACGTGGGCGCAGCTCCTGCAACTCTTTGAATGTCAGTGGTGGGATTTCCTCGGCCGCGTCGTCGGCGCCCTTGGCGGCGTCGTCGGCCGCGCTCTCCGGTACGAGGCGCTTGATATCTTGCAGCACACTGGACGGTACGGCGTCACCATCGGCGAGCCGGCCAACGTCTTGTAAGATATCGTCAGCGGCCTGGCTGAGCGCGTCCAGGCTCTCTGGCACCTCCACGGTGCCGGCGGGATCGATCGCGTTGAACTTCTGGCGCTTCTTGGCCGATTGGGTTTTGACTTCACCGGACAGGGTATCGTCAATGGTCGCGCTAGCGTCTTCGGCGGCACCAGTCCCTCGCAGATCGCCGAACGCCTCTTTCTCACCGGACAGGGTATCTTCTGCTCTCTTGGTAGCTTGCTCCGCCGTACCGGCGGCGTCCTCGGCTGCTTTGGTTTTACCCTCGTTTATCGCCCGCAGCTTGTCCTGGGCTACCGCCGCGTCTGCCCGGCGAGCGGCGCTGTCACCGGCAGGGCCGGTCACGTCCTCAACCTGCCGTGATATGGCGAGGTCCTGTTCGCCTGTCCGCTTTGCCAGCAGTGGGTCAGTAGCAATCTGATCCCGCTGCAAGCCGATCAGCCCTGTATCGTTCGACGCCTGGGCTGTTGTCGGCTTGAACCCGGTGCCGGCAGTCTGGCTTTGCGTGTCGTCAATATTCTTGATGGTCTGCTTCACGTTGCCGCCGGTTTCCTCGACAACCGCCTTCAGGCCCTGGCCGACGATATCTTCCTGGCCGGCTTTGGTGAAATTCTTCCGAACCAGGTTCGTGACCTTACCAGCGCCCCGAGCGACGGTAGCGAGTGGCGAGAGAGCAATCCCGGCGGCTCCTGCGTCAACACCCTGTCGCAGCCGTGTTGTAGCCGCGTTGTCACCCGGTTGCCGAGTTGTCGGGGTGTCCACCGAGAACATCTGCTTCAGAAGATCACCAATCGTGCCGGCATTTTGCGACGGATCTACGACAGCCGCATCTCCCGCGGCTGCCCCGGTTAGCGCAGCCAAACCCTTCTTGAGAAGACCCGCCCCCTCGCCCGCTATTTTCAGCCCACCCCGTGCGCCGGACATACCGCCGACCAGGAACGGCAGAACGTCTTGTCCCATTTTTTCGATGTCAACATCCTGACCGAAAACGCTGGTGGGCTCGGTATTGACTGTGGGGATCAACCGAGACAACCGCTCTCCCTTGTTGTCCGTTATCCCCAGCGGGTCTGTCACCAGATCAAATGGCAGCCGCCCCAGGCCAACGACGGCGTTTCTGCCGGCGCCCAGCAAGGTCCGGTTTAGACCCGCGGCCGTCTCTTCGCCGACTAAATTGGCACCAGGTATCATCTGCCTTAGAATTGGGTTCATCCTCGGCGTCTCTGGCACGCTGAAGGTTCGTTGTTCAGGTAGCTCGCGCGGCGGTTTAATTGGTTCGGGAATACCGGCGAACGAAGTGGGCTCTCCCCCCGCCGGTTTGAGGTTCATACTCTCGGCCGCGGCGCTTTCCGCCAGCTCTGCGAGTTCCTCGGGTGTGGCGTCATCGGGCGCACCAATTTCTACGGTTGGGCCCGACCGCGTTTTGATCCGAAACCGGGCCATTATTTTGGCAAAGCTCGTAGTTTTCCGTCAGGTCCGCGCTCTACCTCCAGGGTGATAACTCCGCTGTTACCGCCGTCTGGCACCCGGTCGGCTCTTGTTTGATCTGGGTCCACCCCCATTGGGTTAGCCAGATCCGTGAGAGACCGAATGTTGGGGAATGCGTTGGGGTTGTTGGCAACACTTTCCAAAACAGTTTGCCGTGTTATTTGCTCATCCCGAACAATTCTTTCTGCGGTGCGTCTCAGCGCAATGCGGAACAATGCCGGGTCGCTATAGCTGGCGCCTAGTGTCTCAAGAGCACGCGCGATATCCTGGTCCGTCAAGCGCCCGCCTTCGCGAGCGGTGGCAATTGAGAATGCCAGGTCCATAATAGCTGACTTGGCTTCGGCGCTGCGAGCCCCCAGAGCCTGCAATTGATCTGCAAACAATTCCTGGTCAAGTGTGGTCTCAATAGCCACACCTTCGGCCTTAAATAGAGCCTCTGCTTGGCTACGCAAACCACTGACGCGCGCTGCGATACCGCCTATCCCTCCCAGCGCCAAGGCGGCTCCGTCTCTGGCTGTTATTTGATCTAGCTCGCCGATAATCCCGAGTGCCTGCTTTGCTTTTACACGGCCCTCGAAAACTCCTGCCCTGGTCTTTCTGTTCTCAGCGTCGTCTGTGCCGGCCAGGCTACCGGCATCACCAGCTTGCACCTGGCCGCTGAAGACAGAAGAGCCGGGCGGAATTTCTGCACCTGTCTGCGCGTCTGTTATACCATCACGGGTTATGCCGCGAGCGCCATCAGGTGTGGCGTAATTGCGCGGTGCCGGAGTTGTTGGTTGCGCGCTTATAAAGCTCTGGTTCGCGGGTGATAGACCATCAATGTTATCCACGTTCTTGTTCGCGAAGCTGCCCTGTACTTCCGTGAGGGACGGGCCGACCGTGGTAGCCTGCGTCCCCGGGTCTAATCTATTGAAAGCCTCAGCTTGAACCTGAGACAGAGTGCGCGGCTTAGCGTCGTTGACAGCAATGTCACCGGCCACGTTATCAGCGCGCACGCGATCCTGGCCCGGCAAGCTAGCAGCCTGATCCTTGCCGATAAACGTCCCAGCACCGGCAGCCGCGCGGATAACATCGTTGTCCGACACACCAGGGCTGTTGGCCTGCATGAACCTAAACAGGTCAGCCAGCTTATCCGGGCTGTCCGTAAATGACGCACCAGCAGAGGCTAGTTTTGCCGGCAGATCGCCTAGTGATTGTCGCGCGTCACCGCGGATGTTCTCAGCTCCGGTGGCGGCGAGTGCCCGGGCAGGGCCGGCAACACCAGGGTCCACGACCGGAGCCACCGTCGCTCGCCTCTGATCCGGCACCTGCCCGAGTAGAGTGGCGATAGTCTGCTGACCGGTTAGTGCCGCCGCATCCAGTCTCGCCTTGTTCTCCAAACTATTAGTGCGCGCTCGTAGCAGCGCTGTCTCTGCATCTTGTTTTTCTATCTCGCTTGGGGATTGCCGACCCCCAAAAATTGCGGCGCCCAAATTCGATATAGACTGCCCGAGCTGCGTCTGCGCCTGAAAAGGGTTTCCTAAACGCTGTGCCATTTATGGTCTCCCCGGCGCGAACAGTTTCGAGCCAGCCCCGCCGCCGCTAGTCGCGCTAGCCGCGTTAAACGCCGAACCGGCGGCGCCCAGCGTGTCCGCGAAGAACCCGAGCTTAGCGCCCGCTTGGTTCGCGCCGGCTAGTTCGGTCGGCAGAATTTGAGCGCTGTTAAAACTGTCTCGCCCGAACCTGTTGATTTCTTCACCCAGGCGACCAAGACGAATGTTATTGCCGAACTGTTGCTCGCCAAAAGCTCCGGCCTTTCCTAGACGCTTGGCAAATCCCTTACCTTCAGCCAGTCCCTTGGAGAGCTGCTGAGCGGCGGTATCTTGCACGATCTTTGGGGCGCTGCCGGTCAGGCTCGACGTTGTGTCCGTGCTCCCTACAGTATTCTCCAGCAAGCGCTGCGAGCGCTCTTCCCCTGCTCTGTCTATCCCCTCTTGCTGTTTCTCTGGGGTGAACTCTTCCTGCGTGTTTTTAAGCGCGGCGATGCTGCGCTTTTGCAACCCATCCTGCCGCGCGGTTTCTGCGCTGATAGCATTATTGCGCTTCTTCTCCACCTTTTTTGCAGCCTGCGCCGACAACGCGGTACTGGCCGCTGTCAGGGCCAGGCTAATCATCAGTGGAGTGATGCCGGTTGGGTCACACATGGTTCATCAAGGCACAAAAGTTGTGCTGCCGGAGGAACCCGAGCCAAACAAAGTGCTGGCTGGGTTCTTGAAGCCGCGGTTCGCCCCAACAACCTGCGTTGCGCCGATATCAATAAATTTAGAGAACAGATCGGCGATAGGCGAAAACTCGGGCGGTCTGGAAAGGGCAGCCGCCGATGCAGCGGCAGCATTAGCAGCAGCAAACGGGTCCGCCGTACCAGATAAATCCCGGATCAAATTTGCACGGTTCTTCTCGACATTGGCTCGCGCGTCTCTGGATATATTAAGCGCTTTCTCACCGACGTTCGCCTGCTCCGTTGTGAAAGCCTTGGTTAGGTCCCCGAGCCCTCTAGCGCCGACACTTCCGTCCAGATTTCCATTTCGGGCCAGGCTCTTCGTAAGAGCTTCCCGGGTACTGTTGAACTGGTCGGTGACTTGCGGATTGAAGAAGTCCAGCGCGCTCTTTTCTATCCCCTCAAAAAACGGGTCATCAAACTTCGCGAACTGCTCATTGATGGACTGCGTGCCTTCCTCGACGCGGGCAGCCCTAGCGATCTCTTGCTGACGAGCTGTCTCAGCCGGATCTGGTCCGCCTCCGCCCATGAAGCACATTAGCGGCTATCCTCTTCCCACAGGTACACAAACTGCACAAAATTCTCCCCGCCCATGCCGACGCATGGGACTGGACATTCTTCTTTGGCTCCGGCTGCTTTCATCCAGCGGTGGGCCTCGGTGTGGCCCTCTATCGAGCGTGCCTCGATCCGCTTGGCTCCCAGCGCCCGCAGGGCTGGAATGTAGACCCGGCGCGTCCACCGCGTCATTGGCAAGCCTATCACGGGGAACCTGGGGGTCGCAAACATGTAAGCCGCCCACAAGGTGGGGTGGATCTTCATGGTCCCGATCACGGCCACCGGCTCTCCGCCGTCGTAGGCAACAGCAAGAAAGTCCTTCAAAAGCATACACTTAATAGCCAACAACTCAGGGCTGAAATTCTCGTTCGTGCAGGCTAGTTCCCGCTCGTCCTGGGGGCGCAAATTCGAGCATATATGGAGAACGGCTTCCTTCTCGTATGGGCCTATTCTGAACATCAATCGGTCTCGTCCAGCGTGTAGAAGGAGACCAGATTGTACAGCTCCGCGTTGCCGGCGGCGGAGCACGAAAGATCCATAGCAAAATGGGTTGTACGCATAGACTGACCGCCCACTTTGTCGTCTGGGTATGTCGTGCCGGAGACTGTGAACTGCGCGCCCTTCTTGGTTTCGTCGTCGGGGTCTGGCAGCACCTCAATGTCCCATTCGTTGAGAGCGCCCATGCCAAAACCGTCCAGCGTTTTTTCGTGCCCGGCCTTGCCTAGATCCATAAACGGCAATTTGACAGATATGGGGGTCTCCGCGGCGCCTGGATACGTCGTGCCAGCGCTGCCGCCGTACTGATAAATCGTGTCTCCTGCGCGCACGTAAATGTTTTTTCTAATCCGCACCATTTCGTCTATCTGGCCAAGGCCAGGTTCGTAGAATGACCAGGCACTGATCTTCGAGTTTTTGAAGAACGTGTAGACGTAGATGCGCTCATTGATAGCTAGCCAGTACCGACCTTCCTCCGCGATCAGGCCGACGCTATCTATCACCTGCTGGTCCGTAATCGTTTCTAGGTACGCTAGGATATGGCTGTCGATCGGCGTCCCCACATCGTCCGTCTCCGGGGCGTTAGAGCTGTCCCTCGCCCGGAGGGATCGGACGCCGCTTACCTCGTCCAGGTAGAACAGATCGTTGTTGCCGAACTGCACGACGCTCTTGTGTGCCCGAGTGCCTGTATTTTTTACCGTGTGCAGGTGCGCGTTCGCCGTTTCGTCAACATCCACGAACTCGATCTGCGATACAGCTTCCGAGAAAACGGCGATGTTACCCTGATAAACCCCGGTCCCTGTTAGAACCTCAGACCCGCTATCCTGGCTGGAGAAATTGATGAAGCCCGCTCCGGTCTGCGAGGCTACGGCGGGGTCAGGAACCTGCACCCAGACAGTGGGGTTATTGAGGCCGCAGAAAAATAACAAGCTGAGCGTGGTCACATAGACTTTCTTCTTCCAAGTTACAGCGGTCGTGCCGGTGCCCGTTGCGTTGCCCGTAACTGTGAAACCTTCCCCGTTAAGTGTGATGGTGAAAACATCCACCGCCTCAAAGGTCCCCGAAACCGTTGCCGTCCATTGCTGTTTTACTTGCCCGGTGGCGGCTGAACCTCCAGCCATATTCGCGGTGCCCGCTGTCATATCACCGACAACCGAGCGAGAAACAACAAACCCGTTCGGAGTAGAGCCGGACCCCGCAACAGCCGAAATCGCCACGACGGTTCCGGTTGCCAGAGCTGTGTAGTTCGGGCTGCTTGTCTTAGCGTTGATCGAGGTTGCTATGTCGGCTGCGGTTTGGGCATCATCGCTGTTGAACGCCACTTCGCTATTGATGATTGACACGCCGTCAACAGTCAGAGCTGTCAGCGCGTTATAGACGCCGCCCGTCAAATTGACTTTGCTGCCTAGAGTTATAGTTGTGGATGTCCCGTCAACTACGAAACCATTCGGGCTGGGGGCGGCGGTTATCAGCGACTTGATAGTGACGACAGCTCCAGACGACGTGACGGTGTAATCCGGAGACGAACTGAAGGTTGTACACTGGGCTGCTACGTCAGCGGCCGTCTGCGTCAGACTGGTGTTAAAGGGAACACTAGCACCCAGTATATCGACACCATTGACCGTGATAGTATCAACCGACCCGGAGGCCCCGCTTGCTAGTGTTACGGAGCCCGTGAAGACGGTTCCGGCGCTCCCCCCTGTCACCGTGAGTGAGCCAGCGGCTTTCACTTCCGCGATACCGGAGTTATTCGGCGTCACTTCCGCCAGGGTGATAAGCTGGTCGTCTACGGTTCCGAAATTCTGTGCCGTCGCATCTATTGTAAAAGGGACACCAGCCGTAGCGGCTGTAATCGTTACGACGGAACCGGCGACAGAGCTGTCGAACATCGGGTCCAGATCAATCCGTGTCGATAGAGCCGCGGCAACCGTGTCATTGTTTGAAATTGCGGACGCCAGGTCATCCCAGTCCGTCACGCGGGCGCCGTCATAATAGTGATAGACGTTGCCGTCCGTGAACTCCGCGATGGCGTAAATTTTACCGTCGAAATTCTCCGTATCGAGAATTTTGGCGATCTCCGTGGTGGGAGTGGTCTTGTGCTGCAGACGTTGGTACGTCGTTCCGGCCGGCAGACCTACGGGTTCGGCCAGCCCGCCAAACACAAACAGGTTCTGGCCCTGGCCGTGGAAACCGAAAGTTTTCGCTGCCGGGAGCGCATAGGTTGAAACGAATTTTTTCATGCGCGTTATATGCGCGCCGCGGGTTATGTGCCCGTTCTTCAACTCGATCAGGGAGCCTGGAACACCCGACACCCTGGGCTTCCGTGTATCCATGCCGAGTTTGAAATCATCAATGGAGACGTACGACACGTCTTATCACCGCTTGACGCGAACGGTAACGCCGTGTGGCGTTCCGCCCGGCGCTGGCCCGCGCAACTGAATGGGCCGTGAGCCTACTTGATAGCGCCCCCTCAACCTCACGTAACGCGCTTGCGCTGCATTGGCTTTAATCTTTGCGTCTTCAGATTTTGATTTTGCCAGCAGCTCGGCGGCTGCAGTCAAGACAAGTAAGGTGTCGTCCAGGTCCGCTACATCTGCGTCAGCGGAGAATGCTTTGAGCACCCTCTTTCCGGTGATGTAGATAATGTCCGCCTCGAACGGAACCGGCCAGATTTCGATCGCCACGGCGTCTGTCTCGTCGTCTTCCATGATCTCCCAAGACAGCGGGTTGCTGGATTGGTCCGCGTCCACACCACCAGCTAGAGCAACATCTGTCACCGTCACTGTCCCGCCCACGGTTGACGCAACGGCGAATGTGTTCGCGCCGGCCCCCGCTGTGACTGACGACGAGATCGTAACGACCGCCCCACTGGACGTGGCCGTGTACTCGGGCGAGCTAACAGTTGTGTTGATCTGGGCTGCTATCGCGGTGGCCGTAGTGGTATTGTCCCCGGTGTGATCTACGGCGGTGGTTAGGACCTCCACCGAGTTGACGGTGATCGACGTGATCTCGTCAACGCCAGGATCGGAAGTCCCACCCGTGACAGTCACGGTCCCCGTCGCGGCAGTTCCTTTGATGCTGTCGAACTGGTTGTAGTTCTCGAATGTGATGCCCCGCTCTATGGGATCATATACCGAGCCGTTCTTTACCCAGAGCTGTTGAACGCCCTCAACAAGAAGGTCTGACGGCAGGGCATAAAAGCGTTGATTTTTGACCAGGGATACGGGGCGTATTACGTCGAGAAACGGCCAGTTATAGTCCTCGTAGTAGAAGTCCTGCGTTCGGCGAAGTAGCTCTACCAGTTTGGCCTTCTCGTCGGCGTTCGCAACGGCAGTAGCGCTCCGGCTTGTCTCAAGCCGGAGGCGCCGCACCAATTCATCTACGCGAACACCCCGCGCCATAGTTACGCTTCGGCGGTTTGGGCGCCGTCAGCTTCCTCGCTCGGCTTGTTGAACCTGAGATTGAATTTCGCCAGACGAATTTTTTCCCGCTCGGCGATTTCCTTTTGGGTCAACACGCCGTTACTTGGGTCGTTCACCTTGGCGATGTTATCTTCATTCTTCTGTGCGGCTTCCAGCTTCGCCATCTCTTCTTTCACGCGCCGGTCAACCTCGGCGTCGTTCGCGGCTCGCCGGTTATCTTCCTCGGCTTCCTTGGCGGCAACGGCTTCAGAGATAGCCGCCTCTTGATCCGCGTTCAGGTTCTCCGGGAGCGGCATGTGGGGCGGGCCGAATAAGCTGTCCACCATGCCGCGCTTGTGCTCGCTAAGTTCGTACTTGGACCGCAGGTCGGCCCGCATGGCAGAATGAGATGCGGTGGCCCTATTCTTAGGCTCGATCTTCACAACGCTCTCGGCGCCATGGACGTGTCGAAGAAGAATGATCTCCGCGGCCGATACACCGAACTTAGGGACTTCGCTCGTGGTCGTGTTCCCCAGCCGGACGTGGCAATTGTACATTCGCATAGTTAGCTCCTGTTGTGCAGGTTGAAGTGGTTAGCTTACTCGGTACGCAATCCACGTATCCGCAGCGGAATTGCGAAGAAGAAATGTGCCGCAACCGGTACCTTCTGTGCCGGCGTCTGCAACCGGTCGAACCACTGCGTCACCGACAACGGACACGCCGGAAGCACCGGCCGTAAAGGTAACGTCATCGCCGGCACCGCCTAAGTTGATAACCGTGAACAAGAAATTGTCGCCAACAGCCAGCCCCGCACCCACGGCAGTAGAGATTTCAGCACCGGTCGGTGTGGTGAGTGTCGTGGCTATGGTCGGCGTCTGGACGAAAATTCGCCCCAGAAGTTCGGCTTCGGTCAGAGTTTCGGTGTCGGTACCAGCGCCGGGCGCCGGAACTTTTGTCATCACAGGCAGGGCTGCGGCGCTACGCAAAGCCAGCGGGACAGCAGCCGCGCCTGTCAATCCAGGGGTAACCGGCGGAGCACTGAACGTCTTAACACCGGCAACGGTCTGAGCGCCTGCACCCATGACGAACTCAGCGCTGGCACCAGCGTCTGGAATGGTGTAGGTGCGCGCACCAGCCTGGGAGGCATTAGTGACCGTGGTTGTAGTATTGCCGGCGCTGTCCGCGGCCTTGACTTCCAGCTTGCCCTTGGAAGCCGTGGAGGGGAACAGATCGAGCGAGCCCAGCTCGCCGGAGGCGCCTAGGTCCAGATTGGTGAACCCCACGTCAGCCCCAACAATGTCCGGCGTGAACTCTTCCAGTTGCACGCGCAGGACGCGACCAGACGGAAGCGTGAAGTTGGACGCGCCATTGGTGAAAGTGATGTTGCTGGCGCCGAACGTGAGAGAGAAGTCACTGACGGCAGAGCTGAGCAACCCCCCAGCGATATCAGCGGCGTGATCGGCCGCGGGGTCGAAGTCCGCCTGAACGGAGCCACTTGGGTACGGCAGAGTAAGCGTACCGCTTGCCGCCACGTTTGCGCTCAATAGGGCTTCAACAGTCTTGAACGTCATCCGGGTACTCCGTGAAAAACGATAACTAGCCGTGAAAAAGCGTTACTGAGAGCGCTATGCTTGAATAGCGCTCTCAGTATTCAAGGTTACGCCTGGGTGACGCCCAGGTAGGTCGGATCGCTTACGGCGAGGTACAGAGCGAAGTTGATGGCGCCATTGCACGCGCTATTCGGGTCGTAGGTGCCCCGAACATCGCCCGTGGTCGTGGTCGCAGCGGCATCCACACCGCCAACCGTTGTTCCCGCGGTGGCTGTTGCATTGTCGGCCAGCTCGATCACGGGGGCATCCACGGTGCCGAGGTAGAACGGCAACCCGAGCACATCAGTTGTGCCGCAAGTCGCATTGCCGGCGAGAGCCGCCGAAATGGCTACCTGCGTAACCGTGGCAAATGCTTTCTTGCCTGCAACGGCAGTGGTGCCATTAAACGCGATTACCTCTGACATTGCGTTGCCGAGATAGTCTGTGCCCGTGACTGTCGCCGTCTGCGTCGTATCGCCAGCTCCTGAGCTGTCAATCTCGACGCCTCGGCCGAACGGGGAACCACCCGCTCCGGATACCAGATCAACCGCCCCGCCGGATGCCAGGGCACCGTTAAGGGTAAGATTGCCGGCGCCCGCAACCGCCTGAGCAGCGGCGATGCCGTCAACATCCAGGGTTAATGGGCTGCCCAAGTCAACGCGGACTAAGCCCAACATGGAGACACCAGGCTGATCCACCGTTGCTGTCGGGGTTCGGTCATCCTCACCCGGCAGATTGAGCTGCAGGGAAACGACGGACCCTGCAGGAATTGTGGTCTTGCTGGCAGCGTAAGTGAACGTGATGGAGGCCGAACCGAACGTGAGCGTGAAGTCCGTGGGGCTCGTCATAACATTGCCGATGGCGATGGCGACGTGACCGAAGCCGGCAAAGCTGTCTTCATCCGTCCCAGCAGGGTAGCTGAACGTAGTTGTGCCGGAGGCAGCGAGCGCCGCGCTTAGTGTCTTATCAACGACTTTGAACATGCGTGTCTTCCTTCTGAATTTCTGGTGTAGGAAGTAGCGGGCCGGTGAGACCCGCTACTTCCTACACATTAGGCGATCGAATAGACGCCGTTGGCGTTGCGCTGCCAGCACACGAAGCCGCCCGTCCAAGTGGTGGCACGGTACAGCACGTACTTGTCCTCGGGCCGCGCGGGGGCGTGCGTCTTGTCGTCCTCGCCCTCCATGACCATAGGATGCAGCGTACGGGTGTCGAGCACGAAGCAGTACTTGGTCAGACCGAGATCATCGAGCGTCGGGTCGTAGATGAAGCCGATATCCTTGAGATCGATATCAGAGATACCCACGTCGATCCGCTGCTCGCGAGAAAAGCCCTTATCCGTGAACGAGCCCTTGGCGCGAACTTCTGCCTCCATTGCGTCCAGCCACTCCGAGCCGCAATAGGCAACGGTCGGACGGCCACCGTACCGGCGAAGCTGCCGACGCTCGGTTGTCAGCGTGTTGATGATAACGAGGTCGCTCGGCGTTGCCGTGGACAGAGCCAGGGAAGCACGGTTTCTCCACCACGTATTAGCCTGCTGGTCGATACCGCCGACAATCGTCGCGGTCGTCGGGTCGTCCAGGATGATTGAGCGCGTGCCGGGTGACTGCTTGGCATCCTGCGTACCGTCCCGCCAGTACATCTCGTTCATGCCTCGGGAGTAACCCTCCGACATGTCGTCCAGCTTGTCTTCAAGCAGGTTGGCGAGAGCGGTCATCTCACGCTTGGAGTGCTCGACGGTGTTGGCGCCGTTCATGCTGTCAACGACGGAGATGCCGTCCTTCTTCAGCTCGGTCATCGTGACCTGAATACCGGCGTGGACTTCCTTCCACACATACTCCGCCTGCTTGAGATTTGCGGGGTTCGCGTACGTGACCAGATCGTCGTGCTCGAAGCCCTGCAGGGTCGTGGTGTAGTCGCCCTTGGCGCGCTTCGTGATCTTTTCCTTGCCGCCTGGGAACGTCTTCTGCTTGCTCTTCAGGTGGCGGAGATACGGCTTGTCCTGGATGGACTGCTTGTGAACTGCACCCTTTAGGTGGAAGTCCAAAGCGGCCGTAGCGATGTTGTTCAGTTCTTGTGCTGTAAACGGCATGGTCTACTCCTGATGGCGTTTTAACCGCCGACCGCAGCTTCCATTGCTTCTTGGAGCGTTTTGGGTGCAGTCGTGGTGTTTGCTGTAGAACCGCCGCCGGCAGGGTTGGAGTTGACTGATTTCGGTTTTGGACGCAGAGCCCTAAGTTCCTTCTCCACAGTCCCACGCAATTCATCGAGCTTTGCGCGGATCTTGGTTGGGTCTTCAGAAAACTGCTTTCGCGAAATCGCCAGTTCGACCTTTTCGTACATGCGGTCCCGTTTAAGCGAGTAATCAGGATCTGACGCTTTCCATGCCGCTTCCCAAGAATTAGCCTCCGCTTGAAACGCGCCTTGCGTTGCCGCTTGATCGCGTGCCGTGGCTTCCTCTTGTTGCGTGGCAGATATCCGCTGACTGCGAGCTGTTTCAACTTGCGCCGTACCTCGGGTACGGGCGAGCTGTCTCGCGTAGTCTTCGGTGATATGCCCAGCTTCCATCGCTTGCTTGAGATCTTCGGGAAGAATTTCCCCGGTGAGAGCCAGAAGCTTTTCGTACGTTGGACGAATTGCCTCCAGTGCTTTGACCGGATCGTTTCTGAGTAACCCGCCAATCTGAAGAAGCTCGTTCAGGTTCTCCGTCGAAATTTGCTGGCTCGTCATGAAGTCGTTGAGACGAGTGATCGCCTCGTGATCTTCTTTGTGAGCCTCAGCTTCGGCTTTGAACGTATCCCGTTCCGTGATCAATTCATCACGTTGGGAAACAAGCGCCTTCCAGCGAGGGTGTTCATGGAAAGGCGGAGGCTCTTCCTCCGTTTCGCCGTCTTCAGCTTTGCCCTCGGTCTTACCCGGTTGCTCAGCGTCTTTGGCGGCTTCGCCTTCCTTCTCACTCTCTGCGGGTGACGGGGCCGCGTCCTTGTCGCCCTTTGAAGCCAACTCAACGGCTTCAAGAAGGGTCTGTGGACCTTTAGCGTCTGTCGAGGCCGGCTCGGCCTCGGGGCCATCAGCAGCGGACGAACCTGCTGGGTCATTAGCGTCCAAGGGCTCCGAAGAGGATGTTTCCGGGGCGCTGCCGGCATCCGCCTTTTCAGCGGGGGTACTGCCGGCAGCCGCCAGAACTTCCTCTTCCGAAGCTGACGAGGCTTCGGTCATCTTTAGCGTCTCCATCTATGGGCTGCGTCGTCTCACGACGATGCTGTAGGATCATAACTTTCTCAACTTCCGACACGATAGTCAAATAGCTGTTTGCCCCCCGCCTCCAGCGGCCGGAAATGCGGCCTGGGGACCGCCTTCATTGGTCTGGGGATTAGGGGCATTCTGCGCTCCCGCGCCGCCCTGGGCGTTGGGATCGTCGGCTGTGCCCTTGCTCTTGGCATCGCCGGGACCGCCCGGGTTGAGATTGGTAGCCGCGGCGTTCGCCGCGATGATCGAAGGCAGGCCATCCAGAATGGCGTCTTCCAGGTCAATATCGTCCCCCAGCCTGCGAATAGCCTGCTCGGCCAGCCACTGTGGCTGAACTCCCGGGATCTGCAGCAGGATGGGTGCCAGGCGCTCAAAATTGGCGATCTGGAGCTGACGGTTCGGGCGTCCCGAGCTGCCGGCCTTGATGGTTAGAAAAATCTCTTCAGCGGTCTCCTGCGCCGTGAACTCGGGCCAGACGGCGCCGGGCCCAGCGATCTTTGTCACCTGGTCCCGGGTCATGTTCAGCAGCAGCACCTGGCCAGAGGAACGCGCACTCTCCGTCAGGAAATCATCCAGGTCATCAATGTTGGACTGATTGGTCTCGACGCGGGAACCCTCGGCGATCGTGCTTTCGGTGGCTGTGTCGCCCTTTGTACCGCCCAGGTTCGCCGCCTGGGAGCCTCCGACCCGTTGTATGTCCACGAACGAAGGCGACACATCGTAAAGGGCCGGATCGATAGCTGCTTTTGGAACCTCGTCAATCAGATCGCCGATCTTCTGGCCTGGTGTCAGGGTCATCTCTATAACCGCGTTCGCGGGGTGAGTTTCCAGAGCTGCTTTGTCGTCGGGCTCCATTTGCCCTCTCGCCGCCACGTAGCCGGGGCGGTTCGCGTGGCGGTGCTCGCGCAGCCCCTGCCTGGCTCGGTTGTACTCGTTCTGCATGTCTTGCAGCAGCTCGATCTCTGACAGGCCGAAAACTCTCGTGTCTTTTGGCTTGTCTTGGTCGTCCTCGACCGGGTTGAATTGCAGCGATAGGACCGGGAAAAATTGCTCCAACGTAATGTCGGGTGCTGCCGGCTCTTTGATGTAGTCCGGCCAATTGTCGGCTATGACAAATTCGTGCCCTGTCTTCTTATGCCAGACTTTCCAGACGGTGAACTTGGCGCTGGTATCGCCACCCTTTCGATCCGAGTTCCCGTCATGCGTCGGGACTTCCTGCTGAGCGGGCATATTTGTGCCTTGCCCAGTCGAGCCCTCGGCGCCTCGCGTCACGTCAATCTGCCAGGTTTCCTTTATCTCCTGCGCGGTCATGTTGGAGAACTCCCGGACGATCCAGCCGGTCCCTATCCAGCCGTCGATCTGGCGCGTGTTCGGGTCCGGGATGATCTCAGTGGACTTAGGCCAATCGAATACCAGACCTTCCCGAACAACCATTTCTTCCTGGCTTTGCAGGTCCGCCAGCATCTGACGCAGCTCTTCCGCCCCCGCCTCGTCTTCCGACAACACGCCGTCCGCCAGATCAGCACTCAGTGTCTCGATAGCCGCTAGCTTCTGGGTCACGTCTTCCATTTGCGCCGTGATCTCCGGGCGCTTTTCCATCAGCCGTTGAAAGCCGATCTCCTGGTATGCAACACCAGTCACAAGCGCCCGGCGAACAGCCTGTTTGGCCTGCCGCTTGAAACGGTGGCTCCCCTGCTTGAGAAAATAGTGGAAAAGAATAACCAGGGTCTCGCCGATTTTGTCGAACATCTTCCGGCGCTGCACCCCCTGTGTAATATCTTGCAAGAGTTGCATGGGTACAGGGTTCTCAGGGTCGGCTGCGGCTAACGCCTGGGCGGATACAAGGCTCTCCATAGTGCCGTCCCAGACCTCAAAATCAAGGCGCGGCGCGCGCTCGAATGTGGCCTTCGGGTCTTTGGCGTATAGGCTAGCGACCTTCTGGTTCACATGACGCTGTAGAATGTTGGCGGTGTAGTTCCCGCCCTTCACCCATTCCCCATCGGCGCCTAATTTCGCCAGGCTCATATCCCGCTTCATACGCTTGAAGTCGCCCTCCCAGAACGTCTTGGCGGCTTTAATGTCTGTCTTCCAGCGCTCAACCAACAGGCGGCGGGCTTGGCCTAGTGTGGGCTCGTCTCGCTGAATAGGCGATCCCGTGGCCTCTTCCGTGGCCGGCTGTTCCGTGTCCATTACCATCCTGCGTTCCTCAGTTTTCTTTGGTTCTCAGACCGTCGTGTCTGCCACTTCAGCCAGCCGAATGTCCCTCGTGTAGGAGTGTCAACATTCGCAACTCCCGACACGCCGGGCGCACGAATGCTGTCGAGGCCGATCCCGATCCAAGCCATGAAGTCAACAAAGTCGTCGTGGGCCCCGTTCGGAAATCTCAGCATCTCTTGTACAGCGTTTTCGGTCCAACCCGCAAACCGTGGAAAAAATACCGTCCCGAGAGCCAGCCTGCCCTGCACGGATCGGGCGCGCATCATTTTGTCAGCCTGCTTCGTTGGCATATCCAGAACTGGTGTGTAGACGCGCTCTTGCTGCATACGCTTGCGGAGAAAGGGCCCGATGGATTTCTTGATAACGTCGCTCTCAGCGAACCACAGCTTTGGCTTGCGGCGCTTCATCAGCGCAATCATTTCCTCTACCGTGCGGTCGGTTTCCATCTTCTCCCAGATCAGATCGGGCAGGATGTAGATGTTGTCGTCCTTGTCCACGCCGACGCACCCGAGCACGCTGGGGTCTGAATGGCTCTTGGTCGTGGCCGCGTGATCGGACGCCGCGTAGATGTTCATATCCGCCATGCCAGGCAGGTCTTCCCGGTTGTAGTATTGCACCCACTCGCGCTTGAAGTAGTCTCCGTCATTGGGCGTCGGGCAGCCCTGGTATAGCGACACGAAGCCAGTCTTGTTCAGCCTCTTGGCGCTGGCGAGATGCCGCAGGGAAAACCTGTCGCTCCACAGCGCGGCGATCGGCTTGCTGCCGAACTCTCGGACCACGATAGGGTCAGTCTGAACTTCAAGATCAATCCCTAGCGCAGTCGCCAGCTCGGGACTTTCGACCACGGCGGGGATATTGATGTACTTCCAGTCCCGCGCAATCTCTGGGTCATGATCCGGGTGGTTCTGGTCAACCAGCCGGCCGATCAAGTCGTCTTCGTGCCAGCGGGTGTGGACGATAATAATGGCAGTCGCGGAGTGACAGCGCGTGTACGCAACTTTCGTGAACCACTGGTAGACCTGATTTCGGAGCGTAGGAGACTGGGCTTCCTGGTCGTCTTTGATAGGGTCGTCAATGACGAACAAGTCCGCTGGCTTCCCCGTCCCCGCCCCGCCGCGTCCGATGAACGCAAGCTGTCCCCCGGCGGTCGTGACCATGTAGTCTTTGGCCGTGCTGTCTTTCCGCAGAACAGTTTGGGGAAATATCAATCCGTATTTTTCGTGGCGCATGATAGCGCGGACCTGGGCGCCGAAGTCTGTTGCGAAGTCCTGCGAGTATGTGCCGAAGATCAAATTTCGCCACGGGTTACGGCCGATGAACCAGGCGGGAAACAGCCTGCTTATCTGTTCGCTCTTCCCGTGCTGCGGCGGCATGGAAATTATGAGCCGCAGGTTGTCCCCGCGCTCGACTTCCTCCAGGGCTTCTGCGATCAGCCTGTGGTGGGGCTTCACCTGGAAGCGTGATGCTTCCGGGTTGTCTGGAAAGTTCGGGTCCGGGTTGACGGCCTGAGCAAACGGCAGGAAGTGCTCGGACGCCTCTTCGATCTGCAGCACACGCATGGCATTGGCAATGCCGGAGGGGATCTTCTTCACTTCACCACTCGCGGCTTGGGCGACGGCGTAGGTACAGCACTTGGCCTAGCATCCAGAGTGTTGAACACGGCGCGCATTATCGTGATGAAATCTCCGGCTACAGTGACCGTCTCGCCGTCCACAGGGACGATGACGACTTCGTTTGCTTTTTGCCCCGCCCAAATCTGAACAATGTCGTCATGCGAAATAGCAAGTTCTTCGCCGGCCGGGGTGCGGAACAAAATCATGTCCATAGCACATCCGTAGTCCCAAGCACCTTCCACAAAATTGTCATGCCCAGGCCCTCGCAACCCATCGCCAACTGCCAACCGTTATCGTGTTTTCCACATTCCCCGTAACCGCGATGACTACGAGTGCCGTGCCGGTGATGATAGAAATATTAGTCGCGTTGGCGTAGACGGTCGCGCCCACGGAGGCCGCATTTCCTACGTCATTTCCCCACGGTATCTCGTCGCCAACCGCGTAACCTAAATCGGCGGTGGTACATCTCAGCACGACGGTGAAAAGTGACGGTACGGCCCCGAGCCCGTGGGCGACATTTAGGTCCGTGCTGACAGTTACCGTTTGCTCTAACGACGTGAAATCCGGTGTAGCAAGACCACTAGGTTCGATTGCAGCGATAGCTTGTTTAACACGCTCGGCTGTCCACACGCGCTCGGTCGTAGCCGTACCTGCCTCAGCTTCGGCCTGGCTGACCACGGACAGCTCGGGCAGCACGTCGGTCCCGATCACTAATCCCAGTGTCTCGCGCTGCGCCGACGCGCTTGCGTCGTCAACCAGAGCGCGGCCAGCGGAAGTGAAAACCGCTAGTGCGGCAGCACCAGACCCTGTGAAGTACGGGAGCCTATCGGCGGCGCTAGTCAGTCCGGCGATCGCGGTCAGCTCAGCATCGGTCGCCTGCACGCCAGACTGTGCGTCTGCTTTCAAGACAGACCAGTCAACACGCTTGGCAACGCCGGAGACGTTCAGCAACAGTTTGTCTGCATCAGCTACCGATGCAGCATTTGCCAGCTCTCCAATCTTGAGCAAGTACGTTCTGAACAAGGCGATCGTCAGGGTCTTAGCCAGATCCGCCACGCCGATGATTATGTTATCGGTGTCGGCCGGAGCAGCGGAGACAGGCAGCTCGGAAATCTTTTTGTTATCAGCCATCGGCGTTCACCAGCAGGAACCCGTCGCCGGTATCAATTCGCAGCAGCCCGTCGCCGCGGTTGTCCGCCAGCAGGGGGAGTGGTTGTTCTTTGATAACCAGACCGCCGCCCAGCGGCAGCTCAGGCTGTCCGCGGAGCGTGTGTACGCCGATCGAATGAATGCGGTTGCGGTGGCTAAGATTGCGCAAAGGCGGATTGGTGACAGCGCCGACTAGGGCCTGTATCGCCGGGCCGAGAACGGCTGACACTGTTCCGAAAACAGTGGCTAAGTTCTGCCCGGCAATGGACTGCTGGGCCCCGGGTCCGACTTGAACGACAGTGCCGGAGACGGGAAGAGAAGAGCCGCCCGCAACATCTTGCACAGCGGCTGCGGCCGCTTGTGCTATGGCCCCACTGAATGTCTCTGCACCCGCTACCGATTGTACGGCGACCGGAGCTACCTGCGCCACAGAGCCCGTAGCGTTCGATATGGAAGAGCCGGATATGGATTGTATCGCAGAGAGAGCAGATTGCGACACAGTACCTGTAAACGGGTGTGTGCCAGTAATAGATTGCGTAGCCGCGGGGCCGGTCTGATCTACTGTGCCGGTGGCGTCTGTAGACGCCGGCGGCTGGTAGATCGGGAGAAAGCGGATCGCGCTCATGCGCCGATCAGACCTCTACACCCTGTAACACGACATCCATTATCCTGTCCGTGGCGTCGTTCGTCGTGCTCTGGCAACGGATGGCGATGCGCGTGCCGGCCGGGATGTTCACCGGGAAAGGTCCAATCGCATGAGGAAAAAACACCGTGGTGCTCTCTGAAACCACAAGAATATCCGGTATGATCACAACCTCGGAACCGGCGCCCCCAATCGCGATGTCCACCAGGAAATCCGCGTCCGCCGGAGCACTATTCAGCGACGATCCAACGGACAGGATAAGTGCTGCAATCCTGTTGGACGTGGAGGCCACAATCTGCGTGTAAGCCCCCTTGGTATTCGCAGTCGCACCCGCATCGATATCCGAGCCACGGCTACCGGACACCCCCATGCCGACGGAGTTTCTGTAGCCGGACGGAAGGTAGGCGTCACCGGTAATACCCATCACGCCTACGTCTATCGTCCCGCCGCTCGTGGACGCTTGAGCGCGGGCGCTTACTCGGGAACCGGCAGCGATGACAACCGGAACAAATATGCAGACGGAGTTTACGTGGGAAGAGTTGTAACTCTCGATGTAGAAGTCAGAAACTATAACCTCTTCCGAGGCGGCGGCTCCCACGGCGATATCGACTAAACCTGTTATGGCGGCAGCCGCGTCAATCGGCCCAATCATAAGATAGAAGCCGCTGTACCTGAACCCGGTGGAGGCTATCAGGGTAGCGTAAGACCCCTTGACGGCATTGCCCGCCGTCACCGAGGTGTGGCTACTGGCAGCGGTGTTGGCGCTCTGAGCTTCGTATACAGTTTTTGGAGCGCCGGCCCAGTTAGTCAATGGCGTACACCGCCCACGGGAATGCTCGGCCGGTGCCTCCGTTCTGCTCAAGTGTGAACTTGAGATGATGCGGGCTCACGATTGGGTCTAATTGGATCAGTGCCTCGTCCTGAGCATTAGTAACCCCGTATTCCTTTATCAGCCGCTCGGTGTCGCCGGTCCTGGCCTTGCCGTAAATCTTGAGGGTCAGGGTTTCGCCGAGCACCAAGTTGGCCACGTCCACCACGCACTGGTATTGCCCGGCGGTGATCACGGTCGCCAGGACGTGCTCTGTCGCGAGCGTTGCGGTCTGTGACCCGGAATTTGATACGGATGCCACAGTCTACGCTCCCTGTGGGATCGTGAACGTATCCGAGGTGATCGCCACTGTAGCACCCGCGACAATCGCAACCGTATTGAGGTTCATACTCGCGCCGGAGGTTCCGACGCTACCGTCGATATGCGCAGTGCCCCCGCTCGTTGCTTTTCGGAACCAGGTCGCCGTGCCGGTTGCGTCAGCCGATACATCCGAGGCTATGGCGCCGGCTGTTGCCACACCGGCAGATGCAGCGCCGTAAGCCGGCGTAGCGAAGGTCAGGGTCGCAAGCAGGACCTGGGCACCTATGGCGGTATCTGGGTCTACAGCCTGAGTGCCAGTGTAAATTTTGATTGTTGAGCCGGCGCCGTCGAGTAGATCGACAATGCCGTTGCATCCGCCATTTCTCGCTGCGGCGCTTAGGCGGGTTGTATCAGCCATTTATGCTGACCCCTTCGGCGCGTATCCGACCGGCCGCTTCTCTTCCAGCAGAGCGTGGAACACTTCATCGCTGCGAGGTTCCAGAGCGGATACCGCCAGATCGAAGTCAGCCGCGGGGTCTGGCCCCAGGTGGGAGCGGATCTTGCCGACGAGATACCCGAACTCGTCCTTGAAGGTGAAGTTGTAGAACTCCTGCATCACGAACGCGCGATCGAACGGAGCAATATCGGCCACGTACCACGCTGCGTACTGCTTGGCTGCCAGGTCGAGAGTATCAGTATCGAGTGGGCGCATAGGCTGATCCGTCCGTCAGAGAAAGAGGGTTGCCGCCGAGCCCGGATCTAGTAGCTCGCATGATGGGTCATACGTGCAGACTAGGTACCAAGCCCGGCGGCTGTTGGGCTGTGCCTATCCCCGCGGAATTGGGAACGCGGGTCGGGCCGGTTTACCTCCGGGGGTTCGGCCTCGGTTGGCTGTGCCCTGGAGGATCAAATTTACCTGTCCGGCGTGTCGGATGCAACATCCCGCATCAATCCTGCAGGAACGCTGGATTTTGAAATTTTACAATTTAGTACGTGAGCCCTACGGCCGTTTTGAGGCCAGGCGCCGGGCCACCCCCCAGGGGCGGGGTGCCTACTGCCTAATTCAGGCAGTAGGCTGGTAATGATAACAACAGGTTACAGCTTTAATCGACTGGCGTTGGCGTAATGTCCACCATCTTCTCCCGTTGGGCCTTCCAATCGTCCACCATCCGTCGAAGCTCGGCGATCTTCTCTTTGTCCATGTGGTCGCTGCTGTTGCCGCCTTCGGCATCCTTGCGCTGCCTATGCCTTTGATCCGACCGCGTAAAAAGCGCCTTTGTCACCTGCACCTTGAGCGCCTTTATGTCCCGCCCTTTGCCTTGATGGTCCAGGATTTCTTCGCACGATTTCAATGCCTTGGACATAAGCCCCGCTATCCATAAGTCTTGCTCGGCGTAAACCGCGTCAAGAACATGTGGAAGCCTAGCAACCTCGTAAGCGTGACCCTCTGGGTCTGCATAGCCTGCAACTCTTCCCGCATTCACCGCATCACCACCGTTACGCGCATACTCTTTGGCGAAAGCGCGTTGCTTGTCAGTGAGCTGCGCCAGTCCGGCCAGGCGTCCGTCGCTTCCGCGCGCTATTGATGTGGGTGGCTGCAAGGTTCTGTTTCTCCAAGATTTTTAGGTTTATCGAGATTTATATAGACAACGTTTGTCGGTCGTGTAGGATATGTTGATTGCATGACCTACACAACAGGCGACAGGAAAGGCAACAACAATGAAAATTCACAAAGAGCGAGCAATTGGGCTGGCGATGGTTATCACGTCCTCCGCGATCACAACTCTGTTCACGTTGGCGGCAGCCCTAGCCGTCATGGCAGTGACGCTATGACCGGCGGCAAGCAGTTCTGTTCGGGGTATTTGCTGCGCCCGACCAGAACGCTAGAGCAAGCGCGGGCAGACATAGCGCATGAACAAGAGCGGCTGCGGTTTGCAATCGCTCGCAACAAGGCAGCACGCGCGGCCAAGCCGTTGGCGGGAGCCAGGCCAAACTTAATCGTTTGGGACGAGGTGAACTGGAGGAAAGGGCGATGACGAAACACAGAGGGCTAGCGCACAACGAAGCGGAGAACATAGCCGCCTGGTTGCGCGGTGAGAACATCCGCCTAGTTCACAATTCTAGCGCTCCTTGCTTGTTGCGCCTTAAAGGTTTTCGTAACTGGCCGGAAGAAAAATACCCGACTGAAGTCCAAACATCATGGGGCGCGCGTTTCCCGGTTGAAGACGGCAAGCGCGCATTTCGCTTTATCGAGATCGTGCGGAAACGCGGCGAGTGCTGGCACTCAAACGGCGAACAAGCGCCAACGCTTGGCCACTATCGCATAGACCGCATAGCGGCAGACGGAACCGTGCGCGCCGGGTGCTACACAGTCCAGTGGAGCGCCATAGAGCGCGTTGCCCGCGAGCTAGACCTCATTCAATAGCGACCTAGAGCATAGCGCCGTGGCAACGCGGTGCCTTGCTGTACATCGCTGCAATCAGGAAGGGAGTAACAGCTATGCAAACTTACACTGTTTTTTGCACCGTAGCCGGTAGTGGCGGAAGTACATGGATAGACGCTGTAGAAGCCCAGGACGTAGAGAACGCAAAAACCGTAGCGATACAAAAATGCGTCGAAGATTGGTGCCTAGACGAGGATGACAAAACTGACATCTAGAAGATTGGTGCCTAGACGAGGATGACAAAACTGACATCTATGTGCTCGGCATAGCCGAAGGCGATGTGAACATTTTGTTCTGGAAGGACTAAGCTATGACAAACCAGCCAGTCAAGATCATCTGCACGGTGTGCGGTAGCGAGGACGTTACAGCGGATGCGTCCGCTAAGTGGTGCGTAGAAAACCAATGTTACGAACTAACAGATACGTGTGACACATACCATTGCGAGGATTGCGACGGAGAATGCAAAGCGAAGGAAGTCCCCGTGTCGTTCAAGTGGACTGTAGAATTTGAAGTAGACGAAATCTGGGTTGCCGATGGGTTCGATTTAGACGACGACCGAGCAATAAATATGCTCAACATGGACCTAACCCTAGCCATGCGAGACAGCGAAATAAAAGCAAAGGTTTTAAAGGCCCCAGATAAAGCGACCATCAGGCGGGTGCAAGGCTATAAAGACGACCAGCCCCAGGAGCCAGTTTAAAATATGCTGGCACCAACACCCGCCGCGCCGTATCCTACGGACGTGGCAAAGGAATATTCAGAACGCCTGGAAGAGCGAGCAGCCGAGGAAGAAAGCCGGGGCTCCGGCTACATGGCTGGCGAGCTACGCAAGGAAGCCGAGATAGCGCGCACCGTGGAAGCCCGCGAGAGATACCTCGCCAGCTCAACAGCCGAGCGCCCAGCGCAGCCCCCAGCCCAGACCAGTAAATGGTTGCTCGTCGCGGGATGGTGCATCGTCACCTATTTCTACTTCTTCGGCGGGCGCTGGTTTTGAAGGGTTCCGGGCGGTTTATCGTCAGAGAGGGCTCTTCTCGCTTTACCGTCGTCAGATCCCACCACAGCCCCCAGAACGGCCCCAGCCTCACCCTGCGCTCCGACTGCCGCTATTGCGGCTCCCGGTATCACCTGCGGCTCCCAGCGCCCCTGGCGCGCTCCGCGCTCCTGGGCTCGTGCCCTAAATGCCGCAAGCCAGGCCGGGACGACCACCCCCGCAAGATCGGCGCCAGGCTCAAAGCCAGGGGCATGGCTCGCTGGGCCTTCGGCCACAAGCAGGGTGGAGGGTAATAGCTCCTGAGCCTCTTCGTGGATCGCTATATTGGTTGAGCCTCTTGCCCGTCTAAATCCCTTCAGGGGTCGGCAGCCCAGCGACCCACGGGGAGCGTTGAGGCGAAGACGACAACCCCCTCTTTAGAGTTAACATTCGACTTATTCGATCTTCCTTACATATCAACAACTTATAAACCCCCCTGTTTTTTCCACTCGTCTTGTATTGTTTTCAATGGCTTATCTCCACTACCCTAACCCACTGGATGAGGTTGAAGACGACCCCTCTAAAAAGCGAAGTCGGGTCGTCTTGCGCGGTTTCCTGCGGTTTTTGCGACATATTCCCCAAATTTGAAGACGACCGTCAAGACGACTGTTTTTTGGCAGTTTTCCGCCATTCGCAAATATAAGTCATTGATATATATGAAAACTACCAAGACGACTAGCCAGTTTTCCGCCATTCCGGTATGAAAAACTGCCATTCTCGCCCTGCATGAAATCCCCTCGCGGGGTTCCGGATGCCGCCCTAGAATGCCCCCAGATCGTCCTCTTCGGGGTCCGGCGGCGCCAGGTCGGCGAGCGAGCTGAGCACTATCAGGACCCCTCCCTGCCGGCTCCAGACCTTGCTCACGGAGCCCTCTGCGATCCGCTCGTCCCCCTGGGGCAGCAGACCGGCCTTCTGAGCCGCATCAGCGTACAGCTTGCCCAGGTTGTCCCAGTCGGGCTTCTTGCCGCAGTAGGCGCCCCAGCGGGCCTTCTGGGGGGTTTTGTAGTAGGACGTGATCTCCATGCGAACCAGCCCGCCGGCCTCATAGCCCTGGGCCGCGGCCTCGCGCTTTAGCAGCTCCGTAACGTGCGTTATGTAGACCCGCTTGGACTTGGACGCGATCGAGACAGGCTGGGCCCTGTTGGGCGCGTGCCGGGCCCGAGGCTGGCCCACAGGGTCGCCCCCGATGTAGATGCGCAGGGTCTTAGACATGCAGGTAGTCCAGCTCGGGCAGGCTGCAGGCCCTGAGCCGGGCGTTCTCATACTCGGGCCACACTTCCCGGACCCACGCCAAGACCTGCCGGCGGGCTTCTGCTTCTATCTCGGCTTTGGAGCGCCCGTACCAATTGCCGTTTTGGTACTGGACAAGGTGATAAACTTCCTCGAACAGCAGTGCTCTATCGAGCAGCTCGCAACTGTCCCAGTTCTTTTGCAGGATAATTATCCGCAATCCGGGGATTACTAATGCGCTTTGAACATGCGAAAAGACTATGACCGGCCGGTACTCCGGCAGCGCTACGTAATAGCTGGTGTGGGAGCCGATCCACAACAGCATGGAGAATATCAGATCGCGCACTGCTCGGCGCGGATGGTCAGGGTGGCTGGGCTCGAACCAGCGGCCTCCGGCTTCCAAGGCCGGCACTCTTCCGACTGAGCTACACCCTGTTTTGTCATCCCTTGACGCACACGACTTGCTTTAGGGTATGAACGATCTCTACGAGATCACTCTGCGCCGCCATCACGGCGTCAATGTCCTTGTAGGCGCCTGGCGTCTCGTCCAACACGCCGTCGTCCTTGCGGCACTCGACACCCCTTGTGGCCTTCTCGTGGTCTGCCAGAGTGAACTGCTTTTTGGCCTCGGTTCGGGACATGACGCGGCCGGCACCGTGCGAACACGAGTTGAACGATTGCGCGTTACCTTTGCCGCGGACGATGAAGCTTCTGGCCCCCATAGAGCCAGGGATGATCCCGAGGTCGCCCTTGCGAGCACGCACAGCGCCCTTGCGGGTCACTAGAACGTTGGCCCCGAAATGGTTTTCTATGTCCACGTAATTGTGGTGACAGTTCACAGCCACGGCGTCTGCCGAGAACTCAGGGAGATGCGCCCTTAGCGTCTTCAGCACTTCACCCATCATAATTTCCCTGTTGAGCCGCGCGAAGTTCTGGGCCCAATGGACAGCCCCCACATAATCAGAGAACAGCTCAGAGCCCTCCGGGAAGTAGGCTAAGTCCGCGTCTGGCAGATTGATGAACCAACGCCGCATGTCTTGCTTGGCGCGCTCGATGAAGTAGGTACCGATGCGGTTCCCACAGCCACGCGATCCTGAATGCAGCATCACCCAAACACGTCCGCCTTCATCTAGGCACACTTCTATAAAGTGGTTGCCAGTGCCGAGCGTGCCCATGTGCCTGAATGTGTTGCGTGCTCGTGCTTTCGGGTGCTTGTCGGCTATGGCGTCATAGCGGGCTCTAATCGCGAACCAGTTATCCAATGCCGCAGCCGGGAAGGAGTTGCCCCAGGCGCCCCGATCGTTCTCACCGCCGTTGTCAGTTCGCCCATGCGGCACGGTTTCCTCGATTGCTGATCGTATCCTACCGAGGTTGTCGGGAAGCTGGTCGGCGCGAAGCGAGGTTTGCACTGCCATCATGCCGCAGCCAATATCAACTCCAACTGCCGCAGGAATGATAGCGCCTTTGGTGGCGATCACGCTTCCGACAGTCGCGCCGTAGCCCAGATGTACATCCGGCATTGCTGCTACATGCGAGTGGATGAAGGGCAACGTGGCAAGGTTGCGAAGCTGTTGCATCGCCGCGTCCTCGACTGGCACGCCCTTGGTCCACATCTTGATCGGAGCGCAGCCCGGTTGCTTTTCAGCTATAAATTTATTTTCGGTCATTTATGTTCCTCTCTAGCGATGCTCTGGCTTCACGCAGAGCCCTTTGGTTTTTCTTGTACCGCCCCAAGCGCGCGACAGAGACAGCCAAGGCGACTGCGAGCGAGAGCAGAAGCAACATGGAAAAGGCTGTGGCTGCCGAGAACTCGGATGCGGTCATAAAAATTGTTTTCCTGTACCTTTGCACGCCTCGCAAACTTCATCTTCTGCATTCCTAAAAACTATAATTCCCTCTCCCATGCAGTACGAACAATCCTCGGTCTCCGGCTGCTTCTCCAGCGCCTCCGGGTACGCCGTTAGCGTAGTCGCCTGTATGTAGCAGCCGGGGCCGCAGTCCTTGCGCCCGCGTATTGACTTGTTAACCGTGTGGTCAATCCAGTCGCGGTTGCCGACATACTCAACGATGCGGAGCACGCGCACTTGATCGGTCACTTGCTTTCGCCTCCTAAACACAGAGCTATAAACGCAAAGACAGACGCTGCAGTGGCCCATCCAGAACCGTATTCCAGAGCTAGGTATCCCATGCCAACGCAAACAAACGAGGCAGCAATCCTTGCTAATCCGTATGCCATCACTCACCTCCGGTGGCAGCCATCGCCAACTCGATAGTTGCCTCCGCTGCTTGTGACGCTTTGCAAATGCCACAGTTGGGGTTCGGGCATCCCTCGGTTCGATAGTTTTGCCGAAACACGTCTACCGCCTCTCGCAGCATCTTCACATCCGCGCGCAGGCGCGTGATTTCCGCTATGGATTTTTCCACGACGCTTGCTCGCGTAGTAGTGCGAGCGCTCGTGCGTAGCCTGCTTGTGCAGGTCTCGTAGCTGTTCAACGATGTCGTTCATCATTGATCGTTCTCTCCCTCTCCGTCCTTCAACCACTCGCCGATTTCTTCCGGTAGGTCTAAACAGAGTGCATTATACGAGCTGATTACGGGGCCGCTGCCGCCACACCCCGCCTCAAGTTCCGTCCACATTTCACTTTCAACAACAGCGTCCGCCAATTCGCGGAGAGCAGTCTTCAGACGGTCGCGTTCCGCCTCCGCCGGACACGACAGCAACCGCGGACTGCTCCCGCGTTGATCGCAGTTGCTTTGCATGATTGCCAGCATATCGGCGGTGTACATAGTGGCCGTATCGCCTGGCTCATACTCGTATTCTCGCGCCCATTCCTCAGCGAGTTCGGCTTCAGTGACGAGCCTACTTTCAGCGAGCCCGTGTTTGACGAGAAGTTCCTGGAAGTCGCACCCGTCAATGTCGCAGTGCCCTCCCTCCGAATAATCGTTGAACAGGTCGTGCAGGAACCCGTAGATGTTGGCTGTCATTTTTGGCTCCTTTGAATGACTGCGCCCCAAGGCGCGTCGTCTACGTGCGGCGCAGCCTCGTAGGCGATTAAGTCGATAACGAAGCTGTCTCCCTGCCAATGGGATACGTCTATGCTGTGCTTGCTGGCTTTTTCCCAGAAGCTGTCTACGCGGTCTCGCGATACTCCGGTAAATGTCACGTAGGCGGGCAACCCAGCGTCTTGGACTGATTTCCAATTTTTCCAGAATTGGGTTTCGTCTAACGGCTTGCGCGTATTTTTCAGCCACTCTTCTGCGTCAAGCCCTTTGATATTCACCGCGTACAGACAGCGCGTTTTTGAAATGGCTGACAATTCGGTTGCTCCGTAATCGCGCTCCGTCAGCATCAGATCGCTGTGAAAAACAGAGCCGGGACTTTTGCTACGGAGGGTCGCAATTAGTTCCTGCCAGAATGGTAGCTGCAAGGCCGGTGCGCCGCCCATCAAATGAAAAACTTTTTGGCCGGAAGCCAAGAACGCCTCCACCATCTCGTCCGAAGTTACCCGCTCAAAATCACCCCACACCCCGGCTCTGGTGACGTAGCAGTATGAGCAATCAAGGTTGCAGCCGAATAACTGAACAATAAACTGAGTGCTGTAGTCAGCTTCGTCACCGCCAAAGTGGCGCGCAGCGATAGCAGGAAATTTGTCGTAACCGCCGCCTCCACGATATGTGCTGCAGCGCCTATACAGGCCGTTATTTAGTATATCATCCGGCCGAACATCCAATAGCTGACCAGGGCTCAGCGGAACTACTTTCCAAGTGTGCATAGTCAGCTCCTACTTGTGATACCGCTTGCCGCGCCACCCAGCGGCGGCGAGGGGAAACCCCGGCAGCCAAAGCGGCACGCGCGTTATCAGGCTGTTGTAATGATCCGTGCTGCCCCAATCTTCGTGAGGCTCCGCCACCGGCTCGTCATGCACATGCAGGATCAGCGGGTAGCCCGCGGCTTCCACGGCGAACATTCCCTCTACCAGTATGTCCCGGCTGACCGCCTGCACGATGTTCTCCATATACAGACCGCCGTAGAGATGAATTGTTGTCCATCTGCCACCCTGCTTGTTGTTGCGGCCCCTGCATGTAACTTCGTAACAGGGACCGTAGGGCGTGTCTTCCATCTCCACTTCAGGGTCGTAGTACCAAAGCTTCCGTCCGTTCGGCAGCGTGCAGGTCATCCAGTCCCCAGCGGCGTCCGATACGGTATCAAACGTGACCGGCCCGTAGGTCTGCGGCTTGCCTGTTAAGACGGCGCGGCCGGCGGCGCGCTCCAGCTCGTGCCAAGCGGTAACAGTGGCCGGGTGTTTCTTCCGCCACGCGCGCTTGAAGTCCTGGACTTCCTCGTCGGTGTAATCGTCGCTCTTATCGAAGCCGCGCCACGCGCCGACAGCGCCTTGGTAGCCGAATGCCAGCTCGCAAACTTTGCCGATCTTGCGCTCTTTCGGGTTGTCTTCCTTTGTGACCGAGTGGCCGAAGATTTGTTCGGCCGTCGCACAATAAATCTCGACACCGCTGGCGAAGGCGTCCAGCTTCCACTGCTCGCCGGCAACCCAGGCTGTCCCCCTGCCTTCGATCGCACCGTAGTCGCTCACCTGCAGGTCGTTACCGGGGCCGGCGATGAACATGCCGCGCAGCGAATTGGAAACCGCCTGCATCGGGTCACCGTGTTCCGACAGATCTCCATTTTTTATGGCGGAGATTAGCGCGTCCATATCGATTTCGTCGTCGCCGGGCATGTTCTGAGGCTGCGACAACATTCCAGCCCACCGGCCTGTCTTGCTCCCGTAGTACCGTGTCTGACCGCGAATGCGGCCGTCCTCCATGATGCAGCGTTCAATGGCTTCCAGCTTCGACACGCTTGATTTGCTGGTCGCCTGGCGGATGCGCAGCACCCGCTTGACGTGCGCCGGGACGCTCGATTTTGCCAGGAACTCTTCTACTGTGTCGGCTGTCAGATCGGGTAAGGCCACACCCTGTTTTCCGCACCACTCGACACAGGCTGCAACCTGATTTGTGTCCTCGAATGCGCCGGCTACAATATCCTTCAGCTCGCGAAGCCACTCCGCCGTGATGCTCTCGACAACTCCCTTGGCGGCGTCCAGGGCTACACGGTCCACCAGGATGCCGCGTTCATTGATCTTTTGGTCAAGCAGCCAGACTTGATACTCCGCGGCCGGCAGCTCGCCGATCGTCACGTCCACCATCTGCTCGGCTTCCACGTCCGTCTCGTTGTAGTCGTACAGCTCGTTGAAGAGGTCCGGGTCCTCCACCCAGCCGGTCGGCCATTTCTTTGACGGCTTGTGGCGCTTGCACAAACGGTTGATTAGATAAGTGCCGCGCTTGTCTTTCTGCACCGGCAACGCCAGGGCGTCACCAACCGCGTCCAGGTCCTGCGGCAAGCCACGGTAGCCGCAAGCCGCCATCGTGCAGCGCCAGCGCGTCGGGTACGGGATGCTGAGCTTGACCGTTAGCTGGAAATACCAAATGGCCTTCTCAAACGCTGCATTGAACGCCACGAACACGGCTTCTGGGTTCTGCGCGGCATCGATAAGCTCTTGCGGAAACGGGTGACCGGGCAGCCACAACTTTATGCGGTCGCCGTCTATCTTGTATTTCAGAGAGTGGATGAACGTCGTAGGGTGTTCGGCGTAGCGCCACGCGCCAACGCTGTCTTTTTTGCCGAGCTTCGCTTCGCTGCCCGTCTCGAAATCGAGGCGAACGATCACGGGTGATATTCGGCTGTTTCGATGCTGCGAACAGAACGCTCGCAACGGTATTCTTTAAGCAGTTCACGCCTTTCTGTATTGGCGTATATCTGCTGTATCTCTTGAATAGCGTCTCGGCGATATCGCGAGAACGTGAAATCAAGAATACTGCCAGTGTCCCGGTTGACCATGACGTAACCGGCGGACATAGATTTCAGCATGATAATTGGCTCCTGATGTCGTCCGACACTATCCTACACTTCTTACACTGTCTACAAATTTCTTAGTCCCAAGCGTCCTCCGGCCACAGCCACGCTGCCGTGTCTTGCGGGCTTGGAGGATTGCGTTCTGCTGTGGCTAGCAAGCCTCCTGGTACATCCAGATAACCGCCCACCGGGTTAACTAATCTCTTCTCGACTAGCAGCCTCGCTATGATCTCTTTTATCGCTTTCTCTGTAATACTATGCGGCGCATCCACTTGCAGAATGAATGGCAACTGGTGCCGACGCTTGGTCATT
>JAJCZJ010000126.1 GCA_029262455.1 Deltaproteobacteria bacterium | reverse complement strand
CTCCGGATCCCGGACTCAATTTAGCCCGCTATGTTCCGGCCGAGGACAACCGTCTCCGGATTCTCCTGCTTGGCTCCAACAATTAGACACCCAACCCGCGGGCGCTTCCTCAGCGTCTTCTAGGGTCTGGTTGCCCTCACTCCAGCCGGCAATCTGCGCCAGCAGCCCCTCCCCCGTTGACTCTGCAGGGGGTGTCGGGAATGGTGACTGTTTGTCTTGCCGCCGATCCTCGGAGGCATTTTGGGCCCAGCCCGCGCTGATCGCGGCCGACTTTTGGGTCCGTACCGACCAAACACAGGAGAGTCTGCAATGCCTGATCTCGTGCCCGTACACGGAGGCCTCGACGCGCCCGTTTCTCGCACCATCCCGCTGTCCCGCCGCAAGAAGTTCTTCAGCGACGTAGCGTCCCTGCCCCAAATCGAAGTCAATCGGGCCGACCTATCCACGCTTTACCGGATCGCCGACGGCACATTGTCCCCGCTGACCGGTCTCATGGATCAGCAAACCTGGCACAGCGTCCTTGAGAACTCCTGCATCGAGAGCAACTTCCGCAACTACGCCTGGACCGCCCCGATCTCCCTTCCAGTCACTGATGCCGAGGCAGCCAAGGTATCCCTTGGTACGCACGCAGCGATCACTCACTCCGGTGACCCCGTCGCCGTCATCAAGATCGACAGTGTCTTCGACTGGGATAAGCCAAAGCACATCGAAAAATTCTACGGTACGACCCGGACCGATCATCCCGGCGGTCACATGATCATGGACGACGAGCGAACGAAGCTCGTCGGTGGTGAAATCCACGCCCTGCCGCAGCCCATCGACCCAGAGTACGGCCAGTACGTCATGTCCCCACGCCAGACCCGTACGTTGATCTCGGACAAGCAGTGGGAGCGAGCTCTGGCGTTCCAAACGCGCAACCCACTGCACCGCGCCCACGAGTATGCATTGGTCGCTGGCGTCGAGAATCTCACCCGCACAGGCCAATACGCCGGGGCGGTCCTGAACCCGCTCATCGGCGAGCTAAAAGGCGACGATGTGCCGGCAAGCGTTCGCATGCAATGCTACCGCGAGCTGCAAGACCGCGAGCTGCTGGGAGAAGGCGACAAGGACGAGAAACTGTGGGAAGGCCGCGGTTATGACCTCAACGAGGTTTTCGAACTCGTCGGTCTGGACATCAAAATGCTGTACGGCGGCCCGAAAGAAGCGGTGATGCATGGCGTCTACCGGCAAAACCACGGCTTCACGGATATCGTCATCGGCCGCAAGCACGCCGACGCGCCCTTCGACGACGGTGAGGCGATCTGGGGCGACTTCGATGCCCAGGAGATCTTCACCGACCTCAAAGGCGATCTGCGGATCCAACCGTGCAACATCGGCTTCGCCGCGTTCTACGAAAGCCTCGGACGCGTTGACTTGATGTCGAATCACAAGGAAGAGAAAGCGCTGTTCATCTCCGGATCGAAAGTGCGCGAGCACCTCACTTCCGGCGAGCGTCCGGACGAACGCATCCTGAGGCCGGAGATCGCCGATATCCTGATCTCCTACTACAAGTCGAAAGGGTAACGTCGGCAGCTCCAGCACGAAGCCAACACAAGCATCGGGAGGGCAAGGTTCCTACCGAGCCGCAGATTTCAAAACGCGGCTCGGCAGGAGCCTCGCCCTCCCTTTTTTTTGCGGGGCGAAACCCACTGCCTCACCAGGGGATTGGTTGTCAGCGAATTTTTCCTTCCACGAAGGGGACCTCGTATACTTTGTCGTGGTGCACTGGGCCGTGGCCGAAGTAACCGTCCTCACCAAACAACTCACCGTGGTCGGCAGTGACGGTGACGTACGTGTTGGCCGGCACGATGTCGAACAGGCGGGCAAACACCCGGTCGAGGTAGCGCACCGTTTCGACTTGGCGCGAGCGCAAGCGCTCGAGCTTGGCCTGATCGAAGACCATGGGCGGTTCCTCGCTCTCGACCAAACGACCACCAACGATGTGTTCGTCGAGGTGGCGGAACACACCGTGCACCCCTGAGATCACCGGCCACTCCTTCGGATCCTCGTCCGGGAGCGCATACGGATAGTGCGTCTCGCCGACGTTCAGAATGTAAAACGACGGTCGGCCCTCCTCGAATTTCAATCGATCGAGCATCGCCTCCATGTCGTTGTGCGTCGGCATCAGCTCGAACGAATCGAAGTCGTGGTTCAGAATCGTCGCAGGATTGAGCACCGGTAACGAAACCATGGCATGCGTTGCGTAACCGAGCGACTTCAAAAATGTCGGTAGGTACAGCGACGGCACCAAACTCTTGAACTCGATCCCCTCGGTTCCCAACCGTTCGCAGTACTTGAGAAAATCGCGCTTGTAGTACTCGGAGGCATAGACCTGCGCCGGACTCTCGTGCGGCAGCAAACCGATCAGCAAGTTGTAGTGCGCCGGCGAAGTCCAAGATGCGTAGCTCCACCGTCGCTCGATCGTGCCGAGCTGCGCCAGAGAAGGCGGCGCCGCAGCCATCATCGTGTCGTATCGACAACTGTCGAGGACGACTAGCACATAGTTGTTGAGCGGCACGACTCTACACTAGCGAAGTGGCGGTGGCTTTTCACCATGAGACAGCCGCATGGCATCCAGGGCCATTCCAGGGTACTTTTTCTCCAATGAAAATCCGGAACTTTAGTTTACTGCGGCCCCTCGGTTTATTGCTCGTCGTTGCGTGCGCAATGGTCGCCTGCACGAGCTCGAGCCCGCCGGCGGCGGAGCCCAAGTTTAAAGTGGCTCTTCTCAGTCCAGGTCCAGTGAGTGACGCTGGATGGAACGCACTCGCGTACGAAGGGCTCCTTGCGATTCGCGACCAACTCGGCGCCGAAGTTTCGCAAGCCGAGACCAAGACGCCGGCGGAGTTCGAGGAAGGTTTCCGCGACTACGCCCGCCGCGGTTTCGCCCTGGTTTTCGGTCATGGCTTCGAGTTTCAAGAAGCGGCCGCCGCGGTCTCCCCCGACTTCCCCAAGACGACCTTCATCACCACTTCCGGCAACACGGTTCGGCCAAACGTCGCGCCGCTGCGCTTCATGCTCGAAGAAGCCACCTACCTACAAGGAATCCTCGCCGCCAAGATGTCCAAAAGCGGAGTCGCCGGGGCGGTCGGCGGGATGGCGATTCCGTCTGTCGAATCCACGTTCCTCGCCTTCGAGGCTGGGGCCAAGTCCGTAAGGCCCGAATTCAGGACAATCCGCAGCTACATCGGCAATTGGGAAGACGTCGGCGCTGCAAAGGAAGCCGCCAAAGCGCAAGTCCAGCAGGGAGCGGACTTCCTAATCCACAACGCCGATGCGGCCGGGCTCGGAGTCTTCCAGGTCGCAAAGTCGAACGGAATCTTTGCCTTCGGCACGAACAAGAACCAAAACGACCTCGCTCCAGAGGCCGTCCTGGCAAGCGCGGTCATCGACATTCCGGGGGCCTTCGTCGGCGTTGCCAAACAGGTCCGCGACGGAACCTTCCACGCGACCATCACGAAGCTTGGAATGGCGGACGGGGTCGTCACGTTCGTACTCAACCCCGCCTTGGCCTCGAAGATTCCTCAGGCCACACGCGACCAAATCGAAGCCACGCGCCAGGCCATCGTCAGCAAGAAGACGATCGTCCCGAGCGCCGAATTCTGACGATCGAGCCCACGACAACCCGACCATGCCCCTGCTGTCGCTGAGAGCAGTCTCCGTCAGCTACGACGATGTCAGCGCGCTTCGCAGCACGGACTTGGACATCGAGGCCGGCGAGATCCGCGCTGTTCTCGGAGAGAACGGTGCCGGCAAGTCGACGCTGATGAACGCAATCTACGGCATGGTCGCCGCCAAAGGAGAGTTCCTCTGGGACGGACGCCGCGTTGCGATCGACAACCCTGCCGAAGCTCGCAATCTCGGCATCGGCATGGTGCATCAAGAATTCGCTCTCGTCGAGGCGCTGACCGTCACCGAGAACCTTGCCTTGGCGGTCGAAGACGGCACCTTCGTAGACTACGACCGGGTGCGCCAGACCGCGCGCCGACGCGCCGACGAACTCGGTCTCGACATCGGTGACGTAGACCTCGAAGTCGGAGAACTGCCGGTCGGCTCGCGCCAGCGTATCGAGATCCTCAAGGCGCTTCTCACGGAGGTTCGGCTGCTGATCCTCGACGAGCCTACAGCCGTCCTCACCCCGAGCGAGATCGAGCAACTGTTCGCCGTCCTCAGACCACTCAGAGATAGCGGAGTAGCGATCCTCCTCATCACCCACAAACTCGGCGAAGTCATGGCGCTAGCAGATTCCGTCACCGTATTGCGCCGCGGTGCAGTCGTCGCTGAGCGTTCCATCGCCGACACCAGCCAGGACGAGCTCGCCCGTCTGATGGTCGGCGACATGCCGCCCTCGCAAGAAGTCGAACGCCCGCCCGCCCGCGGCACAATGATGCTGGAGCTCACAGCCGTCTCCCTTCGCGATAAACCCGGGCGTGCGCGCCTCGATGAAATCTCCCTCGAGGTTGCTGCAGGTGAGATCTTCGGCATCGCCGGGGTCGACGGTAACGGCCAGCAGGAGGTCTACGAGATTCTCACCGGGCACACGGCCGCCACCGCCGGGACTTGGCGACTCGCAGGCGATATCGTCCACGGGGCCTCCGTCGAAGCTGTCTCAAACCACGGCGTGGCCGTGATTCCACCGGAGCGCAGACGCGACGGGGCAGTCCTCGACATGGCGGTTTGGGAGAACGCCATCCTCGATGGTCAGATTTTGGCGCTCCACACATCGAAGAAGGGTCTGGACCAGAACAGGGCACAGACCTTCGCCGCCGAACTCGTGGACCGCTATCGAATCGTATGCAGCAGTACGGAAGCGACGGCCGACAGTTTGTCCGGCGGGAATTTGCAGAAGCTGATCGTCGGCCGCGCCATGGCGCGTCGGCCGAAGCTGCTAGTCGCGTTCAACCCGACGCGCGGCCTCGATCTGGGAGCGGCCAGAGACGTTCATCAGGCCATTCGAGGAGTGACGCAATGGGGAGGAGCCGTTCTGCTGATCTCAACCGACCTCGACGAAGTTCTGGCACTGAGTGATCGCGTCGGAGTGCTCTACCGTGGACAACTGACCGACGGCGGCAGCCGACCGTTCGCGCGAACCGACGTCGGCCTGTTGATGGGCGGTATCCGGCCGGCGCGTGACACACCGGCGCCTACATTGGGTACGGCCGGCGATGGGTGAGCGACTAGCCACTTCGGCATTGGCGGGAGGCCTCGGCCTCGCCGCTGGCGCACTCGCGATTGTTCTCGGAGGCGGCAACCCCTTCACAGCCTACGCAGCGCTCGTCGAAGGCGCACTCGGAAGTAGCTACGGATGGTCCGAAGTGGCGGTAAAGAGCTGCCCGCTGGCAATCACCGGACTCGCCGTCGCCCTCGCCTTTCGCGCTGGCATCTGGAACATCGGCGCCGAAGGCCAGCTGGTTGCCGGAGCGCTGTTGGCAGTTTGGTTTGGCACCAGCATGCCAACGCTACCGGCACTGTTGGGAATCCCTCTAACCATGATCGCTGCCGCGCTCGGCGGTGCCCTCGTGGCTGCAGCCGCCGGCGCGCTCAAGCTGCGCCGCAACGTCGATGAAGTCATCAGCACGATCATGCTGAACTTCATCATCCTTGGGCTGGTCGGATTCTTGGTTCAAGGGCCTCTGATGGAGAGCGCCGCTCGCTATCCGCAGAGCGACGCCCTGCCAGCCTACGCGCAGCTGCCCAGATTGATTACCGGGATGCGGGTCCACGTCGGCATCGGCATTGCCCTCGCCCTGATTCCGCTCGCAGCGATCCTGCTTTACCGGACACGCTTTGGGTTCGTCATGCGCGCTTCAGGATCGAACCCCGCCGCTGCCCGCACGGCGGGGTTCGCAGTGAATCGGACGCTGTTTCAGACCTTCGTCCTCAGCGGCGCGTTGGCCGGCCTCGCCGGAGGGATTGAGGTCTCCGCCATCACCCACCGAATGTACGAGAGCTTCTCGCCCGGCTACGGCTACACAGCCATCGCGGTCGCGCTGCTGGGCAGGCTCGACCCGGTCGGTGTCTTGGTCGCAGCGCTACTGTTCGGCGTTCTTGAAGCCGGCTCGAGCTCGATGCAGCGGGTTGCCGGCGTTTCGTCGGTACTGGTCTCCCTCGTCCAGGCTTGCATCATTCTCGCCCTCGCCGCGATCGAGCATCGCCGCGGCCGGCGTAGCGACCGGTGGTTGTAGGCAATGGAGCTCGAACTCTTCACAGCGCTTTGCACTGCGGCCGTCGCGATGGCTGTGCCACTGCTTTTCGCTGGTCTCGGCGAATTGCTCGCCGAAAAGTCCGGCGTCATCAACATCGGACTCGAGGGGATGATCCTACTCGGCGCTTTTGCCGCCTTTGCCGTCGCTCACGCCACTGGCTCAAACGCCGCCGGCTTAGCTGCGGCCCTGGCCCTTGGTGGCGTGTGGGGTCTCGGATTCGCGTACTTTGCCGTCGTGCGCGGCGCCAACCAGATCGTTGTCGGGACTGCGGTCAATCTGTTCGCCACCGGCCTCACCGGCGTACTTTACCGTTCGATCTATGGTGTCACCGGCACGGCGATGACCATCGAACCAAGCCCCACAATCGCCCTACCGGGGGCACGATCGATCCCGATCCTTGGCCAAGCCCTGCTGAACCAAACACCCCTGACGTACGTTTGCCTAGCCACCATTCCGCTGATGGCACTATTTCTCGCAAGAACGCGCGCCGGACTAGAGCTCAAGATGGTCGGCGAGAACCCAAACGCTGCCGCCACCCACGGCATCAATGTCGCGCGCACACGCACCTCAGCACTCGTCGCGTGCGGAATCTTTTGCGCAGCTGGCGGTGCCTACCTGACGCTGGACTACACTCACACCTTCGTCGAAGGAATGTCCTCTGGCCGAGGCTTTATCGCCCTTGCGATCGTCATCGTCGGTCGACGCCGACCCGCCGGGGTCTTGGTTGCCGCCCTGCTCTTCGGCTTCGTGACGGCCTTGCAGTTCCACTTCCAGGCGCTCGCGCTCGGTATTCCGTTCCAGTTCTTCCTGGTCCTACCCTACGTCGCCACCCTGGCACTCCTCGCACTCAACGCCGGCGACACCAACGCGCCGGCAGCCTTGGGCAAGAACTAGAAATCCGATCTGATGCAGGGTGGACTCCCCGTAGAGTAGGTCAGGCTATAGCCTGACAACCGCGGCTCGCTATCGCCACAAACCCTGCGCGTGGGTGCGCGTGGCATTGGTAGGCTAAAGCCTACCCTACGTGCACTCCAGGTCGCCCTCGATTCAATCCGTCGCGTTGCGCCAACCTTGTCCCCAAAACGCTGCGGCGCGCGGCGTTGGTAGGCTAGAGCCTACCCTACCTGCACTCCAGGTCACCTTCGACCCGTGCGTAGCACAAACCTCTGACTAGCGTGCGGCGCGCAGCGCGGCCAGCAGTGCGTCGATCTCTTCGTCGGTTCCCACCGTGATACGAAGAGCGTCGCGCAGCGCGGGCAAATCGAAGTAGCGAACCAGAACGCCCGCCGCGCGCAACATCTTGTAGACCGCCTCTTGATTGATTCCGGGCTGGCGCGCGAGAACAAAGTTGGTGTCACTCGGCAGTACGTCGTAGTCGAGCTTAGTGAGCTCCTCGGTCAGTCGCGCCCGGGTTCGGCGAACCTTCTCGACATTGGCTCGCATCCAATCGAGGTCGTTCAACGCCGCGGTGGCGGCCGCGATGCTGACGCGATTGAGATTGTAGGAGTCCTTGACCTTGGCCAACTCGGCCATCACGGGTTGCGGGCCGAACGCCAGCCCAACACGCAGGCCAGCGAGGGAGAAAGACTTCGAGAAGGTCCGCAGGACCACCACATTCGGGTGACGCTCGATCAGCTCGGTCGCAGTCGAAGTACCAAAGTCAGCGTAAGCCTCATCGACGACCAGGAGCCCCTTCAGGCGTGAGGCCATCTCGTCGATGACAGCCAGGGGTGTGACCGTTCCAGACGGAGCATTCGGATTGCAGACAAAAGTAACTTTGCCGGCCAGTTCAACAACGCCGTCGACCGGCAACACAAAGTCACGATCAAACGGGACCGAAACCGCGCGCCCGCCAACGATCTGCACCAGTGTCTCGTAGAGACTATAGGTCGGCACCGGATAGGCGACGGCATCGCCAGGCCCAACACAGGCGCGGAGGACCATCATCAACAGCTCGTCAGAGCCATTGCCTGCAAGCACCTGATCGGCAGCAACCCCGTAAACCTCAGCAGCACGTCTGCAAAGGTCCGACGCCATCGGGTCCGGGTAGAGGCGCACAGCGTCGGAAGCTGCGGAAACCATCGCCTCCAGCACAAGCGGCGAGGGGGGGTACGGGTTCTCGTTTGTGTTCAACTTGACAACTCTACCACCACGCGGCTGCTCGCCCGGAGTGTAGCCGGTCATCGCCCGCACATCGGGGCGTATGAAGGAAAGCTCGGAGTCGCGCTCAGTAGACATCGGCAGACGATACAGGGCACCAGTCAAACCTCCAACCACCCTCCCACGTTACTGCAAAAAATGAGTCTCTCCCTCCTTGGCAAACTGTCGATTGATCGCGAAATCCGGTGCCCCAATTCCATCTCCCGGCGGGAAATCGGACGGCTTTCGGGGTTTCAGCAGTACCCGTGTCGCGCGATCAATCGACAGCCCATCGTCTGGAGGGAACCTTGCACCGATTCGACGACTGTGTCTGTTTGCTTCTTATGACCACTTCGCCACTTCGCATCGGTATCCTCGGAGCCGCTCGAATCGCGCCGATGGCGTTGATCAAGCCCGCTGCGTCGGTCGAACAGGCCGTCGTCACTGCGGTGGCCGCGCGCGACCGCAACCGTGCCGAAAAATTCGCCCGGCAGCACGAGATTCCGACGATCCACGCCTCCTACGATGATCTGCTCGCCGACCCGGATATCGATGTCATCTACAATCCTCTACCCAACGGCCTGCACGGGCGCTGGAGCATGCGGGCGCTCGAGGCGGGCAAAGACGTTCTCTGCGAGAAGCCCTTGGCGGCAAACGCCGAAGAGGCAGCGCTCATGATCGAAACCGCACAGCGCACCGGCCGCCGTTTGGTCGAGGCGTTTCACTATCGCTACCATCGGCTGATCGAACGCACCCTTGCCGTGATTGCAGAAGGCAAGATCGGACAGGTCCGCAGCTACGAGATCCGTTTCATCATCCCGATCGTCCGCGGCAGCGACATTCGCTACCGATTCGACCTCGCCGGAGGAGCCTCAATGGACCTCGGGTGCTACGCAATCCACTTGCTCAGGACTCTCGCCGCCGCCGAGCCAGAAGTTCGCAGCGCAATCGCTGTCGAGGGCCCGCCCAACATCGACCGAAGCATGGAAACCGAGCTGGCTTTTGCAGACGGTCGAACCGCCCACATTGAATGCTCGATGTGGTCACCAAAGATCGCCCGCATTGGAGCGACGATTCGTGGCGACAAGGGCAGCATCAAGCTCTTCAACTTTATTGCACCGCAGTTCTACAATCGCCTAACCGTCAAGACAAAAGACGGGACTCAGAGGGAAACCGTGCGGGGCCCGGGGAGCTATACAGCCCAATTATCGGCTTTCACCACGAGCATCGCCGACGGTACCCCGCTGCCGACCGAAGGCGCCGATTGCATCGCAAACATGCAGACGATCGACGCAATTTACGCGGCAGCCGGCCTCCCGAAACGCCAGCCAAGCGCCTGAAGCCGCTCCCGAGCGCCGGCCCGCAAGGTCAGGCCCCCTGGGTTCTGCCGGCGCCCAAGCCTGCGGCTCATCGGTAGGCAAAGTGCAACTCCCATTGCCGCGGGGTGGGGTCATCCACTACGATCTCCCACCTGTGATGAATGGAAAACAAAAGAAGTACCTGCGCGGCCTAGCCCACGACCACAAGCCCCTTGTCCACATCGGGCAACGCGGACTCAGCAGCTCGGTCGTGCAACAGATTGAGAGCGCCCTGGCGGATCACGAACTGATCAAGATCAAGGTCGCGGCTGAGTCGCCGGTGGATCGGCGCGAGGTCGGCGAAGAGCTGACGAAACAAACTGGCTGCGAAATCGCCGGTCAGATTGGTCGGGTTTTGATCCTGTTCAAGCCGAATCCCGACAATCCACGCATTCGCCTGCCAGAAATTAGCAGTACGACAGAGTCAACGGGGGAGTAATGGCCTATTACGAACGGCTCAGTGCACTCGACGCTTCGTTCGTCGGATTAGAGGACTCACGCTGCCACATGCACGTCGGCGGTGTCTTCCTCTTCGACGCAGCTCCGCTCCGCACCGAGAGCGGCGGCATTGACATCGAACGTATTCGTCGAGGGATCGAATCCAAGCTCCACCTCGTCCCGCGCTTTCGCCAGAAGTTGGCGTTCCTTCCATACGAACGCCTACCAATTTGGATCGATGACGACCGTTTTCGGCTGCACTACCATGTGCGCCACTCGGCCCTCCCGAAGCCTGGCGACGAGCGCACGCTGAAACGAATGGTCGGGCGCATCCAATCTCAACACCTCGACCGAAGCCGACCCCTTTGGGAAATGTGGTTCGTCGAGGGACTCGATGGTGATCGCTTTGCCCTTGTGACCAAGACGCATCATTGCATGATCGACGGCATCTCCGGAGCCGACTTGATGTCGGTCATCATGGAGCTCGAACCAGACGCTGTTCACGGCAACCCGGTGCCATGGGTACCCCGCCCACGTCCCACCGAAGCCACGCTGATTGTCGATGAGGTCCGGCGGCGTATGCGTCAGCCTCTCCAGATCCTCGACGCGGTGATGCAAGGTCTGAGTGATCCGGAGGGTGCGATCCGCGGCGCCGAACAGACGGTCAGCGCACTCCTCGAGACGTTGACTCCAGCATTCAATCCCGCGTCGGAAACACCCCTGAACACCGAGGTCGGTCCATCGCGCCGTTTCGACTGGACCGAAATGCGTATCGACGACCTCAAAGCGATCAAGAACGAGCTCGGCGGCACTCTCAACGACGTCGTGTTGGCGATCGTCGCCGGCGCACTCCGCACCTACTTCCGCGAGCGCGGGCTCGATTCGGACTATCTCGATGTTCGCGCCATGGTACCGGTCAGCGTCCGGACACCCGATCAGAAAGGCTCTCTAGGGAACCATATCGCCGAGATGGTCGCCGACCTGCCAGTGCACCTCGACGACCCGGTCGAACGATTGCGCGCCGTGCGCGAGACGATGTCGGACCTCAAAGAGTCGAAGCAGGCGGTCGGCGCCGAGGTCCTGACAGCGATCGCCGAGTTCACCGTTCCGAACGTGCTCGTGCAGGCCGTACGCATGGCCGAACGCGCTCGGCCCTACAATCTCGTGGTCACCAACGTCCCCGGACCACAGCTGCCCCTTTATCTGTCGGGTAGTCTGATGCTGACCTCCTATCCGGTGGTGCCGCTGTTTCGCAATCAAACTTTGGTCGTCGGCTTATTTAGCTACAACGGCGGCCTCTACTGGGGCTGCAACGCCGACTGGGAATCCATTCCCGACTTGCATGACTTCATCGAATACATTGAGCAATCGTTCGCCGAGCTCCAGCGCCGTGCCAAACCAAAGAAACGGCGCGCATCGAAGAGCCGCGCCAAAACAAAACGCCGCGCCCGAAAAAGCGCCGCCGGGTAGTCAGGGCTCCTATCCGGATTGGTCCCCCCTGCTTGGAGACTGTCGATTTTCTCGAAATGACGGGCAAAGCCCAACAAAATCTCCTCTCCCGCATTGCACCCCTGAGAGGATGAAAGGTGAGGGTTCGTTCTTGACCGTGTGCGCGAAAGCACTGCGGCACAGGGGCAGGAGGGAGTTGCATTTCATCCCCTTCATCCTGACCTTCTCCCGGAGGGAGAAGGGACTTAAATGAACGTCACAAACAAAACCGCCGTCATCACCGGCGCCTCGAGCGGAATCGGGAAACTCCTAGCTCTGCGCATGGCGAGCAACGGAGCCCGCGTCTGTCTTACCGCTCGGCGCAGCAATGAGCTCGAAGCCGTCGCAGACGACATCAAGAAGATCGGCGGCGAAGCTGTCGTCATTCCGTGCGACGTCCTCGAACGCGATCAAGTCTTCGCGGCCGCCGAACAAGCAACAAAGGCGCTAGGCCCGATCGACATGCTCATCAACAACGCCGGCTACGGGCATCACCGTTCATTTCTCGAGTGGGACGTCGAAGACATCGAACGCATGATGCGGGTCAACTACCTCGGCACCGTCTACTGGACCAAAGCGCTGCTACCGCAAATGGTCGAACGCCACACCGGCTGCCTCGTCTTCATCGCCTCGGTCGCCGGTAAGATCGGCGTCCCCGACGAAAGTGCCTACGCGGCGAGCAAGTTCGCAATGGTCGGTTTAGCCGAGGCCCTGTCGATCGAAGTCGAAGACGACGGCGTCCACGTCCTGACTGTTTGCCCCGGATCGATCCGCACCGACTTCTTCGACGAAGAAGCCATGGAGCGAATGCCGACAACAGCCAAAAAAATGATGGTCGAACCGGCAGGGCTGGTCGACGCCATCATGGACGCGCTGAACAAGAACAGGCGCGAGCTGACCTACCCGCGCTTGATCGCCACCGGCTACGCCGTAAAAGCGCTCGCCCCGGGGTTCATGCGAGCCAACGTCAAGCGAACGACAAAGCGGCGGCCCCGCGGCTAGCCAAAACCATCACACACGACCGTACGCCCTAGAGCCTGTCGTTCCCCTCCTTGCCAGAGAGGGGGCCAGGGGGTGGGCGCGTCCAACACCACCCAATCAAAAAAACGGCTCAGCGGCTTCCTTCTTCTTCACCTCCGGCACGACCGCATTGAAGCGCTCCGGCTCCGGCATCGGCTCGGACGCACTGCGAATCAGGTACAACCCGAGCGCGAGACTGCCGAACGACATCCACTGAGCCGTCGTCAGTCCGAGAATCCACGCCGGGTTCCGTCGAACGAACTCGATCAGAAAGCGCACTACCGCACTCACCGAGAGGTAGATCCCCATCTGGTAGCCCATCGGTCGCGAAGTCGGTGCGATTCTGAATAGATACGCGGCCAGCAGAAAACAGGCGATCATCTCGTAAACCGGGGTCGGATGAACCCGATCGAGAGTCGGCACCACACCGTCCGGGTAGGCCATCGCCCAGGGCAAATCGCTGGGAATACCGTAGTCCCCATCGCCCGAAAGCTGACAGCCAATGCGGCCAATCCCGAGGCCGACCGCCAATGCCGGCGCTGCAATATCGGCAATCGCCAAAATCGGTAGCTGGTTGCGCAGAGCCCACATGCAAATAGCAAACGCACCGCCGATGACGCCGCCGTACCAAACCCATCCGCTCCCCGACAGCAGGAAGAGGATCGGCGATTCGACGAAGTACTCCCAGCCGGTCGGTATTACGAACAGGCGAGCACCGGCCCAACCGCCAACGTATCCCCAAAGCGTAATGTCATAGGCGATGCGGCCATCGTAACCGCGGCGAATCAAGCCCTGGCGAACGACCCAGAACGCGACCAGAAAGCCAAGAAAGGCCATCGCCCAAAAACTCGATACCGAGTAGCCGAAAAGCTCGAAGAGGGTGCGCCGCATTGATCCCACATTCCAGTTTTAGAACTTTGAAAACAAGGAAGCCGGTTCCCGACCTAAAGATGCACAGGCGTTGCCCTAAGCCGCCGATGCGTCGAGATCCGAGGGTCTTCACATACCTCGTCACATACCAATGATGTTGTAACCACCGTCAACATGCACGACTTCCCCGGTCACCCCTGCCGCCAGCTCGCTCAGCAGGTAGAGCCCGGTCGAGGCGACGTCGTCTCCGGTCGTGTTGCGCTGCAGCGGTGCGCGTTCCGCATGGTGATGCAACATCGTCTTAAAACCGGTGATGCCAGCAGCGGACAAGGTTTTCATCGGACCCGCAGACAGGGCATTAATGCGCACTCCCTTCGGTCCGAGGTCAGCCGCAAGGTAGCGCATCGAAGCCTCGAGCGCCGCCTTCGCTACGCCCATGACGTTGTAGTGCGGCAGGACCTTCTCGGCGCCAAAATAGGTCAGCGTAACGATTGCTCCAGAACGAGCCGTGAGAAGAGTCTCCATCCGCTTTGCAAGCGCCACAAGCGAGTAGGCACTGATATCCAGCGCGAGCTGAAACCCCTGCCGTGAGGTCTCAATAAACCGCCCCTTGAGCTCCTCACGTTGGGCGAAGGCAATCGCATGGACGACACCGTCGACGCCGTCCCATTCGGCCCCAAGAGCGGCGGTCATCGCATCGAGATCCTCGTCCCGCGTGACATCACACGGCAGCACGATCGACGAACCGACGGACTCAGCCAGTGGTCTGACTCGTTTCTCAATTGCCTCGTTCGGGTAGGAGAAAGCCAGCTCCGCGCCCTCGGCATGCAAGCGCCGCGCAATCGACCAGGCAATGCTACGCTCATTGGCAACACCGCAAACCAAGATTCGCTTATTCTGCATCAACATAGGGCACTAGAATCCAGGATCTTGCGGCTGGGTGCCAGGGGTATTGCGACAAACTTTACGGCAACAACCAAGGTCCCGCAGCCACCGTTGAGGCCTCATCGAGGTTTCTCGGACAGGAGCAGTCCCGATCGTCGGACGAGTTTGCGAGGAATCAAGCCAACCTGAGCAACGCTCAGGACGCAAAAAGGGGGCCGAGATTTCTCTCGGCCCCCTCGATGCTACTTCGTTACAGACTCAGCTGATTGCTCAGCGACTGCGTCTGCGCAGCCAGATTAGGCCTGCCATCGGCAGCATCAGCATCCAACCGGAGGAACTGGTCTCCGGCGCCACGATCGCACAGGAATCGTCATCGGCGTCGTTGCGTACTTGGGTTGCTGTTGGGACTGGGGTGTTCGTAACCGGGACTTCCGTCGGAGTGTCGGTCGCCGGCGCAGGAGTGTCGGTGATGACCTCAGTCGGAGTCGGAGTTGCCGAAGCCGAGAGAATGAAGACAGTCGCTCCCGCATCGTGAGCCGCTGCGTCCGTGTCATTCACACCGCGTACAACATCCCGAAGAACGAACGTATCATCTCCGAGATCCTCAACACTCCCGTAATCGATCTCTTCATCGTCAATCCGGATCCGACCAGCGGCAGGAAGCATCCCGCTCAGATTCGTGATCATGATTTCAACGTCATCGATGCCGATTCCACCAACCAGCTCGGCTCTCGCGATTCCGATCATCGTCGGAGTCGCAGTCGGTACAGGCTGCTCGATGGTTACGGACCCATCCACACAGAGCGTTGTCAGCGAGACACCGTCTGGATCGCTGGTTCCCGGTGCGGAACAAACAACCGGGAATGTTCCGGTCGTCGCACCCGAAGTCGCAGCGGCCGAACCCGCAGGCATGCCGAGTGCCAAGTCACAAGAGTACAGAACAGCGCCGTCCGCAATGCCAGTCAGGTTCGAGAACGACAATACGAGGGCCTTCGCCGAAGTACAGGCAACGTCCGGATCCGAGAAGCAACCCGCCGGAGTAAAGGCAAAATTACTCGCTTCACGGCCGTTCGCAGCATTGAAGCTACACGATGAGAACGGTTCCATCGTCGCCTCGTCGATGCCTGCCTCGAACGGCTGCGCACCGGCTGGGAAGGTGAACTCGTTCTCTGTCGCAACCACGACCGCAGCTGAATCCAATAGATTCAGAGAGATATCGATGGTCGCAGTGCCGCCGATTTCGCCAGTCGCATCGCTGATTGCGATTTCAGCCACCGGAACATCAGGCACGGTTACCGAACCGTCCTCACAGGTCGTCGGGATATCATCCCCATCGGGGCTGGATCCACCCGGATTCTCACAACCGAGCGGATATTCTCCCGGAGCAGTGCCTCCGACGACTTCAATGTTGCAGCTATACAGCGCCGAACCATCGGCAATGCCAGTCAGGTTCGAGAACGACAGTACCAGCGCCTTGACCGAGGTGCAGTCAACACCTGCGTCATCCAAACAACCCGGCGGATTGAAAGCGAAGTTTGTCGCTTCGCGGCCGATCGCCGCGTTTCTCGTGCAATCGGGCTCCGGCAACATCGTGTCCGGATTGGTCCGGATAGCAACCGTAAGTTCCGGTCCGAAGACAATGTCGTTCTCGGTTCCGGCGATCGTCTCACCGTTTGTTGCCAACGTGACGTCGACAGAACCGGCGCCCTCGATCGTCCCAATGGTAATCGTTTGGCCGAATGCCGCGCTTGTAACCAAGGCCAACGATAGAGCGGCCAGGCTCAAGCAAGTTGAAATCCTTCTCATAAAATCCTCCCTCACAAATTTGATTGATCCTACTTTGCCGCCCTTGCGGCCGCTTCACTTCGTCTTAAAAGTCTATTTTCGCCCTACAATCAAGATTAGGGGCAACCGTTCAGCGCGTTATTGACTGCTGTAACCAGCTCGTTGATCCGAACCGAACCATCCCCATTGCCATCCATCGCGGGACACGCACCAACTTGAGCATTGCCCAAGGCAATATTCACCCCGAGGACCAGCTCGTTAATCGCCACCCGGCCGTCGCCGTTGCAATCTCCCACGCAATCGGTTGGCTCAATCATCCCCACAATCGTAGCCGTACCGTTGGTACAAATAACCCGACTCGAGTCAGCCGGCCCGCGATCCGCCGTCTGGTCGATGGCGGACTGGTCCCCAATCGACATTGTGGCAGCAAACTGCGGCTTCGCCCCGGTGTCTGCGTCCTGTTCGCAATAGATCGGCAGGTCGATCACCTGGTCCTCAGTCACACCGTCTCCGGCGATCAGGTTCAGCGTCACCAACGTACCGTTCGGAAGCTTCGGGATCTGCACCGGTCCACCACTCGGAATTTCGCGCGGCCCGTACACGACGATATTCACAAAGTCGTCCTGCGTCTGCCCGGCGCCGACATCCGGACACAGGCAACGGTTGCGCCCATTACACGACTGATTCTCCACAACGACGGCAAAATTGCTGCTAACGCCGCCCGGGACCTGGACCGCTCCGGCAGCGAGCTGACCCCCGTCACAATTGAAGCCTAAAGGGTTGCCACTGCCTGTGCCCGGCAAACCAATCGTAAACGCGATCGCCGCAGTATCATCGTTGCCCTCCGCGGCCTGCCCATCGTCGGGCCCCTGCTGAAAGCTAACAGTAATGGCGCCAGAACCTCCGCTAATCGGTACGTCACCGTCACCGACGGTAACAGCGGCGCAGTCGCTACCACACTCTTCCAATGCCATCGCTGGTATACTCGGGTGCGCGAGCACGTAGCAGGTCGCCATCACAGCCACCAACGCGGATCGCTTCAACATTCCTAAGCCTCCTCGGCGCTGTCCGCCGCAGTCGGGAGTCTCTCCAAATCCCAAAGCTGCGGGCGCGACGCGCCCCTCTTCTACGACCCCAGCACCCATGTCGAGGAAAAAATCTTCACCCCTGTTATCCCAACGTCCACTCTGTGTCAAAAGGCAAATCTCCCCGATGGCCAGCTGTCCAGGGTCGGGCAACTCGCAATTAATAGTTGGTTCTCACCGGCGTACCGGCGTTTTCAACAAAAAACACTACTTCCAGGCCTTCTTCGGCCCTCGATTAAGCGGTTTGAATCCTATCCCGGACAGCCGCCGAGTGCCGAATTTACTGCCGCGACCAATTCTCCGATATTCACTGTCCCACTGCCATCGCGATCCATGGCAAGACAATCCGCCGCCTCACGGACGCCGAGGGCAATATTGACACCTAGGACCAGTTCGCTGATCGACACCGCCCCGTTGCCATTACAGTCACCCGTACAGCCACTCGAGCCCACCTGATTGAGCAAGACGGCGAGGTCATTGGAATCGAAATGAGTGGTGACCACATCAAGCGCCCCACTGCCGTTCAAGTCGGCGACAGCGACCGCACTGGGCCCCGCTCCGACGTCGAAGGTTGCCGCTGCCGCAAAGGTGCCGTCGCCATTGCCTGGAATCACGACCAGCAACCCGTCCGCAGTCTCGGAACCGACCCCGTCAAGAGTCACAATATCGGCCGCCCCATCTCTATCGAGATCGGCAATCACGACATCTTCGGGCGCCAAACCGGCCTGCAACACGGGCCCGGCGGCAAACGTGCCGTCGCCGTTGCCGAACAGGACCGAAACGGTGTCGTCGAACCAATTCGGGACCGCGAGATCCTCGTTGCCGTCGCCGTTCAGTTCGCCAACGGCGATGCCCAATGGCGAGTCGCCGACCGAGAGTCGATTCGGCTGTTCAGTGAAGTTTCCAGTCCCGTCGCCCAGTAAGATTGCCACTTGTCCGGGGAAATCGTCATCGAGAGTCACCGCGATATCGGTATTCCCATCCTCATCGAAGTCGCCCAATGCCATCGCAACCGGGCCCGCCATACCGCTCGGCAACGGGGCCAGCACAATCGAGATCGCATCGGCAAACGTACCGTCGCCGTTGCCCAGGCGAATCGTCACGGTGTCGCCAAAAAGGTCCGAGGTGGCGAAATCGCTATCGCCATCTTCATCAAAATCAGCGACGACAATATCCTCCGGAAACAGCCCCACAGCGACAGTCGACGGTGCTCCGAAAGTACCGTCACCGTTGCCGGAAAAAAGGCTCACCGAGGAGTCCGAGACGTTGACTACCGCCAGGTCTACGTTGCCGTCATTGTCGAAATCCGCGGCACCCACGGCGGACGGACCGGAGCCGGCGGCCAAGGTCGCAACGAGGTCCATGCCGCCAGAGCCGTTATTCAACAGCACTGTGACGTCGTCACTGCCGTTGTTGGCTGTCACCGCGTCGATCGAGCCATCTCCGTCGACGTCGATCAACACAACATCTTGCGGATCGCTCGAGCAATCAAAGAGGTCACAGCCATCCGGACCCAAGGACACGTCTGTGCGAGGCCCCAAATTCGGCGCTATGCCATACGCCACCAGCGCTAGCGTCAACAATAAAAAGGCCGCAAAGACCCAGGATCGAAGCTTCAGAGACATAAAACAACTCCTCCGTGCTGCCGACCCATCGGCCCCTGAGACGAATGCGGCAAAAAAACGTAGAAAACACCGCAATCTTTGTCAGCACTTTGGTGATTGTCAATCCCGCACCGGTCGTGCACCAAGTGACAGTCGGCCGAAAGAGCCTGTACGAAGCTGCGTACTCCCACGTCTAGCGGGGATGCAGAGTTCACAAGAATTGCTGCAGATCCGGAGATTTTCAGTCGCAGCACCGCGCCTTTCGCTTGCGCGCCTGTTTTCCAACCGACTGGCAACTCTCCAGCTTACGGGGGCTGTCGATTGATCCTGTTATTCCCTCGCTCTGTCCCTGACCAATTTCGCGCTGAGAAACCTTCGGTGGACCAGTCATTTGACTATAGAAGTGCTGCTGAAGCTGGCCTAAGCTTCGCCCTACCAAATGAATCTTGTGACCTCTTTCGATGGCCAGCAATTGGCCCTGTATCGGTTGTTCGTGCTCAACATGGCATTGCAGCTCTTCGACGGAGTGGCGACCTATCAAGGACTTCGTGTCGGCTTTCAGGAGGCGAACCCAATCCTCGTCCAAGCGTTCTCCCACATCGGCGTCTTGCAGACCCTGGTGCTCTACAAAGCCTACGCCTGTGGACTCTTGGTTGTTTTGCACCGGATCACACCGGCCCGCATCGGCGTCCCGATCATGCGCGGATTGGCCGCTGTGTACTGTCTCTTCTCGCTCGGACCTTGGCTCGGCAAGTTCGCCTCTGTCGCGGCGCATTTGTAGGGCGGGGACAAGGGCGGGGTACGGCCGGCGGGGTTCGGGGTTCGAGGGCGGGGTACGGCCGGTTGTTTATTTCTGGTCCGTTTTGTTTGATTCTAACCCGATGCGACCACTGCAGCGCGCGGGAAGCGGGGCCTGACCATGGCGGATTCATCGGATCGCCCTGAAATCGTCTCACCATGGGACATAACGAAAGACAGTAACGTCGGGGCGTGGGAGCAGAAACGCCGCCTCGCCGACGCGATGCGTCTGGTCATGGAGCGACTGGTGCCGAGCAACGCACCGGAAGATCAGCTGCGGCGTGCTGCGGAAGGTCTGGAACGGTATGCCGAGGCCCTTGCCGAGCACCCTCGCCTCAAGAACATTCACGGCGCTCCAGAGTCGTCGATCTCGGGAGATGTCGGCGCGTTCTTCGACCAGAGCCCGTTCATCGGACTCGCCAACCCCTTGGCGCCTCCCATCCGAATCGGCAAAGCGGGCGAGCACAAGGCGGTCGCAAAGGTCGTCTTCGGATCGGCCTACGAAGGAGCTCCCGGCTGCGTTCACGGCGGCTTCGTCGCCGGTGCGTTTGACGAGGTTCTGGGCTACGTCAACGCGCTCAGCGGCCAGGGTGGCATGACCGGCCGCCTGACAATCCACTACCGCAGCCCAACGCCGCTCCACACCGAACTCTTCTTCGAGGGCGAGATCCTCGAGATTGAAGGTCGCAAGATCTTCACCGAAGGCAAGCTGTGGGCGGGCGATCGACTCTGCGCAGAAGCCGAAGGCCTGTTCATCTCGGTCGGGATGGAAAAATTCCGAGAGTTACTCAGGCAGCGCGAGGCGATGGAGAAGGAACGCGGCGAGTAGCGCGGACTGGTGCTGGGCACGTTGGTAGGCTGAAGCCTACCCTACGCCCATTCAAATAAAGGAACGACAATTGAAGCCGAACAACGCCGGACAAGGACCTCTCGCCGGGACGAAAATCATCGAGCTCGCCGGCATGGGGGCCCTGCCCTACGGATCGCTGAGACTTGCCGACATGGGCGCTGAGATCATTCGGGTCGAACGCCTGCGCGATGTCCCAGAGGACAAGACCGAGCGCCCACACAACTTCTGGGACCGCGGACGGCGCTCGATCGCCGTCGACTTGAAGAGCGAACGTGGCATCGAAACTGTGCTGCGACTCACCGAAGATGCCGACGTTTTCCTCGAGTCGTTTCGCCCTGGCGTCGCAGAGCGCCTCGGCCTGGGCCCAGACGTCCTCTTGGGGCGCAACCCGCGTATCGTCTTTGGCCGACTCACGGGTTGGGGCCAGGACGGGCCACTATCCCAGGCCGCGGGACATTCTCTCAACTACGAGGCGATCACCGGCATCAGCCACGCCATCGGTCCGCGCGATGGAGCGCCTGTTCCGCTTCTACAGATCCTCGGCGACTTTGCCGGCGGCGGCCTACACCTCGCGTACGGTGTCGTCTGCGCTCTCCTCGAGGCGCGCCAGTCCGGCCGTGGCCAAGTCGTCGACGCGGCGATGACCGACGGAGTCATGGCCATCGTCGCAACCTTCTACGCGATGCATAAGATGGGAATGCACACCGATGCGCGCGGCACGAACTTCTTCGACGGCGGCGCACCCTTCTACAACATCTACGAAACCGCCGACGGCAAGTACGTCAGCATCGCCCCGATCGAGCCGCACTTCTACGCGCTGTTTCTCGAGAAAGTCGGACTCGCAGGTGAGGAGCTTCCGGACCAAAACGACCAGGCGCACTGGCCCGAGTTGCGCCAGCGCTTCGCCGAGGTACTGCGGACCAAAACACGCGACCAGTGGTGCGAGATCCTAGAAGGTACCGACGCTTGCTTTGCTCCGGTGCTGAACTTCACCGAAGCACTCGATCACCCGCACAACCGAGCCCGTGGATCGTTCCTTTCAACCGGCGAAGTTCCAGAGCTACGACCAACGCCTCGTATGAGCCGCACCCCCGGACAACCCAGTCGATCACCGATATACCCCGGGGCCGACACGGACACAGTACTTCGCGAAAACGGCTTCGCCGACGACGAGATCGTCACGCTGCGCGAGGCCGGCGTCATCGGCTGAGCTAGGACCGGCCCAACGCAGGCCGAAGGAGAACCCATGCAGGTCGAATCATACGTAAACTTGGGCGACTGGAACTCGATCGGGCCCGCCGCGCGGGCGGCCGAAGAGGCCGGATTCGACCTCGTACTCAGCAGCGAGATCGATCACGATCCATTCATCCCCTTGGCCTTCACCGCCAAGGCCACCGAGCGCATCCGCATCGGGACCAATATCGCCGTGGCCTTCCCTCGTTCGCCGATGGTCGTCGCCAATACCGCATGGGACCTCCACACCGAGTCGGGCGGACGGATGTTTCTCGGCCTCGGTTCACAAGTAAAGGGCCACAACGAACGTCGCTTCAGCGTGCCGTGGAGTCCGCCGGTGCCACGCATGCGCGAGTATGTCCAAGCGCTACGAGCCATTTGGCGTTGCTGGGAAAAACAAGAGAAGCTGTCGTTCGAGGGCGAGCACTACAACTTCACGCTGATGACACCGGAGTTTTCGCCGAAGCCCACCGGTCTCGCGCCGATCCCGGTGGCGACCGCGGCCGTGCGCCCCGCCATGATTCGAATGGCCGGCCGTATCTGCGATGGCGTCAAGCTGCACGGCTTCGCCACCCGCAAGTACCTCGAAGAGATCGCCCTACCGGCGCTCAATGAAGGATTGTCCAAATCCAAAATCGATCGCCGCAATTTTCACATCTCCGGCGGCGGTTTCGTAGCCACCGGAGAAACCGAAGAGGAAGTCGCAAAACAGCTCGAGACCCTGCGCTACCGCGTCGCCTTTTACGGCGCCACCAGAACCTACCACGTCGTCTTCGAACCACACGGCTGGGTGGATCTCGGCATGAAGCTGCACGAAATGGCGAAGAAGGGACTGTGGAACGAAATGTCCAAAGAAGTCAGCGACGAAGTCCTGCACGAGTTCGCCGCAGTCGGCACCTACGACAATCTCAAGTCGGCCGTGGAGAAGCGCTACGGCGGACTGACCGATTCGCTGCTGATGTGGTTCTCCGACAAGACCAAGGCCGGATTGCAGCAAGAGGTCGTACGCGACCTGCAGTCCATTCCGTGCGAGTTCGAGGGTTTCGCCACGGAATGGTAGCGCGGCACCGAACCAACCACGATCGCCGCCACACTAGACCAACGACGAGTACACAATCCCCCGCAGCTGCCCTCGGAAGTCGAAGGTTCGCGACGGCACCAACTGCGTCATGAACACGACGATCAGATCCTCGACCGGGTCGATCCAAAATGCGGTACTGGCCATGCCACCCCAGGCAAATTCCCCGGGCGAGCCAAGCGAACCGCTGCGCGCGGGATCGAGATGAACCGAAAATCCGAGACCGAATCCTGTGCCTTCGTTGTCCGCTTCTGAGAACAGCCCGGTCGTGACCTGGGTGAGGTCCTGCCCTCCGGGCAAGTGGTTGCAGGTCATCAGCTCGACCGTCTTGCGGCCCAAAATCCGCGCGCCGTCGAGTTCGCCTCCGCCCAACATGGCCCTGCAGAAGCGCAGATAATCGGATGCTGTCGACACCAGCCCGCCGCCTCCGGAGAAAAATGTCTTCTCGCCAGTCCAGAAGCTTTCCCCCAAGGGATCGTCGATCAGCTTCAAGGTCTTGTCGGGACGCCGCGTGTAGTTGGCGGCAAACCGCTCGAGCTCAGAATCGCGAACGGTAAAACCGGTGTCCTTCATCCCGAGCGGTTCAGTGATGCGCTCGCGTATGAATACGTCGAGACTCTTGCCTGAGATTCGCTCGACCAAGTGCCCGACCACATCGGTCGAAACGGAATAGTTCCAGGCCTCGCCCGGCGAAAATTCGAGAGGAAGCGTTGCCAGGGTCTCGATACGGTCGGCCAGAGTTGCACCAGGCTTGACGCCATCGATATCGAGGGCGCGATAGGCGGCATCGACGTTCCCCTTGTACATGAACCCGTAGGTCAGGCCCGACATGTGGGTCAGCAGGTTGTGGATCGTCATCGGCTTTTCGACCGGTGTCGTGACAAACATCGGGTACTGGCCCATCGAGTACACACCCAAGTCTGCAAACGACGGAATGAATTTGTGCACCGGATCGGAGAGCCGAAAACGTCCCTCCTCAAACAACATCATGAGAGCGACGGAAGTAATCGGCTTCGTCATTGAATAAATGCGAAAAATCGTATCGTCGCGCATCGCCTTGCCGCGCTCGATATCCATCAAGCCGAGTGGCGACAGGTGGGCCACTTCGCCGCCGCGAGCGACCAGCGTCAGCGCACCGGCGATCTTGCCGGGTGCGATGTAGTTCTCGAGGAGATGGGCATCGACCCGAGCCAACCGGTCCGGATCAAAGCCGAGCCGCTTCGCCTCGGACATCGCAACACTCTTTCTTTCGCTACGATTCTTTGTCGACATCACTCGAACTCGACTCGCTCAATGTCGTAGCGACTGACGTCGTTCTCCAAAACGCGCGCAAAAACGACGAACACGTCGTTGCCGCGGATCGCCGCCGTCGTCGGCGTCGTGCCGACGACTTGTGAGCTATCCCACGTCCCCTCCAACGAGGCGGTGCGCCAGTCGTCGTCGCTGCTCAGGAGGATGACCGACGCCGGCCCGCCAATCGTCACCACGACCAGATCACCCTCTGGCGTAAAGATGATCCCATCACCAGAGACATCGACATCAGAAGCCACCAACTCGAACGATTCGGGATCGTCGATGGGAATCCGCACCAGGTTCGTCCCACCAATGCGCGCCACCAACAACACTTCGTCGTTGACGATCTCAATACCATTGGCGAGCGAGAGTGCAGGGTCCGCCAGCAGCACCGATACGGTCCCTGCCGCAACCGCGTAGACCGCGCCGGCAAAAGTGTCCGTGACATACGCTGTACCAGCGCTGTCGACGACGACATCGTTGGCAAGGTGCGGCCGATCGACTGGCGCTACGGGTGAAAGGTCGACAACACGAACAACTTCCCCCGCTTCGAGATCGTAGACCCCAAGGCCAATCTTGTTGGTTTCAGAGAATGCGCCCGCCACGTACAAAAGTCCGCTTTCGCGATCCAGATGCGTACCGACCGTGCTCGCCAAACCAGGGTCCGCGATCACCGTAGAGAGCGTACCGTCGTCGCTGACATTCTGGATCGCCCCCTGAGTCGTCGATCCGACGACGAACTGCCCGCGGAACACGTCGTACTCGATCCCTTCCGGGCGCAGGTCAAAGCTTTCAAATGTAATTAGATCCGGCGCCGGCACCGGAGTCGCTGTCGGCGCGACTGTCAAGGACGGTGTCGCGGTCGGTGTAGCGGCCGGCGCACCGCCGCCGTCGTCGTCGCCACAAGCCACCAGAATGCTCATAGCCGCTACCAGGCCCAAGTGGGTCGCATGAACTCGCATCATGGATCGCATCATTTTATCTATCCCCTTCCCGGAACCGTGTCCTTGTCGCCGAATGCGCTTGCTTGGTCAATCGGACAACCACCGGGGCGGTTGCCCGGCAATCTCAGACTGGCGTCGCGGCACCCAGCTCGCTAGCCTGAGTCTATGCGTCCGATTCTCGTCCTGATTGCAACAAGCCTGGCGTTCAGCGGCTTCCCCTTCGGCTTCTCCTATTCACCGGACGAAGACGTCGAGGTACCAGCGGCCACACGCGAATCGCTCTACGCCGAGCACCAGCGAAACGGGCGGTACTTCAATCCGTGGCACCCGATGCCGACCGGATTCATCGATCTCATGAAATTCGTCCTCTCTAGGAGCCCATTCAAATCCGCGGGACCGCCGCAGGTCGAGACGATCGACAATGACGGCGCGAGTTTGAGTGGCATCGCGGCGCAGCCCGAGATCACCTGGATCGGCCATGCTAGCTTCGCCATCCACGACGGCGACGACGTCGTGCTCACCGATCCCCACTTCGGCAAGCGGGCACTGGTACCGGCGCGCGCTTTTCCTCCCGGCATTCCAATCGAAGCGGTGCCGAGCGATGCGTTCGCCGTCATCTCACACAGCCACTACGATCATCTCGACGCCTTCGCAGTCGACAACTTGCCCGAGACGGTTCACTGGTTCGTCCCGGCGGGACTCGCGGATTGGTTCCGCGACCGCGGCCGCCCCAACGTCACCGAGCTCGATTGGTGGGAGACCGCAAGGCGCGGCCGTTGGAGCATCACCTGTTTGCCGTCGCAACATTGGTCGCGGCGCTTTGGGTTCTCCTCCAACGCCAGCCTATGGTGCTCGTGGCTGCTCGACTCCGGTGAACATCGCTACTACTTCGCCGGTGACACCGGCTACTTCCACGGCTTCGCCGAGTACGGTCGAGTGTTCGAAATCGATGTCGCCCTGCTGCCAATCGGCGCTTACGAACCGCGCTGGTTCATGGCCTACCAACACGTCAACCCGCGCGAGGCCTATCAGGCATTTCTCGACCTCGGCGCGAGATATATGCTCCCGATGCACTGGGGAACCTTCGATCTGACCCACGAGCCGATCGATCAGGCCGCCAAAGATCTCCGTGTCGTCATCAAAGATGAGGGTGTAGATCCTGCTCGGGCACCAATCTTGGCCATCGGTGAAACGTGGAAGGTACCGCCGCGATAGCGACGTCGATTGGTTCGATACCGTTGGGACTGCCCACACCCACCTTGGGGCTATCAGCGCTTGGACCTTTGGCGAGTCCGCGCTAGAGTTCTCGGATTCACACTTTCGGAGCGGACCCATGACAGTGCCGGCGGACTTCAACTTCGTACACCCAGCTCACTACGCAGAGCACGGATATCCTCACGAGCTTTGGACTCGGTTGCGCAAAGAAGAGCCTGTTCACTGGTTCGATCGCACCGAGGGCATTCCGTTTTGGGCGGTCACCAAATACGAGGATATCGTCACCGTCGGCCGGCACCCGAACGACTTTCAAAGTGGCCCTCGTCTGGTCATCCAACACAAAGACGAGAATCCGGATGACTTTCCGCCAACCCTGATCCAACTCGATCCGCCAAAGCACGGGATCTACCGCAAGCTCATCAACAAGCGCTTCACTCCCGGCCGACTGCGACCGTGGCATCACGAGATCGAAGTCATCGCTCGCGAAATCGTCGATGCGCTCGTCGAGGAAAGCGACGAGGGCGAATGCGATTTCGTCGAGAAGGTCTCCGCACCTTTGCCGATCGCCGTCATCGCTTGGCTGCTCGGCGTGCCAAAGGCGGACTGGAATCTTCTGTTCGATTGGACCAATCGGATCATCGGGGCAGAAGACCCCGACTTCCAGGTGGAGGGCAAAACCTCGGCCGAAGCGGCGATGGAAACCATGACCGAGTTGTTCATGTACTTCACAGACTTGGTCAAAGAGAAGAAAAAGAATCCTTCCGACGACCTCACTTCAATGTTCAGCTCGCTCGAAGTCGACGGCAAGCCATTGCCGGAGATGGACATTCTCACCTTCTGCCTGATCATCGTCGTCGCCGGCAACGAGACGACGCGCAACGCAACCTCGGGCGGGATGTTGGCGCTAATCCAGCACCAGGATCAGCTGCGCAAGCTCCAGGCCGACCCGAGTCTGATACCTTCTGCGGTCGAAGAGATCATCCGCTGGACCAGTCCGATCATTCACTTCGGGCGAACTGCCAGTCGAGACTTCAAGCTCCGGGACAAGACCATCAAAGCAGGCGAAGCTCTCGCTCTCTTCTATCCGTCGGCCAACCGCGACGAAGACGTGTTCGAAGATCCATTCTCGTTTCGCGTCGACCGTTCGCCCAATCCACACCTCGCATTCGGGACCGGTGAGCACTTTTGTTTGGGCGCACACGTCGCGCGACTCGAAATGGAGTTCGCGTACCGCCATCTACTGCCGAGAATCGCCGAGATCGAGCTGACGGGACCGGTCGACCGCCTGCACTCTGCGCTGGTGGGCGGCATGAAGCATCTACCGATCCGCTACAAGCTCAAGCGCTCCAACGTCGCAGCTTGAGGACACGCCCTCTTCGTAGCAGCGCATCATTGGATCACCCCGCCACCGCAGGGAGCGGCGGCCGACTTGACTCAGGCCGAGGCCGCCAGGGCGGCGCGACCAGTCCCGAGTGAGACAAAGCCTCCGAGGCGCACCGAAAACGTCGTCCCGACACCGAGCTCGCTCGATACTTCGATGGTCCCACCGAGGCGGCGCACGGTCTGGTCAACAATGTACAGGCCGAGCCCGACTCCCTTGGGATGCGGCGCCCCTGGATCTCGCTCGGCCTGCCGAAACATCTCGAAAATACGCGGCATCTGCTCCTCGGCAATCCCCGGACCACTGTCCGCCACGTTGATCATCAGCTCTTCCTCATCGGCTTCGAACGTCACGACGACCTCGCCCTCGTTGGTGAACTTGAAGGCATTGCCGATCAGATTGCGCACCACCAAGGCAACCTTCGATTCGTCAGTCTCAATCTCTCCGCAAAGGTTCTCGCCACCACGCCAGCATAATCGCACGCCTTCCGGGCACGGTAGGTTCTCAACAGAAGTGGCAATCGTGGACCTCAGACGACCGACGTCGACCAACGTCGAGACGACCTGGTCGCGCCCGTTCTCGATTTGCCCAACTCTCAACACCGACTCGATGAGTTCATTGAGGTCGCGTGCCTGAGCATCAATGCGCTCGAATAGATCGCGCTGCTCGGCATTGAGCGGCCCCACCCCTTCCTCATGAAGGATACTGGCGTACCCCAGGATCACATTGAGTGGTGTCCGTAGCTCGTGTGAGACCGTCGAAAGAAACTCCGACTTCATTGCGCTTGCCTCGCGCGCTTCTTCGAGAAGCTGTACATTGTGTAGAGCCGAGGTCGCGTGTTCGGCAACCGCCGAGATTTGCTCGATTTCGACCTCATTAAAGCTCGGCCGATCACCGCGGTAGCCGAGCACGAGGAACCCCAGCGGTTCACCGCGACGAATCAACCCCGCAAGTACGAAAGTCGAGAGCCCGTCGGGACAGGGCAACCAATCGATCGGCTCATCTTCGGGCCCCAGAAAGATCACCGCATCGCGGGCCATTCGTTCGAAGTAAGGCCACTCTGCAATCGCCAGTTCCGGCGGCGCCGCCACACGCCCCCCGTCACTGGCGGTCGCAAGCGTCAACACTCCGCGGCCCATGTCGACGCGGTAGGTTGCACACCAATCCGCTCGAAATTCTCGCAACGCCGAAGTGTTGACCAAGGCGAACAGATCCTCGGCTTCCGACGAAGAGTTCAGCGACTGCGCAAGATTGAGCAAACTGGCCAGCCGGGTCCTACTGTGTTCCAGATTCTCCGCAAGCTGTAGCAACTTCCCGTTGCTTTCCCCGATATAGCCTCCGTAAGCCGACGCCATGAGGGCAACGAGGATGAAGGAAACCACCGGAACAATGGGAGCCCCGGCAAAGAACGACTCAACGGCTACTCCATATTCAAGGGCGATGAGCACCAAATGCGATAGGATTGCGCCGACCGTCGCCACGATCCCAGACCGAAGCGAAATGAGATTGGGCGGGACGATGATCGTTACGTAGATGATCCTCGCCGCAATCGCCGCGGGGCCGCTCGCCGACGCGTGGATCCCAGCGGTCAAAATGATCAGGTCTACCGCCATCTGGATGTAGTAGGCACTCCACGGAGCCCGATGGTTCCAAGACCCCGATAGGACAGCGAAAGAGAGCAGCAACCCGATCACACAGGGGCCCGTAAGCCCCCAAAGGGACACGCCAAGAGGAGCCGCGCCGCCTTCGACGCCATACTCTACGGCAAACGCAACCAACAAGAGAAAGCTGATCGAACGAATTCTCGACCGTGCCGACTCGTGGTTGAACTGCACCAGCTCCGCGTCCGTGACGAAGTAGTCCGTCGAAGGTCCCTCGGAAGCCAGGTACTTTGAGGCCGTACCCAGCTCGAGCGCTCCACGCGGCATGACATACCAGTTTGAGTAATTGCGCCTTGCCATATCCGATGCTCCAGCAACTGCTATACGAGCAGCCGTTCGTGCTACGGCACCAAACCATCGCAACGAGCATGCCTTCGAACGAAGCATCTGGAAGCCAGCCCAAATGCGCTGAGCACCGGTGCGGTGCGGCAAAGTTCGGACGTTCGCTGTCCGTTGAGAACAGGCGCGCCGGCGAAAGAGCAGTTGCAGGGCGTGCCCCTGTTCTTCAAAAAAACGACTAGCCGCCTGCTTTCCTGACTTTCCACCCGCGCTGCTCGAGGGCCTGCACGAGTGCATCGCGATGATCGCCCTGGATCTCGATCACTCCATCGCGAACAGTGCCGCCAGCGCCGCACTTCTTTTTGAGCTCCTTGCCGAGCGCAACCAGTTGCTCCGGCGCAAGCGGCACCCCGGAGATGATCGACACGCCCTTGCCTTTGCGCCCCTTCGTTTCGCGGCTAATCCGGACGATGCCGTCGCCCGAAGGAACCGACGTCTGCTTCGAGCACTGACAATTCTTCAACGGCCAGCCGCACTTGGGGCAGGCTCGCCCGGTCTCGCTCGAGTAAACGAGCCCACTCGTGCGCTTCATCGCGACAGCTCTCCAATCGTGCTCAATAGATTCCGGGAACAATCCTCGATGGCACCCGTGCGCGGTACTCATCCCAATCGTCGCCGTACTTCTTCGCACACCAACGGTCATCGCGCCGCTCCCGCGTCACCAGCAGGAAAGCAAACCAAAACGGATAAAAATACGGAACGAGTGAACCAAACCCGGCACAGAGCCCAAACGACAGCGCGATCATCCAATCGCCGAAATAATTCACATGCCGTGCCATGCCCCAGTAGCCAGAAAGCAGCAGCCGCGTCCCACGCGCCGTCGGCATCGACTGCGCCGGCTTGCCCCAGATCACGCACTTGTCCGGATCACGACGGAAGCGCGCCTTCTGCAGATTCGAATCGATGAAGATGACGAATCCGGTGAGGCCGAACAGTAGAACCGCACCGATGTAGAGCGGCGACGGGTCGCGAAAGTGGTCGACCAGCCAAAACGCCTGCAAGCAGTACGTCCCTGGCACCAACACGAGATCGCCAAAAACCAACATCCACCCAAAGCGCTCGCTCTGAATGTCGATCGTCGTGAGCAACCACGCTTCGTTGCGAAAATTATTGAAGACGTACGCCATCTGCAGAGCGATGACCGCACACATGCTGATCGAAACCTCGCCATACTTCTCGAACTGTGCGGCAGCGAGTCCCAGGTCGATCACGATCCAGCCGATCAAACCCGGACGGCACTCGCAAAAAAACTTCCAGTCAAAGCCAGTCACAGGCGGAGTGCGCGGATTCAATGCGGTGCCATAGAAGTAATCACGGGCAAAATTACCCGAGATCTTGCTAGGGCCGCCCGGGCGCGCCTTTCCCCACCACCACAGAAACAGCGACAGGGCGAAGGAGAAGATCGTTGCGACACTGAGCAAGGCACCGAAGTTCGGAAGGATCAGAGCGATCGGCAGCCAGCCAGAAGCGTAGCCAACACCGACCAAAACCAAGGTTACGACCATCGCCAGCAGCCCGTTGATGCGGTAGCTGAGGCGAGATCCGTCGGGCAGAGGCGTACCCTCGACAATGCGCGCCGGCAACAGTCGCTCGAGCAAAACCTGGAACCCAAACCATCCGAGAAAGACCAGCGCCGCGCCAACCGTCGGCGTGATCGCGGCAAGGAACCCACGCCAATCTGACCCAGGCCCCGGAATCAGACTGCCTCCATTGAAAGCCACTGCGAAGTACAAGAAGAAGACGATCGCGGTCATGATCGTCATGTTCATCTCGGCAACTGGAAGACGGCGGCGTTCGGACATAGCGCAAACCTTACGGAAACTAGACGCCCACGGTCAAAGGCACGACAAAGAATCCCAACCCGTGGGTCAACAGATCTCTACAGAAGCATCTTCTCCCTGAGCCCCCCATCGTCCCGATGCGAGCGAAGCCAATACCGACAACCTCCAACGATTCCGAAGACTCACCTCGACTGTCAACAGACTTCCCCGGCAAACTCGGCGAGGTAGAAAGCCACCGCCCGATCGATGGTTTCCCGCGCATGGGGCGCTCCCAGGAGCTCCTCTACGCGCACGGACTTGTTCTCGAGCGCCTTGTAGTCTTCGAAGAATCGCGAGATCTCCGCTCCCACATGTCTCGGTAGCTCGGCAAGATCCTGATAGTCGGAGAAAGCAGGGTCATCGACATGAACGGCAATGATCTTGTCGTCCGCTTTCTGCTCGTCGTCCATGCACATGAGGCCAATCGCCCTGGCGCGCAAGAGGCTGAGAGGCTGCACCGCCTCACTGTTTATAACCAACACGTCGAGCGGGTCACAGTCGTCGCAATACGTTCTCGGAATGAACCCATAATTGGCCGGGTAAACAACCGAACTATGAAGAATTCGATCGACCTTGAGCATGCCGCTGGTCTTGTCGAGCTCGTACTTGACCTTCGAGCCCTTTGGAATCTCAACGACCGCGCAAAAGATTCCGTCGGATTCGTCATAGAACGTCGCAAGATCGTGCCAGGGATTCATTCTATTCGAGTACTCCGTTTCCAAGCCACGCCGATGCCGTCGGAGAGTGCCGCCTCGCGCTCACAATTGCTCTACTGCGGACGGGGAATTCGGGCAACGCGTCGCTCTGGCCCGACTGAGATTATCGCGCCCCGTTGCCTGGTCCCTAAAGGAGGAGGCAAGCCGGGCTATTTGCCCGGAACACCCAGCCAGCCGCGGCTCATAGCGTCGGCCATTGTCATGCCGATGAGCAACAGCAAGAACAGCACTCCCGACGCGCCGGCAAACCAAGTCAGGGGCTGGCCGAAGCGCATCTCCATGAAGATGACGATGACCAACATTGCCTTCAGGGTAGCTATTGCAACGGCTACCGGAGCGTTCCACGACCCGAGGTCCTGGTAGGCGACCCACACCGTCAACGCCGTTAGCCCGACGAGGACGAAAAAGATCACGAACAATACGAGTCGCGAGGTGACGTGGCTAGCCATCGACGCCCTTTCAATGCCTTCCCAATAAGTACAACAAGGGGAACAGATAAATCCAGACGATATCGACGAAGTGCCAGTACAGTCCGCCGATTTCGACCGGATTGTGGTAGTCGGCGTCGAAGCGGCGCCGCAGGGCCATCACCACCAAGGTTGCGAGGACTCCGACCCCAATCACCATGTGTACGGCGTGTAGCCCGGTCATTGCGAAATAGAGCGAGAAGAAGAGTTCGCTCTGGGGCTCGGCACCCGGCAAGTCGAAGAATGGCCCGGGTACGAGGTTCTCCTCGAATTTGCTCGCGTACTCATAACCTTTGACGCCGAGGAAGATGCAACCGAGGACAATCGTGACGACGAGTCCGGCGACCGTGCCCCAGCGCGAGCCGACTTGCGAAGCGCGCACTGCCAACGCCATCGACAAACTGCTGGAGAGAAGGACGATGGTATTGGCAGCGCCAAGCGTCGCATTGAGGTGGTGACTGGCCGCGGCGAACGCTTCCGGATAGCTCGATCGATACAGTACGTACGCGGTAAAGAGCCCGCCGAACATCATGATCTCTGTCACCAGGAACACCCATATCCCGAGCGTCGACGCGTTGCGCTGCTGCTCGGCATCGTCGAACTGGTGAGCGACTGTCGATGTGCGGCTAGACAACTTCAGGCTCCTTCAGCGGGTAGGCGTACGCTTCCTCCTCCACGATCGGAGTGGCAGCGAAGTTCTCTGTCGGGGGCGGCGAGTTGGTTCGCCACTCCAGTCCCGCAGCGCCCCACGGGTTCGCCTCGGCGACGCGACCGCGCCACAGCGACCAGATCAAGTAGCACAACGGCACCAGATAACCGACGCCGAGGATCGACGCCCCAGTCGTCGACATCACATTCAACACCTGGAACTCCTCCGGATAGGCGTGGTAACGCCGCGGCATGCCGAGGTAGCCGAGGATGAACTGCGGGAAAAACGTCAAATTGAAACCGACGAACACCAACGCCGCCGAGATGCGGGCCGGCGCCTCCGGATACATCCGCCCGGTCATCTTGGGCCACCAGAAGTGTATGGCCCCGAGATATCCCATCAACGCGCCGCCGACCATGATGTAGTGGAAGTGGGCCACGACAAAGTAGGTGTCGTGAACGTGAACATCGAGTCCGAGCGCCGCCAGGAAGAGTCCCGTCAGCCCGCCGATCGTGAAGAGTCCGATGAATCCGAGCGCGAACAGCATCGGGGCTTCGAAAGTGATCGAGCCGCGATACAAGGTTGCGGTCCAGTTGAACACCTTAACCGCCGATGGGACGGCGACGGCAAAGCTCAGGACGGAGAACACCATCGCCGCGTACACCGACTGCGTAGAAGTGAACATATGGTGGCCCCAGACAAGGAATCCGAAGACGGCAATCGCGAGACTAGAGGCGGCGATGAAGCTGTAGCCAAAGATCCGCCGGCGCGCGAAGCAGGTAATGATCTCGCTGACCACTCCCATGCTGGGTAGGATCATGATGTAAACTGCGGGATGCGAGTAGAACCAGAACAAGTGCTGAAAGAGGATCGGGTCGCCGCCGAGCGCGGGGTCGAAGATGCCAATACCAAAGGCTCTCTCGAGCCCGAGCATGAGGATCGTAATTGCGATCACAGGCGTACCGAGAATCATGATCAGACTGGTTGCGTAGTGAGCCCAGACGAACAGTGGTAGGCGAAACCAAGTCATCCCGGGAGCGCGCATCGTGTGGATCGTTACGATGAAGTTGACGCCCGTGAGAATGGAAGAGAAGCCGGTGATAAAGATGCCGACGGCCGTGGCCAGCACATTGGTGTGCGAAGCGGTCGTGCTGTAGGGCGTGTAGAAGGTCCAGCCCGTATCGACACCACCTGTGATCACCGCCCACAGGGTGAACGCAGCCCCGACCATATAGACGTACCAGCTCAGCAAGTTCAGGCGGGGAAACGCCAGATCTCTGGCCCCGATCATCAGCGGTAGCAGGAAGTTCCCCAACACAGCCGGGATCGACGGCACCAAAAAGAAGAAGATCATGACGATGCCGTGCATCGTGAAGAGCTTGTTGTACGTGTCTGCCTGAACCACATCACCCGCCGGGGTTAGCAGCTCGAGGCGGATCAAGACGGCGAAGACGCTGCCGAGCATGAACATCACGGTAATCGAAAGTAAGTAGAGTATAGCGATCCGCTTGTGGTCACGAGTCAACAGCCATGAGCGAACGCCGTAGTCCGCATTGAGGTAGTCCACGGCCTTCTCAGCCCTATCCATTGCCTTCACCTTGCCCCGCGTGCGCCTCCGCCGACTCGTCGCGCGCGTCCACCGGCTCGAGAGACTTGATGTACTGCACCAATGCGAGCAACTCCTCCTCGTCGAGCTGTCCGGCGAACGTCGGCATCACCGGCTGATAGCCGGCGACGATCTTCGCCTGCGGGTTCAAGACCGATTCACGCAGATAGTCCTCATCGACGACGACTCTCGTCCCCGCGGCGAGTTCGCGTTCGCTGCCGAAGATCCCGACCAAAGACGGCCCCATCATCGACCCTTCGGCCTTGTGGCAAGTGACGCAGCCCTTCTCCGCAAAGAGAGTCCGCCCCACCTCGACCGGGGCCGCAGAACGGGCAGCGGAACCGCTGCCGCCGCTCAGCCATTCCTGAAAGTCGGATGGCTCCATCACATACACGCTGCCGATCATCTTCGAGTGCTCAGTGCCGCAGTACTCGGCGCAGAACAAGTGATAGGTACCGACCTTCGTCGCCTCAAACCACAACGTGTTGTAGCGACCCGGTACGACATCCGCTTTAATTCGAAAGGCAGGCACGTAGAAACTGTGGATGACGTCTTCGGAAGTCATGGTGAGCTTAATGGGTTGGCCCACCGGTACATGCAGTTCGTTGATTTCGCGCCGCCCTTCGATGTGCTGCAGCTTCCACATCCACTGCTTCCCGACGACAAAGATCTCCTCGGCGTCGTCCGGCGGTCGCGCCATCGTCACGTAGACGCTGGCACCCCAATAAAACATGACCATCGAGATCAGAAACGGGATGATCGTCCACGCCACCTCGAGCCTGAGCGAATTGAGGAGGGGTGGGTCCGTCGCCACGGCGTCGCTACGGCGCCGATAACGAATCGACAGGAACACGACCAGGCCCGCAACCAAGAGGCCGAAAAAGGTGCTCACCGCAATCATGAAAAAGAACAGCCCGTCGACCTGCCCGGCGATCGTCGATGCGCTTTCTGGGAATAACGAGAACTTTGCCATAAAGCAGCTCTATGTCGCCGTCTGCACGCGGGTTTCGCGCTGCCGTGTGTAGAAAACAAACACGGCGAAAGACAGCACAGTCAAAACCCCGCCGAGGCGCACCAGGTTCAGCACCGCCGCGCTATAGCGGCCGGTTGCCGCGTCATAGCGGAAACAAAAGAGCAGCAGCTGGTCGGCCGCGGTGCCAATCGTCTCCGCCGCCGCTTCGATCAAACCGAGGCGGAGGTCGCGCGGCGCATACTCGACGCCGTAGAAGTAGCGCGCGATCTTGCCGCGCGGTGTGAGAACCGTAACCCCGGCAGCGTGCGCAAACTCGCCACTGGCAGGATCGTAGCGGTAACGAAAGCCGATCGCTTCGGCGAGCTGACGGATCGACTCCTCATCACCCGTGAGGAAGTGCCACCCCCGAGCCGCGTCCGGGCGCCGGTAAGCTTTGAGATAGGTTTCCTTCTTGGCCAATGCCATGGCGGGTGTTTCGTCTGGGTCGATGCTGACCGCGACGACTTCGAACTCGTCGCCGGCATCGAACGACACAGCCTTTAGAGAAGAGACCAAGCCATTCAGGACCAACGTGCACAGCATCGGGCACTCGTAGTAGACCAGCGCAAGCACGACCGGTCTCGCGCCGAAGTAATCCCCGAGATGCACCGCCGCGCCGCTTTCGTCACGAAACGGTAGTTGCAACGGTACCGATTCATTCAAACGCTGCTCGATCCCGATATCGCGCAGCTCCTTCGGGACCTCTGCGCAAGTCGGCTGAACACAGCAGAGCGCCACGGTGACAACTCCCATCGCCGCCCGACTGGTCATCGCTCTGAACCCCGTGGCGCGTCGCCGCCCGACCCGCCGCCACGCCGCGCCAGAAACAAGTCGATGGCGCGCTCGATCGGCACGCGTGCAACGCCCTTCTCACGGTCGACCCAGGCATAATTGTGCAGCCGCTCATCTTCAGCAGCACGCAGCGTCAGGAGATCTTCGATCGGGCGCGCCTGCAGCCGCGGCTGCGGAGGTTCCTTCCTCACCGTGCTGGCCAGCGGATTGCGCGGGTTTGAGCGTGAAGCCTCCAGGTCGGCCAGCCGTCCGAAGACACCGATCATCGCGAAAGCACTCAACAGCGTCAATCCGATGACCAGCCCCCCCGCGATCAAAACAGGGCCAAAACGGACGTCGCGTTTCTCGTAACCGAGGGGCGGAGTGCGCTCGTCGCTCATGGCTGCAATCCTCGCATCTCCGGCAATGACTCGTCGTTGAGCGGAAGCATCGGAGCGCTGCGCAATTGCCTGACGTAATAGTAGAACCAGAGGCCCCCGACCCCGAGAAACGCTGCGAAGTCGCTTGGGACCCAGAGCAATCCGCCGCGATCGAAGGCCGGTAGAACGAGCCAAGAAAGATCGATCGCACGCATCGCCAGAACGACAGCCGCAACCGCCATCAGCCAACGCCGGCTGCGCTTCAAATCGCGCGACAGCAGCAGAACGAACGGCAGCATGAAGTGTAGGATGATCAGTGCGATCGCCGCCCACTGCCAGCCTTGACTAAGCCGTCGCAAGTACCACGGCGTTTCCTCGGGCAAGTCGGCAGACCAGATGATGAGAAACTGCGAAAACGAGAAGTAGGCCCACACCATGACAAACGCCAACAGCAACTTGCCGAGATCCTGGAAACGGTCGGCGGTCATCACTTCCAACATCGGCGGTCTGGCCGCCAGGACTGCTGTTACCGGGATGACAAAGGCCAGCGCACTGAGAACTTGCCCGCCGATGAACAGGATCCCGTACATCGTCGAATACCAATGCGGCTCGAGCGACATCGCCCAATCGATCGATGCAAAGGTCATGGTCAGCACGAACAACAACAGGCCGCCGCGGCTTATGTTCTCCAATCGAAGACCGATCGACTCGGGGGCACGGTCCTGCCGGCGCGACCACTCGCTCAAGAAGTGCGACAAAACAATCCAGACGACGAAGTAAAGAACAGCCCGAAAGGCGAAGAACGGTACGTTGAGATAGGCGCGCTTGTGCTGCAACACCAAGTCGTGCTCGACCACCTCGGGTCGCGCCCATTCGAAGAGCAGCCCGGTACTGAAAAGGATCGGCAAAAAAAGAATCGCCAGCAAGGGCAACGTGCGCGTCGCCGCTTCCAGGATGCGTCGCAAGACAGCGCCCCAAGCACCACCCGTGATATGTTGCAGCATCAGGATCGCCAGCGAACCCAGCGGAATGCCACTCCAGAACAGAAAGGCGAACAGATACGACTCGGCCACTGCAGCGGGAGTCGCTACCGCCATCGCACCACAAACGACAAACCCGACGAGTCCGCAGACCCCCGCAAACGTCGCCATTTGCTCGAGCGGGCTATCCCTGGGCAACAGGTAGGCTTCCCCTGGATTCATTGCGTTTCCCCAGCCCTCTGGAGGCGGTCGACATCGGCCGCGTCGAGTTCCGCCAGAGCTGCCGACTGACTCAACTGGAGAGCCCGAATGTACGCTACGATCGCCCAACGGTCGCGCGCCGGCACCTGGCCGGCGTAACTCGGCATCACGCCGAAACCATTCGTGATGGCCTGGAAGAAGTATCCGTCAGGCAATGCGCGCAGCCGCGGATCGTGCAGAGACGCAGGCTGCTTGTAGCCGCGCTGTACGATCATCCCGTTGCCAGTGCCGACCCGGTCATGGCAGGGCGAGCAGTAGATGTCGAAGCGCTCACGCCCGCGCGCCAATAGCGCTCGGTCAATCGCCAGAGGAACCTGCGCGACGAGAGCACCGTCGACCTCGCCACGATAAAGCGCATCGTCAGCTTGTAGATGGCCGCGCGCAACCGTGCCCGGCAGACGCGGACGTGAGGCGCGCTGGTCGTCGAAGAACTCATTTTTCTCCAGCGCCTCGTACTTGTCCTGGTCGTGCATGTCCTGCCGACACGCCGAAACGGCGACGAGCAATACCACTACGATGTAGGGCACGAGCCTATTCATCGACCTGGGATACCTGGCGCGGTTGGAGCCTACTGAGGAAGCTCCAAGTTTCATCGGCGTCGAAGTTCGGATCGGCCGCCTCGATGCACAGAAAGAAGCGGTCACGAGAAGCGAGGGCAAAGCGCGGTACGTTGAACACAGGATGGTAGGGCTGCGGGAGCCCGTTCAACCCGAGCATGCCGAAGACCGCCGACAGCGCGGCGCCGAGGATCGTGCACTCGAACGCGACAGGAATGAATGCCGGCCAACTGAAGAGTGGGCGACCACCGACGTTGATCGGATAGTCGATCACCGACGTCCAGTACTGCAGACCAAATCCCGCCAACCCGCCAACGATTCCACCGATCAGAGCGATCATCGGCAAGCGCGTATGATGGATGCCGATCGCCTCATCGAGCTCTTCGATTGGGTACGGCGTGTAGGCATCGATTCGAACATAACCCGCCTCGCGTGTCTTACGCGCTGCTGAGACCAGAGCGCTCGGATCGCTGAATTCAGCCATCAATCCGTAGATACCAGCGCTCATCCCAAATCCTCTTTGACTTCAGATTCGGGCAACAGGGTCCGCATCTCGAAGATTGAAATCATCGGCAGGAAGCGCAGGAACAGGAAGAGCAGCGAGAAGAACAAACCGATGCTGCCGAGGTACATGCTCCAGTCCCAAAATGTCGGGTAGTACATCCCCCACGAAGACGGCAAGAAGTCGCGGTGCAAGCTGACGACGACGATGATGAAGCGTTCCAACCACATCCCAATGCTCACAGAGATCGCGATCATGAACAACGCGGTCGTACTACTGCGGACGCGGGCAAACCAAAGGCCCTGCGGGATCAATACATTGAACAGCAAGAGCGACCAGTACAAGATCGCGTAGGGGCCGGTGAAGCGGTTGTTCATCAGTGAAGACTCGTACACCGAGCCGCTGTACCAGGCCATGAACGTCTCGATCATGTACCCGTAGGCGACAAAGAGTCCGGTCGCGAGCATGATGCGCGCCATGTGATCGAGGTGGCGCATGGTGACGAAATCCTGCAGACCGTAGAAGCGGCGCAGCGGGATGGCCAAGATCACGACCATCGCGAAGCCGGCGTACACCGCACCGGCGACGAAGTAAGGCGGAAAGACGGTCGCATGCCAGCCTGGCACCTGCGCGACCGCAAAGTCGAAGCTGACGATCGTGTGCACCGAGACGACGAGCGGAGTCGAAAGGCCGGCCAGCAGCAGGTAAGTCATCTCGTAGCGGTGCCAGTGGCGCGCCGACCCACGCCACCCCATCGCCAGCAGTCCGTACACAATCCGTCCGGTGCGGCTGGGCGAACGATCGCGCAGCGTCGCCAGATCGGGGATGAGTCCGATATACCAAAACATCAGCGAAACGAGCAGGTAGGTGGTCACAGCGAACACATCCCACACCAACGGACTGCGAAACTGCGGCCACATGCCCATCGTGTTCGGGTAGGGAAAGAGCCAGTAGGCCAGCCACGGCCGTCCCATGTGGAGCAGCGGATAGAGTCCGGCGCAGGCCACTGCGAACAACGTCATCGCCTCGGCGAAGCGGTTGATCGAGGTGCGCCAGTCCTGACGCAACAGCAGGAGGATAGCGGAGATCAGAGTGCCGGCGTGGCCAATGCCGATCCACCAAACGAAGTTGATGATGGCGAATGCCCACGCGACCGGAACGTTGATGCCCCAAATGCCGACGCCGCGCACCAACAACCAGGTGATGGACACCAGCAGTAACATCGTCAGCGCAAAGGAGAACGCCAAACCTATGTACCACCCCCGCGGCGTGTTCTGGGTTAAGACCACCTCGCTGATCTTGTCGGCAACCGTCGCCATCGTGTACCCGGGCTCGACGACGGGCGGAAGATGACTCGACAACGAACGCGAGCCGGCGCCAGCCGACACCGGGGCGCCCTTCTGCTTCGAACCCTTTGTTGGTTTCTTGTCGGCCATGGCTGGGTCTTCAGGCGTGCTTCTCGGCCGCCTCGAGTTCCGGATTCGGATTGCGGATCCCGGACAGGTAAGTCGTGCGCGGCTTGGTTCCGAGTTCTGCGAGAAGTGCGTAGTTGCGCGGACTTGCCTTCTGCCGCGAGACGTTGCTGTTCGGGTCGTTGATATCGCCGAAGACGATCGCTTCGGTTGGGCACACGGCTTGACACGCGGTCACGACCTCGCCGTCTCGAATCGCGCGCCCCTCCTTCTTCGCCGTGATCCGCGTTTGGCTGATGCGCTGCACGCAATACGTGCACTTCTCCATGACCCCGCGGCTGCGCACGGTGACGTCGGGATTCGCCGCCATCTTGACGATATCGGCACGTGGTTCGGTGTAGAGGAAAAAGTTGAATCGGCGCACTTTGTAGGGACAGTTGTTCGAGCAGTAGCGGGTGCCGACGCAGCGATTGTACACCATGTCGTTCAAGCCTTCGTCCGAATGGACGGTAGCGTTGACCGGACACACGACTTCGCACGGCGCTTGCTCGCAGTGCATGCACGGCACCGGCTGCTGGAAGATCTCCGGCGCGTCGAGGTCGCCGCCGAAGTATCGATCGATCCGAATCCAGTGCATCTCCCGCCCGATTGCAACCTGATCCTTGCCGACGACGGGAATATTGTTCTCGGATTGGCACGAAACGACGCAGGCATTGCAGCCCGTACACGAGCTGAGGTCGATCGACATACCCCAGGCGTATCCTTCGTACGGTACCGGAGGATACATCGAAAGATCCTCGTGTTGTGTTGCCGAATGATGCGCCGCACCGTGGCTATCAGCTTCGGCCCCGACGGTCTCGACACGCACGAGGTCGCGTCCCTCCATCGAGAAATGGTCCTGGGTGCATGCGAGAGGATAGGTTGCATCCGTCTTGCGGACGGCCGCAGCCTCGATCGTCCAGGGTTGGGTCGACAGACGCAGCGGGCCGACGTCGAAGCCAGCGCCGGAAGCGACATAGCCGGCTCGTCGACGGCCGTTGCCGAGATGCAGCGTAATCGTGTCACCAGCCTGGCCCGGCACGATCCATGCCGGGGCCTTCACTTGTCGGTCACCGTCCGCGATCTCGATGACGTCGCCGTTGCCGACGCCGAGGCGTTCCGCCGAAGCCGGCGAGATCCAGGCTGCATTGTCCCAGGTGAGACGCGTGACCGGCCGCGGCAATTCCTGCAACCAGCCATTGTTGGCGAAGCGGCCGTCATACACCGATGGATCGGGGCGGAAGACCACTTGCCAATCGTCTCGACCCGTCGGCGTGACTCGTATCGGGAGCTGCGTCCCTGGCGGGGCCATCCAGTTCGGCTGCACCGTGGGCAGGGCCGTGTCGGCTACGACACCATCGTGCACAGCCTTGCGCCAGCTCGCTTCAAAGGGGTCGGCCAACCGATCGCGCCAGTGCGACCGCACGATGTCGTAACTAGTCGCCTTCTTAGCACCGGCGAGCACCGCGACGAGTTCGTGCACTGTCTTGCCGCCATAGAGCGGTGCCAACATCGGCTGAATGATCGAGACGGTACCATCGTATGCCCGCACATCGCTCCACGACTCGAGGAAATGCGCTTCAGGCACGTGCCAGTGGCACTGTTCAGCACTTTCGTCGTCGTACAGTCCAAGGTGGATGCGCAAACCGACCCTCTGCATCCTCTCGGCAAAGCGCAGATCGAGTGGAGCATCGTAGACTGGGTTGGCCCCGGCAACGACCAATGTTTCGACCTCGCCCGCTTCCATCGCCTCGCTCAACTCACGCAAGGCCACCAATCCGGACGGACCGTTGGCTTCGACCGGTTCACTGTACTCCACCGTATGCCCGACCGTGCCGAGGTGGGCGTTCATCGCGTGCACCAGGATCTGGGTCGTCACCGACTGCCATTCCCCCACAACGACCAAAGATCGCTTGCCCTTGGACTGCAGGTCGCGCGCGACGGCGGCGATCCAGGTTCGATGGTCTTCGACGCCTATGGCAGCGCGCACCGCCAGGCCGAGCTGGGCCGCGATCGCCAACGCCAGTTCCTCGACAAGCGTCGCGGACAACGGCAGCCGGTGGTCGGCCGACGCGCCGGTGTTCGATGGGCTCGGCTCGACTGCGTAGAGACGGTTCTCGCCCTGCCGCCGGCGCCGCGCAAAATCGCGGGCATAACGCAGCGATCCGCGCCCGCTGGTGAGAAAGTCGGAGTCGAGAGCGAGAATCGTATCGGCGCGATCGAGCCGGTAGCGGGTCTCGAGATCACGCCCAAAAGCGAAGCGAGAGGCCGCACGCACAGCGTCGCGAGCAACCGCTTCGTACTGGATCCACTGCGCCTCCGGCAGGTCGCTGAGGAGCGCCTCCATCTGGCCGACCAGGGTCGGCGAGGTGACCGTGCCAGTGACGACGCGCAGCCCCGCGCCACGCCGTTCGCGCTGCACACCCATCGCAGCAGCGACGACGCTGGCGAAGGCCGGCCAAGGACGAATGTTGCCGGCATTGCGAATGGTCTGGGACCGATCCGGATCGTACAGCCCGAGGATCGAAGCTTGGGCGAACACGTCTGTCGCACCAAGGCTTGCCGGGTGCTCACGATTGCCCTCGACCTTGGTTGGCCGACCCATATGGCTCTCGACCAGTAGTCCCGATGCGACGCCGGCCAGCGGCATGGCGGTAGCGAAGTGGAGCGGCTTGCCGGGCACAATGTGCTCTGGCGACTCGGTGTACGGGAAGATCTTCTCTTCGGGTTGGCGGGTACAAGCCGAGGCTCCGGCCAAGGCCAACGAGGCGCCCATCAGTTTGAGAAAGTGACGTCGGCCGACAGGATCGAGAAGTTGCTCGGCCTTGGCGGGAAATTCGGATCTGACAAACGACTGAAACTGCTCCGTGTCGGCGAGTTCGTCGAGGCTGCGCCAGTAGGCCGGACCGGAGTGACCGGTCAGCTTGCGTCGCAGAGCAGCGATGTCGATGTTGTCGTCGTTGGGCATCTCAGTTCCAGTTCCAGGTCAGCGGTGGCAGACCGAGCAATCGTCGCGGCTCTCGATGTGATACTCGTCGACCAGCCTCGCCCCGAGCGCCTCCTGGTCTTGGGTGAACCAGCTCATGTTGAAGACTTCCTCTTTCGGCCGAACATGTGCGGCAGGATTGCGGTGGCAATCCACGCACCATTCCATCTGCAGAGTTGAAACCTGACGCACCAGGTTCATCTCATCTACACGGCCATGGCAACTGGCGCAGCCGATTCCCTTGTTGATATGGATCGAGTGATCGAAGTAGACGAAGTCCGGCAGATCGTGAACTTTGACCCACTGGATTGATTCGCCGCTGCGGTAGCTAGCGCGGACCGGCTCGAGCGTCGGACTATCGGCCCAAATCTGCGCATGGCAATTGATGCAGGTCTGGGTCGGCGGGATATTGGCCGAAGAGGAGTCTTCGACCGACGTGTGACAATAGCGGCAGTCGAGGCCGAGCTCGCCACTGTGATGCCTGTGACTAAACGGAACCGGTTGTTCGCGAGCCACGCCCGCTTGGGTCGCATAGCCAGAGCGATTCACAACGGCCAGTCCCCACAAGAGACCGCCGACCAAGAACACAGCACCAAAGATACTGACTTTGGAAAAAGTATTCGTGCTCGGATGAAAGATCTGAGCCATTGCAGTCCTTATATCCCAGAGAGCGCCGATTGCGAGACAGTCGCAGCGATCCTTTCACTTCAGGCTGGATCGAGAAAGCACTCGGGCTCACGCAGCCCACGCCAAGCGTTCCTACAAGGGGGCGATGGCCTCGTTCACGGATTCTCCGCTAGTTGACACATCCGCGCTACCGCACACGGCCGCGAACAGCCATACACTCTGCCCCCACGAGCACGAGCGCAACTCCAAAGCCACTCCAAAGCCGATCAGAAGTACCAGGCCAGACGTGCCTGGATGAAGTCGTCCTTCAAGAGACTCGACGCAAAATCCTCACCTGGAATGTCGTCGAAGAGGCGTAGATCGATTTCGAGTTTGAAGCTGTCCCAAAGACGGCGACTGGCCTCGACCGTCCAGTAACGACCACCATCGTCGACATCGACGATAACACCAGCGAGCAACGCACTGCTTTGCACGTCATTTTTTGTCAGCCGGAAACCCACGAACAGATCGCGTTCGAAGGGGTTGTACGGAACGCCAAGATTCCTGCCGTCCTGACTGTCGAAGTGGAACTCGCTGACCAGCCCGAGGTCGGCAGCGGTATCGCAAAGACCGACCAGGGTGTACTCGAATCCGGCGACGAACGCCGCTCTGTAGGATCCTTCCCCATCGCGCCCGTACGCCTCGAGCTTGAGCAACAGATCGGGTCCGGTGTACTGCGCCTCGACTGCGGTCTGATTGATCACACTGTAGTGAGGAAGGAGTCGGATCGTTTCACCTTGCAGGTCCGGCACGAAGCTCGGATCGCGGTTGGTTCCGTAGAAATGATACAGCGCCACATCGAAGTCCCCCAAGGTGTGGCTCCATCGACCGACGACATCCACCTGCGCCTGATCGAGGTCCGATTCGAAGATCGCAGCATCCTGGTCGACGACAAACGGCGGCCGCAGCCGACCACGGGCTCCTGGAAACGTGCGTTCGCGGAATCCGGACATCACAAGGACTTCGAAGTTCCCCAGGTCGCGAATCAACGTGCCATGAACCATCGGCTGACCGAGTTTGTCCTCTCGATCGAGGTCTTCCACCGAGTCCCACTGGTTGACGATATCGATCAAGTGCTGCGATTCGGTCACCCCCCAGAAGACCTGCCCGATTCCGGCGCGCACCTCCCAATCGTCACCTACGTGCAGGTAGTAGAACTCCCGGATATCGAAGTGTGTCCGTTCAGGATCAACCGAATCGTAGCGAAAAAACGGCGTAAAGAGGATCGAGTCATCACCATCGTTCCAGTCGAAGTACCACTCCGGCTGAGTGAGGAGGGAAAAGATGCCGCTATCCTGCCTCTGGCCGGCAAACTGCTCTTCGTGAAAGAACACGCGGCTTTCGATAGCGAGAAATCCGCGCAGGTCGCCCGGAACAACCGAACGAGGCGAAGGTAGCAGCGAAAGCCAGCCGGCTGGAGCACCCGCAACCTCTCCCGGCTCATCGACCTCCTCCTCCTCGGCCACGAGCGGCGAGGCCGACGCGATCGACAGCGCAAACCAGAGACAGAGTGACCAGCAGACCTTCACTCCAGCACCCGCGCTCTCACCGCACTCGCTTCAATCGAGCCTGCGTAAAATCGTCTTCATTCAAGCCGACGCGGAACTCATAGTCACTCCACTCGAGCCGCGTCGTCTTCCCCGTCTGGTGGTTCTCCATGAATAGATCGTGGGAGCGCCAATACTGATCCAAGTAGCGGCGATAGTCCTTGAGGTTCAGCGTCTTCAACAGAGCATCTTTGCGGTCGAAGAAGTCGATACGTTGCATGCGGTATTCAGCTTGGTCGATCCAGCCGAGCTGACGCGTATAGCCCGAGTTTTCGTACTGTGGGACACGCTCGACGACGAAGCACTGAAGGTCACCACACGCTTCGTCGCGCAACCACTTGTAGCTGTACTTCAGAACTTCCTGCGAGGTGAAATCTTCGTAGGCAAACTCGCTTCCCATAAACGGGCCGCTCTTGTTGTTCGAACTAATTCGTTTCACGCGCTTCAACGCAGGCAAGTACAACCACTGGTCGTCAGAATCGAGAACATGCGTATAGGTAAGCAACGCCGTCCCCTTCACATCGCGCGGTTTCTCGAAGACGATCATGCTCCGATCGCCATCCTTCGCGTCAGAACTCTCGAGCCCCTGCATACGCAGCTCGCGGACACTGGATTCGCCTTGCCGATTACCGAGCACCATCTTGAGCTCCGCGCGCCAATCGCCAAAGCCCTGGTCGCGACGATCTGCCTCCTGAGCAATCCGCAAACCCTTTTCTTCAGCCGTCTCAGCTACCGCAACGGATGCAAATACGACGGCAAACAGTACGACGAACATCCCGCTACGTACGCGCGACCGGATTATCATTGAACAGCCTCCTTTTGGTCCAGGACCATCAGCAGTGGGGGTAAGAAGAGAAAATCAACCAGCAACGCGGCGGCGATCACCAGGGCGGTCAGCAGCCCGAGTGTGGCATTGGGCCAGAAGGCGCTCATTCCCAAAACCGAAAACCCAACCACAAGGATCAATGAAGTGACCCAGAGAGCCCGCCCAACCGTAGCAAAAGCGTAGCGCACTGCATCCGGACTGCTCATCCCCTGCTCTCTTCTGGCGCGCAAGTACTTGGACAGAAAGTGAACCGTGTCATCGACGACGATCCCGATACTCACACCGCCAACGATCGAAACTGCGAAACCTACCTCACGCAACACCAGTGCCCAGACTCCGAACGCAAGTCCGATCGGAACGATGTTCGGAATGACACTAATCAGCCCGATCCGGAGGCTGCGCAGCGAAATCGTCAGGATCAACGATATCAGCAGCATCGCCGTAATCGTCCCGCCAATCATCGCTCGAATGTTGCGCTCGGCGATGTAAGCGAACATGACCGCTGGACTGGCCCCCTCGGTCGACTCCAAGCCGTGATCCGCCATCCATTGCTCGGCGCGCGCCTTGAGATCTTTCAGGATCTTGAAGTCCACGTCGCCGCACACCACGTCCAAGCGTGTGGCGCTCTTGTCGACATTGATTCGGTCGTTCAGGTCCAACCCGTAAGGCAACGACATCTCGTAGAGCAACAAGTACTGCGCCGCCAACTCTCGCGAGTCCGGTAAACGGTAGTAGGAGGGATCGTCGCCGTGCATATTCTTGTTGAGGCGCTTCATCGTATCGCTGAAGGTGCTCACGTGATGAACCGCCGGATCGGCGCGCAGCCACTCGGCAAAAGCCTCGAGCCGACGCAGGTAATCGGGCTCGTTGATGCCACTCGACTCGCCCGACCGAATCGCGAAACTCATCCCGTACAAGCCCATCAGATGTTCCGTCGTGAAGTCGTTGGCGCGTCGGAACTCGATACTCTCGTCGAAATAGTCTGCCGGTCGATCGTTGACTTCGAACAACGCAGTGCAAGCCGAGAGTCCGACAATCACAGCACCAGCCCCGATCAGGAGCTGGCGTCGCCAACTGATGACGACCTCGGCAATACGGCCCATGCCACCTCCGGATGCAGACACGACAAGCCGATCGCGCACAGGCAAGATGGCCATCGCTGCAGGCAGCAACGTCATCGAAAAGGCCCAGGCGGCGAAAACTCCGACGGCAGTGATATTGCCCAGATCCTGTAGCGGCGGCGCATCACTGAAGTTGAGACTCAGGAAGCCGACCACAGTGGTCAGGCTGGTGAGGAACACCGGCTGGTGATTGACACGCATGCTTTCGACGAGAGCCTCGCGCTGCCCCAGACCACGTCGCATCGCTTCGAACATGGACACCAACAGATGAACCGAATCGGCGATGCCCACCGTCAGAACGATCGTCGGTGCCGATGCGCTCACGCCATTGAGCTTGATGCCCATCCATCCGGCGAATCCCATTGCTGTTGCCGCAGAGAACATCACGACGCCGACCGCAGCGAGAGTGCCACTCAGCGAGCGCAAAAACACCAACATGGCGATGACGAGGATGCCGTACATGAGCGGTGTGAGGAATCGAATATCGGCTCGCGGAGCCTCGCCGAAGGCGTTCGACAGCATCGCCGTGCCGGAAATCTCGATCCGGATCTCCGGATGACCGACGCGAAACTCATCGGCGAGAGTGCGCGCGTAGGCGACTGCATCCGTCTGCGCCACCGACGCGTTGTCCTCGGGAATCTGCAGTCGAAGGTTGATCCCGGTGGTCGAGCCGTCGGGAGAAATGAGGCGGTTGCGTAGGAGGGGTTCCGCCAACGCGACCCGGCGCGCCTCCGCGAGCTCGGCGTCCGTCCGGGCGCTGGGATCCTCTACCAGGTCGGCGACGATCAGATCGTCCTCTTCAGCGCGCGTGTGTTGGAAGTTCGTCACAGAGTCGACCCGCATCGAGTACGGCACCTGCCAGCCTGCCTCCGTGAGCTCGGCCACGGCCTGCAACACCGGCGCGGTAAATACCTCGCCGCCCTTCGGGCGAAGCACGAAAAGAATGTTGTCGTTCTTCGTGAAGGTGCGCTCGATTTCATCGAACGCCGTCAGCTGCGGATTCTTATCGCTGAAGAAGACGCGGTAGCTGGTGGCAAATCCGATATACCTCGCACCCGAACCGATTGCCGCCGCGACGATCACACAGAGTGCGACGACCAGCCATCGCCAATGCATCAACGAACGGGTCCACGCTGTAACCAGCAAATCCAAGCCTTCGGACATTACGCCAACCAATCCCCGGGTCGAGCAATCTTCACAATTCCCCCCAGATTCAAATCTAGACTAGGCAGTCCAGTCCACTTTTCATAATCGATTCCCTCAGTCAACAGGGGCCCGTTTTCAACCAATTTCTGGCCAGTCGCCCAGCGTCCCTTGACAGCATCGCACTAGACCATATAGTCCAATTACTGCGATGCCGACAAACGACGAACACCACCAAGCAGTGATGGAGCAAGTCGGCTTGATGCTGCCGACGGCTTCGACCGGGGACAGGCGCGCCGCCATCCTTACCGCTGCCGCAAGCGTCTTCCTGCAAGAGGGATACACGGACGCCAGCATGGAGACGATCGCGCGCACCGCGGGGGTCGCCAAGCAAACCGTCTACGCCCACTTCCAGAACAAGAACGCCCTATTTACAACCATGCTACGGACGATGTGCGAGCGCGTCGTCAACCGCGAGGCGCTCGAAGAAGTCATGACCATGGAGCCGCGTCAGGGCTTGGCAACGTTCGGCCGAGTTTTTCTCGGCGGCATCCTGTCGGCGCATGCGGTAGCGGTTTTCCGAGTCGCCGTCACGGAATCGCGACGCAGCCCCGAGCTTGGCCGCATGTTTTACGACGCCGGACCAGCCTTGGTAAAGCAACTCCTCTACCGGTACCTCGAGCGGCTCTCCGGCCAGGGCGCCCTGGAATTCGACGACGTCCCGCTTGCCGGAGACATGTTCCTGGGCATGCTCATCGGGCCGTTCCACGTGGAGAAAGTCCTCGGTCTCAGCGGCCCACCCACAGAAACCGAGATCCATCGGATCGTCGACGAATCCGTTCGCATTTTCGTATCCATTTACCGAAAATAGCGGACGCGCGCTCCGCGCCGTGCTGCCCCATGGCCCCCTTAGCGCAACGGGCTCGCGCCAGCTAAGCGTATCCAATGCACGTTGACCCTTTGATGCCGTACCTGAGCGGCCTCGCGTTTGCGGTTGTGGCCGTCGGCATGGTTTTACGCCGCTTTGGGCAGCCGCTGGTCCTCGCCTATTTGGTTCTCGGTGCCTTGGTCGGGCCGCATGCCATCGGAGTGTTTACCGACCCCGACGCGATGGCTCGATTCGGCGCGACGGGTGTCGTCCTCCTGCTTTTCTTCGCGGGAATGGAAATGTCGCCCGTGCGACTTACGACCGGCTGGCGAGTAGCGTTTATTGGAACCGGCCTTCAGATCGCCGCTAGCGTCGGGTGTGTCGCAGTCGTCGGAACTCTTCTCGGTTGGCAATGGAGTCGTATCCTGCTTCTCGGGTTTGTCATTAGTCTCAGCAGCACGGCACTCATCCTGAGGCTACTGCAAGACCTCGGCGAAGATGAGAGCGAGGTCGGGCGGAACGTCACCCTCATTCTCCTCGCCCAAGACATGGCCGTGGTTCCGATGCTCATCATTCTCGGAACTTTCGGAGCCGAGGAAAGCCCCTTCTCTACGATCGCACTGCAAGTGATCGGTGGGAGCGGCCTATTCGCGCTGACCGTATGGCTCGTGCGACGCGGCGAAATCCACCTGCCGTTGGGTGCGCTGGTCCAGAACGACAAGGAACTACAAGTCTTTGCCGCCATGTCGATTTGCTCAGGGTTTGCGGTACTCACGGGTCTCCTCCACCTCTCCGCAGCGTTGGGAGCATTCGTCGCGGGAATGGTCGTCAATGCCGCGCGCGAAACGACTTGGGTCGAGCACAGCTTGAAGCCGTTCGAGGTCCTCTTCGTGGCCGTGTTTCTGCTCTCCGTCGGGATGCAACTGAACCCGATGTTCGTCTGGGACCACTGGCTTCCGCTCTCGCTGCTCGTAACTCTGGTGCTCCTCACCAATACAATACTGAACGGCCTGATCCTCCGGCTTCTCGGCTCTTCTTGGCGAGACAGTCTGTATGCCGCAGCACTCCTGTCTCAAGTCGGGGAGTTTTCCTTCGTCCTTGCCCTCGTCGGCCACACATCGGGAATCATCAGCGAATTCGCGTACCATTTCACCATCTCCCTGATCGCGCTTTCGCTCGTACTGACTCCCGCCTGGGCGAGGCTGGTTCAGCGGCTCACCGTCCGCTACGGATCACCCGAAGCCGCCTAGCCAAACCTTCTCCTCGCGAAAAGCTAGCCAGTTGCGCATTGCGCGACTTGCAAGGATTATGACCCGATGCCCACGCTTCCCTCGAGTGCGTCTAACCGGCTGAGAACACCATTCATGCATCCGATCGCTGAGAACCAACCTCCGTCAACACCCACGGCCGGTTCTCGTCGACTAAGAGCAACCACATTCGCGCTCGTAGGCTGGTTCGTCTTCTCGGGCACCGGGCTCGCGCAAGAGCCCTCAGTACCGGCACCAACGGACGCTGCAACCGCCGTACCTGTGTCACTTTCTGATGCACCAACACGAGCGATCCAGGCGTTGCGATCACTGCGAGTAACAGCCGACAACCTCATCCCGAAGGCTAACGTCCTGGCGATCGAAAATGGCCTGCAATCCTTCTCGGAGCAGACTCGCACGGTCGAGATCCATGCCCGCGAAGTGCTCTCGGGAACACCCTCGGATGACGCGATAAGCGAACTCGAGGCTCATTGGAAAGCTAGGCAGACAACGCTCGACTCCTGGTCCTCGACACTCCAACGCCGCAGCGCCGGACTTGAGTCGGACCTCAACGAACTGTCGAAACTAAAGACCGTCTGGACCGAGACGCAAGCGCAGGCAGCGTCGGCGGACGCCCCCGAAGTCGTCCAGAGCCGCATACGAGAAGTCTTGGACTCGATCGCTTCCGTGACCAAGCAGGTGGAACAGCGACGCGGGGAGATTCTGACCACACAAGAAGAGGTCGGCGCACTTGGAATCGTCGTCGACTCAATCCTGACAGACTCCGCGCAAGCCCGCGCGTCCTACGTCGGTCGGCTTTGGGTTCGTCAAAGGCAACCCCTGTGGGATCTCCCAGACGAGGGCGATCAGCAGAAGGCAGACCTGTGGTCAAGGTTCACTTCGTCCGCCTCATCTCAACTCGAAGGTGTCCGGTCCTACGTCAGCGAACGCCCCACAGGCGTCCTAGTTCATCTACTGGCGACCCTTGCCGTCGCTCTTCTCCTGCGGCGCGGCAAGCGGCGCGCTGAGATGTGGGCCGAGGAGGAACCAGAGCTCGAGTCAGTGACCCAGACGCTGGCATTGCCTTACTCGACGGCGGCGCTCTTGTCACTGATCGCGGTGCCATGGCTCTACCCGCTGGCGCCTCTCCCGCTCGTCCAGCTCGCCACCTTGATCGCATTGGTTCCTGCGATCCGATGTCTCAGGCGACTCGTACCGGCCGGGATGCTCGCAGGTCTTTACGCTCTCGGCGTGTTCCAGATTGTCGATCGCTTTCGTGCTCTGTTGGTCGGCGCCGAAGCGATTCAGGCTGTCGTCTTCGTTGCCGAGATGCTGGCAGCGTTGTTGGTGACGAACTGGGTCTTCTCGGGGCAAAAGATCGAAGCGCTGGCCTGGGAACGCAACGACCGGCGGGGCGGGTTCCTGCGCTACGGCCGCACCGGGGTGCTCGTCCTATTCGCCACCGCCGCGGCAGCAGCAACTCTAGGCTACATTCAGCTAGGAGAACTGATCGGGGACGGAGCATTGACCAGCGCGTACGCCGCTCTCTTGCTCTACGCGGCAGTCGGCGCGGCGCAAGGAGTGTGGACTTACCTCTTGCGCTCCAAAGGCGCGCGGTACTTGCGCTCGGTCGCAAGTCACCGGACCAAGATGCAAGTCCGAGGACAAAAGGTCATCGCCGGACTCGCTGTGATGGCTTGGTCGGTCGTGACGCTGCGTTCATTCGCCCTACTGGTCCCGCTTTGGCAATTTTGCGAATCGGTCCTCGGAGCACGGTTGTCGCGCGGTAATCTCAGCCTCTCGCTCGGGGACGTGGCGCTCTTCGTCGGCTCGGTGTGGGCGGCAATGCTCCTCTCGCGGTTTGTTCGATTTATCCTAAACGAGGATGTCTTCCCCAGGGTCAAAGCCGCCCATGGCGTTCCGTACGCCATCTCGACACTGGTCCACTACGCCTTGGTCATCGGCGGATTTCTCGTCGGAATCGCAGCAATCGGATTCGATACGAGCAGGTTCACGATCGTCGCTGGTGCCCTCGGCGTCGGCATCGGATTCGGCCTGCAAAACGTCGTCAACAACTTCGTTTCGGGTCTGATCTTGCTGTTCGAGCGGCCCATCCAAGTAGGCGACGCGGTCGAGCTCGGACAACTCTCTGGAGAGGTACGCCGCATCGGTATTCGCTCCAGCACCATTCGGACCTGGGACGGCGCCGAAGTCATCGTACCCAACGGATCGTTGATCTCCGACTCTGTCACAAACTGGACTTTGTCGGACCGATCCAAGCGCATCGAGATCCCCGTTGGCGTGGCATACGGGACAGATCCTTCTGAGGTCGTCAGCTTGCTCACAAAGACCATCTCCCAGCACCCGGAGATCGTTGCGCTGCCGCCGCCCAACACTCTGTTTGTCGGATTCGGCGACAGCTCACTCAACTTTCTAGTTCGCGGATGGACCGCCAAGTACGATCGATGGGTCGCAATCAGAAGCGAATTAATGGTCGCGATCGATCGAGCACTCAAGGACGCCAACATGGAGATCCCCTTCCCGCAACGCGACTTGCACCTGCGCTCGATGCCGCCGCTCGAGAATTCCAACGGCTCCAATCCAACTTCCGGCCAAGGTGATTCCGAAGAGGACAACCCACCTACTTCGACCGACAGAAGGTGATCGAAGATGATGACGCTGTACACCCTGCCGCCCGCCTTCGGCCTGCGGAACCCGAGCCCGTTTTGTCTCAAAGTCGAAATGGCGCTCACCCACCTCGGCCTCGACTTCGAGATCGCCACCGAGGCAAATCCACAGAAGGCCCCGAAGGGTAAGATGCCATGGCTGGTAGACGACGGCATCATCCCCGACTCAGAGCTCATCCTCGATCATCTCGACAAGAAAACCGACGGTGGAATCTTCTCCGCACTAGCTCCGGAAGAAGTCGCTGTCGGTACGGCGTTCACGCGGCTAGCCGAAGACCACTTGTACTGGATGGTCGTCGCCTCACGATGGCTGGACGACGAGTGATTCCGGGTCATTCGGCGCGACTTCTTTGGCTTCATGCCCGCACCCATTGGATTGATCGTATCGAACATCGCCAGGCGTCAAGTGCGCAAGACCTACCACCTGCACGGCCTCGGCCGACATACGTTGGACGAACAGAAGTCTTTTGCCCGCCGCGACCTACAGGCCATCGCTACCCAAACCAGCAACAACGGCTATATCGCCGGCGATCGGTTGACCGTCTACGACTTCGCGGTTGCCAGTCTGGTTGCGGGCATGATCGACAACGAGCCATCGACGTGGATCTCGACGCTAGCAATGGAGACCCCGGCGGTCGGCGAATACGCCGAACGAATACAGTCGGAGATCAACGTATATTGTCGGAAGTAGGGCGGCGAGAAGCACACCACCCCATGTCATGCAGGTGTCATGCAGGACGCGCCGCCGCTCGCCATCCACCGGGGCATTGGTACAGAGCACGGCTAGTCAGGCGGCGGCCACCCGGTCAGTCGCATCGTGTTTTTTCTGCGCGCCCTGAGTCGCAGCGTGCGTCAGCGGCAGTCGCACCGTAAAACAGGTTCCCTTGTCGGGTTCACTGTCGACTTGAATCACCCCACCCAATGCGTCCAAGAGTCTCTTCACGATGTAGAGGCCCAACCCCACTCCACCTTTGCCTTGCGTGCGCCCCTCGTCGACCTGACGGAACGGCTCGAAAATCTGACCGATTGCCACCGCATCAATGCCGGGACCTGTATCGGACACGCGCAGAACCACATCGTCGTCTGCCACCGAACCCGACACCGTCACGGATCCTCGGTCCGTATATTTCATCGCGTTGTCGATCAGGTTCTTCAGAATCATCTTGAGCTTCAGCCGATCCGTGCGAAGACTCGGCATCCGGCCATCAACCTGCCAGACTAGTTCGACCTCGCCGCGTTCGGCCATCCAGGCGAGATCATCGGAAAGCTCGCTGACGAGATCCGCGATCGAGACAGCATCAACATCCAGGCGAATCCCCTGCTCGTCGTAGCGGCTCAGCTCCAGCGAGGCGTTGACCAGGTCGAGCAACTCGGCGGCGTTGCGCTGAATCTTGCCGATGACGCCCTTCTGCTCTGCAGACACAGCACCGAACGCATGGTCCAAAATCATCTCGTTGTAGCCGATGATGACGTTGAGAGGAGTTCGCAATTCGTGCGACATGTTGGCCAAGAACTGCGATTTGAAACGATCCGCCTCTTCCAACTCCTCCAACAGACGCGTCGTCTCCTGTGCCAGGGAAGCCAAATGAGCTAGTCCACTAAAAATCCTCGTCTGCCAGCTCTCGAGCGGCTGTGCTCGATCGTTGAACGCGGCGCACTGCACACCGACGATCTCCTCGCCACGGTAGAGCGGAGAGCATACGACCCACTGGAAGCCGAATTTGCCGAGTTCCTCGGCATATCCCGCGTGGCCCACCGAGCCGGGCGAGAACTGCACGACACTCTCACGGCACAGGACTTCCATGAAGGCTCCCATCGCTTGCGGCGAGGCTGGTAAGGTGGCCCCACGACGAACGAATTTTTCATCGTCGGCATGAACAGCGATGACCGAAATTTCATCGTTGACGACCTGCAACGTGTAACTCGCACCGCATCCCAGCACTTCACAGGTCACCGAACACAAACGCTGCAGCAAATCCGGCGAGCTCAAGGCACCGATCAGTTCCTGGCCGGCATGTGCCAGAGTTGCCGAGATCTCCGCCTCTTGTAACCGCTCATCCTCCGCCTTCTTGCTGGCGGTGAAGTCATGCGCAAGCACTCCGAGTCGATAGATTCGGCCCCCCTCGTTGAATATGGGGAAGAGACGGTACTGAATCCAGCGGATCGTTCCGTCCGTTCGGACCACCCGCAGATCTACCGACTCCGCGGGGTCGGCAACCTCACCAGAAAGTGTCCGCTGGATGAACTCCGCACAAACAGCGTGGTCGTCGGGGTGTAGCCGATCACTTAAATCCACTCCCGCCAACGTGTCGAGATCGATCGGTTCACCCAGCAACTCTCGCAACGCCGGGTTGGCGTACAGAAGCGACGCAGTGTCCACATCCAACAGTCCGATCACATCCGCGGAATTTTCTGCGAGCTGCTGGAACCGCTCGTCGCTCTCCCGTCGAGCTGTGTCCGCTGCACGAGCCACCAGTCGATGGTTGCGGAGGTTTACCAGTACATGCACGGAAACGGCCACGGTCAAGCCAAGCCCGATCAGAGCGTAAAGAAAAACAGGTATCGGCACCGAAAGTGAGCGACCGTTCGCTACCAGCGCAGCCAGGGCGATCGCCGAAAGCGCCAACTGATGCCTAATAGCCCAAGGCACCAGCGCTGCAGCAACCATCGGACCTGTAATACAAAGCAAGGGAGTCGAAAGGGCATCCCCAAGCACGCTTCCGGTATAGGCCGTACAAGCGAAGAAGATGGCCCCGACCAACAAGAGGGCTCCAGCTGCTCGTTCCTCGGACTTCGGCTTCCAAAGCAGAATCAACCCTGCGAGAGCCGCGACAATCTGAACCAGCTTGATCGCGTAGAGAAAGGCCGGGTCTCCCGGTGCCCTCAGTGCATCCGCAACCGCAAAGATGCAGCTGGACGCGAGGGCTAGACACACCCCAATCCGTCCGCGACTAACGAGCAGATCGAACTCCGTTTGGAGCCCTACTTCCCGTGAGTCATCTGTGCTGCCGTTGCTTCCCATGCAAGAATGGCGATCGAGAGCCCACCTATTGAGAGCTCCCTACAGGGTAGCCGACGCAGGTCGCATTCCAAGTGCTCGATTGCCAAAGCCAAGTCTATAGCGCTTGGCCTACAACGCTGCTGCTATGCAAAATGCTTGGCGAACTGCGTCGCGGTTTCTCGCCCGGCAGTTGTTCAACGAGTACGTCAGTGTCGAGTTGGCTAGCGGGGTGCCGGCGAACTCGCACCCCCGGTTTCGGGCGTCTCGACATAGTCGATCAACGCGGCCACGAGTCGCTCGAAGACCGCCCGCACAGCGGCGTTGCCGCGTAGGTCGGTGTGCATCACCAGCCACATTTCCAGCGGTGGCAATTGGACATCCGGCAGCACGCGCACGAGCTCGTCGTCGCGCGCGCCCAGCGCGACATGCATTGCGCCGATACCTACGCCATCGCGAACGGCCTGAATCTGGGCCAGAGTGTTGTCGCAGCGGTAGCCGAAATCGCGCGCCGACAAGCCCTCCTCGGCGAGGAAGCGATGCCAAGCGGCGTCCCGATCCATACCGATCCAGGTGTGACCGGACGAGCTGTCGAAGTCACTTGGGATGCCGTGGCGGTCGAGGTATCGGCGCGAGGCGAAAAGGCCGATCCGAACCGAACCAATGCGGCGGGCAACAAGGTCGAGCTGAGTCGGCTCGAACATGCGTACAGCAATGTCGGCCTCGCGATGCGAAAGATTGGCTGGGCTGTTGTCGATCACCAGTTCGAGATTGATCCCCGGTAGGGCATCCCGCATCGATGCAAAGCAAGGCGCCATGGCGTGCGCGCCGATCGGCTCCGCCGCACTGATCCGCACAGTACCAACCGGCGCGATCTCTGCGTCCTGAGTACGACGGAAGATGGCATCCATGCGCTCGGCGATATCCCGCCCTTCGCCGAACATCGCGGCGCCTTCCTCGGTCAGCGTTAGTCCCCGCGAGTGACGCACGAAGAGCTTTACCCCGAGCGCCTCTTCGAGCCCCTGCACGTGACGACTCGCCGTGGGCTGGCTGATGCCGAGATCCCGGGCTCCAGATGTCAGCGATCCGCTACCCGCCACGGCGAGGAAAGTACAAAGATGCTCCCAATCTGGGCTAGTCATACAAATACGAATAACACAGATGCAAACTCAATGCTTCTCCATTCGTATTCGCATTGGTAGGTTGAGTTCCATTCCCAATACAGAGGAGAAAAAAATGATCGCTACCAACGCAACCATCGCCCCGACCAACCCCCGATTCCAACGCCCGACCGGTGTCGAACGTACTTTCAACCGGATCGTCGGCTGGGTCATCGGCCTCGGAGGCGGCAGCTCCTACCACCGCGTACTCGAAGTGAAGGGTCGAAAGAGCGGAAAGCTCTACCGCACCCCGGTCAATCTCATGGAGCACGCTGGGCGATCGTACCTGGTCGCGCCGCGCGGTCGCACCGCCTGGGTACAAAACGCTGATGCGGCCGGGGAGATCACGCTGCTGCGAGGCCGACACCGCTCGCGCCACACCCTACGATCGTTGCCGCCGGTCGAACGACCACAGGTGCTCAGCGAATATCTGTCGCGCTACGCAACGGCAGTAAAAGGCTACTTCAGCGTCGCGCCCGGTGCCTCACCGGCGGAATTTGCCAGCGTCGCAGAGCACCACCCAGTATACGAGGTGTCATCGCCGCTTCCGCCAAGCGGTCCGTTGAACAAGTAGGCCGGACCGCGCGACATGCCTCGACGCCGACAATCCTGCCTCACATCACGATAGACCGATCGCATTTGCGGGCAGTCGCGTCGTCCAACGGCGCTGGCGATTTGCACCACCAGCGCAGATAATCTCGCGCCCGCTGGTAGTGACCGTACACCGTCGGTTAAGTTCCGAAACATGGAACCGACGCACGTGGACCCGTTCGTGGGACGTCGCAAGGAGTTGCGGCTTCTCGAGTCGGGGTTCGAAGCGTCACAGCAAGGCAGGCCCGCTCTCTTTATCCTGTCTGGTGAGGCTGGAATCGGTAAGACCAGATTGGCGCTCGAATTCGGCGAGCGCGCCCGTGCCCTCGGTGCTCAGGTCTTCTCAGCGACTTGCTGGGAGGGCGACGGCGCACCGGCGTATTGGCCTTGGACCCAACTCTTCCGCGCCCGTCTCGACACAGCTCAACCGACGTCGCGGCAACTCCGTACCGACAGCGGCACCGACGCGTTGCATCGACTCTTCCCCGACCTTGCCGTATTGGCGTGCGATCCCTCGGGCGGCCACGGACCGGCCGCCGATCAGCGACGTTTCCACTTCTTCGAGGCGGTGGGCAGCTACTGGCAAGGGGTCGCCCGGGACCAGCCACTGGTCCTTCTCTTCGACGATCTGCAGTGGTCGGACGCACCTTCACTAGCGCTCTTGCGCTTCCTGGTCCGTCATCTGACCAACACCAGGCTGTTCATGCTCGCAACCCACAGGGTCGGTGGGTCGAACTTGGACCAACCTTTGGACGAGCTCGCTCGCGATGCACAGCGCATCGACCTCGGCGGCTTGCGCGCTGACGAGGTGACCCGTTACACGGAGGCTGTGCTCGGACGACAACCTCCGGACGATTTCGTTTGCGCCATACTCGATTCAACCGGGGGCAATCCTCTCTTTTTGCGAGAGACGGTGCGATCCATTACCGAGGCAGTCCCGGGAGGAAATGAGTGGCAGATTCGCATCCCGAGTAGCGTCCGCGAGATCGTACGCCAGAGGATGACAACGATATCAGCTGAAGCTCGCGAGCTTCTCGACTACGCCGCCGTGCAGGGTGTCGAGTTCAATCCGCGAACAGTCAGCGCGGCGGCGGGCGTTTCACTCGAGCGCGCTCTCGCAGCTCTCGACGAATGCCGGGCCTCTAGTCTGTTGCGCACCGTCGACGAAACCTCCGACTCATTCGCTTTCGCACACGGCCTGATCCACAGCGCCGTGTACGACACCGTTTCCTCGGAGCGACGGTGCGAGCTCCATCAGCGAATCGGCGAGACCCTGGAGTCAATGAGCGGTAGCAGTGCGCCGGCAGAGATCGCGGACCATTTTTTTCGGGCTCTCCCGGCAACAGATCCGGCCAAGACGGCAGACCTTCTGGTCCGCGCGGCGGAGTTGGCCGGCGAGGTGCTGGCCTTCGAGGATGCAGTGGTTCACTACAGCCGCGCCCTCGAGGCGATGGAACGCGGTGCAAACAGTGAGCGGCGCCGCGCCGAGATCCTTCTCGAGATTGCCGCGTGCCGATCGCGCGCCGGCGATGCGGTGAGCGCCCGAACCGAGCTCGAAAGCGTAGCCAGGCTCGCACGCACTCTCGATGACGCCGAGATGCTCGGCCGGGCGGCACTCGGTGTCGGGGAAATTTGGGGGAAAATGGGAGTGATCGACGTCGCCGCCATCGAGCTTCTCGAGGAGGCTCTGTCGGCGCTCGGCGACGAAGAAAGCGTGCTCCGCGCCAAGATCATGGCCTGCTTGGCAGCCCATCTGCGATGGTCCGACAGTCAGAAAAGGAGAGACGACCTGAGCGGTCGAGCCGTTGCGCAGTGCAGACAGGCGGGCGACGACGCGGCCCTGACCGCAGTGCTGGCGTGGCGTCACTGGTCGCTTTGGGCTCCGCAGAATGTGCGCCAACGGTTGGAAACCAGCAGCGAGATCATCGATCTGGCCAGGAAAAATGGGGATCGATCGATGTCATTCGTGGGCCGCACCTGGCATGTCGTCGCCCTGATCGAAGTCGGCGAGATCGGCGCAGTGCTGCGGGAGATGGAGTACCTGGCGCAGCTTGCGGATGACCTACGACAGCCTTTCTATTTCTGGTGGCTGTACGGTCTGCAAGCCAGCCTCGCACTCGTCCGCGGCGACTTCGATCGAGTCGAAGAGCTTTCGACACGCGCGTATTCACTGGGCGAGTCGATCTACGCCTCGGATGCCTTTCAGACATACGGAGCGCAGATATCAACCCTGCGAATGCTACAAGGGCGCGCGGCCGAGCTGCGGGACGCCCTGATTGAGCTCGGCGACAAACTGCCGAACGTGCCCATATGGCGGTGCACGTTGGCAATGGTCTACAGCGAGCTCGGCGACGAGGGTAAGGCGAGAACCCTGGTCGAGGCTCTCGTCGAAGGCGGGCTCGACGACTTTCCTCGTGACCAGCAATGGTTGAGCTGCCTGATCACATTGGCGGAGGCCTGCACATTCCTGAAGGACGCCCCGCGTGCGTCTGTAATCTACGAGCACTTGCACCCGTATGCGGAGCACATCGTAACCGCGGGTGCGGCGACCGCCTGCTTCGGCTCTGCCGCGCTCTATCTAGGTCGCTTGGCGACCGTGATTGGCGATTACGCCGGCGCCGAGATTCATTTCGACGCGGCGATCGAAGCCAACACGCGGATGCAGGCGGCGCCCTATCTTGCCCGAACCCGACTGGCCTACGCGCAGTTGCTCGCGCAGCGCCAGGCGGAGGGGGATGCGGCGCGCGCCGTAGAGCTCTGTGAGGATGCGATTCACGAGCTGAAACGAATGGGGATGATGGCGGATCTTCAACGCGCGCGCGATCTGGCCGCATCAGTAGCAGGGCCCCGCCGCGCATCTCCCAACGTCCGATCCCCCAACATCCCAGCCGTCTTCCGGCGAGACGCCGAGTATTGGACGGTCGAGTTCGGGGGCACCGCCGCACGCTACCGCGATGCGAAAGGGATGCGCTACATCGCCTACCTGCTCGTCTCGCATGGAGAAGAGATTCACGTATTCGATCTGAGTGCACGGGCAAGTCCCGCTAAGAGCGCGGCGGAATTGCCGTCCATGACTGATCCGGAGTCAGCGGCGCACGGACTGTCTGTCGAAGTGGCCGGCCCTGACGCTGCACCGGATCCGGTCGCGCGGGCGAGATACCGGGAACGTCTCGACGAGGTTCATTCGGAGCTCGAAGAAGCGGAGCGATTTCACGATACCGGGCGAATCGCTGTGCTGCGCGCCGAGCGCGACGCGTTGAGCGGCCAGTTGATGGAAGCCTACGGTGGAGATCCGCGAAAGCGAAACGCAACCGTCGAAAGAGCCCGAAAAGCCGTCGCCAACCGCATTCGGGCCGCGGTGGCAAAGATCGGCAAGCAGCAACCGGCGCTCGCACATCACTTAGACGTTTCCCTGCGCACCGGCACCTTTTGCACATACCGTCCCGATACGGCGATCGATTGGGCGCTCGAATGACGACAGAACCGTCGCGGCTATGCACACAGCCCGAGCGCGGCACGCACGGCCTGCACGAGTTCGTTGATCCCGACCGTCATATCTCCATTGGTATCTGCGAGAGGGCATCCATCGACCCCGCCGCCCAATGCCAGGCGCACGGCCCGTACCAGCTCGCTGATCGTCACCCGCCCATCGGCGTCGCAATCGCCCGGACAAGGCTCCGAATTCGGTAGTGGCGTTTGAGTTGGCGTCGCTGTGGCAGTGGCCCCGACCGTAACCCGGGTCTGCGTCGGCGTGGGTGGTGGATTCGGCGTGGCCGTGGCCTGCGCCGCTGTAGCAGTCGCAGTGCTCGGCGGCGTATCGATCCTCGTCGAAGTCGCGGTGGGAGTCGGCGGCAACATCGTCGTCGAAGTCGGCGACGGGGTATTGGTATCCGCTGGCGAAAAAGTGGCGGACGGCTCCTCCGTATGGCTCGGCGTTTCGGTCGCCGTCGCGGTTCCTGTCTTCGTCGCACTAGCTGTCTCGGTCGACGTCTCAGTTGATGTCTGGGTTTGGGTAGCTGTGGCGTCATTCGTGGGCACGGTATCGGTCGCCGTGGGTGTACGCGTTCGAGTCTGAGTGTCAGTTCGCGTCCGCGTCGAGGTCAGGGTCCGTGTGGGCGTCATGGTGATGGCCGGTGTAAACGTCTTGGTCTGTGTCGGGGTACGGGCTCGTGTCGCTGTCGGCGTACGGGTGCGCGTCCTGGTGTTGGTAGGCAAGGGAGTGCTCGTTTTCTCCGACGTCGGCGACTTGGTGTTCGTCTTGGTAGGCAAGGGAGTGTTCGTCTTCTCCGACGTCGGTGACTTGGTGTTGGTTTTGGTGGGCAGGGGAGTCTTGGTCGGCGGAGGAGGAGTGTTGGTCGGCGTCCTCGTAGGTGTCACCGTGAGGCAGCGCCTCGGGCAGTCCGCGGCGACGGGAGCAGCGCAGATCGCGTTGCCGGCGCAATCGCTGCTCCTGACACAACCGATGACGGTCAACCTCGTGCAAACGAAGAGCGTGCAACGGCCGATGAAGCAACTGGGAAGCGACGGGCAGTCGTCATCCGTAAGGCAAAACTGCCCAAGGCCCGGCACGGGAGCCAGCAGGAATAATGTCGCAGCGACCGCAATCGGGCCCAGCCTGCCTACCAGTAGCCTCGATTGACTCTTCAAACTCGACTGGTTGCGACTTTGCATCGAAACCTCCCCTCAACACAGAAGGGGCTAGATTCGGCGTAGCAATGCTACGCGAACGAATCTCGTAGCCGAAAGACTACTCTAAAAGGCCCAAAACGAGATTTTCCCCAAGCATTCAAGTATGATGCCGCTCTTTGGCGCCAAGGGGCAGGAATCGTGGAACTCGGGATGATCGATCAGGGACTGACTCTCATGCTCGTTGGCATGGGAACTGTTTTCGTGTTTCTGACGATTCTGATCGTCGCTACATCGGCGATGTCAGAGATCGTTCGGCGCATGACGCCGGCGCCGATCGACCGGGACCCTACGGCCGATGAGGTCGCCGCAATCACCGCGGCAATTGCGCAGCACCGTCGGCAGCGGACGTGATCGAGGCCAACCACCAACGGGTGGGAGTCGAGGGAAGATGAGCGAAGCGAGAAAATTGGGAATTACCGAAGTCGTTCTGCGCGACGGACATCAAAGCCTGCTGGCGACCCGGATGCGTCTCGCCGACATGCTGCCGATCGCGGAGAAGATCGACCGGGTCGGCTACTGGTCGGTTGAGACGTGGGGGGGTGCGACATTCGACTCCTGTATTCGCTATCTCGGCGAAGATCCCTGGGAGCGGATTCGCGCGTTGAAGTCGGCAATGCCGAAAACGCCGCAGCAGATGCTCCTGCGCGGCCAGAACATTCTCGGCTACCGGCACTACGCGGACGACTTGGTCGAAAAATTTGTCGAGCGAGCGGCGCTCAACGGAGTCGACGTCTTTCGGATCTTCGACGCGTTGAACGACATGCGCAATCTGGAAACCGCGATCAAAGCGACGCTCGCGACCGGCAAGCACGCCCAGGGCACCATCTCCTATACCGTCAGCCCGGTTCACACCGTGGACGTTTGGGTCGATCACGGTCGACGCGTCGAGGACATGGGCGCCAACTCACTGTGCATCAAAGACATGGCGGGACTGCTGAATCCCTACGTCGCCTTCGAGCTGGTCTCTCGTCTCAAGCAAACGCTGAGCATTCCTATTCACATGCAGTGCCACGCCACCACCGGCATGTCGACGACATCGTGCGTCAAAGCGGCGGAAGCGGGCATCGACAACATCGACACATCGATATCGTCCATGAGCCTCACCTACGGGCACGCGCCGACCGAGTCGCTGGTGGCGATTCTCGGACCTTCCGAGCGACCGACCGGCCTCGACCTGCATCTGCTCGAGGAGATCGCCGCGTACTTCCGCGAGGTGCGCAAGAAGTACGCGCGTTTCGAAGGGAGTCTGCGCGGCATCGACTCGCGCATTCTGGTGGCCCAGGTTCCCGGCGGTATGTTGACCAACCTCGAGAACCAATTGCGGGAACAGAAGGCAAGCGACAAGCTCGATGCCGTGCTCGAAGAGATCCCCAAGGTTCGCCAGGAGCTCGGAATGCTGCCTCTGGTTACCCCGACCTCGCAGATCGTCGGCACGCAAGCCGTGATCAATGTCTTGTCAGGGAGGCGCTATTCGACGATCACCAAAGAAACCGCTGCCGTCCTCAAGGGCGACTACGGTGCAACGCCGGCCGCGGTCGACGCCGCGCTGCAAGAACGCGTCTTGGAAGGTGCTGCCCCGACCACCTGTCGGCCCGCCGACCTACTCGAGCCGGAACTCCCGCGACAGTCCGCAGAGCTCACGAGAATTGCCAAGGAAAAAGGGATTCAGCTCGCTGAGAATGTCGTCGATGACGTGCTCACCTACGCCCTCTTCCCCCAGGTCGGCCTCAAGTTTCTCGAGAACCGCAACAACCCCGACGCCTTCGAACCGGTCCCGACCGCAGAGCCCGCAGCCGCACCTGCCGCACCGCCCGCGCAAGCCTCGGCAACGCCGACTGGTGCGGCGGCCGTTTACTCGGTTCGCGTCGACGGCCGTCCTTTTACGGTCGAGGTTTCCGAAGGCGGGGCGGTGAGCAACGTTGGCCCTGCGGCGCCGGCAACCCCGAGCCCCGCATCGGGAGAGCCTGTACTGGCAGTACTCGCCGGGAACATCTTCAAGATCAACGTCAGTCCGGGCGACGTCGTCACCGAGGGCCAGCCACTCCTGGTCGTCGAGGCAATGAAGATGGAGACGGCGATCAGCGCGCCAAAGGCAGGGACCGTTACCGGTGTATTCGTCGCCGTCGGCGATGTCGTTGCGGTCGGCCAACCCCTCGTCGCCATCGGCTGACCGCATGGAAGCACTGCAACAGATCTGGCAAGGCTCCGGCCTGTATCAAGTCACGGGCGACCAGATCGTCATGCTCGGCGTCTGTCTCGGCCTGCTCTACCTCGGCATCGTACGCCAGTTCGAGCCGCTCCTCCTGATCCCGATCGGCTTCGGCGGGTTGTTGTCGAATATTCCCGGGGCCGAGATTGCCACCGGCGACGGCCTCCTGCACTTGGCCTACGTGGTCGGTATCGAGACCGGGGCCTTCCCCCTGGTCATCTTCATGGGAGTCGGCGCGCTGACCGACTTCGGCCCATTGCTCGCCAATCCGCGGACACTGTTCCTCGGCGCCGCCGCCCAATTCGGCATTTTCGCGACCCTCCTGGGCGCACTGGGCCTGACCGAGCTCGGCCTCATGAACTTTTCCGTGCGCGAGGCGGCCGCAATCGGCATCATCGGCGGCGCCGACGGACCGACCGCGATCTACGTCGCTGGTCAGCTCGCGCCCGACCTGCTCGGTGCGATCGCGGTCGCCGCGTATTCGTACATGGCACTGGTTCCCCTGATTCAACCGCCGATCATGAAGGCATTGACCACTGAGGCGGAGCGCCGAACGCAGATGGTGCAACTGCGCGAGGTCGCAAAGGCCGAGCGAATCCTATTTCCTCTGTTGTTGATCCTGCTGGTGGCCATGCTCCTGCCCTCGGCCGCGCCGCTGATCGGCATGCTGGCGTTCGGCAACCTGATGCGCGAGTGCGGCGTCGTCGAGCGGCTCTCAGACACCACACAGAACGCGTTGATCAACATCGTGACGATCTTCTTGGGGCTTGCCGTTGGGTCGAAGCTTCAGGCCGAGGAGTTCCTGGTACCGAGCACACTCGGCATCCTGATACTCGGGATGATCGCCTTCGCCATCGGCACAGCCAGCGGCGTGTTGATGGGTAAGTTACTCAACCGGCTGTCGAGTCAGCCAATCAATCCGCTGATCGGAGCCGCCGGCGTATCGGCTGTCCCAATGGCGGCTCGCGTCGTCAACAAAGTCGGGCTCGATGCGAATCCTCAAAACATCCTACTGATGCACGCGATGGGCCCGAACGTCGCCGGCGTCATCGGCTCGGCCGTCGCCGCCGGGATCATGATCATGTTCACTTCGTGATTCTCAGGTGTTGGGACGCAGCCCACGACCGTTTTGGACTCGCGCCGCGGGTCCCGATAGGAATCGATACGGCGACGCCCCCGGCCGCGCCTTGCTAGTTACAGTCCGCGAGCTGCTCGTTTTGGGAAAACTCGGGAGCCGGGTCGAACTGCGCCACGCCGCCGCCGGTGTCTGGGTTTGGAGTCTGACACTGGCCACTGCCACAGCCGACCGAGCAGTCCAAATTCTCCTGGCAAGGGATCGTCGGATCGTTGCTACAGGTCCCCATCTCCCGGACGGTAAAGGCGATCTCCCCAACCTCTCCATCCACGTCGGCGACAGCCTCGACCACACTCGAGGAACCGACGGTTACCAATCCCCGACCAACCACCTCGATCTGCCCACCGCTGAACCCATTAGCCTCGAGCTTGGCCGTCCCATCGATCGCAATATCGCATCCGTTGATCGAGATCGTGCCGCCGTCACTATCTGCTGCAGCGGCGTCAGCCCGTAGCCGCACATGCTGGCCGATCGTCACATCGCCGTCGGCTTCGAAAGACAGGCTACCACCGCTCCCCGTCTCTTCACCCGCAGCGTGCCCCTTCGCGTCGATGACCGTGTTGTTCGTACTCGAAGTGCCTGTGAGAATAATGTCCCGGCCGGCCCGGACGAGCACATCTCCGCCAATGCCGCTACCGACATCCGCGCGCGCAATGATATCGTCGTTGATCGCCACATCGCGGCCCGCTATCAGCGTCACACTTCCGCCACCACCGTCCCCGCCAGTACCATCGATCCATTCGTTGATAGTAATATCCGTCGCCGCTCTGATCACGGCGCTGCCGCCCTGCGCGTCAGGGCCGCCGTTGAGGTCGATCCGCCCACCGATCGTCACTGCGCCAGTAATACTCGAGATCTCCAGGTTCCCTCCGTCAACATCACCGGGGCTCTGTCCACCGTTCGTCAGGTTGAAAACACCGCTCGAGGAGAAATCGCCGTACGCAACCAACGAAACATCTGCCGCAGGCTCGCCATCACCACGCACGTCGTCATTCAACACCACCGAGCCACTAGCGGCTGTACATGTGCCGGCGCTGGCCGCAGCACACGTCGCGTCCTGCTGGCACGGCATCGAGGAATCGCCCGAACAGCTCCCGCGCGAGACGATCGTCGCCGCACCGCCAACCATCCCGCCACCGGGATTCTTCCGGACATGGATACGCGACCCACCACCCCACGAGTCGGCGATAAGGTCGCCGGTAAGAACCTGCGCAGAGTTGCTCTGGAAGTCGAACTGCCCGCCGCCCTGCAGGTGGATCGTTCGCGTTCCGAAGTCCAAGACCGCCCCGGAGTTGATCTCGATCTTGTCGACGACGAGGCACGGGTCGGCAGTCGGCGGGCACACCTGACTCGCGTCGGAGACGTTGCTGATCGTACCCGCGTTCGCGGCGCCACCGGCCAGGCATACCACCAACCCAACCAGGGGCACTAGGGTGAGCATTACATTCCTGTAGCCATTCATGCGTAAGCTCCTTATCGCCCGCAAACTGTTCACTGGGGAGGCTCCGGCAAACTGGGACAGAGGGGGGAAGGCGGAGGGCTCTCCGCATTCTGACAGAACGTACTCGTCCCGGCACAGAATCGTCGCTCACTCTGATTGTTCGGCATGGCGGCTTCGGTCGCGTTGTACCACTGGTTGACTGCCGCCTGCCACTCGCAAACATCGCCTTTGGCGTCGTCCGGCCACGCCCCGGCCGGGTCGCATGGTGCCGCTAGGCCGAGGATCGTGCAAACACAACCCGACACCAACGCACCCATTGTCGGCGGGAGATTGCTTGGGTCGAGCAAATCGCAGTTCTCATCGAGATCTCTCGTCATGTTATACAGCCTGAACTTTGCATCCTGCTTATGGGCATTGGACGAATTGTAGCCTGAGTCGTCGCACCGTTGCGGACAACTCTTGCGAAACAACCGGAAGCCATGGGTCTGGCCGCCGGGAACCCCCGTCTCTTTGCGCAGGAAAAGCTTGCTGCCCTTGTGCGCAAAGAGGTACTCGCGTTTGGCCGGAACAGACGCACCGACTGGGCTGTCGGGATGATTTCCCGGGGTACCAACGCATTCCGCGGCGGAACGCAGGCTGATCCCTTCCAGACAAGGGGCCTCCGATTCGACGCCACCCGGGGCCGCATCCCATACCAGGGTTTCGTCATCCCACTGCGGTACGCTTGGGCGCACTCCAAGAGCACACACCGGCACAGGCCGATTGGTCGCGTAGTGCAACATCGTCGGAATCAAGTCGACGGCGTGGGCGTCCTCGTGCTTGAACTGCGGAATCGACGCATGGCGCCCATTCAAAGCCGGAGGACGTACCACAATTGGCGTCCGAAACCCGTTCTCATCGCTAGACTTCTTCCATCCCTTCGACTTGACCTTCTCGCCACCCGGGGTGAGTCCAAGGGATGTGCTGGGAATCATCCCGTTGTCGGTCTGGTAGAGGATCACCGTGTTGGCGATCAACGGGTTACCCGGCGACCTTGCGTCATCTGTCTCGCGGAGAAAGTCGAGGAGCACTCCGATCCAAAAATCCTGAATCATGATGGTATCGAGGACGCCCTGAAACTTGCTCAGGCTCTTGCCCGGCTCACTGCTGTGGTGTCGCATATACTCGAACCCAGGATTCAGAGCAGCAAGCGTTGGGTCCATGTCGCCGCAGCTGACACTCGGGGAAGGGTTTCCGAAACACTCCGACGCCGTGATCATCTGGACCTGAAGGTCGCGCAGGCGGTTGCAAGTTCTCGCCAGAAGCACCGGACTAGCGAGGATGTAAGGCGGCAACTCGAATCCCGTATCCGACACGTCTTTGTTGGCAATATCTCGAGGCACCTTCGTAGGTTCGTCCGCATCGCAAAACGAACCTCCATCGTTGGGAGGGGAACAGAAGTTGAGCGCCAGCGCCGGCGAATCTAACGCCTCGCACTGCTTGACCCCATCGAAGACAAGCTCGCGCCCATCAAAAGGGGAATGCGGCGAGTGAGGGGAATACCAAACGAACCAGGGCGATACCCCGGCATCAACGATCGACTGAAGCAGCTGATCCTCTCGCCCCGGAGAGTCGATGTACTTGTGCCCCTTCTTGTGATCGGTGCAATTGAACGGCGAGCCGTTCTTGACGCAGGTGTAGCCCTGGTCCCCGAAAGCCTTCCAGCTCTTACCGAATGCGATGCTATTGTAGTTCGGCGAAACCGGCAGCGAGATGCTGGACATATAGTCGCCGATCCGCCCCTTCGGCTTACTAATCTTATTTTGGGCACCATCCTTTTTAAGGCTCTTGTTGTCCTTGCGATTCAGCCCAGTCTCCGTCGAAGCAAATGACGGCACACAAACTGAGTCGGCCGCGTACCCATTCGGAAACACGACCCCCTCGGCGGCGAGCTGATCGAGCTCCGGGGTCATCCCCTGAGCCGGCACCGTCGTGCCGTCGCGCGCGATCGCCGGAAAATTCAGAGGCCGCAGATTTGGGTGTCGTCCACCGTTGGAATCGACGAACTCGTACCTGTACGTGGTCGTACCGTCTCCTTCGTACATGAAGTTGTACAAGGGCCACGCGTGATCATCCGTCATGATCAGCAAGACGTTCGGAGGGTTGTCTGCCGGCGCAGCAGGACCCGTCGCGCACGGCTGGCCCAATGCCGGTCCGTAGACCAACAAGAGCGCCAGTACTGCCGCGACGCCCATGAAACTCTTGGTTCGCATGGATGGGTCCTCCTATGGCCTGAACTGGACTCGGTACGGAAGCCGCAAGCTAGCGCGACGACACAAGCTACGTCAAGAAACACCAATCAACCTGTTGGGAATCAACAGGTGTCAGTGCAACGTAGCGACGAGGACTGAGACTGAACGAAGGTTCGGAAACTCCGCCCGCTCGGCGCGGCGTCGCGAAACAGCGTGTTGCGATCGGTTCGATGCGATGCGATCTCGTCGTCGGCACTTCAGTCGCGGGCTCGCGCGCCACTTGCGATCCATCCATCTGGAGTGAGGCCACGAATTTGCAGGTTGCGAAGAAACCATCGCGAGACCAGGTACACCGCAGCACCTCCAACCAGGTCGATCATGTAGTGCTGCTTAACGAGCACGGTCGAGGCGATTACGCCCGAGAGAAGCGCTGCGAGCAACCAGTTATAGCGTCGCCACCAATTGAACTGAATCAGAAGCAAACAGTTCGACGTGTGCAAGCTCGGGAAGCAATTGTTCGGCGGATCGAACCATCGCCAGAAGGCATCCGCCCAACCGAACACCTCGGACCCATAATACAGGTCTCGCGGCATCGCCACGGGATAAAACACAAACAACGGCAAGCTGATCAGAAGCTGGAGATGAGCGGCGTAAAAGATTCGATTCACCTCGCGGTCATTCTCGGAACGACAGACTGTCCACCAATAGAGTGGAAGATAGGCCACATACAGCGGTAAAAATTCGGGAACGAAGGGCACCGATCGGTCCGCCCACGAGAAATCCAGAATGATCGGCTCGCGCAGTGGAAACCGATTGACAATCTGGTACGCGGCAATGAACGGTCCCCAAAGAAGGACATAGACCAGAGGGTTGGTCTGCCGCCGGACCAACGCCGGAAACGTGAATCTGGCTTGCACTCGGGTTGGCGCGACCACCTGCACCATGACACCACTAGCGCAATCACCGGGAGTGTTCGACCAGCGCAAAACCAGCACGGCTCACTTGCATGAGCCGAGAGCAAACACCGATACTTCCTCAACACTCGAGAGACAATTCAATGTACCCCGATGACATTCACCTGTTCGGCGTTGACGTTTCGATATGGAACACCACGCTCATCGCCGCCGTAACCATCGGCTATCCGATCCTCGTCGCCTCGCTGCGAATCCAGGGATCAGGACCTCGCCCACGCCTGCTGCCCTTACGCTGGCTCGTGACCGTCTACTTCTCGGCGATCGGAGCTCAGTTATTTGCATACATTTTCGATACATACACTAGCGTGTGGCCGCCGAACTCCGTGGGATGGCTGCGCTACTACTTCGATCCGCTATTCGGGTCCAAGACGTTGTACGGCGCCATCGCATTCCTCCCGCTCACCGTGGCGCTGGTCACGAAGCCTTGGCGCGACCTCGATTATGTTCGCGCGCTGGACGGCTGGACTCCCGCCATGTTCACCGTTCTCGGCACATGTCGCATCGGATGCCTCCTGCAAGGTTGTTGCTACGGTACCAGGTCAGACACTTTCGGAATCGCATTCCCCGCCACTGGTACAGCCTTTTGGTCGCAGGTAACCCACGGGATGATCACAAAGGACGCGGCCAGTACGCTCCCCATCGTCCCGACCCAAGCAATCTCGGCAATAGCGCTATTCGCGATGGCAGCGTGGACTTTCCTCAGGATACGCCGAGGAAACCGCTCGATCTTCCCGGACGCCATCGCGCTCTACTCGCTCTTCCGCCTCGTCATCGAGTTCGTTCGGGACGACATCTCGCGCAACTTCTACGGCCCCCTGTCGACATCGCAGTGGCTGGCGGTGGCGGTTCTCATGTCCTGGGCCGCGATCCAACTCCACCACAAATCCCGAGGCATTTGATGCTTCCGGCTGACGACGAGCCGTAGAGCCCGAAACAGGGGATGAACGAAGAAGGGATTGCGGGTTCTCGATGCGGGAAACCGAGAGAAGTCCCTATCCGCAGACCACAGCCAGGATTCATGGCATCCAATCGTTCGATTTGACTCGCAGAGGCCGGGCCGCTTCCATATCTCTAGATGAGTCGAGCCAACAGCGGGGTGAGCGAAGCCCTTTCGCATTTTCGTCCGGCGACGCGCGATTGGTTCGCGGCGGCATTCGAGAAGCCGACACTCGCCCAGGCGGGCGCATGGGACGTCATTGCCGGCGGCGCCAATGCACTCGTCATTGCACCGACCGGATCGGGTAAGACCTTGTCGGCGTTCCTGTGGTCCCTCGATCGCCTATTGCACCGTGACGAAAAGGCGCGCTCGGGCGTTTCGACGCTCTACATCTCTCCCCTCAAGGCGCTGGCGGTGGACGTCGAGCGAAACCTGCGTGCCCCGCTTGCGGGGATACGCGCCCACGCGGCGCGGCGCGACACCATCTTGCCTGAGATCGGGGTCGGCATCCGTTCGGGCGACACGCCGGCCATCGAGCGACGCCGCATGGTCGCCAAGCCGCCCGACATCCTCATCACGACGCCGGAGTCGCTCTACCTGCTCCTGACATCAAAGGCACGCGAAACCCTGCGCACCGTCGATACCGTCATCATTGACGAAGTGCACGCTGTCGCCGGAACCAAGCGGGGCTCTCACCTGGCGCTCAGCCTCGAGCGACTCGATGCGCTGCTCGCCAAGCCGGCACAGCGCATCGGCCTCTCCGCGACGGTGCGACCGCCCGACGAGATCGCGCGCTTTCTCGGCGGTCAACGACCCGTTGAAATCGTCAGCGCCCACGAAGACAAGATCCTCGACATATCCGTCGTCGTCCCGGTCGAAGATCTGGCGGCGCTGCGCGACGAACGGCCCCCACCCCGCTCGGGCAACGTCGCCGGCGAAGAGCCGACACCGAGCATCTGGCCACACGTCGAGACGCGCGTGCTCGAGCTCATCAAGGAACACCACAGCACCATCGTGTTCGCCAACTCGCGCCGACTCGCCGAGCGCTTCTGTGGAAGACTCAACGAGCTCGCCGGGGAAGAAGTCGCGCGCGCCCATCACGGATCGGTCAGCCGCGAACAACGCACGCTAATCGAAGAATCCCTCAAGTCGGGTGACTTGCCGGCCGTCGTCGCCACCAGCTCGCTCGAGCTCGGTATCGATATGGGTGCGGTCGATCTCGTCGTACAGATCGAGTCGCCCGACTCGGTCGCCTCCGGTCTACAGCGCATTGGCCGCGCCGGTCACCAAGTCGGCGCGGCGAGCCGCGGCATCGTCTTCCCCAAGTTCCGCGGCGATCTGCTCGAAGCCGCGGTCGTCAGCCAACGCATGAGCGCCGGCCAGATCGAGGAGATCCACTTCCCGCAGAACCCACTCGACGTCCTGGCGCAGCAGATCGTTGCCATGGTCGCGATCGAGGACTGGACCGTCGACGACATCGAAGCCGTTGTACGCCGCGCCGCGCCCTATGCCGACCTGCAGCGCAATACGCTAGAACGCGTGCTCGATATGTTGGCCGGGCGCTATCCCAGCGATGCCTTCGCCGGGCTGCGGGCGCGCATCAATTGGGATCGCGTCAACGGCCAACTCAGCAGTCGTCCGGGCTCACACAACATCGCCGTGACATCGGGCGGGACCATTCCCGATCGCGGCTTGTTCGGAGTCTTCATCGCCGGCGACAAACGGACCCGCGTCGGCGAACTCGACGAAGAGATGGTCTACGAGAGTCGCGCCGGTGAGGTCTTCGTGCTCGGCGCGTCGAGTTGGCGCATCGAAGAGATCACGGCGGACCGCGTCTTGGTTTCGCCCGCGGCAGGTCAGCCCGGCAAAATGCCTTTCTGGCACGGCGACGCGCCGGGCCGGCCAATCGAACTTGGCCGCGCCATCGGCGCTTTCATTCGCGAGGTCGGTTCGCTCGACGACGCGGACCGATTCGAGAGACTCGGTGCGACCGGATGCGACGCTCTCGCAGCGCGCAACCTCGCCGCATACTTGGACGACCAGAAAGCTTCCACCGGCATCCTGCCGGACGACCGAACCATCGTCGTCGAACGCTTCCGCGACGCGGTCGGCGACTGGCGATTGTGCCTGCATTCCTTCTTCGGAGCCCGCGTCCACGCACCCTGGGCTCAGGCCATCTCGGCGCGACTGCGGCAACGACTCGGCATCGAGATTCAGGTCATCTACAGCGATGACGGTATCGTCGTGCGCGTTCCCGACGGCGACGAGTTACCTTCCCTCGACACCCTGTTGCCCGACCCGACGGAGATCGAGGATCTCGTTGTCAACGAGGTCGGCAACTCGACGCTCTTCGCCAGCCGCTTTCGCGAGGCCGCGGCGCGCGCCTTGTTACTACCGCGCAAGCGCCCTGGCGCCCGCACTCCCCTCTGGTTACAACGCCAGAAGGCCGCCACTTTGCTGCAGATCGCGGCCCGGCATGACACCTTCCCCATCGTACTCGAAACGTACCGCGAATGCCTGCGCGACGTTTTCGACCTCCCTGCGCTCATCGACTTGCTCGGCCAGTTGGAGCGACGTGAGGTTCAAGTCGTCGAGGTCGAAACCGACGCACCCTCCCCTTTCGCCTCTTCGCTGCAACTCGCCTACGTCGGTGCCTTCATGTACGACGGCGATGCACCGCTGGCCGAGAAACGCGCCCAGGCCCTCGCTCTCGACCGCAGTGCGCTGGCCGAGATCATGGGCCGCGAAGAGCTGCGCGACCTGCTCGACGCCGGGGTGCTGGCCGATCTCGAGATCGAGTTGCAGCGGCTGACACCGGAGCGGCGCGCTCGTCACGCCGATGATCTTCACGATCTCCTGCGTGAGCTCGGCGCCTACAGCACCGAAGAGCTGCGCGATCGCGTGCAAACACCGACTGAGCTTGATCAATGGCTCGCCCAGCTCGAAAGCACGCGCCGCGCCGTCCGGGTGCGCTACGACGGTGAAGACCATTGGATTGCTATCGAAGACGCCGGACTCTACCGCGACGCCCTCGGAGCTGCGCTGCCGCTCGGCATCCCCACCGCGTTTCTCGAGCTAACCGTCGATCCACTGACGACGTTGGTAGCGCGCTTTGCACGCTGCAACGGCCCGTTCGACGAGCGCGCCGTCGCGGCACGATTGCGCATCGGACCGGCCGTTGCCCTCGAAGCGATCCGCAAACTCGAGGCAGCGGGACGAGTCGTCCAAGGCGAGTTCCGACCCGGCGGCAGTGGCCGCGAATGGATCGACTCCGAAGTCTTGCGACGCTTAAGACGCCGCTCGCTGGCCGCGCTGCGACGCGAAATCGAACCGGTGTCGCCAGAAGCCCTCGGCCAGCTCTCCGTTGCGTGGCACGACATCGGCCCAGGCGGTCCGCGACTTGCCGGCATCGACGGCCTGGTGCGCGTCATCGAACAACTACAGGGTGCTCCGCTCGCCGCGTCGATTTTGGAGAATCAGATTATGCCTGCACGCTTGTCCGACTACTCCCCAGCAGCCCTCGACCAGCTTGGATCAGCGGGAGAGGTGCTGTGGACCGGAGCGGGAGCGATTGGGACTCACGACGGCTGGATTGTGCTGGCACAAGCAGACTGCGCCGCGCTACTTCTGCCGGAACCGATCGAAGTCGAGCGCTCGGCGCTCGCCGACAAGGTGCTTGCCGCCCTCGACGAACGCGGTGCCTCCTTCTTTCGGCAGATATCGGAAGCAGTCGGCGGTCCGGACGATGCTGCACTGTTGCTGGCGATTTGGGAGCTGGTTTGGTCTGGCCACGTCACCAACGACACCTTGGCGCCCCTGCGAGCATTGTTGCGGACAAAACCACTCAAGAAGAAGCGCCAGAGTGGCGGACGCGTTCGACAGCGCGGCCCCTCCCGGCTCGGGCCAATGTCCGGCGCCGGGCGCTGGAGCGTGAGGCCACTACGGTCGCAGGACGCAACCCGGCGACGCCACGCAGTGGCCGAACAGCTGCTCGTGCGTCACGGAGTCGTGACCCGCGGCGCCATCACCGTCGAGCGCATCGGTGGCGGCTTCTCCGCCGTCTACCCGCTGCTAACTGCGCTCGAAGAGCGCGGTTCGTGTCGGCGCGGCTACTTTGTCGAAGGCCTCGGCGGCGCTCAGTTCGCCCTCCCCGGCGCTGTCGATCGGATGCGGACCCTGGCAGCGGACAAAGACTCGATGCGCCGCTGCGTCGTCCTAGCGGCAACCGATCCGGCAAACCCCTACGGCGCCGCCCTGGCTTGGCCGCAACGCGGTGCCGAGGGCACCCACCGCGCCGGACGCAAGGCCGGCTCGGTCGTCGTCCTCGTCGGCGGCCATCTGGCCCTCTATGTCGAGCGCGGCGGGCGGACAATGCTCTCCTACCCGAACGAGAACGCTACGGGCGACGACAGCCTTCTACCGGCCATCGAGGCACTAGCCGCGGCGGCGCGAAAGGGATTTCTCGGACGCTTCGAGGTCGAGCTCTTCGACGGCGAGCCCGTCGCCGGCACCTCGATTGCCGAGGCGCTCGAGCAAGCCGGATTCGTCCAAACCTACCGCGGCTACGAGCTCCGTGCCTGAGGGAGACACCGTCTACCGGGCGGCGCGGCGGCTGCACGATGCGCTCGCCGGCGCGACGCTGCTCAAGACCGACTTCCGCGTACCTCGCTTCGCAACGACCGACCTCTCCGGTCGCCGTGTCGAAGAAGTGGCCGCACGCGGCAAGCACATCTTTTTTCGCCTATCCGGTGGCGTCTCCATTCACTCGCACTTCAAGATGGACGGTTCGTGGCATTTGTACCGCGACGGCGAACGGTGGCATCGGCCCTCATGGCAAGCCCGCGCGGTCATTACAGTCGAGGACTGGATCGCGGTCGCATTCCTCATGCCGGTGCTCGAAGTTTTCCCGACAGTGCAGGAAGCACAAATCCTCTCGCGGCTCGGGCCCGACCCCCTGGCAGCAGATTGGGACCCAAGAGAAGCCCAGCGGCGCCTAACCGCCGATCCTGGGCGTACGGTCTCCGCCGCCATTCTCGATCAGACGACAATCGCCGGGCTCGGCAATGTATACCGCTGCGAAATCTGTTTCCTGACAGGGCTCGATCCCTGGACACCGGTCGCTAGTATCGCGGCACCTGCACAGGTCGTGGATCTCGCCAAGCGTTTAATGTTCGCCAACAAGGACCGCGCCACTCGCATCACCACAGGTGATCCACGTCGCGGCCACGCGCTGTGGGTGTACGGCCGTGCCGGCAAACCCTGCCGGCGTTGTCGCACGAAGATCCGCCGACGCGAAGCAGACACCTCGCCCGACGGCGAAAGACTGACCTTCTGGTGCCCGTCTTGCCAGCCGTCGCACCCTGGTGGCCGAGTCGAGGACTAAGGAAGGTGCCGGTAGATGGCGACACTCAGTCGCGGGGCCACTCCCGTTGTATGCATCATAGAACCCTACCTCGTAGCACAGCCGCGAAGAGCGTTGACCACCGCTGCAATGACTTCGTTTACGGTGATCTTTGAATCGCCGTTCGTGTCCCCCGCTGCGCATGGAGGCTCCGGGCCTGCCCCGAGAGCGATATTCACAAGTCGCATGAGCTCAGAGATGGTGATGTGACCGCTTTGGTCGCAGTCGCCGGCACAGGGCGGAGGGGTACGACGTCCGGAGAGCAGAGCATCGCGCACCGCGAAGTACGCCGGCTTCGGCTCGAAGTCCTGGTCAAAAAGCAGCGGTGCGGGATCGTCATAGGGCAGCCCGAACCAGTACGTCGGCTCGTCTTGGAGGCCCCAGACCAGAATGTCACTGCACGTCGGCACCGATAGGCACGTCTCCACCGCGCGGGCGTAGTTCGCGGCCTGATAGGCGAAGCGTTGCGGGCGAGCGGGGTCGACTGGGTTATCGAGCTCTGAGATCCACACGTCGAGTCCGAGGGCGGCAACTCGCCGCATGGTCTGACTGTAGAGGTCCCAGTCGGGCTCCCTGTTGAATAGTTCAGTGAGCATCACATGGCTTTGGAAGCCCACCGAGTCGATCGGTACACCCCTCTGGACCAGATCCGTCACCAGCGCGACGAGCCCTTCGGCCTTGGCTGGGAAGTACTGCAGGAAGTTCTCGTTGAGCACCAGCTTCACGTCGTCGGGTGCGGCGGCATCGACGATCTCGAACAGCTCTGCGATGTAGTCGGGTCCGAGCACTCGAAAGAAGTAATTCTCAGAGATCTCGGAGCTCCCCCCGAGTGTCGGGAGAGGTTCGTTGATGACGTTGATACGGTCGAGATCCGGATAGCGCTCGAAGATCACTTCCGCCCGCTCGACCAGCAGCGCACGCAACTCGTCCGGGTCGTCGACGTCCATGACCCAATCGGGCAGGTCATCGAGGAACTCCTGCTCCCAGGCGAAGTGAAAAGCCATCGATCGCAGACCGTTTTCGCGATGGAACGCCATGATCGCGTCGGTCTGTGCGAAATTCCAAACACCGCGTTGCGGACACATTTGATTCCACGAGAACGCGTGGTTGACCCCGATATTCGCCTCCGCGAGCAGCACGTCACGACGACGCCCTCCGGGCACACCGTCCACAAACCCAACCCCTACGCCTGCAATCCGACCCGCCTCCCACAATCTGCAGTCGTCGGGATCGGCGCACACTTCCGCGGGGGTCGGGGCTCCCTGCCTGTTGTCTCCGCCGAAGACCGCCCCAGCGGTGACCATCGCGAAGACGATCATTAGAATCGGTGCAACGTTCATGGCCCGTGAAGTACTCATCGATATTTGTCCTCCGGACGGAAAGGTTGTTCCCCTGGATCTGCCTAAAAAGAACATTGTCCCCTTCCTCGAGCTGCAGCGCGGAGTGGACGTTCTCGTCGAACAAGCGCCGGTCGATGAGATCCATGGCCCGCACTTGTTCATTGGTCAAGCACGGACAGCCTTCGTGCCGTTGCTCGCTCTTGGCAACAGCTTGGAAATACAGACACTCGCAGCCGTACGCCTTCCAAAAATTAACAATTCCGACCAAATATGCCCGAAATACATGTAAATCTTCAAGCGAATTGCGGAATTTCACCACTCTGACTAGAATCTCACGAATGTATTCACGCCTACTCCACCTTGAGGAGGTGCTCCGGCACCGCTCGGCGTTTCTCTTCGGTGCCCGTCAGACCGGCAAGAGTACACTACTGCGCGATCGTTTCCCCGATGCGACCTTCTTCGACCTGCTCGAGGCCGACACGTTCAGAGAACTGAGCGCGCGCCCCGAGTACATTCGCCAGACCCTGCCTGAAGACGCGCGCCTGGTGATCGTCGATGAGGTGCAGAAGCTGCCGTCCTTGCTCGACGAGGTCCATCTGATGATCGAGCGCAACAAGGATTTGCGCTTCATCCTCACCGGTAGCAGCGCCAGGAGCCTCAAGCGCGGAGCTGCCAACATGCTCGCCGGCCGCGCCTGGGTTGCCCGATTGCATCCGCTCGTATTCGCAGAAATTGGGCCAGGGCGGCTGATGGAACGGCTCAACCGCGGCAGCTTACCCGCAGTTTTAGATTCCCCCGCACCTGCCGAGGATCTACGCGCCTACGTCGGGACGTACCTACAGGAGGAGATCCGGGCCGAGGGCTTCGCCCGCTCGATTGAAGGCTTCTCGCGTTTCCTGACCGTCGCGGGAACTTGCAACGGCGAGCAGGTAAACTACACCGCCGTCGGCAGCGACGCCGGCGTCCCACCCCGCACGGTGCGTGAGTACTTCCAGATTCTGGAAGACACGATGCTGGGCCACCAGTTGCCCGCGTACCAAAAGACCGTCAAACGAAAACCCGTCGCGACGTCGAAGTTCTTTTTCTTCGACGTCGGTGTCGCCAATGTCTTGCTCAAGCGGTCCGAAATCCAACCCGGCGCGGAAACCTTCGGGCGTGCGCTCGAGCATCTATTGTTCCTCGAGCTGCGCGCTCGGCTCGACTACGAGCGCATCGACCAGCCGCTCTGCTACTGGCGCAGCCGCTCGCGCCTGGAAGTCGACTTCGTTGTCGGCGACCACCTAGCAATCGAGGTCAAGTCGAAGGCTCGTGTCACACGCCGCGATCTATCGGGCTTGCGCGCCCTGTCCGAAGAGATCCCACTAGAGCGCAAGATCGTCGTCTGCACCGAACCACGCCGCCGCCGCGAAGGAGATGTCGAGATCCTCCCCGTCGAAGACTTCCTCGCCGACCTTTGGCAAGGGAAGATCGTATAGACACGCCCCGCTCCTTACTTACGAGCCAATCGGACCTGCCCCTTTTGTGGCCCGTGTGTTCGAGGTCGAGAAATAGGCGCTTTGCGGAACGGATCGGCGCCGCACCATCGCGTACGCCAGGGACATCGGCATCAGGAAGCCGGTCACTGCGGCGCTGTTGACCGCCACGCTGCCTTCACTGAATCCGGTGGCCCCACTGACGACGGTCGGCAACAGGAAGGCAACGAACGTACCAAGCGCGACCACCAGGACTCGCTGGCGGACGAGGTCCGAAGTCGTGGTCAGCAGATCGTAGGTCACCACCCACAGCACTGCGAGCCCGCCGAAGCCCTGCGCCGCGACGCTGGCGAGATGCATAGCGCTGTAGCCGGTCGGCATGTGAAGAACGACCTGGTACAGCACGGCCATCGCGGCGAAGCCGAGGTACACGGAGAACAAGAACGCGCGATATCCGTTCTGCAAGCGGTTGCTGGGGAACACCAGGGCGAAGTGAATCAGAGCGGCCGGAGCGAGAGCCTCGCAAGCGGCGTGTAGGCGGAAGAACCAGTGCGGTCCGTAGAGATCGACTGCTGTTAGAACGAAGGTTCCGCCGATCAGCCCGAGGCTCAGCATTCCGCCACCAAGGGTCGCACTCGACTGCAGAAAGAAGACCAGAAAGCCGACGACGATGAACGAGCCTCCTGTCAGGAGGAATGGACCGAACAGCGAGTAATAGTCGGCCTTGGTAAAACGCGCTGTCGGCAGCGTCGCAGTGGTGGTGTCTCCACTCGGAGTGCGCAGAGTATACTCGGTATCTGTCCCAGTCGGGCGCTGATCGACAAGTGCGTAGATCTCCGCACTGTCGTGAACGGCTCTGCCGTCGACTGCCACGACTTGGTGCTGGAAGAGCCCGGCCGTGGTCTCGTCCCAGTGGGAGAGCGAGACCGAAGGCACAACGCGATTCTCCATCACCAAGAAGCCGGGGAATTTGCGATCGACCCAATCGGTGCTGTTGGTGACAGTGATGCCGATGACAAGCGCCGACAATACTGCCAACGCGATCACACCGGCCGGTGCAGCACGACCGCCGGTCCCCGAATCGACACGGGCGGCGATCCCATCGAGACGTTCCAACCAAGACGAAACGGCGCGAGACGAAGGCTTCCAGCCGGCGAACAAGCCGGCTTGGAGCAAGTCGCGGCGTAGAATCGCGAAGCCCAGGCTGAACGGAAAAATGAAGGCCGTGAACGCGGCACCGTTGACGGGCACCGATCCACCGAAGAGGCCTGATGATCCCGTCAGTACGGCGGGGCCGATGAAAGCCGTTACCGCACCGGCGCCGACGATCCCGATGCGCCAGCGCACCAGCGCCGAGTCGGTCGTGAAGCGGTCGTAGATGACTGCGGCCAGCAGCGCGACGCCGCTCAGCCCCTGCGCGGCGCTGGCCACCAGATGGAGGGTGGAGTACGCGCCGGGCCAATAGAGAACGCACTGATACACGACCGTCAGCAAAACGAAGGGCAGATAGATCGCCGTCAAGGCCGACCCGCGCGCACCACTCAATCGGTTGGTGGGAAACACCAAAGCGAGATGGATGATTCCAGCGGGAAACAAACACTCAGCGACAACGTGGAGTCGGAACAGCCAATGCGGGCCGTACAGGTCGGCGCCGGTCAGAGCGTAGAACCCGAGCCCGAGGCATGCGCTCAACAACCCCGCGCTGGCAGCGCTGTCGGGTCGGAGCCAGAACACCAGAAATCCAGTACCGGTGAACACAAGCGCGCAGAAAAGGTACGCGCCGAATATCAGGGAGTAGTCCAGAAACGAGAACTGACGTGACGCCATCTCAACGACGGTCGCCGTGCCGTCCGGAGCTCGCAGGGTGTATCGGATCACCGAGCCGGGGTCTCCACCGGCGACATAGGCGTAGATCTCCTTGCTGGTGCGAACTTCGTTGCCATCGACGGCCACCACCTGGTGCTGAAACAGTTCGGACGCCTCGGCCCCCCAGTGGGGCAGTGAGATCGACGGAACGACCCTGTTTTCGAGCAGGAAGAACCCGGGGAACGTGGTTCCGATCCAATTAGTCGTGTTGAACGCAGTCAGCGTCAACAGCAGGGCAGATGCGACGATGCCGATTGCGAGCGTGAAATCGATAGGACGCCTACTCATAAAGGCCACGACCAATCCGCAAGCTCGCTACAAAGCGTGAGTGAAATCATCAGGCTTGGTAGTATGCGCTCGAGCCGACGGATCTCGAATCACCAACAAGTATGATTTATCGCCCCATACGGGTCGATTCGTACGACATAGTCCCCACCGGAGCGGGCTCCAATGATGGTCTCGCGCCGATCAATCGATGAGATACGCAGATGACCTATCACGAGCCAGTCGGCCCGGCTCGCTTGCTCCCGATCAGGCCGTAACTCTTGAGCCTGCGATAGAGCGTCGCCGAACCGATGCGGAGCTGCTTGGCGGTGCGGGTTTGGTTCCCATCATTCTGCTCGAGCACGGCGAGGATATGCTCCTTTTCGACCTCGCTGAGCGAGCGTGCGGTTCCCGCCTCCACCGGCGAGCCGGGAGACGCCTGGCGGATCTCTTCGGGCAGGTCCTCGAGCTGCACGCGACCTCCGAGCGCCAGCGCAACGCCGCGCTCCATGGCGTTTTCAAGCTCGCGGACATTGCCCGGCCAGTCGTAGCGGAGAAGCTGATCGACGGCGCTAGGAGCGAGGCCCAAAATCTCACGACCCATCCGAGTCGCCGCGTCCGCAAGTAGCACCCTAGCGAGAGGCAAGATGTCGTCCCGGCGAGCACGCAGCGGAGGAACCTGCACCTCCACGACCTTAAGCCGGTAATAGAGGTCCTGCCGAAAGGTGCTTTCGGCGACGCCGCGTACGAGGTCGCGGTTGGTCGCGGCCAAGACGCGCACGTGCACTGGCCGGCTCGTGTTCTCCCCAACCCGCCGGACCTCGCGCTCTTGAAGAACCCGCAGAAGCTTGACTTGCATGCCGGCAGAAACCTCGCCGATCTCGTCGAGTAGCAATGTCCCGCCGTTCGCTGCTTCGAAGAGCCCCGGTCGGTCTGAAGCCGCGCCGGTGAAGGCGCCGCGCGCGTGGCCGAAGAGTTCGCTTTCGAGAAGTGTCTCGGTGATGGCTCCACAGTTGACGGCGATAAAGGGCCCCAGCGCACGCGGAGACTCGTCGTGCACGAGCCGAGCGATCCGCTCTTTGCCCACTCCGCTTTCGCCGGTAATGAGTACAGTCGCATCGACTTTCGCGACGCGTCGCGCCAACTCCACGACTCGCATCATCACGGCACTCGCAGCGATGATTCCATCCGGGGCCTGAGCCCGCGGCGCGACGCGGGACAATAATCTGTGTCGCGCACGGAGCTTCGACTCGGCGGCCTTGAGCGTCTCGGTAACCCGGTGAAGTGAGACGTCCAGACACTCTTTGAGACGGCCCGCCTCAAAGAATCCCAGCTCCTCTGCGCGCTCGTCTCCCCACTCCTCGCGCGTCCGCCCCAAGAGATGGCACGCGGCGTCGCCCTTGCCCAGGCAGCGATCTTCGAGAACGTAAATCTCCTTGCTGGCGATGAAGCTGGAATATCCACTCATCAGGCCGCAGATCGTCCAGCACACGGCCGTTTCGGAACGACCGAAATGCAGCAGGTGTTGCTCGGCTTCGTACGAGGCAAGCAACATCGCACCCTTCTTGGCCAGCGCATCCTCGCTTCCCGGCTGGATGAGAAAGAGGCCCTCCAGCGTGTAGAGTCGAGGACCGGCACGCCGCCATTCTTCGTTGCTCGACCAATCGAACTGCTTCTGCATGGCCTCCGCCATCCGCCATCCGTGGGCAAAGCCGAACTGGGTGAGCACCGCCCGGGCGGCGCTAAGACCTAGGTTTTCAACGAGATAGTGCCGCAACAACCCCATGGCAACGGCGTCGACCAACAGCGCACGCTGCCCGGCGAATCGGATCACGCCGCCCTGCGGCTCCAGTTCAAGGAGCTCTCCGTGGTGGAGATCTTCGACCCGCATCACTCACTCATTCAAATTGAATGAATAGTGTATCAATTCGATCGAATCCACAAGGGACCCACCCCGATTGGGCGAGCGCAGTCATCTTTTTCGTACGGCCGCGACCTCTGGCGCGGTCGTTGCATTGTTAGGCAGTAGCTTGGCCGCGGCACAAGAACGGTGACGATCGCGAAAGCACTGTCCACGGCCATCGGGGAGTAACAGCGAATGCGAAACGACGCGGGACTCATGACAGATGCCGGGACACATTACTACGTGGCGTATGAGGTGCACTATTCGACGAAGGACCTAAGCGGGGCTCTCCAACTCTACCGAGACCTTGTCACGGCGCATCCGGATACGGCGGAGGCCGGATACGCTCACGCGCAGATCCGGAACATCGCGCACGCCGTCGTGCCACCGCAGGAACTCATGGACCTCCATGCGGAGCTGGCGCTGACACACCTCGGCCATCCGGGACCGGCGTGATTGGTTCGCCTTGCGAAGAAGGTGCGGCAAACGATGTCTAGCAGATTTACCAAATCGAAAGCTTGCCGCTACTCAGCTCTCGTCCTGGCCATGACTGCACCGGCCTGCAGCAGCAACTACGGCAAGCCCCCGGTAGCGGCGCCCGCAAGCATGAATGCCTATTCCCCTTTGTCGGATTCAGGACTCGTCGTCAGCGGGCTCGTCGAATTTGGCAAGACTTTTCCGCTCCGTCACCGTCCCAAAGGGGCCGGACAGCTCACAATTTCCGCCGAGAGGATCGAATGGACAAATGAGGACGACGAGGATCGCAGCTTCTCGATCCGCCCCGCAGTCGTGAAATCAGTCAGGATGGACTGTGTCACCCGCGCCGGCGGAAACGTCTGTCTCGAGATGACCCTCCAAACCATTACCGGACTTGTCTACCACTTTCGCGATACCGATTGGGCCGGCGGCTACAATGAGACGATCCGCCGTGCTCGCGAGCGCATTGAACGGAACTTCCCTCAAATCGTCTTCGTCGAGAACGTGGTTGACGAGATCAAGTAGCGGCAGGAGCCCGCAGCTTCCGAGACGCCGGCTGCGGGCGCAACGTGGAGAACCCCTGTCCGATTTGCAGTCTTAGGAGTCCTCTTGAAATCCTTACTCGTTCAGGGCCTCGTGGGCCGGTCGGTGGCACTTTTCGGCGACCCCGGGGAACCGATTCGTTCTGAGCTCTTCAGCATCGAGCGCCTCGAGCAGCATGCGGAAAGCCTCGCAATCGCGCAGCGTGTCACTCCGGGACGCGGCAGAGGCCAACCGCTGGCGACACGCCTTCGGGACAACAACCGCGTACTCCTCGCCGCGTACCGCACCATTGCTACAGCGATCCGACAAGACCGCGCCATCACGCCTGGAGCCAAGTGGTTGGTCGACAACTTCCACATCGTCGAGGAACAGATTCGCGAAGTACGGGAAGACCTTCCGCGTGGTTTTTATCATCAGCTGCCGAAGCTCGCGGACGGTCCGCTCGAGGGCTATCCGCGCGTTTTCGGTCTGGCCTGGGCGTTCGTCGCCCATACCGATAGTCTCTTTGAACCGCAGAACCTGTACCGATTCGTACGCGCCTACCAGCGCGTGCAACCACTGACAATCGGTGAGCTCTGGGCGGTGGCGATTACACTGCGCATCGTGCTGGTCGAGAACCTACGGCGCTTGGCGGAGCAGATCGTAAGGGGCCGCGCGGCCCGCCAGGAGGCCGACTCCATCGCGGATCAGATTCTGCAATCAGGCAAACAGGGGAACGAGCCGGTGGCCGCGGCCCTGCTCCGGTCCGCCCCTCTCCCGGCAAATTTTGCGGCTCAGCTCGTACATAGATTGCGCGACCAGGATCCGGCGGTGACCCCGACATTGCGCTGGCTGAACGAGCGCCTCGCCGCGCAAGGCACCAGCGCTGAGGAGATCGTCCGCGAAGAACATCAAAGGCAGGGCGCAATGAACGTGACGGTGCGCAATGTGATCACCAGCATGCGCCTCGCTTCCAATGTCGATTGGGCGGAATTTTTCGAAAGCGTCAGCCTGGTCGACGCGGCGCTGCGCGCCGACAGTGATTTCGCGGCGATGGATTTTCCGACCCGCGATTCCTATCGCCATGCGGTTGAGGATCTCGCGCGCGGGTCGGAACGACCCGAGCTGGAAGTCGCCCACTGCGCGATCGCGGCGGCCAAGCGTTCCGCCGACGAACCGCCCGGCAGCGATGCGGCCGACGGCCGCGAGCACGACCCCGGCTATTACCTGATCGCCAAAGGTCGCCGCGGGTTCGAGGCAGAGCTCGGGTTTCGCGTTCCGATGAGAGATTGGCTCATTCGCGTCAACACAGCAGCGGGCATTACTGGCCACGTCGGAGCGATCGCAATCGCCACCGCCCTTCTCGTTGCCCTTCCGCTGCTCGGGCTGGCGCAGGTCGGGATCAGCGGACCGGCGCTGTGGCTGCTGGCGCTCCTCGCCGTGCTGCCTGCGTCTGACGTAGCAGTCGCGTTGGCCAACTACGGCATCACACTCAGGTTCCGCGCCAGCGAGCTGCCCGGCCTGGAGCTTCGCAATGGGGTACCCGCGAGCCTACGCACCCTCGTAGCCGTGCCCACCCTGCTGACCACACCTGCGGCCATCGAGGAACAGATCGAACGCCTAGAAATTCACTATCTGGCGAGCGGAGAAGAGGATCTTCGCTTTTCGTTGCTTTCCGACTGGACGGATTCGGCCACAGAGACCGCACCCGACGACGACGCCCTGTTCACAGCCGCCGCAGAGGGCATCGCCCGATTGAATGAACGTCACGGGCCGGCCGTGGATGGTGATCGATTTCTCCTGCTCCACCGCCACAGAGTCTGGAACGAAGGTGAGGAGAAATGGATCGGATGGGAGCGCAAGCGCGGCAAGCTCCGCGAGCTGAATCGGTTGCTGCGCGGCGCCACGGACACGACCTTCGTCACGAGCGGCGAGCACTCGCGCATCGTGCCATCTGGTGTTCGCTACGTCATCACGCTCGACGCCGACACGCGACTTCCACGCGGAACCGCGAGGCGGTTGGTGGGCAAGATGGCCCACCCGCTCAACCGCCCGAAGCTCGACAGGCTCGACGGCAGGGTGGTCGAGGGGTACGCGGTGCTGCAGCCACGCGTCACGCCGACGTTGCCGACTGGTCGCGACGGATCGCTATTCCAACGGATCTTCTCCGGCCCAGGCGGAATAGATCCGTATGCGTTCACGGTATCCGATGTGTATCAGGACCTCTTCGGCGAGGGGTCCTACACCGGTAAGGGCATCTACGATGTCGATGTTTTCGAGACGGCCCTTGCCGGACGGATTCCCGAGAACACGCTGCTGAGTCACGACCTCTTCGAGGGCACCTTCGCCCGCGCCGGACTGGTCTCCGACATCGAGGTCGCCGAGGAGTTCCCGGCACGCTACGACGTCTCGGCGGCACGCCAGCATCGGTGGGCACGCGGAGACTGGCAATTGCTGCCATGGATCGTCGGGTCGGGAACCCCCCTGATCGGGCGCTGGAAGATGGTCGACAATTTGCGTCGGACGCTATGGGCGCCGGCTACCTTTCTCGCCCTGCTGGCCGGATGGACCCTGCCTCTCACGGCCGCGGCGCTTTGGACCGCGTGGGTCGTCTGCATGATTGCGCTACCCGCTTTTCTGCCGTTTTTCGCTGGACTCGTGCCGCGACGGCGCGGCATCGCGAAGCGCAGTCACCTGCGCGCAGTGACCAAGGACCTCGTGCTAGCGCTGTCACAGCTGGCGTTTGTGATCGCCCTCCTTGCGCATCAGGCGTGGCTGATGACCGACGCTGTCGTACGAACGTTGTTCCGCTTATTGGTGACACGTCGGCACATGCTCGAGTGGGTCACAGCAGCGCAGGCGAAACTCAGCCTCTCCCTCGACGTGCGCGGATTTTACCAGCGAATGGCCGGCGCGGTTGTGCTCTCCGTCGCGGCTGCCGGCATCGTGGCGTACGCCGGGCAATTAGCCTGGTGGGTCGCGGCCCCCTTCCTGATCTTGTGGACGCTGTCACCGGTCGTTGCGCGCTGGGGAAGCCGTCCGCCGTCCGGCAGCGCCACAAGGATCTCCGCGGCGCAGGTGGCGGTACTGCGTCTGGCCGCGCGTCGGACCTGGCACTTCTTCGAGACCTTCGTCGGGGCGGAGGATCACATGCTTCCTCCGGACAACTTTCAAGAAGATCCGAAACCGATGGTCGCCCATCGGACTTCTCCCACGAACCTCGGACTGTACCTACTATCCGTTGTCGTCGCGCGCGACTTCGGCTGGCTCGGCACGCTGGCGGCTGTCGATCGTCTCGACGAGACTCTCGCAGAGATGAACGAGCTCGAGCGCTTCCGCGGCCACTTCTACAACTGGTACGACACCCGCGACCTTCGTCCACTCGATCCCAAGTACGTCTCTTCCGTCGATAGCGGTAACCTCGCCGGACACCTCATCGCTCTCGGCAACGCCTGTCGCGAAATGATCGATTGTCCCCTCGTCGGATCGCAATGGGGCTCTGGGATCGATGACGCGCTGAGAATCACCCGCGAGTCGGCGCAATCGCTCACCGACGACCGACGAACCCAAACTGTGACGCGAAAACAGTTGGACGATGCGCTCGATGTGCTCGCTCTTTCCCTCCAGGAAATCCCCGAGACTCCAGTGAAAGTAGCGGCTCGGCTGACAACTCTCGCAGGGCAGGCCAACGTCGTCGCAGACATCGTCCACACGTTGACCGGCGCGCCGGTCAACGGCGACAGTGTGAAATCCACCAGCAAAGCACGGAGCTGGGCGAAAGCACTGCAGGCATCGATTCAGACCCACGCACGTGATGTCAATCAGTTGATGCCCTGGGCCCCGCTGCTCGCAAGCGCCCCTTCGATCGAGGACATTTTCGATACGATCCCGACGCTGGCCGATCTCCCGGGTCGCTGCGAGGCGGCGATTCACCGTCTATCGTTGTCGCCCCCGGGCTCAGCCGACCAGGATGACGACCTGCGCGGCCCGCACGTGTCACCCGACGCTCTGATCGAAGCATTACGGCGTTCTGCCGACGCGGCACGGGCTCTCGAAAAGCGTCTCGTCGGGCTCGCCGAGTTCGCTCGCGCAATGTTCCAGAACATGGAGTTCGGTTTTCTCCTCGACCCGAAACGGCAATTGCTGTCGATCGGCTACCTGGAACCCGAAGGCCTTCTCGACACGAACTGCTACGACTTGCTCGCGTCCGAGGCGCGTCTAGCGAGCTTCATTGCAATCGCCAAAGGCGATGTGCCGGCGAAACACTGGTTTCGGCTGGGACGCGCTCTGACCCCCGTCGATCGCGGTTCGGCGCTCATCTCTTGGTCGGGGTCGATGTTCGAGTATCTGATGCCATCCCTGGTTATGCGCGCGCCGGCAGGCAGCTTGTTGGAGCACACCAACCGCCTTATCGTCCGCCGGCAGATCCAGTACGGCGCCCACCTCGGCGTGCCCTGGGGTGTGTCGGAATCGGCGTACAACGTACGCGATCTGGAGCTCACCTATCAGTATTCCAACTTCGGCGTGCCTGGCCTCGGTCTGAAACGCGGCTTGAGCGAGGACGCTGTCATCGCCCCGTATGCCACCGCGCTTGCGGCCATGGTCGATGCGAACGCTGCGGCAGAGAACTTCTCGCACCTGGCACTCGCTGGCGGAAGTGGCCGCTATGGCTTCTACGAGGCGATCGACTATACGCCGTCGCGCCTCCCCGAAGGTGAGTCGGCGGCCGTCGTCCACGCCTACATGGCGCACCATCAGGGAATGACGTTGGTCGCGATCGACAACACATTGCTCGGCGGCGCGATGCGGCGCCGCTTTCACGCCGAGCCGATCATCCAGGCGACCGAACTCTTGCTGCAGGAGCGCACGCCGCGTGACGTCGCGGTGGCTCGCCCACGCGCCGAAGAGGTCCACGCGGCTGACAACGTCCGCGACATCGTGCCGACGCTCCGGCGCTTCCATTCTCCCCACAGTTCCGTGCCTCGCACGCACCTCTTATCGAACGGCCGCTATGCAGTGATGATGACCGCTGCGGGCTCGGGATACAGTCGCTGGCGAGATATCGCCGTGACGCGTTGGCGGGAAGACACAACCAGCGATCCATGGGGCTCGTATATCTTTCTTCGCGACACCACTAGCGGCGACGTGTGGTCGGCCGGCTACCAACCGAGCTGCGTCGAACCAGATAGCTACGAAGTGAAGTTCTCCGAAGGGCGCGCGGAAATCGTACGGCGCGATGGGACGATCACGACCACACTCGAGGTTGCGGTCTCGCCCGAAGACGATGCGGAAGTCCGCCGGGTTTCGATTTCCAACCTCGGAAACGACGCGAGAGAGATCGAGCTGACCTCGTACGCCGAGGTCGTATTGGCCCCCGCAGCCGCCGACGCAGCTCATCCGGCGTTTTCGAAGCTGTTCGTGCAAACGGAGTATGTCGCCGAGCTGGGCGTAATCCTGGCCACGCGGCGCCCTCGATCGGCCGGGGAGCTTCCGGTATGGGCCGCGCACCTCGCGGTCGTGGAGGGCGAAATCGTTGGGACACGACAATTCGAGACCGATCGAGCCCGTTTTCTCGGTCGAGGGCGCCGCATCCGGACACCGATCTCAGTGATTGACGGTGGGCGATTGTCCAACACGGCCGGCTCCGTGCTCGATCCGATCTTCAGTTTGCGATGCTGCGTGCGACTTCCGCCTAGGGCCACCGTGCGGGTCGGGTTCTGGACACTCGTCGCCCCTTCCCGGAGCGAGGCGCTCGATCTGGCCGATAAGCACCACGATTCGACAGCCTTCGAACGCGCGGTCACATTGGCGTGGACCCAGGCACAGGTGCAGCTGCATCACCTCCGGGTAAGTCCCGACGAGGCGCATTTGTTCCAGAGTGTCGCCAACCAAATACTCTACTCCGGCCCGACCTTGCGACCTTCCTCCGAGGTGTTGATGCGCAATCGGCAGGGGCAATCCGCACTCTGGCCCCATGGCATCTCCGGAGACTTGCCGATCATTCTGTTGCGCATCGACAGAGTCGAAGATCTGGAGATTGCCCGGCAGCTTCTCCGCGCCCACGAGTACTGGGGGATGAAGCGACTGGCCGTGGATCTGGTGATCCTGAACGAGCACCCTTCGTCGTACACTGCGGATCTTCAGGCAGCCCTCCAATCAATCGTACGTGTCCGAAAATTGTGCGAGCACGCCGAGTCGGAAGACACCTGTGGAGGCGTGTTCGTCCTGCGCGCCGATCTCATCTCGGGCGATGCGCGCAGCCTACTTCAAAGCGTCGCCCGTGCGGTACTGCTGAGCCGCGGCGGCAGCCTCTTCGAACAGATTCAACGGCTCTCACGGCGGAATGCCAGCCAAACAGGGGCCTCGCACGATACCCCTTTGCGCTTGCTCAAATCGGAAGATTCGCCAACTGCGAGGCCGACGCCCCCGGCGCCCGGCCCCGGGCACCCGAAACTCGAGTTCTTCAACGGCCTCGGCGGCTTCGACTCCAACGGGCGGGAGTACGTCACGATCCTCGGCGAGGGGCAGTGGACCCCGGCACCGTGGATCAACGTCATCGCAAACCGGTCGTTCGGGTGCCAAGTGTCAGTCGACGGGAGCGGCTACACGTGGGCCGAGAACAGCCGCGAGCATCAGATCACACAGTGGTCCAACGATCCTGTCAGCGATCCGCCCGGCGAGGTAGTCTACGTTCGCGACGAAGACAGCGGCGCGCTCTGGGGACCCACGGCACTGCCAATTCGCGAGGAGGCATCGCCCTACGTCTGCCGGCACGGTCAGGGCTACAGCCGTTTCGAGCACAGCTCGCATGGAATCTCACTCGAGCTTCTGCACTACGTGCCACTCGAAGATCCGATCAAGATCTCCCGCTTGAAGATTCACAACCAATCGGATCGCGTTCGACGGCTCTCGGTCACCGCCTACGTTGAGTGGGTCCTGGGCACGTTTCGAGGTGCCTCCGCACCCTTCGTTGCGACCGAGATCGAGGCAGAGACCGGGGCGTTGCTCGCGCGGAACTGCTGGAACGACGATCTCGGCCACCGTGTCGCATTCGCAGACCTCGCTGGGCAGCAGCTCTCCTGGACCGCTGATCGGACCGAATTTCTCGGTCGCAACGGCACGCCGGATCATCCCGCAGCGCTGCAACCGGGCGTGACCCTGTCGAACCGAGTCGGCGCCGGCCTCGACCCGTGCGGTGCCCTGCAAACTCAGATCGAGCTGAAGCCAAACGGGCACACCGAGATTGTCTTTTTTCTGGGCGAGGCGGCGTCTAAGTCGAAGGCCATCGCGCTGATCAAGCGCTATCGTGCCGCCGACCTCGGGGCGGTTCTCGACGAGGTCGTGCGCCACTGGGATGACTTGCTCGGGATGGTACAGGTCAAGACGCCCGATCGCTCAATGGACATCATGCTCAACCGATGGCTCCTCTATCAGACCCTTGCCTGCCGTTTGTTGGCGCGATCGGCATTCTACCAGGCGAGCGGCGCATATGGTTTCCGTGACCAACTCCAGGACATCATGGCGCTCACCCTTTCCCAACCGGCGATGACGCGGGCACATCTCTTGCGCGCGGCGGCGCGGCAGTTCGGCGAAGGCGACGTACAGCACTGGTGGTTGCCAGGGGCCGGCCAGGGGGTGCGCACGCGGATCTCCGATGATCTCGTCTGGTTGCCGTACGCGGCGGCCCACTACGTCGAAGTCACAGGCGATCACGGCGTGCTCGATGAGATAATCCCGTTTCTCGAGGGGCCCGAGCTGAGCCCCGGCGAACACGATGCATACTTTCAGCCCATGGTCGCCGAAGAGCAGGCTACCCTGCTTGAGCACTGCGCCCGGGCTCTCGATCGCAGCCTCGGTGTCGGCGAGCATGGCCTGCCCCTGATGGGCACCGGAGACTGGAACGACGGTATGAACCGTGTCGGTGAAGGGGGCCAGGGTGAGAGCGTATGGCTCGGCTGGTTCCTGCACGCCACACTCACGGCGTTTGCCCCACTGGCCGATGGTCGTGGTGAGCATGCCCGCGCCGCAACGTGGCGGCAGCACTGCGACAGCTTACGAAATTGCCTCGAGCAGGATGGGTGGGATGGCGAGTGGTACCGGCGTGGATTCTTCGACGATGGAACGCCGCTCGGCTCCGAATCCAACGAAGAGTGCCGTATCGACTCGATCGCCCAATCGTGGGCGGTGATTTCCGGGGCCGCAGAATCTGCGCGCTGCGCACAAGCCATGGCCGCGGTCGACGAACACCTGGTTCGCCGTAAGGACGGAGTCGTCCTGCTTTTCACCCCACCCTTCGATCAGACAGAGCTCGATCCCGGGTACATCAAAGGCTACCCGCCGGGCATCCGAGAGAACGGCGGGCAATATACGCATGCGGCCCTCTGGTCGGTGATCGCCTTCGCGATGCTCGGCAACGGTGACAAGGCGGTTGAGTTGTTTTCGCTCTTGAACCCCATCCATCACGCCAGTACGCGCGCCAGCGCACATCGCTACAAGGTCGAGCCATATGCCGTGGCCGCCGACATCTATTCGCAGTCGCCGCACACCGGGCGTGGCGGTTGGACCTGGTACACCGGAGCGGCGGGCTGGATGTATCGCGCCGGGCTCGAGTGGATTCTCGGTTTTCGCGTTCAGGGAGCAACTCTGCGCATCGATCCCTGCATACCGAAAGAATGGCGTGATTTCGAAATTGCCTTTCGCTACCACACCGCGCGCTACGAGATTTCGGTGCTGAACCCGGGCGGCGTGAGCCACGGCGTCGCTTCCGTGGATCTCGATGGTATAACGCTCACGCAAGCTCGGGCACCGATTCCGCTCGTCGACGACGGCGCCACCCACGTGGTTCGCGTCATCCTGGGGCGCGAGGCCGGTCGCCAGGAGACGAGCCCGATCCATGACGAAGAGCGCGGGGATCGGACGGGGCGATGATCACAGTGCGCAGGGCGGGGGAGCGCGGTCACGACCGAGAGCGCGGTCGAAGGGTCTGGCGCACCTTCGATCCGGAGGTCCGAGCGCAGGTGCTCGGCGAGAGTTTCGAAGTTCTCGAAGCGCTCGATGAAGACCGTCTTTCGCCAGGGGCCCGAGCCCCGCGTCGCTCGGATCGCGACATCGAGATCGTCACCTACGTTCACGAGGGCGCGCTCGCACACGAAGATTCGACGGGTCGCTCGGGTGTGATCCACGCCGGCGAGGTTCAGCGCAGGACCGCCGGCACTGGCATTCACCACAGTGAATCGAACGCGTCGCGCGCGAACGGGGTGCACCTATTCCAAATCAGGCTGCGCCCTTTTGAGGTGGGGCTCGAGCCCAGCACAGAACAGCAACGATTCAGCGCAGCAGAACGCCGGGGTAGGCTATGCCTCGTGACTTCGCCCGACGCTCGGAGCGGATCGATGCGAGTTCATCAGGACGCGCTGATCCTCTCCGCCATGCTCGATCCGGGGCAGCACGTGGTCCACGAGCTGTCGCTGGGGCGAAGCGCGTGGGTGCACCTCCTGCACGGAGAGGCGGCCCTCGACGACACTGTTCTGGCGACGGGTGACGGCGCCGGCGTCACGTTCGAGCGCGCAGTCTCACTCACCGCGCGGGAAAAGACCGAGATCCTACTTGTGGACCTCGGCGAACCACCGGCGCGATCTCTCGCGAATCGAGCTGTGGCGTGACGAACGGCTGCATGTTCCGATGGCGAGAAAACTCGTCCCGTGGGTCCATCACCTTGATCTAGGTTCTTCGACGCACATCGTTCTTCTCAATCAAATTGATCGACTTACATATCACTTCGATTGAATCCGCAAATGAATCGACTGGCGGGCAGATTAGACTTGCTGATCAGAATAGTCCCCTACTCCCTGGCCTGGAAATTGCTTTTCTTACCACCAAGACAACCGACCACCACTTTATGAACTGACGTCTCTACACGGTGGTCAACGCGCTACTCACGGTGAGATTGGAGAAAGGTTGGATGGCAAACAACGCTCGAAAGACCGATGCTGGCAAGCAGTACGCAGCCGCCCATGCGCTGCACTACGCGACGAAGGACCTTCGCAAAGCCCTTGAGCTTTACAGGGAAATCATTGCCGAGCACCCGAGTTCTCCGGAGGTCGGGTACTCTCACGCTCAGATCCAGAACATCGTGAAGTCGGTGGTTCCGAACCAGGAACTGCTGGATATTCAAGCTGACCTGGCGCTTGCAAACATAGCGAGCGCGGGTCCCGCCTGATGGTGGGCACGGCGAAAGCTCCGGGGCCACAGGGGGCAACATGCAGGCTCACCTAATGACCGAGCTCATTCTGGCATCGGTCGCGCTCGGATGCACGACGATGGCCGCGTTCTCGATGCTGGCTCGACGCAGAACTGTGATCGTCGAGCTGGACAGTCGCCGGAGACATCGTCGAACCGCAATCAGGCGCGCAACCTTCGGAGGAAGAAAACAATGAGAAAATATTCGATATGTCTGACACTCGCTTTTTCATGCGCGTTTCTGTTCGCATGTAGCGACGCTCAGCCGGCCGATCACGGGGCCGCGGCGCCGGCACAGCCGGCCGAAAAAGCACATTCCAGCAGCGGCGTAGCGGTTCCGGGAGCACACGCCGAAGCGGTGGCCGCCTCTGGGGCTGCCGCGGGATCCGAAACAGCGCAAGCCTGCATGGCCCTGGTCGACGCCGGCAACTTCCAAGAGGCGTTGCCTTCTTGTCTGGCTGCCTTGAAGGCCGACCCGGACAACCCGCAAATCGCCAAGGCCATCGCCGCTACGAAAGCCGGCGTCGCGAGCCTCGAGACCAGCGCCATCGCGTTGGCGGCAGCGGCTGACGGTGCCAAAGATTCCGCGGCAGCAGCAGCTGCCGATGCTCAGGGCGCTGCGGCCAAAGCGCAAGGACAGGCGGCGGCGGTAGCAGCGGACGCGCAGCAGGCGGCGGCCGTAGCAGCAAATGCGCAGCACTCGGCGGCGGATGCAGCGGTTGACGCGAAAAATGCTGCCGCGGCAGCAGAGGACGCGGCAAACCAGGCCGCCACTGCAGCGCAAGCTGCGGCGGCGGATATGCCTGAGCCGGTGAAGTTCTGATGATTCAGGGGGCGGCCTTCGATCCAGGCAACGCCCCCTGAACAATCCCTGGCAATCGTTTCCGTCAATTAGCGGGGCAATGGGACTCAAGGGTCGGGCAGCGCCGTCGAGCTCGGCGGCGCGGAGTATCTGATTCTCCAAGGGAACGACATTCTTGGGTGGATCGAAAAGTAGAAACGGAGAACAATCCAATGTCTGCAAAGACTGTAAGTTTCGGCGCTGAGGCCCGGGCGCGTATCATGAAAGGCGTCGATGCTCTTGCCGACGCTGTCGCGGTGACCCTCGGCCCCAAGGGCCGCAATGTGGTCCTCGACAAATCGTGGGGCGCCCCCACCGTCACCAAGGACGGCGTCACCGTGGCAAAAGAAATCGAGCTCGAGGACAAGCTCGAGAACATGGGCGCACAGATGGTGAAGGAAGTAGCGTCGAAGACCTCGGACGTCGCCGGCGACGGCACCACAACGGCAACCGTCCTAGCTCGTGGAATCATGGCCGAAGGCAACAAGATGGTTGCGGCCGGACACGACCCGATGGCCCTCAAGCGCGGCATCGACCTGGCCGTCGAAAAGGTCGTGGCGGCTCTCGAGAGATCGTCCAAGCCGGTCAAGGGGCGAGCGGAAATCGCTCAGGTCGGAATCGTGTCGGCAAACGGCGACCCGACGATCGGCGGAATCATTGCGGATGCAATGGACAAGGTCGGCAAGGAAGGCGTCATCACCGTCGAAGAAGCGACCAGCCTCGAGACCACTCTCGACGTCGTCGAGGGTATGCAGTTCGACCGCGGCTATCTATCGCCCTACTTCGTCACGGATCCCGAACGCATGGTCGTGGAGCTCGAAGAACCATACATTCTGGTCCAAGAGAAAAAGATCGGAGCGATGAAAGATCTTCTTCCGTTGCTCGAACAGATCGCCCAATCGGCAAAGCCTCTACTCATCGTCGCAGAGGACATCGAGGGAGAGGCCCTGGCGACTCTCGTGGTCAACAAGATCCGCGGCACACTGCACTGTGCAGCGGTCAAGGCGCCTGGATTCGGGGACCGCCGCAAGGCAATGCTCGAAGACCTCGCGATCCTCACCGGCGGCAAGATGGTCGCCGAGGAGCTCGGCCTGAAACTGGAAAGCGTGACGCTCGCAGACCTCGGACGAGCCAAACGGATCATCATCGACAAGGACACCACGACCATCATCGACGGAGCCGGCAAGAAGGCTGACATCGAGGGCCGGATCAAGCAGATGCGCGCCCAGATCGAAGAGACGACGTCGGACTACGACCGCGAGAAGCTGCAGGAGAGGTTGGCCAAGCTCGTCGGAGGTGTCGCGGTGATCAAGGTCGGTGCCGCCAGCGAGATCGAGATGAAGGAGAAGAAGGCGCGGGTCGAGGACGCGATGCACGCGACGCGGGCGGCTGTCGAAGAAGGGTTCGTACCGGGCGGCGGAGTCGCGCTCGTGCGTGCCGCTACCGCGCTCGACGATCTGAAGCTCGACGCCGAGGAGCAGGTTGGGGTGAACATCGTCCGGCGCGCGCTCGAGGAGCCGGCCCGTCGCATCGCTGCCAACGCTGGCTGGGAAGCCGCAGTCGTGCTGGACAAGATCAAGCACGGCAAGGGTGGCTTCGGATTCAACGCCGCAAAGGATGAGTTCTCGGACCTTCTCGCGGACGGCATCATCGATCCGACCAAGGTCGTGCGCACGGCTTTGCAGAACGCGGCGTCGGTGGCCGGCCTTGTTCTCACCACCGAAGCCGCGGTCGCGGAGAAGCCCGATAAGAAGCAGGCCGCGCCGCCACCGATGCCCGACTACGACATGTAGCCGTGGTGCCGCCGCGCCGAGATTTTCGGTGTGGCGGCACCACGGAGCCAGACGACCAACAACGGGCCACGCCCTTTTTGGGTTGTAGGGAGACACTCTCGTCCTCAACCGGTTGGCGCCCCTGACAGACCAAGGAGGTCTACGAATGAGTAAGAGCGATACGGGTGCTCCAGACGAGCCAGACATGGAACGGCTCGTTCAGGACCTGAAAGAAGGGGGTCCGCGCAGAGTGGTGATCCTTGCCATCGTCGCGCTCGTGGTGATGTGCGCGTGGACGGCACCGTACACAGTGCCGAGTGACTCCGTGGCTGTCGTGCAGCGATTCGGAAAGTACCTGAAAGAGGTCTCGCCGGGACTGCAGTTCAAACTGCCATTGGGCATCGACACCGCGACGGTCGTGCCGGTCAAGCGACAGTTGAAGCAAGAGTTCGGCTTCACGACCCCGGGCGCGCACGACGCTTATCAGGGCTCCCGCACTCGCAGCGGCAAGCAGGAAACGCAAATGGTAACCGGCGACCTGAACGCCGCGCTCGTCGAATGGGTTGTTCAGTACCGAATCTCCGACCCGGTGAAGTTCCTCTTCGAAGTGCGCGAACCGCGGGGAACCCTTCGCCACGTCTCCGAATCGGTGATGCGCGAGGTCGTTGGCGATCGCACCGTCGATGAGGTGATCACCATCGGCCGCCAAGAAATCGAGTCGGAAGCACTGGCCAAGATGCAGGCGCTCTCGACCAAGTATGAGATGGGAATCAGCATCGATCAGGTGCAACTCAAGAACATCAACCCTCCCGAACCGGTACAGGAGTCGTTCAACGAGGTGAACCAGGCCCAGCAGGAGAAAGAGAAACTGATCAATGAAGCGAGACGAGACTACAACAAGGTGATCCCATTGGCCGAGGGTGAGAAGGATCAGCGGATCCGTGAAGCCGACGGCTACCGACTTAAGCGCATCAACGAAGCGGAGGGCGATGTCGCCCGATTCAGCGCCCTGTTGGCAGAGTACAGCAAGGCTCCGAAGGTCACTCGCCGCCGCATCTATCTCGAGACACTGGAGGCCGTGATGCCGGGCATTCGCTCAAAGATCATCGTCGACGAGCAGACGCGCAGCATTCTGCCGCTGCTGGATCTCGACGCCCAAACGGGAGATCCGCGATGAATCGGGTTCTGCGGATCGCGACTTTTACACTGCTGCTTGCCGGGACTTACGCCTTCATGAGCTCGGTGTATACGGTGAGCGAAGTGGAGCAGATGATCATCACCCAGTTCGGCAAGCCGGTCGGCGATCCGGTGACGACCGCCGGCCTGAAGTTCAAACTACCCTTCATCCAGGACATCAATCCGATCGACAAGCGCGTTCTCGAGTGGGACGGCAGTCCGTCGGATATGCCGACCAAGGACAAGCTGTACATCTCGGTCGACCTCTTCGCCCGCTGGCGGATCACGGATCCGCTCCAATACTTCTTGCGGCTGCGCGACGAGCGCAGTGCCCAGTCCCGATTGGACGACATCCTCGGCAGTGAGACCCGCAACGCGGTTGCAAAGCACGAGCTGATCGAGCTCATTCGCACGACCAAGGATCGGGTGCCGCTGCGTGACACCCTGCTCACCGAGTCGGAGCGCAAGCTCGATATGGGATCTCTGGTCCCGATCCAAAAGGGGCGCCAGCTGGTCGAGCATGAGATCTTCAGCGAGGCCGCCGAGAAGGTTCGCGTCTTCGGCATTGAGCTACTCGACATTCGCTTCAAGCGAATCAACTACAACGAAAGCGTGCGCCCGAAGATCTACGACCGAATGATTAGCGAACGCCGCCAGATCGCAGAGCGCTTCTTGTCGGAAGGCAACGGCGAGGCCGCCAGAATCCGCGGCAACCGCGTGCGTGAGCTGAACAAAATCCAATCCGAGGCGTACCGACAGGTCGAGGAGATCCGCGGTGTAGCGGACGCGAAAGCAACTCAGATCTACGCCAGTGCGTACAACCAGAGTCCTCAGTCGGTGGCGTTCTACGAATTCACTCGGACGATGCAGTCTTACAAGACGATCATCTCCGAAAACACCACGCTCGTGCTGTCCACGGACAGCGACCTCTTCAAGTTCCTGAAGGGCATGGATCCGGATGGGGATGTCGTCACGGGCCGACGCGCCGGCGACGATCAATAAAGTATGAGCGCCCTTCAAGGCGGCCGAGTTTCGCCACCGGCTGCGCGGATCTCCCTCCGCAAGTCTTCGCGGATAAAGAATCCGGTTCCGCAACGACTGCGTCCAGCAAAATACGAACTGCTCGAACATACCCTTGGCGTTTCGCGGCGCACACCGAGGGTCCTTTGGTGAATGATTTGACACCGGACGATACATCCCCGCAGCCGACACGAGGGTCGAGCCAACAGTCGACAGGAATGGCCGGATTTCGGGCTCCGACCGGATCCACCACGGCCCGTGGCCAACTTAGTCAATGCCGGTCAATGCCGGACTTGACAATACGTGCGCCCGAACTGATTGTCCCCCTTGGGGGGTCTGACTCTTGAAACACCAACATTGCGCACTCACCGCGCTGGCGTCGATCATCATCGCTAGCTCTGCATTCGGATGGGAGACAACTCCAGACTTCGGCAGTCCGGACTCGCTCGCCATTCGCTCTGACAACGCAATCTTTGTCACCGGCACCTCAACCCGCAGAGGAGAAGAGCAGGTCGCCGCTCGCATCGATCCCGACAGCGGCAAGACAATGTGGCGACGCACCATCGCAGCCGGGAGCGTCCTGGATTCCGCGCTCACACCATCGGGCGACCTAGTCACGGCAGGCCACAGAGACGTCGATCAGGCGGAGCGCAGGTTCTTCGTAGCGAGACTCGACGGCGAGACCGGCGCTATCTTGTGGACCTTCGACATCGAATCGACCAGTGGGTTCGGCGGGAACGCATTGAGCGTGGCAACGGATTCCAACGGCGACGTCGTTGCTGCTGGTTCCGCGGATGCGCTCGAAGCGCTCACCATCAAGCTCAACGGTGTGACCGGTGCGGAAATATGGCGATCCATTGAAGGCCGCAACTCCACCCTGAGGCTTCGGATCGATGGCAACGACAACCCGATCGTCACCAGTCGGGCGGATCCGGACGCGAACCAGGGAGTCGTAATCAAGCTCGACGGTGGAAGTGGGGCCACGATTTCGGCGACGACAATGCCCGCGTTGGCAAACCTGATCGCCACCTTAGCCAACGGCAACGCCATCGCAACTACGATCAACACGACGATCAACGGCCAAGATGGCACCGTCTACGAGCTGGACCTGGATACAGCGACCATCCTCTGGAGCGTACCGATCGACATTCGCCCCTTTAGTGGCGCGGTCACCTCGAACGGTGACATCGTCGTGGCGGGGTCGAGAAAGAGCACGAACTCCAATCAGTTCAACGTAGCCAAGATCACGGGCACTCCCATCGGGAACCCGACCCCGATCCTCTGGCAAATGGAGTTCGGTGACCCAGCCCTGAGCGACCTAGCCAGAAAAGTCACACTGGACGCGACAGGAGACGTCTACGTAGCAGGGTCTCTCTCTCCCCCGGTAGGAAGAACGGATGCGTTCTTCGCAAAGCTCGACGGCACAACCGGCTCAGTCATCTGGAGCGACAGCGTCAATGGCCGGCGCGACAATTCGGAGGGCAGCGGAGACGCCGCCGTCGACCTGTCTCTCCATCCGAGCGGCGACCTGATCGTGCTCGCCGAGGTCGAGAACAACGAGGATCTCGACCGCTCTCATTGGACTGTCCTGCGGCGCGACTCCGCGACAGCCGCCGATGTCCTCAGCGGTCGCAGTCTGACGTTGCGCGAGCGCAACGGGGAATTGAAAGCTCGGGTTACGATCAAAGATAACGTCGGGGTCGATGCGCGACCAGACGCGGACCCCAGCCTGTCCGGAGCGACGGTGACATTCGAGAACCCCGGCAGCGGCGAATCGGTCGCCGTCCAGGTTCCGGCTGGAGCCGACTGGAGAGCCACGCGAACCAACAAGGTGACGAGCTACCGCTACAGTGGGCCCGGTCCTTGCAAACGCGTCTCGCTCAGCTCGAAGGGGCACCTTAAGCTCAGCTGCAAAGTGCCCGCAGTCGGTCTGACCCTGGACGAGCCTACGCAGAACGAGATCCAGGTAAGCGTGCGCGTCGGCAACGGCTCCGGGGCGCAACTCTACTGCGCTCGTTTTGGCGGCATCATTCGGGTCGACCAACCCGGCACCTTCCGCGCCCTCAAAGCTCCCGCCAACACCTGTCCCTGACAAGCATGTCCGGGGCCGCGTCGCGGCCCCGCAAGAGTTAGGTCACCGGATCCCGACGCTTCAACCTTCGCCAGAGGCTTCGGCGGACATGTCGCGTCTAGTCGAAAGTCCAAAAGTTGAAAGTCAAAGGTCCAAGCATGTCGACCTTCGACCCAGGCCAGGCGGTGGCCTGTCCTTCGTAGCCCAGCGGGGGAAGTCCAACCGGACCGATACCGTCTACGGCTGGGCGAAGAGGAACTCGAGAGGTCCTCAAGCCTTCTGACCGAGCTCGCGAAGAATACCCACCGCGCAGGCGCCTAGTGAGGGAGTAAGAGCGGCCACCTCGGATTGGTTGGTTGTGATTGGAGATGAAGTGGCTGGATGTAGCGCGGCTCGGCAGGAGCCTCGCCCTCTATGAAAAAGAGAAGCGAACCGGGCTCCAGCCTGCGAGCGAAGCGAGTTCAACCGCCGCGCAGCGACCGCCAACCTTTGCCCTTGCCCTTGCCCTTGCCTTTGCCCTTGCCTGCGAGCGAAGCGAGCTTTAGATCTCAATCCCCTCGCCAGTATCGCCGTAGCGCTGATGCAGAAACGGCAACACCCAATCCCCCGGCACTGAGCGCAAAACTGTCCCGTTGCTCTGCGTGCTGCCCTCTTCGTAGTGCATGCTCAAGAGCTTTCGGACCGGAATATCCGCAACCGGATCCATCGGCGAATCGATCAAGCTGATCTCGCCTTCCATCTTGTGAACCTTGGTCTGCTTGTGCTTCCACTCCAAACGCACCAGCAGCGGGTCAGATAGACTCCCTCTTTGCCTTCGTACTTCGCGCGCACACCGAAGATCATCGAGCCGATTTCGAAGGTGAACTCCGGTGAGATGTGCATCGCGACGTGCGAACACGTCACGCAGATCTCCGGCGCAACCAGTTCCAGCGGCTGCGGCAACACCGCGGCAGCAATCTTCTCGTCGGTCTCGTAGACGGCTCGAATCGAGCGC
>JAJCZJ010000125.1 GCA_029262455.1 Deltaproteobacteria bacterium | reverse complement strand
CGCCAATCTGGGGTCCTCCATGGAGGGAGAGGCTCCTGCCGAGCCACGCGCCAATATGGGGTCCACCATGGAGGGAGAGGCTCCTGCCGAGCCGCGCGCCAAACTGGGTACCCCAAGGAGGGAGAGGCTCCAGCCGAGCCGCGCGCCAATCTTGGTCCCCCAAGGAGGGAGAGGCTCCTGCCGAGCCACGCGCCAATCTGGGTCCCCCAAGGAGGGAGAGGCTCCTGCCGAGCCGCGCGCCAATCTGGGGTCCTCCATGGAGGGAGAGGCTCTGCCGAGCGGCGCGTCGATCTCCGGGGCCCATCGAGGGCCGGAGGGGGGTAGGCCGCAGCCCAACGCCCGACGATGCGCCGATCGGACGGAGACGAAAGAAGTGCGAGGAGGGGGACTTGAACCCCCACGGGGTGTTAACCCCACTAGGCCCTCAACCTAGCGCGTCTGCCAATTCCGCCATCCTCGCGAGGTGTTTTTCTTGTTTGGAGATTAGTTGTCCGCAGCGGGTACTGGATCGGCACTGAGGGGTGCCGGGGCTGCGGGTGCTGCCGGAATATCTACCGGCGCGGCAGCGGGCGCTTGATCGGCTTCGGGGAGTGCCGGCACGGATACTTGCGGTGCGTCGTCGAAGATAGTCGCAGTACCGCTGCGCGACGAGAAGTAAGTCAGTCCGAGGGAGGTGCACATGAACAGGATCGCGACTCCGGTCGTCAGACGGGTGAGAAAGTTGCCCGCACCCGAGCTACCGAAGACCGTAGAGCTGGCGCCTCCGAAAACGGCGCCCATTTCGGCGCCCTTGCCGGTTTGCAGGAGAACGATGACGATTAGGAAGAGGCACGCGAGAATGTGCACTACGGTGATGACTGCTTCGAACATGAGGGTTTGCTCCGCTGGGGGTTGAGACGCCGCGACACCAAAGAAGCTATTCTCCGGTTCTTGGCGCTAGAATCAACTCTGGAAGTGTACGATTCGAGCGAAATCTTTGGCTTTCAGGCTGGCCCCGCCTACGAGGGCGCCGTCGATGTCTGGCTGGGCCATCAAAGTATCGACGTTGTCGGGCTTGACGCTGCCGCCGTAGAGGATGCGGCACGAAGCCGCTGCGTCGGCGTCAGCGATCTCGCCGAGCAAGGCTCGGATCGCGGCGTGGACCTCCTGTGCCTGATCCGGAGTCGCTACGCGTCCGGTCCCAATCGCCCAAACAGGCTCGTAGGCAAGGACGGACGAGCCGATGGAACGGGCGTCGAGGGCGCCGAGCGCGCCGCGAACCTGTCTCTCGATCACATCGGTCATTTGTCCCGACTCGCGCTCCTCTAGGGTCTCTCCGACGCAGACAATTGGCACCAGCCGGTTGCGCAGCGCAGCACGAATCTTCAGCGCGACCCGGCCGTCGGTTTCGCCGAAGTACTGGCGGCGCTCCGAGTGGCCGATGATTGCGTGAGAGCAACCGACTGCGGTCAGCATCGGTCCGGCGATCTCTCCGGTAAAGGCTCCGGAGTCCTCCCAGTGGAGATCCTGGCCGGCGAGCAGGATCCCAGATCCGTCGAGCTCGGTGGCTGCGGTCGCCAACGCGGTAAACGGTGGGGCAACCAATACTTCGCGTTGGTCGTAGTCGCCGAGCGAGGCGCGGAGCTCCTGGATCAAGGCGGCCGTTTCCGTCGGTGTGCAGTGCATCTTCCAATTGCCTGCAAGCAGCGGCGTTCTCATCGCGCGTTCTCCTTCGGGTCGTTCTGCGTAGACAACTACGCTAGGGCGGCGAGGCCTGGCAAGGTGCGGCCTTCGAGAAACTCGAGAGAGGCACCACCGCCAGTCGAGATGTGAGTGATCTGATCTGCACGACCTGATCGCTTGACGGCAGCGACCGAATCGCCACCACCGATGATCGTCACGGCGTTGCTATCGGCCAACGCATTGGCCATTGCCATCGAACCGGCATCGAAAGGCGGCACCTCGAACATCCCGAGCGGGCCATTCCAGATGACCGTGCCGGCTCCGGCGACGACCTCAGCGAAGCGTCGTTGGGTCGCGGGCCCGATATCGAGGCCCATCTGGCCATCGGGCACAGCGTCGGCGACGGTTTTGGCGGATGCGCTCTCGCTCGGCGATGGCGCCACGACGTGGTCGGTCGGTAGAAGCAGCTCGACACCGGCTTTGGCGGCGGTGGAACGTAGATCCTTTGCCAATTCGAGGTGCTCTTCTTCGACCAGCGATTTGCCGATGCCAATTCCTTCGGCGCGCAGAAAGGTGTATGCCATCGCGCCACCGATCAGCAGTGAGTTCACCCGCTCGAGTAGGCTGCGGATGACGACGATCTTGTCGGATACTTTGGCTCCTCCCAGTACTGCGACCAGTGGACGGTCAGGGGAGGACATGACGCGTCCGAGGTACTCACACTCGCGTTGGAGCAGAAGGCCGGCGCAACGTTCCGCGACATGGGCGGCCATCCCAACAGTTGATGCGTGGGCTCTGTGGGCTGTGCCAAAGGCATCGTTTACGTACACGTCGGCGAGCGCCGCGAGCTGTTTCGCGAACCCAGAGTCGTTGGCTTCTTCCTCGGCGTGAAAACGCAAGTTCTCCAGCATGAGGACCTGGCCCGGCTCGAGGGCCTCGACCAGCTGGGTCACCTTGGCTCCGATGCAATCGGGCGCCAGCTCCACAGGTCGGCCAAGCCTTTTTGCGAGCACCGCCACGGCCGGGGCGAGACTCAGCTCCGGTTTTGGGCTGCCCTTCGGACGGCCCAAATGCGAGGCCAGGATGACCCGCGCACCGTCGGCGAGAGCGTGCTCGATTGTTGGCAGAGCCGCCTCGATCCGTGTGGCGTCGGTTACGACACCCTCTTGCAGAGGGACGTTGAAGTCGACGCGAATAAAGACCCGCTTGCCGCTGAGGTCGAGCTGGCCAAGGTGCTTCATCGTGACTTCGCGGTGCTTGGCGTCAGCCGGCGATGTGCGAGGCGACGTCGACCATACGGTTGGAGAATCCCCATTCGTTGTCGTACCACGACAGCACCTTGATGAAGTTCCCATCCATGACCTTGGTCAGGCTGAGATCGGCGGTCGAGGAAAACGGGCAGTCGTTAAAATCGATCGAGACCAGCGGCTCGTTGGTGTAGCTCAAGATGCCTTTGAGAGGCCCGTCGGCGGCTGCTTTCAGGGCATCGTTGACCTGATCTTCAGTCACATCCTTCTTCATCTCGGCGACCAGATCCACGATCGAGACGTTGGCGGTCGGTACGCGAATCGCCATGCCGTCGAGCTTGCCCTTGAGCTGTGGCAAGACTTCACCGACAGCACGGGCGGCGCCAGTGGTCGTCGGGATCATCGACACCGCGGCAGCGCGTGCGCGGCGTAGGTCCGAGTGCGGTAGGTCGAGGATCTGCTGGTCGTTGGTATAGGCGTGCACGGTGGTCATCAGTCCGCGCACGATGCCGAAGCTCTCGTCGAGGACCTTGGCGACCGGCGCCAGGCAGTTTGTCGTGCAAGAAGCGTTCGACAAGACGTGGTGCTTGGATGCGTCGTAGTCGGCGTGGTTAACGCCGTAGCAGACGGTCATGTCGACCTCTTTGCCGGGTGCTGAAATGAGAACTTTCTTGGCTCCGGCCTCGATATGGGCGGCGGCCTTGGGGCGCGCGGTAAACAGACCGGTGCATTCGAGGACCACATCGGCCTTCGCCTCGGCCCAAGGTAGCTTGCCGGGATCCCGCTCTGAGAACACTTTGATGCGGTCGCCATTGACGATCAGCGAGTCTCCATCAGCCGCGACATCGCCATCAAACGGTCCGTGTACGGAATCGTACTTGAGCAAGTATGCCAGCGTCTTGGCGTCGGTAAGATCGTTGACTCCAACGAAATCGAAGCCTGCGTTCTTTGCCTTGGCGGCACGCAGAATGTTGCGTCCGATGCGTCCGAAACCGTTGATTCCTACCTTGATGCCCATGCTGGTATCCTTCCTCGTACGAAGCTCGCGCGGCCGTATCGCGCGAGCAGGAGTCTGTTAAAATAAGGAGGTGGGTGTTGCGTTTGCGGCGCCTGTGCGAGCCCGACGCTAAGCGAAAATCACTCCCATTTTAGTTCGAGGGAGTCAACCGGGTGTCCGGGAGTGGGTGCGTCGAAATGACAGTACCAGGGCGTGTGCGATGGCTGCTGCGGTCGAGTCGGCGGGTGGGGCGAAGGTTCGACTGATTCGTGGATCGTCGTGCCGCCTAGTCGCGCGAAATTAGTGTGGTATAAATCGAGCTTTGAGATTGATTAGCGGGCCGGGGAAGAGGTGAACGATGGGTGACGAGAGCCTGTTGCGCTTGGTGTTGAGTTCGGGGCCAGTGGTCCAGGGTGTTCTGTACCTACTGGTGCTGGGGTCGATATCGAGTTGGGCGGTGATTCTTCGCAAAGCCAGGCGGGTTCGCAAGGCGCGCAAGCTGAGCGAGCAATTTCTCGATTACTTTTGGGAAAACAAAAACCTCAGCTCGGTCAACGATCGCAGTCAGGATCTCAAGGCGAGTCCGGTGGCCCAAGTTTTTCGCGCCGGTTATCAGGAGTTGGTTCGGCTGACGCGAGCCCGGCAGGCGCGTTCCGAAGACGAGGGGATGACCTCGGAACTCGGCGGTATCGCCAACGTAGAGCGCGCGATGCGGAGGGCGACGACGCAGGAGCTGACCGATCTCGAGCGCTCGCTGACCTTTTTGGCGACGACGGCCAGCGCGGCGCCGTTCGTCGGCCTCTTTGGAACGGTGTGGGGTATCATGAACGCATTTCTCGGCTTGAGCTCGACCCAAACCTCGACCATTCAGGCAGTTGCTCCGGGAATCGCCGAAGCCCTCATCGCCACGGCGACCGGGCTTTTTGCAGCCATTCCGGCGGTTGTGGCGTACAATCATTTTGCCCGGCAGATCCGAGTGTTGGCCGCGGAAATGGAAAATTTCGCGTCTGAATTTCTCAATATCGCCGAGCGTCACTTCCTGAAGTAGCTATGGCTTTTGGTGGACCTAGCAACGAGTCCCTGTCGCAAATCAACGTGACACCGCTGGTCGATGTCATGCTGGTTTTGCTGGTGATTTTCATGGTGACTGCGCCGATTCTGCATCAGGGCGTCAGTGTCGATCTGCCGAATGCCCGTGGCGGAGCGTTCACTGGGGACGAAACGCAGCTCGTTGTCAGTGTGACGGATGGCGGCGACGTTTTTCTCAACGACACCAAGATGTCTGCAGCGGAACTGACCGAAAAACTATCCGCGATCGTTCGCGAACGCCCCGATCGGCAAGTGTTCCTGCGCGCTGACACGGATGTTCGCTATGGGGTGGTCGTCGCGGTGATGAGCGCGCTGCGCGAGGCCGGAGTGGTTCGTCTGGGCATGGTGACCAAACCGCCGCCGGAGGACAGCTGATGGAAAGCCGGCGCCGGTCTCGGATTCCCGAGGCCGGAGCTGTCTGGACCTTTGCTTTATCGCTCGCAGTCCATGCAGCGCTTTTGGCCGTCTTCTTGGCTGCGCCGAATCGCTATCTCAACGCGGCAGCGCCCGGCCTCGAGTCCTATACGGTCGAACTGATCGCCCCCGATCTTCTGGGTGGTGACAGCGGACCGCGCGGTGATGGCAGCGTGCCGGAAGAGATCCCCGCCGCTGCCGAACCACCGTTGGCTGAGCCGGAGCCGGAACCGGAGGTGGTCGCCGAGCCGGAACCGGAGGTGGTCGCCGAGCCGGAACCGGAGGTGGTCGCCGAGCCGGAACCCGAGCCCGAAGTGGTGGCCGTGCCAGAGCCGGAACCCGAGCCCGAGCCCGAAGTGGTGGCAGAGCCGGAGCCGGAGCCCGAGCCGGAGCCCGAAGTGGTGGCCGAGCCAGAGCCGGAACCCGCGCCCGAGCCCGAAGTGGTGCCAGAGCCAGAGCCGGAACCCGAGCCGGAGCCAGAAGTGGTTGCCGAGCCGGAGCCAAAACCCGATCCCAAAGAAGAGCCCAAGGTCACGGAGCCGAAACCGAAGCCGAAGGAGAAGCCCAAGGTGGCGAAGGCTGAGAAGCCGGCTCGCAAGAAACCTACGCCGGATGCCAAGGTCGAGCGCGACCGCCAGATCGCCGAAGCCGTGCAGCGTCGCACGTCGCGGGAGTCGGCCAATGTCGAAGACCGCATCGCCGCTGCCGTGCGGCGGCGCGCGGCTGAGTCGGTTGGCGGCAACGGTACCAGCGGGCCACTGTCATCGGGACCGGGAAGCGGAGTCGGAGGCGTGGTGCGCGGCGCCGAGTACATTCTTTACAAACGACGGATGGAAGCGCGGATTCGCGAGGCCTGGGTTTGGGGTGGACGGGACGACAGTCTCGAGTCGGTGGTGCGGTTCTCGGTATCGGCGGATGGTGACGTGGGCAGGGTACGCACGGCGCGGTCGAGTGGCGACAAAGCCTACGACGCCTCGGCGGAGCGCGCCGTGCGTGCAGCTAGCCCGTTGGGAATGGTGCCGGATGCCTATCGAGGTGAATTTGCCGATGTCGAGCTGACGTTTCGCGCCCGTGATCTGCGCAATTGACGGCGAGGATTGAAGATTCCCGTCGGTCGTGCGTCTGTGGTATTTGTCGGCGAGGCGGCGCGGTGCTTGGATGAGGGATATGGAAGCAATGAAAGCTGTGGTGGTGGGGGTGGTTGTGGCGCTATGTGCGGCCCTCAATCTTGAAGCGCAAGCGCAGGTCCGGTCGACCATTGTTGGCCCCGGGGCGACGAAGTATCCGATCGCGGTATCTCCGCTCAAGACGGACGGAGATCCCGGTCTCGGGGTCGGGTTTTCCGACCGGGTGGTCCTTGACCTCGAGCGATCGGGGATGTTCCGGGTCTTGCCGCGATCGACTCATATCGCGCAGCCGCAGTCCTCAGGCGTCGATCTCGAGACCATTCGTTTCGAAAACTGGTCTGTTCTCGGAGCGCATGCGGTCGTCAAAGGGACCATCGCCGTCGTCGGCGAGGATGTGGTGGTCGAAGCCCGACTGTTTGATGTCGCGCAGCGAAGCCAGTTGACCGGGCGCCGCTACGGCGGACGAGTTGAGGACATCGATCGGATCGCGGATCGCTTTGCCGATGAAATCATCGATTCGATTGCCGGCGAGCGGGGCCCCTTCGATTCGAAGATTGCCTTCCTATCGACGCGTGATGGGCGCTTCAAAGATCTCTACGTCATGAGCGCCAACGGCAAGGATGTCGAACGCCTAACCAACGCGCGCACCATCAATCTAGCGCCGCGTTGGGGGCCGCAGCCGGACCGGCTGACGATGACTTCCTATCGGGGCGGCGACCCGGACTTGTATACGATCTCGTACCCGGGGAGTCGATGGCAGCAGCTGACACGGGTCCCCGGTCTGAACCTTGGCGGAGGCTTTTCTCCGAGCGGGGACTCTCTGGTTACGACGCTTTCCTTTGATGGCAACTCGGAGATCGGAATCCTCGATGTCGACGGTACTGTTCGGTACCGTCTGACCGAGAACAGTGCGATCGATGTATCGCCGAGTTGGTCGCCCGACGGCGAGTCGATCGCTTTTTGTTCGAATCGTGCCGGCAGCCCGCAGATCTATGTCATGCACCGCAGCGGCAGCCGGGTACGGCGCCTGACGCGAAAGGGATCCTATAACACCTCTCCGGCTTGGTCGCCGAAAGGCGACAAGGTCGCGTACGCGTCCCGAGTTCGCGGGAAGTTCCAAATCTTTGTGATTGACACGGATGGTGGCGGAGTGCACCAGGTGACGACGGACGGCAACAATGAGGATCCCAGCTGGTCGCCCGATGGTCGCTATCTCGTTTACAGTGCGACCCGCAGGGGTCGCACTCATGTGGTGATGTCGGACCTCAGTGGGATACACACGGTTCAATTGACGGAGGGAAACGGCGGTGATACGAGTCCAACTTGGTCGGGCTGGCTCGACTGACGGGTCGTTTCGCAGAGCAACGGAGGGCCCCATGGTGATGCGTTGGGTTGGTGGATGGGCGGCTCTCGCCGCTTTGGTTGTGTTAGTCGGTGGTTGTTCCGGTAAGGATCCGGGCGATGCGCTAGAGGGTATTGCCGAGCGCGGAATCGACGAGAGTCGTCTCGGCGCTGATTCGCGTGGGAGTCTTGCCGATGCGCAGGGCGGGAGCTTGGGATTGCCGGGTTCTGAGGGACCGCTGGAGGATATACGGTTTGGCTACAACTCCGTCGATCTCGGACAACAGGCGCGCAACACATTACAGCGCAATGCGGCGTGGCTCGCCGAGCGGCCCGACACAAAAGTTGAGATCGAGGGCCACTGTGACGATCGCGGTACGATCGAGTACAACCTTGCCCTGGGCGCGCGGCGGGCATCGGCGGCCAAGAATTACTTGATTGCGTTGGGCGTCGCCCCGAGTCGAATTACGACGATCAGCTACGGGGAAGAATTGCCGCTTTGTCGCGATGCTGTGGAGTCTTGCTGGGGACGCAACCGGCGTGGGCACTTCGTCGTATTCGGCCAGTGAAAGTGAGGGAAGAGATGAGAAGCCTCCAGATCGTTGCACTACTGACGGTGGCTGTCGCAGTCGCTGGCTGCACGTCGCGCGCTGACTTCGAACGCATGCGGCGCGAGCAGCTCGAATTGAGAGCGAGCCTGGCAGACTTGCAGGCCAACACCGATACGATCAAACGTACGGTTGCGACGACGCGTGAGGACGATAGTTCGCAGCGCGCTCTGACGGCAGTCAGCTCGATCGAGACGCGTGTTGCGGCGCTCGAGGCGGCCTTCAAGAAGTTGGCTGAAGCGCAGGCAGCGGCACCCCAGATGGGTTCTGGCGGCGGCGTTGTCGGTGGCTTGCCCGGTGGCGTTCCGCGGACCGAGGCGGCCACACTAGCTTGGGCGCGTGAGTTGCAGGCGATGCAAAGTGGCGGGCTCGATTCGAGTTACATGCGAGGTCTACAGCTGTACCGCGAAGGGCAAACTGAGCAAGCGATCCGCACCCTGCGCGAGTTCGTCAATGGCAATGGTAGCTCGGACCTTGCCGACAACGCACAGTTTTGGCTCGGTGAGGCCTACTACAGCCGTGGCGACTACAATCGTTCGATCATCGAGCTCAACGAAGTGTTGCTCAAGCACCCGCAGGGGGATCAGATTCCCGGAGCTCTGCTCGCGCTGGCTACGGCGTTTGCGAATTCCGGTGACAAGATCGATGCGCGTCTGATCTTGCAAAAGTTGATCAGCGACCATCCGAACAGCGACGAGGCGGGCGTCGGCCGGACGCAGCTGAATGCCTTGTCGAACTAAGCGGGGTCGTTAGGCTCCGCGGCAGCGCGGGGTACGGGCTGCTGGCGGTGCGAGTTTACCGGCACCTTGGGGATGTTCCGGAAGGTTCGGGACAGCTCGTCGCCTATGGTGCGTTCGATGGATTGCACATCGGTCACCAACGGCTGATCGCGCAAACCGGAGAAGCCGGCGGGGCGTGGGTGGTGTTGGCGCCTTGCGCCGCGCCGCGACTGAGCAGTCGGCGCCGGGTCCTCGAAGCCCTGCGCGACGCCCCTATCACGGGAGTCGTTTTCGGTGGGGAGGGGGTTCTCACCCAACTGTGCCTCCGCCTGGGGGCACATCGGCTATTTGTCGATAGCGACTGCTCGATTTCCGAGCCGGCAGGGGCAGGTCTCGACCTGAGTTACGTCTCCGGGGAGGTTGGCGGCGAACTCGTTACGGTTAATCGACTTCGAGGCGCTGTCGCCGCCGGCGCTCTCGACTTGGCGGCGACCTTGCTCGGATGCCCGTACGCGGTCGACGGCCGAGTCGTACACGGTTTTCATCGCGGCGCGAGTATTGGGGTGCCAACTGCGAACTTGCGTGTCGGCGATCTCGAGTTGCCACCGGAAGGTGTCTACGCGGTGCGGGTGCGGGCGACGGTAGCGGGCGGTGTGTTCGACGGTTTTGGTGTGAGCAATTTGGGCCGCAACCCGACGTTCGGCAACCACGAACGCTCCCTCGAGACACACATTTTCGATTTGGATGCGGATCTCTACGGCAAGCGGCTCGATGTCGCGTTTCTGCAGCGACTGCGCGACGAACAGAAGTTCGAGGGTGTCGAGGCGTTGGTGGCGCAGATCCATCGCGACATCGAAGCTGCCCGGGAGGTTCAGCGCGCCTATGAGTGAGCCGACTCGTCATCGTTGGGTCGTCTCATCTGAGCAAGCCAAGCAAAGGCTCGACCACTTTCTGGCTGAGGTGGGCGTACTGGGCAGTCGATCGCAGGTTCGCCGTTTGATCGATGACGGGCATGTTTGTGTCGCCGGGGAGAACGTCAAGGCCGGCATGGCGCTGCGCGAGGGGCAGCAGGTTGCGGTTGAAGTTCCGCAGCGTCCCAGCTCCGAGATCAAAGCCGAGAACATCGCGCTCAGTGTCGTTCACGAGGACGACTACCTCCTAGTGGTCGACAAACCCGCAGGCTTGGTCGTCCATCCGGGGCCGGGACACCCCTGTGGCACTCTGGTCAACGCGCTGCTGCATCGTTGGGGTGGTGAGCGCCCAGGACTCGACCCAGAGCGTTGTGGAATCGTGCACCGACTCGACAAGGACACCTCGGGAGTGATTCTCGTTGCGAAGGACATGGAGACCCACGCCGCGCTGGGCGCTCTATTTCGCAACCGCGAAATCGGCAAACAATATACGGCGGTGGTTTGTGGGGCTCCGCACGATGATTGTGGAGAGATCGATGCGCCGATCGGCCGCCACCCGGTCGATCGCAAGCGAATGGCGGTCCGGGCCGGCGGTCGAAATGCGTCTTCGCGCTACGAAGTGGATGAGCGCTACCGCGGCGCCGCTTTACTCCGGGTGTTTCCGCGCACCGGTCGAACCCATCAGATCCGGGTGCATCTGGCGTCGATCGGACACCCGGTGCTGGCCGATCCGGTTTATTCTCGGGGGCGACGGCTGGCGCCCCGCGGGCTGCGCCGTCAGGCGTTGCACGCGGAAAGTTTGCGCTTCGTGCATCCGCGCTCCGGCGCGGAGCTGTATGTCCGAGCGCCTTGGCCCGCAGACTTCGCGTCGGCGGTCGATTTCTTACGCAAAGATGCGGTGAGTACCCGTCGCGGTTGACATGCCCGGGCGTCGTCGCTAGCTTCCGCGCCGAATTCCATGCGGCGTCCTGCCGCGCTTAGTTCGCGCATCGCGGACACGAATCCTCCCACTTCATAATTTTTCTCAAAATCGACAATTTGTTGGTCCCGTCGCACGCGATGGGGAAGGAATAGCCATGGCCGAACAGGCGGCTGGCAAAGGTCGGACGGTGTCCGCACACGAACGATCCGCGGGTGCAAAAGCATCTGCGGCAACTTCGGCAGGCAAGGGCAACGGTGGACTTTTGGATATTGAGGCGCTCAAGGCCAAGAAGATTGGCGAGCTTGCGCAACTCGCAAGAGACCTGGCCGTCGAGGGGTTCTCGACGATGCGCAAGCAGGAGCTGATCTTTGCAATTCTCGGGGCGCAAGCCGAAGAGAGTGGCCAGATCCACGCCGAAGGCGTCCTGGAAACTCTGTCCGACGGTTTCGGATTCCTGCGGGCGCCGGACTACAACTATCTTCCCGGCCCGGACGACATCTACGTGTCGCCGAGCCAGATCCGACGGTTCAATCTGCGTACCGGAGACGTCGTTGGCGGGCAGATCCGGCCTCCAAAGGAGGGCGAGCGCTATTTCGCGTTGCTGAAGGTCGAGAGTGTCAACTTCGAGAGTTCGGCGAAGGCCCTCGACAAGATCCTGTTCGACAATTTGACTCCTCTCTATCCGCAGGATCAGCTACGACTCGAGCATTCCGAGACCGAACAGACGACTCGGATGATCGATCTGTTTACTCCGGTCGGAAAAGGGACCCGTGGCCTGATCGTCGCGCCGCCACGCACCGGCAAGACGACCATGCTGCAAAATATCGCCCACGGCATCACCAACAATCACCCGGAAGTCGTGCTCATCGTGTTGTTGATCGACGAGCGGCCGGAAGAAGTGACGGATATGCAGCGGTCGGTCGATGGCGAAGTGATTTCTTCGACCTTCGACGAGCCGCCAACCCGGCACGTACAGGTGGCGGAGATCGTCATCGAGAAGGCCAAGCGGCTCGTTGAACACGGACGCGATGTGGTCATCTTGCTCGATTCGATTACGAGGCTGGCCAGGGCCTACAACACGGTGGTTCCTCCGAGCGGAAAGATCCTATCGGGTGGGCTCGACTCGAACGCTTTGCACAAGCCGAAGAAGTTCCTCGGCGCCGCACGCAATATCGAAGATGGCGGCAGCCTGACGATCCTCGGTACCGCGTTGGTTGATACCGGGAGCCGGATGGATGAGGTTATCTTCGAGGAATTCAAGGCAACTGGGAATATGGAGGTCCATCTCGACCGACGGCTGGTCGAGAAGCGGACGTTCCCGGCGATTGACATCAACCGCAGCGGGACCCGAAAAGAGGAATTGCTACTCGGCGAGTCCGTAACCAAGCGCATTTGGGTCCTGCGCAAGCTGCTGGCGCAGCTCAGCCCCGTCGAGGCTGCCGAGTTCGTAATCGACAAAATGCAGGGAACTCCGAGCAATTCGGAGTTCCTGGAGATGATGAAGTCTTAGCGAGGAATGACTTCAGGGTTGAAACGGCCAATTCTCCGGTTTGGGGCTCATAGCCAGCTGGTGAGGGGGTTTTCGCCGCCGATCAATTCTGATAGGCAAGCGGATCAACCTGAGACACTCGTAGGAGTATTTGAATGCCAGATGTGAGCATGAAGCAGCTCCTGGAGGCCGGAGTTCACTTCGGCCATCAGACGAGCCGCTGGAATCCGAAGATGAAGCCATACATCTTCGGTGCCCGAAACGGGATCTACATCATCGATCTACAGCAGACGGTGACCATGCTGCAGGACTCCTGCAATTTCGTGCGCGATCTCGCCGCTCGAGGCGGGACCGTGCTTATGGTTGGAACAAAAAAGCAGGCGCAAGACGCCGTCCTCCAGGAAGCCGAGCGCGGCGGCCTGTTCTATGTCAGCAACCGCTGGCTCGGCGGCACTCTCACGAACTTCCAAACCGTGAAGCAGAGTGTTGAACGGCTGAAGAAGCTCGAGGAGGACCTCGAAGACGAGGTGGTGATTGATGCCCTGAAAAAGCGTGAGCTGCTGGAGATGCGCCGCGAGCGCGACCGGCTGATCCACACTCTCGGCGGCATCAAGACGATGCGAAAGGTGCCGGACGCTCTTTTCGTGATCGACACGATCAAGGAAGACATTGCGGTGCGCGAGGCGAACAAGCTCGGTATTCCCGTCGTCGCGGTGTTGGATACCAATTGTAACCCCGACCCGGTCGAGTATCGGATCCCGGGCAACGATGACGCGATTCGCGCGATTCGCTTGTTTTGTTCTGCGATGGCAGACGCCATGCTCGAAGGCCGCTCATCTTACGATGAGCGCACGAAGGCCGAGGAGGTCGAGGCGGCGCCAGATCAGACGGGTATCGCTGCGACCATGGTGGGCGAAACTTCGGCCCAGCAAGGCGCAGCCAATCGCGTCAGTGCCGACGCTGCGAAAGCCGCCGACGCGAAAGCGTCCGATGATGCGAAAGCTTCCGACGATGCGAAAGCGACCGATGAGGCGAAAGCGTCCGACGATGCCAAAGCATCTGACGATGCCAAAGCATCCGACGGCGCACCGGCGGCCGCAGCGGCGGAAGACCCTGAGGCTCCTGTGAGCGTAGAGGCGGCGGCGCCGACCGACCCAAAAGGCGGTGCGGCGTGAGCGGCGTTACTTCGGGCATGGTGCGCGAGCTTCGCGAGCGCACCGGTGCGGGCATGATGGACTGCAAGAAGGCCCTCTCCGAGGTTGGGGGCGATGTCGACAAGGCAACCGTCTTCTTGCGTGAGAAGGGTTTGGCAGCAGCTGCCAAGCGGGCTGGGCGCTCGGCAGGTGACGGTGTCGTCGGATCGTATATCCACGGCAACGGAAAAATCGGCGTCCTGGTCGAGGTCAACTGTGAGACGGACTTCGTCGCTCGGACGGATGACTTCCAAGGCTTGGTCAAAGAGATCGCGATGCAAGTGGCAGCTGCCAATCCGCGCTATGTGAGCCGCGAAGAGGTACCGGCCGATATCGTCGATCAGGAGTGTTCGATCTTCAAGAACCAGGCGGCCGAGTCGGGCAAGCCTGAGAAGGTGATTGAGAAGATCGTCGCCGGCAAGCTCGAGAAGTTCTACAGCGAGATTTGCTTGCTCGAACAGGTCTACATCAAGGACTCGGACAAGAAGATCGGCGATCTGGTGACAGACGCAATTTCAAAATTTGGCGAGAACCTCGTGGTACGCCGGTTTGCCCGCTTTCAGCTGGGCGACGATTCAGCCGACGCTTAGTCAGTCGGTTTCTGACACCCGCAGAGGCTCGACGAGTGTTGGCGTGAGATCGTATCGGCGATCTCACTTGTGTCATTTTTGGGATTGACGTTGCCTCGATGATCGGCTGGGCTTGCGGCGGAGCACTTTGAGGAATCTCGAGTGAATCGCGGGGGACTGCTGGCGGATCGCTCGGCGTTGGAATACTGGTAGGGTATGCAGGCTAATCGAGGCTCGGATGGGATGGCGCGGTCAGCCGCCAGCGGAGCGGGCCAGTATCGCCGCATCATGCTCAAGCTGAGTGGCGAAGCTTTGATGGGTGGTGCCAACTACGGCATCGAAGCGGAAACGATCCAAGCGGTAGCCTCTGAGGTCGAACGGGTTCACGCCCTCGGTCTCGAAATCGCCTTGGTCATCGGCGGTGGCAACATCTACCGCGGTGTCCGTGCTGCGACCGAAGGGGTTGAGCGCGCGACCGGCGACTACATGGGAATGCTCGCTACAGTCATCAATGCGTTGGCGATGCAGAACGCGCTCGAGAAGATCGGTGTGCAAACGCGGGTGATGTCTGCTCTCGAGATCCATGCGATCGCCGAGCCGTATATCCGCCGCCGAGCGATGCGCCATCTCGAGAAGGGTCGCATCGTGATCTTCGCGGCGGGGACTGGGAACCCGTATTTCAGTACCGATACGGCGGCGGCGCTTCGCGCCGCGGAGATTGGTGCGGAAGTGATTTTCAAGGCGACCAAGGTCGATGGAATCTATGATTCCGATCCGACCGTAAATCCAGAGGCGGTGCGCTTTGACCACCTGTCGTACTCCGAGTTCATTGCGAAAGGACTCAAGGTAATGGATGCGACCGCAGTGACGCTTTGCATGGAAAACGCGTTGCCCATTATGGTTTTTGATCTGATGTGCAAAGGCAACATCGAGCGTGCGGCACGTGGCGAGAGCCTGGGGACGCTGGTCAACTAGACTGGCGGGCTGACGTGGACCTGCCTTCCGATACGGGGTAAAACAGGCAGATGCTAGACGAGATCGTCAAAGACCTGCGGCAAGAGATGGAGCAGACGGTCGATGCGATGCGGCGCGACCTCATGCGGACGCGGACCGGCCGAGCGTCTGCGGCCCTGCTCGGTGGGGTAATGGTCGAATACTACGGAGCTCAGACTCCGTTGAATCAGGTGTCGACGATAGCCGTTCCGGAACCGCGCTTATTGTTGCTACAGCCCTTCGATCAGGGCTCGATCCCAGCGATCGAAAAGGGCATCATGCTGGCGGATCTCGGCCTGACGCCGGCCAACGACGGTAAGGTCGTTCGGGTGCCGATTCCCGAGCTGACCGAGGACCGTCGCCGAGAGCTGGTCAAACAGATTCGTAAAGTGGCCGAGGACTATCGCGTTTCTGTCCGCAGTCATCGGCGCGATGCCAACGAATTGCTCAAGTCGCTTCAGAAGGACAAGGAAATCACCGAGGATGACTTGCGGCGTGGTCAAGAAAAGACCCAGGAGCTGACCAAAGAGTACACCGACAAGCTCGATCAGGTACTGAAGGCCAAAGAAGAAGAAATTATGGAGGTCTGAGGCGCCGTGGCTGAGATCGACACTTCGAGTCTGGACATGAGCCGCCTGCCGCAACACGTGGCGGTGATCATGGACGGCAACGGCCGCTGGGCCCAACAGCGCGGCATGTCGCGCGTCGAGGGGCACAAGCGCGGTAAGGACTCGGTGCGAGCAATCGTGGAAGCAACACGCAAGCTCGGTATTCCGTACCTGAGCCTGTTCGCCTTCTCGACCGAGAATTGGGCGCGGCCGCGCCGTGAGGTCAACGCTCTGATGAGCCTCCTGCGTCGATATCTGCGGACCGAAATCGAGCGCATGATGAACAACGAAGTCCGCGTCGTGGCGATTGGTGATACCGCGCGGCTGCCGGACTCGGTGCGCGAAGAGCTTGAAGCCGCGATCGAGCGCACGCGGGATAACCGCCGTCTCACAGTGGGTTTGTGTGTCAGCTACGGTGGTCGCGAAGATTTGGTCAATGCTGCACGTATGTTGGGCCGCGAGGTTGCTGCCGGTCGCTTGGCTGTCGAAGACATCGACGAGGCCGCGATCTCGGATTCCCTTGGCACCGCCGGGATACCGGATCCGGATCTGTTGATCCGTACGAGTGGCGAGATGAGGATCTCAAACTTCTTCTTGTGGCAGCTAGCTTATACCGAAATCTTCGTGACCGATGCGTTGTGGCCGGACTTTCGCGAGCCGGAGTATGTTGCGGCTCTCGAGGAGTTTCAGAGGCGCGTACGCCGATTTGGCCGAGTACTCGACGAGCCGCGACGGCAAGCGGCGCACTGAACAATGCTCGGCGCTCGCTTGGCGACGGCAGCGGTTGCGATTCCGCTTCTACTGGCGATCGTCTTTGTCGCGCCGCCAGCCGTATTGTCGTGTCTGATCCTCGTTCTTGGATTGGTTGCCCTCGCCGAGTACTTGGGAATGGCGCTGCAACGGCAGCGCGCCGATCAGGCGCTCGGATTCGGTTGCGGTGCCTTGGTGATGATGGTCGCGGTGTGGATCGTCGAGCCGGGGCTGCCGTTGGCCGCGGCTCTGACCACGGCCGTAGCAGGTCTCCTAGCGGGGATCGTGTTGCGGCCTGTCGACTTGAAGGTCGGTGTTGCCAACGCGGCGCTTTCCGTCATGGGGATTCTATACGTTACGATTTTGGCGCATTTTGTATGGCTGCGCCACCTGGACGGCGGGCCCTACTGGATCACATTTATCATAGCGAACGGCATGTCGAGCGACACGGGTGCTTACTTCGCCGGCAAGAGCTTCGGCCGTCGCAAGCTGATGCCACGGGTGAGCCCTGGCAAAACCGTCGAAGGGGCGGTCGGTAGCCTTGTCACGGCCGCGGTGGCAGGAGCGGTCTGTCAAAAGCTGCTGTTTCCGGCCGAGGCAGTTTCCACGATGGTCGTATTGGCGATTCTTCTAGCGGCCGTGGGGCAATTGGGCGATCTGTGTGAGTCGGCCCTCAAGCGGGCGTTTGATACCAAGGAGTCCGGATGGATCTTTCCGGGGCACGGCGGAGTTTTGGACCGGATCGATAGTCTGCTTTTCCCGGTGGCCATCCTGTATTATTATAGAGTCTCCTTCTAGCTGAGATTTGGAGGGACCCGCGAAGGCTCGCGGGACCACGACAGTTGCAACGAAAGCAGAAAACGCTGAACCTACAGTCTCATGCGCCCCGCGATTCGAAGAGAGAGCCGGCAAGTCGTGAGGCTGTCGGCCCAAGGACGTCGTAATGTCCACTAGAAATGGTTTGTTCTCATGACGGGGGTTTTGGCCGTCATCGTCGTCCTCGGTGTACTGATCGTGGTGCACGAGTTCGGACACTTTATCGTTGCCAAGAAGTGCGGCGTCGGAGTTCTCAAGTTTTCCGTGGGGTTTGGCCCGACACTATTCGGCAAGACGGTGAATGGCACTGAGTATGTCCTGAGCGCAGTTCCGCTTGGCGGTTTCGTCAAGATGGTTGGCGAGGACCCTGATAGCGACGAGCCGGTAGACGAAGCGATCTCGTTTTCTCACCAACCTCTTTGGAAGAGGTGCGCGATCGTGCTCGCGGGACCGGTGTTCAATCTGTTGTTTGCGTTTCTCGCAACATCCGTTTTGTACTTGTCCTCGGGGCTACCGATTCCGAACGACAAGGCCGAGATCGGAGCCCTGCTCGACGGGAAACCGGCGGAGAAGGCTGGTTTCCAGGTCGGCGATATCGTGACGGACATCGATGGAGAAACGATCGTTTCGTGGGGCGATCTCGCAAAGAACATACGCGAGAGTGAGGGGCGCGAGCTTGCGGTCACAGTGGAGCGCGGAGATGCCGAAGTCGCGATCGCGGTAACGCCGGTTCGCCAGGACGTCGAGAATCTCTTCAAGGAAAAGATCGAGGGAGAGCAGCCCTACTTCGCGGTTGGTATCATGCCGGCGCCAGCGCGAAGACCGGCAGGCGTCGTCGAGTCTTTTGTCGAGGGCTTCGAACATACGGTGTGGCTCACCCAGACCGTTGCACTGGGATTCTATAAGATGATCACGTTCAAAATCCCGGGAAGCGAGCTGGGTGGCCCCATTTTGATTGCGCAGACCGTGCACAAGCAGGCCCAGGTAGGGATCGAGGCGGTGGTGGGGCTGATGAGCTTCATCAGCGTTAACTTGGGTGTTCTCAACTTGCTTCCGATTCCCGTGCTGGACGGAGGACACTTGCTGTTCTTCCTCATCGAAGGAGTGCGCCGGCGACCTCTAGAATTGCGCCATCGCGAGGTCGCGCAACAGGTCGGCTTGGCGATCCTGATCAGTTTGATGGCGTTTGCCTTTTACAACGATATCGGCCGGTTCTTGCGAGGCGAAGGCTGAGCTCGACGCCGGGCGTCTGCGCTCGGGGTGTAAGACTCGCGTTGTTCTGTGATTGTCCTCGGTCTCGACACAGCGACCCGCACGGCTAGTGTCGGAGTTCTGGATGGGGACCGCCAGCTGAGCGAGCTGTCGCAGGCGGTTCGCGGGAGCCTGGCCCCCTCGGTGCTACCGATGGTCGACGAGGCCTTGCAGACAGCCGGCTGTGCGATTGGTGATATCGAGCTGATCGCTGTGTCGGTCGGGCCGGGGTCGTTTACCGGCCTGCGGGTTGGCCTCAGCATTGCTAAAGGCTTCGCGATCTCGATGGGTTGCCCGGTCGTCGGCGTTTCGACGTTGGAGGCGTTGGCATTCGTGGCGGGGCCCCGCGAGGGCGCGATCTGCCCGATTCTCGATGCGCGCAAAGGCGAGGTCTACGGCGCGGCGTTTCGCCATGCAGGGGGCAATCTAGTGCGCCTCGTAGATGATCGTGCGGCAGCACCGGAGGGACTGGCGGCTGCGGTGGGGACCGCTGGTGTTCTGCTAGGGGATGGGGTGGAGCCGTACAGGGCCCTGTGGGTCGAGAAATTCGGCGGTCAGGTTGAGATTTTGCCCTTCGCTGAGTACCACCCTCGGGGCCTTGCTGTGGCCGTGTGTGGCCGGCGACTCTACGAGCGATCGGGGCGAGAGGATGTTGCAGCGCTGGCGCCCCGGTATTGCCGCGCGTCGGAAGCCGAGATCAAGCGACAGTCGTGAGAAAACCAAAATTGACACCGCGGGTGGGCTAGGCTACACCTCGGCTTGTAACCTCGGGAGTATAGGAATTGGAGAAACGAGACGAAGAGTTGATAAAAACCCTGGTCAATCGGGATGAGGAGCTCAAGAAGTATTACAACGAGCACCTAGATCTCGAAAGACAGCTCGATGGCTTCCAGCGCAAGGCAGTCTTGACCCCCGAACAGGATCTCGAAAAGAAGCGAATCCAGAAGATCAAGTTGGCCGGTAAAGATCGCATCATGGAGATTTTGGCCCGACACCGATCCGCAAGCGCCTAGCAGGTTCTGAGAGCATGCCGGGCGCTGTGCAAATCCGCGCCTGGACAGCAGGGCGAGGTTGAGATGCGACACACAATATCTGTCCTCGTCGAAAATCAGTTTGGCGTTTTGGCGCGCATTGCCGGTTTGTTCAGTGGGCGCGGGTTCAATATCGAGAGCCTAACGGTAGCCGAGACGATGGACTCGAAAGTGTCGCGCCTCACACTGGTGACGCGCGGTGACGATCAAGTCCTCGATCAGATCACCCAGCAGCTCAACAAGCTGATCAACGTGATCCGCGTCACTGATTTCAACAAGGCCACCCACGTAGAGCGGGAGCTCGCGCTCATCAAGGTGCGTGCGGACCGCGACAACCGCGGTGAAGTCTCGAAGATTATCGAGATCTTCCGCGGCCGAATCATTGATGTGAGTCCGGAGTCCTTCCTGATTGAAGTGACCGGCACAAAAGACAAGATCGGTGCGCTTCTAGAACTGTTGAAGCCACTTGGAATCCAGGAGATCGCGCGTACCGGAACGGTGGCGATGCATCGCGGGATGCAGCTCCTGACGACTGCCCGCGACGAGAAGGAGAAAGTAGCATGAAAGTTTACCACGATAGCGATGCCGAAACGGCTCCCCTCGAGGGCAAGACCGTAGCCGTGATTGGCTACGGCAGCCAAGGGCACGCGCATGCGAACAACCTACGCGACAGTGGTATCGACGTCGTGGTCGGCCTGCGGAAAGACGGCGGCTCATGGGCGAAAGCCGAGCAAGCCGGTCATACTGTATTGGAGCCGGCTGAAGCGGCGGCGAAGGCCGAGGTCGTGATGGTGCTGGTTCCCGACGAACTCGGATCCGAAATCTATACCCGAGACCTCGTGGCGGGGATGACTGATGGCAAGTATCTCGCCTTTGGTCACGGGTTCAATATTCACTTCGATCTGATTGTGCCCAGCGCCGGCATCAATGTTTTCATGGTGGCGCCCAAGGGGCCGGGGCATCTGGTGCGGAGCGAGTACGAAAACGGCCGCGGAGTTCCATGCCTGCTGGCGGTTCACCAGGACCCCAGTGGCGATACTCGTCAGGTCGGCTTGGCCTACGCCAAGGCGATCGGCGGCACGCGCGCCGGGGTCTTGGAGACGACGTTCAAAGAAGAGACCGAGACCGACTTGTTCGGCGAGCAGTCGGTACTGTGTGGAGGACTGACGGAGTTGGTTCGCGCTGGCTACGAAACCTTGGTTGATGCTGGATACAGCCCTGAGATGGCGTATTTCGAGTGCTTGCACGAGGTCAAGCTGATCGTCGATCTGATGTACGAGGGTGGCATCGCCAACATGCGCTATTCGATTTCGAACACAGCGGAGTATGGTGACATGACGCGCGGTAAGCGGATTATCGGCAAGGAATCGCGCGCCGCAATGAAGGAAATTCTCAGCGAGATCCAAAGCGGCAAGTTCGCCGAAGAGTGGATGACGGAGCATCGAGTTGGATCTCCACACTTTGGGGAGCTGCGGACCGAGGCCGAGAAGCACCCGATCGAAGCGGTCGGGAGCAAATTGCGTTCGATGATGCCGTGGCTTAGCTCGGGACGCCTGGTCGATCGTTCGAAGAACTAACCAATAAGTGATGATCTCATCGCCGATGCAGTCTGGATCCGCAGGCACGTACGGGAGCACATTGCTTTCATGACTGCCGGCCGTGAGCGTCTTCGCACTGTTCCAGAGCGTCGCTTGCGGCGTGGCGTATATATCCTGCCGAACTTGCTGACGACCGGCGGGTTGTTGTGCGGTTTCTATTCGCTGGTCGCGTGTATGCGCGGCAACTTCGTGGTTGCGGCAGTCGCGATCATGGCGGCCAATGTGTTCGACGTGTTGGATGGTCGGGTCGCGCGCGTCACGAAGTCGACTTCTGAGTTTGGCTCTCAGTACGACTCGTTGGCCGACTTGGTCGCATTCGGTGTCGCCCCGGCCTTCTTGCTTTATCGTTTCGCACTCGAGCCGTGGCAAACCCTTGGCTGGTTGGTTGCGGCTCTATTTGTGGTTTTCGGGGCGCTGCGCCTGGCGCGTTTCAACGTGCAACGCGACGATGTCGCCAAAACCAACTTCGTCGGCTTGCCGATCCCGGCAGCGGCCGAAGTGATCGCTTCTTCGGTCCTGCTGTATGTCTACCTCTTCGATGCGGTGCCGGCAGTCGCAGGCGAGGCGGGGCGGCGGGCCGGGTGGTTGGTGGCCAGCGGCGTTACCGCAGCCCTGATGGTCAGCGGGTTCAAATACTTCAGCTTCAAGGAGTTGGAGATGCGCAACCGTCAGCCGTTTTCGGTGTTCGTAGCGGTGATTCTGACGCTGTTGGTGTTTGTGGCCGAGCCGCAGCTGTTTCTCTTTGTGAGCGCGATTGGTTATGCGGCATCTGGTCCGCTCCGCTCCCTCGTTGGGTTGAATGAAGGCCGCAAGGGGGGAGGCAGCAAGGGCGGAGAGGATAGCAGCTTGACAGAGGATGGGGACTCCTCTAGCGTCTCGTCATCATGATGTCGTCATTCGTCAAGCGCGAGCAACTTCTCAGCCTGGCTCTTCTTCTTAGGAGCCCTGGCTTGAGCGCGCCCATGACGTCCTGACGTCTCGGGTGGTCCGCGGGCTGGGGAAACTTGTCCCGCGGTGTTTTAGAAGATGGTCCATGCAGGCCGCGGGCAGAATGCTCGTGGCCTTTTGTGTTTTTTATACCGCAGTTCTTTCCCCGGAACAGACGCGGACTAGAGATGAAGGGGAAGTAGGACAATGACTGAGCAGGTGCAGATCTTCGACACCACATTGCGCGACGGCGAGCAATCGCCCGGAGCCACGATGCATGTGGAAGAAAAGCTCGTGATCGCACGCCAGCTCGAGAAACTGGGTGTCGACGTCATCGAAGCGGGCTTTGCCGCCGCCTCTGATGGCGATGCCGACGCCGTGGCTCGTGTGGCTGGTGCGGTGCGTCGTCCGATCGTGCTGAGCCTCTCGCGCACCAAGCGGTCGGATATTGAGCGTGCCGTGCGCAGCGTCGAGAAGGCGCAGAAGCCCGGCATTCACGTGTTCATCGCGACATCAGACGTTCACCTGAAGAGCAAGCTCATGATGTCCCGGGAAGAGGTCGTCGATGCGGCTTGCTGGGCTGTCGAGTTTGCTCGCCAGCACCTGGACTACGTCGAGTTCTCGGCTGAAGACGCGTCGCGCAGTGACCGCGATTACTTGACGCACGTCTTTGGTCAGGTGATCAAGGCTGGGGCCAAGACTCTCAATGTTCCGGATACGACCGGATACGCGATGCCATCGGAGTTCGGCGATTTGATACGCTATTTAGTGGAGAACACCGAGGGCGGCGGGGAAGTGCGGTGGAGTGCTCACTGTCACAACGACTTGGGCATGGCGGTCGCAAATTCGCTGGCCGCGGTGCGCAACGGCGCGCGTCAGATCGAGTGCACGGTCAATGGGATTGGCGAGCGTGCCGGGAATACCTCGTTGGAAGAGGTCGTGATGGCGCTGAAGACGCGGTCGGATTTGTACCCGGGCATCGAAGTTGGGGTGAACACGGAACAGATCTACCCGTCGAGCCGTTTACTCTCACAAATCACCGGGATTGCGATTCCGATCAACAAGCCGATTGTCGGTGCCAATGCCTTTGCTCATGAGGCGGGGATCCATCAGGACGGTGTCCTCAAGGACAAGTCGACGTACGAGATCATGCGACCGGAATCGGTTGGGGTACAGAGCAATCGGCTGGTTTTGGGTAAGCATTCGGGCCGGCACGCATTCATCGAGCGATTGAAGGAGTTGGGCGTCGACATCGCGGAGGTGGACGTTTCGCGTTCGTTCACTCGTTTCAAGTCGTTGGCCGACCGCAAGAAGAACATCTACGACGAAGACCTATTGGCATTGATCGCGGAGGAGAGTGTACGCACTCCGGATCGCTACGAGTTGGTCGACCTCAGTGTTCATCACCAAGCCGGGGAGCAGCCCGCGGCAACGGTGCGATTGCGTGTCAACGGCGAGGAGAAGTCGGAGTCGGCGAATGGTGACGGCATGGTCGACGCCTGCTTCAAGGCGATCTCGACCTTGGTGGGCACGTCACCGAAGCTCGAACGCTATCAGGTCAACTCCATTACAGAAGAATCAGAGGCGCAGGGAGAAGCGCTTTGTTTGCTGAGCGATGGAGAGTTTCAGGTGAACGGTCAAGGCATTCACACCGACGTGATCATGGCGAGTGCCCTGGCCTACGTAAATGCGTTGAACAAGCTCGACTACCGGCACAAGCATCAACGGCCGGTGCCGGTCGAGGGGCCGTGATCCAATGGTGGCGCGGCGCCAACTTCGAGCGGCGCCGCGCCGCGTAAGATGAGAGGAAGATTCATGTCCGAAGCAACGATTGCGGTATTTCCGGGGGACGGTATCGGTCCCGAGGTTACGGCCCAGGCGCAGGCGGTCCTGGAGAACTGTGGCGAGCGCTTTGGAGCGGCGATCCGTTTCGTCGAGGCACCTCTCGGTGGGGCGGCGATCGATGCGACGGGCAAACCGTTGCCGGACGACAGTCTGGCGTTGGCGCGCAGCGCGGATGCGGTGTTGTTGGGGGCCGTTGGTGGGCCGAAATGGGACGACCCAAAGAGCGATGTGCGGCCCGAGCAGGCGTTGCTCGGACTGCGTCGCGAGCTGCAACTCTTTGCCAACCTGCGCCCGATCCAGGTGCATGCGCGCGTGGTCGAGGCCGCCCCGTTGCGGCGCGAGATCCTCGAAGGAGTCGATATCCTCTTTGTCCGCGAGTTGACCGGCGGAGTCTACTTCGGCCAACCGAGCGAGCGCCGCCAAGGTGCGGCGGGCCGTGAGGCGGTTGATACGATTGCCTACGACGAAAGCGAAGTGCGGCGTGTCGTCGAGTTGGCGTTTGGGATCGCGCGCGAGCGTCGCAAGAAAGTCACTCAGGTCGACAAGGCGAATATCCTTGCCACATCGCGTTTGTGGCGTGAGGTCACGAAGGAGGTCGGGGCAGAGCATCCCGACGTTGAGCTCGAGGATGTGTTGGTCGATGCGATGGCCATGCACCTTTTGCGTCGGCCGGCGGATTTTGACGTGGTGGTCACGGAGAATATGTTTGGCGATATTTTGACGGACGAGGCATCGGTGTTGTCTGGCTCGCTCGGCATGCTGCCCTCGGCTTCCTTGGGAGCGTCGTTGAATTCGTTTGGCAAGCGTTCGGGCTTGTACGAGCCGATTCATGGTTCGGCGCCAGACATTGCAGGGCGTGATCTGGCCAATCCCCTCGGGTCGATCTCTTCGGCGGCGATGCTGTTGCGTCATTCGTTGGGTCTGGAAGAGGCGGCGGTCGCCGTCGAGGCGGCCGTGAGCGGCGTGCTCGACGATGGCTTGAGGACCGCAGACTTGCGTCAGCCTGACACACGGCAAGTGGGCTGTGCCGAAATGGGCGCGGCCGTAATCGAGCGGTTGTCTCGCTAGGATGGCGAATGCAGCCGGCGAATTCCGCATCGCCATTGTCGGGGCGGCGAGCGAACTCGGTCGCGATTTGCGGGAGGTCCTGTTAGATCGGGCATTCCCGGCCTCGGAGTGGCAGCTGCTCGATGCTGCGGCCACGATTTTGGAACTCGATGACGACACTGAGGTGGCCGCGCTGGAGGCGATCGACACCGTGGGTTTCGCTTCTGCCGACTTGATATTCCTCTGCTGTACGCGCGAATTGGCCGAACAGTATTGGCCGAAGATCGAAGCGAGTCGGGCCGTTGTCATCGATGCCAGTCAGGCCCTGGTTCATCGCGACGATGTGCTGATGGTCGTTCCAGAGGTCAACGCCGACAGTGTCGAGCTCGCGGTCGAAGACCGGCTGATCGCGACTCCCCTGCCAGCGGCGACAGCGTTGGCGGTCGCGCTCAATCCGATCGAGCAGGCCTGGCGTCTGCAGCGTGTGACGGTCACTTGCCTCGAGCCAGTTTCGACGACGCCCGGTGGTATCGAAGAGTTGGTGCGGCAAACGTCGGATTTGCTCAGTGGGCGCGAGCCGGAAGCGACTCTTTGGCCGAACCGCATTGCCTTCAACCTCATCCCTCAGGTCGGAGCGTTGAGCGGTGCTGGACCGACCGCGCGCGAGTGGCAGATCCAGCGGCAGTTGCGCCAAGTCATGGATCTGCCGGATCTGCCGATCTCGGCGCATGTCATTCGGGTGCCGACGTTTTATGGGCACGGACTAATGGTCAATGCCGAGACGGAGGATAGGGTCGACACCGAGCAGGCCCTCGAGATCCTGCGCGGCGCGCCCGGTGTACATCTGCACGCAGGCGAGAGTGAGGCCGAGAATTACGCCACGTTGAGCGACGCCGTGGGATCTGAGGCGACCCACGTCGGGCGCGTTAGAGAAGACCCGACTGTGGCCGGCGGAGTCAGTTTTTGGGTGGCCATCGACGGACTTCGCAAAGGTACGTCGGTGAACGTCGCGCAGATCGCCGAGTGCGTCGTGCGCGAGCTGCGGAAGCTGGGTTGAGCGACCGCCCGACTCATTTTCGGATGATTGTCGAGTACGACGGTACCGACTTTTGCGGGTGGCAGCTACAACCGGGGGTGCGTACCATCCAAGGCGAAATCGAGGCGGCGATCGCCGAGCTATGTGGCGCGCCCGTCCGTGTGCATGCTTCGGGTCGCACCGACTCCGGTGTCCATGCGCGAGCTCAGGTCGTGTGTTTTCGCAGTGAAATGTCGCTGAGTCCGGAAGTCGTGCGGCGCGCCATCAACGCAAAGACCGGGAATGATCTCGCGATCCGGGCGGTAGACATTGCCGCCGAGGATTTTGATCCCCGTCGGTCGGCGCGGCGACGAACCTATGAGTATCGCATCTGGAATGATCGCGTCCGTTCGGCGTTTTGGCGGCGCTATGCGCTGCACGTCAATACACCGCTCGACATTGACGCGCTGCGTTTGGGCGCAGCCCAGCTCATCGGGCGTCACGACTTTAGTTCGTTTCGGGCCGCTGGATGCGACGCCAAGACACCGGTGCGAGACATCCTTGTCAGTGAGTTCGATCGTAAGTCGAACGGAATGTTGGTCTACCGCGTCACCGCAACTGCCTTCTTGCGGCACATGGTTCGCAACATTGTGGGAACGCTATTGGAAGTCGGTCGTGGTAAGCGGGACGCAGCGGCGATGGGAGCGCTTGTCGCCGCACGCGATCGTGATCAGGCAGGTGCGACCGCTCCGCCGCAGGGACTTTGTCTTACTGCCGTTGAGTACGACGACTGGTAGGGCAGGGGGCGCTGCTTATAGGATATCGACGACGATCCCGAGCCCGATGCCCCACTCCCAGGCCTCGTTGGTCAGGTGCGCGCGGCCCTGTGGTCGCAGCGTTACCCGTTCGGCCAACGCGAAATCGAGTCCCGGGAGAACCGAAAGATCGTCGAGCTTTTCGCCGAATGCGCGCAGGTGACGGCCGCTGAGCTCGAGACGAAAGCCGAGGCGCTCGCTGCCCCGGGCGAGGAAGTACGTGCTGTAGTTGATGACATCGACGAAGTCGCTTCGGTACATTAGGTAGCCGACGTGTGCGCCGACGGCGAATCGTTTCCAGTCGTGACGGATGTTGACGAACGGGTTGAAACCGAGCTCGCCAGTGCCGAGCCTTTTGCTCTCATGCCCGGTTGGAGTCCATATCTCCAGTCCGGCACCGATGCTTGTCGAGCTCGAGAGCATTCGGCGAAACTTGCCGTAGAGGACCAAATCGCCGACGCCCTCGTTGCTGATCGTCGGCGTGTTGAATTGGGTTTCACCCATGGCCGCCATGGGGTCTCTGAATTTGATATTCTGCGTGAAGAAGGGCAGGTCGAAACCGATCTCGGCGGTTGAACCGAGCCCGTAGGCGGCGCGGAGATCGAAGCGGCCCCCGTCGACACTTTTAACGCGGGTCGAGTCGATGAAATCCTCGCTCTCCGGAGGTATCGTCGGATCGATTGGAGGGAGGCCCTGCCGAATCCTTATGATTTGCTCGAGGTCGTCGACTGGGAAGCCCGTCAGGTCGAGTTGGGCGTCGTCGGAGGACTTGTTGATGGCCTCGCCGCGAACTTCGAGTCGCAGCTTGCCGCTGCCGACGACAGCTGTTTCCCGGTTGAAGTTCCACCAGACGCGATCTCGCTCCGAGATCTGATCGCTAGGTGTTGCGTCGTCGTCCTCGTGGTTGTCGGCCGACGTCGGGGGTACTGCGAGAAGGAGCGCTGCGAAGCACGTGAGGGCGAGCCCTAGATTGCGCCTTTGGCGCCGCCTGTCTTGTCGTCCTGCCTGCATCGCGTCCTCCTTAATCTTGCCGCGCCGGGCGATTCCGTGGTGCGGCATTCGCCAATCGGATCGTGCGGCCCCCCCAGAACCGATGTGTCGCGGTGTAGTACGGGAATTCTTACGAAGTCAAGCTTCGGCATTCTGGCGGCGCGAATGCTTGCGGCCTTGTTCGACGAGCTGGCGCGCATACTGAGTCGCCTCCTCGGAGGATGCGTCGCCGAGCATTCTGGAGATTTCGGCGATGCGTTCGCTCTCGGAGAGGACCCGTGTATCGCTGATGGTGCGGCCGCCGCGCTGCGACTTCTCGACGGCGAAGTGGTGGTCGGCGCAGGCGGCGATCTGGGCGAGGTGCGTGATGCAGAGTACCTGGTGGGTTTCTGCGAGCGTCCGCAGCTTGCGTGCGACGGCGTCGGCAATGGTGCCGCCGATCCCTGCGTCGACCTCGTCGAAAATGAGCACCGGAGTCTCGGCAATCCCGGCCGTGAGAGATTTCAGAGCCAACAGAATGCGCGACAGCTCGCCGCCGGATGCGACCTTGGCCAAAGACTGAGTCGGTTCGCCGGTATTGGCACTGAGATGAAATTCGATTCGGTCTGCTCCGCTGGCTCCGAGGTCCTCGATCGAGTCCATGGAAGAAGTTTCTTGTGCGACCTCGAAGACACCGCCATCCATCCCGAGGTCGGCCAGTTCGGAGGACATGGCCTTTTGCAGCTTCTTGGCCGCCTTGCGCCGTGCCCGGCTCAAGCGGGTCGCGACTTCTGCGGCGTCGCGGAGCCTTGCTTCGACGACGTCCGCCGCGCGTTCGCGATCATCCGAGTGCGTTGCGACAGAGGCCAGCTCTTCTTCGACCTGGGCGAGGACGGTCGGTAGCTCAGACGCCGGGACGCCGTACTTCTTCGCCAGTCGCGTTAGGGTGGAAAGGCGCTCCTCGACGGCGTCGAGCTGGGCCGGGTCCGATTCGGCGTGGCTTGCCAGGGTACGCATCTGGAGAGCGGCTTCTTCCAGCAGTAGGCGACCCTGTTCGACCAGCTCTGCCGGTGATTCGAGGTCGGGTACGGCGGCGGCTAGGCCTTCTAGATCGGTAACTAATCGCGCCAAGCGTGAGTCCATCGAATTCTCGGCAGCGTAGATATCGTTCTCGCCGTCACTACAGACTTGCGCAATGCGATCAGCGTGGCGCAGGCGCTCTCGGTCGGCGCGCAACTGAGTCTCCTCGCCCTCGACGGGCGCGGCACTTGCCAGCTCGCCGCGTTGAAAGTCGAGCAAGTCGCGGCGTTCGACTAGAGAGCGCGCACGAGATTCCAGTCCCTCGAGCTGGCGTTGCGCCTCGACCAGCGCGGAGAACGCTTGTGTCATTTCTTTGCGTGTGTCGCGCAGGCCTCCATAGGCGTCGAGATAGTCGAGGTGGTTGGCTGGGCGCAGCAGGAGAGACTGTTCGTGCTGTCCGTAAATGTGGACCAGATTGGTGCTGATCTCACGCAGCATGGTCGCCGTAGAGGCTGCGCCGTTGACGCGGATGCGACCCTTCCCGTTGCGGTCGATTTGCCGTCGGATGATCAATTCGTCTTCATCACTCAGGCCGAAGGCGTCGGCGGCTTCGCTGCCAATGGTGAAGTCGAAGACCCCTTCGATGGTTGCTGTGTCGGCTTCGCTTCGAAGCATGTCGGCATTTGCGCGGGCGCCGCAGAGAAGACCCATCGCGCGCAGAAGGATACTCTTGCCGGTCCCAGTTTCGCCGGTGATGACGTTGAGCCCGGGGCCGAACGACAGGGTCAGACCGTCGATGATGGCGACATTCGAGATTCGCAACTCATGCAGCATCGGCGTCGGCCATTGAGAGGTTGATGGGGCTCATCGCTCGCCCCAGTGCAGTTTGCCGCGCAGCACTTCGAAATGACTGCGTTCGGAAACGCGGACCAGCGGGACGGGAGGGTCGCTCTTGCTAATCGTTACGACGTCGCCGTTGCCGACCGAGAATCCTCGCTGCCCGTCGAGGGTCACTTCGACTGAGCTGTCCGGTGATTGAACGATGACCTCGATCTTGGCCGACCCGTCGACCACGATAGGACGGTTGGTCAAAGTATGTGGACAGATCGGCGACAGCACGATGACGTCGAGCGTGGGAAAGACGATCGGGCCGCCGGCTGAAAGTGAATACGCCGTCGAACCGGTCGGTGTCGCGACAATCAATCCATCGGCCTTGTAGGTACAAACCAAGTCCCCGTCGACACGGGTTTGGAGGTCGATGATGCGAGCCAGTGCCCCTCCCTTAGAGATGACGGCTTCGTTGAGCACGCGACCCGTGTATCCGTTGCTTGGCATACTGACGTCGAGAGCGGTTCGCGGTTCGATTTCGGCCTCGCCGGCGAGAGCGCTCTCGAGCAGCGGATAGATCTCATCGGTGGCGGCGGCGGCGAGAAACCCCAGTGCCCCGAGATTGATGCCGAGGAGTGGAACCGGGCGCGACTGCATGCGACGTGCGGCGCCGATGAGGGTTCCGTCGCCACCGAGGACGACGACCAACTCGGCTGTCTCGGAAATCTTCGTCGCGTCCATGGGTTGGCATTGGAGCGCCGCTGCGGCATCGGGCTCGGCTACCGGAACGATCTTGCGCTTCTTGAGCCACTGCGCGACCTCGCGCCCCAACTCGAGAGCGGTTGCGTGGTCTGGCTTGGTGACGATACCTACGGTGCGCACGGCGCGAACCATAACCCGCGCCCGGGCCCGTGGAAAGGTGCCGGACGCGACCACGCCCACGGGTGACGCATCGACCGCGAGCGCGGCGCGCATTGCGGTGTTTGGTTGGCCCAAGCGGATTGTCGTCTGTGCTAGGCTGCTCGCCATGAGTCAGGGATCGTTGTTCGAAACGCCGCGGCCGCAGCAGCCGGCAATACCGAAAGATGCCCCGCTGGCCGAGCGCATGCGGCCGCGGAGTCTGGAAGAGTATCTCGGCCAGGGGCATCTCGTCGGGCCCAGCCGGCTGGTTGGCGAGATGATGCGCGGCGGTGCCCTGCAGAGTCTGATCCTGTGGGGGCCTCCCGGCAGCGGGAAGACGACGTTGGCCCGCCTGCTGGCGAACGCCTCGGATTCGCTTTGCCTTCACTTTTCTGCCGTGATGTCGGGCGTCAAAGAACTGCGCCAATCAATCGTCGAGGCGCGCGCAAGTCAGGCTCGGGACGGCGTGCGGCCGGTGCTTTTCGTGGACGAGATTCATCGCTTCAACAAATCGCAGCAAGATGCGCTGTTGCCGCATGTCGAGAACGGCACCGTGACTTTGATCGGTGCGACCACGGAGAATCCGTCGTTTGAGGTGATTGCGCCGCTCCTTTCACGCTGCTCCGTGGTGGTGCTTGAACCGCTCGGTGGCGAGGATCTGGCGACCTTGGTCGAACACGCTCTGGCAGATCGCGAGCGCGGTCTCGGTGCCCGCGAGCTCTCGATCGCCGACGATGCACGGCACTTCTTGGTCGATCACGCGGCTGGCGATGCGAGGTCGGTGCTCAACACATTGGAAGCGGCGGCGACGCTTGCGGGCCGGGCCGGGGAAACGACGATCACGGTTGCGCTCATCGAAGAAGCGGCGCAGCGCCGCGCGCTCCTCTACGACAAGGCCGGCGAGGAGCATTACAATGTGGTTTCGGCATTCATCAAGTCGATGCGGGGCAGCGACCCGGATGCCGCGGTCTATTGGCTGATGCGGATGATCGAGGCGGGCGAGGATCCGCGGTTCGTCGCACGTCGCATGGTCATCTTCGCGTCCGAGGATATCGGCAATGCCGATCCGCAGGCTTTGTCCGTAGCGATCTCCGCGCGCGACGCTTTCGAATTCGTCGGCTTGCCAGAAGGGCGGATACCGCTCGCCCACGCCGCTGTCTATTTGGCGTCGGCGCCGAAATCGAATGCCGCCTACATGGCGATGAAAGCGGCTGCCGCTGATGTGCGTCAATTCGGAGCCTTGCCGGTGCCCAAACACCTGCGCAACGCCCCGACGGATTTGATGAAGGAAATTGGCTACGGCGAAGGGTATGAGTACGCTCACGATCGGCCGGATGGGAAGGTGGAGCACCATCATCTTCCCGATCAGCTGGTCGGACGGCGCTATTACGAGCCGACGGAAAATGGCAAGGAAGATGCAATCCGCAAGCGCCTCTCCGGGCAGCGGAAAAGCGGAGCCGGGTAGGCTATTTTAAAACAGTTTTTGTTTCTAGGTCCCGCGGAAAAACAATTTTGGTTGGGTGGTAACTGACGGAATTCCGAACCGCCGGTCGAATAGCGTATTGATTCGGCGGCGGCGTTCGGATATCCCCAGAATCGGTCGAAGATACTCTGGCACTGGGGCTGTAGCTCAGTTGGGAGAGCGCCTGAATGGCATTCAGGAGGTCGTCGGTTCGATTCCGATCAGCTCCACTCCCCTTCGCCAGGCGATCGCAAACGGTGTTTTAGGCTGACAATTTGCCTTTTTGCATAGGCAAGTGCGGCAGTCGGGGGCCGGGTCTCGTTTACCAAAAATCCTTGACTTTGGGACCAAGCGTTGTAGTGTTCGAAGCGTTTTTCCCCTTGTAGCCGGGGACGCCGTTTGGCGTAGTGTTAGATTTGGGCATGGGAGTTCGACGAAGTACAATGTGTGCGGCCGCAGGCCGCAATTGGACGAAAGTGTCGAACTGAGTCGATTCTCGCGAACCCAATTTGCGGGAGCGACGGATCTTGGAGGGAAACACCAGATGATGGGCCGATCAAGAGCGATTACGCATTATTGCGGTCGAGTCGTGAGTATCATTGCGCTACTTGCGCTCGTCGGTTGGTCTGCCGCGTATGGCCAGGGTAATACGATTGAGCGTGTCGGTGTTCGTGCAGACGGGGTTCAGCCGAATGCACCGAGCAACGGACCGGTGTGCAGCAACGGGGGTGCTTGCGTAGCTTTCTACAGCGATGCCACCAATCTACTGCCAGCAGGATCCGGGCGCGACAATAATGGTTATACCGACGTCTACGTGTTGGACAGCAGTGGCGCGGTGCGCCGCGTCAGCGAAGCGGAAGGCGGCGGCAGCGCGGACGGTCCGAGCATGGCCCAACGTTTTCGGCCGTCGATCGACGACAACTGCACGTGTGTCTCCTTCAGCACGGACGCAACGAACTTGGTGCCGAACGATGACAACGGCAAGACCGATATCGTTCTGCGCGATCTCAATGCCGGAACCAACGAGCTGATCTCGGTCGGTCTCGACGGAACGTCAGGAAATGGCAGCAGTTCGTACTCGAGCGTCAGTGCAGATTGTGGACGTGTAGCCTTCCGTTCGAATGCATCCGATCTCGTCGATGGCGACGAGAATCTTGCTTCCGACATTTTCGTTCACGACCGCGATAGCGATACCGTTACCAGGGTCAGCGTCGCGAGCGGCGGCGGCGAGGCCGATGGGCCGAGTATCACGCCGTCCATCAGTGGTGACGGTCGATGCGTTGCCTTCGCGTCCTTGGCGACCAACCTCGCCGACAGCGATACCAATGGAACCTATGACATTTACGTCGCCTGCGAAGGCGAGATCACGTGCCGCGCCAGTGTGAGCTCCGACGGCCGCGAGGCCAATGACATCAGCTTTCACCCGGCTCTGAATCAGGACGGGACGATCGTTGCCTTCAAGTCCGAGGCGAGCAACTTGGTCGACGACGACTTCAACGGACACCCCGACATCTTCGTTCATGATTGTGTCGCCGGGACGACTGAGCGCGTCAACCTGAGCAACACGGGGGCCGAAGCCGACGACATTGCGATCCCGCCGAGTATCACCCGCGACGGACGCAAGGTCGCGTTTGGATCGTTCGCAAGCAACTTGGCGGGGGTCTTCAGCAATGGCCGTTCGCAGATCTACGTGCGTGATCTCGACACCGGCCTCACGACCCTCATCAGTGCGAATTCCAGGGGCGAAGCTCAGAATGGTAGCTCGCCGGACTTGCCGCCGAGCATCTGCCCGGATGGTAAGTTTGTTGCGTTCGCCTCGGCGGCGAACAATCTCGACGACACAGACTCCAACGGCTTCCAGGATGTGTTCGCAGGGTCGGTCGGCATTCCGCCCACCCCGGCTCCGGACACGCCGACGGCGACGCCTGAAGTGCTCTGCGATAGCAACTCGGATTGTGATCCGGGCACCGTTTGCAACCTAGAAACAGGTGTTTGTGTAGCGGCGCCGACGCCGACGCCGACGATCCCTTGTACCAATGACGATGATTGTCCGGGGATCTTGGAGTGTGAAAGTGGTATCTGCGTCGATCCTTCGACGCCGACACCGACGAACACTCCGTTGCCGACGTGTTTGATGGACGAAGATTGTTTTTGCCCGGACGGTACGCCTCCAGAAGATTGTGACCGGTGTCGTGCGCAGGTTTGTGTGCCGCCGCGCGCATGTGAGGACGGCACGGTCGATCTCGACTGCCGCGGCGAGCGTGAAACATGTGTTGAGGGGTTCTGCGAGTGCGGTGGAGACTGCAACCTCAACGGCCTGGCGTTTGGCAGCGAGATCAGCACAATGATGTGCATTCTCGGTGGGCGCTGCACCGAGGAGGACGACTGCATTACGTCGGACGTCAATGAAGACGGTGCTGTCACTGGATGCGATGTGACCTTGGCGGTGTTGAACCTCGGACTTGGTTGTCCGGGCGAAGGCACTCCGATTGTTTTTGGGGCCCAACGTACTTCGGAAACACGCACGCTCAACATTGGGTCGACCCAAACGACAGCTGGTTCGATCGTGACGATTCCGATCCGGCTCGAGGGTGGCGGCGATGTAGCCTCCGCCCACACCGATATCTTGGTCAACACGGACGAGGTCGACATTGTGACCGTGGTCAAGGGCGACCAGGGGGCATTGTTTCCGGACTGCGTCCTCGATGAGAGGCTTGACAATAAGTTCAGTGACCTGGCGATTCGTTTGCCGCAGGTGCCAGAGGGACCGGTTGGGCAGCGAAGGGTGCGAGTCGCGGCCATCGACATCGATCTGCCGTTCCCGCTCGATACCTTTGGTGAAGGCGAATACGCCCACTGTCGGTTCCAGGTTGCGGCGGATGCGCAGCCAGGGGACATGATCGAACTAAAGGGCGATCCGATCCATACTGAGGTCGGAGACCCGAACGCACAGCCCTTCAACTCGGTCGTGGCTGACGGGTTGATCGAAGTCATCACCGTCCCCTGTACGGAAGACTCACAGTGTCCTGAGGGCAATGTTTGCCGAAACGGTGTCTGCGTTCCCGATATCGATTGTATGGACGATCCCAATCTCTGCCTCGATCGGCAGGTGTGCTTGCCGCATCCCGATATGTCGGGCGCGTCGCGTTGTGAGTGTGTTGGCGACTGTGAAATCAACGGGCGGGTGCGCGCTGGAGATATTGCGACGATGATCGCCATCATCAATGGTCTTCGTGAGGTGACGGAGTGTCTCGCGGCCGATCAGGATGGCGATGGCAGGGTACGGGCGGCTGACATTGCGTTGGCCATTCAAAACATCAACCTGGGGTGCCCGGGACAGCCGTGAGCCTCGACGAACAATGGGATTTGTATTAGCTGGGGTTTGCGTCTTGCGGCCTTTTTGATAAGGGCGCGAGCAGTGTTAATGAGTCAGTTTATCCAGCTTTCGAACGCTGGTACTAGAATAGCGGCGAAGAAGCACGGAGAGGGAGGAATGATCATGAGGTTGACGAAAATGTGGGTGCTTGGGATTTCGGTGGCACTGCTGCCGGTCCTAATGTCGCCGGTTTTCGCTGGAGACGGGGCACCGGGTGGAACCGCCGGTCGCACCTTGTCATTGGGTGAGACCGAGGCTGTTCCGGGCGGCACCGCTGGAGTCGTGGTAGCACTGTCGGGTGACGATGACACAGCGGCCTTTGCCGGGGTGGACATTGTGTTTGACGATGCGGACCTGACATTTGTCGAACCAGTTGGGACGAACTGCCAAATTGCCGATCGTCTATCGACGACGCATGGGCTAGGCGGTCGCATCTTGCCGTCTGGCGATCTGAACGTCGAAATCTTCGTGTTGGGCTCGCCCAACCCGGCTCCGACCCTCGGCAATGGCGATCTCGCCGTCTGTAATTTCATTACACGGTCCGACGCGATGTCTGGGGATACGTTCCCTCTAGGGGCGACGAACATTCTCGTGACCGACGGACCGGGCGTCCAGGTGGATACCGCAGGCCAGGACGGTCTGGTTCGGATTATTGGCGACGCGACGCCGACCCCGACACCAACCGGGACGACTGCGCCGACGGATACGCCGCAGGTGCCTACGGAGACGCCGGACGTGCCGACGGCTACGCCGACCGTGCCGACTCCGACTCCCGTAGCTTGTACGGACAGCAGCATGTGTCCGACCGGGACGACGTGTCAGGACGGCATGTGCTTGCCGCAAGAGTGTACGGATACCAGCGAGTGCCCACCGGGATCGGATTGTGTGTTGCCGGTTGCCGGTACCTCGGGCATCGAAAACGGTGTCTGCGTCCCGCGTCCTTGTACGGTATCCGACGACTGCAACGATCCGAGTGCGGTTTGCGAAAACGAGATGTGCCGTCCGCAGTTCTGTAACGATGCGATGGAATGCGATCCGATGGAAGAGTGCAGCGACGGCATCTGTGAGCCGATGCAGGAAAGCTGTACGGTTGACGATGACTGTTCGACCGGCGTTTGCGAGAACATGGTCTGCGTTGATTGCCGTGACGACTCGAATTGCGCGGTCGGCGAGGTTTGTCTGGCGAACGAGTGTGTCGGCGGTGAGGTGTTCTCTCTTGCCGTTGGTGCGGGTACCTCCAACTCGGTCGTCGGTGTCGCGGGTGGCACGGTTCAGATTGAGGTCAGGTTGAGCAGCACCGGCAACTCGGCTGCCGATTCCGTGAGCAATTCGCTGGCGGTAGACGCCGGTCTTGCTCTGACGGGCTGCTCGGCGGCGGGTGTGATTGTCGGGACCTTCGACGGAATCCCGGGCACCACAGCATCTGCAACCATCGGCGACGGTGCCGGTAGTGTTCCGCTCGGTACGATCTACACGTGTTCGGTGAATATTGCCGAGGACGCGAGTGGTGCACTGGCCGTCAATTGCTCCGACGGTGTAGTCAACGACGCTGCGGTGTCTTGCTCTGGCGCGACGATCAACGTTCCAGAAGCGCCGACTCCAACGCCGACGGAAGAGCCGACGGCGACGCCGACAGAGACGGTCATTCCGACGGAAACGCCGACCAACACGCCGCTGCCGAGAAGTGGTGAGGATGATGGTTGTGCAGTAGGTCCGGTCGCATCGGATGGCGAGGCGGCGCGGAACTTGGCGCTGTTGCTGATTCCTGGAATGCTCTTGTGGAATCGACGACGCAGCTAAGTTAGCTGGTTCTTCAACCTCAATGGGGGGTCCCGCTTCGTGCGGGGCCCCCCATTGTCGTTTTTTTGCCGATTCACAGCACCGATTGCGGGAATCGCCATAGCTTCTTTCCACATCTCTGGATATCTTGCCGGCGTGGCAAATCCAGAAGAGTTGATTGGTAAATTCGAAAGTCGGGACGCGGTGGTTGGCGTCATTGGCTTAGGCTACGTCGGGCTGCCGCTCGCCGCGACGATCGCCGAAGCCGGGTTCTCGTCGGTAGGCTTCGACACTGACGAGAAGAAGATCGCGGCCCTCCTCGCTGGGCGTTCGTACATCCGACATGTCGACGGAGCACGCCTTGGCGGCCTCATAGGCAAGGCGCCGGGAGAGTCTGGGGGATTCCACCCTTCTTCAGATTACGCGCTGCTCGACCGATGTGACGCGGTCCTCATCTGTGTGCCGACGCCGCTCACCGATGGTCGCGACCCGGACCTGTCCTACGTCCGCAACACCGCCGAGACGATTTCGCAGCATCTTCGCGCCGGTCAGCTCGTGGTCCTCGAAAGTACGACGTATCCCGGCACCACCGAAGAGGTCGTGCGGCCGATTTTGGAGCGCTCCGGTCTGAGCGCCGGACGCGACTTTTTCCTGGCTTTTTCCCCGGAACGTGAAGACCCGAACAACCCCGACTTCTCGACCAAGACGATTCCCAAGCTCGTCGGTGGCGTAACGCCAGATTGTGGGCGGGTTGCGACAGCGCTGTATTCGTCGGTCATCGAGCAGGTGATTCCGGTCTCCGATGCCAAGGTGGCCGAGGCCGCGAAACTGCTCGAGAATATCTACCGCAGCGTCAATATCGCGCTGGTCAACGAACTCAAGGTGCTCTTCCAGAAGATGGACATCAACATCTGGGAGGTCATCGAGGCTGCGTCTTCGAAGCCCTTCGGGTTTACGCCGTTTTATCCAGGTCCGGGGCTCGGCGGGCACTGTATCCCAATCGATCCGTTCTACCTCAGTTGGCGAGCGCGCCAATACGAGATGGTGACGAAGTTCATCGAGCTCGCAGGCGAGGTCAACCACTCGATGCCGGACTACGTCGTGGAGCGCCTCGGGGACGCTCTCAACGAGCGCGGTAAGAGCTTGAAGGGGTCAAAGGTGCTCATCCTTGGCGTCGCCTACAAGCGGGACATCGACGATGATCGAGAGTCTCCGGCCTTCCGTCTCATGGAGCTGCTGCGCCGCAAACAGGCGGTTCTGAGCTACCACGATCCCTATGTCCCCGCCCTACGGCCGTCGCGTCGCTACGATTTTGGGCTCGAATCGGTCCCACTCGATGCGAAATGTTTGGGCGACGCCGATGCCGTCGTGATCGTGACGGATCACTCCAACGTCGATTATTCTTTCGTCGTTCAACACGCCCAGCTGGTCGTCGATACCCGCAATGCCACCCGCGACCTGGGCGCATCCGGCGGTCGCGTCGTCTTGGCCTGACTGCGCTCCGCCGCCACACAGATTTTTGTTTGACGCCTTCACCCAAAAATGATCTAACAGCTGCGTTTGAGGAGAACCTTGAGGCTGTGGATGTGGGGAAAGCGCTTAATTCGCGCGACTTTTTAGGGATTGACGCGTGCCGCTGAGCTGGTCAAGTATAAAACTTGGCGGAGGTCGGGGGCTCCCGCCATACATCTCTCGGGTTGACAATGCATTTGAATTTTGAGTATTTAACGCGCCAATTCTGCAGGCGCGCTCCAGAAGGCGCGAGACTGCGCGGCAAGTACAACACGGTAGTTGTGGAACTGGTCTCGGTCGACTGGAAAGGAGGAGGGAAATGCGAACGGTGAAGTGGAGTGCTCTTCTCTCAGGCTTTTGCGCATTTGCGCTAGTCATGGGGGTATTTACGAGCAGCGCTCACGCGATCGTCACAACGGAGAGGGGATCTTCGATCCTCGCCTTCCCGAAAGTCCTAGCGACAGCGACGCAGGACACGATCATCCAGATCGCCAACACGTCAAACAACATGGTTCACGCCCGTTGTTTCTACGTGAACGCGGCGCCTGATTCGTTTGGGGAACCACAGTGGCAGGTCACGGACTTCCAGATCTGGCTGACAAAACAACAGCCAACGAGCTGGCAGGCGAGCTCTGGTCGTTTCGTCAATTTGAACGACAGTTGCGAAATCGAAGGCGGCATCTATCAGCCCACACCTGAGTGTGCGGGCGCGGGGCTCGACCCTGGTGCGATTCCGCCTCTTCCGGAAGGCTTTACCGGAGAGCTCAAGTGTATCGAGGTTGATATCTCGAACAATCCAATCGGCGGCAATCACCTCAAGGGTGAGGCGACGATCAAGAGTGCCGGCCTTGGTGGTGCGTACGATACTGCAAAGTACAACGCGCTGGGTATTCTCGGAACGGAGATCGCCGGTGAGACGGGCAACGAGCTTCTGCTCAATCAGCCTTCTGACACAGAAGACGTGATCGGCCAGTACAATGCCTGTCCGAACCGACTGATCGTCAACCACGTCTCCGAGCTTTCGACAGACCCCACGGTTCTCCACGCTGGCCGCGGTGGTACCTGCTCTAACGCAGCGAATGGGGTGACCTCCACGATTGCTCGCAACGCGGGCACTTGTATGAGTCATGCCGACTGTTGCGATGCGGGCGACGATGCCTGTGTCGCGCAGGAGAACTGTGACAACGCGCCCGCGGTTGGGCTCGATGGCGACGGCAACGTCATCTCTACAGTCAGCGCGAATCTGACCGAGTTGACACTCATTCCCTGTTCGCAGGATTTCGAGAATCCGTTTACCTCGGTTTCTGAAAACGCGGTTACGGTACAGTTCCTGAGCTACAATGAGTTCGAGCAATCCTTGTCTTTCAGCACCACGGTTGAATGTTGGAAGAAGTTCTTCATGTTCCAACTCGACGCGCCGAACGATCCGACACGCAGCCAGTTTTCATTTTCGGTGCTCGGCTCGCAAGGTGTGAAAACAGTGATCACACCGGCAGATGCGCAAGCCGGAGGAGTACTGGGAGTTGCTGGTATTCTGCGTTCAGACTCGGATGGGACGCAAGCGCGTACTCTCATGAACATCCACATGGAAGGCGACCGCTGGAGCGAGTCGGGCGGCGAAGTCGTTGACCGAATCATCCTGTCGGGCCAATAAACGGGCGTCAGCACTAGTCATGGTAGTGGAAGTGGCTGGATTCTCCCCTAGGTTTGAAAGGAGAAGGACAATGCGTACGGTGATGCGGAAAACTGTTCTGGCTGGCGTTCTCGGAACGCTCGGGGCGGTGATCCTCGGAGCTGGGGCTGCGTCGGCAGACGTAACCTCAGATAGAGCGGCCGCGATTTTAGTGTGGCCGAAGCTTCTGTTTAGTTCGTCGGAAGACACGGTTCTGTCCGAACTCGGAGAAACGATCGATACAACGATCCAACTCTCCAACACGTCGGATCAGGAAGTGTTTCTTCGATGTTTTTATGTAAACGCGAATTCGCACTGCTCGAATAGTCCGAGCACAGTTTGTGGTAACCCCGCAGACTGTAATCGCTTCGGTAGTGGTGGACTCTGTCAGGCCGGATGGCTCGAGGTGGATTTCGAGATCAGCCTGACGCCACATCAGCCGTTGCTCTGGAACCTCAGCCAGGGAATGCCGAAGCTGCCGTGTACGGATGCTCCGTGTAATCCCGATGGCCAGGGTGGACTCTTCGAGAACCAGGGGAATATTCCTCCGGCAAACGAAGATCCGTTCATGGGCGAGCTCAAGTGTGTTCGTGTCAATGAGAACGGTGAGCCAACGGATCAGAATGACGTGAAGGGCGAGGCGACGATTGTCACCACGCGTCCGGACGGCGCACAAACCCTGGACGCCCGCGGATACAATGCGGTCGGCATCCAGGCGATCGAAGGCGCGGTTGACGGCGACAACACTCTCGTGATTGGCGAGGAGTACAACGGTTGCCCGAGCGTCCTGATTCTCGATCACTTTTTCGATGATGCGGTCGAACCGATCAACGGTGACCAAGTCAAGACGCACCTGACCTTGGTTCCGTGCTCGCAAGAGTTCGAACTGCAGGCGCCGTTCTTGACCACGGTTCAGCTTCTCGTCTTTAACGAGTTCGAGCAGCGCTTCTCAGCTAGCCGCGGACTGACCTGTTTCCAGGAGTATGAGCTTTGCTCGCTGGGCACCGGTCGTGACCGTCCGTTTAGCGCGGAGCCAGGAAAATCCGATCCGAACTATGAGAGCTGCCGCCGCTCGGTGTTCAGCGCATACGTCAACGGAACTCTGACTGGGCAGACCCGGATTCGCGGGACCGGCCGGACAGATAACGAAGACGACTTGGGTCACGGTTTCGGCCTCATCGGTGTTGCGGAAGAGTTCCATCGTCCAGTTGTGGAAGGGGACGACGACGACGTGACAGCAACTGTCAGCAGCGCGGCGTTCAACCTGCACTTCGTGGGTGAGCGCGACGTAAACGATATCATTCGTTTGCCGTAGCTTTAGCGTCAAAGAAGTTCTGAAAAGGGCCAACCGGAAACGGTTGGCCCTTTTTGCGTTGTGCCTGGGAGAAAGTGTCGGAAAAGAGGGGCCACGGATGACACGGAGGTACCGCGGCTTCCTACTGAGGGTGGAAAGAAAAGAAACCGCAGATGAACGCTGATAAACGCAGATCGCGGACAACACCTGCACTAGAGTAGCGTGGGTTGTTCTCAGCGTTCATCCGCGTTCATCAGCGGTTTGAGAACACTCTGGAGAAGGTTTGGGTGCCGGGCAGCGGGCCCTGTTCGTCAGAGCGTGATCGAAGGGCGGTACTCGCCGAAGACTTCGCGCATGGCGTCTGATATCTCGCCTACGGTGCCGTAGGCGCGGACTGCAGCGAGGATAGGCTGCATGAGGTTGGTGCCGTCCTTGGCGGCGGTGGTGACCGCCGCGAGGGCCTTCTGCGCTGCTTCTTGATTGCGCTCCGCGCGTACCTTGGCGACCTTCTGCTTTTGGCGCTCTTCCAGGGCCGGATCGATTTTGAGGACGTCGGGTGGCAGCTCGCCCGCTTGGGCGTATTCGTTGACGCCAACGATGATTTCGTTCTTTTGCTCAATGTCACGCTGGTAGCGGTAAGCGGCGTTGTGAATCTCGCGCTGTTGGTATCCGGACTCGATGGCCTTGACGGCCCCGCCTAGCTCGTCGATCTTGTCGAGGTACTCGACCGCTTTGTGTTCGAGATCGTCGGTGAGGGACTCGACGAAGTACGATCCGGCGAGTGGGTCGACGGTGTCTGCCGCTCCAGACTCGAAGGCGATGACCTGCTGCGTCCGCAAGGCGAGACGAGCCGAGTCTTCGGTCGGTAGGGCCAAGGCCTCATCACGGCCGTTGGTGTGCAGCGACTGGGTGCCGCCCAGGACGGCGGCTAGCGCCTGTAGAGTCACGCGGACGACATTGTTGTCGACCTGCTGCGCGGTGAGACTCGAGCCTGCCGTTTGGGCGTGGGTGCGCAACATCATGGAACGCGGATCCTTGGCGCCGAATCGTTCCTTCATGATCTTGGCCCACAGCCGGCGGGCAGCGCGGAACTTCGCTACCTCCTCGAAGAAGGTGTTGTGGACGTTGAAAAAGAATGACAGTCGGCGAGCAAAGGTATCGACATCGAGGCCGGCGTCGAGTGCTGCCTGTACGTAGGAGATGCCGTCAGCCAGGGTGAACGCGATCTCCTGTGCCGCCGTCGAGCCGGCTTCGCGGATGTGGTACCCGGAGATTGAGATGGTGTTCCAGGTGGGCACCTCCTGGCCGCAGAAAGCGAAAATGTCGGTGATGATCCGCATCGACCCAGCCGGTGGATAAATGTACGTGCCACGCGCCATGTATTCCTTCAAAACGTCGTTCTGAATGGTCCCGCCAACCTTGCTCCACGGAACGTTCTGCTTCTCGGCCACGGCTAGGTAGAGTGCCAACAAGATCGACGCGGTTGCATTGATGGTCATGGACGTCGTGACCTTGCCGAGTGGAATCTGGTCCAACAGGACTTCCATGTCGGCCAACGAGTCGATGGCAACGCCGACGCGGCCGACCTCGCCGGAGGCGAGTTGGTGATCCGAGTCGCGCCCCATTTGGGTTGGCAGGTCGAAGGCGACGCTGAGGCCGGTTTGACCTTGGTCCAGGAGATAGCGGTAGCGCTCGTTCGACTCTTCCGCCGTACCGAATCCTGCGTACTGACGCATCGTCCAGTGGCGACCGCGATACATGGTCGGCTGAACCCCCCGGGTGAACGGGTACTGGCCGGGAAATCCAATGTCGTCGACGTAGTCTCGTCCGGCGCCGTCGTCCGGCGCGTAGCAGCGCTTAATCTCAATATCAGAGGTGGTTGCGAAGTGCTCTCGCCTTTCAGGGGCCCGATCGAGCATCTTCTTGAGGACCGTGGATTCCCATCCGCGGCGTGCGTCACCTATCTTGTCCTTGTCGCTCATTTCGTCCCCTCCATGATCTCAAGCTAACCCCGATTGGTAGCATTTTCGCGATCCGGATTCGATCGGGTCGAGGTGGCCGTCCTTGTGCGCGTTGTGCCACCTTGCAATGTTACAGGCGATCTCTTAGTTCTGCGAAAGGTGCCGTTATAAGCGGTTCAACTGGTGACGGGGGCGATTCATATGAGCACGCTAATCTTTCTTTTGTGCATCGCGGTGGCGCTTGGAGTCTTGGGACGCACGCTGTATCGGCGGTTTGTCGTTCTGACCAAAGTCGTCAACGTGCCGCGATTCGATGAGATCCCCGAACGCATCAAGGCGGTTTTTGTTTACGCCTTGGGTCAAAAGAAGTTCGTCAGTCCCGACCAACCGAAGCACGACAAGGGCGCCGGTTGGATGCACTTTTTCATCTTCTGGGGCTTCTCGATCTTGGCGGTGCAAGTCATTCACATGTTCGGTCGGGGGTTCTTTCCCGGCTTCACGCTTCCGGGATTGTCGATCGACTTGCTGGGCGGTCCCTATGGCTTGCTCAAAGATTTCATCCAGATCGCGGTGCTGGTCTCGATCTCCTACGCGTTTTACCGCTGGCTGGTGACGCACCCGAAGCGCCTCTACGGCTTCGCGCCGGCCGAGGACAAGCTTCTCGGCCAGTCGCACGGCGAAGCGCTACTGATCCTCGGCTTCATCGCAACGATCATGATCAGCGGTTACGTTTACGACGGTGGGCACCTGTGGGCGCACGAAGGCGCCGACATCGAGAAGGAGCGCGCCTGGCAGCCCATTTCGAGCTTTGTCGGCAAGCTCTTCTATGATGCAGGCGGCCCGGGCCTAGCCGAGACCGCAAGCAACACCGGTTGGTGGATTCACAACCTGATCATTCTGGTGTTCATGAATCTGCTGCCGATTTCGAAGCACTTTCACATCATCACGTCGATGCCGAACGTCTTCTTCAAGAAGCTCGAGCCGGCCGGTCAGCTTTCGAAGCAGGATCTCGAGACATCGCTCAGCTTCGGTACGTCCTACATCAACCAGTTTACCTGGAAGCAGGTGCTCGACATGTACTCGTGCACCGAGTGCGGGCGGTGTTCTTCGCACTGTCCAGCGACCATTAGCGGTAAGGAACTGGCGCCGCGGCAGTTGATGATCAATCTGCGCGATTACCTGTACGAGAACGAAGACGCGGTCATGCAGGCGCCGGAGTTGGCTGCCGATGCGCAGGAGCCGGTGACGGTCGGTATCAACATCGTCGGGGAAAACCTGATTCACGACGATGTGCTGTGGGCGTGCACGAGTTGTCGCGCCTGCGAAGAGGCGTGTCCGGTCTTGATCGAGTACGTCGACAAGATCGTCGATATGCGTCGCCACTTGGTCCAGGAGGAGGCGCGCTTCCCGGCAGAACTCACCCGCACGTTCAAAGCGATGGAAACGCAGGGCAATCCGTGGGGTGTCGACGCGTCGTCGCGTGGTGACTGGGCCGAGGGGCTCGATATCCCGACGATGGCCGAGAATCCGGATGCTGAGTACTTGTACTTCGTCGGTTGTGCGAGTTCGTTCGACGATCGCAACAAACGCACGGCGCAAGCATTGGTCAAGGTTCTCAAATCAGCCGGCGTGAGCTTCGCGATCCTCGGCAGTGAAGAGCCGTGCAACGGTGAGACGGCGCGTCGTATCGGGAATGAGTATCTCTTCCAATCGATGGCCGAGATGACGGTTGAAGTGCTGAATGGCTACAGCGTGAAGAAGGTGATCACGAACTGTCCGCACTGTTTCAACACGTTGCGCAACGACTACCCGCAGTTCAATGGAAACTACGAAGTGGTTCACGCGACAGAGTTGGTCGATCACTTGATCCAAGAAGGCAAGCTCGAGTTCAACGTCAACGGGGAACAGTCGATCACGTATCACGACTCCTGTTACCTCGGGCGTTATAACGATGTCCTCGAAGCGCCGCGAAATATCCTGAAGAGCATCCCGGGTGTTTCACTCAAGGAGATGGAGCGCAACGGCAGGTTTGGCATGTGCTGCGGAGCCGGCGGCGGCCGCATGTGGATGGAGGAAGACGCCGACAAGCGTGTGAACCTGTTACGCGTCGATCAAGCGCTCGAAACCAATCCCGACAAAGTGGCGGTGGCGTGTCCGTTCTGCATGACCATGATTGACGACGGGCTCAAAGCGCGCGGCAAGGAAGAAGAAGAGCTGCCCGCACTCGACATCATGGAGATCGTCGCCGACGCGATCAAATAGAAGTTAGTCTGTAGGACGAAAAAAGGGCGGCCCGTTTGGGCCGCCCTTTTCGGTGGAAGTGCGCTGCGTAGCGCGACTACTTCAGCTTCTCGACCGCTTCCTTCATCTCCGGCACTGCCTTGAAGAGATCGGCGACGAGGCCGTAGTCCGATACCTGAAAGATCGGGGCTTCCTCGTCCTTGTTGATGGCGACGATCACCTTGGAGTCTTTCATTCCGGCGAGATGTTGGATCGCTCCGGAGATGCCAACGGCGATGTACAGCTCCGGGGCGACGACCTTGCCGGTTTGACCGATTTGCAGATCGTTCGGTACGAATCCCGCATCGACTGCGGCGCGGCTGGCACCCATAGCAGCGCCCAGGGCGTCGACGAGCGGCTCGAGAACTGTCTTGAAGTTCTCGCCGTTCTTGAGCCCGCGACCACCGGACACGACGCGACGTGCTTCGGTCAATGACGGCCGATCGGACTTGGTCTCGTCGAAACTGACGAATTTCGTCTTCAACGCAGCTTCGTCAATCTTGGCATCGACCTTCTCGACGGTACCAGCGCTGCTCTTGGTGGCTGGTTCGAACGCGGTGGCGCGAACCGAGATGACCTTGCGCGGTGTTTCGATGGAGATCGTAGCCATCGCGTTGCCGGCGTAGGTCGGACGTTCCAAAGTACCGTCGTCGTTGGCCGCAGTGATGTCACTGGCCATTCCTGCGCCCAGGCGTACGGCGACGCGCGGCAGCAGGTCTTTGCCGATGCTGCTGGCGGTGCCGACGACTATGTCGCAACCCTTGTCCTCAGCGAGCGCTGACAACGCCTGCGCATGAGCGTCCGGGGCGTAGTGTTCGAGGGTGGCATGCTCAACGGCGAAAACTGTCTTTACGCCGTACTCGGACAGCTCCTTTGCCAGGTCCTCAATGCCTGCGCCGAAAACCGCGGCGTAGCACTCGCCGCCACTCTGAGCGGCGATCGCTTGACCGGCGCCGACGGCGACCAGAGCGTTCTTCGAGAATTTCTTGTGCAGATGTTCAGCGAATACCAGAACGTTGCTCATCGGAGACTCCTTACTAGATCACTTTGGCTTCGGTATGCAGGAGGTCGACCAGTTCCTGGACTGTTTCGACCTTCTTACCGGCCTGTCGTTCGGGCGGCGGCGAAAGCTTGTGGACCTTGACCTGCACCGACTGGTCGATTCCGAGATCTCCCAACGGGATTTCCTTGAGCTCCTTCTTGCGAGCCTTCATGATCCCCGGCAGTGACGCGTAGCGCGGCTCGTTGAGCCGCAGGTCAGCGGTGATGATCGCCGGCAGCGGCATCTCGACATCTTCGAGACCACCGTCGACTTCGCGGGTTACGACGGCCGACGACTTGTCCTCGGACAACTTGACCTCCGAAGCGAAGGTGCCCTGTCCCCAGCCCAGCATCTCAGCCAGCATCTGACCGACGACGTTGGAGTCGTCATCGATCGCTTGCTTGCCCAGCATCACGATATCTGGCTGCTCTTGCTCGACCAGTTTCGCAAGCGCGCGCGCGACGATCACTGGCTCGACGTCTCCGTCCTGTAGCACCAGTATTGCGCGATCGGCGCCCATTGCGAGGCCGGTTCGGAGCTGTTCTTGGCAGACTTGCTCGCCAACACTGACGAGGACCACTTCGGCGCCGCCGTGGTTTTCCTTGATCCGCAGTGCCTCTTCAATGGCGATCTCGCAGAATGGATTGACGACGTATTTGAGATTGTCGGTAACGATGCCGGTTCCGTCCGGACGCACCTTGATCGTGGCGTTCGGATCCGGAACCCGCTTGACAGCAACCAAGATTTTCACGGGTGATCCTCCTGAACTTTAGTGAATCTTCGTTCGCTATCATGGGCCCCAGAACGGGGCAATGAGGGGCGGTGTGGGGTCTTGGGAAACGGGCTGGAGCAGCCGCGGCGAGGCCGGTGCGGTGTGGTCTAGGCTTCGAAACCCAGTCTGCTGGAGAGGTTTTTACCTGCCTCGTGCATCAGCGGTACCATCTCGCGTTCGATCCGGGCTGTGTCCATGCGGTGGGCTGGGCCGGCCAGCGCGAGGCTGCCGACGACATTGCGCGTGTAGTCGCGAATGGGCACCGCGATGGCGTTTACGTCAGGGATATGCTCGCCGAGCTCGACAGCGTAGCCGGCCTCTGTGACGCGCCTCAGATGTACTTGGAGGGCTACTTGGTCTGTCAGGGTCCGATCGGTTAAGCGATCCAGTCGAGTCAGGTAGTTTTCTTGCAATTCTGCCTGGGGGATATGGGCCAGATGGACCTTCCCGGAGGCCGTACAGTGGAGCGGGAGTGCGTCGCCGACGTTGGTCGTCAGCCGGATCGCTTGATCGGATTCTACGGCCGCGAGCGGGACCACCGCCCACTTGCGTAATACTCCGACGAACGCTGTTTCACGCGCGGCGGCCGCAAGCTTCTCGATGATCGGTTGTGCCTGCTTCAAAAGGCCCATTTGACTTACGTAGTTGTTGCCGACCTGCAGGCAGCGAATGCCGAGGCGGTAGCTCTCGCTGGCCTTGTTCTGCTCGATGTAGCCCCGGGATTCTAGCGTTGCTAGCAGTCGAAACACATTATTCTTGTGTAATTTCAGCCGCTTAGAGAGTTCGGTCACGCCGAGTTCATCCTGATCGCCAGCGAACTGTTCGAGCACGTCGAAAGCATGCGAAACCGACTGGATGATGTAGTTGGTTTTTTCGCGGCGCACGGGGTCTCCGTCTGATCCGTAGAGAAAAGGCGTTCTATTTAGTTGACGTTCGGCTGACGTGTCAAGCTTGCCCTGGTGGGAATTGCCGGTCTCTTGTCGCTCCCTCATTAGAGCAGGAACAAGCGCAGCCGGTCCTAATTGCCCGTTGAAAAGCTGCGCGCGGGCGAAAAAGACGGTTTTGATGTCACAGCAAGCGGCGAACCGGCCTGTCCACCAAGGCCTTTTGCCGCGCTGGGAGCCAAAGTCCGAGCTCTTGTTGAGGATTCGCCGACGCAGCTACAGTGCGCCTTCCATGTCTCCCGAATCTGCACAATCGTCTGAAACACGAGGACCGCTGGTCCGTGAGCGAGCTGGCCGCAGGCTGGTGCTTACCTGTGAACATGCCTCGCATTCGGTACCGGTCGAACTTGGCGACCTCGGGCTCGACGCTGCACGTCGACGTGATCACATCGGCTGGGACCTGGGGGCGGCGATGGTGACGGAGTCTCTGAGCCGCAGTCTCGACGCTCCGGCGGTTCTTTCCGAAGTGTCGCGCCTGGTGGTCGACTGCAATCGGAGTCTGACCGATTTGGATCTGATCCCCGAAGTGAGCCACGAGATTGCGATCCCAGCGAATCGAGCCCTCGGTGCGGCCGAGCGATTGCGCCGCTTGCAACTGTACTACGAGCCGTTTCACGCCGAAGTGGATCGTGTTCTCGCGGTGGCCAACGGTGCCGCGTTGCTCAGCGTCCATTCCTTCACGCCGGAGTACGACGGGCGCGGATTCGACATCGGAGTTCTCTTCGATGATCACGAATTCGAGGCCCAAGAACTCGCATCGCGGCTCCGGGCCGTTGGCTTTCGGGTCCGCATGAACGAACCGTACTCGGGCCGAGAAGGGCTGATCTTCAGCGCGCAGAAACACGGACGCCGCCACGACCGCCTGTACCTGGAGATCGAGATCAACAATGGTTTGGTGCGAACCGATGCAGCCGCCGAGTCGGTGAGCGATCGAATTGCCCAAGCACTTGATCGATTCATCGATTGAGTTGGTGTCGCGCGGGCGTCGACAGGAAACGGTAGTTTCACTATTGCTGCGCGAATCAGGAGGCGGGTATGCGAATTGTATTGATCGGTCAGGCAGCGTTTGCAAAAGAGGTTCTCGACGGCATCAGAGAACGCAAGCACGACATCGCCGCTGTGTACTGCCCACCCGATGGTAAGGGCGGCAGGGTGGACCCAGTCAAAGAACGGGCCCTCGAGCTAGAGATTCCGGTGCTGCAGCATCGGACGCTCAAGGGTGATGAGGTCAAGCGCGAGTTTGCTGACCTCGAGGCGGATCTCGGCGTACTGGCGTATGTGACGCAAATCGTTCCGCCGGCGGTCTTCGATGCCCCGAAGCTCGGCAGCATCTGCTTTCATCCGTCGCTGCTACCGCGCTACCGCGGCGGGAGTGCGATTCCCTGGCAGGTTATCAAGGGCGAAACCAAGACCGGGGTCACCGTCTTTTGGACGGACGACGGTATCGATACCGGCCCGATCCTGTTGCAGAAGGAAGCGACCATCGACGAGACCGACACGGGCGGTTCCCTGTATTTCAAGAAGCTCTTTCCACTGGGTGTCGAGGTCGTGCTGGAGTCGATCGACCGTATCGAAGCCGGCACGGCCGGTCGCGAAGCCCAGGATGAGTCGCTCGCGACGTACGATCCCCTGTGCCGAGATGAGCACGGCGAAGTCGATTGGCATCGACCGATCGACGACGTTTTCAACTTGATCCGCGGCTGCGATCCGCAACCGGGAGCCTATCGACGCATCGGTGATACGATGGTGCGGCTCTACGATGTCAGCCGCGCTGACGCTGTCGGAAAGCCCGGTGAGATTGTCTCGATGGGTGATACAGGTGTCGTCGTCGCCGGCAATGGCGGCGCGCTGAGCGTCGGGCGGATGCGCGCTGGCGGTGGCAAGGTTGCGGCGGCCGAGTGCGTAGCCGAGCTCGGACTGAAGGTCGGCGATTCGATCTAGTGCTGTGACGCAGGCGCGAGGCGAATCAGAAGCTGTCCGTCGTCGACACGATCGCCTTCGCCAACTTCGATGCTGGCAACCCGTCCGCTGACCTCGGCGCGCAGCCGGTTCTCCATCTTCATCGCCTCGAGGATGACGAGATCATCCCCGGCTTCGACCACTTGGCCGTCGCTGACGAGGATCTGCAGGATCTTGCCCGGCATTGGAGAACGGATCTCGGGAGACCCGACGGATTTCGTCGCTGATGCTCTTGTCCCCTCGATGCCTTCAAGTCGGTAAACGCGGCCTCGCACAAACACCTGGGTCACTCCGTCTCGCCGCGACAAGTAGGCGGTTACGGTTCGCGCACCGACGCCAATCCTCGCGGTGTGCGCGTCCGAGTTTTCGATCTGTATCTCGTACTCGCTGCCGTCGATGGTGCCGACATAGGTCACGCCGTCGCCCGCCTTCTTCTGGTCGAGCACGATTTCAGACTCGGTTCCCAAGTAGAGATACTTCCTGCGAATCTTCATGATTGGAAAGGCCGCCAGCCACCGAGTCGTTGCCACGGCCCGTCTTGGGCGGCTTCGGTCGCGCGTCCGTCGCGCGTGCGCACTGCTGGCCGTTGCAGCGCTGCTGCTGCGAGGGCGATAGGAAGGTCCGCTGTGCCTTGGGTCCAATTTGCGAGGTGTTCCGCCAAGAACGCCGTCGTCGTCTCGCCGTTTTGAAACTTTGGCTGCCTGAGTACGTCGATCAAGAATGATCCGTTTGTAATCGGTCCGAGGATCGCTAGTTCCTCGAGAGCTGCAATGATGCGCGATCGGGCCTGTTCGCGAGTTTCTCCCCATGCCGAAAGCTTGGCAAGCATCGGGTCGTATTCGAGTGGGATGGTGAAGCCCTCGCGAATACCGGAATCAAAACGCAGCCACGGAGCCTCGGGTGTTCGCAGCAGATCAATGCGCGCCGGACTCGGTGAGAAATCACGCGCGGGGTCCTCGGCGTAGATGCGACACTCGATCGCGTGACCGCGCTCCGAGATTTCGTCCTGGCGCAACCAGAGCCTCTCGCCCGCGGCGATGCGGATCTGCGCTTGCACGAGATCGATACTGTAGACCCACTCGGTCACTGGGTGTTCGACTTGGAGGCGAGTGTTCATCTCGAGGAAGAACACGTCTGAGCCGTCGACAAGGAACTCGACCGTGCCGGCGTTGGCGTAGTCGACGCTGCGCGCGAGTGCGAGTGCGGCGGTGGTGAGCGTTTGGCGCGTCTCGCCGGCGATTGCCGGGGCCGGCGATTCTTCGATGATTTTCTGATGGCGACGCTGGATCGAACACTCGCGTTCGCCGATATGCAGGATCCCGCCGTGATGATCGCCGAGTACCTGGACTTCGATGTGGCGCGCGCGCTCGACGAAGCGCTCGAGGTACACCCGGTCGTCTCCGAAGGCCGAGCCGGCTTCGCGTCGCGCCGATTCGATTGCCGTCTCGAGCTCGCTCTGGCTCCTGACGATCCGCATTCCCTTGCCGCCACCGCCGGCGGCGGCCTTGACGAGGACCGGGAAGCCGATGCGGTTGCCAAGGTCTTGGGGGGTCTCGCCCTCGCGCAACTCGCAGGAGGGCGCCAGCGGTACACCCGCACTCTCGGCGATCTGACGGGCCCGGACTTTGTCTCCCATGGTCTCGATTGCGGCGGGGGAGGGCCCGATGAAGACGACTCCAGCGTCGCTGACCGCGCGTGCGAAACCGGCGTTCTCGGCGAGGAAACCATACCCGGGGTGGAGGGCGTCGCACTCGGCGGATCGCGCGGCCTCGATGATCGCCGGAATTCTGAGGTAGCTCTCAGTCGCCGCCGATGGACCGATGTGGACGGCATGGTCGGCCGCCCTGACGTGCGGGGCGTCTCGATCGGCGTCCGAGTAGACAGCGACTGACTCAATGTCCATCTCGCGACAAGCGCGAGCAATGCGGACAGCGATTTCGCCGCGGTTGGCGATTAGAATCTTGCGGAACATCATCTTGTAAAGGTTCTTTTGAGAATCGGGTCCTCCAACAGATTCACATGCGAAAAACGCCGGGCTTAGGATCGCCAATCGGGGCGTTGGCGCAAACCCCGAGGGTCAGTCCGACGACGTCCCGGGTATCGACTGGGTCGAGAATGCCGTCGTCCCAGAGACGCGATGTCGAGTAGTAGGCGCTGCTCTCAGTTTCGTACTTCGCCAGGACAGGCGCTTTGTAGCGCTCTTGCTCGTCGGCGCTCATGGTTTCGCCGCGCGCCGACAGCTGTTGCATCTTCACGGTCAGCAGGGTGTTGGCGGCCTGCTCTCCTCCCATCACGGAGATGCGGCTGTTGGGCCACATGAACATGAAGCGAGGCGAGTACGCGCGCCCGCACATTCCGTAGTTGCCCGCGCCGTTGGAGGCGCCGATGACGACGGTGAGCTTGGGCACGTTCGCCGTCGCGACTGCGTGGACCATTTTGGCGCCGTCCTTGGCGATCCCGCCCTGTTCGTACTGCTTGCCGACCATGAAGCCGGTGATGTTTTGCAGAAAGAGAAGTGGGATGCGGCGTTGGCAGCACAATTCGATGAAGTGTGTGCCCTTGAGCGCGGATTCGGAGAACAGAACTCCGTCGTTCGCGACGATGCCGACCGAATATCCGTGAATGCGGGCGAATGCGGTCACCAGAGTCTTCCCGTAGCGTTGTTTGAACTCGTGAACGCGGCTGCCGTCGACCAGCCGTGCGATGACTTCGCGCACGTCGAAAGGCTTGCGGGGATCTGCCGAAACGATGCCGTAAATTTCACTCGGGTCGTAGGCTGGATCCTCCGGTGTTTCCGGGGAGTAGGCAGGGCGTCGGCTGGGGCCGAGGTTGGCGAAGATCTGGCGCGTGATGCGCACAGCATCCGCGTCGTCGTTGGCCAGATGATCCGACACTCCGGAGATCGAGGTGTGAACGTTTCCACCGCCGAGCTCTTCGGCGGTGACCTCTTCGCCGGTCGCAGCTTTGACCAACGGCGGGCCGCCTAGAAAGATCGTGCCGGTGCCGCTTACGATCACGTTCTCATCGCACATCGCCGGCACGTAGGCGCCGCCTGCCGTGCAAGAACCCATGACGACGGCGATCTGTGGGACGCCGAGTGCTGAGAGCTGCGCCTGGTTGTAGAAGATGCGACCGAAGTGCTCGCGGTCGGGGAAGATCTCGTCCTGCATCGGCAAGAAGGCGCCGCCCGAGTCGACTAGATAGAGGCATGGGAGGCGATTCTCGAGCGCGATCTCCTGCGCCCGCAGGTGCTTCTTTACCGTCATCGGAAAGTAGGTGCCGCCTTTGACGGTGGCGTCATTGGCGACGATGACGGTCTGGCGGCCCTGGATCATGCCGACGCCGGTCGCCATGCTGGCGCTGGGTGCGGCGCCGTCGTAGAGATCGTTGGCGGCGAGTGTCGAGAGTTCGAGGAAGGGAGTGTCGGGATCGACGAGTGCTTCGATCCGTTCGCGCGCCAGCATCTTGCCGCGCCCGTGGTGCCGCTCGCGGCTGCGCTCGTCGCCGCCGGCCTGGGCGGCCCCGACCCGCTCTTTGAGCTGGCTCACGAGCCCCTCCATGTGGTCGCGGTTGGCCACGAAGTCTGCGTCGGTCGGCCGTATTCTGCTTTCGATCTTTTCCATGCTTGTAGCTGCTTAGTAGCGATCTTTGAGCAAATCGTCCACGGACGGCTCGGCGGGTGTTCCTAGCGAGGTAGTCCGGACAAGAATTCCGCGACTGTCCTTGCGAGTCGCGTTGGTTGATCGAGCATGACGTGATGATGGGCGTCGGCGATGACGCGCAACGAGGCGGACGGGATCTCGCGCCCGAGCTCGGCCAGGGCGCTTTCCGAGAGCGCCGTACTCTCACTGCCGCGGATGAGCAGGGCCGGGGACTGTAGAGCGGCGATCTCGGTGTCGAAGTGTCTCTCCTGGGCGGCGCGCAGTGCCCTGCGGTCGAAAGCCAGCGACCATTGTCCCGAATCGTCCCGGCGGAACGAATGTCGTGCGACGTGCGCCAGTACTTCCTCGCTCGCGAAGGTCTTGCGAGGCAGGAGCTGGAAGTGGCGCATTGCTTCCGCTTGTGTCGTGTAGCGTGGGTTCGAAAACTTGCCTAAAGCGCGTAGGTAGCGGGCAGAGCGTTGCCGTATATGGCCGCGACTGTCGACCAGAATGAGCGCCCGCAGCTCCTCGAGTTTGGGCAATGCTGCGAGCGACACGAAGCCGCCAAAGGAGTGACCCATGAGCGCAAACCCGCCGAGGTTCAGCGATCGCACGACGTGCGCGACATCGGACGCGTGCGAATCGAGAGAATAGGAGCCGTCGTCGATCGCAGCGCTATCCCCGTGCCCGGCGAGATCCAGGGCCAGCACGCGGTGGTGATTGCGCAGCGCGTTGGCGCTATAGTCCCACCAGTGGGCGTTCGCGCAGCCGCCGTGGATGCACAGAATGGGCAAGCTCGCCGAGGGGCCGGTCCAGTCCAAGACATGCAGCACGCGACCTTGGTGCTCGATCTCGAGAGAGATTGGCTCGAACGCTTCACCCATCAGGCTTCAGGCGGATCGATCGGTGCGCCGAGCAGTACCCGCACCGGATAGCGGTCGTCGGCTTTCTGGCCCTGGCCGCCGCCTGGCTCAGAAGGATGAGCGACGATCTCGACCACGCTGCCGCCGAGGTATTCGAAAGACTTGCGGGTATCGACGACGACGTACCCGGTGACGATCTCGCCGGGGCCGAGCCGGGTGTTGTCGAGAAGCCGCCGGCCAACATATCGCTGCAATCGGCTGCGCTCGCTACCGCTGATCCCGCCGGCTCGCGGTCGCGGCTCTTCCTCGAGGTAGTAGAGATCGGCCCGTGCGAGGCGGGTTCGCTGGAGAATCGCCTTGGCCCGGGGCTGGTCCAACGCGGGACTCGTGGAGCCGTCGGGAAGCTCGACTCTGATCAAGTCGGGGCGTATCGAAAGCGGGATATCGTGGATGTTCTTGATGTGAACATCGATCGCTACCAGGCGAGATGCTTCGTCGAGGGAGTTGCCGCGCACGATGAGTCGGAATGCAGGGTGGGTCCGCGCCTCGATACGCGGTTCCGCGATCGCGATCCTCGGTGTCGGAGCCGGACGCGATGGAAGTCGCTGTTGTTGCGGACAACCGACCGCCCACACGAGTGCGAACAGCGCGAGGAGTCCCGGCGCGTTCGTGGGTCCGCGGAAGGTGGGCATTTAGCCAGCTTATCAATGTCGGACCGTGAATAAAGCCCGCGGTCAGCGACGTCGGTTTAATCCTCGATTGACTCGGGTTGCGGCGCGGCGATGCGAGTGCTGTGTTTTCTAGGAAACGATGTTGGAGCCGGAAGCAGTACTCGAGTGCGTTGTATTTTCAGACGCCAACCCGCGGGAATGCTGCGCTGTGCAACTGGATCTACTCGATCAGGTTGCCGGTGGGCTCAAACCGCCGACCCTATTTATCTACTCAATGGCGGAGGAGGGTGTTTCGCTGGGGCGCTTTCACCTTGCCCCGCTGCGAGCCTCGAACGCATTGCATCGGCGGCTGTCCGGCGGCCGGGTCGCTCCGATGGGTCCGGGCTTCGTCGGCCTTTCGCTAATGATACCGCAGCGCGACTGGCAGCTCGACGGCCTGCCGGGCTCGTTGGACGCGGCACGCATCCTGAACCGTTACGTTCGCGGCTTCCTGAAAGCCTGTCGGGCGGTTGGCATCGAACCGATCTACCCGGGGAAAGACGTGGTGACCGTCGATAAGCGGATTGTGGCCGCGCTGGGGCTGGAGTGTGAAGATCGCGGCAGCGCGGCGTTTGAGATGACGATCGCGACAGAGTGCGACTTCGCAGCGCTGCCATCGATTCTGGATCGCGTCGATCCTCAGGGCGAGATCCTTTGCCCCATTGTGTCGTCCGGGGAGGTGACGTCGCTCGTGCGTTCATGGCCGGAGGCCGCGAACTTTGAAACGTTGGTTTCGTTGCTGCGGCGCGGTTTCGCAGAGCAACTGGGCTGTGTCGTCCGTCATCGAGACGGTCGGGCAAGTCAGCCGATGGATTCTTCGCTCGCGGAGAATTGGATCAGCGCTCGCCGCCTTGGGGACGATCTGACCCATGTGGCAACTGTTTGGGGCCAGATTGGCCCGGTTGAAGTACGTTTCGCTATTTCCGATGGCGTGATGAAGCGGGTGGTTTTGTCCGGCGACCTGATCGCCAATGCATCGTTTGTCGAACGCATCGAGACCGCCCTGTGCGGCTGCAGGCATGACGCGAATGAGATCGAGACGGCTCTTCGCTCGGTCTTCGGTCGGCGCGGTGACTATCTGCTCGGCATTGGCGGCAGCGATGCGATCCGCGATGCGATCTTGTCGGGAGTGCCGCGGTGAGCGCAGTAGACGATCTGCGCAGCGAGGATCGAGGGCGTCGCATGGAAGCGCTCGACTCGATCGCCGCGCTGACCGAGATCTCCGATCCGGTGCTCGCAGGGTTACGTCGTTGTCTCGGTGACGTCGATCGCCGTGTGCAGCGCCGTGCCGCGGAAGTTGCCGGATCAATAGCGGGGAGTTGGAAGAGTGTCGCGGCATTGATTGGCGAAGCGCAGACTTCGCCGGATCCGCGACTGCGCTGGGGCGGTGCTTTCGCGGCTTCCGAGGCCGCAGCGGTTTCGATCGACACGCTGCGCATTTGGGTCGACGCTTTGGCGACGAGTGATCGCGATCGACGTTGGGCGGCGCATAGTCTGATCGTGCGCTGGGCAGGTGTCGTCGGCGAGAAGGGGCTCGATGTGGTCCGCGCCGCCGCAGCGGATCGAAACAGTGGTCGTCAAAAGATGGCCCTCTATTGTCTTCGCGATCTGGCGAGCGGTGATGCCAAGGATGAAGCCTTGGCCTCCGCGGCCCTCGACGCCGCGGATCTGGAGGTTCGCCTGGCAGCCCTGGCGACCCTGGCCGCGACAGCGGTGACACCCGCGCAGGCTTGCGTCGATTTGACGCGCTACTTGCGAGACGCCGATCCCCGAATGTGTCGAGCGACGGCAGCGGCTATGGGCAAGCTGGGGCCAAGTGATCCCGTCGCTCGCTCTGCCTTGGAGAAAGCAGCTCAATCGCCGGATTCCGGTCTGCGAAGGGCGGCGGTCAATGCGCTCGGCCGTGGTTGATCTCCCGCCGGCCGGTTGGAGTGCGCGGACCACAGTCGCGGTCAGGGCGGTGGTAGTGACGGCCCCGGCGTTTCGCGATAGCCTTTTGCCATGAATACACTCGACAAGTTCATGGCCTACGCGGCGGATTTTGAAGCGTCTTACTCGGACGACGATTGGTCGCGTATTCTCCCGCATTTTTCCTCGGAAGCGACCTACGAAATCGTTGGTGGTAGCTTCGCTTGTGTCTTGAACGGTCCGGAGGCAATTGCTGCCGGGTTTAAGAAGTCACTGGACGGCTTCGATCGACGATTCGACAATCGCGAGATCGAGATCGTCGGGGATCCGTCGGTGGATGGAGACGAATTCAGCGCTGATTGGAAGGTTCACTACACCAAGTCGGGCGTCGATCCGTTTACGCTTTGTGGTCGCTCGACGGCGCGGATCGGTGACGAGGGGATCGTGTTGCTGCGCGACTCGTACGACGCGCAGATGGAAAAAGATCTCGGCGAGTGGCGCGCCAAGAACGATCTCGAGATCGACCCGTCGTACACATAGCACTCGGCGCGCAAATGTCGGGTTCCGACAGGTCAGGCTCGACTTGCCTTTGCCACGTCTGTGGAGGGTGATTGAACCGCGGTGGCGCCCTCGCTAGCGTGCGCCCGTGGTAGATGGCCTGCAGATAGAGTACCCGGGTGCGATGTTGCCGGAGCGGCAGGCGTTCGTCGAGTCGGTGGGTCTGAGGATTAACGTTGTCGAATGGGGCGATCCGGACGGCTTTCCCGTCGTCCTGTGTCACGGAATGTTCGACCACGCTCTGGGCTTCGCCGTCGTTGCTCCGATCCTCGCGGAGCGATTTCGGGTGGTCGCGATCGACGCGCGCGGCCACGGTGATTCTGATTGGGCGGACGCTTACAACTGGCCGCTCGACATTCTCGACATCGTCCACGTGCTGGAGTGGATCGATCGTCCTTGCTTCGTCGTTGGCCATAGCAAGGGCGGTGGGCAAGCGACGGACGCGGCGAGTTCAGCGCCCGACAGAGTCCGCAAAGTTGTCAACATCGACGGATTCGGACCGCCTCCGTTGGCTGAGAGCCAGGAGCCGACTCCCGAGCGGTTTCGCGAGTTCTTGAAGGCGCGTCACTCGGCGGCGGAGGTCAAGTCGTGGCGGTCTTACCAAGATTTCGAGCAGCTCGTCGAACGTCGCGGCTCGCAGAACCCGCGTCTGAACGCCGATTGGTTGCGCTTCTTCGCTTACCACGGTGCGCGCGAGGTGGACGGAGAGTGGTGTTGGAAGTCTGACCCGCACATGGCCTTCACCTTTGGACCCTGGCGCCCGGAGTGGATCGCGCCGGGCTACAGGGCGCTGCAGGTCCCGATGTTGGCGATTACCGGATCGGAGCCCGACACCTGGGGACCGCTGCCGGCAGAGATTCTCGATCCGCGACTGGCGATGATCCGTGATGTGCGCAGAGTTACGATCGATGGGGCGGGTCATTTCGTTCACATGGAGAAGCCGCGCGAAACGGCCAAGGCAATCCTCGAGTTTCTCGCCGCATGATCGAGTTGGTGCACGGAAGGGTTCGGCTGGCCTTGACCGAACGCAATAGCGCGACCAGCGGGTTGCCGCTGCTTTTACTGCACGAGCTCGGCGCCACCAGTGATTCATGGGGCGATGGTCGCGACCCGGCGATTGTCTGGGACGGGCCAGTGTTTGCTCTCGACTTCTCTGGCCACGGAAGCTCTGGCCCGGTGCGGGGAGGGGCGTACACGCCGGAGTTGCTGGCCGGCGATGCGGATGCTGCCCTGCGGCACATTGGCACGGCGGCGATCGCCGGCCTCGGGGTGGGAGCGTATGTCGCGTTGCTCCTGGCCGGTGGGCGACCCGACTCGGTGCCGGCCGCTTTGCTCGGTCCCGGGCGTGGCCTGTTGGGGGGCGGTGCTGTGCCGGACCCAGCCCGGACGAAGCTTGCCTTTGCTCGCGAGAAGCCGGCCGTCGAAGGCTACTCTCCGGACCCGAGGGTCGCATTTCTCGATTTCGATATTCGCCCGAGCGAGTACGCCGAAGTGTTCGCTGAAGCGGCGAGCCACTTGATCCTCCTCGAGGATGATGGCGAGAGACCGCCTTGGTGGACCGCCGTGCGGCCGACCAGCGCTTCGGTCTCCGGCGGCTTGGGCGAAGGCCTTCGCTGTTTGGCGGAGCGCTGCCGAGCCTAGCGCCGGTTGGTATTACTGACGAAGCACCCCGCCACAGGCTAGCTCCTCTGGTCGGAACGAGTCTTCCCACAATCGGGCCTGGGTGATCTGGTCACAGGTGAGGTTCAGCGCGCCGTTGAGGTCAGCGTCGCCCAGATTGGCTTCGCGCAAGTCTGCGTTCTCGAAGTCGGCACCTTCGAGATTGGCACCGCGGAAATCGGTGCCGAAGAGAACGGCGTCCCGTAGGTCGGCTCCTGACAGATCGGCGTTTGTGAACGCGACGCCGCCGAAGTTGGACCGATTGAGATTGCTGTCGCTTAGATTGGTTCCCGACATGTCGGAACCGCGGAAGTCCGCTTGGCTGAGTTGCGCCCCGCTGAAGTCGGCGGTGGTGACGATCGCTCGGCGCAGATCGGCCCGCGTCAGATCGGCATTCTGAAAGATTGCTCCTGCGAGATCTGAATCTCGCAGGGTTGCCTGGGCGAGTTTGGCATCGGTGAAGTCCGCACCTTCGAGATCCAGCCCGTCCATTTCTCGTTTGCTGAGCTCGCTGTTGCTGAGATCGGCGAACGGCTTTAGATCGCCAGGGGCTGGGACGTAGCGCTGCGGAGGGGCTTCTGCGCCTTGATCTTTTGCTTGCTCTGCGGAGTCTGCCCTTCCTGCGGAAGGGGGTTTTCCAGACTCGCTGCCGGTATGCTGATCGCCGCGCTGCGGTTCGAGGGAGCCACCGGTGTTTCCTCTTTGCCTTTGGTTACCCGCGGCGGCGGCCTCATTGCCTTGGTTCGGTTGGTTTGGCGCCGGATCGGGTTTGCGAACGGCTTTCGCGATTCGGTCGGGAGCCCGAGAGGCGCCGCTGCGCGTTTCTGCGCGTTGCTGTTTGGGAATTGGCCGCGGCGCGCTCGCCGGATGATCGTTGTTGGTGCTGTCGTGGCGACCGCCGCGGACCCGCTCGGATCCGGCAGCGGGTTGGTTGCGTGGCTCGACGCGGCGTCCGCTCGAGGCCGTTTGAGGCAAATCGTTATGGGTCCGGTCGGATCGCAGGTCGATGGCAATCCAGGCGAACAGCGCGACGACTGCGATGATGGCTCCGATGATGACTTTCGTTCCGCCGCTCATGTTTGTCTCCTCGAATCGAGAATTGATCGTATCTTACTGGTGATGTGAAGCAAAAGGCGCAGCGATTACAAAGCAATCGACCAGAGAACTCCAGCCAGCGTCGATGCAGTGAGGGTCGGCAGCATCCCCCATTTTAGACGAAAAAGGGCGACGCATGCCGCGGCGGTAATCAGGATCGATCCCAAGTTTGCGCTGGCCAGTTGAGGTACCAGTAAGCGGAATGGTCCCCACTGCTGCATGTCCAGGGTCGCGAACGAAACATGGAGTCCGAACCATACTGCAAGGTTCAAGATGACGCCGACGACAGCTGCGGTGATCGCCGAAAGAGCCGAGCTCAGACTCTTGTTGTCGCGCAATTGTTCGATGTGGGGTGCCCCGACGAAAATAAAGAAAAAGCACGGAACGAAAGTCACCCACACAGTGACCAGCGACCCGATGACCCCGGCTCCGATTGGGGAGAATGGTGCCGGGTTGCGATATGCCGCCATGAAGCCGACGAATTGGACGACCATGACCAGCGGCCCCGGCGTTGTCTCGGCCATCCCGAGCCCATCGAGCATTTCGCCGGGCATCAACCAGCCGTACACCTCGACCGCCATCTGCGCGACGTAGGCCAGGACGGCGTAGGCTCCGCCGAAGGTTACGACGGCGGCTTTGGCGAAGAAGATCCCCTCACGCACGAAGACATGCTCCGCGCCCAATAGGCCTGCCAAGATTGCGATCGGCGTGACCCACAGCAGCACGCAAACGGCAGTGATGCGCAGCGCGCGCCGCAGTGTCGTTTGAGAAAAGTCTCGATGCTTGGCTTGGTCGTGGGCAGCGGCTGCGACTTCATCGATGTCTGCCTCGTACTTGGCACCCTCCGGTAGCCAGTGCTGAATGGCGATTCCTACGACCGCAGCGCTGATGATGATTGCCGGGAACGGTACCTGGACAAAAAAGATCGCGGCGAACGAAGCGCCGGCGATCGCGACCATCGGAGTGCTGCGCAATGCTCGCTTGCCGATTCGTAAGACCGCTTCGATGACGATGGCGAGCACCGAAGCCTTCAAGCCGAAGAACAAGGCCGCTACGAGCGTACTACCGTGGAAAGCTCCATAGAGGATGGAGAGAGTCAGGATTGCGACGAATCCCGGAATGATGAACAGAATGCCCGCGGCGAGTCCCCCGGCGCCGCCGTGCAGTAGCCATCCAATGTAGGTCGCCAGCTGCTGTGCCTCAGGGCCGGGCAGCAGCATGCAGTAGTTGAGAGCGTGGAGAAACCTTTCTTCGGTGACCCAGCGCTTTTCGTCGACCAGGATACGATGCATGACAGCGATCTGGCCGGCCGGACCACCAAAGCTGAGCGCCGCGACCCTCAGCCAGACCCGCAGCGCTTCGGCGAACGAAGGACCGGCCGAATGAGTGTTCGTTGGGCTGGATCGGCCCTCATGCGTCGTATTCATGGGGAAGCCCCTTGTCATAACAACCGCGCGCCGCCGAAGCCACGGAGCGCCGTGCGATCCTCTGCCGGATACTTCTTGTAGGGGTAGCAAAGCCCCCGATCGAGAGGCCGACTGCCAACCGAACCGCCCGGGCTTGCAATCGGTCGTTTGTTTCAGTGTATCTGTTCGCACCGAGAGGAGTCACCGATGGCTTGGACGAATTCCGATATCCCCGATCAGACGGGCCGCGTGGCAGTTGTGACCGGCGCGAACGGTGGCCTGGGTCTCGAGACCGCACGTGCTCTCGCGGGGGCAGGTGCTCACGTCGTCATGGCGGCACGGAATCAGCAGAAGGCCGCCGCCGCTGAGGCTGATATCCGCGCCGGCAATCCGGCCGCGTCGCTCGAGATCGTCGCGCTCGATTTGGGGTCGTTGGAGTCGGTTCGCAAAGCCGCGGAGCAGATTCTCGCCGGGCATGACAAGGTTGACATCTTGGTCAACAACGCCGGCGTGATGGCGACGCCCGAACAGCAGACCGCCGATGGCTTTGAGATGCAGTTCGGCACCAACCACCTCGGGCACTACGTCTTCACCGCGGCATTGATGCCGGCGTTGTTGTTCGCCGAGTCGGCGCGTGTCGTGACGGTGACTAGCACAGCGCACCATATCGGATTCGCGGTGGACCCGAAGAATCCCCATCTGCGCGGGAACTACGGTCCGTGGAAGGCCTACGGGCAGTCGAAGCTCGCGAACTTCCACTTTGGCATCGGCTTGCAGCGTCTCTTCGAGGCGGCTGGCGTGCGGGCAGCAAGTTTGGTGGCACACCCGGGGCTCACCGACACCGAGTTGCAGGCGCGCAGCGTAGAAGCGTCTGGAGGTGGTCTTACGCAGCGATTCTTTCACGGGATGGCGGGGGCGACCGGGATGAGTCCTCGAGAAGGCGCGCAGCCGCAACTGCGAGCGGCGACCGATCCAGCTGCAAAGGGCGGCGAGTTCTACGCGCCGCGCTTCGTCAACAACGGCGCCGCCGTGCGCCGCCCGATCTTGCGCCGAATAGGCCTATCGAAAGCAATCGAGACACTGTGGAAGGTGTCCGAACAAGAGACCGGAGTGAAGCTAGAGGTCCCAAGGTCTGCCTAGAACCAGTTGCGCTAGACGACTTCTCCGGTTCACGGCAGACAGAGCAGGGGTACCCGGCGCAGTTGTTCATTCAATTCGGCGGCAGCCAGAGCAGGTATAACGGAACGATGTCAAAGAGTTGCCGTGGTGACACCTCGAGGAGAGGTCGGCACGCTTCTTGGCGGGATCTCTGATACTTACTCCTCGCTCGCGGGTGATTTCCGGGGTGCTTGCTCGCTGCGCGACTCCTTGGTCAATTCCGAAGTCGCTGCTATTGGTTTTCCCCGAGCGCGACTCTATGCGACCCACTTTCAGGAACATCGACGCACGCGATTGCGGGGCTGGCCGACGGCTTGTCCGACGTTGGGTCGCGGCAGTGGCCACCTGTCTGTTTCTCGGCGGGTTCGCGCCGGCGGCTGCGCAGGATGAGCCCGCGGCGGACTCGGCCGCTCTCGGCGAAGTTCCTATCTTCTCGCGTGGCGACCTTAGTTATCGGCCGGGCCGTGGGCTGCGGCACGAATCGCTTGGGCTGGTGTTGGGTGGTTTCACCAATCTCAAGTTGGAGAGCACGGACGAGTCGGGCGAGGAGCTGACGCTCGATCTGCTGAACTTCTTCCTGATCTTCGACTATTTCGAGAGGCTGCGCGGTGTTGCGGATCTGCAGCTCAAGGATGTCGTAGCCTGGGACCGCGATCGCTCCGGCGTTCATGACTTCGCGTTTGATGTACGGCGCCTGTTCGCCGACCTTACTGTGTCGGATGAAGTGCGCGTTCGCGTCGGCACGTTCCTCACGCCGATCGGCTATTGGAATCTGATCCTCGCGCCGCCTTTGACCTGGACGACCGAGGCTCCGCTCATCGCCGAAGAGACTTTTTTCGAACAAACGACCACCGGGGCGATGGTGCATGGGACGGTCGGAGCTCTCGGTGGTCGAGTCGGGTACGCAGTGTTTGGTCACTTCTTGGATCCTCTGGAGAGTGACCCGGATCTCAAGCCGGCTGATCATGCCGGGGGGCTGAGGCTCACCTACGATCGAGGGCCGTCGTGGTCGGTGGGAGCGAGTTTTCAGTCGGCCGAGACCGACAACGTCTGGTCTCATCTCGGCGCCGTGCACGGTGTCTGGCAGCAGGGTCGTTTCGCTAGTCAAGTCGAGGCGTATGTCGAGGACATTCACCTCGAGGGCGTGCAGTGGGGTGGTTATCTGCAGGGCGTCGTCGAGGTCGTCGAACCGTTTAGCCTGGTTGCTCGGTACGAGCACTTGGCGCCGCCGTCCAACCAGAACTCGGTGCACACGTTTACTTTCGGAGGAGTCTACCGGCCGCTGCCTTTCATGGCCCTCAAGGCGGAGTACAGGTTTGGTGACCGCGGCCTGACGGGCGAGGACCTCGATGGGTTCTTCTTCTCGTTCACGACGTTCTTTTGATATGTGGCGGCGATCACTGTTTGCCGGCGGGGCGCTGGTTTGTTGGCTCGCCTTGCCGATGTTGGCGGAGGAAAATCCTCCCGTCTTTGTCGTCGCCCATCCGTCGCGTGCGGCGGACATCTCCAAAGCGACCCTGCGCGCGATCTTTCTCAGGCAGCGACTCTTTTGGGAAGATGGCACGCCGGTGATACCGATTAATCGAGAGGCCGGAAGTCAGGCGCGCGAGCTCTTTTCCAAACGACTGCTCGGCCAGGGGAGTCGCCGGCTGGCTTCATACTGGAACCAGCGCTACTTCGAGGCCGGTGAGTTTCCACCGGCGACCTTGGCCTCGGATGAAGCTGTGTTGCGCTATGTCGCGTCCAAGAAGAACGCGATCGGCTACACCACGAAAGCTGAGCCCGGCGACTCGGTCGTCGTCATCTTGACCCTCCGCTGACGGGAGTTCCGTTCCGACAATCCGTCCCGACAATTTCACGGGGAGCCTGCAACCTCTTGCGGTCGGCGGCGCAAGTTGTCCTGCCAGTTGTGGCGTGGTTCGAGCGTCTTTACCTGGATTCTCGACGCGGGGCTCCGTCGGTGTCGTCGGTTTGGCTGGCACGGTGTCTGCTTGTTTGAGGGAGTGCTGCCCCCGATTCAATACCGGCGACAATTTTGCGGCCTCTTTTCGTGAGGGTCCTGCGCTGGTTGTTGGTTTGGGGACTTGCCGCTGCCAGTGGGGTTGTGGCGATTGAAAACGGGCCGGACCCCGACCCGTGTTTCACCTATCGTCCGGGCCGCGGCTTGCGCCTGGGGTCCACCGGCGCAACGGTCGGCGGCTTCACCAATGTGAAGATCGAGACGACCAACGAAACCGTCGAATTCGCGGTAGACGGCGTTAACGTCTTCCTGATCTACGAGGTGAACTCTTGGTTGCACGCGGTAGGCGAGTTGCAGGTCAAAGATGTCTTTACCGCGGACGAGATCAGCAGCGGCTCCCAGAACCTGGCTGTCGACGCGCGCCGTCTGTTCGCTGAGGTGGCGCTGCCGAGCGGGCCGCGAATTCGCGCAGGGACCTTCTTGACACCAGTTGGCTATTGGAACCTGATCCTGGCGCCGCCGCTGACTTGGACGACCGAGGCGCCGCTGGTGATCGAGGAAAGCTTGTTCCAGGCCACGACCAGCGGCTTGATGGCCAAAGGCGCTGTGCCCGCGCTCGGGGAAACTCTCGGTTACGCGATCTTTACCCAGTTCTTCGCACCGCTCGAAAATGATCCGGAGCTCGTGCCGGCGGACTACACGGCCGGATTGCAGTTGGAGTACGGCTCGGAGGCCAACTGGAAGGTCGGCGGTACTTACGAGCTTACGAAGCTGGGAACTCGCTGGTCGCAACTTTCGGGCTTGCATTTTTTTTGGCGCGGCGAACGCGGTGAAGCTCTTTGCGAGCTTCTCTATGAGGAAGGTCGTGAGGGGAGAACTTCGCAGTGGGGCGGTTATGCACAAGGCGTGGTCGACGTCGGGCGGCGCTTTCACCTCGTCGGTCGTTACGAGCACTTCGACCCCGCTTCGGACGATCCGCCGGTCGACCTGTTCACGCTGGGCGGCGTCTTCAAGCCGTTTTCGTTCGTGGTCGTGAAGATGGAGTACCGGATCGTGAGCGACGTAGCGAGCAGTACCTCCGAAGGCTTCTTTTCCTCGTTTTCAACATTGTTCTGAAGGAGTTGCGATGCACCTGGCCAAACCTGCGATCCAGGCCCCGCCCATTCAGATTCCGTTTTCGAAACCCTCGATCGGGGAAGAAGAAATCGGCGAAGTAGTTGAATGCCTGCGCTCGGGCTGGATCACCAGCGGACCGCGCTGCCAGCGTTTCGAACGCGAGGTGGCGGACTATGTGAGAGCGCCCCACGCAGTGGCCGTTTCTTCGGCGACCGCTGGTTTGCATCTCCTGATGTCGGAGGTCTGCCGCCATCCCGGCGATGAAGTGATTACGACAACCATGACGTGGCCGGCGACGGTCAATGCCATCGTGTTGGCGGGCGGTCGTCCTGTCCTGGCCGATGTCGACCCCGAGACGCTCAATCTCGACCTCGACGATGTTGCGAGGCGGCTGACCAATCGGACTGTCGCGATTGTGCCGGTGCATTTCGCCGGCCAAGCAGTCGACGTGGACGCGTTGCGAAAGTGTTGTGCCGGTCGAGATGTTCGCATCATCGAAGATGCCGCGCATGCGCTCGGCAGCGAGCTGCGCGGCAAGCCGATTGGGTCGGACTCGGACGCCGCGGTCTTCAGCTTTCACCCGATCAAGAACATCACCACCGCCGAAGGCGGGATGATCGTGACCGCGGATGAGGAGTTGAGTCGGCGACTTCGTCTCAGTCGGTTCCACGGCGTCGAACGCGACGCCTGGGGTGCCTACGGCACGACCCAACTGCCGCATTACGACGTTGTCTCGCCGGGCTTCAAATACAACATGACCGACATGCAAGCCGCCTTGGGCCTGCATCAATTGCAAAAGTTAGACGTCTTTATCGAACGTCGGGCCGCACTGGCTGCGCGCTATGACGAAGCGCTGCGAGGTTTGCCCGGGATCGAAGCGCTCGGCCGCGTGAGCTACCCGATCAAGCATGCGCATCATTTGTATGTGGTGCGGGTTGCAAAGCCGGATACGACACGCGAGGAGGTCATGGTTCGTCTGATCGAGAGTGGTGTCGGTGTCGGGCTCCACTTCTTGGCGGTGCATCGGTTGACGTACTACCGCAACCTGATGGGCGATCTCTCGCGCGAACTGCCGGTGGCAACGCGGGCTTCCGAGCAGATCTTTTCCTTGCCGTTACACCCGTCCTTGACGGATGCCGAACAAGACTACGTCATCGAGACGCTGTCCTCAGTCATGTCGTGATGGACTGGCTTCATTGACCAACAGTACCTTCTTGCCTTGGCTGGCGATCATCGTGTGTGGTTCGGGCAAGGGAGGGGCGAGTGCGGCTAGCTCCTTGCGGTTGATGATGAGGAATAGCCGTTCCGCCCCTGTCCAGCGCGCGAGCAGCTGGTCTGTCTTGGCCCAGAAATACTCGGATTGATCTCCTTGCCGGCTTCCAAAGCCGAGCTCGCCCCAGCTTTCGACCATCACGGGGCGCTGTCCCGAGTAGAACGGGACGCCTTGGACGTAGTGCCGAAACACGACGAGACGATCGCCCGGCTGCATGACTCGGGCAGCGGCTTGGCTGAGATCTTTGTAGTGACCCGCCACGTCGCGCCCGGACATTGCCGACAGTAGAAACAGCAGCATCGCAGCGGAGAGAACCTTGATCGCCAACGTCGGCCTATCGGCAGTGGCGCGCAGGGCGACGGCGGATCCGGCCAGCACGAGTCCGGCCAGGAGTAGGGTCGGACGCAAGAAGATGACTCGCCAGTGGTCGTTAAAATGGGGCAGAACAACTCCGCAGACAGCCGCCGTAACGCCGAGGAGGAACATCGCCGCGGCGATGTTGCGAAAGAACGATGTCGATTCGGTTGTGTGTGTGGCGATCATCCCGCGCGCCAAGAGGATTGCGATCGGTGGCAGTGCTGGCAGGGCGTAGGTCGCGAGTTTCGATCCCGATAGACTAAAGAATCCGATGATCACGGTGGCCCAAAGCACGAGGAGCCTGGTTGCGGGCGACCAAGCGCGCGGTGATAGGCGGGTGCGCCATTCACGCCACTGAAACAGTGGAGCGAGACTCCAGGGCAACATCATCGCCGGAACCAAGGCTATGAAAAAGAGCAGCGGTTGGCCGTGCTCGTTCTTCCACAGGTAGCGGGCAATGTGTTGATCGATGACGAAGAACTCGACGAACTCGGGGTTCGCGAGACTGACTAGCACAAACCAAGGCACAGCGATCGCCGCCGCGAGTAGGATGCCCTTGCCTTCGGCTGCCACACGCAGTTGACGAAAGCCGCCGTGCGCGAGCAGGAACGGCGCCTGTCCCGCGAAGGCGAGGACGGCGGTAACGGGCCCCTTGATGAGCACCCCGAGCGCGGCTGCGATCCACGTCAGTCGATACAGGGGCCGGTGACCACGTTGGTATGCGAGCCAAGTCGCCGTGTAACACAGGGTGATTGCGAACGTCAGAGACATGTCGAGGGTGAGGATGATGCCCATGAACGCAAAGAACGGGCTGGTCGCCAAGATCGTCGATGCCAACAGAGCGGTGCTTGGACCGTAGGCACTTGCGGCGAGGATCGCGGTTAGTGCGATCGTACCGAGCGCGGCGAGCGTCGAGGGGAGTCTTGCGGCAAATTCGTTTTCTCCGAAGGCGAGGAAAGACAGGGCGGTTGCCCAGTACACCAGCGGCGGCTTCTCGAAATACTTGACGAAGTTGAGTCGCGGAGTGACCCAGTCTCCGCTCAGCAACATCTCTCGCGGTATCTCCGCGTATCGACCCTCATCCGGCTCTGCCAGCGGGAAGCCGGTGATGCCGTAGAGGTAGAGCGCTGTCGCAGCAACCGCCAGCACAGCCGCCTGGACCCAGACGGCCGTGCTGGTTTTTGAGTGGGTTGGGTTGGCGCTCGCCGTGCGAGAGTCTCCTCTCGCGGTCGGGCGGTGCGGGCCCGGGGTCACTCCAATTTCGAATTCGTTCTCGGCCGGTGTCCCGCTCATCGTTCGGTCGCTTGTGTCGCGACCGAGCCGGAGCGTCCGAAGACCGGTCGGTTGACGATCCGGCATCTGGGTAGTGCGCCCGGTTGAAGACCTTGTGCGACGTCGTCGAGAGTGACGAAGTCGACCTGATCTCGCAGGGCGTCGAGTACTGCTTCGAAGAGCGAGAGATATCTGGTGCCCTCGACCTCGGCGTGAATCGTGTGAACGTTCAGCTCGTTTTTGATCTGCGACTCGTAGAACCGACTCATGGATCGATGGTCCCACTCGCAGGTCCCGATGATCTCGTCGAGAGTGGGCCATGTAGTGGGAATTTCGGGCGTGGCGCACTCGCCCGCGGTACCGATGGGGATGTAGGGGTGCCGACCTCGGGTATTGCTCTGGTAGTCGAGGGCGGCGTTGGCGAGGGCGTCCAGACTTGCATCGTTGCACTGCCAGCCCGGCGCTGCGAAGCAGTGGGGTCGTCGGTGCAGGATTTCGCTCAGGACGACGAGCCCGCGCCAGAGCTCGGCTTCGATATCCTCTGAATCGAGGCCTGCGAGACGGTCTTGCCAGTACACATGATCGTATCCGTGCACACCGACAACGTGCTCGCGATCGAGGTCGCGCAATTGCGAAGCAAAAGACTGGGCGATCTGGGGTCCGGGCAAGATGGTTCCGTAAAGCAGTGTGCGCCAACCGTAGAGCTTCGGGGCGTTGGTGCGGATCATTTTATGGAGGAAGCCCTTGCGGAAGATTCGGCGGATCGCGCGGCCGGAGTGGTCGGGCCCGCAGGCGACGAAGAATGTCGCGCGAATCCCGCGGCTTCGCAGTAGCTTGTTGATCGCCGGGACTCCGTCGCGCATGCCGGCGTAGGTATCGATATCGACCTTGAGAGCAAGGCGCGGTGCAGACATTTTCAGACTATCCCGCGACCGAGGCGAGCTGAGGGGTTTGCTTGTGTCTTTGTCGGCTTCCCGGCTGTTTGCAGAACCAATGGATCGTCTCGCGCAGTCCCTCATCCAGCGACGTTCTCGCGTGGACGTTCAGTACTTGGTGCATCCGGCTCACGTCCGGAACTCGTCGCGGGATGTCTTCGTAGCTCTCGCCGTAGATCGATTCTTCGCGTACGAAACAGATCTCGCTTTGCGAGCCGGTGAGATCGACGATCTTGCGCGCGAGTTCGTAAATGGTGCTTTCGACCTCTGTCCCGATGTTGAATATCTGTCCGTCTGTGCCGCTTCCGATGCCGGCCGCGACGGTAGCCTCGACGGCGTCCTTGCAGAACGTAAAGCATCGGGTCTGTTGTCCATTCCCGACGACCGTAAGTGGTTCGTTGCGCAATGCCTGGCCGAGGAAGATGGTGATGACTCGCCCGACGTCGAGCGCATCCAGTCGCGGGCCGTAGACGTTAAAGTAGCGTACGATCGTGACCGGCAATCCCATCCGTTGGTAGGCGAAGGCGAAGTGCTCTCCGACTGCTTTTGACGTGGCGTAGCACCAACGATCGATGCGGGTTGACCCGAGGACGCGGTCGTCGTCCTCGCTCCAGGGGACTTTGGGGTTACGGCCGTAAACTTCTGAGGTTGAGCTGAAGACGACCTTTTTCTGGTGCTTGAAGGCCAACTTGAGGACGTTTTGCGTACCGTTGACGTTGACGCTGAGCACTTGGTGCGGGTCGCCGACGTAGTGTTCGACTCCGACGACCGCTGCGAGGTGGTAGACCAAATCGACTTTTGTGATCAGTCCCTCGAGAATTGCGTCGTCGAAGATGCTGCTGTGGATAAAGTGAAAATCCGGGTTCTGGTTCAGGTGACGCACCTTTGTGTTCGGCCCGATGTCGAGGATAAAGACTTCGTCGCCGCGCTCCAGGAATGCCTCAGCGAGGTGTGAGCCGACAAATCCTCCGCCGCCCGTAATGAGGATCTTCATGTGAGGGTATCTCCTTCCCGGACCCCGAGACGCGCGGCCCAGTCGATGCCCGACTCCTCGACGCCGCCTTCGGCTTGAACGCGATTGAGTCGGAGCGGAAGGTCGCCGGTTGCGACGACCAGGTGGTCCGTAGCCGAGAGGACTTGGCCAGGAGTTGCGGCTGGCACGGAAGATCCCGAGATCAGGGAGCAGCGCCAAATGTAGAATTTGGTCGGCGCTACGGTGAATGCGCCGGGAAACGGATGAGTGACCGCTCGCACCAAGTTGTAGATGTCCTGACCACTGGACTGCCAATCGAACTGTCCGTCAGCTGCGGTGCGTCCGCGAAAGTAGGTGGCGAGACTTGGATCTTGGGGAACCCTTGGCGCACTGCCGTCCCGTAGTTTTGGATAGGCGGAGCGGAGCAAAGCCGAGGCGGCACCTGTCAGCTTTCGATAGAGAGTGAGAGCTGTGTCTTCTGTGTCGATCGGTACTCTCTGTTGCTCGACGATGTCACCAGCGTCGGCTTCGCGCACCATGTGGTGAAGGGTTACGCCAGTCTCTTGCTCGCCGCGAACCAGGACCCAGTTCACCGGGCAGCGCCCGCGAAAACGAGGTAGCAGAGATGTGTGCAAGTTGACTGCTCCGACTCGCGCGGTCTCGAGCACCGCGTCCGGGAGCAGGCGTCGATAGTGAAATGAGAAGATGAGATCGGGGTTCCACTCGCGCAGTCGGGAGGTCCATTGCGGGCCGCGGGGCACCGCGGTGAATACAGGGATGTGGTGGTGCTCCGCCAAGGCCCGTACCGAGCGGAACCATCGTGTTTCGGACGGATCGTCCTCGTGTGTGAAGACGGCCCTGATCGAAGCTCCCATCTCGATCAGAGACTGTAGGCACACGTAGCCGATGTCGTGATAGGCGAAGACGACGCAACTCATCCAGAAGACCTCATGAGACCGGGACGTTGCGGATCTTCGCCGTGGACCGCTGCGACCACGTAGGTCGGGTGGCGTCGGACCTCCATGTAGATGCGGCCGATGTATTCGCCGACAAGTCCGACGGCGAGGATGAGGATGCCGAGGAACACAAAGAGAATCGCGAAGAGGGTGAACACCCCCTCGACCTCTGGGCCGACGATGATCCGGCGGAGAAAGAGAAAAGCGCCGAATCCGACTCCGGCAAGCGACACGAACGTACCGGCGAGAGAGACGAGTTGGATCGGCAGAAGAGAGAAGCCGGTGAGAAGGTCGAAGGCCAGCCGGAGAAGGCGCATGGGCTTGTACTTCGACTCGCCGGCGATTCGCTTCGCGTGACGAATTGGGATTTCCACGCTCCGCCGTGCGAGAGTGTTGGCGAGGGCTGGGATGAACAGCGAACGTTCCCCGCATGCGATGATTTGGTCGATGATGTCGCGACTGTAGACGCGTAACATACAGCCGTAGTCGCGCATTTCGATGCCGACGGCGGCTGACGTGGCTCGGTTGATGATCTTAGAAGCAAGGCGGCGTGGCCACGGGTCGTGTCGATCTTCCCGCCATCCTCCGACTACGTCGAAACCCTCTTCAAGTTTATCGACGAGTTTCGGAATTTCTTCTGGCGGAGTTTGTAGGTCCGCATCGAGTGTTGCGACTACCGCGCCGCGAGCAGCGGCGAAGCCTGCCAGTACGGCGGCGTGCTGACCCCAATTGCGGCTCAGTTGAAGTACTTTCACCCGCTCACTGCTACGACAAAGATCGCTCAGCAGTTCTAGAGAGCCGTCACTGCTCCCGTCGTCGACGTAGATGATCTCGGAGAGACGATGATCTGAGTCAAGGGTTTGCTTGAGCCGCTCGTGCAATGTCGGGATATTGCGTAACTCGTTGAAGATTGGGACGATTACGGAGATCGCAATTTCGTTGGTGGCGGCTTCAGGTTGTCTTTGTGTTTCTGTGGCTGGCATGGACGTTCGCGTTGCCTCGACGGTAGGGTTGTCGGGCTAACAGGGCACGTTTCATGCCAATCGGCAGAAGATCACCGCCGGGTCGCACGCGTTTTCGATTGTCTTGCATGGTGAAAGATCGTGCAGGCCGATCCGGATCGAACCGAGAAGATTCGTGCGCGAAGTGCAGACCTCAGTGGTGCCGAAATCGAAGGAGTCAGAGGCTGTGTTTACGCAGTTTGTACCAGAGATTTCTTTCGCTGATGCCGAGGGCTCGGGCTGCCTTCGCTTTGTTGTCTTTCGTTTGATCCAGGGCGCGAAGGATCATGCGGCGCTCAAACGCTTCGACGGCGGGGACGAGTCGCCCTTCGGCTAGGTCCTCGCGGGGATCAGACTCATTGCCGGGATTCGGTGAGCTGTCTTCCGGTTTTACTGGAAGGACTGGTGCAAAGAAGTCGCTGGCGAGTATGTCGTGATTGGATAAGACGGCGGCGCGTTCCATTACGTTGCGCAGCTCGCGAACGTTTCCCGGCCAGTCGTAGCGACGCAGCAATTCGAGCGCATCGTCGGTCAAAGTTGGCGCCTGCTTGCCGATTTCCATCGCGTAGCGTTCGAGGAAGAGCGGCGCGAGGGTGTCGAGGTCGCCGGTGCGATCGCGCAGCGGCGGTAGGCGCAACTCGATCGTGTTGATGCGGTAGTAGAGGTCGTCGCGGAAGCGCTTGTCAGCGATCGCCTGGCGCATGTCTTGGTTCGTTGCCGAGATCACTCGAATGTCTACTCGAACGCGTTTGTTAGTACCGAGCGGCTCGACGATCCCGTCTTCCAGGACGCGCAGCAGTTTTGCTTGCAGGGTGATCGGCATGTCCCCGATCTCGTCGAGGAAGAGGGTGCCTCCGTTGGCTAGCTCGAACTTCCCTTGGCGTTCTTGCTCTGCTCCGGTAAAGGCGCCTCGCGCGTGTCCGAAGAGCTCTGCTTCGAGGAGCTCTCCTGGCAGCGCCGCGCAGTTTAGCGGGACGAACAGTTCGTTGCTCCGCGGGCTGCGTTTGTGAATGCAGCGAGCGGCAAGTTCCTTGCCGGTTCCGGTTTCGCCGGTGACCAGGATCGGGCTGGTCGTCGGTGCCACGCGCTCGATGATTTCAGCCACCCCCTGCATGCTCGACAAAGAGAGAAACACTTCTTCGGGGGCCCATGAGTCCTCCACTTGCTTGCGCAGGAAGTTGTTCTCGTTGCGATAGCGCTCGAGCGCCAGAGATCGATTGATGATGAACTCGAGATTGTCATTGTCGAACGGTTTGAGGACAAAGTCGGATGCGCCTTGTCGCATCGCCTCGATCGCGGTTTGAATGGTGCCGTACGCGGTGATGACGATTACGGGGATCGTCGGGTGCGTGGCACGGATCTCCTGCAGGAGCTCGACGCCGCTGGTCTCGGGCATCTTGAGATCGGTGAGGACGAGATCGAAGGCTGTGTTCGCGATATGCTCGCGCGCTTCCGCAGCGTCCATCGCCGCCACGGACTCGAAACCCATTCGCTCGATGACGATCTGTAGGGTGCGGCGCATGCGACGGTCGTCGTCTACAATGAGTATCTTGGTCATTTCTTGTCCTCCGTTGCCGGAAGATGGATCGCAAAGACCGTGCCATGCCCTGATCGGGTCTGGACTTCGACGCGGCCTCCATGCGCTTTGACGACGCGATCGACGAACGCGAGACCGAGTCCGGTACCGTCTTCACGTCCTGTGACGAAGGGGTGAAACATGTCGTCGGTGAGGTGTTCGGGCAGCCCCGGCCCGTCGTCGCTGATCTCGAAACCGCATTGATCCGATTCGCGCGGGAGCGTCCGAAGGTGGATGGTTCCGCCGTTCTCGAGCGCCTGCAATGCATTGACGACGAGATTGAGGATGACTTGGTAGATCTGATCGGGATCGCAGAGTGCGGGGCCCGGGTCGACCGAGAGGTCTGATGTGATCCGGATCTGTTTTCGAGCGGCCTCCGCGTGGGTGAAATCGAAGGCACGCGTCAGCAGCTCCCTGAGATCGACCGGCTCGAGCTTCTGCTCCAGGGGGCGGGCGAGTTCGATCAGTCCGTTGACGACTCTCTGGATGCGGTCGACTTCGGCGACGATTGTCTCGACGAGCTCGTGATTCTGTTGATCGTCAGAGGGGGTGGCGGTGAGAAGCTGGGCGGATGACCTCATGACGGTCAGAGGAGTTCTGACTTCATGGGCGACCATGGCCGCCAGCTGACCGGCGAAAGCGAACTTAGCGGCAGATAGAGTTTCCTCCTGGCTACGTTTGAGCTCCGACGTCATCTTATTGAACGAACGGGTGAGCTGGCCGACCTCGTCATTGGAGCGCACAGGAAGAGGGGGAAGCTCCAAATCGGGGTTTGCCGCGATGTAGGCGGTCGTTCTGGTGACCTCGGCGAGAGGCGACATGAATTGGCGAGCTAAGAGTGCCGCGACGATGAGTCCGAGGGCAAGGATTGTTGAAATGAGAATCAGCCACCTCTGTCGCATCGCCGTGACGGTGGCCAGCGCATCGGTTGCCCTTTCAACGAAGACGACGGACCACTGCTCCGGAGCATCGCGGACGGCAGCCGACCCGAAGAGGATTGGACCAGATCCCCTGAGCTGGCCTTTCTGTTGCCGTGTATCGCCGTTGATCACGAGAGCTGTGGAGCGGCCGACGGGGCTGCCGTCGAAGGATACGCCGCCGATTTGCGCCCCGGAGGCATCGACAATGAAGGAAGCTTGGGTCTTGCCGAGAGGGATCAGCTTGACGCGCACCGCGTCGAGGGCGCTGAGAATCTCCGACCAGCGAAGTAGAGAGATCAGGGTCGCGATTTGTTTCGCAGGCTGGTCCGGGTCGTGGATTGGTTCGGTCAGCAACAGGACTTGTGAGGGGGCGAGGGGGGTCTTGATCGGGCCGGTCAATCCGCTGACTTGGTCGCGCAACGTTGGCCAAGCGCGCCAACCGGTCACGTCGTTGCCGAGCGAGTCTCCGTTGCCGGAGGCGATGACTTTCCCGTGCGTGTCGACGCAAAGGACATCGGCGTAGGCTTGGTTCGATCGAAGGATTGCCTGGAGGAAGCGCGAAACCCGCTTATCGATGTCGCCGACGAGCAGGTCGCGCATCACGTCCTGGCCGGACCACGATCGAATATCGGTCCGGGTTCGCTGCAGAAGGGTGGCGACAGCGTCGGCACCGCGTCCAGCGGTCTGCTCGAGCTGAATCCCGACTTCCTTCTCCAGAGTGGATCGAGTTGCTGGGAACGCCACAAGGGTGAAGACGATGCCGGGGACGGTCGTCAATGCTACGGCAAAGGCGAGGAGTTTGGTGCGAAGGGAAAGATTGGCCAAGAACCCGTAGCGTTGCCCGTCATCGCGCGGTCGCGCTTTCGACTCGCTCCCGCCCGGTTGGGTCATCCGACGATCCGAGACGATGTCGGGTCGGCTGGCAGCGCTCTCTTGAGGATTTGATCGATCGCGGAGATTACGTGCTCCGGTGTGATCGACAGCATGTCTGGGCAGTCGGCCTTTCTTTCTCTCGACTTCTTGCACTGGCCGATCTCGCATCTGTCGCAATGATGCGCGCCGCGAAGAATGATGATCTCGCCTGAGCTTGGCTGAGCTCGTTCGGGGTGTTCTCCCCGATATCCCAAAGGCCAGGGCCCCCAGCGGAGCGGGTCAGTCGGACCAAAGAGAGTGACGATGGGAGCTCCGGCGGCGGCGGCGAGATGAGATGCCACAGTGTCGACCCCAACATAAACGGCGCAGCCGCGGATCACTTCAGTCAGTTGGCCGAGATCGATTCTGCCTGCCAGATTGACCGTGCCAGTTGGCATTTGCTCCTGCGCCGAAGCGACGTACGCTTTTTCGTCGGTGCTACCTCCGCCGGTGAGGACGGGGGTGATTCCGGCGTCGTGTAGGTTGCGGGCAACCCGTTGCCAACCGTCGAGGCTCCATCGCTTGAATGGTGCGCCGGGCGTAAGGTGGAGAACTGCGTAGGCGGCGTCCTTGCTGGGGAGGTTGAGATCTGGGCACGGAGTTGTCGCTGCAGGTGCAACCAAATCGTAGTGACGCTCGATGCCCAACAGCTCGGCGAAACGCAGTGCGTCGCTGACGGCGTGGCGGTCGTTGTCGATTTCCAGCGTTGCCGACATCAGCCATCGCTTCCACAGTTGGTACGGCTTGGGGTTGCTAGTGAAGGCGAGCCGGTGCCGGGCGGCGATCAGCAAGTACAAGTGGGCGCGGTCCGAAGCACTCGTCGTAACGCCGAGGTCGTAGCCCCGGCCAATCCGCTTTAGGAGCGCGACCAGCACGCGCCCGCGTGGCCGCGGCGGGACCGTGATGACCTGGTCGATGTCCGGATTGCCGGTCAAGATGGACTCTTGTCCGCTCTGGATGAGTACGTCGAGCTTGGCGTCGGGGTAGCCCCGGCGCAGCGAGCGGATTAATGGAGTCGATAGCAGAACGTCTCCGATTGCAGGCCTCGCGTAGACCAGGATTCGCCGCGCCTCGATCAGCATATGATCTTCAGGTTGTTCAAGGCGCGTGCCACTGTTCGTCGTCTGTTCTGACAGCGGTTCGCTTTTGACGATAGATCGGTCACCCATGCTGGTTATTGCGCGCTATCGAGATCTGGTATGACAGAACTGGCATGATTTTAGAAGGGGCTGGGTTTCTTGCTAGGTTCTCAAGCCTTCCAGAAATGGGCGCTGGACGGGGTCATTCTGACCATTGGATTGGAGTCGATGGTCAGGGACATGTTCTCGTATTGGCGATAGCGGCTCCGCAGTGCTGCCAAGGCCTGCTCGTACTCGACATCTCTGACAACGACTTCGGCATCTAGTTGCAGCAGCAGGAAAGCCAACTTTGTCCAGTCTTCGTTGTACCGGTCGACGACCAGGGCCGCGCGCCCGTTCTTCTGCAGGTTAGAGAGGCGCTTGAGGCTGCGGGGCCCGTGTCTCTTCGGTTTCTCGTCACAGACGAAATAGAGCGTTTGATTCAGGCGAGCGTAGCAGAGTGGGACCACGTGGGGCTCGCCGTCTGGGGTGGACGTCGCGAGGTGACCGACTCGTTGCTCGTCGAGGAAGTCGCAGGCGTCCTGCGACAGCTCAATCGGGGACATCCGGCGCCAGCTCTCCGCGAAAAGCCGCTTGCGCTTCGACGCGGAACGGCACTGGGTCACGCTCGTAGCGTGAGGAGAAGTGAAAGTTCTCCAGTCGGCGGACTCCGGCCGCGCGCGCCAGAGTGCCGGCTTGCCGCGCCGTGAGATGGTGCCGCTTCGTGGCTTCGTGGCGCTCGGCGTCGAGAAACAGCGATTCGCAATAAAATGTATCGGCGTTGCGCACGAGGTCGCAGATTCGTGCGACGTTGTCTCGACTGAAGATGGTATCGACGACGTAGGCGATCTTCTGACCGGCTGTCTCGACCAATAGATCGCGGCGCAGCGAGCCGAGGTCGAACGAACGGGTTTGAGCAACGCCGTCGGCGAACCACTTTGCGACGATTTCTGTATTGTCCGGTCGGCCGGCTCGGACCGCTGCTTTGAGGTCGTTGAGCCAGCGACCTGGAGCAACGCCAAGTCGTTCGAGCGCGTCGGCGCGCACATTGAGTCGTGTCTTCTCCTCGAGTGCGAAACCCAAACTCGGGATCTTGTGATCCAAGTGAGCTGTCCTGACTGTGTAAGCGTCGGTTTCGCACAGGACTCCGTCGAATGGCCGCTCGCTTTCGTCTTGCGGAGCGAATGCCGTGCTTGCAGGCAGGGTCACGGATTTTACTCGATCGCAACTGGCTTCGTGCACGATAAATCGCAGCGGATACGATTCGATCAGGTTCCACGTATAGCCGGCGAGTCTGCCGCGCACGTTGTCGATAAACCCGGGAGGTCCGTAGAGGTGGAGGTCGCGCTCCCGGGCCAGGAACAGTCGCAGAAGGTGGTCGAAGCCGATGAAGTGGTCCATGTGGGTGTGCGAGACAAAGACGTGCTGAAGCTTGAACAGCGCGGATCCAGGTCGCCGATCGATGCGCCCTAGGTCGAAGAGCATAGCTCGACCTTCGTAGCGCAACTCGACGTAGAGGCCGGGATCACCGAAGGGATGATTGACTAGGCGTGGTAGGAATGCCGGCTTCATGGCTGGATCGGAGAGTAACACGTCGCGCAGGTCGGGTCATCGATAGCCAGGCTTGCCGGGGGAGTGCGGCGAGCCAGCGCCCGCCTTGCGGATTGAGTCGAGGTCTTACGCTCCGTTTGGCGATCCGGTAAACTCAGCCTGGACCCTGCATGAATTCTTTACTGACTCAGCTCTAATCGCTTGCGGCGCGACCGCAAACCCCGATTCTCACAATTTCCGGAGGAAACGACAGTGTGTCGATCTCACGTCTTGACCGTTTTGCTGAATGACGCTCGCGCGCAACAACTTTCGGGCGCTTCTCTAAAGAATGGGAGTTGTTGATGTCGTCGGAGAGCAGAATCACTTCGGAGTGGGCGGCCCTGGTGCTGTCGCTGTTGGTGTTGGCGGCTGTGGCGGTTGGGATCAGCGCCTGTGGTGGTGATGATATCTTCTTTCCTGGGGAGATTCCGGCGACCTCGACCGAAGAGCCGACCACGACTCCTGAGGACACCTGATCGTCGAGGTCCGGGCGGTTCGAGCATTAATTGCTTTCCGATCTGGAGTTTTGTGAGATAATCCGGCGCCGATAGGTATGGATTCGGGCGAAAGGCTGCTGGACCGGTTGCGGTTGTGGCACTTGGATGCTGAGTCCGCGACTTAAATGCGACGGCAGAGCAGACACTTTGGGGGCAGCACTGCACTGTGCCGATGCGTGTTGTTCTTGGCGCTGGCCTGTTGCACTTCGGCGGCGCATGCGTGGCGCGGAACGGTTGCTGAACGCGAGGTTGAAGTCGGAGGCTACCTCGAGACGCGGCAGGTGTTTCGAACCAACCGGTCGACGGAGCACGAGCTAAACCTTCAGCGTTTGCATCTCGAGAGCAGGGCCTGGATCGAGGAATGGCTCTCGTTGGAAGTCGCTGCCTCGCTGCAAAACGGCGGCCCCGCGACGCGATCGACGCGGTCAGGATTTTACGACATCGACAACGTTTTTCAGAGCGTCTCTCCGGCTGTCGAGATCGAGGAAGCGTTTCTCCGGATCGGGTTGGACCGATTCGGCGCTCGCATCGGGCAGCTCAAACACTCTTGGGGCAAGTTGGATCGTTTTCAGCCGAATGATGTGATCAATCCTGAGCGTTTCGCCGATCCGGTATTGATCGAGGAGGGGGAGCGCAAGATCGGCGTTCCATCAGTCGAACTCTCCTACAACCTTCCCGAACGTGAGTGGTTGCCCGAGGAAGGGGTTTTTTCGTTCGTTGTAGTACCACGTTACATTCCCTTTCGGCTGCCACAGCCAGGCGAGCGCTGGTTTCCGCCCAACGCGGTGCCGGCGGAGTTCTTCAAACTTCCGGAGGAGGTGTATGGGAGTGATCGCAGTGTGCCATTGAGTCTGGAGGTGCGGAATTCGTCGGTTCCCTCTTTCTCACCGGACAACGCGTCAGTTGGGGCGCGCCTCGCCGCCCACACGCGAGGCGTTGACTACGGGCTCTACTACTACCGTGGCCACCAGACGGACCCGGTGTTCGAACTTGGCGCCGAGGCTCGGGCGGTCTCTATGGACCAGGGCGGTATCGCCGGGGTGACCTTGTTGTCGCCTGTTTTTCAGCGCATTCACCTCTTCGGTGCGGATCTGGCCTTTACACTGGGCCGCTTCGGATTTCGCGCCGAAGTCGCATTGACCAAGGATAAACCATTCAACCGCGACCTGTTGAGTCTTCTCGACTCCCCGGAGAGGCTGGAACCAGGACTCAGCGAAGCAATAGCAGCGGTTGTGCAGGGTGCCAGTGCGGCGGCGGTGGACCTCGGCCAGACCTTCGCGGTCAGCGACGCATTGCAGTGGGGCATCGGCTTCGACACCAAAGTTTTCGATTTCGACGTTCTATTCGAGTTGAGCCAGACCGACGTGCTGGAGAACACTGACAAGCTACTGGTCGAAGATACGGAGACCGTTCTGCTCGGTGACATCCGGCGTCGTTTCTTGCGCGATGATCTGTCTCTGCAGCTCGTGTCGATGTATGGGGCGTCGAGCGACTACACGCTCTTGTTGCCGCGGCTTACCTACCGCGTGTGGGATCGAGTCGAGCTTCGCCTCGGCTATGCGTTCCTGTCTGGTCGGTCGCGTTCGCGGCTCGGCCAATACAAGGGGAACGACCAGGCGTACATTCGCCTGCGTCTTTACCTCTGACAGCGTTGGAACTTCGGCAATCTACAAAGTGATTTCTCAGGAAGCGCCGGCAGGTTGTTACGCGTGAATTTTTACCTTTGGGGTGCGGCGCCGGAGAGATTCTAAGCGGCTGTACCGGCTAAATGCTGCCATGCTTTCGGAAGAGCCCAGTCGCGGTTTGGTGTCTTCGGGGGCGCGTGAAACGCGCCTTGCGGCCGCCATTCTAGGGCTCGGAGGTCTTCCATGACGTGGGTCATGTTCAACATGTCGAGCTCGTAACAGAACTTTCCATTTTCGGCGTAATATAAAATCGATAGTCCAGGCTGGGTAAATTTGGTGCCGTCTGCTCGTGCTCCGATGCGTTGCTCCCACATCGTTACGATGCGGTGGCCTTCCGCGACAGTCCAGATCTCCGGAAATTTCCAGTCTTCCAACCCGGTCATCGACTCGCCCATGAATCGCCGAATGTTATCGAGTCCCTCGACGCGACCCCAGGCCGGGTCGATGAAAACCGCGTCGTCGGTGAAGAAGTCGGCCAGCACCTCCCAGCCGAGTTCTCCTGCGTCGATTCGATCGCGCGTCTCGGTGTAGCGCCGGTAGGTTTGACGCGCCTCTTTTTCGACATCGCTCATGCTGATCTCCGTCTCCGGTGTGCCGTTTTTCTAGCGCCTTTTCATGGCGCGGTCGACTTCGCGAGCGACCTCGCGCTCGCGCATGGATGCGCGCTTGTCGTGGCGCCGTTTGCCGCGGGCGAGCGCGACTTCGACCTTGGCTCGGCCGTTCTTGAAGTACAGGCGCAGTGGTACCAGAGTTTGTCCGCGTTCTTTGATCTTGCTGTCGAGCTTGTCGATCTCCCTGCGGTTGAGCAGCAGCTTGCGTGCGCGGACCGGGTCGTGACCGAATTGCGAGGCGGGGTCGTACGGACTGATGTGAGCGTTGAAGAGCCAGATCTCGCCGCGCTGAAACCGCGCGTGGCTGTCTTTGAGGTTGGCCTTGCCGTCGCGCAGCGATTTGACTTCGCTGCCGACCAAAACCAAACCCGCCTCAAAGCGCTCCCCGAGTTCAAAATCGTGGCGGGCGCGCCGGTTCACGGCGATATTCGCTTGCCCGGGCTTCTTTGCGGTTTTCTTTTTCGACTTGCCGGACACGTCGTTCAGGTTAGCGGGGTTTGGTCGAGGTTTCTACGCGTGGCCAGCGAGGATTCGATCGCGCAATGCGATGTGCGCGTCACAAGGCAGTTCCACGATTGTCGACCGGGCCGGCCGCAGTGATCGGATCGCCAGGGAGCTCGTTCGAATGCGGTCGCGGTCCAACTCGCCGTTGCTGATTGCGTTGGTGAGCCGCTGTGCGGTCGCGACCGTGTTGTCGAAGTCATTGCAGACTAGCAGCCAGTCACAGCCGGCCTGCAGTGACGCTACGGCTGCGTCGGGCACCGTGGACGACTTGCTCAGGGCTCGCATCTCGAGGTCGTCGCTGACGATGATCCCCTCGTATCCGAGATCCTTGCGCAGAAGCTCGCCCAGGATCGACGGCGAAACGGTCGCGGGGTTGATTGGGTCGAGGGCTGGGTAGACGACGTGGGCGGTCATGATCATTGGGATGCCCGCTTTGGCGGCCGCTCGGAAAGGGACCAGCTCGATCTCTTCGAGCTGTTCTCGTGTCCTATTGACGACCGGTAGCTCGAGGTGTGAGTCCCGGTCGGTATCGCCGTGTCCGGGGAAATGCTTTCCGCATGCGATGATTCCAGCGGAGTGCATGCCGCGCGCAAACGCCAACGCGCGCTCGGCGACGACCGTCGGGTCGCGACTGTAGGCGCGCTCCCCGATGATGGGATTGTCCGGATTCGAATCGACGTCGAGGATCGGTGCGAAGTCGATGTCGATGCCCACAGAGGCCAATTCGCTACCGATGGCGCGGCCGACCTGCTCTGCCGTTTCCGCGTCTTGGATCGATCGCGCCGGCGGAAAGTCGGTGAACGGCGGGCCGACACGTACGACTTTGCCTCCCTCGTGATCGATCGAGACCAGGGGGCGCGAGGGCAGCGCGTGCAGGGAAGCGGTTAGCTCGCGCAGTCGCTCCGGGCTCTCGATGTTTCGTCGGAACAGGATGACGCCGCTCGGTGCGATCTCTTCGAGTGCGGAGCGAGTCGCGGCGTCGAGGGAGGGGCCTGGGATGCCGGTGGTCAGAACCGACCCTGCGAGTTCTCGGGCGTTGGTCATGGTTTCCTCTTATAGAACGTGGCGGATGGGTTTTCTCCCCGATCTTGCGCTTCGTCCTCTAGACAGCCTGAGATCTGGCGTGGTAGCTCTCCGCCAGATTGATCAGCGCGCTACCGGTAGCCGATGCTTGCCGAACGATTGCTGACTGATGGCAGATGTCGTGCGGATCTTGTTCGGCGACGTTGCGGATCGCGAGACTTGTTTTGCACGACAAGCCATACATCGTCGTCGAAGGGCCGATCGGCGCCGGAAAAACTACGTTGGCGCGTCTTCTCGCGGACGAGCGTCAGGCCCGTCTCGTCTTGGAGAAAGTTGAAGAAAACCCTTTTTTGGAGAGGTTTTACGGCGATTCTCAGAAGTATCGGTTTCAGGCTCAATTGTACTTTCTTCTTACCCGATATCGGCAGCAGCAAGAGCTTGCACAAGCGGATCTATTCCGCCAGAATTTGGTCTGTGACTACTTGTTTGCGAAGGATCATCTCTTTGCGCAGGTGAATTTGGATGCCGATGAATTCGCACTCTACCGACAGCTTTTTGGACTGCTCGATGCACGTCTGCCGAAACCCGATCTCGTGGTCTATTTGCAGGCTCGGCTTGACGTCCTCATGTCGCGTGTGCGAAAGCGGGCAAAGGACTACGAAAGCGGGCTGACGCCGGAGTATGTGCGGCGGATAGCGGAGGCGTACAAAGACTTTTTCTTTCACTATGATGAAACACCCCTACTCGTTGTGAACTGCTCAGAAATCGACTTCGTGGATCACCCAGAGGAGACCGCGGATTTGATGAGGGAGATCAACGAGGCGGGGCCAGGAGTGCAACACTACATACCGCTTGGATCCAAGTGAGATCGACTTCAGTCGACCGCTAACGGACCGAGACGGAAGGCAAGGCCCGAGCAAGGGCGGGAACCACAGGCACAGTTGAGCGGCAACTTGGAGCCGACTCAAAAAACTGGGCTGAAGGTGTTTCGTCTCCCCAGGCTCCGTCGAAGTCTTCCCAATCGGAGGGAGGTTTCGAATGGAACGGAAGAAAGTAACGGTCCCGGGCATCATGCGGGCCAAGGACGAGGGCAGGCCAATCGTCGCGGTTACTGCGTACGATTATCCCTTCGCCAGAATCGCCGATCAGGCTGGAATCGACTTCATTTTGGTCGGGGACTCCCTGGGAATGGTCGTGCAGGGGAACGACACGACACTTCCGGTGACGATGGATGAGGTGATCTACCATTCGCGCATGGTGGCGCGCGCTCGCGAGCGGGCGCTGATCGTTGCCGATATGCCGTTTGGATCGTACCAAGTGGATGAGCGTGATGCGGTCGCCAACGCCAGTCGCCTCATTAAAGAGGGCGCGGCGGAAGCGGTAAAGCTCGAGGGTGGAGAGGCTGTCGCCGAAACCATCCGTCGGATCGCGGCCATCGACATTCCTGTCATGGGACATATTGGCCTGACACCGCAGTCAGTCCATCGCATGGGCGGGCACAAGGTTCAGGGGCGCAAGCGCGGTTCTGCCCCAGGACAACGCGAGCGATTGATGGCGGATGCGCTCGCGGTCGAAGAAGCCGGCGCCTTCGCGGTCGTATTGGAGGGCATCCCACTCGATCTCGCCGCCGAGATCACGGCCGCTTTATCGATCCCAACCATTGGCATCGGCGCCGGCGTGGAATGCGACGGCCAGATCTTGGTGATGCACGATGTGTTGGGCTTGTGCGAGAGTTTGGCGCCGAAGTTTGCAAAGAAGTACGCGAACCTCTGGCAGGACGCTCGCGGCGCCCTCGAGACGTATGCGGATGAAGTTCGGCTGCGGACGTTTCCAACGATTGACCACAGCTTCCAATCGCTCCAACCGGTGCGAACCAAGCGGCCGATGGCAGCCGAAGGCTGAGAAGAGCCGTGATTTCGATCGATCGACCGGATGCCATGCGTGTTTGGGCTGATGATGCCCGGCGCGCGGGCCGCCGCATCGGCTTTGTGCCGACGATGGGGTTCCTGCACGAGGGGCACTTGACCCTGGTGCGGGAAGCTCGCAGTCGGTGCGACGCCTGTGTCGTATCGATCTTCGTCAATCCACTTCAGTTCGGGCCCGGTGAAGATCTCGACCGCTACCCACGCGACGAGCAGGGCGACAAGGCGAAGCTCGAAGCGGAAGGCGTCGAGGTTCTCTATTCGCCGACCGGCGACTCGATGTACGGCGCCGGCTTCCAGACGGCCGTTTCGGTCACCGAAGTGACGAAAGGCTTGTGTGGCGCCGGTCGGCCGGGCCACTTCGACGGGGTGACTACGGTCGTCGCGAAACTTTTCAATGCAGTGCGGCCGGATGAAGCCGTGTTCGGCGAGAAGGATTACCAGCAACTCGCCACGATTCGGCGGTTGGTCGTGGACTTGGATTTGGGCATCGCCATCGTCGGTGTTCCAATCGTACGTGAGGCCGATGGTTTGGCGATGAGTTCGCGCAATGCGTATCTCTCGGAGGATGAGCGCGAGGCCGCCTTGGCGTTGTCGCGGTCGCTTTCTGAGGCGCGGCGTGCGTTGCGCAGTGGTGAGCGGGAGACGGCTGTACTGATCGATCGTGTCCGTGCGGTCTTGGCGACAGAGCCGCTGCTACAGGTCGAGTACACGGAGATCGTCGATGCCGATTCGATTCAACCGGTTGATCGGATCGACAAGTCGGCGCGGTTGGCGCTGGCGGTTCACGTTGGGAACACGAGACTAATCGACAACACCCTTCTCGCTGCGGCGTGAGGGTTCCTGAGAGGAGCACAACGATGGCCACTCGAAAAATGCTTCGCAGCAAGATTCATCGAGCGACGGTGACGGGTGCGGATTTGCACTACGAGGGCAGCGTCACGATTGACGCCGCCTTGATGGAACAAGCCGACATCCTAGAAAATCAGGAAGTGGAAATTTGGAACGTGACCAATGGCGAGCGGTTCCGGACGTACGCGTTGCTTGGCCAGCCCGACTCCGGAGTGCTGTGTATCAACGGTGCGGCGGCTCACAAGGTCAAGCGCGGCGACTTGGTGATCATAGCGACGTTCGGTTGGATGGACGATGCCGAAGCGCGGGATTACGAACCGAAGCTGGTATTCGTCGATGACCGCAACTGCAAGAAAGAGTTGCGCCGCGAGATTCCCGGCCAGGGCGAGCTGGAGCACGTCGTCTGGCAGTAGAGGCTTTGCTCAGCAACTGAGGTGCTCGAGCAGGCCGGCTGTTCGGCGCGGGCGATGGGACGAGAACGCAATGCCTCTCGGCCCGCTAGGGCCGTGTCGAGGGCTTGGCCCGCTGTTTCTTCGCCTGTGCGGGCGAACGAAGTAGTTTAGCGAGGGAGCGTTTGTAGGGGCGTTTTGCAACGCCGCGATCTGTGATGATCGCTGTAATCAAGTCATTCGGTGTAACATCGAACGCCGGGTTGGCGACTTTGACTCCACGCGGTGTAATTGGCTCCCCGAGGATGTGTGTCACTTCACGGGATGGACGCTCTTCGATGGGAATGTCGTCTCCGGTCGGGCTGTTTGGGTCGACTGTAGAGACAGGTGCGGCGACGTAAAACGGGATCTTGTGCCGTGCCGCAAGCACCGCGACCATGTAGGTACCGATCTTGTTCGCAGCGTCGCCGTTGGCCGCGATACGGTCTGCCCCGACAACGACCGCGTCGATTGCCCCAGTCTTGAACAGATGTCCAGACATGTTGTCGGTGATGACCGTGACCGGGATACGGTCTTTCTTGAGCTCCCACGCGGTCAGGCGAGCTCCCTGCAGGAAGGGGCGAGTTTCGTCGGCGAGAACCGTGAGTTTCTTTCCTGATTCGTGCGCTGCTCGAATCACGCCGAGAGCGGTGCCGTAGCCGGCGGTGGCCAGAGCGCCCGCATTGCAGTGGGTCAGTACGGTTCCCTTGCGTGGAAGGAGGGAGGCTCCGAAGCCGCCGAGTGCTCGGTTGTTGGCAATGTCTTCCTCGTGGATGGTGAGCGCCTCCTGCCGGAGTACCTCGCGCACGACCTCTGGGCTGCGGTCGGCGATCTCATCGAATGCGTTGCGCATCCTGTCGATGGCCCAGAACAGATTCACCGCGGTTGGGCGGGTTGCTGCAAAGCGCTTGCAGATGGCGTCAAAGGTTCTTCGCAGATCGCGCGAGCGCGATGTCTTCATGCCGAGAGCGATTCCCATGGCGGCCGTGACACCGATGGCCGGGGCGCCGCGAACGACCATGTCTTTGATCGCCTTCGCGACCTCCTTGTGGTCGCGGTAGACGCGGTACACTTCCTGCCCGGGCAGGAGTCTTTGATCCAGCAAAACTACGGCACCGTTGCGCCATTCGACAGGTCGTATCATCGCGTGAAGATACGACTAGGCCTCGGAGGGGTCAATCGACTCTGGACTGAGAGTCGTCGCGGCGGAGGTGTGCTCGTTCGCGCAGCAAATAGAGTTTCTGTTCCACGTGCTCGATCGACAAGCGGTGGATGCAGAACTGTTGTGGGCCGCAGCTGTGGCACGATGGTTTGGCGCGCAAGGTCTCCATGTTGCCTCCGCTGGGAGACCAGATCGTCGCGTCGGTGTCGGCGAAGAGGGCGAGGCCGTGACAGCCGGCGGCCGAGGCGAGATGGCTGATGCCGGAATCGTTGCCGACATAGAGCTGGCAGTAGGAGAGGACAGCGGCAACGCGATCGACTGTCTGCTCGCGCAAGACTGTGTCGCATGCGCTGAATCCGTCGGCACTGTCGGCCGGGCCGAGGAGTACCGTCACCCGGTTCGACCGGCGCCAACGTTCGGCGAAAGCAGCCATCCCGTGCCAGTTCTTACGCCGGCTTCCGCTGCCGGGGTGGATGACTAGACTGCCGCGCGAAATCCCTGTGGATTCGGCCCACTTTAGAGCCCATTGGTTCGCTTCTGTACTCCTGTACGGTCGGACGGTGTGTGGGACACGGAGGCCGAGCGGCGCGGCGAAAGTGTCGATCGCGTGATGGCCGGATCGGAAGCTCTGAAAATTGAAGACCCGAAGATCGGTGTTCGGGCGTGTCGCTTTCCTGAGGTTGCTGTGGAAATGGGGGTCTGCGCTGCCGGTCCAGGAGAAAACGTGATCGAACGCATGGAAGTACCGGTCCTCGGGACTGAAGTGCGTAGAAAAGAGGCTCGCGATCCGACGATCGTCCAGCGAAACGAAGCGAAAGTGGGCGGGATCGAGAAGTTGATGCAGTGGGTCGCGTGCCGCGACCGTGATCTCCGTCCTGCCGCCGTTTCGCAGGGATGCGAGGGTCGGCAGGAAGCAAAGCATGTCTCCGAGAGCGCCTGGAAACAGGATGAGTGTGTGATCGGATGTCATTCGGTGTTCCGTGGTGTTCCGTGTATTGGGGTTTCGTTCGGAAGGCGCCAATTGACTCTACCGGGGGGCGCCGATAGGTTTCTACTGTGGTTGCTTTGCGCCCAATGGTTGCAGACAGCCCGCTCGAGTTGATTGGCGGGACTCCTGCCGTTCGCCTGAACCGTTTGGCGCCGCCGAACGGTGCCGAGGTTTGGGGCAAGCTAGAGTCCCACAATCCCGGGGGCAGTCTCAAGGACCGCATCTGTCTCGAGATGATCGAGGCGGCCGAGGCCCGTGGGGAACTCGAGCCGGGCGCGGTTCTCATCGAATCGACGAGCGGCAACACCGGGATTGGACTGGCGCTTGTGGCGGCGGTGAAAGGGTACCGCCTGATTCTGACGATGCCGGACACCATGAGTGTCGAGCGTCGTAGCCTCCTCATGGCCTACGGAGCGGAGTTGGTTTTGACGCCGGATAGCAAAGGTATGCATGCGGCGGTCGACAAAGCCGAGGAGTTGCTCGCCGAGAATCCCGACTACTTCATGCCGCAACAGTTCAGCAATCCGGATAACCCCGCGTCGCACAGAAAGACGACGGCACCGGAATTGGTTGCGCAGTTTGATCGCATCGATGCTTTCGTCGCGGGTATCGGCACCGGTGGTACGATTACCGGCGTCTCGAGCGTGTTGCGCGAGCAGATGCCCGGCGTTGCGATTTATGGGGTCGAGCCGAAGTCGTCGGCAGTCTTGTCGGGTGGCGAGCCCGGATACCACGCGATTCAAGGGATTGGGGCCGGATTCGTTCCGGATGTGCTGGACCAAGACTCCTTCGACGAGATCCTGACGGTGGATGACGACGAAGCCATTGATTTCACGCGTCGGCTGGCGCGCGAGGAAGGCTTACTCTTGGGTATTTCGTCCGGGGCGAACTGTTGTGCCGCTTTGCAGGTGGCCGAGAAACTCGGGCCGGGGAAAGTCGTCGTGACGATCTTCTGCGACTCCGGCGAGCGCTATCTGACGACGGACGTGTTCAAGGGCGAAGATGTCTGATCTTGCGGCAAGTGCGCGCGTCGAGCGCAAGGAAGTGGGCTTGCGGGCTGCGCTGCGAGAGATGGGGCGACTGATCGTCGCATTTTCGGGAGGAGTCGACTCCACGTACCTATTGAAGGTGGCGCAGGAAGAGCTTGGCGAGAACGTCACGGCGTTGACGACCTCCTCGCCTACGGCTCCGCAGGGAGATGAGGATCTTGCGCGTACGCTGGCCGAGCAGTGGGGAGTCGCTCATCTCGTGATCGATGCCAACGAGCTCGAAATACCGGGATATGCCGCCAACCCGACCAACCGTTGCTATTTTTGCAAGGGAAGCCTCTATCAAATCTGTCGCATTGAGGCGGATCGGATCGGGATTGAGTGGATTGCCGACGGTGTCAATCTAGATGACCTCGGCGATTATCGCCCGGGTCTCCGCGCAGCCGAGGAGCAGGGGGTACGCCACCCGCTCGTTGAGGCGGAACTGAGCAAGGAAGAGATCCGTCAACTCAGTCGTGGGTTGGGATTGGTCACCGCCGACAAACCGTCGAGCCCGTGTCTGTCTTCGCGATTTCCCTACGGTACAGAGATAACGTCGGACCGTCTAAAGAAGGTTGCGGGTGCCGAGCAGGTGCTGCGCGATCACGGGTTCGCGGAATGTCGCGTGCGGTTTCACGATGCGGTTGCGCGGATCGAAGTGCCGGCGGCTGAAATCGCCCGGCTGATGAGCGACGAGGTACGCCCGGCGGTTTGGCAGGGAATTCGAGACGCCGGCTTTGCCTACGTTACGGTTGATCTGCGCGGGTTTCGTTCCGGCAGCCTCAACGAGGCCATTGGCCGGAAGCCAGCATCCATTCTGCCCATCGCAGATCCTCCGGCGTCGTGATCTTTCGCGTCACCGGATCTCCGGTGACGATGCGCACAGGATGTCCGGTGGCCTCGACCATCGCAGCGTCATCGGTGGCGATCTCGGTGCCGCTCGCGGAGATGTGAGCCTGCACCAGGACGTCCCTGTGGAAAGCTTGCGGCGTTTGCGCCAGCCAAACGTTGTTGCGCTGCGGCGTGTGGGTGATGTGAAGGTCGTCGTCTGCGATCTTGACCGTGTCGACCGCAGCGACAGCTGCGATGGCGGCCCCATCCCGGCAGGCCGCGTCGATGACGCGACGCATCGTGTCGGTCGACACGAACGGGCGTGCCGCATCGTGGATTACGACGACCTCAGCGGTAGACGCGTCGATGCCGGCGAGAACCGAATCCTGTCGCTCGCTGCCCCCGAGGACGACTTTGATCGACCACGGACAGGGTCGATGGCGCAGCAGGTCTTCTACGCTGTCGAGGTGATCGGCGGGCGCCACGACGACCGCTTCGGTGAAGAGCGGGCTGGCAGCGTCGGCTGCGGTACGCTCTGCAGATTCCAGGGCGTGCAGCAAAAGTGGCTTGCCGGCCAGATCAACCAGGGCCTTCGGGCGTCCGGCGCCGAGCCGGGTCCCAGGGCCGGCGGCAACGAGAATGAGAGCTGCCGAATGAGAACTCAATGGCCTGGCTACGGCGCAAAGATGTCGGTGAGCTCCTCCATGATCTTCTCTTCTGGCTGTGCACGCGCAATCGACAGCTCTTTGACGAGAAGATTACGGGCGGTATCGAGCATCTTGCGCTCGCCAAAGCTGAGTTCTTTGTCGCCCTTGAGCACGAAGAGGTCACGCAGCACCTTGGCGATCTCGAGTACCGAACCGGTTTTGATCTTCTCGGTGTACTCGCGATAGCGGCGGTTCCACGTCTGCTGATCGATTTCGACCTTCTTTTCGCGGAGGATCTTGTAGACCTTGTTGACCATGTCCTTACCGATGACGCGCCGCAGGCCGACTGCGTCAACGTTCTCGGTAGGAATCATGATGGTCATGTCGCTGTCCATGATCCGCAGCATATAGAACTGCCTCTCGGTCCCGGACACGACCTTGTCTTCAATACTATCAATGACTCCGACGCCGTGGGCCGGGTAGACGACTTTCTCGCCCACTTTGAACATTCGACCTCCATCCCCCTGTTGCGCAAGGAACAGGGAATTTTGTCAGTATCGCAGACCCGGTAGGTCGAGGTCAATGACACCCACTGTCAGCGCCTGAACGAGACTGCGGAAGTAGCCCTCGATTGCGAGATCGCATCTGCTTTGGAGGTCTTCGATCCCTACAATCGAAGTGTCGGCCGGTGTGGGCCCGTCTCCGTCGGCAATCTCGGCGTCAATTGGATCGAGCACTGCACGGATCGAGGCGACTCGGGCGCCGGCCTCGCTTGCCGCTTCTGCGACACCTGCGCCCTCCATCTCGACGGCGATTGCGTTGTGCTCGATCGCCGCTCGTTGCTTTTCTGCTCGGCCGAGGAGGGGCTTGCGAACACTGAGGAAATTGCCAGCTCGAATATCGGCGACGCTCGCCAGCGTTGCGGTCAGGGTCGGATCGGTTTGCCAGACCCCGGGTGTTGGTTTCTGTCCGACGATCGCGTTGGCGGCCAGTACATCGCCGCATTCCATGCCGCTGGAGATGGCGCCAGCGCATCCGGTATTGACTACGATCGGACAGCGGAAGGTGTCGAGGAGTCGGCGTGTGGCTCGACGCGCGTTTTTGATGCCGACGCCGGTGCGGAATACGATGAAGTGATGCCCGGAGATCGTCGCTTCGACGACCGGGAAGGTTTGTGCAGGGGTTGCTGCGGCTTGCGGGTCCAGTGCGCGCAGCACGGCATCGACTTCCCAAGACATCGCGGCTCCGATGGCTACACTGAGTCGAGCTTCAAGGGGCATCACAGTTTCTGGTGGGTTTCAGCTTGCTTGCGCGGCGGTGGGCGGATACATCAGTCGGGCCGCCGGGAGGGCGCGCCTCGATTCCCTCTAGTTTAATGCCTGCCACGGATTGGTCCAAGCGATGGAAGGATACATTCGATTCGTTGTCCGCCATCGAATCGCAGTCGTTATAGCAACTCTCGCCGTCACAGTAGCCTTTGCTTACTGCTTGGCGTCTCTGCGGCTTGAGATCCGCCGCCGTTCCAATCTCCCGGATGACCATCCCTATGTGTTGATCCAGAATCGGATGTCCGACCTCTTTGGCGGTGAAGCGGTCGTGATCATTGGCGTCGTTGCGGTCTATGGCGACATCTACACACCCGAGATTCTCGGCAAGATCAAACGCATCACGGACGGGATCCTGGCCTTGCCGAAGGCGATCGACTCGAGTGTGTTCTCGATCGCGGCTCCGAACGCGCGCGCGATCGTGTCTGTCGAACCGCAGCTGATGGACATTCATCCGCTGATGGATGAGATTCCGACGACGCGCGAGGAGGTGGAGCAGATCCGGCGCGAAGTGAACGATGATCCGTTCTTTCGCGGTGGGTTGGTTGCGGAGGACGGCACGGCAGCGGCGATCGTCGCGGACTTCGATTTTGGAATCAGCGACAAGGATCTCATGGCGTCGATCGAGAAGATCATTGCCGCCGAACGCGGCGACGACGTCATGATAGCGGTTGCCGGGTCACCCGCCTTGCGTGCGGCACTCAGCGACTACACGGCGCTGATCGCCTATCTCTTTCCTTTGGCGGTACTCGTGATCGGTTTAATCCACTGGGAAGCGTTTAGGACTCTCCAGGCGATGTTTTTGCCCCTTGTGACGGCATTGATGAGCGTCACCTGGTCGTTGGGATTGATGGCGGCGTTGGGCATCCCGATGGATACCTGGAGCGCGATGACACCGGTATTGATTCTTGCGGTCGCGGCTGGGCACGCGGTCCAACTGCTCAAGCGCTATTACGAAGAATACGCCGAGGTTGGAGACAACGAAGAGGCAGTAGTCCGGACGGTTGTCGCTGTTGGCCCTGTCATGTTGACCGCGGGGGCGGTCGCTTCGGCAGGCTTCGCATCGCTGACCACCTTTGGAGTTTTGAGCGTACGGGTCTTCGGCATGTTGCTAGCGACGGGGATCTTGGCTGCGCTGTTGATCGAGATGACATTCACTCCGGCCTGCCGATCAATGCTTCCGGCGCCGCGCCGCCGGGAGCTTGCGCGCGAGAGCGAGGGGCGGTGGCTGGACAATGTCCTCGGCGGGATCTCCTCGATCGTGATCGCGCGCCCGGCGGCGGCCCTGCTTGGTGGCGTCGCGGTCTTCGTCATTTCATTGTGGGGCGCGCGCGAGCTTCGCGTCGACAACAGTATCCGTTATTGGTTCGCGCCCAGCACTACGGTACGCGTAGACGATGCGCTCCTCAACGAGCATTTGGCCGGGACGGCGACATTGCGCATCTTGGTCGAAGGTCAAATGCCGGGGGTGCTTCAGGACCCGAAGGTGTTGACTGCGATCGACGATCTTACCAGCTACCTCGAAGCAGAGCCGAATCTTGGCGGAGTGACATCGTTGTCGAACCATGTGAAGCGGATGCATCGGGCGATGAACGACGGCGATCCGTTGTTCTACAGTATCCCCGGCGACCGAGAGGTGATCGGCGAGTACCTCTTTCTTTACGATGTGTCGTCGGGACCGAACGGTTTGATTGCATTTGTCGATGCCGAGTTTCAAAACACCATGATTCGGGCGCTCAGCAAGACCGACGCGGCGTCGTATTCGCGCGACTTGATCGAACGCTTGAAGACCTTCTGCCACGATCGCTTTCGCGGGCTGCCGGTAGAGGTTGGTATTGCCGGTGGAACCCTTGGCATTCAGACAGCCCTCAATGATGTCATCGTTCGCGAGAAAGTGTCGAACATGGTGCAGGTCAGCGTCATCATTTTTCTGATCTGTTCGTTTCTACTGCGGTCGTTTGTCGGGGGGATGTTCGTTTTGATGCCTCTCATCGTCGCGGTCGCTTTCAATTTCGGAGTGATGGGATGGACCTCGACATGGCTCGACATGGCAACCGCAACGATTACCGCGATGGGAGTCAGTATCGGCGCTGACTTTGCTCTCTACCTCATCTTCCGGATACGAGAGGAAGTGGGGCGCGGTGGCGACCTCACGAAGGCCATCGAGATCAGCTTGCGCACCTCCGGCAAGGCGATCTTCTATGTCTCGTCAGCAGTGGCCTTGGGGTACATGGTCTTGCCGCTGTCCGGATTCAGTATCTGGATCCGCCTCGGGGTGCTGACATCCGTGATCGTCGCGATGAGTGCGATCGCAGCTCTAGTGATGATCCCGGCGCTGGCGCTGCTGGTGCGCCCGCGCTTCTTGATGCGCTGACCTCACCCGACGGGGCAGTCTCCGAGATGTTTGCCCGAAAACTCGTTGGTGATTTCGTGAGTGTTGCCGCCGATTTCGACGCGTAGGTGCATTTTGCCCGACAGCGACTTGCCGTCGGTCGTCATTTTTCCTGTTCCATTGAACGCGGGACCTTTTGGGTCTTTGCAGTAGACCGACCATTGCAATTGCGTCTTGGTCGCCGAGCGCTTCGTGACTTTGCACGGGGCGGCGACCAGCGACGATAGCGGATCCGCGTTGTCCGGGCCGATACAAACCTCAGTCGTCGATTTCTTCGGTCCCGACATGAACGGGCTTATTGCGAGAGTCGTCACTTGCCATTGGCCATGTTCCAGGCCGAAGTTGGCGGCCGCATCGTCTGATTTTGCCTGTTCTCCCTGAAGGAGAGCCAGGCCGACGATGGCTATGAGATATCTTCTTCCGACGGATGTCATCGGGAAATCATAGCAAGATGCCAGAAGATCTGCACGAATTGCCTCCTTCAGCGATGGGATTGGCCCTTCAGCCCAGCCCATTTTCAGAGTTCGCTTGTCGAGTGTAACGTATCGTAGACACTATTTGACATCGACACTCTCGGGTGTTGGTGTTAACCACTTCTCAATTCCGCGGTGTCTCTGCGCGGGCATGGTTGCTGGGCAAGGAAAAGGCTGGTGGATTGAAGTGGACGAGGCAAATCGGAACAAGGACAGAGCGCGTCGCGCCTGGACTGGGATTGCGGATCGCGCGATTGAGGTGAGTCACCAAGTCCATTCGCATCCGGAAACAGCGTTCAAGGAGGAGAGGTCGAGCGCCGCGCTCTGTCGATTTCTCGAGTCGAACGGGATGACAGTCGAGCGCGGTGTCGCCGATCTGGAAACTGCGTTTCTCGCCAGGGCCGGTTCGGGGTCCTTTCATGTGGCGCTCTGTGCTGAATACGACTCGCTCCCTGGGATCGGTCACGCTTGCGGTCACAACATTATTGGATCGGCGAGTGCAGCCGCGGGGATCCTGTTGACCGAGTTGGCCGACGACCTCGATCTCACCGTGAGTGTGATTGGTACTCCTGCCGAGGAGATCGGCGATGCTGGCGGCAAGGTCGTCATGGTCGAGCGCGGCATCTTCGACGACGTCGATGTGGCGATGATGGTCCATCCTGGCCCGGCCGATGTGATGGCCCCGCCGATGCTCGCTTGCGCAACTTTCGATGTGCACTACCGCGGAGTCGAGGCGCACGCCTCGGCGTTTCCCGAACGCGGAGTCAACGCTGCCGATGCGATGACGATCGCGCAGACAGCGATCGGCTTGTTGCGGCAGCAGATGCGTTCCGGGGATCGGGTCCACGGTGTGATCACGCATGGCGGTGACGCGCCGAATGTGATCCCGGGCCACACCTCGGCGCGCTACATCGTGCGGTCGCGAACGCTCGCTGATTTGGAAGAGGCAAAGAAGAGGATTTTGTGCTGTTTCGAGGCGGGAGCGCTCGCTTCTGGCGCGACCCTGGAGATCGTTGGCGGCGAGCAACCCTACGCACACATGCTTCACGCGATGGAATTGGCTGAGATGTATCGGTCCAACGCAACCGTCCTGGGGCGCTCGTTCCCCGACTTCGGCCGCGCTCTGGAGCGCTCGGCAGCGTCGACCGATATGGGGAACGTGTCCCTGCGAGTGCCGTCGATCCATCCGATCATTTCGGTTGAAGCGAACGGATCTGTGCCGCATCAGCCGGAGTTCGCCAAGCACTGCGTAAGCGAGTCAGCGGATCGGGCAGTTGGTGACGGCGCGATCAGTCTCGCCTGGACGGCAATCGACGCAGCAAACCCGGATTCCCGGGCGCAATTCTCGCGAAAGAGCCGATCGTAGATTGCCGATAATCCCGAGCGACGGGAGAGCGTAGCGTATCAAAAGATTTTGAACCGCAGATGAACGCTGATGCTGCGAACGATGAACTTGGCCACGGATGAACACGGATGAACACGAATCCGAAAAAATTGGGAGGGCGAGGCTCCGCCCGAGCCGCGTAGCGGATCTGGGTTTCTCGGATCGTCTCTGCCCTGTTTTGGTATTGCTTCCGCACGCCCTACGCGGCCTCTGCCGTTGGAGAGGCGTTGTTTGAGGCAGACGCGTAGGCTTGGGCAAAGGCAAAGATCCTCCTTCGCTCTTTGCGCTTCGGAGGACTAAGGGCGTCCCTGACGGGATTGGAACCGGTTGATCTGCGGTCCTCGTGAAGGAACGAGCTCCGTTCAGCTGGGGACGCGATTGGTGACGTAGGTTCCTTCGCGGAAGTCCGCGAAGTACTCGCCGAGCATTGGGTGGTGGATCGGCGCCTCGTCCGACGCCGGTTCTAGATTTTGCTCGGCGACGTAGGTGACCTGGTCGGATCCGTGGACCATGACGTGGTACCAGGGTTCGTCCTTTGGCGGACGGCTCTTGGCGACTTCTTCGTACCACTCATCCGTCAATTGAAAGATCGGGTCGACGTCGAAGACGACGCCTCTGTAGGCAAAACGTTTGTGATCGATGATTTGACCGATTCCGAATTTAGCCAGCATTGTTCGTGAATTCCCCGCCGATTCAGTCTAAGCGCGGCCCTTCCCGACCGCAACGTCGCGTGCTGCGAGTTGCGGAGGGATGACGCGTGTCTCGAATTTCCGATGTCGCTTGTTGGAGAAACAGGTTTCTACTCACCTTTGCAGCTGATCTTGTCCAGGGCCGCGTTGCGGAACTTGGGTTTGCAAAACGGCTTCGGTGCAGAAACCCCGATCGGGGTTCCGGCGATCACTGACTCTGCGCACTGTCCGTCGATAGCCGCCGTGCTGGCGACACCGGCGGACGGCTGGGCGGCGAGCACGAGGTCGGCTTGAATGTGCGTCAGCGGGGTCGTCGGGATGCGGTCGACATCGCCGCCCTTGATCTTGATCTTGGCCTGCAGGGCCGACTTACTGCCCGATCGCAAGTCCTTGATCTGCAGAGTCGAAAGCCCTCGCGCCGAGCCGGGCAGGCAGGCTGGAGGCAGTGCTCCCGATTTGTTCTTGTACTTCCAACGCGACTTCGTACCGAGGACCGCACTCCAGCCGTCGCGGGGATCACACATTTGAGGTTCGCCGACGCTACCGCCCGGGACGTTGAGATCGTAAATCGTCCCGTCGGCGTCACTCAGATTGATGTGAATACCATTGATTTCTGGTTCGATCGTTTGCGCCGGTGCAGCGACGTTGAAGAAGCCTTTGATGAGAATCCCCTGTTCGCCGGCGGGCTTCGAGAGGTTCTTCATCTTGAAGACGAGCTTGACCGGGTTCTGATTCGGCGGTGATGTCGGAGACGCGGTCCAGTCGAGGGTCGTGCAGACATCTTCGTCGTCGATGATGCCATCGCTGTCGCTATCGGCACATCCAACAATGGGATCGTTTACGCAGCCGGTGCCCGAATCGCAGCTGTCGATGGTGCAAGGGTTGGTGTCGCCGCAGGTGGCCGGGGCCCCACTCAGGCAGGTGCCACTGCTGCAAACGTCCGCGACCGTACATGCGTCACCGTCGTCGCAGGGAAGGGTGTTTGGTGTCGAGTCGCAGGTGCCTGCCGTACAAACGTCATCGGTACATTCGTTGCTGTCGTCGCAGTTGATCGAGCTGCCAGCGCAGGTTCCGCCGCCGCAGATGTCGTTCTCGGTACAGGCGTCACTGTCGTCGCAGGACGAGGTGTTCGGTGCGTTTTGACAGCCGCTGAGCGAGTCGCAGGAGTCATCGGTGCAGAGGTTGCCGTCATTGCAGTCCACGGAGGTGCCGAGACAGAGGGTGGAAGCGCACGTGTCCATCGAAGTGCAGGCGTCTCCGTCGTCGCAGGGTGCCGTGTTGGCGGTGTTCATACACCCGAGCACTGAGTCGCAGGAGTCGTCGGTACATTCATTGCCGTCTGCGCAGTCGATCACGCTGCCGGCACAGGAGCCGCCGCCGCAAGTGTCGTTATCGGTGCAGGCGTCGCTGTCGTCGCATGGGTCTATATTCGGAGCGTTCTGACAGCCACTCCCAGGGTCGCAGGAGTCATCGGTGCAGAGGTTGCTGTCATCGCAGTCTAAGGGGTTGAGGCCGAGACAGATGCCGAATCCGCAGACGTCGGTCGAAGTGCAGGCGTTGCCGTCGTCGCAGGGGATTGTATTTGCGGTGTTCATGCACCCGACGACCGGGTCGCAGGAATCGTCGGTGCAAACGTTGCCGTCGTCGCAGTTCAGGTTCACGCACAGGTTGCAGGAAGGGAACGTGGCACTGGCGATGAGGGCTGGAGGAATATTGAACGTTGCGTCGATGATGTCAGGCGCTGGTCCTGCGGCACGGTAGCGGATCTCGATGGCCGGCACGCTGGTGAGCTCGCCGACGAAAGCACCGGAAAGATCAATCCCGTCACTACCGAGGATGGTGATCAATCCACCGGCCGCGGTCGCGGTGACCGTCGAACTCGCCGTTTGGCGAACGCTACAACCATCGATCGAGATATCGCCTCCGGACCCCTGGACTCCGCCGCTGGCGTCGACATCACCGGCGAGGGTGAGTGCGCCGACGGAGTCGAGCTCAACCAGGGAGGCTCCGGCTCCGAAGGTCCCGCGACCGTTGGCGTGAATATCGCCGTTGATGAACAGATCGGCGTCCGAGCTGATCAGGAGGTCTCCGGCACCGTCAGCGCCGTCGACGCGAAGGTCTGCGGCGATGACGATGTTTAACGTCGACGTGAGGTCGATATCGCCACCAATTCCTTCGGTGCCGCTCGCTGAAAGATCGATAGGCTGGGAAATCGTCACGAGGGCACCGTCGAGGCTCAAGAAGCCGCCCGAGCAGTCGAGGCCGCGCCCGAGCATCGTGATCGGGCTGCTGATGACGAGATCGCCGTCCGAGGCCATGTCGAGGTCCCCGGCGTCGCCGCAGTTCTCGCCGTTGTCGGCGCCGTTCCCGGTGATGGGGCCGGTGATGTTCAGAGTGCCGAGAGCAAGGACATCGCCGATTCCGGCGTCCCCGGCATCGCCGCCCGCAGACATGTCGATGGTACCCATCACCATGTTGCCGACGGAAAAGAGGTCGAGGCTGCCGCCGCCGGACTCGCCGCCGCTGATGTCAATCAACCCTGTGACCGAGACGTCGGCCTGGCCGGCGATATCAATGGTTCCTCCGAACCCCTGGACGCCACCTTCGGCGATGATGTCGCCACTCAAGTTGACGTTTCCGTTGGCGGTGATGACGAGTTCTCCGCCGGAAGCGATGAGCCCATCGTGGTCTAGGTTGAACTTTCCGCTACCAAAAACGCTACCACCAGCTGTGAGGGTGACAAACCCTCCGTCCGATCCGGGGAAGCGGAAAGCGCCGTTTGAGCGGGTGCCGTTGACCTCGATGTCCCCTGTCGTTTCGATGCTGATGGTGCCGGCCTGATTGGTGGTGCTGCTGCCTTTGACCTGTCCGGTCCCGATAATGGCGAATGAATCGGCGCGAATGACCAGGCTTCCGACCGCACCGCCGACCAGGTTGTCAATCGTCAAGGTCGCGTTGTCGACCACAACAGCCCGACTGCCGAAGTCGAGAATGATTCCGGCGTCAGCCGTCTTGTTTGAGGAGATGACGCAGGGGTCGCCGACACAGAAATCGTTCGGGTCACTCAGGGCATGGGCCAGGGGGGTGCTCATCCATCCGACGATCACTGCCAGGACGATCGTCGACCTCGAAAGCAATTGGGGCATCTTTCGCTCCTCCTCCAGGCGCCGGCGCCTTTGAACTCCAAACGGGCTCGATGCGCGCAGTGAGTGGGGCTGGGCGCGAATCGCGATTCACCAGAACACCATATCTGGGTCGGACGATGATCTTCAAGCCGAAAATGTGTGACCCGGTATGTTGCCTGCGCAATGCTCGCGGTCCATTCCTTTTTGCTGGTGGCTCGACTTTCTTCGTTGCAGCCGGAAGATTGGCCCCGGTGAGCCCTTTGCGACAACCGCCCGGATCCGGCACCGCTGCGCGCCGGGTGCTGATTGAAGTCCTACGAGTGCTGCCGCGGGCAGCGCTGTCACGGTTCGTCGGCCGATTGGCGGGCCTGCGCTTGCCCGGGCGATTGCAGCGCCGCGAGATCGAGATCTTCGCCCACGCTGTGGGGATTGATCTCGACCAGGTGGGGCAACCTCTGCACTCGTTTTCGACCCTCCAGGAGTTTTTCGCGAGACCGCTGCCGAAGGGGACCCGTCCGATTGATCCGGCGCCGGATTCGCTCGTCGCGCCCTGTGACGGTGCCTGGGGAGAAGCGGGACGCATCGAAAATGGCCTCCTTTGCCAAATCAAGGGGCGAACCTACACAGTCGCCTCGCTGATCGGTGACGCCGAGCGGGCGGCTGTGCTCGAAGGCGGCTGGTACGCCACATTTTATTTGGCACCGCACAACTATCACCGCTTCCACACTCCCTGTGCGATGGGAATTGCAGCGGCGGAGCATATTCCCGGTACACTGTGGCCGGTAAACCGTGCCGGTCTCGAGGGAGTTGAGAATCTGTTCGCCCGAAATGAACGGATCGTGGCGTACGGGCGCCCTGAAGTACGCCCGGGGGGCGGGGACATTTGTATGGTCGCTGTTGGGGCGGTGATGGTCGGTAAGGTTCGTGTGACCTTTGACGATCTGACGACGAATGTTGCCGTCGATCCGAAGGTGCGACGGCTGCGCTCGTACGAACCGCCGGTTGGCATGGCCAAGGGCGGCGAATGGGGCAGGTTTGAATTCGGCTCGACGATCGTCCTGCTGATTCCGGCGGACAGTGCGGGGCTGGAGGTCGAAGCGGTCGGGACGGAGATTCGCCTTGGCGAACGGATCGGCACGTTTTTGCAGGGGTAGCGGAAGTGTTCGCCGGTGTTTCCCTGCAGCCTCGGAATTTCTGGGCGGGCGGTGGCCTACGACTTCGCCCGACCCATGAGCCGGGCGTTGGCCAGCTTCAAGAAGCTGCGCTGTCGTTCGAGAGCCTGGCGACTGTGAGGTGGGTCGGGCGTAATCGGCTCGAAGAGCGAGATCTGCGCGAAATATCCGAAGATTAGTTGGAAAAGTCCGAACGCTAGATGCGGCAAATGTTCTTCCTCCCAATCGAGATCAGATCGCTTGATCGCGTCGAGTCCCAGATCGAAGAGCGGCCGGAGCGCCTGCGCAACGATGCGACGCAGCTCCTCGCTCTCGTCTAAGCCAGCGCGCCAGATCAGCTTCGGCAGCATTGGCTGGTTCGATAGGTGATCGATGAGGTGGTCGAGAACAGGGCCTGCCGGTTCTCTTTTGCTGCGCTCGATGACCTCAATGACAGGCTTCATCCCGCGTTGAATGACCGCCGCGTACAGTGCCTGCTTGTTCTTGAAGTGGTGGTAGAGACTGGCTTGGTTCTTCAAGCCGGCGTCGGTGGCGATCTGTCGCACCGAGACGCCAGCGAATCCGTGCTCGGCGAACCGCTTCTCGGCGACATCTAGAATTAGGTCCTTCGTAGAAACCTGTTGGTCCGCATCCTGCCCCCCTGCCATGCGGGGTCTCTAACGAAGCAAACGATCGTTTGTCAAGGTTGCGGTGTCCTGTTACGAGATGCCGGTCACGAGCAACGACTTTGGTGCTGGCAGCGCCAAGGCCTGAGAACGGGTCAGATGACCTGGTTTAGACTGAGGTGAGCAGAAGATGGCAAGCATCGAATCGATTGTGCGCGATTCGCAACCCCTGAAGGGCCCGCACGTCATTGAGTATCCGTTTCGGCGGTCGTGTGGTCCGATTTTGTCGGAGTTTTTTGGGGCGTTGCGCGAGGGACGGATCGTTGGGATCCGCTCGAAGACCGCGGGAGTCCTGGTGCCACCGTCGGAGTACGATCCGGTGACGGCCGAGGCCCTGGATGAGTTCGTCGATGTCGGTCCCGGCGGCGAGGTCGTTTCGTATTCGTGGGTCTCGAAGCCGCGGCCGCTGCAACGGCTCGATCACCCCTTTGCCTTTGCGCTGATCAAACTCGACGGTGCGGATGCGTCGATGCTCCACATGGTCGATGTCGGTGGCGATGAGTCGGCCATTCAGGTTGGAATGCGGGTTGCTCCGCGTTGGTCGGCTGAGCGAAAAGGGCACATTGCGGATATCGAAGCTTTCGTAGCCGAGGCCGACGCGGTTGCCGCACCTCCCGTTCTCAGCGGTGAGGACAAGCCGGTGCGCGCGATTCGGACTCCGTTGCGGTTGGAGTACGATTTCACTGCCGGTAGGGAGCAAACGATCTTCTTGCGAGGGCTGGCCCACAAGATGATCCTCGGAGCGCGTCGTCCGGGCGACGACCTGGTCTACGTGCCGCCGCGCGGCGCCGATCCGCGGACGGCGGAGCCCACTTCCGAGATTGTCGAAGTGTCCGACAAGGGAACGGTTGTAACGTACTCGATCGTGCGCGTGCCATCGGAGAACATCGACCTCGAGCTCCCTTACGTTTGCATCAACGTATTGCTCGACGGGTCGAACTTGCCGTTCTTTCACGTGCTGCAGAAGTGCGAGTTGGATGAAGTGCGACTCGGCATGCGTGTGCAGGCGCAGTGGGTGCCCGATGCCGAGCTTTCGGCATCGGTCACGAGCATCGCCTTCTTTGCGCCGATCGATGAGCCGGATGTTCCGTACGAAGACTTTAAGGAGTACTGCTGATGCGCGATGTAGCGATCATCTCGTTCGCGCAGTCGAACATTGAGGATGATATTCGCAGCGAGGTCGAGATCTTGCAGCCGGTTGCCGCCGAGGCCGTGAAGCAATCGGGGATGGCGCGTACCGATATTGGGTTTACGTGTTCAGGCAGTAGCGACTGGCTCCAGGGGCAGCCGTTCGCCTTTGTGATGGCGCTCGACGCGGTTGGTTCTTGGCCTCCAATCAAGGAATCGCATGTCGAACAGGACGGTGCCTGGGCGTTGTACGAGGCGTGGGTGAAGATCCAGACCGGCGAGGTCGAGTCGGCGCTGGTCTACAGCTTTGGCAAGACTTCGCCTGGCGATATTACCCAAGTCCAGGCTCTTCAGACCGATCCGTATTGTGTGACTCCACTCTGGCCCGATCTCGACAGCATTACGGGCCTGCAGGCGCGTGCCTGTTTGGAGTCGGGCGTGGTGACCGAGACGCAGATGGCAGAGGTCGCTTCGCGTTCGATGCGTGACGCCATGAACAATCCGCATGCGGTTCGCAAAGCGGATCGGAGTCCGGAGGATCTGTTGGGCGAGCCCTACCGGGTCTCTCCGTTGCGTGATCACGACTGCCCAGCCAACAGCGATGGCGCGACTGTGATGGTGATTGCCTCGGCCGAACTCGCGCGGGAGCACTCTCGGCGGCCGGTCTGGATTCGTGGTTTCGACCATCGCATCGATCCGCCGGCGCTCGGTGTACGCGATCTCACACAACTGCCGTCAGCAGCGACTGCCGCTGAAAAGGCCGGCGTCGCAAAAGATAAGATTGATTTCGCCGAGGTCACGGCGCCGTATTCGCACCAGGAGGTGTTGCTGCGAAACGCCTTGGGGCTGAGCGACGACTTGAAGGTAAACGAATCGGGCGGATCCCTCGCCGCGCATACATTGATGTCATGTGGGCTCAATCGGATCGGCGACGCGGCGATGAGGATTGCCGCGGGCAATGGTGATCGCGCCGTGGCGCACGCCGGCCAAGGCCCGTGTTTGCAGCAAAACCTGGTGGTTGTTCTGGAGGGAGAGTGAGATGGCGGAACTCTGTGCTGTCATTGGCGTCGGTCAAACGAACTTCGACGCTAACCGTATTGATGTTTCGATGCCCGGCCTCCTGCGCGAGGCCGCGTTGCGTGCGCTGGAAGACGCCGAGCTGACTTGGGCCGACATTGATGCCGTCGTGGTGGGTAAGGCTCCCGACATGTTTGAGGGAATGATGCTGCCGGAGAACTATCTCGCGGACGCGCTCGGTGCGACAGGCAAGCCTTTGCTGCGTGTGCACACCGCTGGAAGTGTCGGCGGCTCGACGGCCAATGTCGCGATGAGCTTGGTCTCTGCAGGCTTGCATGAACGGGTGCTGACGATCTCGTTCGAAAAGCAGTCAGAAAGTAATGCGATGTGGGCGTTGACGTTGTCGCCGCCGTTCTCGGTTTCTGTCGTCGCCGGCGCCGGTGGCTTTTTCGCGCCGTTGGTGAGGACGTATATGCACCGTTCGGGTGCTCCTGAAGACACCGGGATTCGAGTCGCGCTGAAGGACCGGCTCAACGCGCTGAAGAACCCGTACGCCCATCTTAAGATGCCCGATATATCGTACGAAATGATCCGCGACTCGATGATGCTGTGGGATCCGATCCGCTATCTCGAGAGCTGCCCCTCGTCGGACGGTGCTTGTGCGATGATTCTGTCGAACGAGAAGCTGGCCGAACGAACTCCGCGCAAGCCGGCGTGGGTCCATGGCTCGTCGATGCGCAGCGAGCCTGTGCAGTTTGCGAAACGCGACGCGGTCAATCCGATGTCAGGACGGATGGCGGCGCAGGATCTCTACAGCCAGGCTGGCATCAAGGATCCTCGTAAAGAGATCGACTGTATCGAGTGCTATGTTCCGTTTTCGTGGTTCGAGCCGATGTGGATGGAAACGATGGGGTTTGCCGATGAGGGTGAGGGTTGGAAACTTACTCTCGATGGCACGACGGCGTTGGATGGTTCGCGCCCGGTGAACATGTCCGGAGGGGTTCTTTCTTCCAACGCAATCGGCGCTTCGGGCATGTGTCGCTATGCCGAAGCGGCGAACCAGGTGCGCGGAGAAGCTGGAGAGCACCAGGTTGCCGGAGCGAAAAAGGCGTTGGGGCATGCGTACGGTGGTGGCTCACAATATTTTGCGATGGCGCTCTTTGGCGCGGAAAAGCCGTGAGGGCTTCTGAGCTGGAGTAACGCGCACTTCCTGCGGTTCCCGGCGACTTGTGAAACGCGTAGAGTGCTCGGGAGGTGTCTCATGATTATGCGTTCATCGCGTTTGCTGGTTTCCTTGGCCGTGTCGTTTGTTGTTGGCGCGTCAGGCGTTTTTGCGCAGTCCTGCCCGGGCGACTGCGACGGCGACAGTCAAGTCTCGATTGCCGAGTTGATTCGCGGTGTCAGGATCGCGTTGCGGCAGCTCGAGTTGAGTGAGTGCCCAGTTTTCGACACCAACGCGGACGGACGCGTCGCGGTCGGCGAACTGGTCGCCGCCGTGCGCGCAGCTCTCGAGGTCTGTATTGCCGATACGCCGACCCCGACATCGACGCCGACACCCACCGCGACACCGCTCCCTCCGCAGTGTGGTGACGGCGTCGTGCAGTTTCCAGAGGAATGTGACGATGGAAACGTAGACGGTGGTGACGGCTGTAGTGACGCGTGTGCGCTCGAGCCAGGTGGCGATGTTTGTGCCGGGATCCCTGCGTCGAATACCGAAGACTACCGAGCCGTTCTTGTCGCAGATGGATTGGCCTCGCCGAGCCATGTGAGTGGACCTCCGCTAGATCCCAACCGCATCTTCGTTCTCGAGCAGGGCGGGACGGTCTGGGTCGTCGTCAGAACATCGACCGGCTACGAGCGACTCGCCGAGCCGTTTCTGAATCTCGTTGATCGGGTTGCGTTCAGCGGAGGAGTCTTTGATGAGCGCGGTCTGCTGAGTATCGCGTTTCATCCGGACTACGAAAACAACCGCTGGTTCTTCGTCAACTACAATTGTCGCGCGGTGGCGTGTCCGCCAGGCGTGGCCGCGGGAGCGACAGTGGTGTCTCGATTTCTGCGGAGTCGCGACGACCCAAACCGTGCAGAACCCGATAGTGAGCGAGTCCTCCTCGCCATCGACCAGCCGTTCTCCAATCACAACGGTGGTCAGCTCGCCTTCGGTCCCGACGGAATGATGTACATCGGTATGGGAGATGGCGGCGGAGGTGGTGACCCGCGAGAGACTGCCCAGCGCGATGATATATTGCTGGGCAAGCTACTCCGCGTCGACGTAGACGTCGCGGATGCTCCGTATTGGCGGGTTCCCAGCAACAACCCCAACCCGATCGAGGGTGAGCTCGGCTTGATCTGGGCCAAGGGCTTGCGCAATCCGTGGCGCTTTAGCTTCGACCGGGCGACGGGGGATCTCTTTATTGCCGACGTCGGGCAACAGACTTTTGAAGAGATCGACTTCCAGCCAGCCGATAGTCGTGGCGGTGAGAACTACGGTTGGGATATTTTTGAGGCTGACAGTTGCTTCGAGCCGGATCCGGCACCGGATTGCCCCGAGCCGCCGGAGCGTGACGCGTTTGTCTTTCCCATCCATCAGTACGGGCGGAGCCTCGGGGCCTCGGTCACTGGCGGGTTCGTTTACCGTGGTTGTGTTCTGCGGTCTTTGGACGGGACCTATCTGTTTAGCGACTTTGTGCGGCAAGGGATTCGTACCCTCGACGTCGTGAACGGGGCGGTGACGCGCGTTGGCGAAATCAGTAGCTCGATCGAATTGCCCGACGGGTTGGATATTCGGTCCGTGTCGAGCTTTGGCGAGGATGCACGCGGCGAAATCTATATTGTCGATCGCCAGGGCGAGGTTTTTCTGTTGGCTCCGCGTTGATCGGTTGGAGGAAAAGATGAAGGCGATCTACTTGGTACGAAACGGCGATGCCGCGGGTGCCTCCGATGAGAGGGGGGCTCCGGACCCGTCGAAGATCGTCTTCACTTGGTGACATCCGAATCGATACCCTCTCCCCCCGGAGACTGTCGATCAATGCAGATTGCCAAGTCCCGTCGACCAACCCACCCGAATCCCCTCTCCCTCCGGGCCCTCCGGGATAGGGCCAAGGGGATCGGAATGCCGACTTCCTTCTTGCCCTAGTGCCGCAGTGCTTTCGCGCACACGTTCAAGAACGAACCCTCACCTTTCGTCCTCTCCCGCGTGCTGCGATGCGGGAGAGGAGATTTTGTGGGGCTTTGCCCGTCATTTCGAGAAACATCGACAGTCTCTCAAGGGGAGGGAATCGATATTGAAGGTGAGTTCGCAGTGAGCGAAGGACCGCTGGTCGTAGCCTACGTTTCGGGGCACGGGTTTGGTCATTCGACGCGGATGATCGAGATCCTGCGCGCCCTGTGTTTGGCCCGTCCGGATGTGCGTGTTGACATTCGCACAACGGCTCCACGGTCGTTGTATTCCGAGGCTCTGCCGTTTTCTTTCGACTACCGACCTGTTCAGCTCGATGTCGGTGTCGTGCAATCCGATAGCCTAACGGTTGATCCGCGCGCGACGTTGCAACAGTACGCGGCCCTGGCGGCGAACAAGCAGGCCGTGGTGGACGGCGAAGTGCGCGAATTGCGTCGCCTCGGTCCCGCGTTGGTGGTTGCCGATGTCCCCGCCTTGGCCTTCGATATTGCGGCGGAGTTGCGCCTCCCTGGCGTTGCCGTTGCCAACTTCTCATGGGACTGGATTTATGAAGACTACGTTCAGGAGATGCCCGAGTTTGAGGGTCTCGTCGCTGAGCTGCGACGATCGTACGGTCGTGCCGATCTGTTGATGCGATTGCCGATGACATGTCCGATGACGGCTTTTTCGAGGTCGATCGATGTCCCGCTCGTAGCGCGCCGCAGTCTGAGGGATCCCGTGGACGTGCGAGCGGCCTTGGGGCTTCCGAGCGCTGCCAAGTTGGTACTGCTCTCCTTTGGCGGAATGGGTGTGGTTCTCGATTCCTTGCCGGCAGCGCGGCCGGGGGTGATCTACGTGTTGACCGATTCGGTTCGTTCCGTGACCCTGCCGCCCGGCTATGTGTCGTTGCCCAACCGACACTTGTTTGAGCACGGGGTTGCCTACGAGGACCTGGTCGCCGCGGTCGATGTCGTGATGACCAAACCAGGATACGGAGTCGTTTCCGAATGTCAGGCCAATCGAACGGCGATGGTCTATACTTCGCGCGGGCGTTTTGCTGAGTACCCGGTTCTCGTCGACTACGTCGAGCGCAATTTGCCGAGTTCCTACCTTTCCCCTCAAGACTTGCGAGGCGGGCGTTGGGACCAGGCGATCGACGAGGCGTTGTCTGAACCGTGGCCGCAAACCGAGGTAGATGCGGACGGTGCCTCGGTGATTGCCTCTCGTCTGCTGGGCTATCTTGGTGGCGCACCGTAGGCAGAGGTACGCTTGGGGGTGAGACCCAGCCAAGAGCATGGAGGATCCGAGGTTTCCCCGGGAGCGACGCCAAAATTCGCATTTTCGCCGCCTTACCTGTTTTTCAATGGGCGGCGAACCTGTACGCTGGGCGGTCATGACTCCCTACGGTGCAGTGGTATTAATTACTGGAGCGTCGCGCGGTATCGGTGCTGCGACGGCGGAAGCTTTCGACCGGGCTGGAGCCCGCGTCGCGTTGGCGGCGCGCAGCAAGGATGGCCTCGAGAAGGTCGCCGGCCGCATGAAGGACGCGTTGGTCGTTCCGACCGATATCTCGGATCTGGCCCAGGCCCGGACCATGGTCGAACGGACCGTGGCCCATTTCGGACGTCTAGACGTTCTCATCAATAATGCTGCCGCGATTCAGGTCACGCGCTCCGACAAACTCGATGCGGCCGCGACCCGTGCTTTGATGGAGACCAACTTCATAGGTCCCATGGTTGCGACACAGGTGGCCGCCGCTGCGATGCGCGAGAGTGGCGGCGGTCAGATCATCAACGTCGGGTCGGTCGGATACCTCTTGGGGCTCCCGATGATGGCGTCGTATGTAGCGAGCAAGGCCGCGTTGAGCGGTTGGACCCGCGCCATGCAGGCTGAATGGGTCGACAGTGACATCACGGTGACCGAGTTCTTTCCCGGCTACGTGGAAACGGGCTCGCAGCCGGAGTCCGATCTGGGCGAGTTGGGGCGGGACTTTTTTGGCGATCCGAACCAGAGCGCCTTGGCGAAAATGTTGGTGAGAGAGCAACGACCTGAAGAGATCGCCCGGATGCTGGTGGAATGTGTCCGCAATCCGAAGTCTACCGCTTATTCAAGTCCGACGATCCGCCTCGTTGCTTTCCTTGGTCTGTTCTCTCGCATTCGTGTGTTTCTCGGGTCGCGTATGGCCTCGAGGATGCGTGCCCGCTTAGGAGCCTCTGTGTTCACGCCGCGTCCTGCGAACACGGCGCGAAGTGCGGCAAAACCGGCGGCCGCGGCGCCGGATTCGGCAGCAACCGCCGCAAGAGCGAAGAGTGAAGTGCCTAGCAAGTCGGCCTCGCCCGCGACGAAGAGTGAAGTGCCTAGCAAGGGCGCGTCGCCTGCGACGGGTGGAGGTCCGGTGGCGGATACGGTGAACCCGGCAGCTAGCGCAGACGAGGTGGTGCCGACCCCACCCGCACCGCCTGTCCCTGCATCGAAGGCGTCTGCGAAGAAGGCAGCAACGAAAAAGGCGACAACGAAGAAGGTTGCAACCAAGAAAGCTGCGACGAAGACAACGAGAAAAAGGGCGGCTACGAAGAAGGCGGCAGCGAAAAAGCCGGCGACGAAGAGAGCCGCGAAGAAGGTCGCCGTGTTGTCGCCCGAGGCTACCGAACGGGTTCGCGCGGCTGCCGAGCGCGCCGCTGCGTCCGCAAAGGGAAGCAAACCCTCCGAGGCCAAGAGGGAAGACGAGTCTGACGGCTCGTAGGCGGTGACGAAATGCAGGTCGAAGGTGCAGTTGTAATCGTGACGGGCGCGTCCGCGGGGATCGGGCGGGCGGCGTGTTTGGCCTTGGACGCCGCGGGGGCCCGGGTTGCGATGATCGCGCGTCGCGAAGATCGGTTGCGCGAGAACGCGTCGAAAATGAACGACGCGTTGGTGCTGCCCGCTGACTTGACCGATCTTGGCGCGGTCGAAAGAGCAATCGACCGGGCCGTGGAACACTTCGGACGGGTCGACGTCTTGATCAACAACGCCGGGGTATCGGAGCTGACGACGATCGAGGATCTGACCCCCGAGGCGATGCGCCGCGTCTTGGACGTCAATTTTACCGCGGCGGTGACGGCGACAAGTAGGCTGTTGCCTGCGATGCTTCGTCAACACAGGGGCTTGATCATCAATATAGGTTCGCCCGGTGCCTTCCTTGGCGTGCCGTATTTCTCTTCCTACGCCGCGAGCAAAGCGGCGCTGCACGGATGGACCCGGGCTTTGCAGTCGGAGTGGGCGGGTACGGAGATCTTCGTCACTGAGTACCATCCGGGAGTCATCGACACCGAGATGCACGAGGTTTCTGTACGTAATTCACAAGTCGAGGGGGCCGAAGCGTTGCTCGACCGAAGCGCCGGGCCGGCTGGGCTCATGGAACCGGTGTCTCCGGAAAGCGTCGCGCGAGACCTGGTGGAATGTGTTCGCCACCCGCGAATCGCGGTTTACTCGAGCAATTCGGTTCGCTACGGGTCCGTGCTTGCTTACATCGATTGGCTGCGCCGTTATTCCATGGCGAGGGTTGCGCGAATGATGCGGCGAAAGCTTCCGGCTGGCGGTGATCGGCGGTGAAGGCGCAGGTCTTCGGATGGAGCGGCTCTGAAGCTCCGAATGAATCGAGGTGTCGGGCTGAGCTCGAGTCTGACGGTTTTGAGGTAGTTCGTTGGAGTGACGCTGCTGCGACGCGCTATGAACCGCACCACCACGATCACGACGAGACTCTGTGGTTGTGCTCCGGTGAGATGACTTTCGGCATCGCGGGCGACCAGCTTCGACTACTCAGTGGTGATCGTCTGGTCTTGCCGCGTGGCACTGTACACAGCGCGGTTGCCGGTGAGTCGGGTGCGACGTATCTGGTCGGCCGACGACGCCGACCCGAGTCTTCCGCATCCTGATACGATGAGCGACGCCTCTCGCCGCACCGCCGTTGTCTTGTCGGGAGGAGGCGCGCGCGGGGCCTACGAGGCGGGGGTTTTGTCCTACGTCTATAGCGAGGTTAGCCGCCGGCTCGGTCGGCAGGTGCACTTTGACATCATCACCGGCACGAGCGTAGGTGCGATCAACGCTTGCTACCTTGCGGGTGCCCAAGGGGACGCTCAATGCGGCCAGCGACTGGCCGCAATCTGGCGGTCTCTTTCGTTTGAGTCGGTCATGTCTCTCTCTGTACCGGCCCTGGCTCGCTTGCCTTGGCAGCTCTTGGGGGGGCGTGGCAAGGACTCGACGGGGGGTCGGCGTTTGCGCGGTCTGTTCAATACCCAGGGCCTGGAGGCCCTGGTCCGGAAATCGGTTCGTTGGGATCTACTTCGACGCAACATCGACGAAGGGGACCTCCTCGGTCTTGCGGTCACGGCGACGGAGATTGCGAGCGGCCGTTCGCGCGTGTTTGTCGATTGTGCCGGGCCCGGTGCGCCGGTTTGCGCAGCCGACCCCCTCGTCGTTACCGAACCGGCGCAGATTGGTCCTGACCATGCCTTGGCTTCCGCTTCGATCCCACTGATCTTTCCGGCGATCAAGATTGGCGCGCGGTTTTTTAGTGATGGTGGTTTGCGTATGAATACGCCGCTGTCGCCGGCCTTGCGGCTCGGCGCGGACAAAGTCTTGGTGATAGGTCTCAAGAGTCTTGCGGAAGACGCCGCTGAGCTCGTTGCGTCCCGTGAGGCGATCGCGCAGAGCCCTCTCTATCTCGCGGGTAAGGCGCTCAATGCGTTGCTTCTCGATCGCGTCGAGTATGATCTCGATCGCATGCGCCTATTTAACGATATACTACGCAACGGGGTGGAAGCGTTCGGCGACGGCTTTCTCGAACGAATCAATGAACCGATCGTCGCACACCGCGGGCGCCCCTATCGGATCGTCGATTCTCTATTCATCCGCCCGTCCGCGGATCTTGGGGTCGAGGCGGCTGAATGTTTGCGCTCGCAACTCCGATCGGCGACGGGGGGATACCTCAGGCGCAGTATCTTGCGCTATCTCGCCGACAGCGATGTTAGCGAGGCAGATGTCCTTTCGTATCTGTATTTCGATGGCTGTTACGCCGCGCGATTGATGGAGATGGGGCGTCGTGATGCAGCGGCGGTCGACGACGAATTGGTCGAGTTTTTTGAATCATAGAGGCTTGTGCAGTTTGGACGGACGGTGGAGTTGTCGTCTTGATGTTCTCCGGTACTTGTAGTGGGTAGTGCTGGTGACTGATTTTGGGGAGGGGCAGGACGGTGATCGCGACGCCGGTGTTTGGGCCGGGCGTGTGGTCGCGCGCCGATTCGAATCGCCGGATGGCTTCACGGTGTTGGTCGGTAAGACGGCGCGAGACAACGATGTATTGACTTTCAAGGTGGCGTCTCCGAATGACACCTGGCTCCACATTGCCAGCGGCCCAGGCTCTCATGTCGTGATCCGCAACCCTGATAGAGCTGCGATTCCGCGTGACACATTGCGCTATGCAGCGAGTCTCGCGGTGGGGTATTCGAGTGGGCGCAAGGGGGGACGGACGGCCGTACATGTTGCGCTTCGTTCCGATGTTTCCAAGCCGCGCGGCTACGAGGCGGGCAAGGTTGCGTTGCGTCGCTTTCGATCTGTCCAAGCTTCGCCGATTCGCGAATGAAAGCCGCGAATAGCGCGCATCTCGGGGTCGCCGCGTTTGTACGTGTTGCCCTTGTGGCAACGGGTCTCGTTGCTTTCGGCGCGACGCTGCGGCCGCGCGTGCACGACTGGATACCGGTATTGCTCTGGGCGGCGGGGCTGGCCCTGTGGTGCTACGAAGCGCGGCGGCACTTCGGGTCGCAAACGGTTGCTTGGCGCCTCGACCCGGGCGAGGGAAGACTCTTAGCAGTGTTGTTGTGTGTTTTTGCGGTCCTGTGGTTGCCGCACTGGAACGATTGGCGTTGGGCATTCACCGGCGATTCGGTGACTTGGTACGCCGTCGCTGAGATGGCGGCACGTGAAGGTGTGAAAAAGTCGCTGCTCAGCGTCGAGGGTGTGGATTTGCACTTTACCTACCCGCACTCGTTGGCCTTCAACGGGTTGGTGTTTGTCGCTACGCCATCGTTCTTGATGCACCGCATCGGCAAGCTGATCGTGACGATCGGTGCACTGGCTGCGATCTATTGCTTCTTCCGGGCGATTTTGGGCCGCTGGTGGAGCCTCGCGATTTGCCTCTGCCTTGCGGGCAACTACGTCTTTCTTTGGTTCTCTTTTGTCAGCTACGCCCACATCGACAGCTTTGTGTTCGCGTACGGCACTCTTGCGACGGCAGTATTGCTATGGCGCGGGTGGGACGATTGGCGGCTGTGGATGGCTGCCGGATTGCTGGGCGGTCTATCGGCTTACATGACCCAGACGGCCTGGCCGTCGGTGGTCGTAGCCGGAGCGATGATTGCTGTAGACGGAGTTCGGCGGGGACAGGGTGTTCGTGTTGGAGTTGCTCTTCTCACCGCTCTCGTTGTGATCACGCCGATCATCGTTCAGTGGCGCGGTTTCTTCGGCTTCATCGTCGGCACGCAAGCAAAGCCGATTTGGGAGTTGGACTATTTGTGGCGCATTGCGGTCGAGATTCTTCTGTACCCCGACCGGTCGGGCACCCGCAGTCTGGGCGTCCTAGGCGGGATGCTGCCACCGCCGGGGGGCACTTTGTACCTCGCCGGGGTGGTCCTGGCTGCACTTGGAATCGTTCCCTTCTTTCGGCAAAAATTCCGACTCCCGGCGGCGACTCCGTGGCTGCTGGCAATGCTCTTGCTCGAGACGTGCCTGCTGACCGTTACGAATAACGGGTATCACACGGCATCTACAAAGCGGGTGTATCACTTGCTTCCTCTTTATTTGTTCTTTGCGACGCTTCCGTTGGCGGTGTCGCTCAAGTTTGTTTGGGAGCAGCGCTTGGCTCGTGTGCTCGGCGGGTTTGGGTGTGCAGGCCTTTTTGTTTGGTACATTTATGGAAGTGCGATCACCATCATCCATCCAGTCGACGGACTCTATGGATACAACGCCATGGACGGTGTCATCGAGGTGCACCAGAGGTTTGCGGATCGCAGGATCGCTTTGGTCACGAGGCGCGAAGATTTGGTTGAAAACTTGCGGCGCGGTTCCCTCTACGACAGGGCGTATCGGTTGAGTGATAATATGTCTGCGGTCGATGATTGGTTGAGTCGCGGAGTCGATCGATCTTGCGTCGATTTCGACGTCCTGTGCTTTGATGTGTCGGAAGAGCGCGAAGAGCCGTGGAGTGAACTTGCTAGCAAGGACTTTGGCGGGCTGGCTGCCGTCCGTATTCGCAACTCGACCGAGATACGTTGCGTCTTTTGCCCCGGTGCGCAGTTGTGAGAGCCGCGGTGCCGATCGTCCTATTTCGCCCTGTTGATGTTTTCCGTGACGGCTCGTGCGTTGCGCTGTATCCCCGATCGTCTAGTCCGCTCGAACGCGGTTCCGTTGTAGTGGTCGGCGAACTCTGACTCCGATTGTTCGAGCAGCGTCGATAGGTCGGGTTTGGCGAGATTTGGCCGGGGGGTGAAACGGGGCTCTTTTGTCGGCAGAGCGAACTTCCCATTCCAAGGGCACACTTCTTGGCAGATGTCGCATCCGAATACCCAATCTCCGATAGCCGGTGATTGTTCTGCGTCGAAGTCGCTGCGGTATTCGATGGTCAGGAAGGAGATGCAGCGGCGCGCGTCGAGCACACGGTTTTCTGGAAACGCGTCGGTCGGGCAGGCCTCGATGCAAGCCTGACAGCTGCCACAGTGGTCGGTTGAAAAAGGAACGTCGCACTCTAGGTCCAGGTCGGTGAGAACGCAGCCGATGAAGGTATACGATCCGACGGATGGATGGATCAGCATGGTGTTCTTGGCGATCCATCCGAGCCCGGCTCTTTGCGCGAGCTCGCGCTCGGGTACCGGGCCGGCGTCTACGTAGGCTCGGGTTTTCTCTGGTGAGGCGCCGAGATCGATGGCCTTGGAGGCGAGTCTCTCGAGCCGTTGGCCAATGACGTCGTGATAGTCTTCGCCCCAGGCGTAGCGAGCCACGCGTGCCCCCGGGCTCGGGCTTTGGTTCGGTTGGAAATAGCTCGATAGCGTGACAATGGCTCGTGTCGCCCCAGCCACGATCGTGGCTGGGGACCGACGGCGGTCGGCCTGGCGCTGCATGTACCCCATGGTGCCGGCGTGGCCAGCCGCGAGCCATGAGTCGAGCGCGTTGCGATGAACGCCGCTGAGATCACAGATCCCTACAGCGTCGAAGCCGATGTCCAAAGCGGCGGACTTGAGCGTTTGGCTGCGTGGTTTCGTATCGCCAGGGACCAAGGGCCTAGTGACCTCCCCGGATCGCCGGGGCGAGCCTTGCGCGCGGCCTGTAGATCTGGCGGAGTAGGGCGATGCCTGAAATGTCTGCGCTAATGGGGCCGCTGTCTGGGCTGGGGTTTGGCGGACTAACCGGCGCTGCGGTCGGGTATACCGCCAAGAAATTCACCAAGTTGGCTGCGCTCGTGCTCGGGATCGCGTTCATTTTGATCCAAGCGATGGTGCACCAAGGGTGGATCGACGTCGACTGGGGGGCGGTGCAAACCGCTGCGGAGCAGGCGGCAAACAGCGAGCAGGGACGAGGCGCTGCGCAGAGTGCCTGGTCAATCTTGACGAACAACCTGCCATGGGGCGGGGGATTTGTCGCTGGGTTTGCCATTGGTTTCAAGTTGGGGTGAGTGCTTCTCATACGTTAGCCTTTTTTGTCCCACGGATTAGCGGGGTGTGGGCACAGGTTACGTTGAACCGACATGGGGAAAAGGCTACGTAAACTGGGTCACTTCAACGCTTTTGCAAGGGGATATTACCGATGGCCACGATGATCACCGAAGAGTGTATCAACTGTGGTGCCTGCGAACCTGAATGTCCGAACACCGCTATCTACCAAGGCGGGGTCGAGTCAGAGTTCAATGGTGTCACGAGTCCTGCTCTCTCGAACGAAGTCTTCTATATCGTTCCTGAGAAGTGCACCGAGTGTGTCGGTTTTCACGACGAGGAAGCGTGTGCCACGGTTTGCCCCGTAGATGTTTGTATTCCCAATCCGGCGATTCCCGAGACCGAAGAAGTTCTCATTCAGCGGGCGCGCGAGCTACATCCGGGTGAGTCGTTCCCCGATGACTTTCCGTCGCGATTCAATCCCGGACGCGCTGATGGAGATGGGGCTGCGGACACCGGAGCTGCAGCGGCACCCGCTGCGGCACCGGCGGCCGCGGTAGCAGCCGCTGCTCCCGTGGCTGCTGCGTCTACGGGGCCGGTCGAAAAGCCGATCGCTCCGCCGCCGGCCAAGGAGCCGCGGTCTGAAAAGAGCTTCGCGGGTGAACTCAATATGTCGTTCGACGCCGCGGTTGATCAGCTTGCTGTTGGGTGGGTGTCGAAACCGTCTTGGACCAAGCTTCTAATCGCGCTGGCTCAGCCGATTCTCGGAGCGCTGCCTTTCGCGCAAAAACGCGAAATCGAACGAGCGGTCGCGGATCGGCGCTTTTTCTCGGTAGCTGGCGCAACAGGTCTCAACGCGCTGCACAACATGTTGATCTACCCGCTCGTTTTCGCGGCCGTTGGTGCCGTAGCGCTCAATCGCTCGGTTTTCTCGAACCAGCTCAAGTGGTTGTTGTTTCTCGGAGTCACGATTGCGTCGCTCGAACTCATCTGGCGCATGCGTGAAAGCTTTCGCGGAGCTCCGGCGGACCAGGTCGTTTACCGAGCAGCGGCTTACGGCTTGCCGTTGGTTCCTTTGGCGTCGCCGATCCTCAGCCTGGCGGGCCCTCCCGAAGTGCAAGGTGGCGTCGGTCAAGACGGTTTCACCGATGCGCGGTTCGGTGACAAGCTCGAACGCGAGCGGCGCTACGGCGACGTGTACAGAGTTCGTGAAGACCTGAATGGGTGCCTCGTCGAGTTCGAGTTTCCGCGTGTTGTGCCGCCTTCGGGAATCAAAGAAGAGCTCGGCGTGGGCGATGTGATGCCGGACTACGATTACGAGATTGCCTTGAGCGGGACGCAGCTGACGATCAAGGGCAGGGTCACGGACGAGAACGTGCGCAGGATCGCCGCGGTTTCGCCGGCGTTTCCCCCGGACTTTACGACCAATATCACGCTGCCGGTAAAGCCTGCCGGGTTTCGGCATCGGTTCCAGGGCAACAATCTGGAGATCGCGTTACCGCGTAAGGTGTAGAGTCGTGGGTGCGTCGATCCTCGGTCTGAGTCACGAGCTACCGCCGCGAAAGGATGTTGGCGGCGTGTCGCGCCCGGTCGTCGCGTCGCCGAGCGGCCCGTCTGAATTAGCGTACTCTGCCTGCGCTGTGGCGTTTTCGGAGGCGGGTTGGTCACCGGAATCCGTCGAGATGATCGTGTTCGCGACGATGACACCGGACGTTACGTTCCCGGGGGCGGGTTGCTTTCTGCAGGACAGCCTCGGTTGCGCCACGGTTGGTGCCTTGGATGTCCGCGGCCAGTGTTCAGGCTTTCTGATGGGTTTGGCGGTGGCGAACGACCTGATCGAGGCGGGTAAGTACGAGCGGATCCTTTTGGCTGCCGCGGAAGTCCACTCCTCGGCGATGGATGAGTCCGAGGCCGGACAATGGGTGTCGTCTCTTTATGGTGATGGCGGCGCGGTGCTCGCGTTGGGGCGCGAGCCCGGATTTGGCGCGATACGCAAGATCGTTTGTGGATCTGAGGGGCGCCACCATCAGCGCTTTTGGGTTGAGTTCCCTGCGTGCGGCCGCTATCCGACGCGGGTAACGGTGGACGACCTCAAACGCGGCGGCCACTATCTACAGATCGACCGTGACCACGTGAGTGAATTTGGCCGCGAAAAGTTGCCGCAGGTGGTTGGCGAGGTGTTGGAATTGGATGGCAGCGCGGCGGATGAAGTTGACGTTTTCATCGTCAGTCACATTTTTCCCGAGGTCGCCGCGGATGCGGCGGCAGCTTTGTCGATTCCGGCCGAGCGATTGATTGTTGCGTCGGAAGAGAACGGACATTTGACGGCTGCGTCTTTGCCGGTGGCATTTGATCAAGCACGTCGCGACGGTCGAATCGGAACCGGGGCCCGCGTTTGTTTGGCGACTTGCGGTGCGGGCTACACCTGGGGTGCGGCACTGCTCGAGTGTGAGTGAGGAAAGTATGGGACTTACTCGAATTCGATCCGTTGGCAGGTGTCTCGCCGACAAGATCGTCACCAACGACGATCTCGCCGGGCTTATGGAGACCGACGACGAGTGGATCCAGCAGCGTTCGGGCATTCAGCAGCGCCATCACATCTCGGAGAACACCGGGCCCGCCGATCTCGGCGCCGTCGCAGCGCGGCAGGCTCTCGATCGGGCAGGGCTCGAGCCGGGTGATATCGACTGCATTCTCTTCGGAACACTCAGCCCCGACTACGACATGCCGGCGAGCGCATGTGTGCTGCAGGACCGCCTTGGGATCCCCGATGTGCCGGCGATGGATGTTCGCAATCAATGTACTGGTTTTCTCTATGGGTTGACGGTTGCGGACGCGTTCATTCAGGCCGGCCGCTACGAACGAGTTCTGCTCGTCGGCGGTGAAGTTCATTCTACGGGTCTCGACTTCACGACCCGCGGGCGGCAGGTGGCCGTCTTATTCGGCGACGGTGCAGGCGCGGCGGTGATCGAACGAGGCGATGACGATGAGCGCGGAATCCTCTCGACACATCTGCACTCGGACGGCAAGTTCGCGGACAAGCTTTGGCTTGAAGCTGTGTCGGCTCGCGCGCCGCATCGCTTGACCGAAGAAATGATCACGTCGGACGACCCACCGATCTTCCCCAAGATGCAGGGGCGATACGTATTCAAGCACGCAGTGACGCGGTCTGCGGAGGCGATTCGGGAAGCGGTGGCAGCGGGTGGATACTCGGTGTCGGATATTGACCTGTTGGTTCCGCACCAGGCGAATCTGCGCATCAACCAGGCAGTCGCGATGGCCTTGGAGTTTCCGGAAGAGAAGGTCGTCAACAACATTCAGAAGTTGGGCAACACGACGGCGGCAACGATCCCGATCGCATTGTACGACGCTCTGGAAGACGGCCGGCTGAACGAAGGCGATCTGGTCTGTTTGGTCGCCTTTGGTGCTGGCTTCACCTGGGCTTCAGTGCTGCTGCGTTGGTAAGCACATGGCGTGCGAACGCGCGCTGGTTTTCGAACCCATGACGCAGGCCGATTTGCCTGCGGTGCTCGCGATCGAACGCGAATCGTTTCCATCCCCATGGAGCGAGCGCCAGTTCCTGCGCGAAATCGAGATCGACTTTTCCCGACTCGCGACCATGCGCCGTGGCCCGGGTGGCGCTCTTTTGGGTTACGCCTGCTGGTGGATCGTCGCAGACGAACTCCAATTGCAAAGTATCGCGACGGTCTCGAACGCGCGCCGACAAGGCCTTGGTGGTGCGATGTTGAACTTCGTCGTGTCCTCCGGTCGGAGCGAAGGCGCGCGCTCGATGTCATTGGAAGTGCGCGGATCCAACGCTGCGGCGCTTGCGCTCTATCGGGCGCGGGGATTTGCGGAAGTCGGAAAACGCTACGACTACTATGGCCCCGGAGAGAACGCGCTGCTGATGGATCTGGACCTCACCGCCGAGAGTTAGAGTAATCGATTCCCGCTCCTTGAGAGACGCAGCTGTTGCCACCAGCAGTTTGGTGAATCGAATGTGGCCCAGCCTACTGTCGCGCGTCTCGCGTTGGAACGTTGGAGTACTCGAGGATCCTCTCGTCCGCAGTGAGCAACGTCAGCGAGTGACAGCGCGCCGCCGCAACGAGGAGCCGGTCGGCCGGATCCTCGTGGAAGGAGCCGGGTAATGCGTACGCCTCGATCGCAATCGGATGCGAGACCTCGACGGTTTTGGCCGCGAGGGCCGTCACTGCGGCATCGACCCAGTCGCGCAGTGGCATCGACATGCTGACTGCTCCGTGTGCCGTCAGGCGTGCCAGTTCGAGGGTGGATATCGTGCAAACGTGATTCTGGTTGCGTTCGGCCAAGAGCAATCGCTTGGTTCTTGGGCCGAGTTGGGCGGTGTCGCTTTGCGACCAGATCCAAACATGGGTGTCGAGCAGCAGGTCCACTCTCAAGATTCCCAATCGGCCGTGGTGTCGGCATGAACGATGTCGGCCTTGACTTCGACGGTGCCGGCAAGGGCGCCGATCTCTTTCTTCGGGGCGCCTTCGCGAAGCGGCTCAACGCGCGCCATTGGTACACCGCGAAGCGTGACCAACACAGCCTCCTGCGAGCGCTGGACCTCCTTGAGCACCGCGATACATTTCGCTTTGAACTCCGAAATGAGCATTGTTTTCATGAATTGGTATTTAACCTGGTCAGCAGACTAGGTCAATTGAGATGGGTTGCCGCCGAAGCGCCCGTTGAACGAGTCGGTGGGGCTGCTAAACGCGTTTTCCAACCGAGCGCCAACCCAAAGCGGAAGTGAGCAAGATGACATCTGACGAACAACGCCTCATGACTGGTGAAGCCTGGCGGGATTTCTGCGATCGACTGAAAGCGACGGGGGATGCGATCATCGGCGACGGTTTTCCCACCAGTCCCTTTGATCGGGCGGAAGGCTTTCGTTGGTTGACGCGGCTGGTCGTGCACGCAACGCAGATGGAGGTCGAGGCCGGGGACCCCGCCCATCCGTTCTTCATCCGCTACGAAACGCCGCACAACCAATGGGGGGGGCCGAATCCCGACAACTGCTATCTGCGGGCCAATGTCGACTCACACTACGACTACCGGATCTGGGCCAACGTCAAAGACGTTCGACAGGCGATCTTCTCGCTCAACGAAGGCGAGATGCAGCTGGGTGAATACGGCGTCTTCGGCGAGCATTCGCTCGAGGGCTTCGAGGTCGGCGAAGACGGAACCCTCGAGATCTTTCTCACGGGCGAGCCGCGACCGGGCAACTGGATGCCCATGCACGAGAAGGGTCGGCTGTTTACCATTCGCATTTTCCAGAGCGATTGGGAGCGCGACGCCGCACCGGCGTTCCATATCGAGCGCCTTGGCGCCGAGGGCGTTTCCCGCCCACTACTCAACCCCGCATTCGTTGCGAACGCCCTTGATCGTTCGGCGACGTGGATCGAGAAGACGGCGCGCTTCTGGAATGTCTACACAGAACGCGGTTGGGAGCACGCGACTCCAAACCAAGCCGGAAAGCCGGCGCCCGCGAAGGGCGGAGCCGACAACATTCTCTACGGCAGCTGCTTCTGGCAGCTCGCGGAAGGCGAGGCGCTGTTGATTGAATGCGAAAGACCCGAGGCCGAGTACATGGGTTTCACGATCCACACGATGGCGTGGCTCGAGAGCGGAGACTTCGCAGAACGGCAGACCAGCCTTTCGGGCCACCAACTCCACTTCGACGCCGACGGCAAAGTGCGCGTCGTGCTCGCACATCGCGACCCCGGCGTGCCGAACTGGATCGACATCGATGGGCGCGAGCGAGGGCTTTTCGTCTACCGATGGGTGTGGTCACAGGATAAACCCGTGCCGCGCAGCAGCGTGATCCCGTTGGACGGAGTACGCGGCGCGCTTCCGGTAGACCACCCACAGGTTGACGAAGCGACACGTCGCGCCGCGATTTCCCGTCGCCGCGAAGCAGCTTGGAACCGCTTCCTGTAGGCGACGACAGCCGCCGATGACTTGGCTAGTCGTGGGCGGTTATGGAACGTCCCCGGTATGCGTGGCGCGCGTGTGAGAGCGGCGGCGGCGCAGTCCGCCAACAAGCAGGGCGAACGTCGCAATGAGGAAGCCTGCGGGCGATCGATCTCGCTTGGGGGCGACGATCGCACATCCGCTGTTGTCGTCCTCGCCGGCAAGGGGCGGTGCAGGACTGGCGGTGAGCGTCGGAGGATCTGTCGCTGTCGCCGATGGCGCAACGGTGGCGGTGAGCGTCGGGAGCGGGGTAGTGCTCGGTGTAGGAATCGGTGGCCCACCGCCTATTGAAAAGTACGCCATTGCATCATCGCATGGGCCAGTCACGTACAAATGCTGATCATCTGGGCTCACCACGACCGAGCTTGCGCCGCCGATACCGGTGACGATATCTCCGAAGCCTTGGGTCTCCGCCTGGGAGAATTCCAGCCGCCCGGTCTCTTGATCTCGCTGGAAAACCCCAATCGTGTCTAGGAAACCAGATGCAACTGTCGCGAAGACTTGCTGACCATCGTGGCTTACGGCCAGCGACAACACGGGGCCGCTGGTGTCTGTCGTCCCTCCGTCGAAGCTTCTCACGGCTTCCACGAAACTGAGCTCCCCGGAGTCGGCGTCCCGGGCAAAGACCCCCACAGCCCCTCGAAAACCCCGTTCGTCGCCGGGGCCATCATGCAGCGCAGTAACGTACACATGCCGCCCGTCCGGACTGACAACTGCGGACACCGGCGCCTCCAACCCATCGGCGCCGTCCACGCCATCTTGTTCGTAGTCAACGAGTTGCAGGAGCCCTGTTTCCGCATCTCGCGCAAATACGGCTAGGGAGGAACTCCCAATCGCGGTCACGTAGACGTGCTCACCGTTGGGACTTGTCGTAACCGACGTTGGGGTGTCTACACCGTCGAAACCGTTTTCCAGGGAATCGACAAAGCTCAGCGCTCCGCTGCCGGCATCTCGCGAAAAGATCGCCATCGAAGGGGCCCCCGGGGACGTGTCGCCATAGCTATAACTACTGCACGAGTGCCTATGAATGCCACTGGTGACGTAGACGTGCGCGCCGTCTGGGCTCACCACGACCGAGGATGCCGCGCTAAGCCCCGTCACACCATCGACTCGGTCGCGCTCAATTTGGACAAGCCGAAGCAATCCGGTGGCGCCGTCTCGCGCGAACACCACCAAGGCATTATCGGCCCTCCCGGTGACGTATACGTGCTGCCCGTCGGCGCTCAATGCGACCGCGGTTGCTCCCGCAAGGCCGTCGGCTCCATTCTCTCCGTCCCTTACCACCTGCAAGAACTCAGGCGCATCGTCCGCCGGATCGCGCGCAAACACCGCCACCGAGCCCTCGGACTGGCTCACTACATAGAGGTGCAAACCATCCGGACTAGAAGCCACCATCGAGGCTGAATCCAGCCCATCATTTGGTCCTACCCCTCGCCGAAGGATCTGTGTCAGATCAAGCGTGCCATCCAACGGCTCCCGCACGAGCACGATCAGCCCCCCCGCCAGATCAAGGCCCCCTTCCCCGGGCCCATCGGAAACGTACACATATTCCCCATCTGGGCTGACGACTGGTGTGCCGGGACGGTGATCCGCTCCATCGGTACTGAAGGTCGCATGGTCAAGAAAGGCGAGGGCGCCCGACGCAGAGTCGCGGGCGAACACGCCAAGTTCCGATTGATGAATGCCTACGCCCACGACGTAGAGGTTGTCCCCGAATGGATCTACCGCGAGAGACCGTGCGCAACCACCACATGATCGACGCGGCAGCGTTTGTTGTTCGCGAAAGCGCAGGGTTCCGGCCCCTGGTATTCGATCGAAAATCACGATCGTACCGAAGTCCCCGACCGAATAAACCTGATCTCCGTCCGGACTGACGACAACTGAATTCGATCCACGAAGCTCAGCTATGCCTTCTTCGTCCTTGTGTGTTTCGAGGAAGGTCAGTCTTCCTGTCCCAATGTCCCGACCGAAAACCGTAACAGCATGGTCATCGTACCGGGCGGCTACATAAACATTGTTCCCGTCGGGACTAATCGCCAACCAAGTCGCGCTCGACAATCCATCCACGCCCTGTTGACCGTCCCGCAGCGACTGCAGGAAGCTTAATTTCCCTGTTGCGCGGTCGCGAGAGAACACCACCACGGCTTCATCTGTGGTCGACACTGCGATCACGTGAGATCCCTCCGGGGTCACCGCGATCGCATTGAGTCCGTTTAGCCCACCGTCTCGCGATACTTCGATGAAGGTCAGGCCTCCGTGCTCGGCGTCGCGCGCGAATACTGCGACGGCATTGTCACCTCCGCCGGCTGCATACAAGTGACGACCGTCGGCGCTCACTGCCACAGCTTTTGCGTCGTCTAGGCCGTCGATCTCGCCACTCTGATCCCCATCCCTGACGACCTGCAGGAGACGCAATAGACCAGAAGCTTCTCGCTCCAAGACCGTGAGGGCGTCGTCTTGGGAACTCGTCACGTAGACATACCGGCTGTCCGGACTCACTGCGACCGCCGCCACGCCGTCAAAACCAACATCATCTTCCACGTACCCCCTGAAAGTGAGTGGCAGATCGGCTCGAACCTGAATCGCGACGATGAGGAAGACGACTGCGATCGGGATTCCGCTTATTCTGAATGCTGTCATGATCTTCGTTTCTCCGTCCTCGATTGTTCGTGGTCCAGTGTCCAGTGCTCGGTCTCGCGGGATTGATTGCATGGTAGGTTTCGCAAGAGCCATGCCAGCTGTCTTGCGGGTTCGGCCTCGCGGGGGGAGGTGACCTGCTCTGGATCGAAGTTGCGCGGAGACCCGCACAACTAGCGCCTCGCACTGTGCAAAGAACCGCTCGGCGCGCAGATTGAAGAGGTGGCAAGCGACCTCGAGTGGGCTGACCCGCCGATTCTCTGACCTGCTTGTGGGCGTGGCCCTTGCGCGCTATTCGAGCCGCGTCGGGGAGGTCAGCGAATCCCGTACTTGTTCAGCTTGTCGATCAATGTTCGCCGCGAGACGTCCAGCGCTACCGCGGTGCGGGTCTGGTTGCCGCCGTTTCTCGCAAGGGCTTCGCGAATCAACTCGCGCTCGAAGTCTTCTATTTGGCCGCGGAGCTTGCCGTCACTTTGAGGCGCGGTCGCTGGGTCCTGGAGGAATTGTGGCGATAGGAGATCGGGCGTGATGAATCCGCCGTCGTCGGCCAGCACGAAGGCACGCTCGATCTCGTTCTGCAGCTGCCTTACATTTCCCGGGAACTGGCCGGTACTGAGCGCGGCGAGAGCTGCAGGCGAGCACCCGAGCACTTGCTTTCCACCGGGCGCGTTCAAGGCGGCGACGAAATGCTCTGCGAGGAGGCAGATATCTTCCACGCGCTCTCGTAGCGGCGGTAGCGTCACGGCAAATACACTCAGGCGGAAGAACAGGTCCTGGCGAAAGGTCCCGGCCTCGACGTCCTTTTCGAGGTCGTGGTGGGTTGCGGCGATGATCCGCACATCGACCTTCCGCGTGGCGCTTTCGCCAACTCGCCGGATCTCCCCGTGGTCGAGAACGCGCAGGAGTCGTGTTTGCAGCTCCGGCGGACAATCGCCGATCTCGTCGAGGAAGAGTGTGCCGTTGTCGGCGACTTCGAACAATCCTTTATGGTCCTCGCTTGCACCCGTAAACGCACCCCGGCGATAGCCAAAGAGCTCACTGGTCAATAGCTCCGGGGCTATCGCACCACAATTTTCGGCGATGAAGGGCTTGTCGCTCCGCGACCCGTTGTAGTGAATCGCCCGGGCCACCAGCTCCTTTCCGGTACCGGTCTCGCTGAGCAGCAGTACCGTGGAATCAGTTGCAGTGACTCGTTCGACGAGATCGAGAGTCTTGCGGAGCGCCGCGCTGTTGCCGATGATGCCTTCGAAGCGGTTCCTCCCCTTCGCTTCTCGTTTTAGATGGGAGTTCTCGATGCGCAGGTTGCAGTTCGCCTCCTGCAGCTCGCGTTGCAGGCGTAGGTTGTCGATCGTGAGACGGTGGAGATCGAGACCTTGCTGTACGGTTGCCAGAAGCTCGTCCTTGTTCCACGGTTTGGTGAGGTAACGGTATACGCGCCCGGCATTGATGGCGTGAATCAGAGAATCGAAATCGGTGTAGCCGGTTAGAATGACGCGAACGAGATTGGGGTAGGGATCGATGGTCTTCTCGATGAACTCGCTCCCACTCATCTCGGGCATGCGCTGATCGATGATGGCGAGGGCAATGTCCGCATGGTTTGCCAACAACCGGAGAGCCGACGCCCCATCTGTGGCAGTGTACACTTTGTGATCGAGCCCCAGTGTGATGCGGAGCAAGTTTACGCTGCCGGACTCGTCGTCCAGGATCAGAATCGCCTGTGCGTCGGCGCTGCAATCGTCGGGCGCTTCCACGGCTGGTATGGTCACGGCAGAAACCTATCGCATCGCTGAGTCTGTCGTCAAAGGCGCTGTCGTGTCGTATCGGTTGGCGTAGTCTCGGTGTTCGAGGCAGAGTTTTCGAGTGGCAGGTAGACGGCGAAGTGCGCTCCCGTCTTGCGCGGGGCGAGCACCTCGATGTCACCACCGTGGCGCTGCGCGATCTCCATTGCGATTGCCAACCCGAGGCCGGAACCGTTGCCCTTCGTGGTAAAGAACGGCTCGAAGATTCTCGAGCGGTCAGCGCGACTGATCCCGGGGCCGTTGTCCTCGACAGTCACGCAGACGTGCCCAACGCGATTGGCCCCACGAACGCGCGATGCACGCACGTTGATAGCTGGCTCGGGCCCCGTGCTCGTGGATTCGATTGCGTTCCCAATTAAATTGCCGAACAGCAGGACGAGTGCTTCGAAAGAGCCACGGACAACCAACGCGGACGCCACCTCGATACACACAAATTCGGCAGAAGGCGGTTCACCGACCAACCGAAGCGCCTCTTCAACGACGCCGCGGAGAGAGGTCGTCTCACCTGCAGAGTTCGAGGTCGGCCCAGGGCGGGAATAGACGCGCAACTGATCGACCACATAGCTCAACCGTTGTCCGTTCTCTGCGCAGATTTTCAGCAGGGAGGGAATGTTGTTGAGGGCATAGTCCACTTGCAGCTTGCTGCGCAGGTCTGCGAGCCGCGGATCGCCCTTCAGCTCGGAGTCAACCGCATCGACGTAGCGGAGCAGCGAGGAGACTTGCTCGCCGAGATTCTGCAGGCTACCGCAGATCAAGCTTGCAGGGTTCTTGAGCTCGTGGGTGATGCTGGCAACTCGCGTACCGATCTCTTTGAGCTTAAACTCATGCGCGACTAACCGCGCTTGGTCCCAATTCGCGGCACGTGTTCCGGTCTTATGCCGGTTCATCTTCCCACCTACATATCCATTGGTTCCGTTAGATCGATCGCGAAGGGCACTCGACGAATGGGATGCCGATGGCCTTGCTCGTGGTGATGCAGACGGCGTGCCGAATGTGGTGGCGCCATCTGGAGAGTCGTTTTGGACGATCGTGTGCAGACCTCTGCACACGATCGGGTCTCGCTGTAAGCGATGCTGCACAATCCCCTGATCTCGCTAGTATGTAGCCTTGGATTTGAGGGGGCGGCGCGCTTCGTGGTAAGACCACGGCGCGACGCATCCCATGGCATCTCTCGATGCCGTCGCATTGGGTGGAACCGAAATGCCGTCTCACCGCTTTCGATCTCTTGATTTCCCTCGCGAACGCGCGTTTGCACTTCGAGGCATGCCTGAGGTGACGGCTGAACGACCGCCGTGTTTCCTCCGGAAATGACGTCCTCGCGGACCAGAAGCGGTCGATCCGTGTTTGCCATCGCTCGCTCGCGGATTGCCCCCCTCGTGATTCTGCTGGTCACGGTACCGATAAGCATTTATGCCATCGTCGTCAGCCTCAACTGGATCGGTAAACCGTTCCCCGGCTTCTTCGTTGCAAACAACGGCGTCATTTCTAATGTGAGCGGCTATGGATGGCCGCCGGATCGCGGGGCGGCCATCCACAGTCAGGTTCTCGCCATCGAAGGGCGGCCCCTGAGATCGAACGCCGAGGTCTACGATCACGCCGCCACACTTCCACTCGGGACCCCGGTGACGTACTCGCTCCGCAGAGACGGCAAGGAGTTTTTGTATTCGGCTCCCACTCGTCGCTTCACAATTGGCGACTACCTCCAGACTTGCGGTATTCTCCTTCTCTTCGGACTGCTCTCTTTGAGCTTTGCCTTGGCGGTCGGCCTGTTGCAACCACACACGACGCAGGCACGTGTCTACCTCTATTCAGTTGCCGCCGCCGGGGTGTACCCCATCACCGGAACGCTGCTCTATCAGCCACAACCGGCGACCATCCTGACGACGCTGTATCTCGTCTCGGAGGCATTCTTTCCGGCCCTTTGGATTCACCTCGCGCTGGTGTTTCCGGTCGCCCGCGGCTTCGTGGGAACACGCAAGCGCCTTCTTGCCCTGCCGTACGTCATCAGCGCAGTTCTGGCAGTCGCGTGGGTTCGCGGCTACTACGCGCAACCGCCGCGCATGGCCGCAGTGTATGCGATCTCATTCTGCGTCGCCGTCGCTATCGCCTTTTTCTATGGGGCCATGATCTATGCATACTGGGAGAATCGCGAGCCATCGGCCCGTTCGCGCGTCCGAGTAACCTTGCCAAGTCTCATGCTGGCTACGCTGCTGCCGCTCATCGTCTTTACCGAGGCAGCCTACTCCGGAAACCACATTCCCATCCAATTCGCCCTCGTTCTGTCTCCAATTTTCTATGCCAGTGTCGCCTATTCGATCGCCGTACACGACCTCTTCGACGTCGACCGCTTCGTGCGCCAGAGTTTCGTGTATGGGCTACTGACCGTCATCATCTTGGCGACGTATGCGTTGTTGCTGGCAGTCTCCATGCGCTTGGTCCCCGACTTCGCCGCGAGAAATCAGGCTCTTCTCAGCGCCGCCTTTGTACTTCTCGTTGCCTTTGGTCTGGATCCGCTGCGCCGCGCGGTACAAAACACCGTCGACCGAGCCTTCTATCGGAAGCGTCTTGATTCCCGCGCCACCATCCGAGAACTGAGCGGGCTGATGACGACCCTTCTCGATCAAAGGGCGATCGCCGACCAGGTCACCCGGGTTGTATCAGAGGCAATGCAGTTGGAAGTGACGACGATCGGTGTTCTCGATCTCGAGATCGGCCCGGGGACGATCTGGTTTAGGGAGATGGATGGCAAGCTCCGGCAACGCGAGGGCGACTCCGCTCTCGCCGCTCTCGCCAGCGGTCTTGCCGCCGCATCGGCTCCCCTTGCGGAAGCGGGCCTGCGCGCATGGGCGGCGCGCACCCCCGACGGCGAGAAAGTTGGGCCGTTGCTCGACGAGCTGCAGGCGAGACTTGTCCTGCCCCTGGTGTCGCGAGGTAAGGCAGTTGGTGTACTGGTGATGGGCCCAAGACGATCGCGTTTGCCTTTTTCTGTCGCCGACATCGACTTGTTGCGAACTCTCGCCAACCAGATTGCGATCGCTCTGCAGAACGCACGCTCTTATCAGGCCCTCGGAGACCTCACCCGCGACCTCGACCAAAAGGTACGCCGGCAAACGGAGCAACTGCAACAACGTAATCAAGAGCTGACGAGTGCCTATGACGAGCTAAAGGACGCGCAGGCGCAGTTGATTCAATCCGAGAAGATGGCCTCCCTCGGGCAGCTCGTCGCCGGAGTCGCGCACGAGCTCAACAATCCCGCCAGTTTTGTCCACGGCTCGCTCGCCAACCTGGAAGAGTACGTGAAGCGGTTTACGATCATGCTCGAGGCGTACGAGCAGGCACCCATCGCCGACCCCGCAGCCCGTCAGGCGATCGACGAGGCACGGCGGCGTACGCGATTAGACTATCTTCTGCGCGAAACACCCGATTTGCTTCGCATCTCAACTGAGGGCACGCAGCGCATCAAGCAGATTGTAGACGACCTTCGCACCTTCGCGCGCGCCGATCAGGGCCATCGCACGCTCACGGATCTGAGCCGGGGACTCAACAGCACCGTAGGTCTCCTCAGCAACCGAATTCAGGCGATGGGAGTCGCCCTGAAGCAGGATTACCAACCCAATATTACCCTGGAGGCAAATGCGGGCCAGCTCAATCAGGTGTGGATGAACTTGCTCAGCAACGCTCTCGACGCCGTCGAGGGCAGGCCGAATCCCGAGATCTGTATTACCGCGCGTAGCGTATTTCCGGATTTCGAGAACGCCGAGCGGCGGTCGTCCGAGGAGATCGAGGCGGGTTTCGTGGACGTCGAAGTCCGCGACAACGGCTGTGGCATCAGCGCGGATGTGGAAAGCCGGATCTTCGAGCCTTTCTTCACCACCAAGCCCAGTGGCAAGGGCACTGGGCTCGGCCTCAGCATTGCGTACGGGGCCGTCAAGAGCCATGCGGGCACGATCAACGTGGACAGTTTCGGCAGCGGCACGGTGGTCACCGTGCGCTTGCCCGCGTCGCGGAAACGCGCCCACGCTGTCTGACTGCCGTACCGATACGCAAAGTCTGCCTGTGTTTTGAGTGTGCAGGTAAGTTCACAACATCGATATTGGCTCTAGCGCGACTCCCTCTCAGTTTCAGCGGCTCGCGCCGTGGCACGATTGCTGCTTTGACTCACAGTAGGCAACCGACCCTGGAGATATGATGCTCTCATCCACCTTCGCACGGGCTGGACTCGTGATCCTCATCGCCCTGTTCCTAGACAAGGTTGAGGTCAGCGCCATGTGCAATCTGATCCCTGGCCAGCTCGGGACTTTTCGGGGCTCGTCAGGCGATATCAACCGGCCGTTTGCTGGCCCTGGGGATATCGTAGAGATCGAACTCGACCCGGAGTGTCACGGCCAGAACCAGTTTTCTGCAACGGACGTAGTGACGGTTGTCTTCAAACCGCCGAGCGGCTTGCGGCGTATCGTCATTCTCGCTGGGGACTGCGCGGCGTTGCAGGCCGAGCGGGAGAGGTGCGAGGCCAGCGCTCCGGTGGAATGCCCGGCGGTCGATCCGCAGATTGCGGTGGATGAGGAGGGTAAGCTACGCTTCACCTTCCCCGACACCGACGAATTCCTCGACGGGTTCAGGGACGGTAGGACGTTCACCGGACCAGCGGCGATCGCCGTTACGGATGTGGAGGCACCACTTCCTTGCGAGCTGCTCGGCGATTCTTGCGCCGATCTCGTTGCCGACTCGTTCCCGGTCAAGGGCTGCGTCGATGCCCTCTTCGATGCCGGTACGCGTTGCGGACCCGAGCTTCATTCCGTCTTCCCTCACTTCACTGCCTTGCCGCCGCCAAACGACTACAAACGGTTACTGGAAGAGAATTCCGATCGCGACGAGATCCTTTTCACGATCGACGTGGCGGGCAACATCCTTTTGCCGATGAACTGGAACGGCGTGCTCGTGAACCCCAAGGTGCCGACGGCGGCGCGATTCCTTCGCGGCACGACGAACATACCCGCCTTCCCCGGGGGCGACGCACTGCGGGTTCCGAGCCGAGAGTACCTCGACTCGTTCACGCTTCACGGCAGAAAGTTGCCGCCAATCTTCGAGCCCGAAACGGTGCTGGCCGGTGACCAGGATCCCGCAGAGCTCGCGCTCTACGGCACCGTCGACGCGCCGATCGACGTATTGCGCATCGCCCGCCGCAGTCCTGCAGGGCCGGTGTGTTTTGGCGGCGACGACGACGGGCAACCCTGCTGCCGTGAAGTGGGCTGCCCACCATGCCCGAGCGGTAGGTGCGACGAGCTCTTCGACTTCAACTCCAGGCTGCGCGCCGGCGTTGGGCCCGTGATCATACCCCGCGGCTTCTGCGAGGATCTCGCGACGCGCTGCGAACAGGACGCCGATTGCTCCAGGCCGACAAGATGTGTCACCTTCGATCTTGAGTCGAAGCATCCCGTGCCGGTCGACGCTTTGTTCGGCTCCGATCGATTGCTCGCTGTCGTCGTCGCTGAGCAGACCGAAGACCTCAATCTGAACGCCGATCCGGACAAGCTGGACGAAGTGGTTCTGCTGGTCGACCGTGACACCGGCCAGCTGGTCCCGATCGGCCAAGAAGATGACGAAGGTGAACCCAGCGACGGTCGTGCAGCGGTTCGCCTGCATCAGCCTCCTTTCAGCGCTCCCGCCACGGCGGTAGAAGGCGACGTTGTCGCCTTTCTCGAATCCGAACCGCTCGAAGGTGACGCTGACAAGAACGACGACGGCGACATCTTCGACTCGATCCTGCGCATCTATCGTGTCGTCCGCGACTCTCGGGTCGACGAAGATCGGGCTGTGGAGTTGACCGAGGGCTCCGCGCTCGCCGTGGATGCGGCTCCGATGGTCAACGGCCGCAGTGTCGTCATCTCCGACGGCCTGGTGTTTTTTCGTTTGCCGGAGGCCTCCCGCTGCTACGCAGTGACCACGACGGTGAGCGTCAACTCCGCCGGTGATGTCGCAGACGATATCAGCTCTGGGTCCGTCATCTCCGCTGATGGGCGATACGTCGCCTTCGAGAGCGGCGCGTCCAATCTCGATGCCAATCGCCCTGACGAAAACGGTGTCTCGGATATCTTCGTCCACGATCGGGACTCCAACGAGAACGGGGTCTTCGACGAAGAGGGGGGCATTCTCACGATTCGTGTGAGTAGTCCTGCAACACTGGGCTTCGTCTCCTCGGAGAACGATCCAGAAGCGAACGGCGGGAGCGGAATACCGGCCATCTCCGCCGATGGTCGGTTTGTCAGCTTTCGCAGCTTCGCCAACAACCTCGTTCCAGGCGATACTAACGTTTGCAACGGCTGCCCGGTCCCAGGCTGCTGCTCAGACGTCTTTCTGCACGATCGCGATGCGGATGAGAACGGGATCTTCGACGAGCCGGGCGGAGTGTCAACCGAACGGGTGAGCATCGCCGCCGATGGTGGTCGGGACACGCAGGCGAGCGTTCACTCCGCTGTCTCGGACGACGGGCGTTTCGTGGCCTTCTCCAGTGCCGCCCCGCTCGTTCCTCTGGAAGACAATGGCAAGTTCGACGTCTACGTCCGGGATCGTTTGAACGGCCGGACAACTCTGCTGAGCGTCGATTCCGCGGGGAGGGGTGGTAGCGGCTCGAACGCTCCCTCCCCGAGGCCGGCGATTTCGTCGAGCGGGCGCATCGTCGCTTTCGATAGCAGCGACCGAGACCTAGTAGACGACCCGATAGACACCTTCGGCGGATTTCAGATTCTTGCGCACGACCGCGATCCCGACGAGGACGGCGTCTTTGATCAGCCGGACGATCCCGCGAACAACATGAACCGTGTCGTCAGCATTGACGAGGCCGGTGTTCCGGGAAACATCGCCAGCTTCGTACCGTCGTTGTCTACGGACGGTCGCTTCGTCGCCTTCGAGAGCCTCGCTGATAACCTCGTCCCGTCAGATTTCAATGCGGTATCGGACCCTTCGTTCGGTACCCTTCCGGGACGGGATGTCTTCGTTCACGATCGATTGAGGCACACGACGACACGGGTGAGCGTCGACTCCGCCGGCCGGGAGACGGGCAATGACTTCATCTTCGACTTCCGAAAGCCCTCCATCTCGGGTGATGGGCGGTACGTCGTGTTTGAAAGCGGCGCAACACAGCTCGTCAGCGGTGACGACAATGGTAAGGGGGACATTTTCGTTCACGACCTCGTTACCCGCATGACGGCGAACCTCAGTGACGTCACACGCGACGTCCGGAGCCTGGCTCCATCGATCGCACGGAATGGTGGCGCCGTTACGTTCCGGCGTGGTTCTGAGGTAGCCGTCCGCGCTTGCGACCCGTTCGACGAAGGTGCGCACCTGAAGGCCGATGTCGTCGGAGACATGGATTTCGCGGACGATGACCTCGACGATACTTTTCTAGGGGTGCTCGATGCGCGAACCCCGGACGGCGTGGTTCTCCTCGCTCCGGCGGAAAAGGTCGTCGTATCGGCCGGCGTAGCTGCCTTTCTGGTCCCGGAGTCGGCCGCGGCACCGGGAGTGGCCCTGAACGACGGGGACGACGACACCGACGATCTCGTCGTACACCTGTACCGCAACAGAGGAAGTACGGTCGAGAACCTGCGGCTCGCCGCCGTCGACGTCGCGCTCTCCTCCGAATGGCTGGCCGCGATCGTTCCCGATGAGGTGCCACAGAGCACCAGTACCGCTGGCGTCGCCCAGGCCAGCTCCGTGCGCGCCCCGGCTGGCTCCGTGCGCGTCCGGTCCGTCTCCCCGGGGGCGGATTGGATCGATCTCGGTGAGAACGGCGAATCGCCGGCGGTATCCGGTACCTTGTTGGCGTTCCTCGGATCAGAGGACAGTGGTAGCGGATCGATCCAGCGAGTCATTCGTTTGTTCGACCTCGATAGAATGGCGGCGATCGAGGTCATGGACGAGCAGCGGCTTCCCGTTGCGGCCGAGGATTTCGTTCTCGGTCCGACAGTTTGTCTGGGTGGACCAGGTGCGGGAGCGAGCTGTACCTTCAGCGGAGAGTGTCCCGAGTCCACCTGTGCGCCAGCACTGGTCGCGGTGCGCACCGCGGAGATGGTGCGTGAAGTCGACCTCAACCAGGACGACGACTTCGATGACGAGGTACTTCAGGTATTCGATGTCGCATCGCGTACTCTGATCAACTCCGGACAGCCGGTGCTCCCCTGCGAATTCGAAGCCTGCGATCCGCGGCTACCGTATCGTGTCGGCAGGCACACGGTGACCTTCTTGACACTCGAGTCTGATCAGGGATGTGAGCAGGGGGAACCTGAGTGTATCGAGGGTAGTGTGGATCTGAATGGCAACGACCAGGCCGGCGATTTCGTCCTGCAGACACTCGTCGTGCACTCGACTCCGAGCGTCACGCGGGCTCTGGCCGCGGTTAAGGCAGGTGTCTGTTCTGCATCCGGGATGGGCTGCGCAAAGGACGAAGAGTGCCAACCCGACGGTGGCGTGTGCTTCCTTCCTCCGGGCCGATGTCTCGCTGATCTGGGTACGAGTTGTGACCCCCGCTCCCCGTTCAGCGACCCCTGCACGGAAGGGGGGGGCACTCCATGTCAAGGCTCCTGCGGGAGCGGCCAGTTTTGCAAGCCGGACCCGGTTGATGTCTGTTGTGGTAGTTGCAACGAGGCTCGCGGCACGTGTTCGAAAGACGCCGATTGCGGTGATCCAGACGTGAAGTGCTTCAAGAGTGAACGTGCGGTCATGCGTGCGGTCAGTCCGCTGGCGCAGGCGCTCGGTGGCGAATCGCTTCTCCTGAGCGCCGGGCTCTGCGTGCAGGAGACTTCCCAGGGATGCGATGAGGACAGTGAATGTACGCCGGGCTTCATTTGCCGCGACGGCCTCTGCCGCCGCGAGGACGGGACTTGTCGGAACCAGGAGGACTGCCCCCCGGAAGCAGCGTGCACCCAGGATCTGGTCATCGTCGCCGCGACCGATTCCGACCGCGACGAAATCCCCGATCGCTTCGACAACTGCGAATTGACTGCCAACCCGTCGCAGGACGACGCGAACGGGGACGAAATTGGGGACGCGTGCCAGCTCGCTCCCGCGTCGCCAACCTCAACCGCAACTGCAATCGCAACGTCCACAGCGCCCGAAGAGGCGACACCGACACCGCTGGTCGCGTCGCCTACGCCGGTCGTTACGCCGTGTGCAGGCGACTGCGATGGCGACGGGGGCGTGACGATCGACGAGCTCATCACCGGGGTGGGGATCGCTCTCGGAACGCAGCCAGTGGAAGCTTGCGGGGCGATGGACGTCAACCGAGATGGGCGCGTTACCATCAATGAACTGATCCGTGCCGTCCGCTCCGCGCTCGATGGGTGCGCCGCTTCATGAACTGCGCCGGGCTCTTCGAGCGGCCTCGTTTCGACCCTGTGGGCCAGCAGCCCTGAAACCCTCGACGTTGCTCCGATGAGTCGGGTCCTCTGGCTTCTCTTCTCCGTTGTCCTGCACACGCTGGCGCTGCCTCCCTTGGAGGTCCCCCTCGTCGCCTGGTTCGCCCTGATTCCATTCTTCCACGCACTGCGCGATGTCGGGACGGGGCGCGGCGCACTGTTGGGTCTACTATGGGGCAGCGCCGCGGCGTGGGGATTCGGCTACTGGGTGCCGGCGGCGCTGACATCGTACTACGAGCAGTCCCTGTGGTTCGGATATTCCTTCTCACTGGCAGCGTCTGTCGTCTTCTGCGGCTCGTACTACGCTGGTTTCGCAGCCTGCTACTGTTGGGGCGCAAAGCGGTCGTCCGGGACCGGGCGGCTCCTACTCGTTCCGGCGCTCTGGGTGACTTGGGAGCTGGCGCGCGCGAAGTTTCTGAGCGGCTGCCCGTGGCTGCTCTATGGTTATGCGATGTTGCCGCACTCCACTCTCGCTCAGGTCGCCGACTTCGGCGGCGTGTATCTCCTTTCTTTCGTCTTGGTGTTGGCGAATGCATCGATTCTCGAGGCGTTCATCCGAAGGCGTACATTGCTGCTTCTCCCGTCCGTTGCGGCGGTCGTCTTGATCTACGTCTACGGCGCCTACCGCCTTGCGGAGCCCTTGCCGAACTCACCGCGCGTGCCGATCCTGATTGTCCAAGGCAACAATGATCTGGGTGCGCAGTGGCGCGCGGAACTCTACGCCGCGGGTCTGGAAAAATACCTGCGCCTCTCAGTCACTGCGGCGCGCCAGCAACCGACCGATCTGATCATTTGGCCAGAAAGCGCCGTGACCTTCTTCCTGGCCCGCGAGCCCCTCTATCAGAAGGCGATAGCGCGCGTCCTGCAATCGGTTGGCGCCGATCTGGTCGTCGGAGCCCCTCACTATGAAGACCCCAAGTCACCCCGGCCGCGTTACATGAACTCGGCCTTCTACTTGACCGAGGCTGGGCAGATTCGCGACCGCTACGACAAAGTCCACTTACTGCCTTTCGCAGAGTACTTCCCCCTGCGTACGATCGAACTCTTGCGCCGGTCTTTCGAGCGCGTGCGCTTCTTCACACCGGGCGCCGAGGCAAAGCTGCTCGACACGAGATTCGGCAAGATCGCGACGTTTATCTGTTTTGAGGGGATCTTTCCCGATCTCGTCCGGCGCGGGATGGCCGGTGGCGCTGGGTTCGTTGTCAATCTGTCGAACGACGCCTGGTTCGGCTCGGCCGCCGGTCGAGAACAGCATCTCGACATGGTCAGGCTGCGAGCGATTGAAAACCGGAGCTGGGTAATCCGCGCCACGACGACGGGAATTTCCGCGGTTATCGATCCCTTCGGTCGCATCGTTTCGCAGACCGAGTCGTCGGTTGAGTCGACGTTGGCTGCCGAGATCGTGCCAATGCAGATTGCGACTCCTTACGAAAGTGTCGGCGATCTGTTCGCTTACGTCTGCCTGCTCGGGTCGCTGGTCGCTGGTGCGAAGCTCGCGGCGAAGCAACGTGTTGAGGGCGAAGCTGCAGCGCCGCATCGCCGTCACCGCACCGCCGCGGGGGGGGGGGGGGGGGGGGCCCCCCGGCCCCCCCC
>JAJCZJ010000124.1 GCA_029262455.1 Deltaproteobacteria bacterium | reverse complement strand
CGCCTCGGGTGTGGACTCGGCGACCCTCAAGGCCGCCTCACCTCAGGGGTGGGTCATGCCGTGAGAATTTCGCTTCGCCCCCTGGGTCATCCCGTGAGAAAAACTTCCTCCGGGGTGGGTCATGCTCGTGAGAAATGACAGACACTGGCTCAGTCGAGTTGTTAGCTGGCGCCTAGTCAGGCGCGGTGCGACATTTAGATGCTTTTGTCGACCGAGTGTGGGAGATTTCATGTACGAACCTCGGGGTGGCGCGATACTTCCGATCGCACTTGGTGAGGCCTGGTCAGCGGCCGAAGGAGCCCGCGGAACCGGAGTCCCGACCAGCCTCAGGCTTACTTCGAAGGCGGCAGTGCTAGTTGTGTGCCTCGCGCTTCTGACAGCTGGCTGCGGTTGTCTTCTTGAGGGGCGAGCGGCGTCGCGAGCCGAGCTCAGCCTGCTTGCACCAGCCATTGCGTACGCTCCACGCGCGTTCTCTGCTGATTCCCGTTGGTACCTTCCGACTCAAGCAGAGATCTCCGCTGATCTTCGTCAACTCAACGCGAGCGGATTCCGCAGCCTCGTGACTTACGGGGCTTCGGGATCTCTAGGCGCGGTGCCCGAGATGGCAAGGAAGTTGGGCTTCGATGGCACGATCGTCATGGGGATCTGGAACCCCTCTTCTTCGGAGGAATGGAACAACGCGATCGCGCAAGCTGATTTCGTAGACGGCTATTGCCTCGGCAATGAAGGTTTAGCAATTCGTTACAAACCCAGGTCGCTCGCCATCAGGATGAATCAGTTGCGGCGTATCTCTGGCCGACCCGTCACCACAACCGAGCCTATTGATTCTTACCTGAGCGGGCCCCACGTAACCTGGCTTCGCAACAATTCGGATTGGTTGTTTCCGCTGGCGCATCCGGTATGGGCCGGACGTACCAGTCCAGTGGAGGCAGTGGATTGGCTTCTCGCCCGCCACGATTTGCTCGTGGCGAGCACTCGCAGGCCGGTTATGATCAAGGAGGCAGGATTCCCCAGCGATGGTGACGCGGGTTACAACCAGCATACTCAGCTCGCGTTTTTCGACAGACTCGTGAAGACAGGCCTGAGTTACTTCCATTTTGAGGCCTATGATCAGCCATGGAAACACAATGGTCTCGGTAACACCGAAATTGAAGCGCATTGGGGTCTCTACGAATCGAACGGCCGGCCAAAATTGATCGTGTCCTGGCTCAACCGTAGAACGCAATGATCGGAACGAGGAAGCGGTTGATCGTGTTGCTCGGGAGCGCCCTTGCGTTGTTGGCGGCGTCGATTGCTTCTGGCTCGATTGGTGGCGGTTTCAATACGGGTGGGCCGGTGTCCTCCGTAGTTCCGACCGATGGCGGACGCGAGCTGGTTGCTGTGGAGAGGGTCGGCCGCCTACTCGTTGGCGGGCCAACGCGGGGTTCTATCCGGTGGCTTGCGATCGAGGCCCCCGAAGTCGATGCGGCTACCCTGATCGTTCGCGAGTCAGCTGACGACGCGGACCTCAGCCTACTGTGGGTAACCGCGCCGGAAGGCCTGCGAGACAAGGTTCTGCGTGCCACCCTCTATGTGTCACATCCCGCAGGACATTCGATTCTTTTCGAACGTGTTGGCGATGGCTGGATTCGGCGCGAGGCGCAGCCCGTCGAGCTAGTGGCCATGAAGCCGGATACGGAGATCGGCGGCAAGCTATTTGCCTTTTCAGTGAGCGGCCTTGGGCAATATGCATTGGCTGACAGCGACGTTCCGATCGAGAACGTCGTGGCGGTGCTTGCGAGCGAGCCTGGCGCTCCTAGCAGAACTCAGGGTGCGATTGTCAACGGACTGTTGCCGTGGGCGGCGTCGATAGCGCTGCTGGCCGTGGCGTGGCTGCTTTCTAACGGCGCTCATCGCTTTCCAGCATGGCGGGTCGGTTGAGATGGAGTTGACGGCGCTAGGCCTCCTTGCTGTTCAATTTGCTCTGCTCGGAGTCTTCGGCTTTTTCTCAGCTTTTAACTACCTCTACGGTTTCGCCAGCCTCTGGAAGCCGAGCATCCGCCGCACGACGCCGAGCGGAGCAAGGACGGCGGTGGTTATTGTGGCGTACAACGAGCGCCATGTGCTGGAGGGGACGCTCCGTGCTGTCGACCAACTCACGTATCCCAACAAGCTCGTTGTGCTCGCCGATGACTCGACGGATCCGGAAATTGTGGCCAACAACCTGGAGCTTGCGCGAGCGCGCGGCGCTCGGAAGGTACAAGAGCACGGACTTACACAAACCGTGAACTGCGACGGCGTGTTAAGTGAAACGCCAATTGAAATCTGGGAGTCGCCAGATTTCATATTGCTTCGCAGACCGGGCAACGTTGGTTTCAAAGCTGGCAGCCTTCGCAAGGTCGTGGAGTGCCTCCAAGAGCGCAATATCGCGACGATGTACCTGCTGGACGCTGACTGGCGCCCACAGCCGGACGCGCTCGAGCGAACCCACGAAGTGCTCGAAGCTTATGACGACGTCGCGTTCGTGCAGACGAAGAGGGTCTCGGATCGTAGCGACATGAATCTCTTCCAGAAGTACGTCGCGCTACACGAGGAGGGCTGCTACTACGTAGACTTCGAGGGCCGCCAGGTGCTCGATCATCCCACCTTATTCTCTGGTTGCTGCACTCTGCTTCGCCTCGAAGCCGTGCAGGAAGTCGGTGGCTTTACGCCCGGGCACCTTACCGAAGATCTGGACCTGTCGGACCGCCTTTGGGTCAAAGGCTGGAAAGGTATCTATCTGGGCGATGTCGTGAACTATGGTGAGGTGCCATTCACCTACGACGATTTTCGACGACAACAAGAGCGATGGGCGGCGGGCTCGGCAAGATCGCTACGTGAGAACATTGGCGCGATTCTGAAGACCGACAAGCTCACCTGCGTGCAGAAATTGTCCGCGGTCCGGCAGAATGCCTATTTCACGAGTACATTGTTCACAGGCTTGGCCCTCGTGATCGGCGTCGGAACGGTGCTCTGGCTGATGACATGCTGGGGTAGCTACGCGGTTGAGTGCTACCTTCTAATGTTGGAAACGGTTCGGGTGCCGTTCTTCTTCTTCGTATATTGGTGCGTCCTTGCGAACTTCGTCGAGCCGCTGATCATGATTCTTGTCAAGAAGCGAGAGTACTCGGAGATTTTCCATCTGCCGATGTCGTTCTGGTACGCGTGGAGCAATTTGTACACCTACATCGCAGGCAACCTGAAGGGTCTTTTCGCCGTTGAACTCGACTGGTTTCGAACACCAAAGTTCGATCGTCGACACGTCGGGCGGTTGGCTCGCGTACCCACAACGGTTCGTGTCCTCAACGCCTGTACGTGTGTTGCGTTTCTGGTGCTGTACTTCTGGGAAGGTTGGAATTTCGGCTGGTTCGACGAGTTCGCGCTACTCTGGCTGCCAGCGTTCTTTTTGGCTTCGTTGGGCTGAGCCTAGCGATTGTTCGAAGGGGTTCACGATGAAGATTACTTCGGTCTCGTGGTTGCAATCTACCATCGCTCGCGGATTTGTCCTGTTTCTGGTCGTTGTCTGGGCTGGCCCCGCCCTTACTCCCCGTCGGGCGTCTGCCCGACTGAAATGGACTGGACTGACCATCGAGGCGCCAGAATCTCACGCGCAGCTTTCGGGGTATCCCGTTCGGGTTGTCGTTCGGCTAGGTGACGGTGCTCGGCCGAAGACGTTTCGCGCCCGCCTAAACGGAAAAGACGTCACGAAGCTCTTCGAGGTTACTGCAGATGGCCTCGTTGCAAGTGTCGGACCGCAGGACGGCCTCGTGATCTCAGCTCCGGATGGCCGCCGCTTTTCCAGGCGCCAAATGAGACGGCGCCGAACCAACCGACTGAAGGTCATGGTGCTGGGCCAACGCAGGGGAACTCACAGCGAGTCCGTTGCGTTCAACGTTGGTGTTGACACCCTCGCAGAAGTGGGGCCGGCGGGTGGGATCTTGGAGGTATCCGATCCAGCGAGCCCCATAGCTGGTGCGCGATTGGAGCTTGGCCTGGACAGCGTTCTGAAAGAAGAAGCGTTTTTCATCAACTCGACAGAAATGCCGAAGGAACTTCCGTCGACCGCGGGTGGTGCCGGTCCACCTGTTCGGTTCGGACCAAGTGGATTCGTCTTCAACGAGTCTGTTCTGGTTACCTTACCTTATGACGATGTGAATGGTGATGGGCTACTGGACACCACGGGCGTGCCGGAAGGAAGCCTGTATGTCCTCCACTTCGATTCATTGATAGGCGAATGGCGCCCAGCCGAAGTCATCAGCGCCGATTTCGAAGGAAACACCGTAACAGTTCGGACTACAAACTTCTCGGTCTTCCTCGCCGCCTCGCCTATTGTCCAGTTGCCGATAGAGTTCGAAGAGTGCCTCAATGGTCGCCCTCTATGCCCGTTTTTCTGCCTCAGGGAACTGGTTAGTGCCGTACAAAATGCCTCCCCAGGAGACAGGTGCAGGCAGCTAGACAGCCTGTTTGACACTATCGCAATCTATGGAGCCCTGGTCGACCCGTTGTCTGGAGATCTGCTGAGAGACTGGCTGACCGGTGATGGCGCGCGCGCTTGTGGCAAGACTGACCCGTCGGATGAGTGCACAACACCTGTTCCCGTTTCCGGACTCGACAACCGAATCGATCTGAGAAGCTTCGCGGAGCAGCGAGTTGTAGCTGAAACATGCGAGGTCATCCAGAGCGGGAACAACGGTAGCGTTGAGGACGATTGTCCGATGCGATTCGCTCCAAGTTGCAAGGGTACAGCACACCCGAGCATCATGATCAATTTGGTAGACGTTCATACAAGGGGTACCTGGGAGTTTGATGGCTGTGAGTCTGGTACCATCCGCTGGGATATAGAGACGTGGGTAACAGACGAAGTCGACTTCAATCCGACGGATGAACAGCGCCTGCCCGGATTCGATCTTTGTGGGGTCTACACTGACATCGTTATCGATGATCGATGGGCTCTGGAACTCCAGCGATGCGGAGTCGGAGTCGACTTTGATGTTGAGAGTGCTCGCCCTCATCGGGGCTTCCGCATTCAGGAAAGTGGAGCTGCCTCCTGTCCATTCTGCGCAGACGACGACAATGACGGTGTAACGAACGACCAAGACGAGTGCGCGGACACGCCTTCGGGCGAGCCAGTGGATGCGAACGGCTGCTCCGAGTCTCAGCGTCGCGATTCGGACGCGGACGGAGTGGCTGACTATCGAGACAGATGCGCGGATACGCCCTCTGGAGAAGCTGTAGATTCGAGCGGATGTTCCGAGTCTCAGCGCCGCGATTCGGACGCCGATGGAGTGCCCGATTACCTTGACAACTGCAGGAATACCCCAAGTGGAGAAGCGGTTGACATTAGCGGGTGTTCTGAGTCGCAGCGAAACGATGATGACAATGATGGGGTTCCAAACGGTCTGGATCGCTGTTCCGAAACGCTGAGTGGTGAAGCGGTCGATGAGCACGGATGTTCCGACTCTCAGCGGGATGGAGATGAGGATGGCGATGGTGTTCGGAATGGCGATGATCACTGCCGTGGCACGCCTGCCGGTGAGATTGCAGACCAGGACGGCTGCGCGGAATCGCAGGGCGGCTGTCAGGGCCCGAACATGTGTGCCCCAGACCCGACATTCGTGCAGCTATCCGCGCGTCAACAACAGGGGGGTTTTCTTCAACGGATTGCGTCATGGCCAGTCGCGTTAGCGCGAAAGATTGTCGGGCGTAGGTCTACATCGTCGTCCCGAGGTCTGAAGGCAGAGATCGTTTTCCCACCAGCTGACGCACTCGTTCGAGGCGACGTCCCGATCTTCGGCTTCGCTAGTGGCAGCAACTTCAGTGCGTATCGAATCGACTACGGGGTTGGCAGCGATCCTCAGGAATGGACTGCGATCCATTCGAGCTCGGATCCTCAGAGCGAAGAGATAGATCTCGGCGAAGTTGCAGACTCTGAAGACGAGACGATCCGTGGAAATCTTGCGACTTGGGATACAGGGCTCCGCACCTACGTCTATCTGCCGTCGCATCCGAAAGATCACCCTGTGAATCTTCAAGGCGTTCACACGGTTCGCCTTCAAGTGTTCGGGCCAGCAGGCGCGATCGCCGAGGACCGTATTACTGTGGAAGTCGGCACCGTCGTGCCGAATGCTTGGGGAGGGAGCGTTCAAAGTCCTGATGGCATTGTCGAACTTGACGTCCCAGAGCAGGCGCTGATGGATTCGTTCCGGTTGATTTCAATCAAGCCGAGCGGCGGTTCACTGACAGACATTCTACTTCAGGGCCGGAAGCCTATCGGCAAGATATACGAGATGCGCGAGGGAGGGGAACGATTCACGAAATCTGCGATGCTGAAAATGACGCTGCCGGTATGGCTCGAGCAAGCCGCTGACGCTTCGCTCGTGGGAATCTATGGGTTCGACCCGAAGAGGCAGCAGTGGGACTATCTCCAGTCCGAGCTGCGTGGACGAATCATCTCGGCCGAGATCCGCAAGCTGGCTCCGAAATATGTGCTGATGGAGAGTTCTGTCCTTTCCGAGGGTTCCTTGGTTCGGGCTGGTCTGGACGAGTCTCGGGTTGTCATAGCGCCTGCAACTCGGGGTGCGGCCGGCCACTACCTCGTGCGTGATACGTTTGAAGAATCCGTGGGCGAATGGTCAAGTCGAGACGAGCCTGTTGGTGCTGAGGTGTCGATGGAAAGCGCGCGGAATTCGGACGGAAACCGTTATCTGACAATCAGAAACGTTCACGGACGCGGCAATATGGCGGTGACCGTTGTGGGCACACCTTACGACGTTCGCCGATTCCCAATTGTCCGATTCGACTACAGGGTTCCCAGCGACGTTAAATCGAATTTGCTGGTGAAAGCCGGCGGTCGGTGGTTTTCGGTCGGGTTCACCGACGATCGCCAAGATCTGGTGGGCCGTCGAGTCAACATCGCGCATATCGGTGATATCGAGAACGTGGTCGCGGATGACCAATGGCACTCCGCGCGCTTCGATCTCTACGAGCTCCTCCGCACAAAGACTGGCAGCCGGCTTGTCGAAGAGATCGTGATGGCCGACTGGGACGTTCCGGGATACATGAAGCTTCAGTTCGGTAACAACCGCAAAGGTGCCACGTACAACATCGACAATTTCTCGATCTCCAGAAACGTTCTTGCCGGCGCGCTGATAGATGATGATCAGCTGGCTGTCTCCAACTTCGACCGGGGAAACAATGCGACCGCGCTTGGTGGAATCGCGGAAGTGTTCAAAGGCGGCGACACAGCGGAAGTAGAGCTGGGCTTCGAAAAGGGCGCGGACGGATTCGGGAAGTCGCTTGTTGTTAGCTATTCTACCCCATCGCCCGATGACTTCGTGGGCTATGTGATGCCGCTCGGGACAGTAGACCTCCGAGACCATCAGGCGATTGCCTTCGAGTTCGATTCAGCGCAGGCGGCGGTCGATCTTCATGTGGGTCTTGCGGATCATTCCGGCACCGAGCGGAAAGTGGTGGCAGCCCCCTACATACAGACCCTGAGAGACGGGGGAGGATGGCAGACCGTTCGAATCCCGCTAGCAGCCTTTGGCGCTGACCTTGACTTGGCTAGAATCGAGCGTCTGATCTTTGCATTCGACGATACTGGCGGGGACCGGAGAATCGCACGACTTGATGACGTGGTGATCGAACGCTCGGCATCACGTTTGATGGTAGATGATATGGAGCGGCCGAGCGGCATAAATTTGGTGGGGGGTGCGCAGTCGACTTACGCTCATGGCGCTGCAGCGATCAAAGTCGCGCAAACCCACAATTCGCCCAACGGAGTGTACGCGATCTCGTACGGTGGGAGCATTAGTCAAGCCAGCGGCATGGTCAGTGGGCTCGACTACGCGCTTTGGAAAACTGAACTCAACGGGGTCGACTGCTCAGGGTGCAGTGAGATTTCCTTTCGTATGAAGGGGCTGCAGGGGGGGGAACGACCCAACGTCTACCTATCGGACGGTAATTTCCGATGGGGAGTTGATGTCGAGGCGTACGCAGCGGTGACTACCGAATGGCAGGATTATTCGATTCCGCTTAGCGACTTCGCCGAATACGGTGTGGACCGGACGCACTTGACCGAGTTCGAGGTTGTGTTCGAATGGGAGCCAATGTCCGGTACTGTCTACATTGATGACCTTTTGTTCGGTGGATCACCGGGCGTGGAGTAAGCGGCCATGTCGCGGTTGTTGGCTGGATGGAGTGCCCCTTCTGCATGACTGCGTCACGCGATGGTCCGAAGGTCTTGGTTGCAGAACGACGGTCGCCAACCACGGACGAAATCCTCGTAAGCCAGTGAGGGGTGAAACTGAACGACACGTAGTCGGGAACTAGTCGTCTCGCGATCTTTAGAACCGATCAGGGCATAGCCGAGGCGCTTGGCGAGAAAACTCTTGCCCGTTCCGGGTGGGCCTTGGAGGATCAGATTCTTCTTGGCTTTCCACCTTGCCAGTATCTGTGCCAGTGTTTCCGCCGGCACGAAGCTACCCTCGGCGATGATGTCGCCGAGGGCTTACGTCGGCGTTTCGTCGATTGTCTCTGTTTCGTCGTCGCTAGTGTCCGTGTCGGCCGGACCAGATCTTTTCGGTAAAGATTTGAAATACTTGGATGCCCAATATGGCTGCTCCAGAAACCACGGGTAGTCCTGTGGAGCACCGTTGAAGGCGAAGTCGATCAACCTCGCTCCCATTTCGTGGTCGGCGTCTGTTTCAACCAAGGTTGTGCGGTAGGTGTAAAAGAACCAGTCGCGCGGCTCAGCGGGAGGATCCCAGTCGACCTCAACGGTTCGCGGATCGTTTCCGTGCCCCGTGATGGTGCCGGTGGCCTTTATGCGCATGCAGGAGGCAGGCTTCCCGCCGACGTCGAAAGGAAGATTCAGCTTCCGGACAAACGTCGACTTGATTGCGATCCGGTCGACGGGCTTCATGCGAGCCACCAGGTCGTTGTAATGATCGTCGACACCGTTGCTCCAGATCCCTTCCTCACTGAACCTTTCGGTCTGGTCGTCCGCTCCTCCCCATATCGCACCGCCGAACCAGTAGGCCGGTCCGTCATCGGCTCCGTCGCCTTCCGGAGCCGGTGTCGAGCTCTCGTCGGCGGAACTCGGACGGTTGGCATCGCGAACGCGGACGTAGAGGTCCCAGGTCGTCTCCGGCGTTAGGTGGGCTTCTTCCCCCGCCGGGGTCAGTCCCCAGAGGCCGTGTTTCGGACTCGAGATGAGACCGGCCTTGGCAAGGTAGAATCGTGCCCAGTGAACCTGGTTCTCAAAGATAGTTTGACCGCCGCCCGAAATGGTGCGGTTGAGATCCTCCTCCGGCACATCGGTCGTGTTCCGGATCCATTTGAAAGCCTCGGCCGGGCGCATCGGCGCTGGGGCCGAGGAGCGCAGCGCATCGAGCAACAGTGGAATGTAGCGAAGAAAGCGGCTTCCCTTGGTCTCGGTCATCTGGGTTTCACTCCGATCTCGCTTGCGAATGGGGGAGACTCGAGTCTGCGGTAAGCATCAAAGTTGAGCGGTCGATGACGCTCAGCTGTTTGTGGTAGATCTCCAAAAGAAGTTCAATTCGCAAGGAAGGTGGAATTTGTCGTTCAGGTTTCGCAACCTAAGCAAGCTCGGTAACCGAGTTGAGGTTCCGATCCCAACGGACTCCGATGGTTTTGTTGGTAGGGAATGCCCCGAATCGGAGTGCGATGGGTATTTCAAGATCAAGCCTGGCACCGGCCTGACCGGTTCTGACCTGCCATGCAACTGCCCATACTGCGGCCACACCGATTCCCATGATCGGTTCTGGACCAAGGACCAGGTGGAGTATGACGATCAGTTGCCCTCCGAAAGATCACGGATGCCGTCCGCGCTGATCTGAAATCTCTGGAGTTTGACCACAAACCTAGAGGATCGCTCGGAATCGGAATCAGCATGAAGCTCCAACCGGGAAGGCCCTGGCCCATCAGACACTATCGCGAGAAGGCTCTAGAGACGGATGTGACTTGTGACGGGTGTTCGCTCGAGTACACAGTGTTTGGTGTGTTCGGGTTTTGCCCCGACTGTCGGCAGCATAATTCCGAAACCATTTTGAAGAGAAACCTATTGCTAACGGGGAAGCAGCTTGCCTTGGCTATTACCCTTTCGGATCTCGATTTTCGACGACACATGGTGGAAGACGCCCTTGAGAACTGCGTGTCGGCGTTTGACGGATTCGCTCGCGAAGCCTGTCGAGTTCGAAGTGCCGATAGCGCGGACCCTTCGCGAACTGGTTCGCTATCGTTTCAGAACCTTCCGCGCGCGGCTGCTCGGCTCCAAGAACTGTTTGGTGTCGATCTGGAGGCTGCTGTCGGTGCCGCGGATTGGGCACTTGCCCACGGTAGTTTCATGAAGCGGCACCTTCTAGCGCATCGATCGGGCGTCATCGACCAGCAGTATTGCGACGCGACTGGCGAAACGAGTGCGCTGATCGGCAGGCGGGTCGTTGTCGAGGAAGAGCAGGTCCAGAGACTGGTTGATGTCGTGGAAGGAATCGGCTCGACTCTGGTTAGATTGCTGGAAGCGCCATAGCGTCGATGTCATGTAGCCAAACTGTAGCCAACCCGACGCACAAGGGTGGAAAACAGCGCACATTGGCGGAATCAGCGTTTCTTCGAAACCCGCCTAGAATCGACAACATCGGACGATTGCGGACGTCGGCGGACGTTCTCCTGACCCTTCTCACATGCAGGGGGTCCGCCGTTCGAATCGGCGTGCGACCACTTCCATTTCCTTCGATCGCTTAGGCACTTACGGCCGGCCCCGGGTTCGTGCGAGAAAGAACGGCCTGTAGCCAGAGACGGTTGCGCCGGACGTTGGCGCAAGACCATGGACGCGGCGAACCTCCTGCGCGTCAGGCAGGAGGTCGGCCGAGCGAAGAGAACCGTCTCTGGCAACCCATCATCTTTGCTCCGTTGCTGTCCGCCGTCGCCATCATGCGGGCTCCAGGTGTCGCCGGAGAATCTTGGTGACGAAGCGCTCGCCGAAAGTCTCCGCGGCGACGATTTCGTTGATCCGCCGTTTTGTTTCATCCACGCTGCCGGCGTTTTCGGCGGCCTTCATCGTATGCGAGTAGGCGTCCAGCACATCGGTGCTCGTGATCTCGTAGCCGTATCCTTCGGCCAGCCAGCGCAGGGCCGCGATACCAGCCTCTGCCGCAAATGTCGGTTGGCTGGTGGCATAATCCCGCGCCGCCCGGGTTAGAGTCTGGGGTGTACACGGAGTCGAATTGGCGAGCTCGATAGCTTTTTCGAACAGCTCCGCGTCCTTGGCTGCTGCGAACCATTTTCCTTCCTCGCCGGGCGTCTGCTGGACGAGGTCTCGGAGGATTTCAGCAGGCTTTTTGTACGGATACTTCTTTGCCACAGCTCTGAACCATGCTGTGTAGGTATTGGCCCGGTTTGCCGTCAGTGCGTACCGGTAGGCCTCGTCGACGAGGCCTGACGACAACAAGATATCCTAGCAGACGCGGTCAAAGTCTTGGTTGCTGGCCCACGCGCGTCGGCAGCATTCCGCCGTCCGGATCGCCTCCGCCTTTTTGCCCTGGGCGGCCAGCGCCCTTACCGCCCAGCGCCGGTAGTGCCAGAAGCTCTCGGGGTCTAGTATTTCGATGAGTTCGTGGTAGCGACCGGCGGCGTAGAGGGCGCTCAGGCACGTCGCCGTTCCGTGAAAATGGCCACGTAGGTTCTTATCGGGGCTCAGCGCCATGCGGGTCATCCCGAGCAGGCGATCTGCCCAGCTCGAGGCCAGCTCCGGGGATGCGCAGAGTTCCCCCCAGTGGTCGGCGAGGCGCTCGATGTAAGGGATCTGGTCCTCGGTATGCGCCTCGAACAGCCGCTCGAGCCAGCCGTCGCGGGTCGCGGCGTCGACGGGAGCTTCGGCGATGATTGGCGCGAGCGCCTCGATCGCGTTGTGGACTGCGGAGCCGATGGCGCCGGAGGAGCTGTCGACGTGCTCGAGCGCCGGGGAAACTCTCTCCAGGAACTGGACCGCGCCCTCGGCCGCGAGGGCGCGGTCTTTGCGGGCGACT
>JAJCZJ010000123.1 GCA_029262455.1 Deltaproteobacteria bacterium | reverse complement strand
ACCCTTTGGGTTCGTTTTCCTGGCCAGGCTTGGCGATTTGCCTTCCATTCCGTTATCTCTCAACCGATCCGGACGAAACAGTGATTCCCTCCGCATCCCGCAAGAACCACGATTTGAACCCTGCATTGTTCGACAGCCTCCAGAGGGAGAGGGGAAGGCTCTCGGGTTGTCAGCAATATTAGTGTCGCTGCATTAATCGACAGCCTCCGGAGTTGTACGCGGCTCGGCGCCGCCTCTCCCTCCCGGTACCCGGCTGCTCCCGTCCGCTTGAATCAAACTGCCCCACCACGTCACGTTCGATCGAGATTGAGTTCTGTTGTTGAACTTAGTAAGTACAACAACAGAACTCAGTCAAAGGGGAGGCTCAAATGGCGGAATGGCAACAGACGGCGTGCATCCTGTGCAGCATCAACTGCGGCATCGAGGTTCAGACCGAAGCCGGCCACATCACCAAGGTTCGCGGCGACAAGGCTCACCCCGCCTCGGAAGGCTACGCCTGCGAAAAGCCGCACCAGCTGGACTACTATCAGAACGGACGTGACCGTTTGTCGTCGCCGCTGCGGCGGCGCGCCGATGGGTCCTACGAAGAGATCGACTGGGATACGGCAATTTCCGAAATCGCCGCTCGCTTCGTCGCCCTGCGCGGCGAGCACGGCGGCGAGTCGATTCTCTACTACGGCGGCGGTGGCCAGGGGAATCACTTGTGTGGTGGCTACGGTCGCGCCACTCGCGCTGCGATCGGATCGGTCTACGCGTCAAACGCACTGGCGCAAGAAAAGACCGGCGAGTTCTGGGTCGACGGGCAGCTCTTCGGCAGAGCTCGTTGCCATACGACCGGGGATTTCGAGAACGCCGAGGTCGCGGTCTTTCTCGGTAAGAACCCATGGTTCTCGCACGGCTTCCCACGTGCCCGCGTTGTCCTGAAAGAAATCGCCAAAGACCCAAACCGGTCTCTCATCGTCATCGATCCGCGGCGCACCGAGACCGCGGCGATGGCCGACTACCACCTACAGGTACGCCCCGGCACCGATGCATTCTGTCTCAGCGCCCTGCTCGCCATTACGCTGGAAGAAAATCTCGTCGATCAAGACTTCGTCCGCGATCACACCAACGGGCTCGGCGAGGTCGCCGAGATCCTTCGCAATGTCCCGATCGCCGAATACAGCGCGCGTTGCGACGTGCCCGAAGAGCTCCTGCGCACGGTCGCCAGACGCATCGCACAATCGTCCAGCACCTCGATCTTCGAAGATCTCGGCATCCAGCAGGCACCGCACAGCACCCTCAATTCATACCTCGAAAAGCTTCTCTATTTGATCACCGGCAACTTCGCGAAAGAGGGCGCGATGAACATCCACAGCCGCTTCGCTAGCCTCGGCGGCGGCCGCTCGCCAGGTGTCGAACCAACCTCCCCGGTGGGCGGCCACCGAATCATCACCGGATTGATCCCCTGCAACGTCATTCCCGACGAAATCCTGACCGACCATCCGAAACGCTTTCGCGCCGCTCTCATCGAGAGCGCCAATCCCGTTCACTCGCTCGCCGATAGCCAACGCATGCGCGAGGCGTTCGAAGCCCTGGACTTCGTCGTCGTCATCGACGTCGCAATGACCGAAACCGCACGCTGCGCCGACTACGTTCTGCCGGCCAGCTCGCAGTACGAAAAATGGGAGGCGACGTTCTTCACGCTCGAATTTCCGAAAAACGATTTCCAACTGCGAGCACCGATCTTCGACCCCCTCCCCGGCACTCTGCCCGAGCCCGAAATCCACTCGCGCTTGATTCACGCCATCGGCGCGCTGCAAGAAGAAGACCTGGCACCGCTCCATGCTGCGGCCAAGCAAGGGCGCGCTGCTTATGCCGCCGCCTTCTTCGCCGCCCTTTCCGAAAAACCACACCTCAAGCCACTCGCGTCGGTCGTTCTCTACGACACCCTCGGCCCGACACTCCCCCGTCGCGCCGGAGAAGCCGCTGCAGTCTGGGCCCTCGCCCACACCTGCGCCATGGAGTATCCGGACTCCCTCCGTCGCGCCGGCTTTGAAGGAGAAGGACTGGACCTCGGAGAAGCACTCTTCGATGCCCTGCTCGAACGTCCGTCTGGAGTGATTTTCACCGTCGACGACTACGACGAAACATGGCGGCGGGTTTTGACCCCAGACCGCCGCATCAATTTGGTCGTCGAGCCACTGCTCGAAGAATTCCGCAGCCTTCGAGGCGAACGTACCCAGGCGGCCAATCCTGAGTTTCCGTTCGTACTATGCGCCGGCGAGCGACGCAGCTTTACCGCCAACACGATCTTCCGCGATCCCGGATGGCGCCGCAAAGACGCCAACGGGGCTTTACGTCTCAACCCCGACGACGCGGCACGACTCGGGATCACCGCGGGGGGCGAAGCCATGATCACGACACGACGCGCAAGCCTCCGCACCTCGGTGGAAATCTCCGACACCTTGCGACCCGGACATGCCACGCTGCCAAACGGACTCGGGCTCGCCTATCCAACGGAAGACGGCGGCCAGCAGACGCGCGGCGTCGCACCGAACGAGCTGACTGCGTCGGAGGATCGAGACTGGTTCGCCGGTACTCCGTGGCACAAGTACGTTCCGGCGCGCATCGAAGCCGCGTAGAGACACACGAATATGCGACGCACACGCTTCGACCGGTGGCCGTGTCCCATCGCACGCGCGACAGATCTGATCGGTGACTGGTGGACCCCGATCATTCTGCGCAACGCGTTCGCCGGCCAGAAACGCTTCGACGAATTCCAAGAATCGCTCGGCGTCAGCCGAGCGATTCTCACCAACCGACTCAACCGACTGGTCAAAGAGGGGCTGATGGAGAAGGTTGCATACAGCGAGCGACCGGCTCGCTACGAGTACCGCCTCACCGAGAAGGGGCTCGACTTCTGGCAAGTCCTCGCCGCCATGTGGCGATGGGGCGAAGACTGGCTCTGGAAAGACGGCAGGGCTCCGGTCAAACTCATCGACCGAGAAACCGGCGCCGACATCCACCCGGAAGTCATCGACAGCAACACCGGTAAGAAGTTAGACATCCGACAGACCTCGGTCGCCTTACGTAAGCGAGGAAAAAAGTCGGCCAGCCCGACCATGAAAGAAGGTCATCTGTAAATCGCCTACTCGGAAAGAAGCGCCGCCGCACGCGGTCGAGCGAGGGCGTTCACCGATAATCCAGCGATCGGCTCTGCGAAGGCACCGACCAAGAGTTCGGTATCGAAGACTTCGTCGAGGCGAAGCTTGCGCAATCGCGGATATAGGGCATCGAAGAGGCCTACCAGAGTTTCCGACGTCGCCTTCTGCACGAACTCGCTGGCGAGAATTCTGGCAAGCGCTGCTTCGAGGTTGCGTCGCTGTTCACCCGACGTCCGGAGAACCAAATTGGCCACCGGCTCGGCGCGTATCGCACGCGCCACCCCGCGTACCAGGTCGGCCGCTACCTTCTGATTCCCCTGACTCAAGACAAACGACACCGCCTGCTCCTGCAACATCGGCATTCCGAGGGCGATGAAGCCGCGGATCTGATCTTCCAGCACGGCGCTCGCAATTCCGCCGAACAACGGATTGACGCGCTTGTTAAACGAGATGATCGCCGAGTGGATGATCTCGGCGAAGAGTTTGCCAATGAACTCCTGACGCAACATCTGCGTAACGATCTCTGCGGCCGCCGCCGGACTCGCTAGATCACTACTGATCAAACGATCGACCTCATCGAGTACATCGCGGTCGATCAGCTGGTCGATCGATTTCCGCTGCTTGCGCAACCGCGCCTCGGATTCGCCCATGACAAAAACTGTCAGCTCCGCAACGATCTCCGGGCGGAGTGCTGCTGGATCCCAGGAAGACAACGCACTTCGCACGAGCTTCTCGTCGACGATGCTTTGGATCGGTTCGCGCCCCATCTCGCGAATTTCACTGCCGATGAGCGCGACCAGGGAGCGCTTGAACGGACCGGATCGCACCCTTTTTGAAAACGCCAGAGCCTCCGCCGACATCCGCACACGGGGACTTGCACTCCGTCCACCCATCTCCGATTCTCCTCCACAACATGCGATTCCGACCGCTGGACACCATCTCAGGCCAGACAACCGACGATCGATTGACAGCGAAAACACCTCGAAGATAGGGTCTACAACATTCTGGGCGGTGTATGCGACTTCATTCAGCCGAAGCCGAACCGCCCGTCGGCCAATGCCCAAGAGAATCCTATGGGTCCTCCAGCAAACACCCACCAAAAACGATCTTCTGAATTCATCAACGAAGGAGTCCCCCCATGCATGATCTCGTGATTCGAGGCGGAATGCTGGTCGACGGTACCGGTGCACCTGCGCGCAAGGCTGACGTCGCAATCGACGGCGACCGAATCGTCGCGGTCGGCGAGAACATCGATGCCGGCAAGCGCGAAATCGACGCAACCGGACACCTGGTGGCTCCGGGCTGGGTGGACATCCACACCCACTACGACGGCCAGGTCACATGGGACACGCACTTGACTCCTTCCGGCTGGAACGGCGTCACGACAGTCGTGATGGGAAACTGCGGGGTCGGGTTCGCCCCGGTCAAACCGGGCAAAGAACAGTTCCTGATCCAGCTGATGGAAGGAGTGGAAGACATTCCGGGGACGGCTCTCAACGAGGGCATCGAATGGAAGTGGGAGACTTTCCCGGAGTACCTCGACGCGATCGAGAAGATGCCGCGTGCCATTGATGTCGGGACACAGGTACCGCACGGCGCGATACGCGCCTACGTCATGGGCGAGCGCGGCGCCAAAAACGAAAAGGCCGAGCCAGGCGAAGTGGCCGAGATGGCCAAGCTCGTCAAAGAAGGCCTCGAGGCTGGCGCTCTCGGATTCTCCACTTCTCGGACAATCCTCCACCGCGCCGTCGACGGCGAACTGGTGCCCGGGACCACCGCCGATCGCGAAGAAGTTCTCGGCATCGGCCGCGCCCTCGGCGAAGTCGGCCACGGTGTTTTCGAAGTCGCGAGCGATCTGGCACCGGAAGGCGAAGAGCTGCAATGGATGAGCGACCTCGGCAAAGAAACAGGATTGCCCGTTTCCTTCGCTTGCCTGCAAAACCCGATCGATCCGGATCAGTGGCGGCGACTCCTCCAAGCCTGCGAGAAGGACGCGGGCGAGGGTGGCAAGCTCACTCCGCAGGTCGCGCAACGTCCCGCCGGGCTGCTGCTTGGATTCGAGAGCACGGTTCACCCGTTTTCGCTGCACCCGGCCTACGGCCCGCTGGCCGAGCTACCGTTCGCCGAGCGCTTCGTCGAACTCGCGAAACCAGAAGTCCGCGCCGCGATTTTGAGCTCCGAGCCAAAACCGGAAACGCTCGAGGGGCTGGTCATGTTGATCGTCAAGGGCTTCCAGATGATGTTCCCACTCGGCGATCCGCCGGACTACGAACCGGGCCCGGAAAAAAGCATTGCCGCGATCGCTGAACGCGAAGGTCGCGCGCCGGAAGAAGTCCTCTACGACACCATGATGGCAAACGGCGGCAAGGGCTTCATCTACTTCCCGCTGCTCGGCTACGCGAACGGCGATCTCGAAGCGATTCGGGAAATGATGCTGCACCCGCAAGCCATTTTCAGTCTCTCAGACGGCGGCGCACACTGCGGATTGATCTGTGACGCCAGCGTCCCGACCTACCTGCTGACCCACTGGGTTCGCGACCGCGACCGCGGCGAAAAGATCGCTCTCGAAGACATCGTCGAACGGCAGACACGACGCACCGCCGCCTTCTACGGCATGCACGATCGCGGCATGCTTACCCCCGGGATGAAAGCTGACGTGAACGTCATCGACTTCGACGGTTTACATATTCATCCGCCGGAGATGGTCTACGATCTGCCGGCGAACGGTCGTCGCCTCATTCAGAAGGTCGACGGTTACCGTTATACGATCTGCGCCGGCAAGGTGATTTACGAGGACGGCGAACCAACCGGAGAGTTACCCGGCAAGTTGGTTCGAGGACCGCAAGTCGCACCTTCCGCCTGAGCCTCGCAACCAAAACATCGGAAAACGCCAGACTCGCGGATTGCGCCATGCGTTGATATGGCACAATCCGTGTCTGGTCTCGCACAACTGGTCGACCTAAGGGTGCGACGGCGCAACGCCCGCATCCTCATTGCGTACTTCGTCTTCGCCGCCTCCGCGGTCGTCATCGACTCCGTCTTGTTCCAGGCCCTGATGTGGTGGCTCGAAGGCAAGAGCTATTCGTTTTTGAACGGCGTCTACTGGACTCTCTCAACGATGAGTACTCTCGGCCTCGGCGACATCGTGTTCACCACCACCATCGGCCGCATGTACACGATGTTCGTTCTCCTCACCGGCATCGTTTTGTTTCTGGTCGTCTTGCCGTTCGCGTTCATTCGATTCTTCTACACTCCCTGGCTGGCCAGCCGAGCGGTACCGGCAAACATCTCAAAGCATGTCATCATTACCGGCCATGGCGATCTGGCGCGACCACTCAGCGAAGCCTTCGATCTACACCGCGTTCCACACTTCGTGATTGAATCAGACCCCACTCGGGCGGCACTGCTCGAGAAGGAGGGGGTACCTGTCATCGGCCGGCCCGCCGACGAGCCAAGCATCTACAACGACTTGCGGATTGACCATGCCTCCCTGGTCGTACTCGACGGGTCCGACGCCGAAAACACCGCCTCAGTCCTCCAAATTCGCGACATCTCACTGAACGCACACATCGCCGCAGTCAGCACCAGCGAGTCATCGGAAGAGATCCTGCGAATCGCCGGAGCGACCAACATCCTACCGCTCAAACGCCAGCTCGGCGAGCATCTTGCGACCCGCCTCAACGCCGGACACGCACAGACGCACACCATCGGAAGGTTTCGCGACTTGCGCGTCGCCGAACTCCCGGTGCAGATGACCCCTTGGGCCGGCAAGACCATCCGCGAGCTGCAACTGCGCGATCGATTCGGAATCAATGTGGTCGGCATTCTCGAACATGCACGCTTCAAACCGGTTCACTCGGAATCGATCCTCGGAAGCCACAGTGTTCCCGTCATCATCGGAACCGCCAAGCAAATTCGAGCTCTCGACGAGTTTTTGGTGATCTACAACGTAAATTACAACCCCGTAATCATCATCGGTGGCGGCGTGGTTGGGCGCGCCGCCACCCGCGTGCTTCAACAGCGCGGCGTCCCCGTACACGTAATCGACTTGCGCGAGCGACCCGGGGACTGGGGCGACGTTCGGCCCGACCGCTGGCTCGTAGGCGATGCGACCAACCAACAAGTCATTCTCGACGCGGGACTCGCCGCCGCGCCGAGTGTTCTGCTGACGACGAACGATGATGCGATGAACATCTACCTGGCGCTGCAGTACAACCATCTCGCACCGGAGACGCGTATCCTCAGTCGAGTCACCCACGAGCGCAACCTGACCGCCGTCCAACGAGCCGGTGCGCAGATTGCCATCAGCCATACCTCTCTCGGCGTGTCTTCCGTTTTCGCTGCCCTGCACCGACGCGAGCTCGTTGTGCTCGGCGAAGGCGTCGAGTTGCACCGAATTCCCGCACCGGCCAGCATGATCGGCTCAACCCTCAGCGAGGCGGCCATCGCATCTCACTCGGGCCTGAACGTCATCGCCATCGAGCGCGGCGAAGGATTGATCGGAAATCCACCGCCAGAGACTACTTTCGAACCGGACGACGGTTTGGTCATGGTCGGGGCCCCGGCGCAGCTCCAACTGTTTCAGGAGCACTACTCATAGCAGCCCGTTGATCCGAGGTCGGAGTCTGATGAACAAACAATCAATGCAAGCATGGGTCGTCTCCGCCAAGGGCGCGCCCGCCGAGGTTCTGAAGAAAACCCGCATTCCGCTGCCCGCTCCGGGGCCGGGCTTTCTACGGATCAAAGTCGCCGCCGCCGCCATCGGTCTACCGGATGTCTTGATGTGTCGCGGCACTTATCCACTGACACCCCCGGGCTCCTTCGTTCCCGGTCAAGAGATCGTCGGAGTGGTGACGGCTGTCGGTGAAGGCGTCGACAGCAGCCTGTTGGGGACCCGGCGCATGGGAGTGACCGCCTTCTACATCGGTAGCGGTGGCTTCGCGGAAGAAGCTCTAGCAGCAGAGAACACAGTCTTTCCGGCGCCCGATTGGCTCAGCGACGCCGACGCCGCCGGCTTCCACATCCCCTTCTACACCGCTTGGGTCGGACTGCACGAGCGCGCCGCAATCGCCGAGGGAGAAACTCTCGTCGTCCTTGGCGCCGCAGGGGGTAGCGGATCCGCGGCGATTCAGCTGGGGCGAGCCTTGGGATCGCGCGTCGTTGCCGTCGCCGGCGGAGAGGCGAAAGCTCAATATTGCCGCGAGATCGGCGCCGACCTCGTCATCGACCATCAACAAGAAGATATCGCGGCCGCAATCAAGGCAGCAACCGAGGGTCTCGGCGCCGACGTCATCTTCGATCCGGTCGGCGGCACCATCGCCGAAAATGTCGGTCATGCCACGGCTAACGAAGGACGCTTCCTACTCGTCGGTTTCGCCAGCGGTTCGTGGCCACGAATCGACCCGGCTACCGTCGTGCAACGAAACTTTTCGGTCGTCGGCGTCTTCGCAGGCGCTTACGACCGCGATCACGCGGCAGCGGCATACGCGGCTCTGATGCCGAAAATGCAACACGGCTCCCTCCGCTCTGTGGTCACCAAGCAAATCTCGTTCGATGAAGTACCCGGGGCCCTGGAGCAGTTGGCGAACAGATCCGCGATCGGCAAGTGGGTCATCCTCGCGCCGGAGGTTTGACAACCCCGACGCGCAGAGATTCATTCGGCGCCATGGCACTACCGTTCCGCATCCGACGCGGCCACTCATAACCACAGGAGAGACCCATGTCCGGATTTCGAGGCCTGGCCGGCCGCACGACAGTCATTACCGGCGCAGCCAGCGGCATCGGCCGCGCCACCGCGATCAGGCTCGGGGAAGAAGGCGCGCCCGTCGGGATTCTCGATCTCGATGGAGATGGCGCTGACCAAACTGCCGCAACGATCCGCAATGCCGGTGGCAACGCCCTCGCCTTCGCGACGGACATCACGGATCGCGCCGCCGTCGACCACGCCGTCGCCGAGATCGATCGCGAGATCGGACCGATCCAAGCTCTGGTGAACAACGCCGGGTGGGATCTGGCCGGCAACTTCCTGGACAGCGATCCAGAGCTTTGGCGAAAGGTGATCGAGATCAACATGATCGGTCCGCTCAACGTCACCAAGGCAGTTCTCGAGGGGATGGCACAACGCGGATCCGGCCGTATCGTCAGTATCGCCTCCGACGCCGGACGCGTCGGCTCCTCCGGCGAATCGGTCTATGCGGCGTGCAAAGGTGGCATCATCGCCTTCTCGAAGTCCGTCGCACGCGAAGTCGCTCGCCAGGGGATCACCCTCAACGTCGTTTCGCCGGGCCCGAGCGATACGCCGCTCTTCTCCAACTTCGATCCCAGCGGCAAGCTGGCAAAGGCACTGGAGAAGGCAATCCCGATGCGGCGGCTCGGTCAGCCGGAAGACTACCCAGGCATCATCACCTTCTTGTTGAGCGACGATGCCGCCTTCATCACCGGCCAGACCATCAGCGTATCCGGCGGACTCACGATGCACGGCTGACTCACTTCCTTCTGACTTGCGACACGCAGGGCGACATAGATTGCGAAGCGCTCGCCGTGGGACGTGACGCGCGCCACTGCGACGACGCTAAAGGCCTGGGCGCTCCGATCACTCGTCTGGAACGCGGACGATCGGGCGCTGGCTTAACACTTGCTTTGATTCACGCTGTGCAGCTGAAGCAGCAATATTCCCTCGATCTCTACGAGCGCGAGCGCGCCGAACAAATCCGCGACGCACTCCAACTCGCCACGGTGGTGGCCTCCATCCTCTTGCTCGTTTTCATCCTGCTCGATCACAAGCTGTTCGAACCAGCAGTTGCGTCGTTCTTGCTGAAACTGCGCCTGTCCTATGTCGCGCTTCTACTCGCCCTCCGCTGGGTCGCCCAGGGGGAATTCCCGCTTCGCTACCCACACCTGTCCGGAATTGCCCTGGCCGTGCTGATGGGCGGCATGATCGATTTGTTCATTCTCTACACCGGCCAAGCCGAGAGCCCCTACTACGCCGGCAACAACATCGTGTTGCTGGGGATCGCTGTGCTATTTCCATGGCGAGCCATCTGGTCATTTGTCGTCTCCGCCCTTCTCCTCGGAATGTACGCCGCCTCGGCCTGGCCTACACAAGCAGGCCAGGAACCCGAGTTCATCAACGCCGTCACATTCCTCGGCTCGATGGCCGTCGTCGCAGTCGTCAGTAGTCACGTGTCCGAACGCCTGCGTTGGACTGAGTTCGAGAACCGATGCGATCGCGACAAGATGGCCCACGCCAAGGACGAATTTCTCGCCAGCGTTTCGCACGACTTGCGCACGCCGCTCAACGTCGTCCTCGGCTATTCCGAACTCCTGGCCGACGAAGAGTTCGGACCTTTGAACGACGCTCAGCACGACACGATTCAACGCATCGTCACCAATGCCAGGGGCCAACTAACGCTGGTCAACGATCTCCTCGACCTGGCACGCATCGAGCAGGGGAAGATCTCGCTCGATATCAAATCCGTGCGGGTCGGCGATCTCGTGCAGGGACTCTCCGATATGATGACGGTATTTCTACTCGATCGTCCGGTCGTCTTCGTAGCCAATGTCGACGCCTCGATTGTCGTTCGAAGTGACCCGGAACGACTCAAACAGATTCTCACGAACTTGCTGACAAACGCCGCAAAATTCACAGACAGCGGAGAGATCCGCCTGGAGGCCTTCGAACAGCAGGGCACCGTTACAGTGCAGGTGGCCGACACCGGCCACGGGATGGAAGAAGCGGCTCTCAAATCGGCGTTCTCTCCATTCTGGAGTGGCGACCACCAAAACTCTGGTTGGGGGCTCGGTCTTTCGATCGTATCCAAGCTCCTCGAGACCATGGACGGTAGCCTCGAGGCAGATAGTGACATCGGACGAGGGACAACCGTACGTGTGCGACTGCCCGCAGCCGAAGTACCGACAACGGCCGCGTTGAATGACGACAAAGCAGGGATCTCGGAACCAAACAAGTTCGCCCTGTCGGCCTAGTTCAACCGACTGGCTGGCGAGCCGGATCTCAGAAGGGATCGGGGACGAGCCCGAGGCTGGGCATGGCCAACTGGTTGTAGTTCCTATCGTCAAAGACCATGTGTGCGCCGCCGACATACATATCGCGGAAACAGCGCTGCAACAGACTCGGATTGCGAATCCCGACACTCCCCGAGACTTCCCACGCAAACGTCACGGCTTCCTTCGCAACACGAACGATGTAGTTCGCCGCCGCTTTGGTCTCTCGAATCTGGTCCTCGCAAACGTCCTTCGGGGCGCCGGCAGCGACCGTCTCGACGGCGCGGCCATAGGAATCCTTCGCTAGAGACCGCGCCGCCTGAACCCCAATCTTGTGCAAACCAAAATCTCGCTGAAACACCTGCTGGTCGCGCAGCGCCGTCTGGCCCATCCTGGCGCGACCACCCCGGGCAACTGCGGCAATCTCCTCGAGCGCTCGCTCGGCCACACCCAGCGCCCAGGCGCAGGAGCTTATGGTCCCTAGCGGGACCGGGCCCAGGCCATAGATCGGCCCCCCGTTCACGATACGCGCATCGAAAAGCGAAAAGGTCCGCCCCGTCTCGACGAACTGCTCGGGCACATCGAAGTCAAAGCTACCGGTGCCGCGCAATCCCATGACGTCCCAGTCGCGCTTCAGCTCGACACGGTCTGCCGGAACGATAAACCCGAGCACCGGCAACGCACCGTCCTCCATGACGGCGACCTCGCCGTCGCGCATGATCAACGCGGCTCCACCCATGAACTGGGCATGCCCTGAGCCGCTGCCGAACTTGTAGCTACCAGAGACCGTGTAACCGCCTTCTTGTTCGTGGGCCGCACCGAGCGGAGCAAACATCCCGGCCCCGGCGCGCGCCTGCGCCAGCGGTTCGGCATACGCGGGCGCAAGGTAAGCCGCGTACGCCCCGACGGTGATATTCTGCGCAAACGCCCAGCCAACCGAGCCGTCGGCGTAGGCGAGCTCTTCGCACACGTCCACGATGGTCGCGACATCGGCCTCCATCCCACCCAAGTCGCGCGGCGTACTCAGGCGAAATAGGCCCGCCTTGTCGATCGCGTCGACCACAGCCGGCGTCATCGTACACGCCGTGTCAACCGCATCGGCTTCACTTTCGATCAGGCTACGGAGCTCACGGGCCGCGGCAAGCGGTTCGGTGTTCTGCATCTAGGGTCCTTCCATAGAGAGGCGCTGCCAGAGATCACGGCAACTCGTCCGGATAGCACACGGCCACGACGACGTATCGGTCAAGCCTAGCCTATCAGGCGCCCAGAGCAGCTAGATCCCAGAACGCGCGTAGCTTCGAGATCCTCCCCGACCCGTCGAACGTCATCACGTCGATCACATCGACCTCGAGGTCGCGTTCGCCGACTCGCAGCGTGAGTCGAAACGGCATCGCCGCTTCGTCTCCTGCCGTTGCGCAGATCGGACCACTCAGCACCGGGCGCGGCTGCGCGCGTGGGAAGCCCTGCCGAAAGAACGTCGCCACGGCGTCCTTGCCAACCACATGCGTCCCAGCAGGTCCGCCGACAGGGTCTTCGACCGACACATCGTCCGACATCAATGCAAGAACGCCATCGACATCGCCCGCACGAACGAGTTCGACGTACCGCAGCATGACGTCCTTCATCGCCTCAGGTGTTGGCATCGAGTGTCACTGAACCCTGCCGCTGATTTCGAGGCCTATCGTCGAGCCACTGGGCCCCGGTCAAGATTGTCCCCCTCATGCGTCCCTCCTCGCAAATCTCTGGCGGGGATGTCAAACCGCGCCCTTAGTCGACGCCGCCGAATGATCGTTGCTAACAAGTAGGGATGGATACACTCGCGTCGTGGCTATTTCTCTCGCTCAGCGTATGGGGCGCTTGGTTCACCTACAATGTTTTTCGTCCGATCGTGCACCACCCGCGTCTGTCGGTGATCAGCTTCGTAGCGGGCTGGTTGACTGGCGAGCTGGCGCTCCATCACCTCGTCATGCAGGTGATCGCTACATGGGTTTTCGTCAGCCTCGGAGCCCTCGACCACTGGAGCGGGTCCCTAGGCCTAGTGATCACAGTCTTATCGTGGCTCGGTCTCGCCTACAGTTTCGGCCGCGCACAATCCGCCGCTACTTCCATGCAAAGCGCTTTGAGCGAAATCACAAACGAACCAGTCGCCGACATCGACTGGCGCGAAGTCCTCCTGCCGTTTCCGCTGCATCGTAAGAACGTCGAACGCATCACCAACATCACCTACGCGCGGTTGCGCGGGCTCAATCTCAAACTCGACGTGTATCGAGGGTGGGACAAGCCCCAGAACTGCCCCGTTCTCCTACAGATACACGGCGGCGCCTGGGTCGTCGGATCGAAGAACGAGCAAGGCGTACCCTTGATGCGCCGCATGGCGAAGAAGGGTTGGGTCTGTGTTTCGGTCGACTACCGTCTGAGCCCACACGCAACCTTCCCCGATCATTTGATCGACCTGAAGCGCGCCATCGCGTGGATCCGCGAGCACATCGCCGAATACGGCGGCGACCCGAGCCGCATCGTTGCCACCGGTGGTTCGGCCGGCGGCCATTTGTGCGCATTGGTCGGCCTGACTGCCAATCGGCCCGAGTACCAGCCTGGATTCGAAAACGTCGATACCAGCGTGATCGCTTGTGTGCCGTTCTACGGTGTCTACGACTTCACCAATCGCTACGGACACTGGCCGCACGATGGACTTGCCAAAGTACTGGAGAAGCAAGTCCTCAAGGGTTCGCTGGAGGAGTCCCGGCCGGAGTACGACGCCGCTTCGCCGATGAGCCAGGTGCACCCGGACGCTCCGCCCTTTCTCCTCATTCACGGCACCCACGACACGCTCGTTCCGGTCGAAGAGGCTCGACGCTTTGCCTCGCTGCTGCGAGACGTCTCCAAGCAGCCCGTCGCGTACGCCGAGATCGCCGGAGCACAGCACGCCTTCGAAATCTTCCCCTCGCTGCGCTCCGATCACGTTCTCTCCGGGGTCGAGATCTTCCTCGATTGGGCGGCACAACGAGCGGCGCAGGCCCCCTGCGAAGAAACTCGGGAGAGCCGCGCACTTTGATATCTCGTGGCAGCCGGCGGCCGGGCCGCTAAAACGCCCCGGCGCAGGCTTTGCCGATCTCTCGAACATGCCGTGGATCGGTGCCACAGCAGCCGCCAAGGACATTGAGCTGCGGCAACCGTCGCTTGAGCTCGAGATACTGCTCGCCAAGTTCCACGGGATTCCCTTCGTCGAGCTCTGGCGCTTCGTCGAGCTCTGCATGACTGCGCTTCGAAGAGTTGGCGCGCAGGCCGCGAATTCGCTCAACACGGGGGTCACCGGGCTGCAAGACATGCCCGAAGTGCGTTGGATGCGCACAGTTGATCATATAGTAGGCGGGCGCCGTATTGGTCGCCGCGTCGACGGCTTCGATCATATCGAGCAACGACTCACCTGTTGGCAACGTCCCATCGGTCTCGACCGTGAACGAAAGCGCAAACGGCATCTCGGCCTTCGTAGCCGCGTGCGCGATCCCGATCGCTTCCTCGAGGTAGTTGAGGGTCAGGGCAGCAATCATATCGACACCGCTATCGCGCAAGGTCTGAATCTGCCGCGTATGGTAACGCTCGGCCTCGGCTGTGGTCATACGGTGCGACGGATCGTATCCGTCGCCTCGTGGTCCGAGGCAACCGCTGATAACGATCGGGGTATCGGCGTTTTCGTACTCGTCGCGAATTGACTCCACGAGTTGAACACATGCGCGATTTGCCGCCGCCAACTCCTCTTGAGTGTAACCGAGCTTGAGACCCCAATCAGCGCTGGCGCGCCATGTAAGTGTCTCGATGATCAGGCCAACCCGTTGCTGGACCGCCACCTCAGCGTACTCCGCCAGACAACGACGCGCAGTCGCCGCCTGGCCTTCGTCTCGCATCAGAAGAAACGCCGCCATGTCGGGAAACTCGAGCTTCTCACGAAAGTAAAGAGTGGTCTCGACTCCGCCGTCGGTCAGGAACAGTTTGTCGCTCAGTTGCGGTAGGTTCTCTCGGTAACGTGCCATCGGGCACCTCCTTGTGAGTCGTCAACGTGTCTTGCCCTAACTACGAGCCGCCACGACGAACAGATGCATCGGCAGCCGAATCGACTGCTCGTATTCACTGTTACAACGAGCGTGCCAAAACGGCTCACGACCTGTCGATAGGGAAATTCACGGAGACGGAGTCCCACGGAATGTCGCCTCTGCTAATCTCGCTAAGCAGCCGGATCCTCCAACACACCGCCCACAAGCCCTTGACTTTTCACTAGTAAATCAGATCTGCAGGCATCATGAGCAAAATCGCGGACAGCCAAACGTCTGACCTATCCGGCAAGATCTGTATGGTGACCGGAGCCACCAGCGGCATCGGAAAAGCCGCAGCAACAGCAATCGCCGCGACCGGGCCAACCGTCATCCTGGTCGCCCGCAACCCGGAAAAAGCCCAGGCGACAGCACGTGAAATCACTGAAAAGACCGGCAACCCGAACATCGAGGTCATGATCGCCGACCTCGCGTCGCTCGACGACATTCGCAACCTGGCGGCGGAGTTTTTGGCCGGCGGACGTCCCCTGCATGTGCTCTTCAACAACGCGGGAGTCGTCATGCTCAACCGCGAAGAAACGGTTGACGGTTTCGAAGCAACGTTCGCGATCAACCACCTCGCCTACTACCTGCTCACCACCCTTCTTCTCGAACGAATGATCGAGAGCGCGCCGGCGCGGATCGTCAGCACGGCATCCGGCGCTCACGCCTACTCGGGCGGAAGACTCGACTTCGACGATCTACAAAATCGGCAGAACTACGCCGTCATGAAGGTCTACGCGAAGTCCAAGCTCGCGAACATTCTCTTCACCCGCGAGTTGGCGCGGCGGCTAGAGGGCACCGGGGTCACGGCAAACTCGTTTCACCCCGGCTTCGTCGGTAGCGATCTCGCCGTCAACAACGGCGTCTTCGCGAAGATGCTGATGCGCGGTTTGCGGCCGTTCGCTCGATCGAACGAGAAGGGCGCTGAAACAGCGATCCATCTCTGCACTTCACCCGAGGTAGACGGCGTCAGCGGTCAGTACTTTTACAACAATAAGCCAAAGTGGCCGAAGAGTTTCGCTCAGAACGACGAAGACGCTCTGCGACTCTGGGAAGAGAGCGAACGCATAGTTGCAGGATTGCCCGCAGCGAAGCCTTAGAAAGGTACCGCCGCAAAGAACTCCCAAATGTGGTCCGTCGCGGAAAAGACGCCATCCGGGTCCGTGGGCCCGCCGGGCCAGACATGGTTCAAGCCATCGATCGTACAAAACGCCGTGCGCACTCCGGCGGCACATTGCGGCGCGACCCGGCAATTCGCCGTCGCGGCGGGCATCTCGTTGACCAGCTCTTCGCCGCAGTCATTCCAGATGAGCGCTTGGGGAAACGACAAGTCCTCCCCCAAGGTCAAAGGCACAACCTGATCGTCGACATTGTTGATGATCTCGATCGGTCGGGGCTCGGACGGCTCGCATGGGAAGAGAGCGACAGAACCCGCCACGGGAGCGAACGCAGTAAACAGATCACTCGCTTCGCACATCAGGCGAAACACCATCGCTGCACCGTTCGAAAAACCCGTCGCAAAGACGCGGCGCCGATCAATACAGTACTCGTTCTCGACCGCGGCCACGATATCGCGAGCGAACAACACGTCGTCGATCTCCATCGTCATCGCCGGGTCACAGCAAAGCCCGGCATTCCAGGATCGCTCGACACCGTCCGCTGCAACCGTGATGAAGCCTTCGTCGTCGGCTTTCTCGTCGAAGCTCGTCAGAGTCTGGATGGCTGGCCCATCGGCAAAAACCCCATGATACACGAGCACCAACGGAACTGGGCGTCCAGTCAGAGCCGACTCCGGTACTGTCATCAGCAGGGTCCGCTGCAGACCCGAGGACTCGATCGTCAGAGAGCGGGTTCCAGACACCCCATCCGTTGCAACACAAAGGTTCGCATCATCGTCCCCACCGCATCCGATTAGCGCGCACACGAGCACCGCGAAAGCCATCTTTTTGGTCATACCGACTTCCTGCCCTGATCGTGCCGCAAAGGTCAACCGCAACGGACGCTCAAGCCTTTTTCACAGTGTCACCGACGCGAACCGTACCCGGTGCCACCACCTTCGCACAAATCCCACGCAAGTTTAGTTCGCGGCCGACCGGAGAGTTCACGAACTTCATCGCATCAGCACCAAATCGCGCAACAAACTTGCTGCAACCGGTGTGCGGCTCCGGTGTTACCTCGATGATTGCCGAACCAATCGCTAACCGCGTTCCCGCAGGGAGGTTCTCACCGCTCAGATCTAGATCGATGTACAGCTGATCGCCGGCCAGCGGCCAGCGCGACGGATCTTGTGCCACCAGCGCAGTGGCGCGGGCATTCATGACGTTCAGCTGCATATCGGGGTGAGCCGATCCGTCCGCGGTCTTGCGAAAGCCGCGCGCTTTCCAATTATCACCGACAAGACCGACTTCGAGATCCAGATCGCCTTGCTCGAGCACCTCGCGCTGGTCGACGTTGGGGCGGCGAACGATCATCCGTACCGTCCCCTCGTCACGTGGCGCCCCGCGCACTTCATCGAGCCCAGATTCGAGCTCGGACATACTCAGTTGAAGTCCCTGTGTCATTTCACAACTCCTCGGCAATCGAATCGAAGTAGCATGCCTCCACTACACCGAGAAGCGCAGCGTTGCCACGTTCGTTGGCCCGATCGCCCTCTTCGTCAATCGTTCCGATCGTCCCGATCGCGCCCGTCGCGTTCGAGTTGTGCGTCGCGTACGGACGCGGGATCCGCACCGTAGAACTTCTGCAACTCCCCATAGAGCTCCGGCGCCCGTCTTCGCATCACTCTCGGCTTTTCGAAGAACGTCTCGGTAGCGACGGCGAAAAACTCGGCTTCATTCGTCTTCGCATACTCGCGCAAGAGCCGACGATGCCGTCGCCCACCGTTGCGAAGACGCAGAAAGTGTTCGCTGAGCACTCTCGCCCACGGACCATAGTCCTCGCGCGCCCGCAGAATCGGTGTGCCGTCGAAAGCGCCGCTGCCGCGATCGAGTACATGGGCGAATTCGTGGGTCGCTGTATCGTGCCCGTCGCGCGCGTTCCGCAAACCCGAGACCACCGCGTCCCAGGCAAGCACAACCGCATGCCAATCGCTCACCTGGCCGAGGATCACGCCGTCGTGGTCCGGATGCACATACGCCGAGGGGTAGACGACGATTTCGGACACACGATCGAAGTACGAGACGTCGAGGTGCAGCACCAGACGGACCGCGGCCGCCGAGATCACCACGCGAACCTCTTCGGTCACCTCGAATCCACCAGCGCCGAAGAATTCCTTCTCTTCCTCGAAAACCAGCAGGTCGCCCTGGAACTTCGCTACGAGTGGCGTTGGGATTTCATCGAGGAATTGGCTGTGTTCTCGAATCATGCCAATCCACTCCACCGGAAATGGCCTGCTGCGAACCTTGCGGCGCCGCCAGTTACGTATCCAACCCAATCGATCCCTCCTGCCCTGTCTCCAAAGTTCAATCCTTACTACCGAACGGTCCTCAAAAGCATACTCCGTTTGGCCCAGGGCACTCTTCCGGGTTAGAAACGACGCGAGATGCTGCGCTTCGCGATCGCTCTGACACTACTCCTCAGCACGGCCCACGCCAGGAATGCCGATGGCGCCAGCGCCGAGGACGTGCCTCCCGACGAAGTCGGCCGCTCGCTGACCCTGCCACATGCCTTCGCAGACCACTGGGTTTGGCTCAACGAGCCCTTGTTTCGCCATGCGAAGCTGTTCGACGCGGACTCCGGCACCGTCCTCGGTATGATCGACGCCTCCGGCAGCCTCACCGGGCGTCATCCACTGATTTCGCGACAGCGCGGCGAAACCTACGTTCTGGAGACGTTCTACTCGCGAGGCAGTCGCGGTATCCGCAAAGACTTCGTCACGATCTACGACTCAACGTCGCTGAAGGTAATCGGCGAGGTCGAGATCCCCGCGCGCACGGCCGACGTCGGACACGGACTCGCCCTGGCCGCCCTCACGGACGAGCAGCGCTTTCTCGTCGTCTTCAATCAGGAGCCCGCCAACTCCGTCTCGGTCATCGACCTCGAGGCGCGGACCTTCGTCGAGGAAATCACGACCGCCGGATGCGCCCTGGTCTACCCGGTCGGCCCGCGCCGCTTCGGCATGCTGTGCGGCGACGGGACGGCTCTCTTGGTCGAGCTCAGCCCCGAGGGAAGCAAACAGAGCCTCACCAACAGCGAGCCGTTTTTCGACGTGATCGAAGATCCGCTGACCGAGAAAGGTGTTCGCGACGGCACGCGCTGGTCCTTTGCCTCCTTCGAAGGATACCTCCACGAGATCGACTTCTCTGGCGAACGTCCGCGACTGGAGAAACGCTGGTCCCTGTTTTCCGACGCCGAACGCGCTGACTCCTGGCGCATCGGAGGCCAACAACACCTCGCTCTCCACGCACCGTCCTCCCGACTCTTCTCAGCCGTGCACCAGGGGACGAAAGGGACTCACAAGGAGGCCGGCAGCGCCGTGTGGGTGTACGATACCAAGTCGCAAAAGCGAGTTCAGACGATCGACCCGCCGGCCCTTCTCGCGGCGTTCCTGATCCGCATGGGTGGAGTCGATCCAACGAGTTACGCGGCCGCCGCAATGCGCTACGTCATCCCGAGCCCCGGCGTCCATAGCGTGGTCGTCACCCGGGACGCGAACCCGCTGCTGTTCATGCGCCATCGCGAGACCGGCGCGGCCGGAGTTTTTGATGCAAAGACCGGAGAGTTTCTCCGCTACCTCGACGAAACCGGTCTCGGCGGTGCACTCATGGTGGTGCCATGAATGTGTCCGGCATGAATGCATCGGTATGGCTTGCAAGCGCCGTGCAAGATCCGATCTTCCAACTCGCGCTCGAGCTTTGCGTGGCGGGGGTATTCGTCACTGCAGCAGTCCACAAGGCGCGTGACATCGCCGGTTTTCGGGCGACGGTACAAAACTACAGGATCCTACCCGAGGGTTTGCTCTGGCTGTCGCCGGTGATGATCGTCGCGGAATTGATCATCGCAGCCACCTTGCTCCTCGGTGACTCGAGCCGCGCAATCGGCGCTGCTCTCGCGATCGCTACGTTGGCGATTTACTCGTTGGCGATCGCGATCAACTTGTTGCGCGGGCGACGTGAAATCGATTGCGGTTGCCTCGGTCCTCGACACCGCCAATCACTGAGCGAGTGGCTGCTCGTGCGCAACGGACTTCTCCTCGCAGCCTCGATCCTCCTACTCACCCCGGTTGCAACGAGGCCAACGAGTTGGCTCGATTCGAGCTATGCGCTCGCCTTTACAGCAGCACTCGCGCTCCTTTGGTCATCGACGAATCATCTACTCGAAACCTGGCCTCGCATCGCGAAGCTGCGACACCAACACCAGGCAAGGTGATGGACGCACTGGTCGTTTCCAACATTCTCCTCTGGGTCACCGTCGTCGTGTTGTGCTTCGTCGTCCTCGCCCTGACCCGACAGATAGGGATTTTGCACGAGCGCGTGACACCCGTCGGTGCCCTCGCAACCCAGCAAGGCCTCCGCGTCGGCGAAGCGGCGCCGCACCAAACACTGACGACACTACAGGGCAACGACATCGAAATCGGCGGCACCAACGGCCGCACCCTCCTCTTTTTCCTCTCACCGACATGCCCGGTGTGCGAATCACTGTTGCCGACCGTGTTGCGCATCGGCCGCCAAGAATCGCCAGCGATCAAGGTCATCCTGGCGAGCGACGGCGAGCCGTCCGAACACCGTCGCTTCGTCTCGCAGCACGGACTCGACGACGTCCCGTACGTTCTCTCCAGCACTTTGGGCATCAGTTACCAGGTGGCAAAACTGCCCTACGCGGTCTTGGTCGATGCCCAGGGCGTGCTGCGGGCCATGGGACTGGTCAACACCAGGGAGCACATCGAGAGTTTGTTTGAAGCGGAACGTCTGGGAGTTGCCTCGATTCAGGAGTTTCTCGACAAACGCGAAGAGCCACTGAGCAACATTCAAACGGGAGGCAACGCATGATCCGGCTCGACGATTGGATGGAACACTCGGCCCGGTACCTGGCGCGGCGCCTCGGACGTCGCGGTGTCCTCGCGCAGATCGGCACCGTCATCGCCGGGGCAGCGCTGCTGCCTCTGCTTCCCGTCGCCCGCGGCTCCGCAGCCCCGCCGCGCAACGCGGCCGGGCCCGAACCCGGAGTGCCAGGACCCGAAGGCGATCCAACGAAGTGCGAGTACTGGCGCCATTGCTCGATCGACGGATTCTTGTGTTCGTGCTGCGGCGGCAGCCAAACCGCGTGCCCGCCCGGCACCGAGATGTCGCCCGTTTCGTGGATCGGAACCTGCCGCAATCCAGCCGACGGCAAAAACTACGCGATTTGGTACAACGACTGCTGTGGGCGCGGGATGTGTGGACGGTGTTTCTGCAACCGCAACGAAGGCGACCGGCCGATCTACCACCCGTACCGCAGCAACGACATCAACTGGTGCGCCGGCGCCGCCAGTCAGATCTACCACTGCTCCACGGCACTCATCATCGGACTCGCTGACGAAGAGCAGCCTGAAAAGTGACGCCCCGCAAGCTTGCCTTGATCGCTCTCCTGCCAGCGACGATTTCTGCGGCGTCGGCAGCCGAGCGAGACGACTTCGTGCTGCATTGCGCGGGATGCCACAAGATGGACGGCGCGGGCTCCGACGTCGTCCCGGCACTCGATGAGGTCGGCACCGTCTACAACCGCGCCGGAGGTCGAGAGTATCTGGCAAGCGTTCCAGGCGTTGCGCAGGCCCCGCTCTCCGATCAGCGACTCGCCGACCTCCTCAACTGGCTGATCGCCGACCAGAGCGCCGTCGTCGTCGACCCACCGTACACGGCGCCAGAGGTCCGACGGCTCCGTCGATTTCCCCTGCGTGAGCCGATCCTGGCGCGCCAGCGGCTCTTCGAATCGAACCCGTCTTCACCGGAGGCACCATGAACACCATCGCTGATCCCCTGAGACACGCACTGCAAACGGCATCTGCGCACACCGCCATCGTTCAGGGCAACAAGTCCTTCACCTACGCCGAGCTGGCCGAGCGCTGCATGCGTCTCGGCACCGGGATGGCGCGCTTCGGCCTCGCCAAGGGTGATCGGGTAGCAATCTTGGCAGCAAACTCTCACCAGTACATCGAAGCCTACGTCGGGGTACCCGCCGCCGGTTTTGTCGTCGTCCCGCTCAACACGAGGCACGCTCAGCCAGAGCTCGAGTACGCCCTGCGCGACTCAGACACCAAGATCCTGTTGACCGACCGCGACCCCGCGCCTTTCGAGAAGATCGTACCGCACGTCATTCCGTTCGGTCCGAACTACGAATCACTGCTCGCGTCGGCCGTACGGCTGACGCTCGGCGAGGACGTCGTCGAATCCGACCTCGCCGGCCTGTTCTACACTGGTGGAACCACCGGCGCCTCAAAAGGCGTCATGCTGACGCACCGCAATCTGATCGCCAACACCATGCACTTCATGACGATTGTCGGCCACTCGTCGTCGGATCGCTTCATGATCGCGGCGCCGATGTTCCACGCCGCCGGATCGAACAGCATCCTGCCAACTATCTGGACAGCCGCGACGCAGATCCCGCTGCCGGCCTTCGATCCAGGCGCGGCTCTCGACCTCATCGAATCTGAGAGGATCACGTCCACCATCGTCGTACCGACGATGCTGGCGGCGATGGCCGAAGAACAACTCGCAAATCCGCGAAAGACCGAAACCCTGTGCTGGGTTGCCCACGGCGGCTCGCCGATCGCGACGACAGTGATCGCGCGCGCACACGAGGCATTTCCGTCTGCACAGCTCGTCGAAATCTACGGCTCCACAGAGTTGTCGCCGATCGCGACGGTACTCAACGACGAGCAAGAACTGTCCGACGACAAACGCGGACGTTCCTGTGGTCGCCCAGTCGTCGGGGTCGATGTCCGCATCCGCGCCGACAGCGGCGCCGAGACCAAGCGCGGCGAAGTAGGCCAGGTCGTCGTACGCGGACCCAACGTCATGCAAGGCTATTGGAACAAACCCGAGCAAACCGCGGCCGTGCTCCGCGACACCGGCTATTGGACCGGAGATCTCGGTTACATGGACGAGGACGGATACGTGTTCCTGGTCGACCGCAGCAAGGACATGATCGTCAGTGGCGGGGAGAACGTCTACTCGACCGAGGTCGAAGAAGCACTGTACAAGCATCCAGCGGTTCTCGAAGCCGCAGCCTTCGGCGTACCCGACGCGAAGTGGGGAGAAGTAGTTCACGCAGTTGTCGTCTTGCGCCCAGTGCAAACCGCTACGAGCGCAGCCGATCTTATCGCGCACTGCAGAGACAACATCGCTGGCTACAAAGTGCCCAAAGCGATCGACATCCGAGACCAGCCCCTCCCGAAATCGGGTCCAGGCAAAGTGCTGAAGCGCGAGCTGCGTCAACCCTTCTGGGAAGGCAAAGAGCGCGGCGTCAACTGATGTGATTTTGAGCTCGGCGCAATCGGAGCGAATCTGGGGATGGCGCGGCGGCGCCGAGCCGCTCCGGGGTCGAGTCGTGTCGCAGCCGCGACAGGCCGGAGGTTCCGACAATAGTTGGCTTCAGGCTCGGGCGCGCCGCGCACAACACAGTGATGTTGCACGAAGCTCACGCTTTACCCGGCTCGGCGGCGCCTCGCACTCCCGGGACAGAGCGGCTCGGCGGCGCCCTCCCGGACCCGGCTGCTGCCTGTCGTTACTCGACGATCGATGGATTCTCGATGTGTCGTGCGACCATCGACCAGAACGCCACGCGACCGGGGCCGAAGCGCAGTAGGTCCGCTTGCGCGAAGCGCGCGCCTTCGGCCGAGATCGGTTTGGCATTGTGGGCTTTCATGTGCGCTTCGGCGACTCGTTCCATATGGACGAAGCGACCGACCGCTTCATCGACGCGATCTCCGACCGTCAGCAAACCATGGTTGCGCAGAATCGCCGCTCCTTTGTCGCCGAGAGCATCGGCAATCCGTTTGCCGCCGTCTGTACTCTGCACCTGAACCTCTTCGTCGTCGAAGATGACGTGGTCGTCGAAGAAGATGCACGACTCCTGAGTGATCGGTTCGATCGGGCGGACCTCGGCGGCGAAGGGTGTTCCCCACCCCGTGTGCACGTGAGCCGCGCTGACGATGTCGGGGCGGGCCTCCAAGATCGGCTGATGAATGTAGTACGCCGCGTCGTTGATCGGCCCCTTGCCCTCGACCAGGGAACCATCCGGCCCGATCAACACCAGGTCGTCCATTCTGGCGGCGTGATAGGACACGCCAAATCTCAAGATCCAGAAGCAGTCCGTGCGCTCCGGGTCGCGCGCGCTGATGTGACCATCGCCAAGATCGCCCCAGCGCTGGGCTGCGAACAATCGGTATCCTAAGGCGACGTGCCGCTTGCGACGAAGCCGTATCTGTTGCGCCGTATCCTCGTCCGATCCGGCCAACATTTCCTCGATCATCTGGCTCATTTCACATCTTCCATGGCTGGTTCAGTCGAAGTGCTACCACACCGATCTGCAAACTTCCGAGCCCGACGGGAGCCAACTCCGATTAGCACGAGAGCTCTGTTCGCACCCTCCGGCGGCTCCGGAGCATTTGGCACGCCATCTGCTTGGTTGTGACAACAGCAGGTATTCGATTTCAGCCAACCCATAGCGGAGGGAACCATGAAGGCAGCTATACCCCTGACATTACTCGCTTTTCTCGGCGTAGCTCACGCCGACTCCAAGCCGCGGATCCGAACCGACCTAAGCGGAATGCGCTGCTACCCGATCGTCGATCGGCTCCACCCCGAAAAGCGCTCTGTGGACCTCACCGATATGTTCGGCCTCGCAAGGGACTGTACCGTCCGGACTCCGGCCCGGATGCTCTGTACTGAGGCCCACAGCAATGGCGCCGGAAGTAACAACTTCCTCTGCTACAGGGCAACCTGCCCCGACGATCCCGCGCCCGGCTCGCTCGCCGTCTCCGACCGCTTCGGGCGCCGCGACGTCAAAGTCGAACGCGGCCGCTTCTTCTGTGCACCGGCCGATCCCGAACAATGCGGCGATGGCGAGATCGATCCGGGCGAGCAGTGCGACGGCAACATCAGCCTTTGCACGACGGCTGACTGCAACGACGACTGCACGTGCAACTTTCCCGACTGCTGCCAATGCGAGAACATGTGCTACGACGCGAACTTTTGCCCGATCGAGTGCGAGCACATTTCCGGCGGCTCCTGCGGCGGCGATGGATGGTGCCAAGAGCCCCCCATCATCGGCACCGGCCGATAACCGCCGAGATCGGCGCCTCGGTGATTCAGCAATACCGCGGCGCCGCTCAGATCGGCGAGACGTCAATCCGAACATCATGCCGCCCGCACCGTTGGACACGAATATCGACCGGCAGCAGCTCGCGGATCAGATCGATGTTGGTCTCTGTATGGGGCGTCAATCCCAGAGTGCGCAGAGATCCACCGGCACCGAGCGCCATCGGCAACAACAGTTGGTCCGCCAGATGAGGACCGACCGGGGCATCGGCCGAGAGGTAAGTCCGCACGGCCGAGCAAACCTTGCCCGCCACCGCTTCGGCTCGCACCTGCACCTCGCCAAAGCCTGAGAAAACCTCCGTCAACGAGTCCGACTCGACCTCGATCATCAGGACATTGCCCGGGCCATGAGCATCCACGGTGCAGACCTCCATCGCGTCGCTCGCAAGATCCAGTTTCGCCGCCACCCTGTTGAGTTCCCGTTGGCCAATCCTCGGCGCAAGATTGGAGACCAGGGCGCGGGCACGCATCGTGTGCACGGCACCGCGCACACTGAGGTCCAACGGCGACAATCGACTCGGTTCGATCGCCACGCATATCCGACCACCTCCGGCCGGATAGAAGCCATGACGCTTGAGACTCGCAGTGACAGATGCCCCCATTTTCCGCAGCAAGGGGAGAAGGGTCTTGGCCAGGAAATCGAACGGCGGCGAATTCGAGTTGTGGGTTCCTCCCTCCAGGACCAAGCGCGAAGCGCCCGGCGCCAGTAGCAGCGGCAGCAGAACCGTTTGCAACACCAACCCGGTACTGCCAGCCGTTCCGATGCTAAAGCGATAGCTGCCCGGGCAAATCTCACCGGGCGTGAAAGTAAGCTCGGTTGACCGCAGCGCTGCTCCTTCGACAACGCCGGAACTGATGGTCGCCGCAGCCTGAACCGCCGTCAGGTGCTGTCGCAATAGACCGGGCTTCGAACGACCGGCGCGGATCCGCTCGATGCGAAACGGTCGACCCGTCGCCAAAGACACAGCCAGGGCGGTGCGCAAAACTTGCCCACCGCCCTCGCCGCGAGAACCGTCAATTGAAATCATGACAACTTCACATCCATCCAGACCAACTGTTAACCTTTGACGCAGACCACCTGGCGCAGGGTATGGACGATGTCCACCAGATCCTTCTGCGCCTCCATCACCGCCTCGATCGGCTTGTACGCCGCCGGAGTTTCGTCGATCACCGCCGCATCCTTGCGGCACTCCACTCCAGCCGTCGCCGCTTCGTGATCGGCAACCGTAAACTTCTTGCGCGCCTGGGTGCGTGACATGGCGCGCCCCGCGCCGTGACTGCAACTCTCGAAACTCTCCGGGTTGCCCTTGCCTCGAACGATATAGGAACGCGCACCCATGCTCCCGGGAATAATGCCGAGATCACCGAGCCCAGCCCGAACCGCACCCTTGCGGGTGACAAACACATCCTTTCCGTAGTGATGCTCGCGAGCGACGTAGTTGTGGTGGCAGTTCACAGCCTTCTCCGCCAAGGAAAACTCCGGAATCTTTGCAGTCGAACGAACCGAGCGAACAACTGCCTCCATCATCGTCTCACGGTTCTCCGCCGCAAAAGACTGCGCCCAACCAACCGCTTCCACGTAATCGTCAAAGTGTTCGCTGCCTTCCGTGAAGTACGACAGGTCCTTGTCCGGAAGATTCGCCCAATTGCGCCGCATGTCATCGCGCGCCAGCGCGATGAAGTAGCTGCCGATCCGATTGCCGACGCCGCGCGAGCCACTGTGAAGCATGAACCACACCGCATCCGCCTCATCGAGACAAACCTCGATGAAGTGATTGCCGGTCCCGAGCGTACCCAGGTGATTCGCGCAGTTGCCGCGATCCAATTTCTTGTGCTTGCCGATGATCACGTCATAGGCAGCGGCAAGCTTGGACCACCGCCGCGACGCGTGCTCGGGAAGTTTCCCCCAAGCACCCCGGTCGCCGCGCCCACCCCGACTCGTGCGCCCGTGCGGCACCGCCTTCTCGATCGAAGAACGCAGCTCGCGCAGACTGTCCGGTAGCTCGTTGGCCGTCAGCGTCGTCTTTACGGCCATCATCCCACACCCGATATCGACCCCGACCGCCGCCGGCACGATTGCCCCAAAGGTCGGGATCACACTGCCGACGGTCGCGCCGATACCCCAGTGCACATCCGGCATCGCGGCAACCCAACCGTGGACGAAGGGCAATTGCGCGACGTTCTCGAGCTGCCGCCTTGCCTCGTCTTCCATCGCGACGCCCCGCACCCACGCCTTGACCGGGCACCCGCCCGCGACTTCCAGTGTTTCGTAGTTCTTTTCCATCCCAGATTCCCATTCTCAATGGTGCTAGTCGCCCGCACCACCGCCTTTCCCACTGTGCATCAACCCAGCAGGCAATCCGAGGACAAATGTGTGCCCACGCCCCTCGGTCTCCGAAATCGTCTGTAGCGTCCGCAAGTTCATCAACGCCGGGTGAGCCTCCAGAATGCGCGCCGCGTTCGCCAGGTTGCGCAAGGCAGCACTCTCACCACGGGCCCGCTCCAACGCAGCCTGGCCCTCTTTCTGGGCACGCACGACCTCGGCGAAGATCTTCTTCAGCTCTCCCGGAAACATCACGTCACGGATGTCCACCGTCGCAATCGAAACTCCGATCTTGCCCAAGTCGGAGGACACTGCGCCGCGAAGCTGCTCGGCGATCTCCAACCGACGTTCGAGTAGCGCAGCCACTTCAACACCGCCGACGGCCGCCCGCAACGCGATCTGAGCAGAGGAATAGATCTGCTCGAGCGGAAACGCCGCTCGGCTCCGCAGCAAACCCGGATCAGCAATCGAGTACCGCACAACAAGACTGACCTTGAGCCCCACGTTGTCGCGACTCAAAACTTCCTGCCCAGGAACGTTGATGATCTTCTCCCGCAGGTCGTACACCTCGACCCTCGTTTCCCATCCAAAGACCCAGTACGCGCCGGCACCGAGACGCTCCTCCGCGACGCCGCGACGCACAACCACTCCTTGATGGCATTCATCGATGATCACACGCTTCACGTACGGCAGCGCCCAGCGAGATCCGCGGCGAGCCAACGTTCCATACAATTCGATCTCGTTCATTCGCGGCTCCTTTGAAAAATTCCGAGCAATACTCAGTCCCAAGGACGCGCGGCACCGGCTGGCGGGTCGACGGGGACGAACACGCCCACAAAGCCGAGCACCAGCTGCGTCGCCGCAAGTACCGCGCGCCCTCGGTGAAAGGGAGTTGAACCCGAATGCGGCCGAAGCCGCGCCACCAGTCGAAAGGGCCAACATGCAGAACCGCTGACGCGATCGCGCTGACGGCTGCTCGGCCCCATTCGATATTCGATATTCGCTTTTCGATTTCGCATCTCATCAGAATCCCGGCCGAGGGCGGCTCCGCACGACCGCCCCCGGCCCGTCCAACACGTCTTCCACTGCAACGCGTTCGCTGGGATACAGTGCGACGGACATGCCAGGAACCGAGGCCAAACTGCGATTCTCCAAAAACCTGAGTATTTTCAGGTATTTGCATGATTCTTCGATCGTAGGAGATCCCACGAACAAATCTTCACCTGCAAAGAATTTGATTATTTTGGCGAATGTTTTAGAAGTCTCGCTATGCCTGCGGCAACTACCGTTCTAAGTATCGTCGGATCGAACCTCGATCGCGGCGGCAAGGATCGCTGGACTCGCTGGCGGCCATCCGTCGATCTGACCCGCCACGACGACCTCGTGGTCGATCGTTGCGAGCTCCTCTACCTGCCAAGGGACGAGGCGATCGTCGCCGAGATCGAGGAGGACGTCGCCGGGATTTCCCCTGAGACGAAGGTCCGGACGCATTTGCTCGACGTTCGCGACGCGTGGGACTTCGTCGAGGTCTACGGCGCACTCCACGACTTCGCGCGCGCTTACCCCTTCTCGCCCGAGAGCGAGGAGTATTTGGTCCACGTGACGACCGGCACCCACGTGATGCAGATTTGCTTGTTCTTGCTGACCGAGGCGCGCTACTTGCCCGGCCGGCTTCTCCAGACGTCTCCACCGCCGCGGCGCAATTCGAACCAGCCCGGCAGCTACACCATCATCGACCTCGACCTCTCGCGGTACGATCAGCTGGCATCGCGCTTCGTCCAGGAGAAGCAGGAGGGTCTGTCGTTCCTGAAAGCCGGGATCGCGACGCGCAACCCAGCCTTCAACGAGATCATCGAGCGGGTCGAGCAGGTGGCAACCGTTTCGAGCGCACCGCTTCTGCTCACCGGCCCCACCGGCGCGGGCAAGTCGCAACTCGCGCGGCGAGTCTACGACCTCAAGCGTCAACGCCGCCAGGTCGAAGGCCCCCTGGTGGAGGTCAACTGCGCAACACTGCGCGGCGATACGGCGATGTCTACGCTATTCGGCCACATCAAAGGATCCTTCACCGGCGCCACGCGCGACCGCCCCGGGCTAATGCGCACGGCCCAAGGCGGCGTCCTCTTCTTGGATGAGATCGGCGAACTCGGACTCGACGAGCAAGCAATGCTCCTGCGCGCCATCGAGGTAAAGAAGTTCCTGCCTGTCGGTTCCGACCGTGAGGTCTCCAGCGACTTCCAGCTCATCGCTGGAACCAACCGTGATCTCGAGTCCGCCGTTGCCAGCGGACAGTTTCGCGAGGACCTACTTGCCCGCATCAACCTCTGGACTTTTCGACTCCCGGGCCTTGCGAGCCGGCGCGAGGACATCGAGCCAAACCTCGAATATGAGATCGAGCACTCCTCCCAGAGCGTTGGCCACCACGTAACCATGAACAAGGAAGCGCGACGCCGCTTCCTTCATTTTGCCGCCGCACCAGATTCATCATGGCGAGGCAATTTTCGCGACTTCAACGCGGCTATCACCCGGATGGCGACTCTGGCACCCGGCGGGCGGATCAACGTTGCCACAGTCGACGACGAGATCACCCGCCTGACTACCTCTTGGTCCGACGGGGGCTCGTCCGACGACGCGATCATCGAGGAGACACTCGGCGCAGAGGCCGCGGCCGCCATCGATCGATTCGACAGAACTCAACTCGCCGACGTTCTGCGCATTTGCGCCTCTAGCGGTAGCCTCTCCGACGCCGGGCGCAAACTCTTCGCAGTATCCCGGCAGCGGAGAAAGACCGCGAACGACGCTGATCGATTGCGCAAGTACCTCGCTAAGTTCGGTCTTGAATGGAGTGATTTCCGAGCGTCGACTAAGGCGACACACGCTTGAACTCTCAGGTCCAAGACCTCCCCACTTAACCTGCAGGCTCCGCGGAAACGCCACAGGTCGCGCGATCAAAAACGCACTGATAGCTTACCCCAGTCCAATGAGTTCGGAACAGGACGCCAACCGCTCGAGGAGGTTTCATGAAGTCGACGCAACTTGGACGCACCGGTCTGAAAGTCAGCCGCATTTGTCTCGGCACGATGAACTTCGGGCCGCTCACGTCGGCCGAGGATTCGTTCGCCATCATGGACCGCGCCCTCGACGCGGGCGTGTATTTCTTCGACACCGCGAACGTCTACGGCCGTAGCGCCGGCAAGGGCGCTACGGAGAAGATTCTCGGGGAGTGGTTCGCAAAGGGCGGCCGGCGGCGCGAACAGGTCGTTCTCGCAACCAAAGTCTTCGGCAACATCGGCGATGGTCCCAACGATCAGCGCCTCAGCGCTCGCCACATCCGGCAGGCGTGCGAAGATAGCCTGCGCCGACTGCAAACCGACCACATCGACCTCTATCAAATGCACCACGTCGATCGGCGCACTCCGTGGGAAGAAATCTGGCAAGCGATGGAACAGCTCATCCGCGAAGGTAAGATCCTCTACGTCGGCAGCTCCAACTTCGCCGCATGGCACATCGTCAAGGCCAACGCCGCGGCCGCTCAACGCAACCTGCTCGGGATCGTGAGCGAACAGAGTATCTACCACCTCAACGGCCGCACCGTTGAGCTGGAGGTCCTTCCGATGTGCAAGAGCGAAGGAATCGCTGTGCTTCCATGGAGTCCTCTCGGCGGCGGGTTGCTCGGTGGTGTCTTGGAAAAGGCCGCTGAAGGCCGTCGCGCCAGCGAGTTCATTCAAGAACGCGTCGAGAAGCAGCGCCCAAGCCTCGAAGCCTACGAGTCGCACTGCAAGGAAATCGGTCACCCGCCTGGCGACGTCGCCTTGGCGTGGTTGCTCCACAACCCCGCCGTAACCGCCCCTATCGTCGGGCCTCGCACCATGGAACATCTCGAGTCAGCGATTCGCTCGGTGGAAATCGAGCTCAGCGATGAAACGATCGCAAAGCTCGACAGTCTATTCCCAGGACCGGGCGGCCGAGCCCCCGAAGCTTACGCCTGGTAGCCGCCAGAGGTTTTTCGGCTTCGCGCATCGTTGTTGCCGAGAATAAAATCCATGACCGTGCTGTGAGCAATGACCCAAAACGAGCCACCTTGGGAAAAGGTCTGCGCACAACTGTTTCCACCACCATCTGTACCACCGTTGGTCGCGTTGACGATCTCACTCGCGACATCTCCCGCAGCCGAAGCCTATGTAAGACGATATGTGGGCTGCGAGGCCCATAACCAAAAAACGGCATCGTTTTCATCATCTCCGAGCTGACCCGCGAGCTGATCGTTCTACGTAGACACGACCCGCACAGATGGCATGCCGCGTGCTGTGATACTGCTCGGATGAATCCATCTGCACCGACAAGCACCGCGACCGGAGATTCAGACCGCACCGGTCTGCGCGCACGCGTGACCAACGTGCCGGAACCGACCTGGACCGCGGACCTCCTCAAGCAGCAGTTGACCCTGATCCGAATCTGCACAATTCCGCTGATGGCGTTCGGAGCCCTTTGGGCAGCGCTATTGACCGTCGCGGCGATCGGCGGATCAACGGTTCGGTCGATGGACATCATTCCTCCCTGTCTATTGGTCTTGATCGGCTACGTGTCCTACCGCTACGGGGAGCGGGGAAATCTTCGCGCCGCTGCGTACACACTCGTCACCGCGCTGGTGTCGATTGGAAATGTCAGCCTGACCCTGCTCAGCAATGCCGCGTTTCCTGCGGTCGTCGCCTACACAGTCGCCCTCAGCATCGCGACAATCGTAATCCCGGCGCCGCAGGTCTTCGCAGTTGCTGCAACCGTCGTAACCACCGCGCTGGTCGCCGCGATGCTCCATACCTTCCCGATTCTTCCCCAGGCCGCGATGCCCGAAAACCTCATGGCAGTCGGCACGTTCGCCTCTGTCCTCTTTGGTCTGCCCTACCCAATGACGATTTTTTGGATCTTCAAAAGACACCTCGCCGACTCACAGCAGAAAGCCTGGGACGCTGCCGGCGCAGCACAAGCTGCGAGGAACGAGGCTGAGCAACACCAAATCGAGCTCGAGCGACTCGCCGAGCAACTGCGCTACAAGAACAACGAGCTCGGGGACTTCCTCTACGTCGTCTCACACGACATGCGCGCGCCTTTGATCAACCTCGAGGGTTTTGCTCGCGCCCTACAGGAGAACGTCGCGGAACTCGAGTCCATTCTCTCCAACGCACCGCTCGACGAAGCAACAGGAGTACGTGCTTCCGACCTCAAAGAAGAGACCGAGGAATCCTTGGATTTCATTCTCCGCAGCGTCTCCAAGGCCGACTTTCTCGTCTCCACGGTTCTCGAGCTGTCGCGGATCGACACTCGCCAACAACAAGTCGCCGAGATCGACCTTGCGCACTTAGTCAGCGAAATCATCGCATCGCTGCAGTTCCGACTTGACGAACTCGACGCCAACGTCGAACAGGAGTCGCTCCCCGTGATCCAGGGAGATCCGATTCGTGTCCACCAAGTATTCGCCAACCTCCTCGACAACGCCGTCAAGTACGCCGCCCCGGAGCGACCCCTCAGGGTTCGCCTACGATGCGAGGAGCATCCCCACAACTATTTGTTCTCCGTGTCCGACAACGGAGTCGGAATACGAGCTGAAGACATCCCGAAAGTGTTCCGAATGTTCGGACGACTCGGGCACGTCGCGACCGAAGGGGATGGTGTCGGACTGACGACGATCAAGAAGATCATCGAACGTCAGAACGGCCGTATCTGGGTCGAGTCAGAGCCCGGATCAGGCAGCACCTTTTTCTTCACCTGGCCCCATACCCTGGAGCTGGACAACTTCTCAGAGGAGCAAGAAGATGCAGCCGCATGAATCGATCAGCATCCTTCTGGTCGAAGACAACGATGGACACGCTAAGCTGATCGAACGAAATCTGCGCAAAGTCAATTTGCTCAATCCGATCGTTCGGGCCCGTGACGGCGTCGAGGCTCTCGAGTATCTGCAAGGCGAGGCCGGAGAGCCCATTACCCCACCTCGTCTGGTTCTACTCGATATCAATATGCCGCGTATGGACGGTTTCGAGGTCCTCCGTCGCATTAAGTCGCGTGAAGACCTCCGCAAGACGCCGGTCATCATGCTGACGTCGACCGATTCTCAAGAAGAGATCGACCGCTGCTATCAGTCGGGTGCCAACGGCTATGTATCTAAGCCGGTGAACATCTCCACGCTCGGAGAAAAACTACTTCGCCTTGGCCTATACCTCGAGATCGTCGAGCTTCCGGCAGTCGCCTAGAGGAACCGTACTGAAACACCCGAGACCCCAATGACTACATCCGACTTGAACGAGCTTCGCAATTCCCGCATCGCACTGCAGGATTGCCCGAAAGTCATCGTCGCCGAAGACGACGAGGGCCAAGCTCGACTGACACGGCGGGCTCTCAAGGCTCTGGGACTGGAATGCCGCCTCGAGGGCACGGGCGCAGACTGCCTAAGAGCTGTCGCCGAAGAGAACGATTGTATCGTCTTGTTGGACCTCGGTTTACCCGACGTCGCGGAGTTCGAGCTACTGACGAAACTCGTGGGGACTGACAACCAAGTCCCACTGATCGTCGTAACCGGCAACGACGACCTCACTGTAGCGATAGCCGCGCTGCGCAGCGGGGCATGGGACTACGTCGTGAAACGCCCGGACCTCTCGCATCTCAACGAGCTCTCTTACGTCATCGAGCGCAACCTGGAGAGGCGATCTCTCATGAGAGAACGCAGCCTGTTCCGCTCGATGCTGAGCCATGACATCCGCAACCCTCTCAACATCATTTACAACTACGCAGACATTCTCAGCGAGGAGACGCCTGTGACCGAAACCGGGCACGACCTTCTCGAACGCATCAAGGACAACGCACTCACCACGCTCGATCTGGTCAGCAACTTTGTCGAAATGGACCGCATTGAAAATGGTCGGCTGGTGTTCGAACGCGAGGCGGTTCACGTCACAGAACTCGTATCACGGGTGATCCGCCGCCACCGTCCAATGGCGGCAACAAAAAACGTCGAGCTTCTCATCAACGCTGCGCTCAATGTCGGACCAGCCGACGTCGATCGTGCCTATCTCGAACGGGTCGTCGCAAACCTGATCGGCAATGCCATCAAGTTCACCGGCGACGGCGGCAAGGTCACCGCTGAAATCGCGGCGGACGACCACGAAGTCACACTCAACATCACCGACACCGGATGCGGCATTCGACCAGAGGAATGCGCGACCATCTTCGACAAGTACAGTAGGTCGGACTCAACACGCACGATCGACGGAACCGGGCTCGGACTATTCATCGTCCGATCTGTCGTCGAAGCTCACGGCGGCACCATCTCTGTGGACAGCAAGCTCGGCGTAGGGTCGACATTTCGCCTCGCCCTGCCTGTCTCAAAACAAGACTTTCTCCAAACCGCCTAAAACGACTCCCTCTAAGGCAAGTCCGCGACCTCGACGATCCGACCGTCCAACGTCAGTACTTGAAAGGGAGGTGCGTCGAAGCCAGACGGTTTGATCAACGCCTGGATTCCGCGGGCGTCCCAGGCCGCAATCAGACCCGGATCGACGCCCTCCTCGAGATGGGGGTCGAAAATGAAGTTCTCGGTGAAGTTATGATGCTCGGGCCGATATGTCTGAGAAAAGTATCCGCTGAGCGTCACCGGTTCTGCGACCACTCCGGAGATCGACGTTGCAACCCATCGGTCGAGCGGCGCGGTGTAACCGGCTATCGCGCCCGTCGGAAACGGAGGCCAGTAGTAGCCCGCGTCAATTTCGATTGGTCCATCCGAAAACATCCGATCCTGGAGCAAGTAGCGGCCGGTCAGCGGTCGACGATCCGAGCACTCGAGGAGCTGCACTTGCTCGCTCGACCGAGTCAAGATCGTATCGTCGAAGTTTCGATAGGGAACAGCGACGGCGTGCTGGGCTTCGAGAGTGAAGCCCAGATCCGAAGGGAAGACGATCGGTAGGAAGGCGGGTCCAACATTGGTCGGCACCCGCGTCTTGAGGGTCATCACCCTCGCCGCTTCACCGTCACCGACGGTCCAAGAGTCGGCAAGCCCGATCACGCCGCCAGCCTGGGGATCAAACGAACCGCGTGAGGCATCCCGCCAACTGGCTGGCGCGCCGTTGAGTTGGGCCAACGCGCCGTTCACCACATAGGTGTGATCGGCCGAGGCGTAGATCGAATCGCCGCTTTCTTCGACCGGACCACTTTCGAAGTCGACTTGCCAACGGGATTTTAGCCGATAGTTGGCATAGACATCGGAGATCTCCCCTTGGAACGTACAAAGATCGGTCGGAGTGTTGATCAGTACCGGCGTCGAGTCGAAGCCAGGCGTGACGCCCGGGATGCGACGCACCTGTTTTATGACCAACCCTTCGTCGACGATCTTCTTGAACTCGAACTCGATGTTGAACTGCCTCTCGCCGTGAAACTCACCGAAAGCGACCGCTACCTCACTGAGTAGATTGGCGAGTTCGACGTATTCCTCCGGCATTTGCAACACCGTGGCCCCGAGCGGCAGCAGATCGCTCCCCTGCCGGAGATTCGGGAAGACATTGGTGGGCGAGACGAAAAGATCGACCACCTCAGGGCGACCTCCGTCCTCCGGATTGGTCACTGAGACGTCGCCAGGCTGAGTCACGACGGTCATCTCCGAACTCGGACCCAATGTTGTCCGTAGCGTCGCAACGCCGTTGGCTAGCTCCGTCTCATCTGGAAAGTTTCGATGCACAAGGACTGCCATTCCAACGGTCGCTTCATCGACCCGGTGCCGCAATCGCTCGAGAAAAGCGTTGTCGTTGTAAAAACTCTTGAACACCTTGCGCAAGGAGCGAAATACACCACGCTCGCTGTCTCGAGTCGCCTCGCACAAGCTCGGCCCAACATCGTCAGCATCGAGATCATCGGCTAAACAGCCGCTCGAGCTTTCGTACAAGCCAGCGCCGGTGAATACGTCGCTGTCTTCGACATTGGTCGAGGAGCGGAAGCGGATCCTGTGAAGCGGATCAAATCCCTGTTGTTGGAGAGCCTGCAGAATCGATTGCCTCTGGTCGCCGGTAAAGTCGGCCTCGTCGTCGATCAGATCGCGGATCTCATCGAGTGCAGAGAAGAGCGCCGCAAAGTCGGTCGGTGGATAGGTTGGAAACGGCGTCAGCAGCGCGGCGATCCGCTCTCGCAAGGAGACGTCGCCAGGCATTGGTTGATCCAGGTAATCGTTCCAAAGGTCAAAAGTGAAGGCAATCGCCGGCCGCGTATTGCCTGGAATTTCACGCATCAAGAATCCATAGTTGGCGGCTTTGCCGCCAATCGTGACAATATCTTCGGGGGTCGCGGTGGCTACGTCGGCGCGGTAACTCCCCGCCGGAACGAACGGCCGCAAGGCCAGATCCGGGGCGCGCTTGAGGTCGCGCAAATGGTTCTCGACGTCAGATGTCAACGCGCCATCGACATCAACCAACCGTACTTCGCATTCTTCTGGGTTGAAGTCGTGACCAACAAAGAAGCGCGGGGAAACCGGCGTGGCCCGCATGACGATCTCGCGACCGACCAAAGCCTGCGCGGCAGCTGCCGAGTCCTCGAGCGCCAAGAAGACGAACGGCACTTCCCAATCGGCGGCAAGAATCGCCACATGCGAGTTCGGGGTCGACGGCGCCAACGAGATGACGCCCGCGACGAACGGAATCTCCGCCGGAACCCCGTCAGTCAATAGAATATCCTCGGGCCCCAATGCGCCTGTCTCGTAGGCAGCTTCGATATCGCCCCCGGCGACGAAGACGACTCGTCCATGTGCCCACCCCAGGGCGTAGCATTCATCACCGGACGACCACCGCGCCGTAGAACTGATGCGCACTCCGGCGGACTCGAGCGCCTCGCGATTTTCCTCGGCGCCGCGCTGCTGCTCGAATGTTGGAAAATAGAAGAACGGTACGGACGATTCAGCGACGACCGACGCCCGTACTGCGTCGAAGTATCGAATCACCTCTTCGGCGCTATAGGCATCCTGGCGAACCAGCTGGATGCCGATCTCGTAGGGCGCCGACGGCGAATACAGAACCGCCCCCAAAACGAGCTCCTGACCATCAGCATGCAGTGACACGGCGTCGATCTCGTCGGGGTCCAGGCCGACGTACGGCTGCAAGGTCGAGGCAATGAAATCGTGATGGAACGGAGTCCGCGAGCTGTTCTGAAAATAGACGACGCCGGGCTCGCTCACGCGAATCGTGAACTTCACCCACGAGGGACCATCAAAGGTCGCCGAGAAGGCCAGGTAGGGATCAAATGGGTGATCGACGCGATTCTTGAACGGCCGGGGCTGGATGTCCGGTACGCACTCACCTAGCGCGTGGCTGACGGCGAGCACCAGTTCGTTGATTCGAATCGACCCGTCGCCGTTCGTGTCGCCGTTCTCACACGCCGACAATGCACTCCGACCGAGCGCGATGTTGACCATCGTCACTAACTCGGAAATACGAACCGATTTGTCGCCATTGCAGTCTCCCGTACAGCTCACCAGGCCTGCCGAAGAAGGAGTCGCCAAAAAGGACGTCAACATGAATGGCGTCACCACGAAAAGACCCATGCAAAGCTGAACCAGGAGACACGACCGGCCAAACACCCGGAATCTCATCTACGACCCCTTCTCCATCTATTGCGTGATTACCAAACAATTTTTGTTAGTACAAGCGGATTCTTTCTGGTCGCCGAGGAACCGGCACCGAGCCTGCATCTCGGGACTGATTCAAATGAACAGCCACCTGGTCCGAACCACCCAGTGCCGTGACCAGATCCAGAGTGCCGTTTCGGTCAACATCGACGATCGCTACCGCAAAAAGCGACGGCCCGGAGGAAACTCGAAAGTCGCCCTCGAAGGACCCGTCGCCGACGCCCAACCGGACCGAAAGGTCACCTGAGAACTCGTTTGCCGTGACGATATCCAGAATCGAGTCGGCGTTCACATCGGCGATGTGCACCGGAAACGGGCCGTCGCCAACGGCCACGATCTGCGCCTCTGCGAACGCTCCACCGCCGCCACCGCGCAGCAACGAGACGCTCGCGTCGCGTCCATTGCCTGTCAGTAGATCCATCTCGCCATCACCGTCGAGGTCGGCAATCGCCACCGAGAAGGGAGCCGAAGACAACGCAATCCGGCTGCGCCCGACAAACCCACCGCCTGCCAGCCCGGCCAGTATCGTGAGATCACTGGAATCCGCGTTGGCCGTGACCAGGTCATCGACCCCATCCCCCGTCACGTCACCGAGACTGGCCCACCACGGATTGAAACCGCCACCGACGACGAGGCGATCGAAAACACCATCGCCACGTCCCAACAATAGAACAACACCTGCGCTCGAAGGCGCCGCGACGATCAGGTCGAGCGTACCACCGCCATCGACGTCGGCTGCAATGATCGTCCGAGCGTCCTGCCCAGCCGGAAATCGTTGTTCGGTTGCAAACGTTCCATCGCCGATCCCGAGCAGGATCGATACGTCATCGCTGCCCCCGTTTGCTGTCGCGATATCGACGAAGCCATCGGCGTCAAAGTCGCCAACCGCTGTCCCCAACGGTATCCGCCCGACCGCAAAGCGTGACTCGTCGCCAAACTTCCCAGTGCCATCGTTCAGCAGCACAGACAGATCGTGCGAAATGTGATTACCCGCGGCAATGTCCGGCCATCCGTCTCCATCGAAATCCGCAACCGCAACCGACCGCGGCGAATCACCGGTCGCATAAAGTTCCGGAGCTGCGAACGCCAACCTCGGACCGCATCCACCGAGCGCCGCGCGCACGGCGCCGACCAGCTCGGCGATCGTCACTGTGCCAGAATCGTCCGCGTCCACTTGCCGGCAACGATCGACCGATGCCTCACGCAGAGCGATCCGCACGGACAGAACGAGTTCCGAAACCGCGACGCGACCGTCCCCATTGCAATCGCCAGGACAGGCGAATCCAACGTCCGCCATCTGGAGAACCAGGCCAAAACCAACAACGATCTGCGAAATCCATCTCATACTAGACCGAAGACTAGGCGAGTCGCGCTTCATGCACCAGAGACGACGACAGTACGGTAGTGGGTCACTTTGATTTTGAGTGCGGTGCAACGGAAGTCGCGTTGTACGCGGCTCGGCGGCGCCCTCCCGGTACCCGGCTGCTCCCGCCGTTCAATCAAAGTGACCCACCACAAATCGGAGCCTAGAAGCAAGCATCGCTTTTGGAGTACAGAGAGCAGATGACCGGCGCGCAACAATGACGACAAAGTCTCTCTTGGTTGTGGCATCGATGTTCCTGAGCGTCCTGATCGGGGCTGTTCTTCGGCAAGACGGCCGTACCGATCGCAAAGACCCGGCAGCCGACAAGCTCCACATCGGCTTCTCGATGGACACGCTCCAGGAAACTCGCTGGGCCCGCGATCGAGACGCATTTGTCGCACGCGCCCGCGAGTTGGGCGCCGATGTAACCGTTTTGTCGGCCAACAGTGACGACAATCGCCAAATGGCCGACATCGAGACGCTGATCACCAGCCAGGTGGACGTGATCGTCATCGTGCCACACGATGGATCGGCCATGGCCAAAGCCGTCCGCTTGGCTCACCAGGCCGATATTCCGGTCATCGCCTACGACCGATTGATCCGCGACTGCGATCTCGACCTGTATGTCACCTTCGACAACGAGCGCATCGGGCAGCTTCAGGGCCAATACCTCGTCGATGTTCTCGCTCCGTCCGACCGCCCTGCCAGAATCGTGCGCATCTACGGATCAAAGACCGACAACAACGCATTTATCGTAAAAGCTGGCCAGGACCTAGCCCTGGACCCAGCGATTGCGTCTGGATCGATTGAGGTCATTCACGAAGACTGGGCAAACGAGTGGAAGCCGGAGAACGCCAAACGAATCATGAACGCCGCCATCACGCGGCACGGCGACCGCATCGACGGCGTCCTGACCTCCAACGACGGCACTGCCGGTGGTGCAATTCAGGCACTGCGTGAGGAGGGCCTCGCCGGGTCGATCTACGTCACCGGACAAGACGCCGACCTCGTCGCCTGCCAGCGCATCGCCACGGGCGAGCAGTCCATGACCGTGTTCAAGCCGATCACCAAACTGGCATCGACCGCTGCGGAAGCCGCCGTAACCCTCGCCAAAGGTCGGCCCATCATCGCGAAACACGGAACCTTCAACGGCAAGATCGAGGTGCCGTCGATCTTCGACGAGGTCACCACCGTCACCCGCGCGAATCTAGACGAGACCGTGATCGGAGCCGGCTTTCACTCGCGCGACGCGGTCTACCAAGACCAGTAGCTCCACCCTGCGCTGCCCTTTTATGACAACTCCCTCAGTCCTCGAGACGCGCGGCCTGGTCAAGAGATTCGGCGGCGTGACTGCACTCGACAACGTCGACTTCGAGCTCCGTGGCGGCGAGGTGCACGGACTGTGCGGCGAAAACGGCGCCGGCAAGTCTACCTTGATCAAGATCCTGACGGGCGTCTACGCGCACGACACCTACACCGGCGAAGTATTGATCGACGGCGAAACCGTTCGACTCGAATCGATTCGCGATTCCGAAGCGGCGGGAATCGCCGTCATTCATCAGGAGTTGGCTCTGGTCGACGAAATGTCGGTCGCCGAGAACATCTTCCTCGGACACGAGCCCACACGCCTCGGCCTGGTCGACCATCATAAGATGTACGCCGACGCTACCGCTTTGCTCGGTCGCTTCGACATCGCCGTCGCGGCGAATCGCCGCGTCGGAGATCTCGGGGTAGGTCAGCAACAACTGGTGGCAATCGCCAAGGCGCTCAAGAGCGACTCCAAGGTCCTCATCCTGGACGAACCGACCGCGGCCCTCACCGAGCAAGAGATCGATGTGCTCCTCGATATCATTCGGGACCTCCACCAACGCGGTGTCGCGTGCATCTATATTTCCCACAAGCTCGACGAGGTGTTCGCCATCGCCGACCGAATCACGGTCCTGAGGGACGGCACGACCGTTGCGCGCCTCGATGCATGCGACACAGACCGCGACGAGGTGATTCAGCACATGGTGGGACGGCGCATCGCCGACCTCTTCCCCCTACGCAAACCTGATCCAGGTGACGTCGCGCTCGCCGTAGACGCCCTGACCATCGCGGAGTCACGCAACGCACCGCCACGACTAAAAGGCATCTCTTTCGAAGTTCGCGCCGGCGAGGTGCTCGGGATCGGTGGCCTGATGGGCGCGGGAAGAAGTGAGCTGCTGCTGCACCTGGTCGGCTTCTTCGGACATCGCGTCGACGGCAGCGTTCAACTGCTCGGGCAACCACTCGCATTGACCCCGCGCGGTTGCGTCGATCAAGGACTCGTATTGGTCAGCGAGGACCGCAAACGCTACGGCCTCATCCTCGACCAGAGTGTCACATTCAACCTGTCGCTCTCATCCCTCCCGGGTCTGACCCGGGCCGGACGAGTCGATCGCCACTCCGAAGCGCGCATCTGCGGCGACTACGCCAAGTCGCTTCAAATCAAAGCCCCGAACCTGGCCAGCGCCGCGAGTACCCTGTCGGGCGGCAATCAACAAAAGGTCGTGCTCGGTAAAGCGCTGATGACAAAGCCCAAGGTGATCCTTCTCGACGAGCCTACGCGAGGCATCGATGTCGGCGCAAAACGCGAGATCTACGACCTCATCAATCAGCTGACCGACTCCGGCGTCGCCATCGTCATGGTGTCCAGCGAACTACCGGAACTGATGCGCATGAGCGACCGGATCATGATGCTTTCGGAGGGTACGGTCGGCGGCCATTTCACCCACAACGAGGCCACTGCGGCAACACTTCTCGCCGCAGCTATGTCGACGTCACACAAGGAACAAGCGCAACCATGACGCGACCGGAAAGCGTAAGTTTTCGCAGCCTCTCGATGTTGATCGCATTGGTCTCCATCGTCTCCTACTTCGCCCTCTACGACGCGGCATTCATCAGCCCGCGCAACCTGTCACAGCTGGCAATCGAAACCGCATCGACGGCGATCCTCGCCCTCGGGATGCTGCTCATCATCGTGCCCGGGCACATCGACCTGAGCGTCGGCAGCGGCGTCGGCCTGACCGGCGCCATCGCCGCGGTTTTGACGCTGCACTACAGCTGGCCGGCCCCCGCGGCCCTGTCGTCAACGGCGCTGTTCAGTATCGTCCTCTATTCGGCGATGGGCTTCGTCATTGTGCGCGAACGCATGCCCGCCTTCATCATCACCCTTGGGGGACTCCTGATCTTCAAAGGGGCACACTGGCTCGTCATCGAGAACAGCACCGTCCCGGTGGTCCAAGGTGGCCAGTCCAACCTCTACTCTCTGCTGACCACGTTCTACGTTTCCCCGCGCGTCAGTCTAATCTTGGCCGCGCTGCTCGTCGTAGCACTAGCCGCAGGCGCCGCCAGCACTTCGCGCCAGAGAAAGCGCCAAGGCATTCAGACCGACGACGAACAGCTGTTCCTGCGTTGGTTCGTTTCCGCCCAGGTCATCCTGCTGGCTGTGCTGACAATGAACCAATATCGCGGAGTTCCGCTATCCGCTCTGATACTCGCCTCGACTGCGTTCGTCATCCACGTCATCACCCAACACACGCGGCTCGGCCGTCACCTCTACGCGATCGGCGGTAACGAAGAAGCAGCGATCATCTCGGGAGTACCGGCAGAGACCGCAGTCATCGCGGCCTTCGCGATCATGGGGACTCTGGTGTCGATCTCCGGTTTCCTGCAGACAGCATTCGCCGGCGCATCGACGACGACAACCGGGCAGCTCATGGAGCTCGACGCCATTGCCGCATGCGTCATCGGCGGCACCAGCCTAAAGGGCGGTCGCGGCGACGTGATCGGGGTTCTATTCGGCGCCTTGATCATGGCGACACTGCTCAACGGCATGACCCTTCTCGCCTTCACTCCCGAGACGAAATTCATCGCAAGAGGTACAGTCCTCGCTCTAGCCGTATGGGTCGACGTCCGCCTGTCCCGACGCTGATGTCACCGCAAGAATTTGTCAAGTGACCGATTTCGACCAACGATAAAGTTCTTTATCCACGATCAAGAAATTCCGTTGACGCAACACCTGCCGAATTGCTAGGTCCCGGGGACACAGGCGTAGCAGTCCCGTTGAAAGACAGACTGTTGGGCAGACGCGGCAGCAATCGCCACCCCACGCTGCGCAAACCTACGATCGCGGGAGCGATTAGGAGTTTCTGATGACAGATAGACGGTTCGTTTCCTTCGCACTGAACTTTGCCGTCGCCCTGCTCCTCGGGGCGAACACGGCAACGGCCGAACCAGCGGTGTGCGCCAGTCGGCCGGCTCCGCAAAACTGCGGCGGTGCAGTCCCGTGTTGTTGCGGCGATGCAGTCACTGAAGACTACACATTGCCGGGCGATCTCGATTGCACCGCCGATCCGATCGATCAGCACGGACTGCGCATCAACGCTGCCAATGTCGTACTCGATGGCGCCGGTTTTTCGATCCACGGCCCGACAAGTTTATGGCCAGACGATCCCCAGATCCCTGGCCGCGAATACGACACCGTCGGAATCAAGGTGGAATCCACCGCAACCAAAGCAGTGATCAAGAACATCAGGGTTGTCGGCGGTGACATTACGATTGGAACCTGGCGGCGGTGTATCGAGGTCAAAGCAAACAAGACCGTCGTAGGAGACGGAATCACACAAGTCATCACGGAAAGCTGCGGGTGGATCGACAACGGCGAGAATATTCCGGGATCCTATGGTGTCGACGTCGACGCCGACGATGTAACGGTTGAGTACAATCTCGTAAAAGACGTCGGCGACGAGGGAATTCACATAGGAGGCGGCTCCGACCGCGCCTTGATCCTCAACAACGTCGTCGAGAACCCTGGCCTCGAAGCCATCTACTTGCTGCGAAACCAAGGCGCGCAGGTAATCGGCAACGTCACAAGCGGGTCCGACGACTGGGGTCTCCACATGAAAGAGGCCAGCGGCGCCCTGATCGAAGGAAACACGTTTTCAGATCGCGGCATCACGCTGCGCGGCGATTGCACCGATAACTTGCTCAAGGACAACACCGCCGTTCGGCGGCTGGTCATGGAAGCGATCGAGGACGACAACAATCCCGGGCAGTACCTTTTCCCGGCAAACAATCTCGTCCTCGGGGGCCAAATCGATGGTCTCGAAGGCGAGGACCCCAATCCGGGCGGCTTCGCCGGCAGCGACCACTGCGTAATCTTCGATAGCGCCATGAACAACCGACTGCAGTCCGTCTCGTTGATCCGCTCGGTACAGGCCGCTGTGCGAACACTGGCCGACCCCGACATCGGGACCGGGATCTACCAGAACGTGCCCTCCTGGCCGGTCAATACGCTGACCGACGTGTCGGTGGACGGCTCGGCGCTAGTCATCAATGACCCCGAACTCGGTGGCGACGATGTGGAGTTCACAAACGGCACAATCATCATCCTCGAGACAGCAGGCACTCCCGTCGTCGAGGCCCTTCCCGTTGCCGACGGCTACATCTGGACAGGGTTATTCAGCGGGGACGTCTTTTCAACGCTACCCAGGCTGCGTGCTCACAGGAAGGGCGGCTGCAATCCTCAGGAGCGTATCTCTCTGCTCAAATTCGACGTACCGCATGGCTCGACCGGAGCCATCGACGCAACTCTCAACGTCATGTCTTCGCTCGACATGACCTCCAGCCATGCGGGTTTTCTCCACGGGGTCGATCCAGCCGCCAACGTGGTCACCGAACCCGAAATGTCGTGGGACTGGTTCAACACCGCGTTTCCCAACGCTGTCCCCAGCGCACTTCGCCAGGGCTTCGGCATCACGCTCGAACCCGGAGCCGCACAAGACATCTACACTCCGTACGACGTCACACATCTCTTCCAACTCTATGTTGGACCATCAAGCTCTCACGTGATGTATTCGTTCTCAGGTCACTTGGCGAGCGGCTACTTGACCGAGTACTACTCAAAAGAGACTACCGGGAAAGAACCAAAGCTGTCCTTCACGCCGGTTACCGCGCAACAGTTTCAACTAGACGCCACCCCCCCACTCGATACGGATTGCGGATGCGATGAAGTTGCGAATCCCAGCTGCAGGGCCACCGAACGTGTCTGCAACGGGACAAAGGAGGGGTTCACGCGCAGCAACAAGCCGAAAGAGAGCAACGGTGACAAGAACCGAATGGAAGTATCGGCAGACGATGGCATGAGCTGCTCGGGCTCAAACCCATACTCACAGGACTGCAACAACGATACCGAGTGCACCGGAAACGGAACCTGCACAGTCGTGAATCAGTACGAATCCTACCTGACCTTCGACATCCTGCCGATCGACGCGGAGGTAACCACCGCGACTCTGTTCGTCCATGTACGGAACCATGAGAACTGCGCGATCATGGGCGAAGAGTGCAGCAAACCACGAGACGGCAAGGGCCCCAAGGTTTACGTGCTTCAGAATTGGCAAACCGACCTGGACACCAGCGACGACGGATGGGAAGAGGGAACCGGTGACTCTGACGTAACGACGGGCTCCCCACTTCACCCGACCTGGCTCCATTGGGATGTCGTGCCGCCTCGTGGACGCTTCGCCGGACGGCTCGCAAAATCCGCCACCGACCCCGAGGGTTCCGCCGTCGTCGACGACGGCGAATGGTGGAGTGTCGAGCTCTCCCACGCAGTCGCCGAGGAGGTCGCAACCGGTAACGATCTGTTCACGCTGATTTTGGTAGGGTCCGACAATAAGCACGTCAAGCTCGACGGAATGCGAAACAATGAGAGCGACGGCTTCGATCGACCGACCCTCGTGTTTGGAGATGACGGGACAGCGACCGGAGTCTGGCCACCCGACGAAAACTGCGCGCGCAACGCCACATGTGTTCCGACCGAAGATTCGTGGACCAAGACGAGCAACGATGACCCGGGCGAAGCAAACGAAAATCACGGACTCGAGACTGTCCTGCACGTCGAAAGTCCGGGCGGTGACCAGCGAGAGATTTATGTCAAATTTGACGTCACCGGCCTCACCTCCGACGCCACCGGAGCGACGCTTCGCCTCTTCCGCGAAGCAATCACAGGCGAAGATCTCCAGGGCTTCCAGTTCTATGAGGTGACGGACGATACTTGGGCCGAAACAGCCATCACTTGGAATAACGCGCCGGCATCCGGCAACCTACTCGGCACCCTCAATTTGGCCCCGAACACAATCGGTTGGATCGAATTCTCAAACGCGGCATTGAACAACTACATCAACGCTCAAAGGGTCGACGGCGACGTAAGCATCGCCATCAAAGGTGTCGGCCCCGACGACCGCGCCAAGTTCCAGTCCAGAGAAGGCGTCAACCCGCCCGAGATGGTTTTGCAGTAGCGCACACCGAGATCGAGGGCGCGGATCACCCTGTGGCCGCCCCCTCGCCATCCTCCCCCTATGCAGCCTCGGCTTTTCGGCTACGATTCTTGGTACCTGTTCTGGACCCTCGCCGTTGCGATCGGCGTCATCATCAACGTCGAAGCGATACGCCGACGCGGACTTCCGCCAATTCGATCGCTGGTCCTTCTCGGGATGGTCTTACCCTTCGCGGTCGCTGGAACAAGGTTGGCCTACATCTGGGAGATGGGCATTCCACTCAGTCAAGCACTCACTTCTGGGGGATTCCGGCTGCCGGGCGCACTCGTCGCAACGTTGATCGTCTTCCCGCCATTCGCGCTCACTCTGCGACTCCCGCCGCTGGTCGTTCTCGACGCGATGGCACCAGGACTGACGGTCCTCATCTCCGTCGGCCGGATCGGCTGCTTCCTCAACGGCTGCTGCTTCGGTGCACCAACGTCGATGCCGTGGGGCGTCGCTTTCCCGAAGAACAGCGAACCCTTCACCTCCCACGAAGCACACGGCCTCATCTCCCCAGACGCGGCAACGAGTCTGCCGGTCCACCCACTGTCACTCTACTTCTCACTCGACGGCATTCTCATCCTCTTGTTCCTGCTATGGTTCACACCGCGCGCCAGATATCAGGGGCAAGTCTTCCTGTGGTTCCTCTTGCTGCGATGCGGTAGCAAATTCACTCTCGAGTACCTGCGCGGCGCTTCTCTGGGGACACTCCACAACCGATCCGGTGAAATTGCGTTCTGGCTCGCTCTGGTAGCCGGCCTGACACTCATCGCCTGCGCACTATCCGGTTACCGCTCCGGACCGAGAAGTTCTGAGACGTAAGAAGCTCCCCTCTTAGATACCGGGCCGTAAGGGGAAACCTGTCGTTGCACTGAACACGATGACCAGGATCACGCCAACATCATCGAGCAAGCGCGCGGAAGAGGCCGCACGGAACAACTCCGTATCGGTACAGGAACAGTAGGGGCAAGACGCAGCTCCTCGACACCCAGTCCGGCCTCTTGCAGCAACGGCAGCAAGTCGCTTCTTCGGACTCGGCTTCGCTACACTTCTTACGCTACTCTTGTGCCCGTCTCTCTTCTCTCTCTTCTTTCGCGGAGACATTGGCACCCGCGAGACAGGTTGAATCGGCGAACCGCGATGCGACGCTACGTCAGCGTGTCGGGATCGAGCTCGGTCTTTCTTCGATCGTCACCGTGACTTCGACCAGATCGCCGCCGCGGTCGAGTTCGAGCGTTAGTGGCTGACCGATGCCCACCAGGTAAAGCCACTTTTGAAAGTCCGCGACCGAAAGCATTTGGTTGCCGTTCATTCGTACCAACACATCGCCCACCTGGACTCCCGCCAGCGCCGCGGGACTCGGGTCGAAGACGTCCTCGATATAGACCCCCGTCCGTGGGCTCGATGACAACTTCCTTCGCGTCGTCCGCGTCAGGTCGAGGACGGCAATGCCGATCCATGGTGATCGCTGCGTTCCGACGACCCGCAGCGCCTCGAACACCGTCATTGCCAACTCGATCGGCAGCGCGTCAACAACAGACCGCCCTTCCGCCACCGCGCCATGCGGCAACGTCATCCCGACAACTTCACTACGGATATTCACAAGTGGACCGCCAAAACTCCCCGCCGACGCCTGCAGCGACGTCTGAATCCGTGTTGCCGAGAGATTCTCTTGGTAGCATTCGCGGATCGGCGACGCAGATACCACTCCCGCCGCGAACGCCCGCTCTACCCCCGGCGGATCGCCAACCGCGATCGCCCACTGACCAGCCCGAACACCATCGCTAGACCCAATCGTGACGGGAGAAAATTTGATCGCATCTTCGAGCTTGAGCACCGCCAGATCGATCGAAGGTTCCGAACCAACGAGCCTCGCCTGCAGATAGCGATCCCCAGAAAGTTCGACCGCCAGGATTGAACCCGCTGCGGGCAACCCTTCTACCAGCTCATGTCGCGTCAGAATGTAGCCGTCGTCGGATACGACGAAACCGGAGCCGCTGCGATGAGCGCGTAAGCCCTCTGTGAAATCGGGGCGACGCTCGGCAACCCGCCACGCCGCCGTCGATTGATCGCTGCCGCTCCCGCCCGCATCCGCTCCAGGTGGGAGGAAGGTGGTTACGCCGACAACACTCGGCCCAATCTTCTCCGCGACCTGCACAAACGCATCCTCGAGCTGCAGAGCTACTGTCAACGCGTCGTTTCCCCTTGTCTGATCGGGTGCCAACGCAGGCTCGCGGGTCCCATTCCCCGCCGCCGGGTGGGAACGGTGGAAGTCGACATCGGCTGACGTCACGCCTTCACCTCCGGCGCCCAAGTACTCAGCAAGCTCTACATTCGAAAGTTTGGCCAACACAGCAAGCGGCGGCCGCTTCGTCCGCGTCGAATCTCCCGCTCGAAAATTCTCCCGCAACGTCAGTACGAAGAACGCAAGGTCCCAGAGTTGTGAATCAGAAAGGATATCACCGTACGCGGCCATTGCCGTACCGTCGATGCCGAACCGGGTCGCATTGAGGATGTGATACGGCGACAGCGAGTTCATGCGCTCGTCGCGAAACGAAGTCGGAGCCGGTTTCATCCCGGGCGGCTCGCTTCCGCCGCCGTCCTCCCCGTGGCAGCTCGCACAGGTGCCGCGATACGTCTCGGCGCCGGCGGACAGGTCCGGTACAGCAACCGGCGTATCGTCGACCCGATACTGCTCGAGAATCTCGCCCTGTAGGGCATCGCTATGCTCCCGCACCACCGACCACTCTGCCCGATCCACAATGAGACGCCGCAGGGCACCGAGCTTCTTCAACGTGCCAGGCTTTGCGGCCGGCAACTCCCGGTAGGTGGCCTCCGCCCGACGGATCATCTGGACCATTTCGCCGAACTCGAAGGTGTCGAGAATCTGCCTGCCGCGTACCGCCAAACCGTAGTCGCCACTGATGTACTGCAGCCTGAAGACCAAACGACGAACCTGCGGCACGGCTTCAGAAGACCAGTCCCCTCGCCTTAGCGACGAGGGGGCTGGGGGGTGGTCGACGAGATCCGCTGGACTTCCGGCCACACCCCAAAGCAATCCAGGAAGCGCCCAGAAGAGAGCAAGAGCACCGACAATCAAACGCATCGCACCGCCGGAAGTGGCGGAAAACCCTGATTGCCGCAAGAGGCACCAGTCGCGAGCGACAAAAAAAGGCGGGTGGGACCCAAAGTCCCACCCGCCTTCGTTACTGCAAGAGCAGGATCGACTACTTCAGCGCAGCATCGATTTCCGACGAGACCGAGGCAAAATCCGTAGCGTTCTTGACTCGTTTGCCATTGATGAACATCGTCGGAGTCCCACTGACGGCGACTTTGCCACCGAGAGCGATGTCTTCGTCCACAGCCGCCTTATAGGTGCCATCGTCGAGCGCCTTCTTGAAGGCCGCCATGTCCAGACCGAGGTCGGCGGCGTACTTCTCCAGCGACTCGCGACCCAACTGCTTTTGGTTCTCGAACAGCAGGTCGTGGTATTCCCAGAACTTGCCTTCTGCCCCCGCGGCGAGCGCCGCCTGTGACGCCAAATGCGCTTCCTTGTGAAAGGAAAGCGGGAACTGGCGAAAGACGAAGCGAACGTCCTCCGTGTACTTCTTCTTGATTTGGTTGGCGACCGCGGCAGCACGTGTGCAATACGGGCACTGGAAGTCGGAAAACTCGACCACTGTGACTTTCGCATTGGCCGGGCCAAAAGCCGCGTCTGTGCCAGACGCAACCGCCTTTTGGTCCTCCGCGCTCAGCGGCTTGTTAGCCGCTTCTTGTCGCTTCAAGTCGGCCAGAACCTTCGGGTACTGAGCCATCATGCCTTTGCATTGCTCAGGGGCCATGTTCGGCACCTTGGACCGCACCAGCTTGCAAGTCTCGGTATCTTCGCCGAGCTCGCCGCAAAGCTTGTCACCCAGTTCGTCACACTGCTTCTTCAACTCAGCGATTCGCCCGATCGAATAGTCTAGATCGGCCAACCCCGCTTCACACGCCTTCGCGGGCAACAGATCAGTTGTGGACGTAATTGACTGGCAGCTCGCCGGACCAGCTTTTTCGCAAAGCTTCTGCGCGTATTCCGCGCACGGCCCTTCGGCATCCTGCGCCAAAGTCGGCGCGGCAAAACTGAGAATGGCGATCGATGCGCCGAGCGCCAACCCGCCAAGAAAGCGGAGGCCGTTAGGTAGTACTGTGTGCTTCATGCAATCTTCCCTTCGTAAGGTAGGTGCGGTCCAGAAGGCAGCGCAAACCGGGGGTCTCCCCACGGTCGACCTTGCCACTCGTCAACCCGCTCATACGGCGATCATCCCGCCTGTGATAGTCTTCTTGCCGCCCAATGTGAACTTGCCCCTGCCTGGCCGACTCCAAGACAGTACTGGACCGCGCCGGCAGACACAAACCTCGGCAACTCCATGCGTCGCCGGCGGGTCAGGTGGGGATTTTGGCCTTGACATTACCCAGTTTCGCGAAGAATGCAGGCAAGAATCACTCTCCCCAGATGGGAAGCCCGCGTCCCGACGCCGGACAACGCCTGAAAAACGGCGCGCCCTTTTGCGTTTCGAGGGCGCCACCACCCTGACGGGTGGTGTTGAGCCCGCCCCAGCGACAGTGAGCAGGCAACCCGATCGATCGATGCCATTTATCCGTACGCGCCAGTCCTATACCCTCGGCAAGGCCCACAACTGAGGAGAACGCGATGGCAGATTCCGAGCAAACCACCTTCACCGCAATGCGGGATTCGGTCCCCGAGGACTACCAGATCATCGCTCGCCACTCTGCGAATTTCTTCTCCGGCCTCCCCGGTCGCGTCCTCACCCACCTGGCCTTGCTCGCCGGAGACACCGGCGGCTACGCGGTCGACCGACTGACGCACAGTCTCCAAACCGCAACGCGCGCCCAGCGCGACGGGCGCGACGACGAGTACGTCGTCTGCGCGCTCATCCACGATATTGGCGACACATTGGCCACCGCCAACCACGCTGATCTCGCAGCGACAATCCTCGAGCCCTTTGTCGACGAGAAGAACCTGTGGATCGTCAAGCAGCACGCAATCTTTCAGGGGTACTACTTCTTTCACCACCTCGGACTCGACCGAGACATGCGCGATCGCTTCCGAGAGCATCCGTGGTGGCGAGACTGCGCCGAGTTCTGCGAAAAGTACGACCAGAACAGTTTCGACCCGGACTACGACACCCTGCCGCTCGAAGCATTCGAGCCAGCTCTGCGAAAGGTCTTCGCGAAGGTCCGCAAGTCGATCTACTTGAGCCAACCCAACTCCGCCGAGTAGAAGTTCTACTCGGCAGAACAATCAGCCGTACGAACCGACGAAATTGGAGCCATCGCATGACCAACTCCACCAGGGGAATCTTGCGAACTGGCATCCCGTTTGCCCTTCCAGATCAGCCGGTAGCCCCAACAACCTGGCTCTGATCGGCGACGAGTGGCGCCAACGTCAGGGATCCGACGACAGCCGCGCCGTCGTTTCGGTGTCTGAGCGAACCTTGACCGGCACGGCTCTCTCGCCGCCGCTGCCCTCGAACACAACCGTGTAGGCACCGACACCCAACGTCAGTGGCGGATCACCCGCAGTCCCCGCCGACACTTCCTCGCCTTCGGCGTTGCGCACGACGAACTTCGGTTGAACCGAGGCCAACAATGCCGCCGCCAGTTCGCTCTCGTCAGCGGCGTCGAAATAGGCGCCACCGCCGAGATCAGCCCACTCGGCGAACGACTGCTTGAGACTTTCCTCATCAATCGAATAGCCGACGATATTGACCCGTACATCATAGCCCTGCTGACGCAGCCGGCCGATAGCAATCGCCGGATCGCCCTCACACGTCTCCTCACCGTCGGTGACGAGAATGAGAATGCGCTCGCCGGCACCGTCGAGATCGCGCGTCGTCAGGCTCAGTGAATCCGCGATCGGAGTCTTCGCCAAATTCTTCGCCTCAATCCCCGCAACCACGCCCACTGCTTTCGCAGGATCGAGCGGTGCGAGCGGAATCTCGAGGTCGGTGCGACAGCTGTCGGCCTCCTTGTGTCCAAAAACGCGCATCGCGAATTTCGTCCCAGCCGGAATCGTCTCCGATAAAAGCTTGGTCAATGTAGCCTTGGCGATGTCGATTCGCCGCTTGCCGCCCTGCCTTTTCAGCATACTTCCGGAAGCGTCGAGGATGACCTCGACCGCCGGCAGCGAATCAATTTTCGAAACCGCTTCGACCTTCAACGTGCCGGGTGGTTGCGGAGCGGGGAGAATCTCGATCGGCCGACGCGCCAGGACCCTGCCTCCGCCGGTCACATATTGCAGCTCGAACGAACCGGCGAGCGCCGTCGCCGGCATCGCCACCGAATCGCCGTCGCTATTGGCGATGTAGCCTCGTGACAATGCGAAGTTCGGATCTTCTCCCATTAGTAGTATACGATCGCGCGGATTTCCCGGCCCGGTCCAACGCACCGGGAACCCCTGATTCTGCAAAGCCGTTGCCGCCGCCTCCAAACCAGCTGCGAGGTCCGAGACTTCGAACGGGACGAAGTGCACGGTTGTACTGCCAGAGACGTAGGCCACCGAGTGCCGTCCCGGCTTGGCCGGCGCGGTCAGCATCACCAACCCGCCAGAGCCATTCGTGTACGCGCGACTCGTATAGGGGCGGATGCCACCGTCCGCTTCGTAAACCGCAAGCCGATCGCCGGGGTTGTCGGGACCGGTCCACTTCACTTCGAAGTCGGATTCCGCCCTGACTTCCGCAGGCACCACGATCGTCGCCTCCAAGCCGGTCACGCGGAGCGGGATGTGCGCGACGACAATCCGGCCACTGCTGTAGACCACCGAGTAGTCCCCCGGCTTCTCCGGGGTTCTCAGTTTCACCGTTGGTCCCGATTTGGCGGTATAAGCACGGCTCTTGTACGGAATCGGCCGACCCGTGACCGTCCCTATCGTGATCACGTCGCCCTGGTTCGCCGGCCCCGTCCATTCGACTTCAAACTCAGCATTGGCGGCGACGGAGTCGGGAGCATCGAGCGTCGCAGTGAGCGCAGTCGCCTCGAAAGCCACCGAGGCCAGGACCACATCACCTCGCACATAGACGATCGTATAGAGACCTGCCACTTCCGGAGCACGCAACGTTCCGCTATCGGCCTTGGTTGGATAGACACGACTCATGTACGGCTTTGGCTTCGCCGCCTCGGTGCCAAAGGTAATGACGTCACCTTTCCGCACCTCCCCCTGCCACGAAATCTCAAAATGGCTATTGGCCGGGGCCCGGCCGGGGGCCACGAGCGCGACATCCGCGGCCAAAAGCGGCAATGAAAACGCCAACAAGAACAAGCCTAGAGTAACAATACGTCCCACGTAGATCTCCTTTCGACCGCGCTCGCGCGCTGCTCGCCATCCCACGGTCGCAAACCATGCCAACGACACCGTATCAAGCTTCCTGTAAAAACTTCCTTGACCCTTATCGACCAGGCCGATACGGGAACTACTAGAAGCACTCGTTGCGCAGGTCTGACTCGATAGCTGGAGGCGCCGTTGCCCTACTCAATTCCGAAGATTCTGGTCGCACCGGCGGTCGCGATCTGCCTCGCGCTGGTCGCTAGCGCGGTCGGGCCGAGCCGCTCCCAGGCGCAGATTGACTACCGAAGCGCCTCACCTCGCCGGCTCGTAGAAGCCTGGACCGGCGCTTCGCGCTTAGAGCGGTCGGCGATAGCCGACACGATGGCTGCGCGGCGGAGCCAAGTGCTGCCGTCGCTGCGGAGCACGGCGACGACAGGCGATCGCGACGAAAAGCTCTTCGCTTGCAGCATGATCGCGGAATTGCGCGATCACGACGGTATCGATGCACTACTGGCGGCGAGCGCCGACACCGACTTCAAGGTGAGACGTCGCGCTGCGACGGCCTTACGCATCTTGGCCGACCGCCGCTCCGTCGCTCGGCTGCGTGAGATCGCCCGCTCCGAGGAAGACACCGGCGCACTCATGACGACGCTGGCAGCGATCGGACGGATCGGCTTGCGACGCGATCGCGGCCTCGTCCGCTCCTTTCTCGCCCACCAGGAACACGGCATCCGAGTCATCGCCGCCGGTGCACTGGCGATGCTCGGCGACGAGCAAGCCATCGACCTCGTCTTGGAAGCGACCCATTCCGACAACCCGTCAGTTCAGAAGAGCGCAACTTACGCACTCGGTTTGTTTGCGGCCGACGTAGCCGGAGTACGGCTGCAAGAGATCCTCGACGACCCGTTCGGCGCATGGAAAAGCTACGCTGTCATCGCCGCGGCCGAGCGGCGATTGGCGCAACAGGCACCCGCCGATCGCGTTCAGGCACTTGGAGTCCTGGCGCAGGGCCGCAGCCGTACCGCAGCGGAATGGGCCGTCGAGCGCCTCACCGATATCGGCGGCACCGAGTCCGCTGCAATTCTGCGAAAAGTGCAAGAACGCGAAACCCCTGTCGCAAGGAAAGCTGCGCGACGCCTACTGCTGATTGAGGCACGACCATGAGCCGCTCACGGACATGGAGCCGCTCACGGACCTGGAGCCGCTCACGGACCTGGCAATCCCTAGCGGTAGCGAGCGCGCTCGCGCTAGTCGGATCTACGGCAAACGCTCACAACCGCGATATCGTACACCGCGGCCTCGGCCATTGGGCGGTCGACGTCCTCGCCAACCCGTTCTACACCGGCACCTTTCGTACCGAGGTCGGTAACGGCTGCGATCAGGAAGACGTTCCCGCAACCCGCTCCCTCGGTCATTTCTACAACCCCGAAACCGACTCCGCTCCGATCTTTGCGTTTGGCTCCGGCCCAGCGAACGATAACTCTCAAGAACAGTACGACGAAGCAATCTCCGAGTACCTCGGTGGCAATTATGTCGGCACCGACGCAGCGTTCCACAGACTCGGGCGCGCGTTGCATTTCGTCCAGGACATGACCTCGCCGGCGCACACGCACGACGACGAGCATCCCTTAGAAGAGGACTTCGAGGAGTGGGGACCAGCCAATTTCCCTGCGATGGACTTCTCGAGCGTGACACCGAAGTTTGCCAGCCCTTTGACCGCCGAGGGCTTCGTCACAGAGATCGGCCAGCTGATCTACGACCGCACAGTGTACCAGGCTGTCCTCTACGAGGACGGCGGCGTCACCCAGCCAAGCAGCCTGTTCAAGCAAATGTTCCCCTCGCTGCACTTCGTCGAGGGCGGCTTTTTCGTCGACGATCACTTTGAGATCGACCGAATCGGAGACTGGGGCTGCGATCTGCTCTGCCTCAACGATTGGTGGATCCCTTCAGAACTGCTCAGCACCGACAACGGTGGCCCGGGTGGCTCAACCCGCCACACAGGTTCTGCCTACGTCGAGAATACCGGCGGAGACGGCGGCCCGGTTGTTCCCGTCGTCTTCGACGGTCTGCCGAATACCGCCAATGAGAGCATGCTCCAGCTCTACGGTCGCTTGTTCTACCCCGAGGCCATCGCCTACGGAGCCGGATTGCTGCAGGTCTTCGTCGATGCCGTGGCAACGCCGACGCCTCTACCGACGAACACCCCCACCAGCACGCCAACCGACACGCCGACCGCGACGTCCACCAGCACACCGACCGACACGGCGACATCGACTCCGACCAACACAACTGCACCAACCAACACGCCGTCTTCGACGCCGACTCATACGTTGACACCCAGCAACACACCCACCGAGACACCGACGCCGACGGAAGCACCGACCGACACAGCCACTCCGACAGAAACACCGACTCAGACGCCGACATCGACGAGCACTGAAACACCGGTGCCCGATACGGCGACACCGACGCCAACGGATCCCGGCATCGGCATCTGTGCGGCGGCTCCGCGCGCTGGTTGCGGTGAGCCCGCCGGCGCGGGAAAGTCGAAAATTCAATTGCGCGACTCCACGCCGGATACTCGCGACAAACTCCTCTGGCGCTGGACCAAAGGCAACATCAACATCAGTGAGTTCGGAGATCCCCTGAGCGCGACGCAGTACGCGCTCTGCATCTACGACCGCAGCGCGGGCTCGCCGATATTGAAACAAGCCGCTGCAGTACAACCCGGCGGTACTTGCGACGGCAAGCCGTGCTGGAAGCAGCTCAGCAAGGGCTTTCGCTACAAGAACCGCAGTGGCACAGGCGACGGCGTCACCTCGATCTTGCTCAAAGAGGGAGACGGACTGCGGGCCAAACTTCTCGTCAAAGGCAAGGGGGCGAATCTCGCGTTCCCCGCCCCGGTCAACTCAGAGATGTTCCTGGCCCACGATCCATCGATGACCGTCCAACTCGTCAACGACGCCGGCACGTGTTGGCAAGCCACATACAGTTTCCCAGGTCAGCGCAACGATCCAGGTCTGTTCAAAGACAAATCGGACTAAGAAACGGCGGGCTCGCGCCAAGCTGGAGCGGGCCCGCTGCGGGGACTCCCCTGCGTTTGCCAAAGCGCGATCAGCGCCAGCGGCGCGAAGTAGCCTCCGCCACGCTCGACCCATTCGAACACATCTACCCAGGTGCCGGCGATAGGATAGAGGAACTCCGTCAATACCTTCCACACTGCAATCGCCATCATCAGCGGCACCGACTCGACCACCAAGAGCGCGCAGCCCACAGCAATCTCGCCCCAGCCAATGGCGATCAGTTCGTTGACGTGCAGATCGACGCCGACCGCCGCCCAGTGCTCGATCAACAGAGGCTTTTGTTGCCACGCCGCAAACCCACCGTGGCCAATCAGCAACAATGCGATTCCGACGCGTAGAACCCATTCTGCGTTTTTCACCGGGGCGACTCGCACGGAAGTGGCTCGCGCCCTGATCACTCTGAACCAACCCAATCCGACCTGATCGTACGACAAAGCCAGCAGAGCCAACGGCGGCGCATAGTTCCCGCCGCGCTCGAAAAACTCCCACCACCCAAGGCCGGCCATCGGCCGCAGCAGTGCCGTGAAAGTCGCCCAGAACACGAGCCAGACGAGCAACCCGCGACAAGGCACAAAGAGAACAGCGATGCCGCACGCAATATCGACGAACCCAATCATCGGCATCGTCACCAAAGCCCAGTCGTGCGGCACTCCGAACACGTCGTAAAAGGTCAACCAAGCAGGCTTCTGATAGAGCCCCCAGAAACCATGCCCGACAAAACACCAGGCGCACGCCAACCGCAGCAGGTAGTGTACGGTTGCCATGCCGTTCACCAATCAGTCTCGCGATAGTCTTTCAGAAACTGGCCCCAGACATGATGGCCGGTGTTGATCCCGTTAAAGATCGGATCGACGATCCGTGCAGCCCCATCGACGATATCGAGGGGCGGGTGAAAGCTGTGCATCTCGCGCTTCATCGTAGCCTGCTCGATCGGATCCTCGTCGGTAACCCAGCCTGTATCGACGCTATTCATGTGGATGCCGTCTTCGTAGTAGTCGATCGCCGAAGTGCGCGTCATCATGTTGAGCGAGGCCTTGGCCATGTTCGTATGGGGATGCCGATCGGTCTTGAAGATGCGATAGAACTGCCCCTCCATCGCCGAGACGTTGACGATGTGCTTGTCGCGCGTCGGGACAGCAAGCATCAGCGGCTTCAGGCGCGCGTTTAGCAGAAACGGCGCCACCGCGTTCACGAGATGCACTTCGAGCAGCTCGATGGTCGGGACGTCGGCGAGTTTCAAACGCCAACTATTCACCTTGCGAAGGTCTACCTGCTGCAGATCGGCATCGAGCTGACCAGCCGGAAACAAGTGCTGGCCGCGCTCCTTGTCCTCGTGCAGCAGCTCAATCTGTGACAGCTGCGCCGAAGAACGGTGCGCATTGGCGTTTTGGTCATTCGGCACCACCGGCAACAGCGCTCTTTCGTCGGGACTCAGCTCGTGCTCCAACTCCTGCTCGATCCCCATCAGGTGCTCGTAAAATCCTGGCGGTCGACGCACGGTTTGGCACGCATTGTTGATGATGAAATCGAGCCGATCGTGTGTGCTCAACAGCGTGCGACACAACCCTTCGACGCTCGGCGTATGGCGCAGATCCACGCCGTGAATTTCCAGACGCCCGCCCCATTCAGGGAAGTCCTCCTCGGCTGCGTAACGTCGCGCCGCATCACGCGGGAATCGCGTCAAGCTGATCACCCGGCACCCGGCTCGCAGCAACATCATCGCCGCCTGGTAGCCGATCTTGACGCGCGAGCCGGTGACCAACGCCACGCGTCCAGTCAAATCACCAATCTGCTCCCGCTTGGAAAAGGAAAAGTCGCCACACGGAATACACATCTGGTCGTAGAAGTGGTGCACCTCGGTATAGCGGGTGCGGCAACAGTAGCAGATCCGTTCCTCACCGACGGTTCCAATCGGCGGGCTGGCTTCAACTGGGGTCTCCCTACCCTCGACCCTACCCTCGACCCTACCCTCGAACGCGGCAATGCGGCGCGGCGTCTTGAAGATCGGACTCTCACGCAACTGCCGGATTCCGGTCTGGTCCAACAACGCCTGGTCCGTCTGCTTCTTTTCCGTACGGTGACTTTTTACCCGCGCCCGAGCCAGCGCCTTCCTTGCACGCTTGCTCGGACGAGACACGCGTCCGGCCGCAATCAAGAAACGCTCGCGGACTTCATCGTCAATGTCGACCAGCACACCGCGATCTTTGACGAGCGACTCCATCAGCTCGGCGCTTTCGATCAGACGTTCGCGCAGAGATTGACGTTTCTTCGGGGGATTTTCGGGAGGCTCGGTCACGGCGACAGGCAGCACCTAAATGGGCTGGGCAACAACTCCGGGCAGCTATCCCATGCCCGAGCCGGTAGCAAGGCATGGCACCACAGGTACCATGCCTTGCCGATTCGTAGCGCCGGAAACACGAGGCCTCGAAAAGACTCAACGCCCCCGATCGACGACGCGAACCACGATCTCGTCGGCGGCTCCGGCATTTCCACCGTCGTCTTGCCCACGTGCGGCGACGACCGTGTCACCGGTCGGAAAGGACCAACCGCGCGCAACCGGTAGGCAAAACTGACGAATATCCGAACCGACGCTCGACACAGCGTCGGTCCTACCTGGAGTATCGCTGCGTGTGCAGTTGAATCCGCGCCCCCTCGCCATCGGTTCGCCATTGCCGTTGTCAAATCGACAACCGAGGTCGTTCACTGCGTCGCGTAGGTCCTGGGTGTCGTCGAAACTAAACGGCACCTTGGCCGGAACACCTCCGCTAGCTTCCCTAGGCGAGCCAACATCACAGACCGCAACACTTCCGTCTCCGATCGATCGGGATAGGATCACCTGCAGGCCCGGAAGAGCACCAACCTCCGAGAACGCCGAAGTACCAATCCGACCCGAGAGCCCGGGACGAACTTCGATGACGATCGAGAAACCCTGGCCAAAAGGTTGCTCAAAAATCGGCCGACCAACCTCGTCGACACCGATCGACTCCTGGACAAATCCATTCGCCGTCACGGTGCCAAAGTACGCAATTTCAGGCCCGTCGCTAGGGTTGGGAAGAACCGTGCCCGCGACATTTTCGACAGTGGCCACCTGTGGCACCGACGGGCACCCGTCGAGAGCGTTGCGCACTCCACTAATCAGCTCCGGCACGGCAACCGCGCCATTGTGATCGCGATCAAAGCTAGAGCAGACATCGATCGGTTTGGTTTGAAGAGCGATACCAACGCCGGTGACCAGTTCGTTTACAGCAACGCGCCCATCGCCGTTACAATCGCCAAGGCAGACCGCGGCGGGGAGAACCACGAGATCCGACTCTAGCGGAGATCGGCCGATCGACGGCGCGTACACCGCGGTCGAGACAGAACCCTCCATCGACTCATGCCTTTCGAGGGCAAGAGTCGTCGCGCCGCCGCCGATATGCTGCACCGTCAAGTGCCCTGTAAGTGTTCCAGCGGTCGTCACAGCGAAAATGGAACGCTGAGGAATCGCCGTGTCGAACGTGTGCAGCGGCTGGAAGAAGTGCCCGTCCACTGTCCGACTAGTAGAAAATCGCTGTCCAAACTCGTTGTAAATCAAGAACTGAACGACCGAGGCGCTGCCAGTGCCCTCACCTTGCAGATCGACCGAGCACGGCGATATGACCAAGTCGGTCGTGACGCTCGTCTCTCCGGCCGGCGACTCGAGCGTTGCGAAATCAAAAAAGAACGGAAGGCTCGTAGCGCCAGGGCACCCAGCAAGCTCGGCGTCCTGTCCGCCGAGAAGCAGGCCTAAGTCAGCGTCTGGGCCCGACTCGGTCGAGCCTAAACCGAATGCATCGTACGCTGCGATGTCCGCCGCAGCGTCATCTCGCTCAGTTTCGACCAAAGCACTTCCAATCAAGACATCGGCTGCGATCGGGTCCTGATCCGGGCCAATCGTGTAGCACATCAGGGCGCCGATGAATGGGCCGCGTCCGAGCGGCGGCACCCTGCTTCCGAGATTCGAGCTACCCCCGGGTCCTTCGCCATCGCCCACTGGGAACTCGCTGCGACCCGCCGACACCTGCCAGCCGGTTGGTTGGCGCGGCGTCAGCGAAACAAAGAATTCGATCGTTTCGAAGTGCTGCTGGCAGGTGCCCTCACAGGCCATCCCATCCGGAACGCACACGCCCTCTCCATCACAACGCGGCGTCGCGTCCTCGTAGAAGCATCGTACACGCACCGGCTCGAAGCCGGTGTTCGTCAAAGTCACCAACGTATCGACACCAACCGAGTCGTCGAGATGAATGAGCGGATAACGAAGCATCGACGCGGGCGCGTTCGCTGAGTTTCGCGCATCGACGCGTTCTGCCGAAAAGGGACTCCCAGAAAGGACCAAGACCGAAAGCATCACGGCAACCCAGCGTCTCATCGCGCCCTCCCCCGAGCCGATCCTTCGAGTACCGTTACCGCAGCCGATTCACCAGTCGGGTGGGCATTCAAGAAACTTCGCGCCGTTCCGCCTACGCCATCGCGATCGATTTGACCGAGCATCAGAAGGGGCACACCGTTTCCGCTGCGCGCCTGGAGATACACGAGATCGCTACCGATCGCGTCAGGAAGAATCTGGTTGATGTCTTTCAATTCCGCGTGAAACCACGTGTCGCCCGCCGCCGAAAACGAAAACTGCTGCTCGAACTCGTTGATCACGATAATCTGGATCACAATGGGCTCGCCGTCCCCTCCGAGCCCGCAGGGGAGAAACGTCAGGCTCGCTCGATGGCTCAAGTCCAAGCCCGGTGCACTAGCGAGCGCATCGGCGGCAAGAGTGATGTGCCACTGCCGTGGACAGGGTTCGTACTCGGCGCCACTCGGACAGTCGTCGCTCGGCTCACCTCCGTGGCATAAAGTCGAGTCAGCATTGTTCCCGAGCAGTCCACCAATTTGGATCGCTTCGTACTTCGCAACATCGCTAGCCCCGCTCGCGCGCAAGGTCGCCGTCCCGGCGAACGCATTGCCCGAGACCGGAGCGCCGCTACGATCGATCTGAACGCAGTGGAGGTAACCACGAAAATCGGGACCGATCGGCGGCACCCGCCCCGGGTCCAGGCCGGCGCCGTCGCAACGCATGTTCCCTACGACAAGCTCGCAAATTGGGTCAGACGCGTCGACTGCACGACCACGAGACGCGATCCAGTGTGTCGGCTGCTGCGCCCGCAGACTGATGACAAAGGGATCAGCAACCAAACCATCAGATCCATCGATGTACCGACACTCAGCGAAGGAGAGGTACGTTGACGTATTGATCACTTGGATCGTCGTATCCCAATCGCCCGTCGCCTCAACGTGCGGAAAGACGAGAATCGAACCGCTGTCATTGAACGCAGCCATCGCTGGCACAGCAAGCAACGGACCCAGAACCACCACGAACCAAGACAACGGCGAGCACCGCCGCGCACTAACTTCCATCGCCACCCCCTCTTAGGAAGACATAGACAAAGATCGTTGATGTTGCCCCACTACACAGATGCAATCACAAAGCCAATTACTGCATCAATTTGGGAAATAGTATCGGCACGAACCAACGCAACCTGGCCCACGTAGCGGAAACCACCGCTTCTTGCGAGCACACCGTCAGAGATCGCAATCGCCTCGTTGGGAACAACTCGCCCCAATTCGGCGGTGTGACATTCAAATTGCGGTTGGACAGCAATCCGCAATCACGATGTGATCGCTAGATCCTTCTCCATGCGGCGATGAGAATCGCCAGCGGCAACAGCAACAGTGCCAGCGACGGATTCGCGAGCGGCGCAACCTGACATCCGGAAAACGCAGGCGTGAGCGGCGCGATCTCTTGCCGTCTGTCCGACGAAGTCCGTACGGCGGTCGTGGGAGGGGTCCGGGTCGCGGTCGGGGTCATGGTCGCGGTCGGGACCAGGGCGGTGTGCGTAGGCGAAGGCTCTACGGTTGCGGTTGCGGTTGGAATCACCCCGCGAATTCGCAGCTGGCCGGATCGAGTACCCAGCGGGACCGCGTTGCCCTGACCGTCGGAACCACCCGCCGCAGTCAAGCGAATCTGGTAGAACCCCGGCTCCAGAGAATCGGAAATCACCACTCGGCAGATGGCGATCTCGACGTCGTCGGCAATCGGCGACAGATCCCTGAAAGACAGGACCAGGGCTTTGGCCACTCCGTCAGCCACGTGCGAAAAGGCCGAGGCCTCGCGATTAATCTGAGGATTGATCTCGCACTCGGGCGACGCTTGCACGAGCCCTGCGGAGTCGGCGAACGTCAGAAGTCCGCTACCATCGATGTTGAATTCCAGGCCGGCCTGGCCTGCGCCGGCCGAGCGAAAGCGGACGCCGACTAAAACTTCTTCACCTGCATCAGCCTCAAAGTCCGAAACACAAACAGTCGCCAGCCCCGGAGCAATCGGGACACAGCGGCGCGGGATCAACGCAAAGGTCGGCGTCGCGGTCGGCGTCGCTGCCGGCGCCGGTGTCAACGCGGGGACAAGAACGTCGACGGCCCCGTCTTGGGTCTCCAGAGGCACGTCGTCCAGACTCGCCCGCACGATCCGCAGCACATGTTCTCCGTCGGGAACGTCAGAAGCAGCGACATCGAGATCGCATCCAAACAACGGCCGACCGGCTATCTGCAAGACGCGCAACGACTCATCGCGCCAGCTGTGCTCGGCAAGGGTCTCTAGTTGCATCGATACCCGCAGGCCATGACAACCTGGTTCCGCGCAGTCGACAGTCGCCGGCTCGAAGTCGATCGCGATCGCAGACGTCGCGTCCGGACCGCAATGAATTTCGCCCGAGTCGAGACGTACCGGCGAAATGCCACGCGGGATCTCGATCAACGCTTCAAAGTGACCGGACTGTGCGACACCATTGGCGTCCAGATAGAAAGGAAACCCGGTCCTCTCTCCCGGTGCGACCTCTGTCCGACCACCGCGAAATACGACCGGGCGATCGATCAGCGGAACCGGCTCCGGCCGCGCCTGTAGCCCGGGTTGATAAGGCATCTCCTCTGTCGCCGGCACGATCGTCAGACTGGCAGAGACAACCTCCGGAACATACGGCGACAGCCACCCGTCGACCGCCAAGCCGACCGAAGTCAATGGATACTCGCCGGGTTCCGCATCTGCGCGAATGCGCATTCGACAACGGTACATCGGAGACTCGTCCTCCACCCACCAGTCGGTTACCGCCGCCACGCTCAGCCGATCGCAGTCACCAGCCGCACAGCCCTCCTGCACGAGGACAGCGCTTACTCGCGTCGAATCCCCTCCATCGTAGTCTCCGGAGCAATCGGGCTCTCCATCCACCCACCGGCCGACTTCGACCACTTCAGGTAAGACGACCTCGTGCGCCAGGCCACCCTCCCAATAGCGCGAGTAGTCCGTGGTTCGATACATGACCGCCAACTCCACGACGTCCCCAGGGCGACCAGCAACTCCGGCGATCTCGAACCAATCCTGAACCGGCGGCTCGGGGGTTTCTGCCCCGGTGGGAGTCGCCGTCGCGGACCGCGTCGGCGTCCGACGCGGAGTGGGAGTCACCGTACCCCGGTCACGCCAAGGCGTTGCGATCTCAATTGGCGCACCAGCAGGACAATCGCCGACGCAACCGACGGCCAAATCCCTGACATTGCCCTCAACCGGAATACGGGCGAGTAGTACGCCACCGTACGCGTCGAAGGAGCGAATCTCCCCCTCGCCGGGCACGAAGATCCTCGCGCCATCCAGACTCGTCCAAACGCCGCGCCAGATCGCCCCCGGATCAAAGGTAAGCCGAACACCGCCACCGGCATCGAGGACCACGAGTTTCCACTCATCCGCGCAGAGTTTCGAGGCGACGACGAGCACCGATCCACCGTCCGCACTCGCATACAGCTCGGGATAGGTGTGGTCTTCACCAAACTCAACGACCAGCTCGGGTTCTGCCCCAGGCGCGGCCTCGACCCGCCAGATCTCGCGACCGCGATCGGAGTGGCGGTAATAGAGAAATCCGTTTCGGGTCGGCACTACGTTGCTGCCGGCCGACACCTCGAGCTCAGTGACGCTCGAGTCCCTGGTGTGGAACAGCACAATCGGCGCGAACTGCAGAATCAGAGTCCGTCCGTCTTGGGAAAGAGTCGGAGAAGAGGGATTCCAAAGCCCATCAATCACAACACTATGCAAAATCTCAGCGCTCACCATATCGACGACGCTCAACAAGACCTGACCGGCGCGGTAGTCCCTCTTGGTCGCAAAGAGAACGGTACCATCCGGAGCAAACGCAAGTCCGTCGTAGTCCAGCCTCGTCGGAATCGCCGAGTCGACCAGAGTTCCGCTCGCCAAGTCCAGCGCTCGTAGCCGGTTCTCCACCTGGCCCGTAGTCGCCAGGTAAACGACGTCGCCTACAGCCGACATCCCGCCACCGGCACCGTCCGCATCGTACACTCGGCTGCCACCAGAACTACGAACGATCGCGTAGGAGTTCTCCTCCCGATAGGTGAGACCGTCGGCAAAGAGCAGCACGTCGGAGCCGATCGGTAGCTCAGGGACCTGTGTTACCGCGTCCAGAGTGCCGACGGCGGATAGCGCACCAGACCCGTTGCCAACCAGTTGTACCGCCGAGAGACTAGGAGCATTGGGGACGCTCCCAAACAAATGCCCATCCCTCGAATCGAGAACAACCAAATGCGGTTCATCAACTTGCGATGCGATCAACCAGGTTTCGTCCGGACCGACCACGAGGCCGCGCGTTTTCGACGCAAGCGAAACGTCGAATAGAACTTCGCCCACACGGCTGATCTTGACCACCGCGGCACGTCGGCTCCACGCCCCTTCGATCGCTACAAACACCCCTGCCCCGTCGGCAGCCAAGGCCATCGCGCTCGCCTGATAGCCCAATGGGCCGCGCCATATCTCTCGGTCCTCGCCAAACGCCGTCGTTTGCACGACGACCGGAACGAGTCCTCCAAGATCGCCCTGCCATTGACTGTACGCGACCAATACGCCGCCCTCGACGGGATCGGCGACGACCACAGAAACATCGGCACTCGGCAGCGGATCTTGGCTGAATCGGGCGATCTCTCCGGAGACCAGGTTGAGAAAGCCCAGCCTGCGTCGCCGAGTACTCCAGGCGACGACATCACTCCCGCCGAGAGACACGATCTCCATGTGGGGCATTCCGGCCAACGGCGACTCGCCATAATCGGCCTCGTGGAAGCCGAGCAAAGTGAGATCGGTCGCCTCGTACGCAAGGATGTCAGGATTACCCGAGTAGCGACCGGCGACGATCGCGAGAGTATCTCCCGCCAAGTCGATCGCCCCCTCCCCCATCTGTTGAACGCCGTCTCCGAGGTCCAACGCGAACTCGTCGAACTCACCGGTCACTGACGAAATACGACGGAGCAGGCGATCACCCGGCGCGATCGCAAACACGGAGTCCGATTCGAGTGCTCCGGCGAGTCCCGAAAAATTGTAATCGCGAAGCACCAACTGGCGCAGACCATCGTCGGTCGACCAGCGTTCCAATCCCGCAACGGTGGTCTCGTAGTAGGAGCGATCGGCCTCGCGCCACACCGCCGTCGAGAATGGATAGGTGTTTGCCTGGGTAACAGCGCGCGGCGACAGGAATCGATCTCGACCATCCTGCTCGGTCCACGCGATGCTCAGATCGGATGTCTGGTAGGCCGTCGTCCCCGAACTCAATCGCAGGTAGAGCAGCCGCCCGTCTTTCGAGAACGCTACTTGCTGGCCGCCGGAGTGGGGCGAGATGTACTCCGGCAGGGGAGACACCTCGATCAAGGAAAAGTCGGCTAAAGCGAAGCGGGCGATGCCGGTATTGGTGACGACCATGACAGCCTCGCCACCAGGCAGGATCGATAAAGCTTGCACCCGCCCGTTCAGCGGAATCCGTCGGACCTCGCGCCCCGCCGCCGCGTCGACGACCGAAAGGAACTCGCCACAAGGGAGAATCAAGTGGTCGTTTGCGCCGGCCACAGCTCGCCCTTCGCCGTCGCAGTCATGCCAGTCCGACACCAGCGGGCCGTCGAGGCCAACCACCCGGCCCCTCCCGGCGTAGGCCCATCTTCCGCTCGACGAAAAAACCCAGGCCTGATGAGAATGGAGAAGACCCTCGCCGATCACCACGTGGTTCTCTGTGTCGACGATCTTGGTCCCGCCGCAGGCTTGGACGTAGGCGACGGAACGAAAGGGATCAAAATACACCCGCTCCACTGCGTCGAGACCAATACTGCCGACGACGTCTTGCGCAACTGGGTCGAAGATCAGCAGGCCTTCGGAAGTCGTAAGATACGCAAAGCTATCGTCCGGAGACCACGTAACGGCGCTCGCCCTGATCGCCCGCCCCTCGAGCAGAGACTGCTGCTCCAGGGTCGAGAGATCGATGGAAACGATCCTGTCGCGCGCGTCGTCGATTCCAACAACACTCAGCCCCAAGGCCTGTGCACCGAGCAGCAAGGACGCAACTATCAACACCGCAAGCCGGACAAACATTCCTACGTTTACTGCAAACTACATGCCCCGCAGCCGCGAAGCGCGGGTCCTCATACAACCGCGAACACAACTGCCCCGGGCTCGCACTTGCGCAATCCGCATCCGACCGGCTTGCAAGCCGCCGACCCAAACCCGCGATCAAGAAAAAACCGGAGAACAGCCCGCCCCGGCACTCACCACTGCAACAGTTGCACGCGCGGCTCCGCACGCCGCACGGCATTGAAGAATCGGCGATCTGCAGTCCAGAGCGAAGCGTCTCTGAGCTCGGCCAGCGCCAGGTAGTAACAATCGTAAACCTGGGGCCGTTCGTAGCCACGCGCCAGATCCCAAGCGAGCTGGATCAAGCCGGCCGGCGCCGGTAGCCGAATCGGCATCGCGAGTAATCGGTCTCGCGCGAGGCACGCGGCCGGTTCTTTGAGGTCGCCGCGAACCACCATGCGGCGCAGCGCCGATACGCATTCGAACACGAACAGCGGCGGAGCAATCGGACGAAGCCCCGCGCCGGCCCACTCGCGCCAAAGAGCCCTCGCTTCGGCGCTACCGTTTTCGTCGACTACGAGCTTGAGCGCCACGCTTGCGTCGATACACACCTCGGCCTTCGGCAACTTGATCCTCCCGAACATCGTCAAGCGCTGCGGCCGACGCTTCGCCGCCCGCAGGACGCGTCAAAACTCGTTGGGTCTCTTCGAGCCAGCGCATCATCTCGGCTTCTGCACCCGCGAGCTCTCGCGCGGATTCGAGGCGTTCCAAGTCTTCCATGCACACCAAGGCCGCCTTCGGTCGCCCGTGAGATTCCAACACAATCCGCCCCTTGCCATGGGCGACTCGATTGATGAGCGCCGAGAGTTGATCCCGCGCCACCGAAAGGGAAATTCGATCTATCACAAACCAACAAATACGCCAAATTGGCGCTTTTGCAATCGAAGGCCCCATCGACTGACTTGGTTGCAGATCTGCAACCAGATCACTAGCATCGCGACCATGGCCACTTTGCACGTTCGAAGTATTCCTGACGAGCTCTACGATTCGATCCGCAGTCGCGCCGCCGAGAGCGAGAGGTCGATATCCTCTGAGGTGATTCGCCTGCTCGAACGAGCGCTGCGATCGGATCGGCCGGGGGTCAGAGAATTGCTGGATGAGATCGAGAACGATCGCCCCATCGCAAAACCCGGGACACCTTCAGCCGCCGAGATCATTCGCAACGATCGCGAGCGATGATTCGCGGTCAGATCGTCATCGACGCATCGGTCGTAGTCGAGTACCTGGTCGAACTCACTCTGACCAAGAAGGCGAGCGAGCTCTTCGATCCACTGCGCGATCCTAACGAGGAGCTCGATCTATGGGCTCCCGACTTGATCTACGCCGAGGTCGCGTCCGCACTGAAAAAACTCGTGCGGCTCAAGGCCATCACAGCGTCGGCAGGAAGACGCTGTGTCGACCGCTTGAAGCGGCTCCCGATCACCACCACCGGAACCGGGCCGCTGATCGGCGACACCTGGCCGCTGCGCGAAAGGCTCACCACTTACGACGCTGTCTACGTGTGCCTGGCGAAACGACTGGGTTGCCGCCTCGTCACCGCCGACCACAAGCTGGCGCGCGCCGCAGGCACCAAGGTCAGCGTCTTTCTCGCCGATATCGAGTAGGCCCCCGCGCACCGGACACGAGTCCAATGCGCGGAGACCTGACCCAAAGCATCACGGCACGACGACCAACTCCGAGATCATTCCCTGCGCGGCGTGTCGGAAGATGTGACAGTGGAAGAGCCAGCGACCGTCCGCGCCCCCCGCTGAGCCGTCGGGCTGCGGTCGATCATCGAGGATGACGCGGAACGTAATCCTCGTATCGGTAGGAACATTGATCACGTCGCGAAACTCTGTGTAGTCCCAGGTGAAAAGCAACTGGTCCACCGCCCTCGCCACATCCCCTATCGTCCCCGCCGCCAAACTCTCGATCTTGATCGGCTGCATCGAGAAGCCGTGTAGATGGAATGGGTGCGGCTGCGTAGTGGTATTCTGTACGGCCAATTCGAGCACGTCACCGCGCTGCCCCCAGCGAGTGGAGGCAATATGGGGAATCTCGGTAAAATCACCGAGCATCGCACCATCGAATCCACCGTGAATTCCATCGATAGCCGGCGCGTTATTGAGAGCGCTCATTGGATCGTTGGGATCCGACAGCTCCTTGCTCAGCGTGATGATCGGATTGGTGCTCCCTTCGGGAGCCGGTAGCGGAGGAATCGGAACCGGCAGCGTCGTCGGGTCAACCAGGTTGCTCGCCGCCAACACCTTCAAGTCCTCGACTGGATCGTTCACCGCCGGGAGAACGCGCAGCGGATCTCCGTCGGCGATTGCAAACGGCATCGCAGCGGGAGCGCCGATGTTGAAAGTAGCGACAACCTGCCCACCAGCGAGATCGAACGGGTTCGGCAATCCGGCAAACTCAAAGACGCTCAAGGTCGCAACGTCGCCGTTGTTGCCACTCGGAACGATCACGACATCTTCGCGCATCGCCGGACCGAGCATGATCGTTCCCACGGCGTGACGCGTATCGAGACAGGCGTTGGCCCCGGCCGGGAAGCAATCCCCTGGAACCAATCCAGCCGGAAGAGTCCCACCTTCGATGCGAACATTGTCGAGCAGTCCCTCTTCGCCACCGACCCGAAAGATCGTATCGTCGCCGCCTGTTCCGTTGGAGAAAACGAACACGAAGTAGCGAAAGATATCGGGGTTGTACAGCCGCAGACGAATGCCTTCGCCGCTCTCGACCGCAAGGGTGGGCCCCGTCGTCTTACCATTGACGATCACCACGTTGCCGAAAGAGTCGTTCCCCGTCTGATCCTCCATGTGCTTGATCTTGCCGACATTCGGCGCATCCGTATCGAGCGTCACACTGGCAACGACCAACACTTCCGAACGGGTCGGCAAGATACCCGCCGTAGTCAGCGCCTCATCGGCGTCGTCGCTCACCACAATCGGTCCGTAAAGTCCGTGAAACACCTGATCGAGTGGAGCCGCGTGCGGGTGATAGAAGAACAGTCCCGGCCGCTTGAACACAAAGCCGTGAAAGAAGACGCCGCCGGCGGGAGCCGTTGGATTCTGCGTCACGCCGGTTCCGTCACTGACGTTGTTGAGCTCGACACCGTGCGGGTGAAGGCTCGACACCGTGTGGGTCAATTCGTCGGTGAAGTCCGCATCCGGCAGTGCCGGCAGATTATTGATGAGCGTAATCGCGACACGGTCGGCAGCATCTCCTTCGATCAGCGGACCCGGAATCGTCCCGGAACCCACCGGATCGGTCGACAATCGATAGGCCATCGCAAATGTCTGCGGCATTCCGCCGCCATCGTCGAAGTCCCACTGTACCTTCTCAGCGACCAACCCCACTTCGATCTCCGGCGTGTTGGTCGGGGTCGACGTCGGCGTCGATGTCGGAGTCGGCGGGGCATTTTCGATGTCTTCGATATCGAGGAGGATATCTGTCACCGAGCCTCCGATCATGCCGCCGGCAGCGTAGATCTCGGCTTGATTGTCCGGCGGAGTCGAATCGTCGAGGTCGTCAGTCGCCCCCAGAACCGAAGCCGCATAAACCGCCACAACCGTTCCGGCCAGCGCCAACAACGCAACCGAAGCGACGATGAGACTGCGGTGTTGACGCAGTCGGACAAACGCAAGGACAGCGAGAATCAAGAGCGCCAGGGCAACACCAAGGTAGTTCAAAGCCGGTGCCTGTGCCGGCTGGGTTACGGCAAAAATAATAGCAGGTGCGTCTGGGTCGACCGGATCACCCGGAATCGCGGGATCGCCCGAGCCATCGGAGCTAAACAGCATATCTTCCGCGCCGTTGAACGACAGCGCATGGAAGGCAAGTCTCAAAAACCGAGCGCCACTCAACAGATCCGTCGGGATCGAGGCGATCACCGAGTCGGCTCCAGCAAATCCGGAGTTGAGGGCAAAGCTCGCCCCCAGCAAAGGGACCGGCGCACCGAACGCCGCGCCCTGACACTGTTCGACTTGTCCGAGAACCACCTGCGGCGGCATCGGCTCGGTGTCGACCTGGACGGTGACCTGCAGCTCGAAGCCTGGCAGCGGAGCTGCCAACGTTCCGAGCGAGAAGTCACAACCGCTGCCCGGATCGTTCCCGAGGTCGATGGCCATGCGATAGGTCTGCACCATCGCGGCCGAAGCGGGCGTTGCCGCGGCGAGAAAGAAACTCGTCAGCGCACTCAGCGCCAACCTCAGAAAGCGCGAACGCCCACGACGACAGACCGTCAAGTCTTCATTGCACATCTTGCGACTCCCCTACGGCGCGAACGCACCAGCCGGCGCCGGGCAGGAACGAAAAGCCCGACGGCAGATAGACAACTTGCTCGCGGCCTCCCTGTCAAGTCCAAAATGACAGAAAGACCGGACTACGTGATCTATTGTGGCTCCGCCTTCGTTTTCGCATGGTGGATGCGTCAACCTGGAGCCGGCGGCGGCTGAGACACAGCACCTGAGCACAGCAACGGGGAGAGTTACTTCAGATCGATTCCCATCGCAGCCAGCTGCTTCTCCGCCTGCACGGCCCAGCCGCGGTTTGCCAACGGACTGGCCGGCGACGGATGCAAGATCACCTTCACCGGCGGCCCAGAATCTCCGAGCGCTGCTCGCGCGCGCGTTTGCGCAAACACGCCAACCCCGATCACCAGAGTGGGTTCGAGCTGCGCGACGAAACTCCGCAGCGCCTCGTCGCAAACTTCAAATAGCGGTTCGCGCTCCGCAGCCGGCAGCTTGTCAGGAGTCACGTTGCGACCCGACTCCTCCATGAAGACCAGCGGACAGTAGTTCCAGACCAAGAATCGCGCGAAGAAAGCTTCCGGCGTCACGAACCGGTCGCGCGCCCATCCCCACAAGCGCGCTCCGCTGACCTCGCTGCGTTGACATTCGAACCCGCTGATCGGACGCTTCGGATGCTCGCGCTTCGGACGCCGCACCTTGTCGTGAATCCCGATCCAGTCGCGAACCAACGCAACTTCGCCGAACGGAACACCGGTCTGCGCCATACCGAACGGACCAGGGTTCATGCCCAGCCACAGCGCCTCGATCCCCGAACGACCGAAGCGCTTCAGGTAGGTCTCAGACGGCGCGCGCGCATAGTCGAGCGGATTGTAGACGTGCGAAACCGGCGGCCCAAACGAGAGACCGCCTACGGCGCGAGACAACTTTCGTGTGATTCTCGTGAGCTCCATCCCTACGACCAGCGGAGCACTATGCGAGACAAGACCGACCGATGTCCAGCGCCAATCGAGTTGGCAGAATACCGCGGCTCGACAATGGTTGACTTTACACCCGCAACCATGGCCGTGATGCGCCCTTAACCCATTGGAGGGAACCGACATGATCGAATCGATACAAAACGCTGCAAGCAAGGCAGTCTTGGCTGTCGCCCTGCTCGGCCTGGTGAACGGCTCGGTCCTCGCACAGAGCCAGTGCGAAACTCCGACGCCAGCGGGAATCGCCCAATGCCTCGAGAGTCCGCTCTTTCGCACCGATCTCGACTATCGGTTTTACACGCGCGTGCTGCTAGCGCTCGGGGTCGACTACTATCAGAGCCAGGCGTGGATCGATGCAAGCGTGGCCTACCTCACCGGCAAGATCGATCTCACGAACAAGACCGGCCTGCAGTTCTCAGAAGACCACCATTTCACTCATCTGTTCTCCCAATCCCTCGGGACTGCTTTAACCGTCGACAAGCCCTTCGACATCTACCTCCTGATGGGCCAGTCCAACATGTACCTCCACGGCCAGGGCGCTGAGTTCAAAGCGGCCATCCAGGGCTTCACCGACGCGGTGACCCAAGCAATGGGCGGGACGGACCGAACGGTTGTGACAATCAACTGCGCTGTATCCGGAGTGCCGATCCTGTGGTGGGACCCGCAACCTTCGCCCCTATTTGGCGGCGGCACCTGCGAGACAGTCGCTTCGATTGCACGTTGCGCCGATCCGAATCACGACCCCTCGACCTGTGATCCGGCAACCCCCCAGCTCTGTAGCTGCAAAGCAAGCGAGCTAGACTTCTGCAGCGACGGAATTTCCTTCGTCCAAGCACACCGCAACGGCTCCGGTTACATCGTCTCGCCGTTCTACAACGGCGCCGCAATCGATCGCCACAACCTGACCCGGCACTGTTTGGAAGCCGCGCAAGCTCTAAAGAACAGCGCCGGGGAACACGGAGTCATCCGGGGCATGGTCTACCACCAGGGCGAAAGCGACAGCAACTCGGCATCCCTCGTCAGCACCTGGGCCGACAGCTATCAGAATGTCGTCAACCACGTACGCCAAGCGGTCGGCAGCGATATCCCAGCGGTGCACGCGCAGATCCGCGCCGGCGCCAGTCCGTCGCAGACCTACCTCGATCTCCAGGTGGCACAACGCGAGGTCGTCGGCGACATCACAAACTCCGCCTACGTCTGCACCAACGACTTGACGGTCGCCGCCGACAACGTTCACATCGACGGACCCGGACATGTCATTCTAGGCCAGCGCTACGGCAGCGCCATGCTGCACCTGATGCTCGGCTTCCCCTACAACGCGGCCGTGCCCGGCTGCGACCCGACCTGATCGTCTCGACAACTGCGAAGGGGGGGCACTCAGGCGCCCCCTTCCTCCGCGGACGTTTCGCCAAAAGGGAATCCGCTAAGCCTCTTCGCCCCACGCCGTTTTGATCTTGTCCTTGGCCATCATCTGGTCCGGTGAGTAGCCGCCGAGATGGTGTCCACCACCGGGGTAGCCGGTGACTTTCCAACCTGCATAGTCGCGGTTGCCTCCGTATTTCGGGTCGGCAAGAAAGCCCATGATCGTATGGGCGCGCGCCGTTTCGAAGAATAACTGCGAAGGCACCTCCGCGTGCGGCCAGCCCTCGGCTTCTCCCGACTCCAACGCGGTCAACACTTCGTCCTGCTGCTTCGCGTCGAGAGCAACGAATGCTTTCTCGAAACGGGCCTTCGCGACCGCGTCGATGCCAATCACGCCGGCGTCATAAAGCGGCTTCGCCGCTGCATCTTCATTCGCCAACGCCTTGTCGATGAAATTGACGCAATTCGCCTCGAGGGCTCCCGGTTCGTGATCAGTCGGGATCACTCGGCCGGTAATCGCCTCGATCGTTTTCCATTGCGCCGCGGACAAGACTTCCGGCTTCGACGACGCCTGTGCGGCGCGCGCAGTGAGTGGATGCGGCGTGTTGAGCAGCACCCATAGCGATCCACCGTAGACGGTACCTTGAACCAAGACATCACGTCGTGAAAGAGCTTTCGACATCAGGGCCTCCTCAAACGTTCTGACGCTTCGCTTCGCGCACGAAGTGGTCGGCGACGCGGTAGGCGTTTGCTAGAATCGTCAACGTCGGATTGTAACCGCCGGAAGTTGGGAAGACGCTGCCGTCTACCATCCACAGGTTTTTCACGTCGTGACTGCGGCACCAACGGTCGACCACCGACTTTGATGGATCGTCGCCCATACGGCACGTGCCGTGAAAATGCATGAAGCCCTTCATCGCCGAGCGCTCGTTCGGCAGTGAGTAGAATTCGGCATCCCACTTCTCGATGGCTCCAGAGGCGTCGGCAACGTCCATCATCTTTTTGGTAAACCAGCGGTTCATCGCAAAGTCGTTCGGATGCTGCCGATGCGTGATGCGCGGCGCCGGCAATCCGTGACCGTCCTTCACCTGCGGATCGAGATCGATGCGGTTGACGTCCATCGGCAGATCTTCGAGCACAGCCGCCAGACCGACCGAACGCGGGAAACGGCGCAAGTACTTCTTGAAGTCGCTGCCCCAATTGCGTTCGCCGCAACCCATGTGCGTCGTCAGCGCGTACATCAATGGCTGATTGACGGCACTGTTTGTCTCGGCGACGACGCCACCGCGAATGAAGCCGCGCTTCGAATCGCTGGCGTGGAAGTCGTCAAAGGCGACGTGCGAGTGCAGACCACTGCTGGCCCGCGACAGCTCATCGATGGTGAACGAAACAGCCGCGATGTGGTGCAACGTGAGGTTGTGGCCGACGAGCCCACTCGAGTTGCCCAGCCCGTTTGGGAAGCGGCCACTGGCAGACATCTGGAGCAGGTGCGGCGTTCCAACCGCATTGCCGGAAACGACAACGTGACGCGCAAACACCTCGTGCTCTTTGCCGTCGCCATCGAGATAGAGGACGCTGCGCGCCTGCCCCCGGTCGTTGAGCGTGACCTCGCGCGCCGTCGTATTGGCCCGAAGATCGAGCTTGCCCGTGGCCAGCGCTTTCGGGATGCACACCGACAGCGTCGTCGCCTTCGCTCCGATCGGACAACCGTAGCCGAGACATGAACCGCCGTAGGCACACTCGGGGCGCCCGCCATGTGGCTTCGAGTTGATCGCCACCGGCGTCGGGAACGGATAGTGCCCGAGCTTGCGCAGCGCCTTGCCGATCCGATCACTGGCCACCCGCCCAGGGTGCGGCGCATTCGGGTAACCCTTCTTGCGCGGCGCACCGGAAGGATTCGCGGCGGCATCGCCGGAAACGCCGAATTCCCACTCCGCACGTTCGTAGTACGGCTCCATTTCATCGTAGGACACCGGCCAATCAGCTAAGCTGGCTCCGGCGACCGGGCCTTCGGTCGACAAGACCTTGAACTCGTCCGGCCGAAAGCGCCACGACCAAGCCGCCCAATGGGTCATCGTGCCACCGACGCAGTTCGCCATGTAATTAAAGCGTCCCGTCTCGGTCGGGCTGTTCTCATCGTATCGATAGGTCTCGACCTGATCGGACGAAAACACCTCGTCGCGAATCATCGTACGCAGCTCGTCGTCGTGAAAATCCGCCGGTTTCAGAAACGGACCACGCTGCAGCGCAACGACGCGGAACCCAGCAGCGGTCAGCTCTTGGATCATAACTCCGCCGCCCGCCCCCGTCCCGATGACGCAGACGTCGAACTCTTCCCGCTTACCCATCCGATGCCCTCCTCGATGTGTCTAACCTATGCCCTGTCAACAACCCTCGGCACAAACGAAGGGATCGTTGCTGCCGTCGGATTTAGTGCATGACATGCTCCGCAGAAAGCCAAAGAGCCTCAACCAGATCGCTACCTCCTACCCGGCGAACAGCCCCAGGGATTGCGCAGACTCCATCGAGCGGTTATCCGCTGAACTGATCGCCAACTCGCAATTCTACCAACGAGGATGAAAGAAACCTGACGATGGCAATACTCGCGCGCGATATCATGCAAACGAAACTCATTACGGTCCCCCCCGACATGCTGTTGTCGGAGCTCGCCGATCTTTTCATTCACGACCGTATCTCCGGTGCGCCCGTCGTTGAAAATCGCCCAGGCGGCCCGCATGTCGTCGGCATCGTGTCGCGCTCGGACCTGGTTCGATTTCCCGTCCTGGAAGAAACGCTCGCTGGAATCGTCTCCGATCACGTCGAAGAACTCGCCAATGCCCTCGGCAGCGGGGACAAGAGTAGTGAGTTGGCGACAACCTTAGCCGGGCAGCTCACCGGTCACACCGTGCGCGAAGTCATGGCTACGACGCCGGTAAGCGTCGTCCCGACCACTCCGATCAAAGAGGTCGCACTGAAGATGACTAGCCTACATCTCCACCGCGTATTGGTCATGGACGGGGAAGATCTCGTCGGCATCATCAGCAGCCTCGACATCGCCCGACTGGTCGCCGAGGGAACCCTCAGCCAATCGTAGATCTAGAAGGAGCAGGAGCCGGTGCAGTACCGCACCGGCTCCACCCCGCTAGTTGTTACAAACGCACTCGCTGCCGGTGTCCTCACAGACACCGCCGCACGAGGTGCACGCCTGGGCGTCAGCACACGGACCCGCCGAGCAAACGCCGGCCGTACACGTGTCCGTCCTCGTACAAATGTTGCCGTCGCAACTCGCGGCGCCGTTCGCCTTGAACTGGCAAGTCGCACGACAGCACGAGGAACCCGTCCCATTGAGCGAGCCATCATCGCATTGCTCGCCACCTTCGGTGACACCGTTGCCACATTGCCCTGGGAAATTGTTCGGATCAGCGGGATCCGTCCCGACATCGAGCTCGTCGCGATCAAAGAACGTGTCTTCGTCACGGTCGAGTGCCATTCGTGTCCCGGAACCGAATGGCGCACAAGTAAACGTGATCTCTTGCCCCACAGTGTTGGTGAACGATCGCAGGGTCGCGATCGTCACTTGCGGCTCGGCGACGCGGTCGGGCTGGAAGTTTCCGGTCCCCGTATCGAGCAGGAATCCGCGCGCTTCGCCGGCGACGACACCCTTGGCGACGATGTCACACATCGTCGCACCCGGACCGAGGCGCTCGGAGGGATAGGATAGCGAGGCAAGCGTGATACCCCCATTGATCACCGAATCGACTGCCGCACCGTTGGTACCGGTGCGCGTGACCTGCTGACCGACGACCGGAGGCAGGTCGCTATCGTAGGCCATCATGAAGGCTTCCAGCTCATCGCGTTCAGTTGACGTCAAAGAGAAAGTGAACGGATTGAGAAAGCGGCGCACCGTGTCGATAGCGCCGTCGTGCAGAAATCCAAAACCGCGGATCTGGTCGCCGGTGTGCGCAGTACCGCCATCGAGGAAGCCGGGTAGGCTCGGCATGCCGAACATTCCGATCTTCTGGTACTGATTGCGCAAGTGCGGCACCTTGAACTCTTGCGTCTCGCCCTCAACCGAGGAACGACCGTCGCCGCCGAAGAAGCCGTTCACCGGAGCGAGGGTGTGGCAACCGTTGCAGTTCGTTCCACCGTCGGTATTGGCACCAAAATAGCGGTCGAAACCGGCTTGCTCATCGGCGCGCAAGGCGTTGCTCAGCTGGCGAATCGGGTTGGGCGGATAGGTCAGCTGCAACGCGAAGTCGGTGAACATTTGCATCTCGACCGTTGTGAACTCGCCCTCGTCGCGGCCGACCAGGCCGGGGAACGCCACATTGAAAGCGTTGAACGCCATCACTTCATCGCCTTGACGGTCGCCGCGCCAGTGCTGCGGCCCCATATTGGCTAGACCGCGCAGGCTCTGCGTCGTCATCGGGCCCTTCATCGGATGGAACTCAAACGGCCCGCCACCGCCGACAAACGGATTGGCATTGGCAACGACATCGTCATCGGGATTGCCCAGATCCCACCCAAGACTGTCGAGGTCACCGAAAATGTGACAGCTCGAACACGAAGCCTCGCCGTTACTACCGGTGAGGCGTGCATCATAGAGAAACGGACGGCCGTCGACGATGCTCTGCGGCTCGGGATTGTGCAGCGATACACTCTGCACCTCGGCGCCGACGCCACCCAGGTTGAGGTCGACGACGACCACCGAATTGTTGAAGCGGGTCATCGTAAACAGCCGGTCGCCGTCGAGAACGACACCGGAAGCCCCGCCACCGCTCAGAGCGATATGGTCGGCGGAGTCCGGCACGAAGGTATCGTTCTCCAGCTCGGTCGTATCGAACACACCGATCTTCGCCGAACCGAACGCCGCGACGTAGAGCGTCGTGCCGTCGTCCGACACCGCCATACCGACCGGAGTTGCGAGGCTGTCGTCCTCGACACCTACTGGCTGGGGCACATCGCTGTACGTGATGTGCTTGTTGAGATGGCGCGGCGTCACCGTGCCCGAACCGTCGATGACGCTGATTCGAGATTGCGCAAGGTTGCCACGCACGGTCGCCGGCTCGCCAACAGGTTTCACGGTAGACGCAAGAGTCCCGGGGCCTTCGAAGCGAACGTCATTCTGGGCATCGGTGTTCGATACATAGATGTTCCCCGAAACAGGGTTGGTCACCATGTTGAAAAGGATCGTTCCGACGCTCGCAAAGTTGTCGATCTCGACCGGAGGATTGGCGTTTGCATCGATCTCGAAGACGTCGAGATCGGGGAGATCAAAGCGTACGGCGTTATTCCAATTGCGACCTAGCTCGTCCTGCCAGATGCCCGGGCTCGAACCGTCACGATTCAGTTTGACGATCAGTCCGGTTTCGGGCCGCACTTCATCTTCGTGGTTCACATGCGGCAGCGGTATGCCGCCGGGCATCGAAGCACCGCCGACGGTACAGGCGCCCTGGACGATATCGTTATTGAGATTGAACGTGCTGGTGTCACAAATCAGCGGTTCGACCAACGCTGTCGTCTGGTTGCCGGAGTGAAAAATCCCGGCATAGACACTCGATCCGTCCGGGCTGACCGCGAGTGCCCGTGGCTTGTCACCAAACAGAGTGACGACGGTGAGCGCATCGCCACCCGCGCCAGTCCCGAGGTTGAGCGCATCGAACACCCAAACATCGGCGCGACCAACGCCGGGGGTGTTGTACTCCGAGCGTGGGAATGGCGAGTTCTGACCGCGATGCGCCGTCGTAATGAAGGCGCGATTGCCGCCGGTGCCGGCGAACACAATGTCGCTCGGTTCGTCACCCGTAAACAAGGTCCGCGTGACATGCGCTGGCGAAGAGAGATCGACGATACTGACGCTGTCGGAGAGATAGTTGACGACCCAGGCCTCGCCGTTCGTTCGAACAGCAACCGCAACCGGCTCCATCCCGACCGGCACGGACTCCCGATGAGAGATCGAGCCGCTGACGACATCAAAGATCTCGAGACGGTTGTCCGGGATGTTCACGGCAAGCAAGGTGGACCCATCTGGGGTTAAGGCGAGAGGCCGGACCGGACCGCTCTCAAAGGCGACGAACGAAGTCTGTGCCAATGCACTCCCAGCAATACACCCCGCCAGCGACAGCAGAGCCGCCAGCCCTCCAATGTTACGATTTCGCATTATTCCTATTCCCCTCCAGAACCAATCCCAGATGTTGCAATAGAGCGCACCCGATGCGCAAGTGAAAAATGGGAGAACTAGACCAAAAATGGACTTAGCCGGAAAACCAGCGATCGACGAGATTCATGTGGCCTAGACTTGAACTACCACTGCTGGGGCCGATCCAGAGCCACGATTTGATGGTCTCCGTCGCCGCAGTGACAGCAGCCTCTCTTGGAACCTATTGGGCCGTGCGTAGCGAAGGGCTGCCTCTGCGGCGAGTCGTTCTCGCAATGATCCTGATCGCCATGATCACGCTGGTCGGTGGACGACTGCACTTTGTTTTGGCCAACTGGCAACATTTGAGATCACCGCTGACCAGCGCACTGCGTCTGTCTTCCGGTTCGCTACACGCCCCCGGCGCGATCCTCGGTGCAGTCCTCGGCAGCGTTCTCGTCTTGCGTTTCCTCAAACTGCCGCTGGCCCGCTTCGCCGACGGGTTAGCGCCCGCGGTGGGCATCGGTATCGCCATCGCCCGGGTTGGCTGCTTGCTACACGGTTGCTGCTACGGCGAAGTCTGCGACCTACCGTGGGGAATATCGCTGTCCACCAAGAGCTACGTTTACGCGATACACCTCGAACGAGGCATTTTACCTCCCAACGCCGCAGCATCACTTCCGGTTCACCCGCTGCCACTCTATTTCTCAGCGGCAGGCCTATCGATCGCCGCGATCCTCGTCTGGATGCGCCGTCGAAAAAGTTTCGACGGGCAACTCGCACTCACCTTACTATTCCTTTTCAGCGCATCGAGCGCCGCGCTCGAACCGCTACGGATCGACGATGCCACCCGCGTTTACTGGGGGTCTCTGCCTCAGCTGCAGTGGGTCACAGCCGTAATGGCCGTGGCGTTCGGAGTCGCCCTCGTTTTCTTTTCCCTGATCAGGAGACCCCCCCAGCACAACTGACGAACGAGTCCCGGCACGCGACTCCGACGAGACCATTTGCAGCGCGCGTCCTGTTTTTCAACGCGATGCCGAGTCATCGTGCCGGTTGGCTGCCGGATCGTCCGGTCGCGTCCCATCTGTGTCGGCGCCGGCGGCGGCACGAGATTCCTCCGGATCACGATCACCCATGAAGCGGATCGCAGGCTCGGCGTCGGCTTCGGTCTGGAGAATGTGAGTCTCGGTCGGAAATGCGAACTCGATCTCAGATTCGTTGAAGCGCTCGAGTATCTGCAAGTTGATCTCAGTGTCGTGCTCCAAGGCCTTCCAATAGTCGGGCGGACCGAAAAAGTACTGGACCAACAACCGCAACGAATGAGCGCCGTACGATTCGAAAACGACGTGGGGCTTGTAGGCGTCGGTCTCATCTTGCGACTCCGACAAGATGTCTCGCAAAATGTCGATCGCTTCGCGAACCTTCGCCGGCTTGGTGTCGTAGGGTAGGTCGATGTGGAAACGCCGCCGGATCTTGCCGCGAGCGCCGACGTTGTGGATCGACTCGTCGACCAAGACAGCGTTCGGCACAGTGATGAGGTGATCTTGCAGAGTGCGGATTTTCGTCGACCGAAAGCCGATGTCTTCGACGTGCCCCCACTCGCCATCGTAGATTACCAGGTCGCCGACGCGGAAGGGTCGGTCGCCGAAGATCGTGAAAGCCGCCGCGACATTTTCCAGCGTGCCCTTCAGGATCAGGTAGAGCGCAACACCGATGATCCCCAGGCCGGCCAGGACACTGGCGAGATCGGCGTCCAGCAACATCTGCACCATGAGCGCAAAGAAGGCCGACGCCACTGCAACCTTGAGTAGGCGGCGGATCACCAGCAAAGCGTGGTCGTCGATCGTGCGCATGTACGTGCGCCGAATCGCCCAGCCAAGCAGCCGACCGGCGACGTCGCAGAGATTCCAAAGTAACCAGAAGACACCGATGAGGAAGATGATGCGCGTAAACTCGCCGGCAAAAGCCTCGGCCGCGCCCGGAACCCAAAAGCGGGACAAGCCGACGGACAATCCCGTCGACGCGGCCGCCAAGTATAGCGGCGCACGAAACGCCCGTACGATATCCGCACCAGCAGCCTGCCCACGCGCACTCAGCCTTTCAGCGGCGGCCGCGGCCGCGCGCGAGATCACCCAGGCAATCGTTAAGCCGATCAAGACGGCAGCAACGATCGCCAGGAAGTCGATCGGGCCGTTGCGCTGGGTAAACGTGTACTCCAACATCGCGCGCGAATACGCCAGAATCGATTCGAAGTTCTGACGCGATGGCGGCGCCTCCTTACCCACCTTGTACGCGCTGAGTGCAATCGAAAACTCGCTCAATAGGTCACTGCGTAGCTCGCCGAGCTCCGATGCGACCTCGTCGGCTTGTAAAACTCCGTCGCCGCGCAAACGGTTGACGACCCGCTCGGCGCGTTCGGAAAATCGCGATTGCAGCTCGGCTGACCGCTCCTCGGCACGGCTGAGCCAACCCTTTGGGAATTTGTCTCGGTCGCGCCGGACACGATAATCCAATTCCTCGACGAAGGCGTCGTTGGCGCGCGTCAGGACATCGCCGCGCTGCAAGATCACCGAAGCCGATTGATTGCCTCCACTGACAGGAATCTGACCTGACGCCGGCAGAGCGACGCCGCAGCAAAGAAGAGCAATCGCTAGGATCGATAGACCGCGGCCACCCCGACGACACACTCCACTTTCCCAAAGTCGTTCCATCCCAACGAACAAAGCAATCCTCGTGCCGATCGAATGCGGCCACCGTCGGCGTCTTTAACCTCAGCAAGCGGAAGCGTCTTGTAAATCCGACACGCTACGGGACCGGTAGTACAAAGGGCATACGACCAACGTCCAGCGGCCCAGGTCCAGTGGCACCCGCCAATCTTCAAGACGCGACACCACACACCGTCGTCGCTGCAGTCTGCTCGCCCTGCGACAGCGACTCAGGTCAGCGAAGTCTGTGCCGCACCAACCTTCAGACCAGTCGCCGCGTCTCGCCAAACTTGACTCCCAGGCTCAACCGGGTATCCGAGAGCCATGTGGCGCAACGTCGGCCAACGACTGGGCCTAGTCCTGTTCGGAATCTTCGCCGCTTGCGCTCTCACCGAGGTCGCAGGGCGGCTATTGTGGCAAGATCCCGTGGTGCCCGGCCATTTGCCGCCACCCCCTCCGGGTGTTCGCGTCCTGAAGACGAAGGTTGATGTCTCGAGCCCCAACGTCGAGGGCTTTTTCAAAGGAGTGATTCACAAGACAAATCGGCACGGATTCCGCGGTCCGGACTATAGCGATACTCCAGCTGACGGAGTATTTCGGATCGTCCTCATCGGTGACTCTATCGCCATGGGCCAGAGCGTGGAGTACCCAAACACGTACGCGAGTCTACTCGAAACCATGCTCAACGAGCAGTCCAAGGACGTCCGCTATGAAGTATTGAACCTCGGAGTATCCGGAATGAACATCAAGCGCGTGATCGATCGTCTCGCTTCTCTGGGAATGAAGCTGCAACCTCACTTGGTCGTCTACGGTTGCACGATCAACGACATCGAAGGCCTCAACTATCGTCGCTCGTTTACAAAGTGGGCGATCTTTTCCCAAGCGCACCGCCTGGAGCGGTACTCCGATTCCCCTTCTTACCTGGTCCGATTGGCTTGGCCACGCCTACAGTCGTTGGCCGATCTCCTGCGCCCTCCGAAAGGATCGCACTTGTACGAGGTGCTGGACAACTACTTCCACAACCCGCTTGCTTGGGAAATGTTCGAGTACAGTCTGTATCGACTGGCGGAGGTCAGCACCCCTGAAGTCCCAGTCGTTCTGTTCCAACACACGTCGCTGTACTACCTCAATCTATTTCATCCGTTCAAACGCGTGTACGAGAAGATCCAACAGTATTCCGAGGGGGCAGGGATTCCAGTCATCCAATCGTTTCCAGTTTTGCGCGGACACGATGCGCGCACGATGTGGGTAGCGCACATGGATCCTCATCCCAATGAACGTGCGCACCGCTTGTTCGCCGAGGCACTGTACGCGGGCCTCGTGGACGGGGGATTTCTAACCGCCGCCCAATCTCGGTGAAGTCGCAACTCACAGTTCGAACGATCGCCAAGCAGACCGAGGCGCTTCAACCGGAATCGCAGCACTCAGATCTCAACTCGATGCCCAGAACGAAGCTCCCATTCTACCCCGGACTCGAAGGACTGCGCGGTGTATCTGTCGCTGCCGTGTTGGTGTTTCACGCCTGGCCCTGGATACTCCCAGGCGGCTTTCTGGGCGTATCGACCTTTTTTACCCTATCGGGATTTCTCATCACCGGCCTGCTGCTCGGAGAGTGGAGTCGCACCGGTCGAATCAGCTTCGGGCACTTTTGGAAGCGGCGCGCCCGTCGGCTCTTTCCCGCCGCATTGATCGGACTGGCATTGATCGCTGTCAGCACAATGATCTTGGGTGACACGACACAGCGCGACCGCGTCACCGGGGACGGGATGTCAGCTCTCTTCTACGTCTCCAACTGGTGGTTGATCGGCACCGGCGCATCTTACGATCGCCTACTGGGTTCGCCATCGCCGCTCCAGCACTACTGGAGCCTCTCCATCGAAGAACAGTACTACCTCGTCTATCCTTTGCTCACGGCGCTCACCCTGTCTCTGGCGAAGGGTTCGCGTCGCGTGTTCGCCATCGTGCTCTCGCTCGCCGTCGTCACGTCGTGGGCATGGATGGCAGCACTCGGTGCGGCTGATGTCGCGACGGCTCGGGTCTATTACGGTACCGACACCCGCTGCGGAGAGCTCCTTGCCGGAGGCCTCCTCGCAATCATCGTCGGATCGCGCCAAACCGGACTCATCCACCGGGCGGGTCTCGTTCAGACTGTCGGGCTGCTCGGGTTCGGAATGGCTCTGTATGCCTGGACAACCGCCGAAGTCGAAAGCATCGCCCTCTACGAGTGGGGTCTGGCGCTCTACACGCTGTCGTCCCTGGCATTGATCACTGCCGCCCTGCAGCCAAGGGGCCCGATCCCCGCCCTTCTGTCAATTGCGCCTTTGCGTTGGCTCGGCCGCGTCTCTTACGGACTCTACGTATACCACTGGCCCGTGCTGCTCTGGCTGAATACCGAACGCACCGGACTGGGCACCGTGGCGGTCGGCCTGCTCGGCATTGGCCTCAGCCTGATCCTATCGGCCGCTTCCTACCGTTGGATCGAAATGCCGATACGATCTCGACAACACTTGGTCGGTCGCAACGGGTGGATCGCGGCACCCGTTGCAATTGCCGCGGTTGCCATCGTCTTGGTCGGAACCGCCCCAGAGTCGACCCGAGTCCTAGTCCAAGGCCTCGTGAAAGAATCGGATCCAGCGAGCGAACCACGGACGTCAAAGGCGACGCTGCCACTGTCGCCGACAAGTTCGGACACCGCGCCAGCACGCACCCGACCGCTCAGCATCCTGGTGGCCGGCGATTCAGTTGCGAGAGACATCGGCGAAGGCCTGGCCGCATGGGCCAGACTTGATGGGACGGTCGACGTCGTAAACGTCGCCGCCAAAGGGTGCGGGATCGCGCGCGGCGCTTGGGTAAAGGACGAGCGCTCTCGCCGCGTTTGTGATCAGTGGCCCGACCGATTTCGAAACCTGTTCAAAAGACTCGATCCGGACGTAATCGTGGTCGGCAACACATCTTGGGACCTCAAAGATCGCAAGATCTCCGCGTGGCAATCACCGCGCTCGATTGGAGATCCAGATTTCGACCGATGGCTGATCGAAGAGTACCGCGCCGCTCTCGAAGTATTCTTCGAAGCTGCCGAGACTGTCGTGTGGCTCAACTCCCCTTGTGTCCATTGGCCGCGTGCTATGGCCAAAGAATTCCGCCAGCGACGCCAGCGGATGAACCGGTACATCTTGCCGCAGGTGCAAGAGAAATACGGCAGCGGCAAGATGAAGATCATCGATCTGTCCGCGGCGATCTGCCCCAACGACGAATTCGCCGCATCACTCCACGGCATCCAGCGCTTTCGGCCAGACGGTCGCCACTTTTCCGACGAGGGGAAAATCTGGATCGGCAACTGGCTCGGCCCCCTGCTACTGGAACGTTGAGCGCCCTTTCCCGACTCTCGGACCACGGGAAAATACCAGACTAAGGCTTGCGGCTTGCTCGTAGAAACACTTACGACTCAATCCAGCGATCTGCTTGACACGTCGATTCGACTTGGCATAGATGCTCGAACCACTCATTTCGAAGCGCAAACAAACACCATGGGGGGCGGGCGTTTGATGATCTACCGACGCGGACAGCTCGGGGCACTTTGAGTGTACTCTCGCCATTCCATTCTGGAATATCGCGCGAGCAACCTGACACGACAACAGCAACTCAAGCTAGAGGCTTCGCCGCTGCATGGACATTTTCGCTACGAAGGCACTCTTCGGCCAGACCTCTAGGGTTCGATAACCCCAAACGATTGAGAGGAGAAAGAATGCAACCGAACTTCAACCCACTTAGAATTGCAGCCGTGTGCTTCGCGCTGGCCGTTACATTGGCCGCCTGCGGCGGTGGAGGCGGCGGGAACGAAGGTGCAACGACGATCGCGGGGGTCGGGCAAGAGTGTAGCTCCGACACAGCGTGTGACGCAGGACTACTGTGCCAGGAGTGCGCCGCGGCTTGCACCGGGGCCGTGCAACGATGCGCCGGCTTCGCGAGCACTGCGCAATTCGTTTCGCTCGACGACGGCCTCTACCCCGCCAGTTGCGAAGACATCTCCGGAGCATGGAGCTTAACCGAAGTCGTTGACGGAGAGTGCGTCGGAGAAGACCAGGATGGGCCATTCTCCATTCCCATCAATGCTACATCCAGCGCGGTGATTAACATCAACCAGAATGGATGCGCGGTCAGCTTCACGGTAACCGGTGAGGGCTTCAGCTTCGAACGGCGTGGCGTGGTCGTCGGCAGCCGAGCTCGATTCACCGGCCCCTTCCTACTCGCGCAAGGGTCACTCGCGCTGAGCCGAAACGAAGTATTCATCGAGGGAACCGTCGACAACGGCCAACTAAGCGCCAGCGGGGAAGGTTTCGCCGCTGGGACCGTTGAGGGCTTTCCGATCACATGCGAGGCAACCAGTTTCGCCACTGGATTTCGACAATAAAGTTCGATCGGCGCCGCCAGACTCACTTCCAGTCGGGCGGCGCCGACCCAAGGCTATCATCGGCCACGAACCGGCCGTCGCACCCCTCGGCACCGGGTGTGCGCAACTTCGCCCTCGCACAATCCAGCGACAAGGCGCGATCGCGAAGGATCCGGATCTGACAGAGACCGCGATGGCATGCGACGGCGCGCCTATCGATAAGTCGGCGCGCATCGGGGCAATCTGCTGACGGATCCTTGCGGTTGCAATGTCGCGACGAAACAGCTTTGTCCACACACCTGGATCACATCGCACCCCACACCAGAGGGAAGTATCGCATGCATCTGGGTCTCAAGAAAATCTCGAGTGTATCAGCTGTGATAACACTTATTGTCTCACTGTCAGGCTGCTCGTCGTTGAACAGGAGTCCGAGATGCAGAAACGGCGACCTCGGACGGTGGGAGAGCGAGGTCGAGTCCGCAACGATTCAACGTGACTGCGCGCGAGCCGATCGCGCCTATGCTGAATTCATCCGGTGCGCCCCTCCCCGAATCAAAGAACGCAATCTCGGTCTCTTCAAGGACGAGAGGTGCGTCGTCGTTGATTTCGAAGCGGGAAAGTATCACTCGGTTCGATTTCGGCACAATCAGATCCTGCGCCTGAACCCCCGATATACGCTCCCGTCGTATGTCGCGGAGGGCATCGCCCGGCGCCCCTATTCACAGCCCGAGATCGAACCAACACCAGAGTCTTGGCCCACAACCCGCGAGCGGCGGGCCACTCCGACGGCGTTCCCAACAGCGGCCGCCGCAGAGCAACCCGAGTACGCAACACCAACCACACCTTCGGTCCTGATCGAGCCCGCCACGCCAACGACGACACCGTCCGCCACCGCAACGGCAACTGTGACGCAGCCCGCCGAGGATCCGAGCCAGGCCGCTGAGCGCGAGATCGCTCTCGAATGCGCCGGAAAGGACGGCGATCTCCCTCCCGCCGCCCCCGTGCCACGGACGGGAATTGACGCGCCAACGATCGTTTTTTTCAACGACAGCGAGTATTCGGTTCGCTTGCGGCAAGCCCAAATCGAACGGGGCGCGGGCGTTGCTATCCCACGCGGCGGCACGGCAAGACTCGGTGTTCCCCGCGGTCCTCAACTCGTATCCATTCGTATATTGGGAACAGCAGGAAAACTTTTCTGCAGTCTAATCAACTTCGAAACGAACACCGAGTATCGGATGCGCTTCTCCTACGAGTGAACAAGACTGAGAGAACAAGACATGGCCGATTCTCGAAACGATCCGAAGCGGCGCATTCACGCTGAGGACCAAGCCACACCGCCCAACGCAGCCGACAAACAAGATGATGCGCGGGAGCCAGACGCCCCGCGTCCGGACCGTGTCGCAACCGAGTCAGCACCTGCCGACGTAGTCCAGGCAGAGAACTCGGCGCAGGCCGCCACCACCCAAGAATTCCGCCCGCGGACGTTCGCTCCGATTGATGTAGCCATCCCTCCGCCCGGGCTCCTTCCGGCGATCATCGCCCCACTAAAATTCATCAGTCACCCGCGACTCCTGCCGTTTCTAGTCGCCGTCGTGGTCGCCACCGCAACCTCTTGGATCACGTTCGGCTGGGTCGCTGAAGATGAACGGGGGATCGTCGCGGACAGCTTCGCGCGCAACACTCCCACCCTACTATTACTCATTGCACTGCTCGGCCCTCTCGCACTCTCCTCGCTATTGTCCCGGGGCCGGATGATCAATCGCGCCCGCCTGCTCCCCAAGCTGCATTGGTTTGTAGCCGCGGTGGCCCTCATCGCAATCCTGCTTCCGAAGCTCGTCGGCGTGAGCGTATACTTCACGCCAATTGCGATCTTCGCGCTAGCAGCATCATACCCTCTGGCCGCAAGATCGGTGGGTCTCGTCGGCCCGTGGATTTCTGGCGGAGGAACCGAGGGGCGCGCCACAAAGTTCCTGATCGTGTCGATACTGCCCATCCTATTCGGCGCGCTGGCCCGCTTCGCTACGGAGGTCAACGTCCTGCGACCGGTACGGTCCACAGCGCAAGCGCTGACTCAGATGAAAGATCGCTGCGGGCATTCGGGTGATCGCGCAGAATGTAAAGCCGCACTGGATCGAATCGGCCTCGTGGTTCAAAGAAACCCTAGTGCAGGACCACAAGTCCGCCACCTAGAAAGCGGCCCGCGCCTGCTAGACGGCTATCACAGAGAGGTCAAAGCATTGGCGGCTCAACTTCCTCTGCTCGAAGGGAATTTCCGCTGCCGCGGGTCCACGCCCGCGCTGGCCAAGACGCGAGCTGAGAACGCCCTCGCCGAGATCGAGAAACACGTTTCGACTCTCGAGCAACTACGGCTTTTCGCAAATCTCTCATCGAAGGCGATGCGCGGGTCACAAAGAAACCCGATGTTCGGCGCAGTCAATCAGTGGCTCAGGCAGCGCGCGGAACGAGGGGGCGGTACGCCTCCGCTCCGCACTAGCGTCTTCCGCGATCTGTCCGAAGCTTTGACCCGGGATCTCCGACTGGACCGAATCGACACCTACAAGGATTCGCGGACTTTGCACAACGCCCCCTGCCAGGACACTGCGGGCGTTCGATCTTGCCCAATCATCGCGACGAAAGAATCGGAAGGCGGAATGACTGTCGTTCGAATTGGATGTTTGCTTCGAGAACGAGATCTCGGTCGGCAGCGCTACACCATCGAGTTCTCAGAGCGAGACGACCGCCAGGCTTTCTGGGATAGCCTCAAAAGGAACGAAGCTTGGACTTTCGAGCCGGCGCAATGGCCGAACCTCTTGCGACAAGCCCAACCGGACGGTGCAATTCGAATCGATATGCGCACCGTAACCGGAGCTCCTTACCCCGTAACCTTCAGTCTAGAGCGTACCCAACGAGAAAAAGACCAAGCCTACGAAAGGGAACGCTAACCATGGGCACCAAACCAACCGAACCCATCGAAGTTGCGTTGATTGGCCCGCGGGGCTCGGGCAAGACTCAGTTCAACACGTTTCTCGCATGGAACGGCCATGTTCCGCCGCGTTACCTCTGGACACTGTACGGGATGGCGAACCGCAGCGTCACTGAGGCGGCGTCCCGTGCAGCCCTGCCAACGGACTCCGTCGATCCGACCACAGTCGAGGTGATTCGGCGCCAAGGCGCCTGGTATCAGCAAGAACGCCACCCCTCCTCAGAGATCGCGAGCTTTAGTCTCAGGTACTTCGAGGAAGACAGTCGCACCAAGGGAGAGCGCAGGACGATTGGTACACCTCTTCGCCTGTGGGACTTTCCTGGGGAGTGGTTTACCTTTGGCGAGGCGCGCGACCCCGAACAAGTCGAGCAGAAGCGAGCCGACATCAATAGAGGGCGTGAGCACCTGCGCAAAATTGAGACCGCCGTCTTGATCGTACCGTTCTGGCACTTGCTCCCCGAGAAGATCCGCGTCGATGTTCTCCCGTTGCTTTTTTCATCTCAGGGTGGCTCAGAAGACCCTTCGCATACAGCAGAGAACCATGACGCAGACCTCGCCCGCGACCTTCGTGCTTGGAGAGAAGAATTAGTGCAAGCCAACCGTCTCAGGGAAGAAGGTGGCCGCATCATTCTTGCTTTGAGCCAGTTCGGCGGTGAGACTCTTCGCCTCGCAGTCCCAAAGCTCAAAGCGAACGATCACAGTCCAACAGCGCGCGTTGCTCTGCAGATCGCCGGGATCAGCGAGGGTCTAGAGAAAATCCGACGCCAAAATTCGCATCTACTTGGCAGCTTTCGCACCTTGTTGCAGCTCGAACAACTGCGGCGGCTCGCCCACGAGTTCATCCATGTGTGCGCGTCGGAGGGGAACGATTCCGCCAGCGACCTGCTCGATCTGCAGAACCAAATCCCGTTCGAAGTGATTCCCTTTAACGTAGTGAGCGGAGTGAGGGAATTGCCACCATTGCGGGAAGACGGGCGGGTCGAAGGGAAAACTGCCTTTTTTCGTCAAGAACTTCGCAACGCCGATCTGATCATCCTCGAGCTATGGAAACGCGCAGTGCGCGACTGGGTCTGGTGAGCCCTCCGCCCCTTATAAACTCTTTTGGACCAGGGCGGGACAAGCCCGGCGGGCATCCGGGCTATGCGTCCGGGATCCCTGACGAAGTCCTGTCAAAGATCGACCCGGTCATACGCCACTTCTATTTTTCCGAAGTCGATGGGGCCGCATTCTCTCTGACCTGGGACACGGGGTGCTGCGTCGGTCGCCGAGACAACCCGTGGAAAGACAATGTCGGCCGCCCGATCCGGGCGGTTCTGTTCGCAGCTCTCGATTGGGAACCCTTGCAGATCGGCAGCGAGCTGCCCCCCACCGTTGTCCCACTGCTGGCCCGTCTCCATACCCGATTTGAATCTATCTTACTCGCGAATGAAATCGGTCGTCCGCTGACTCCAGCCGCGGATGAGGGGCAGAGACAATCCGCTTCTGAGGCGCTCTTGCTCCAAGCATTGGACGTGTCGCTCGGCGGTTTCGGCTTGTCGCTTCCCACCGATCCGAAAGACGCACGCCAAGTGCTCACCGATTTCTGGTACACCATGGGCCGATTCGTTGCCGACCGCCGCCCACTTCTGCAAGTCTTCGGCTCCGCGAGCCGCACCGAGGGTTTGTTCGATGATTGGCCCGGCGGCGATGCCTCGAGCGCGGCCGTCATGACAGTCGCGCCCCTTCGAACCGAAGCCAGCGAGCAAAACCCCGCCACTTCTATCGAACGCGCGCAACTCCTAAACCGGCTGGTCGACGCCGCAAGCGATGCGGATCGTCAGCAACAAGCCAAGATATTCTACGGATTGGGCGGCTGCCCTATCCTCGAGTTGATCGAGCGTTTCGGGGAACTCGCCAAGCTACCTGAAGAGTTCGAAGATGTTCTCACGCCTGGCCATCCCATGACGCTCCATCTGGCCAAATTGCGACGCTTGGAGGAACGCACGGCCGATCCCGCTGCGGCCCGCGCGTCGCGCCTGAGGCATTGGTTGGGGCGCCACTTTGGCGTCGGACCAGGTGAGTCTGCCACTTCGACCGACGGTCAGATCGCGGTCGATCTCACAGGCACGACCGCTGAAGACTTCGCCGCGCTACTCGATTGGGTCGAGGATGAGACCACCAGAGCAACATGCCATGGGCTATTTCGCCAGATCGAACCCCGGCTGCGCAGAGACCGAGCGAGCTTTGCAGATGTTTGCCGCATGCTCGGACCCAAACGACTACTCGACTGGCACGACCAAGATCCGAAGTTTCTCGCCAGGGCACTCGAGCACGATACGGAAACGCTGCAATGGTATTTGGCAAGCGCACACACGATGGACGGCATCGAGGCCCTCGTGTCACGTCTCGAGGGCTCTGGGAATCCAGGAGCACTGGTCCGTGCCATGCCTGAGGAGTTGCTTCCACTGCTGTCAAACGAGGCGTGGCGCGACTTGGCATCGGAGGACGTCGACTCCTTCCGTCTGGCAGTCGAGCGGCTACCTACTTCCGTGCGGGCACGCCGCTTCCCCTCGTGGCTGCTCGAGGCGATGCAGAGTGGCGACCCTCAACAGGTAGGACACGCGGCCCACGCGCTGTCCGGTGTACCGGTCGACGACACCGCACAGCCGCAGCCGAGCGATCGCTGCATCGACACGCTCGTGTTGTCTTTGGCCCACGACCACTCGGCGTTGCTTTGGGCTCTATCCATGTGGAGTCGCTGCGAGAAAGTGCAGGCGGACTGGCAGGCGATACGCTCCGAAGGTGTGCTCGCCGCCCAAGAGAAGATTCTTTCCGAGGTATCGAATCCGGTCATTCAGCGAGCATTGCAAAGACCGCGCAGCCGCATCTTCCTTGCCGCGATCCTCCAACGCGGAATCGAAGTGCCCGCTCTACCTCGAGTCTCGGCCGATGAGACGGCGTTGCTTGCCGCGCTTCTGCTGGAAACGCAACCGGTGAGTTCACGTAAACAACTGCCGCGTTGGTACACGGCCGTGCACGGTTCGGAAAGTTCTTATTGGCGACTGTGGCTCGAACAGCTCGCTCTCCTGATCGTGTCCCCTTCGGAGCTGCATGAGACGCTAATCCAATTGAACGCGGACTCGCCGCCGGACCTTACCCGAGAGAGTGCGCGGTTTTCCCTCAACCGTTGTTTGGAGCCGGGCCAGCTATGCTTTTTTCACGTCTGGGCTACGACATACGCAGAAGTCGCTGCCGAAGTGCTTCAGCCGGCCTGGTGGCGCCAGGCTGCAATCATTCACGACGCTGAAGCAATGTTACTGGAGACCCGCGCCACGCGCGCGGAACTACGGTCAACCCCCGCGCTGGCGCGAATCGCCGAGACGGTTCCCCATGACCCAGATGCCGTGCTGCAGTTTATCGGAGCATTCCTACGGAGTGAGATATGAACGATGAAGACCGGGCCTCGTACCCAACGCCTCGTATTTTCGCCTTCGCCGAGTCTCTAGATGGTCGCTATAGAGATTGGGTTCCGGTTCGGCGACTGCTTTTCGCAGACGATGTCCTGGTAATCGTCAACGCGGAACAACTGAGTGCCCCGCTGCGCTCCGAGCTGGCTGAAGCCTTCGAAAGCGGCAGTAGATTTCATAAACTCCTCGATTCCCTGGACGCGTCGAACGAGCCATACGCAGTCTTCCGGAAGGATCCCGACGGATGGGCACTGAGTGCGTCCAACCACGCATACGAGGAGACTCTGCCAGATAGCGGCAATGTCCGGGTTGTATTTCTCACGCAGAAGCGCCCATTGAAGGCCCCTGCCTGGTTCACCACTTTGAAGACCGCTTTCCCTCCCGAGCGCCTGCGCAACTTGCTGTATCTTCTGTCCGACGGCCCGCTCGCGCTTCCTTCAGAAACCGGTGCATCCACTTCCACTTCAGGCTGGCAACCGTCGAAATTGACTTACGGGCTGCTCGGCACTTTCTGCGTAGTCTCGCTCGCCATGCAAGGAACCGCGCTATGGATGAACGTACGCTCGGCTCAAAGCGATCCTGTACAGCGAATCGCTCCGGCCCCCCGCCTGCCATTGCACGATTCTCCCCTGCAAGAGACCTCGAAAGACGACACGGAGTCGGCCCCGACCATCACCGAGACTCTGCCTGAGGGTACTCCCACCGCGAGTCACCTCGACTAACCCTGATCACATGTTGGCGGCAAAATGGGTTTCGAAGCGCGATCCGGCGCGGGGTAACCGGAGGCAAACCAAAACTCGTCGCCAGGTCGCAGATTGGCGTCGCCAACTGGTCGCGAAGCTTCTTCTTCGCACGTCCCGTCGGGGTACACCCAATTCGCATCGACGCCTTCTACGACCTGCCACAAGCGGTGCTGGCGAAGAAATTCCGGAACCCCATCGCGGAAGGTTGACGGAACACGCACTCTGATCCAACTCCGCTCATTGAGTGATCGGAGCACTTTGGCGGCCGTCGCCGGCACAATCTCCTCGGCGGGAAAGAAACCCGTGCGATGCACGAGGCCGTTCTCGACGCCAGTGAGGACAGCCAACACCACAAAGGCCAAGAACCAGCGCCCCAAGAGCAAGGCGACTTCATTTCGTTCTCGATCCATCTCAGCTCGCAGCCTGGCGCGCCGTCCAGACAGTGATTTCATCCAGCAGCTGTTGGCCGTGGGAACTTCGATAGAAGTCCATCAGGGTCGCCGAGCCACCCAGATCTTCGACCCACAAGTAAACCACCAATCCCGGTTGTCGCACCCCAGCCGACGGAAGCTGCATGCATGCGAAGCTGTCAGGATGGTGCGACGTCCCATTGGCGCTGCGCTGGCATGGCAGGAAAAGCAAAGCCAAGTTCCCTTCCTCAACCACAACCTTGGACCAACCCGGCTTCTGTCGCCGGAGATCCCAAGTGCTCAGAACAGAACGCTCGCGGCTCGAGGTTCCGCTCTTGGCATACACCCCGTAGGTCTGGCCCGTTTGCCCGCGAGTGTCATCAATCCAGCTCCTGAGAGTGGTCCTCAGGCGTCGCCCGGTCCCGCGATACGGAACTCGTCCCATGCCGCGCAAGATCGCACCACGGGCAGCGGAGAAGGCTTGATATTCCCTTGGTTGGAAAACTTCCAAGGCGTCTTGATCCTCATCTCGAAATTTCACGAGATGAAATTCCGTTTTCGTGCCCGTCGCTATTCGCGCCAGGGCCTGGGCGACCAATACATTCGCCCAACGATTCGACCCGCCGCCCTTGAGCCAGCTTCCGTAGTTGAGAACGCAACTGTTCATCTCCTGTCCGCTGAAATGCGTTCCGGGCGTCGTCAAGCGGCTGATGCGGCTCTGTACGGCGGGCGCGAGCACCCGCCTGCCTGTCTGTTCTGCGGTTTCGATGGGACACTCCAAGTCCTCGAAAACCGAGTCCAGATCCTGAGCAAGGGGACCCAACAAGCTAGTCTTGTAGCGGAACTCGGCCTCCCAATTTTCGAGAGCCCACGTGGCGCCGAAGTAGCGCGTAAAGCGCGCCAGCGCAGACTCCGGATGTGGTCGCCCCAGCTCTCTTCCCAGTTGGTTTGCGCTACAAGCATCGCGCGCGCTAGCGCGGCCCCCACCCGTACCGCTGGCAAGCTCAAACGCCTCGCTTAGGGCCATAGCGCCGAGGTCGAACTGGAAAGCGTTGCACGATCTCTCCAAAAACCTCTCCAGACCAATCTGGCCGTGCCTCGCCTGCGCGGCGTCCCTGTAACAGCCGATGGGTAATCCCAGGACATCGGCCGGTTGCCTACAGACACGACCGGCCCCACTACCGACGTAGTGACCCGCTCCGCCTTGACAAAGCGTCGTGTGCTCGAGGACCGCTCTCCCCCTCGTCGGATCCGCGGCGAGGCTGATCGCCAACAGAGGCTTCGTCACCGAGCCGATCTGGTGTCGCGTGAAGTTGTGATTACTCGTCAGAACCGGTTCGCGCTCGTACAGCCGTCCCGTTTGATACGCGAGCAACATGGAATCCCGGTGGTTACTCTCGATCAGCAGCGCTAGGCGCTCCCGCTCGCGCTCGAGATCGGCCGCTGACGGATGAGACGCGGCGGCGAGGATCTCGCCGTTTTCGATATTGGCAATCAAGAGGCCCGCCCGTGGAGGGTCGCCGAGCTTGCCACCGAACCTCCAAACGCGGTCGCGACCCCGTCGCGAATCCAACCACCCCACCAGCGATTCATGGGCGACATTGTGAAGGTATTTGTCCAAAGTCAGTCGCACATCCAAAGCCTGCAGTTTGTCCGCGTCCCCCTGGTCGAGGCGATTGCGCCCCGCGATGTCGAACGCTTCGTACGTCGCGAAGTTCATCGCACTAACGAAGGCATCCAAAAGTCCGGCCGTCGCCGGATGTTTCGTCGTTTCACGGAACATCCCGTCCGCCGCTACACGCATGCTGGAAAGGACACCGCCTTCGTGCTGCTCCACCAAGTAGCGCAGCACCGATCGGCTAGCCGTAGCATCCTGGATTTCAATCCAGTCGCCCGGCTCTAGCCGCCGCAAAGTTTCTCCGGTCAGACTCTCGCCGTTGAGCCGCACGAGCCCTCTGAGTGAATTCGGTGGGCGTTCGAGCACCAACCCCAGCCGTGGATCGTCACGATCGCCACTCGGCACTGCCCAAATCTCCGCGACACGGTCCGAACCTCCCCTCAGGTTCCACAGGGCACACGAGATCGGCTGACCGGGCCCGCCTCCGGCCCCGACCGCATGACACTTCTCGTTGCCAGCCTTCGGTCGGAAGGTGACGTGGGCATTCCCATCGGGATCCGTCAGACGCGGCAGGGCGCTGTGCGTGCTGTAAGAAACCATTCCGTGCCACTGGTTCGCCTCAGAGAACGGCAGGCGCTGTCGATGGTACCCTGACCTCAACCGCGTCGGCCCCCAAGTGCCATCCGTGCGCCGCTCCAAGACGAAGCGGCGCGGATCGGCCCTGTCAAAGCGCAGCAGGCTACGCTCTTCGAAGAGGTCGACGACGGCGCGCCCAGGCATATTCCCGGCATGGAGCAAAACCAGGCGCTCGGCCTCCAGATTCGGGTCGCCAAAAGGAGAATACTTGGCGCACGGATCGGCTTCACCGAGGTCGCTCTCCAAGGCCGCACACAGGTGCTGAACGACCCCCCGATTTACGATCTGCTCATAGGCAGACGCCTCGAGAAAGCTCTCGCGTCGCTCGGCTACGACCGTCCGGTGCCACCATCCAGCAATTAGAACGATGACGAGAATCACTGCAGCAGCCCAGCGACTCATCGCGCGTCGTCCACACCGACGTCAGACGTCGCGGCCATGCAAGTCAGTACCGTCGCCAATACGAGGTCCGATCCGGAAAGGACCGAAAGAAACGGCACGTTCTTTCCGGTCAAAGGCAAGATCTGGAGGTTTCCCGCAACCATGTAGAGAGCCGTCGACGAGATCGCCAATGCGCCCAGACGACCTGCAAGCGGCACAAAGGCCAGACCGCCGGTCGGCGGGTAAGACCGCACTGCCAGCGCGATCGGAATCCACCCGCAATAGAGTAGGAGCACTCCAACCAGCCCGACCGTACCAAAATCTGGCAAGACCACGGTGGCAACGACCGCGTCGTAGAGTTGGGTTCTGACGATATTGGATGAAAAACGCCGCAGTTCGTTTTGCAGGTATCCATCGCCGAACCAGTTGCCGTCCTTGCCTTGGGAGTAGCGCCGCAACACAGCTAGGAACTCAGCGATCTGATCAGCTTCGAGCGTGCCAATCCTTCGCGGTGCATCCGGTTGAAAAAAGACGGCTGCGCGAATCGCCAGGTTGTCAGCCTCAAACGCCTCGCGATAACTGGCGACGTCGATCGGCATACCCGGCTGACTATTCGCTTCGCCTGTCGGGCACCGATTTCCGTCGCTTTCAGTCCAGTCCACCGTCTCAATGGCAGTAGGTGGAAGGACCATCATCCCGGGCTTGAGCCACCAGAAGGAGATCAAGCAAACGCCAACCAGCGCAGCGAGGAACTTCGTACCAGAGCGCCATCGTCCCTCCTCGACAAGAAAGAACCAACCGATCAACAATGCCGGCCCGATCGTGAGAACGGTCCCCTTGTCGCCGCCTGGAACGATAGAAGCGGCTATCGGCAACGCACCAGCTGCTCCTCGAACGATGTACCACCAGAACCAATTCGAGCTTCGCCAAGAGTTCCACAACCACGCACCTGCGAGCAAAGCGGCGGGGACGAAGACGAGGTCCAGTCGCAACGGACCGAGTTTTTCCAGGCCGATCGCAGCCAACCCAAGACGGCCGAGAAAGAGGAGGAGGATGGCTGCTACCGGCAACCAAGACTCAGCCTTCGCGACCCACCCGACCTGCGACCGACGTTCGGCGAGCCGCTGCAACCAACCGGTCTGCCAAACCCAACACGTCAACGCGTAGATCGCCGGCACCCACACCAGCGCTCGCCATGCTGAGCTAAGCCCCTCCATCTCGTACGGATAGAGGACAAAAACCTTGTACGCGATCAGAAGCCGTAGGGAGAGCCCCGAAGTCAGGAACAGAAATCCCGCCCGGGAAACATTGCTCTTCAAGAGAGGCCACAGCAGAAGAGCGTAGATCAGCAGCGCGATGCACGAGCATGCGACGATTCCACTCAGGCTGTCCATGATCGTCACCTGAACGAAGTGAAAGTCTCCCCCCAGCGGTTCGGTGGGATCGAGCCCCAGGCGCCCCAGGGTGACAACATCGCCGTTCAACCAACGCGTGCGGCCGGCGAGAGTGCTGACGTCGATACAACCGGCCTGGTCTCCATCACACATCGGGGCGAGGTCGAAAACCGCACGGACGAAATCACCTCCCTCGAGAGCGATGGGGTAGCTAAGGTTTCGCATGCCTGGAACCGGCGACAGGTTGGCGGTGTATCCGAGGCGAGTATCTGTTTCCGGATCCATCGGGCGCTGACCGCGCCGAGCAATGCGAACCCCAACCGTGTAGAGTTTTTGTTGGTCGCGCGAGATTTCAACGCGGAGCCTCGATTCGTTGCGTTGGAGATGAAACGTCTCCCCCACGACGGCTACGGACAGTCGCTGACAGAATCCCTGGTGATCGTACGCGCACCAGCAACTTTCGTCGCTCTCGCATGATGCACGCTCGACAAGGCGATCCTTGCGCATCGAAAAGCGGCGCCGCAGAAGCCGCAGCGCGGTCTTCTCTCCCACCTCGGGGGTCAAATGATGCGTCGGATCCGCATTTGGTCTGGCCCGCTTCGGTTCGAAGGTCACCGTATCCGGAGCATCCAGAAGGGACAGCCAAATCTCCCCGTCGACTCTCACCAGAAAGCTGCGCATCGGAACTTTGTAGCGACCCCGGCCACCGGACTCCGCCGCGTTATCGATCGAGACCCAACGCTCGGAGTCGAAGCTGCCGCGGTCGAGACGCGACGGCTTGCAGCTCGCGTCGTGGTGGTAGAAGTCCAGCAGTGCGTAGCTGCGAGCGCCGCCACGCAGCCGGTTTCGTACTCGAGCTTCGAGGCTGAGGGCCTCGTCCGGCCGCAGGTCACAAGCGCCAAGACGGAGCCCCCAACCGCGCTCGTCGGAAACGAAGTCGAAAGTCTTGTCGCCGAAGAGAGTGATGCGATCTCCCTGTTCGAGCAAACGAAAGTGGCAGGTACCACTAAGGTCGTCGGTCCACCGACCGCCACCGGTCAAGGCCGCCATCGACTCGGTCCCGATTGGACATCGCAGCCGTCCTTCCCAGGGTGCCGCTACAACGGAACCCTGGTCCTTCAACTGCAATATGATCGGCCGATCGGCTTGATCGACGGGAAGTCTCGCGCTGCGCAACCGGCGTCTGGGGCCTTGGGAGACGTTAGCGTCAGGCCAACTTGACGGTGGGAAGCCACTGATGTCGAGAACATCGACCCAGGCCGAACCACCGGGGTCCGGGCCAACCGCCAACTCGAATCCCTGCAGACGAAGGTGCCAACGTTCGAATCCGTCGAGAGAGACCTCGAGAGCCGCGGACAACAGAAGAACGGCCGGCAAGACGAGCCACGCCCGAGAACGCAACTCAGCTCCCGACGCAGCTAGACAGCAGTAGAGAAAGAAGGTGCCGCCCAGGAACAAGATAGCCAGAGAAGTCATGCAGACCGAATGAGCCCAAACTCTCCCGAGCGCCGCGCTAACACGCCGAAGGCCGGTCCACTCCGGGAACAAGACAACAGAAGGTGTGCCCCAGGTTCCACCGATAAGCCGAAGCCGGATTCGCCGGAGACAAGACTTCTACCGCTAACCCAACGGGTGCAACACCAGAGAGAACGCAGCGGCATTGGAGAGCAACCTTCGTTGGTACCAGTCAATTCGATCAAATCCCCAAACTGAGTTGCTTGTACCGTTCCCCAATTGTGTAGCTCGCCTACCTGTCGCCCCGCGAAATTTCGTTACCCAGGCTCGCCCCGCCTTGACCCTCGAATCATCTGACGAATCGAGAATTCGCCCCCTGAGCACATCAAAAACTTGCCGCTAACATACCTTCACCCTACGAATCGTCGCAATGACCTACAGGACAAAATCTATGCCGGAAGCGACCTTGAAAAAAGGCGACCTGGGGCCTCGAGCAGCGACCGAAATCAATCCGAATCAAAGTCGCCGTCGGAGAGTTTCGCGCATCGTCGGCTCGCCGCACGAAAGCCCGGGGCCCCCTCGAGACCACCGGTTGAGATTCCTTACTTTGATCCTTACACTTGACCTCATGAAGGCAACTGTGACCAGCAAAGGGCAAATCACCATCCCGATCGAAGTGCGAAAGAGGCTGAAACTTGAACAGGGCACCGTGCTCATCTTCGACCAGAGCGCGGGCTACCTCAAAGCGACAAAGCGGAAAGACCGCGCCTCGATGCAGAAGGTTATCGGCATGGCCCGCGACGAATTCGGCACGAAGGATACCGCCGAGTTGCTCGAAGAGCTCCGTGGCCCGATCGAGCTGCCGCGTCGGCCCCGGTGACGACAGCACTCGACACGTCGGTCCTCATCGCAATCACCAAGGGCGAAAAGACCGCCGAGGCCTGGGTTGAAGCTTTGGCCAAAGCATCCGCCGACGGGGACTTAGTGATCTGCGACATCGTCGCTGCCGAGTTCTTCGCGCTCCTACTCGACCGCCGCAAGTTCGAAGCGATCCTGCGCGGTCTCGGCATCCATTTCTCGCCAATCGAAATGAGCTCGGCCCTCGCAGCCGGCAGGATCTTCCGGAAGTATCGCAAGCAGGGGGGACCCCGCGAGCATCTGATCCCCGACTTCCTGATCGGCGCACACGCCAACGAACAAACCGACGCGATCGCCGCTGTAGACCGGGGCTACCTGCGCCGATATTTCCCCAAGTTGAAAATCCTGCGGCCTTCCAGAGCCTCCTGATCGCGAAAGGGGTGCGGTGGAGTTGGCGAAGCGCTGTTTGCGGTCGCCGATTGATCGGCGGAGCAAATTCAATCCGTCCGGAGCCGAAACAAGCACGACCTAGCGCACTGGATTCAGAAAGCCGGCCCGCGGCCGTAGCCTTTGCCTCCGGGCTGCAGCAGGTCAGTCTCGGCGCATTCCCGGTACCGTTTCTTGGGCCGCGGTTGGAAAACCGTCTCGTGAACGTCTCCCCAGCCGGAAGGTCATGGACTCGGCGAGGGGCTGAGTCGGTAAACCGTTCCACCGATCTCGCAGATGTACATCTCGCCATTCGCATCTTCGCCGAAGCTCGAGATCCGCCCGATGGCGACCTCTCCCTCCGGGATGAGTTCATCGGTCCAATCGCGCTCGTCGAGCACCTCGCCGCCGACGAAAACAAAACTGCGAACGAATCCCTGCACGAAGTCCGCGTAGAAGTAAGTTCCGCGCAACTCCGGGATCGCGCAGCCGCGATACACGAAGCCGCCTGTGATGGAAGCGCCCTGGCCTGCTCGGTCGTACTCTAGGGTTGGCGGAACCAGGTCAGCGAGGCCGCAATCCATCCTCAACCGACAGAGTGTTCCTTCGAAAATACTCCAGCCAAAATTCAAGCCGCCGCACCCAGTCGGCTGGACGGTGACTTCTTCCCGACCCGTCTCACCCACGTCGGCGATATACATCTCTCCGGTTTCGCGATCGAACGAGAAGCGCCACGGGTTGCGAAATCCGTACGACCAGATCTCGGCCCTCGCTCCTTCGATCCCGACGAACGGATTGTCGTCGGGGATCGCGTATGGGCGCGCAGAATCAACGTCGATGCGGAGAATCTTTCCCAGCAATTGGCTGAGGTCTTGGGCCGTTCGCGAAGGGTCGCCTCCGGGGCCACCGTCGCCGACACCGATATAGATGAACCCGTCGGGACCGAAAGCCAACTGCCCGGCATTGTGAATGACCGAGGGCTGCTCGATGACCAAGATGATTTCCTCGCTATCCGCATCGGCAGTACTCGGGTCGTCCGAGACGCGCCAACGGGAGATGACGTTGGCATCTTCTTCGTTGGTGTAGTTGACGAAAAATGTTCCGTTGAGAGCGAAGTCGGGATGGAAGACCAACCCGAGTAGGCCGCGCTCCTGGACGGCATTCGTGCGTGCGCGAAGATCCAGAAACGGATTCGGCATGACGAGTCCGTTCTCGATAATCTGGATATGACCGTCCTGACTGACAACAAACAGCCTCGAGGCATCGTTCGGTGGAGACGCGATCCCGACAGGGCGCCTCAAGCCGGTGGCGACGGGCTGAAGGGAGACCCCGCTCGGCGCGGATCCGGCTGTTTCGGTGCAGGGATCCAACGGCGGTACCGGCGCCCCGACGTCGACCAAGCACGGCGGCCCAGGCAGCATCGGTGTCGGTGTCGGGCTCGGTGTCGAGATTCCTGCTGTCCCTGTCGCCATAGGCGACTGAGTTGCAGAGGGCGCGACTTGACGCGTCGGCGTTGCACTTCCACCCGTGGGCGCCGCGTCGTCGGAGCTCGAACAACCGACTGCGAAAAGGGAACCGAGAAGTCCCAAGGTCGTGACCGTCATCGCGGCCGGACGCAGAGTTGTGTACATGGTCAACTGCTGTCCTTTCTGCCCAGCCCAAGTCCCGGGCGCTCGCAAATACGCTGGCGAAACAGATCGAGCAACAACACACAGGAGATCATCGCGATGACCGTTTGGGCATTCCTGCGCAACGCCCCCATCTGACACGTTCCCCACTACCTCGCAACTCCGCAATGCCCCGCCGCTGCCACGGCAAGACCCCGGCCACCTCCAAAGAGCAATACCCCCGACAAAAGCAGTCGGAGTTTTCCAACCCCTCGGTGGCGCGGACGTTCGATCAGTATTCCAGCATGAGTCCTAGTGTCCTGAACCATTGATTCGTCACAATATTCGACCGCCCTCGACGCCCCTGCCGGCCTCCTCCTCGAACGATGCCAGAGATGACTTCGTCGTCGTGCCCTGGCACGGCCGCCGATCGCTCGCCGACGATTGCAACGAGCGAACGATCCAGAACCTAGCAGCTCATCAATTCGCCAACGGGTCACACGGCATCGCCCGCGACAGGTCCCATTCACTGGCATCCCCGGCGTCGCACAAGCCGTTGCAGAAGTTCTCGACGACCCCGCCCGGCTGCAGGAAGTTGACCAACTGCATGATCGAAGCCGGGATGCGCGGCCGCGCTCCGTGCGGATCGCAGACGCCGCTCGGGATCAAGTTGGCCAGAGGTGGAATGAACTCCTGATGCTCCGGATCGAAGAGGTCGAACGAACCGGTGTCGTACATGACGTACGCTGAGTCCAGCGGTCCCGCCTGATCGGGAATTCCCTGCAAACCAGAGAGGATCGAGCCGTCGGCCAAGTTGGACAAACCGAGGGTTCGCGCCGACGCTTCGGTACACTGATTCGAAACTTGCTTGTCGAGCCAAGCCGGCGTCATCAGGATCCGTTTGGCAGGACCCGAGCCGGGAAGCGGATCGGTCGTAATGTGGCGCGCATAACCTGCGGGCTCAGAGCTCACCCAAATCTCATGTAACAACTGCACGCCGAGGACTGTCTGCATCGGATCGGTTAGACCGACGCCAACCAGCAAGTCCTGAAATCTGCCGAACTGCGTCGACCTCTGGAGCAAGCAGGCAAAGTTGATCGACGGCACATCGAGCCCAAAGCGCTCCACGTCCGGGGTCAGCGCCGACAGCCAGGTGCCCATGATGCCGCCCAGACTGATGCCGTAGTAGAACATCTCCTCCTCAGCCCCCGGAAAAACGCCGCGGTCTTCGATCTGAAACGCGGCGTCACGATTGAACAACCCGAGCTTCATCATCCGCGCCAGTACGAGGGTATTGAGCATTCCTTGTTTGAGTCGGTCTGGTAGCGCAGCGAAGTTTTGCAACTCACTCGAACCAGCGCCGATCACGCGAGTCACGAGCCAGCCGAGATCAGGACCGGAAAGCCCGCGCCAGTCAGTGGCGCCGGCGATGTACTTCCATTCATCCACAGATCCGGCAAGTCCGGGGATCCCCCTCGTCATCGATCGGCCGGTACCAAACAAGCCGTGCCCGAGCACGATCGGATAAGACACTTCAGCACGAAACGAGCTGCACGGAATCGAGATATCGAAGGGCGCATCCATGAAGCCGTTTTGCTCGGCGCTACCTCCCGGGAAACCGTTGATGAACTGAACACCATCAGATGTCGGAACAGCATCGAGAAACAACGGACTGCGATAAGTACCCGAGACGTCGCGCCAAACCACCTGCCCTTCTTCGAGGCAGTCGTGATCAATCACCTCATCGACCGTGAATGTCTGCACCGTTCCGGCGGCAACCCCGTCGAGCCACTCGTACGCCTGGTCGCGCATGGATAGCATCAGGCGCGTCAGATTGCGCTCGCTCTGCACGGTGAAGTCGAACGCGAGCACTAGATCTTCACGCGCGACGCCCAACTCGGTGAGCCGATCAAGAACCGGCCCAAGCCTAGCACCACGTGCTGCGAGCGCGCTGATCGTCGTACGCAGCTGATCGCGGAGGACTTCGAACGCCGGTTCGGCAATGACTGGATCGCCCGCAGCATCGCGCAGATCGCGCATCGCGACGATATAGCGATGCCCCGGGATGAGGCTCTCCGCCGGACGCATGATCAGAGTCTGGCGCGCCAGGTCGCCAGCGGCGTGCGCATCGTTCTCAATGTAGTGCAGCACGCGCTCGCCAGTGTCAGCATCGACAAGAATCGTCGGACTGTCGGCATCGAGGGAGCGACCGTCGTAGGTACGTGTATCGATCCAAGGCGGCCCAGGATCTTCAGGCGCCAAGAGCCGAGCGGCGTCGGACAGCTCCGGATCCACCCCTTGCGGAAAGTGCATGAGAATCTGAACCGTCGGACTGAAGCCATCAAGCCCGCTCAGGATATCGACCGGGATCTCCGGCCCATTGACGATCGGAATACCGATCTGGGGAAACTGCACCTCGATCGGGTTACCATCATCGCGGGCGACCGGTGTCTCGAACCACGAAGAGGGGTACGGCAGCAGGCACTCGGCGTTGTTCAATATGTCACATTCAGAACCGGTGCTAAGAGCAATCGTGCGGAACTCCACACGATCCTCCAGCGTTTCACCACCAACGTCCGCGCGCACCGCCAAGGTATGCACACCGCCGGCGACATCGGGGATCTCCCCCTCGGCGATCAGACCCGATCCGCCGCCGCGCGGAGACCGCACAGAAACCAGATCAGTCACGTCGGTGCCATCCAGCTCCACGACAATCGAGTCGGAGTCGGTGCCATCGGGGAATGCAATGACCACCTGCACCGTACCGGCGGCAAGGACAAAGTCGGCGGACGGCGCTTGGACAACCACCCCGGCTACCACCGGACAACCGATGAGCGCGGCATTGACTGCACGAATCAGCTCCGCCACCGAAACGCTCCCGCTGACATCGACGTCGAACACCGGGCAGCTATCGATCGCAGCCCGACCGAGGGCGATATTGACCCCCCTGACCAGCTCCCCGATCGCCACACGCCCATCGCCGTCGCAGTCACCTGGACAGTCCTGCCCCGAGGCAATCATCGGCAGAGCCGAAACCAACACACAAACAGCCAGCGCAGACACTCTAAGAATCGTCGCGAGTCGCATCATTACCCCCGTCAAAAAATCAAACCCTAGGAGATCGCCGCGCCTGAAGGAAGCAACAGATCTCGGTGTAAGCGGAAACACGGACAGAGGCGTTGTTGAAGAGATATCGCCCAGCATGCGACCAACTGCGATAGATCGACGGCGACCACTTCCACGGTCGCGCCACGAACAACGCGCCGGACAACGTCCCATAGATCATCCCAAGCCAGAACTTCCCAACAGGGATACCACCGAACAGTAGCTCCGAGCCTGGAATCTGCCCCCCGAATGGCGCATCGTCTTGCGCGGTGACCACGTCCTCCGACAAATCCCTGGCTCCGGGCCTATACGAATCGCCGCTAACTACGTCTCTGGAACGGGCCCTTGCCGACCTCGGCGAGGGGCGGAGTCAGCTTGCGGATCTGGATCCGAGCCACGCGCCCGTCGAGATCGGTCGCTTGCTGTTCGAGAGAATCCAATCAGCCCTCACCTCTTTCCGCGGCAAAGATCACGAACGGCTGGCGCGGCAGATTGCCTTGGCAAATCAGATCGTCGCCCTGCTCGCAGCCGAAGCCGGAACGGCTGGCGGGCGCGCCGGCGACGAACTCTCCGAGACCGCTCGCAAGTTGCTGGCGATTCTCCCTGCCCCCAGCGGCAAACTGGCATCGCCCCAAGCACCAGAGCGCCCGGCGACACCGTTGTCGGCGAGCGATCTCGTAACCGGATCACATCACGACCGTGCCTTCGGCTCCGAGATTCGGCTCGAGTTGGCCTCCGCAAATCGCGTCGGTCTCCTCTGCGCCTTCCTCAGATGGAGTGGACTTCGCATCATTCGCGAGCCACTCGAAGCCTTTCTCAACCGCCATCCCGGTGGCCTGCGCGTCATCACGACCGTCTACGCCGGCTCGACCGAGCGTCGCGTCGTCGATGAACTCGTGCGCCTCGGCGCCCAGGTGAAGATCAGCTACGACAAGAGTCGAACCCGCCTCCACGCCAAGGCATGGCTGTTCCACCGAGAGACCGGATTCTCGACCGCGATGATCGGATCATCGAATCTATCGAGCGCCGCACTGCTCGACGGACTGGAGTGGAACGTTCGGCTCTCCCAGGTCGACAACGGCGCGATCCTCGAAAAGTTCGCTACGACCTTCGACCAATACTGGGCCGAGCCCGAGTTCTGCAACTATGACCCCGAAACCGACGCAATCGATCTCGACCGCGCCCTAAAAAGCGATCGGCCTGACTCCACAACAATCCTGCCGCACCTCGAGATCACACCGAGGCCGCATCAACAGATCATGCTCGACGAGCTCACCGCCGAGCGCGAGCGCGGTCACAACCGCAATTTGGTCGTGGCCGCTACAGGAACCGGAAAGACCATCGTCGCCGCACTGGACTACGTTCGATTGAAACAAGCGGGGATGCGCTCTCTCCTCTTCGTCGCGCACCGGCGCGAGATTCTCGATCAGAGCCGCGCGACTTTTCGTATTGCACTACGAGACGGCTCGTTCGGCGAGGCCCTCTACCAGGGCGCGCGCCCCATCGAAGGCGAGCACGTATTCGCCAGCGTTCAATCCCTCAACGCCGAACAATTGGCGAAGGTCGCTCCCGACGCCTACGACGTCGTGATCGTCGACGAGTTCCACCACGCCGCCGCGCCGTCCTACGAGCGACTGCTCGGCCACCTGAAGCCCAAGATTCTCCTCGGCCTCACCGCGACGCCTGAACGAACCGACGGCAAGAGCATCCTCGATTGGTTCGACGGTCGAATCGCGTCCGAGCTCCGCCTATGGAGAGCACTTGAGCAACAACTCCTGTCGCCATTTCACTACTTCGGCCTGCGCGGCCCCGACCTGAATCACGTCAGGTGGGTGCGCGGCCGCTACAACATTGACGAGCTGCGCAGCGTCTACACCGGGCACGATTTCGTAGCCAAGCGCGTCCTGCAGGAGGTGCACGACAAGGTCACCGACGTTCAAACCATGCGCGCGCTCGGGTTCTGCGTCGACATTGTCCACGCAGAGTTCATGGCCGAACGATTCCGTGAGGCCGGTATCGCCGCTGCCGCCGTGCTCGGCACCACCGACGACGAAGAGCGGAAAGCACGACTCGCCGAGCTACGCTCTGGGAAACTACGCGTGCTGTTCTGCGTCGACCTGTTCAACGAGGGCGTCGATCTGCCGGAGGTCGACACAATCCTGTTCTTGCGCCCGACCGAAAGCGCGACACTCTTCCTCCAACAGCTAGGCCGCGGACTGCGACGGCAAGCAGACAAGGACTGCTGTCTGGTCTTGGACTTCATCGGCCACGCCCATCGCAAGTTCCGCTTCGACACCCGCTTTCGCGCGCTCATCGGCGGAACCCGTCGCAGCATTGAGCGCCAGGTGAAGGAGGGATTCCCGAGTCTTCCCAGCGGATGCAACATCATCCTCGAGCGCGAGGCGCAGGAAGCGGTACTGCGAAACCTCCGCGAACAAGTCGGCCGCGGCCGCCAAAATTTGGTCGACGACCTGCGGCAACTCGGAGACGTCAACCTACAAAGGTATCTCGCCGAGACCGGGCTAGAGCTCGAGGATGTCTACGGCCGATCCGGTCAGAGCTTCACCGACCTGCGGCGTCAAGCAGGCTTCGCCGGTCCAGTCGTCGGCGATCACGCTCCCGTCATCGAGCGAGCCCTGGCGCGACTCCTCCACATAGACGACGCGACGCGCCTTAGCCGATTGCGAGAGCTCGTGCGCGGACAGCAACCACCCGAGCCCGACGACACCGACCCGTACCAGCGCATGCTGTTCGTCCTCCTCGGCTTCATGCGCCAGCCCCTAAACCAAATGTCCGACGCATGGCAGGCATTGTGGAACAACAAGCCCATCATGGAAGAGCTGCGCTCACTCCTGGAGATCCTGGACGACCAATCAAGGCGCCTAGCCGCGCCACTCGACGGCAAGCTAGCGTCGTTGCCGCTGCGGGTGCACGCAACGTACACGCTCGACGAGATCATGGCGGCCTCCGACGAACGCGACAAAAAGGGCGCAGTGAAGCGGATTCGCGAGGGCGTCCTGAGAATTGAGAAATTCAGCACCGACGCCGCCTTCGTCACTCTAGAGAAATCAGCGAAAGACTACTCTCCGACCACCCTGTACCGAGACTACCCGATCACGCGCCAGCGCTTCCATTGGGAAACACAACCATCGTGCCATCCTGAGACAACCACCGGCCGACGCTACATGGAGGCGCGACCAAACGCAGAAAACACCGTCCTCCTCTTCGTACGCGAACGCCGAACAGACGCACGAGGAGAAACTCTCCCCTACCTGCTTCTAGGCCCGGCCTACTACGAGAAACACACCGACGAACGCCCAATGAAAATCATTTGGCACCTACGCACGCCAATCCCAGCCCAGGACTTCCAAACAATGAAAATCGCAGCGGGATAGCGGACCGTTGAACACGTAGGGCAGGTATCGCCGATTCCGCGGGTCCGCAGGACGGCCAACCAGCGTCCCCGCAAACGCCGGCCCCAAAATAAGCAAAACCCCCTGCCAAAGCAGGGGGTTTCACAAGAGCTGACGAGCGGAGTCGAACCGCTGACCTGCTGATTACGAATCAGCTGCTCTACCAACTGAGCTACGTCAGCATACCTTGGGATTCCGAAGACTTAGACGATGGTGCGCCGGAAGCCAAGACCGCCGTGGGACACTTTTGGTGACACCTGGGATCGCGGACGGTCGACGGACATCTGTCGGCTTTGGCTCCATGGTCGAATCTGCTCCTTATCCGAACGCCTTCTGCAAGTGAAGACAGCCCCTCGCTCCAGCTCCGCTCAGCCAAGATGCCTCGAATGGCCCGCCTCGGGAACCGCGCGACCAGCGAGCAGAGAATGGAAACGCAATTGCTGCTCCGGGCCGTCGCAGGACGGATCTAAATCGGAGTCTGAATCTGCGGTCGAATCGTGAGGCCCGGGGAGCGGGAACGCGCCGCTACAGCAGTGACCATTGTCGAGACTTGGGCGGCCAAAACACACCAATCACCAGCCACGTGTTGTACGGGAAACGAGTACCCATGAAGAAGCGCGTGTCTCGGCTTGGCGCGCAGAGCTCCTCCAAGAATTTCTTCCGAACGCTTTCAGCGGCCGCCTCCTTCGATCCTAGTCTGTCCTCCTCCTTGAGAAACAAGGCGCCCAGTTCCCAATCCTCGATCATCGCCACGTGGGGCTTGTCGCTGTCTTCGCACTCAAAGTGATAGTGGAACGTGTAGGGTAGCTTCCGCAATTGCTTTGGCGGTGGCCCGAACAGGTTGAGCTGCTGGAGAACTCCCTGCCAAGCGGGTTTCCAATCTGCCTCCGCCTTCCGGATCTCCAAGTCCAAGACCCGCGTCGGCCTCACGATTCCCAAGGAGATACGATCGGTGTCATAGAGCGCCTTTAGCTGTTTGACCGTTCGGTGCTCCATCGCGTCGACGATTTCGCAGCGATCTTGCCAATCGCGCTCTGTCGTCAAGGGCGGACCGAGAACCCTGATGGACTTGAGATCCGGCTCTCTGCTTTCGACACGTTGATCATTACCTGCTCCGCTCTGGGCAAGATCCAACTCGATCCACTGGTACTTGCGGAACTGCTGCCCTCTGGGACGATAGCGGTAGTCGACGGGATACAACCGAACCCATTCACGCGCCTCAGTGATTCCGGCAGTGCAAACTAACTCCGTGTACTTGTCTGACGGGTGCGGGTACGTCATCACGGTGATGAGCACCCTAGTTCTCTCCCTAAAGGTCACCGCTCGATTTCAAGATGTTCGACGGGCAGTGGCAAGAGACTCGCCAATTGTTCCGCCAAGCGCGAGCGGTGACAGGAAGATGGAGCCCGCTCCATACAAACCAGGACCGACGGAATCCCGGATACCATCTCGGCCACGCGGCGCACGCTCTGAAACTGCGCCGGGAGCTGGAGTTTCTTATAGCGTTCGAAGATCTCCTCGAACTCCTGCTCTGAACCTATGTCACGCCGGGTAGCTGAATCGATGCCGAGCTCTGGTACGTGTTCGTACGCGATCTCGAGCTTCCCGCAAAGACGCGCCAAAGTCGATTTGTGGAAACCGTAACGGCGGGAGACAGGGTTGTGTCGAACGTCCACGACTTGCTCGATACCGCGCCGAAGAAGGCCGTCGAGAAAGGCGTCGACAGACAGGCTTTCATAGCCGACCGTGTATATCGCCGGCGCGGTCTTGGGCCGCCTCGCCCGCGGGTCTCTAACGCTGTTGACGGTGTACCATGGAAACCGATCGTAGACGTCGCGAACCAACGACTCGACGGTACCGCTACTATACCTACGCGCAATCTGATGAACGTCATTTCGAACATCTTTTGGCACAGCGGCGGTAGCTCTGCCCCCCTCCGGGAGTATCGCCCAATTTCGTTCGTCGACCTCCTCGATTAGGCCATCCCGCACCAAAGAGCCGGCCTCTTGCATGAGGCTAAAAGAGAACGGTCCGTGTCGGTAGGGCACAAACCGATAGAACGCGCTCCCACCGCGTGTACGCCCTTCTTCGCTCAGCAAGAACGCCCACTTTGTCAGCTGGAGGTGGGACGACTTCCCCCCAGCAGCTTGAAGAAGGGCAAGCAACACTCTGTGTCGGCTAAGCATCGCCTCTCGCTCTAATCCCAACCCGTCCGCCATTGTCCGGGGCTCGATTACCCGCCCGACAAGAAAAATCGAGTCGGACGTCGGATAGACCACCTCTCGTTTGCACACCACACCCCACAGCCTCGGCCATACCCGGCCAGCGCCCCCTCATGCCAGGGGAACGAGCCCAGACTATAGCCGACAGTGTCGGAAAAGTGAAAAACTCGTTGACAACGCACCACTCTGCCCCCCAATAGGCACTAGCCGATCCCGAGTAGATGAAGCGGGTTCTTCGCCCTTCACTCTTGATTCGCAGCCACACCGCCCTTTGGACCTCGTCAGTTACTGATGAATATCTGAGCCGTCATCTTCCCCAACACTTTCGCCGTATGCTGCTCGCTGAGGTGGGCGTAGCGCTTCACCATGTCGTAGGTCCGATGGCCGAGGATGTGGGCGATCTCCGGAAGCGTGGCGCCGTTCATCGCCAAGTAGCTGGCGCAGCTGTGCCTCAGATCGTGAAAGCGGAAGTCTTCGATGCCGGCCGCTTTCACGGCATTGTCCCAGGCTTTGCGGATGGCGATAGGCTTTCGGCCGTCGCGTCGGGGGAACACGAGTGGAGTGTCGGCGCAACACTCTGCCCTGAGCTCACGTAGTAGTTCGAGCGCGGGGCCGGTGATCGGGACGGCGCGCCGCTCCTTGTTCTTCGTCTTCTCGAGGACGATCATTCCGCGCTCGAGATCAACGTTCGGCCAGGTCAGTGTCATGATCTCCTCGCGGCGACAGCCAGTGGAGAGTGCCAGGACTACCACCGTGTACAGGTAGCGGTTCGAGCTGGACTTGCACGCTGCTAGAAGTCGCGCCCGCTCGTCGTCGCTCAGGTAGCGAACCCGATCTCGTGGCTCGCGATATCGCGTCACTCGCTCGAACGGGTTCGTCGCGATCCACTCCCACTCCTTCATCGCGACGGTGAAGGAGTGCGACAACGCCGCGAGGTATCGGTTGACCGACGCCTTGGAGCGTGGGCGGCCGGATTTCGTCTTGCCCTTCGCCAACTCGTCGCGACACTCGACCAACGTGGCGGCGGTCACATCGGATAGTCGTAGCTTGCCGATTCGTTCGCGCCACCAGCGGAGCTGGATGCCCTGATTGCGAATCATCGACTTGCTCTTCTGCGGCAGAACCGTTTGCTCGTAGCATTCGATCAGCTCCGCAACGGTGCGCTTGCGCGCCCGTGGCTCGGGAAAGTCCCGGCCCTCGCGGATTGCCGCCTCGGTTGACTGCGCCCATTTCTTGGCGTCAGTCAGACGACGAAAGGTCTTCGAACGCGACAAGGATCCGTCGATCCGGACCTTGACGCGGTAAGAGAACTTCCCGTCGCCCCTGCGGCGCTTTTCGAACGTCGGCAAACTACCCCTCGATGTCGCTGAGCGGCCTATCCTGCTGGTCGTCGATCCACTGGAAGAACTTGTCGACGTCGATAAGGACGCGACGGCCGACCTTCACGATCGCCCTGTGCAGACCGTTGTTCTCGCGTTGGAACAGGAGCCAGCGCATCGAGCCCTTGGTGAACGCCGGATTGTCCGCACAGAACTGGTCAACAGTGACCAGCTTTCGGCCCGGAGTCGGACCTTCACCCGATAGATTCCTTTCGTTCTCACTCATCCTCACTACCTCCGTCATCCGGTTGAGTTGCCTTCTGATCGGGGGACGGCTTGGCCGCCCCCTCACGGGTCTTTCTGTTGAGGAATCTCCGACGCTGCCGGACGGCGTCGGCCGTCCATTGGCGACCGGTGACACGCGGAATCTCGCGTGCGTTGAACTCCTCGGCCGCTTGCTTGTTGGTGAGACCGCGCCGCTTGGCGTCGTCGAGGACTTCTCGGTGCAGATCCTCGTGACGATCGAAGCGACCGAGCTTGCCGCCGATCGCGTTGTAGACTCCGTTGGCGTTCCACAGCCTCCCGAACGGGGTGCGCGATCCGGCTGCGTTTCGCTCCTCGGCGATCTGCGGCAGCGTCAGGCCACGCCCGAAGAGCTCCCGCATGTGGTCGCGCTCTGGCTTCGGTGTTTGACGGCCAGGATTCGGCCGCAGGCCGAGACGCCGCAGAGCCTGATAGACTGCCGATTTCGTTCGCGGCCAGGTCTGGCCCGTGGTCGGATCGCCGACCTCGAGGAGCTTCTGGATCTCGGCAGCCGTCTTCCCGGCCGCATGCCAATCAGCAATCAGCCGATCGACTCCAGCTCGACGCCAACGCCGATGCTGGGTTTCGACGCCGCTGTTCCAAAGGATAGACAACTCGATCGACTCGGCGGTGTTGGTCACCATGACCCGGTCGATCAGGCACGCCAGCATCAGCTTGCGGTCGACGTTGGTGATCGCGTCGTCGCTCCACAACGCCGGCACGTCAGCGACAATTCTGCAAAGCTCCTCTAGTTGTTCGGAAACTGTTTCCTTCGCTTCAGGGGGTGGGTTGAGCGCAACGTATTCCTCGAACGCCTTTCGTTCCTTCTTTGCCTTCTCCCATTGCGCCTCCAGTTCGGCCGCGACGAGTCGGTTGCGAGGATCAACACAGCCGTAGCGCTCCTCCGCACGGTGTTCGACGTAAGCAAGTCTTTCACGCTCGGCCTCAAGGCGGTCGACCTTGGAACGCTTCGATCCCTCCTCGGCCTCCAACGCCGCCCGGAGCGAATCCTGCGTTGGCTGCGAAACTGCCGAGAGAAAGGCACGCTCGACGGCCGCATCGACCTCCGCCCCCTGGACCGACATGCACGGGTCGGCGCCGGTCTTCGCGGAACCGTAGGTGCACTGATAGCGGTGTGCACCACGGCCCTCCGGCACGTAGCACGGCGTCATCTTGTCGCCGCACTCGCCGCACACCAGCTTCCCTTGAACGAGCCCGACGCCTTGCCCGGCGCGGTCTCTCTTGTGGAACTCGCTCGCAGCCATCTGCTCGAGGAACCGTGTACGCTCCTCGGGCGTGATGTAGGCGGGAAACAGCCCGGTGACGCGAACCTGCTTGGACTCCGCAACCGGTCGCCGGCGCGGCAGACCACCCGGATACTTTCCAAACTCGGGCTGGTGCTCCGTCTTACCGTAAGTGTAGATGCCTGCGTACGCCTCGAGTCGCAGAAGCCTGGTTACACGCGCCTGCGTGGCCTGCTCCCACCTCAGCTTACGTCCCCGGTAGCGGGTCGGGACCTTGACCCCTTCGTCGTTGAGGACACGGACGGTGCGGCGTACGGAACCGGTGCGGCGATACAGGTCGTGGATGTACTCGATGGTCGGCTTGGTCTCGGGGTCGAAGTCGTACACACCGCTCGGCAGCTTGACCCATCCGACCGGCAATGAGCTTACGATGGCTCCCTTCTCCGCCTTCTGACGCCGAGTCTGCCGGAAGAGATCCGCACGCGTGCGGTTGTCCAACTCCGCGAACGTAGCCATCACGTAGGCCTGCGCAGCGTCACCAGGATCTCGAGGATCCAGCACACGACCATCCAGAACGAGAGCAACATTGTGCTCTCGCGCGTAATGGATGAGCTCACTGAAATCGCGAACCTCTCGCGACAAACGCTTCACGTCGTACGCGAAGACAGTGCCGGCCAGGCCGGCGCGGATCCTCAGCATCATGTCCTGCCATCCGAGACGCCCTTCCGTCCGGCTGCCGCTCTTGCCCATGTCGTCGCCGATGACCAAGACATCCGCGCATCCGTAGGCTTCGGCCTTCTCGACTAGCCTGCGCTGCAGCTCCCCACTTCCCCAGTTCTCCTCGACCTGCCCGAGAGTCGATTGGCGCAAGTACACGATCGCGGTCTTCGACAATCGTTCTTTCGTGAGAGCCGGGTGCTGGAGCGGTGACTCGGTCATTCGTCAATCACCCCCTTCCGAGCCAGAACCCTGACCGCACAGCGCGCCAAGATCCGATGCAGCTCCTGCATCCTGTCCAACTTCGGCTCCTCCGGGGCCGCGAACTCCGGGCTGCGGTCGCTCCCGACCGACGAGCCTTTCCCGGACTCGAGCAACCTGCTCCCCGAGCCTTCGCAGACCTTCGAGGTCGAGGATGACGCTTCGCTCTTCGTCGACTTCATGAGCGTCCGGTAACACATTTTCCCATTGACACTTCTGGACACTGGAAGAGTTGACTGACGGCACGAGCGTCATCCCGAATTCGGATTTCCCCATACGGCTTCTCCACGGCCGCGGAGTTGAAGGTTCCCGCGGCTGAGCCGATCCTATGGGGAGAACCGGCGGTCTAACGCGGGCTGCAGGCGCTTCCAGCGCGTACACTCACCCGAATCAAAAACGACTCAGTTTCGGGCGGTTGCGGAGGGCGAGTTTCAGCCCAACGCTTCCGCTGGGCGGGATGGCCCTGTTGACAGTGCGTCGCGACACGCGCCTTGGGGCACGGCTGCGGGCGCCGAGCGTCGCCTATCGTGGATCTACTCGGAACGCCGATCTAGTTCCGGAGCGACGCGATTCTGCGCCCGTCCTTCGCGAATCAGGTCCTGGATCTTTCGCGGAGTCCTCTTGAGCGCGTTGGCTAGAATCTTGTGGCTCACGCGCGCCGGCGTCTTGAGACTCTTGAGCCACCGGCGCGCCGTCGAGTCGCTGATCTCCGTCCTCATCACCTCGAGACTGGCCCCTCGGATGGCGGCGATCCGATCACGCGTCCGGGCATAGCGAAGTAGATTGCTTGCTCGAAGCTTTTCGTTTCCTCGTGCTTTGAAAACGAAACTCTGCTCCGCCGCGTCGCGATCGGGCAGCACGTCCGGTCTTGGCTGCTTCGACCAAGCCTCCTTGAGCCTGCGTACGATCTCATCGTGTGCCACCGCGATTTCCGGGCCGCCGATCCATCCCCAGAACTCCCTGGCTCCGCGCGGTTTCTTGACCTCGTACTCCGCGCTGCCCTTCTCGATCAATTCTCGAAGGTATTTCAGGGTCGCTGTCGCCAGCGCACTATAGTGCTTCGGCTGATATTCGCGGACGCAAAGCAAGGCACCGAGAAGCATCTGGTGCGTTGCTTGACTTATTTGACTGTCCCGAAGCTTCTCGGCCTCCGGCCCGTCGATTGGGTACTCCCGCGACACACCGCACAAGTGTCGGAAGACCTTGTACGACTCCCTGCGCATCGCCTCTTCGGTGACGACTTCGGTAATATGTCTTCGAGTGCGAGACACATCCCCTGTTTCTGACATACCCTTACCCGCGGTAACCCCTCGTACCCCAATGGTAGGCAACAGGTTTGCCAGGCTCAAACGCGTCCGTGTTTCCGCCGCTGCCTTGGAACTCGCCCCTTGATCGTAATGACGCCCCGGCCCAGGGAACCTGCTTGATGAACATTCGGCCACACGACTCGTCGAGATCGAGATTCGCCCGCACGCGGATCAGAGGAAGTTGCGATTATGTCATCGCTGATGCCATAACCTGGGCGACGATTCAATCGAGTCCGCGGCCTTGCGGGCCTCCGACAAGTGATCTTTGAAATCCGCACGGGTACCAGGGGTGGTCAAGATTCTTCGCACGACAAGCCAAAGCTTCCTCCGCTCGACCGGTGGCGGACGATGACGACGGTGCTCCTCGTCGTCGCGGCGGCGGTCCTCGGTCTGGCGACCTGGCAAAACCACCGCTACTGGAAGATTCGTCGCGAACGAACCGAGGACCGACAGCCGCTCATCTACAGCAGTCGCTCCTTCCATTCGGCCACTCTTATAAAGCTGGAGGCGGAAAGCAGCCGGGAGCGCGAGCTTGCCGTCCTCCGAGCGCTGCAAGAGGCGATCGCAGGGCCCGGCGGCGGGATTGTCGTCTACGCCGGCCTCGTCGGCCTGACCATGGCACCGTCGAGCCAGATCGAAAATGATTGGAGCGGGGTGATGATCGCGCAGTTTCCATCGCGCGAAGCTTTCGACCGCACTCGCAGCAGCCCCGAGCTCCAGCGGCTACTGGACGACTGCGAGCGCAGTTACACCCTCGGCTTCAGACGCCCCGTCCTGATGAACTTGATGATCCCAATCGGGCTCGGGGTGATGCGACTTCGCGACATCGTGCTGCGCCGTGAACCGATCCTGCCGTTCCAGCCGGTATCCGACGACGAGGCCCTGCCCCCGCTCCTCGAAAAGCGCGAGGAGCTGAAGCGGCTCGACACCTATCGCGACGTGCGCGAGGACGCAGTCGTGATCGTCAACTTTCTGCTGCCGGGCGACTCCAAGCAGCGAAAAGCGGACCGTGCATACACGGGCGAGATGACGCGCGGCATGGCGGAGGGCGGCTACGGCCCGATGCACATGGGCCCCGCGGTCGTCGTCGAGGGAGAAAGCAACTTCAAGATGTTTGCCGCCGTCTACTACCCCGGCATCGACCACATGCACGCCATGCTCGGCAGCAGGTTCATGAATCGGATCGCGTCGGACAAGCAGCTCGGCGACACGCTGGCAGTGGCTACGATCCCGGTGCTGACGAAGCTCTCGCAATGACCCCTTCACGACGAAACAGCCGGATCTAGCGGGAAAACGCACACATCCGATCGACTACCGAAATCCCGACCGCCTCCATAGTCGCTCAACAAACCGCTTCTAAGGTCGATCCGCGACACTCGCTCCGGCAGCCGGAAGCGGAACCATGAATCGATCTCTTTACGTCTTGGCGGTCGCCGCCCTAGCTCTGTTCGCCTGCTCCGGCGACGATGAGTCGAGCAGCGGGGACCTGGTGGGCTATCGAGCCTCGCTCTACGAAACGCACTTTCCGACCGAGCGCAAAAACCTCAACGGCACGCACACGCTGCGGAACGTCGGACTGCCGCGCGGCGTGTCCGCTGCGGAAGTCGCGGTCGAGACAATCGAGATGCCCTCCCCCGTCCTCCTCTACACCCGCGACCCCGACGAGATCTTCGTCCTCGGCGGGACACCGCTGGGCATCGAAGTCTACGTCGGGCTGATCGATGGGTTGCCAACAGGCGAGAACGAGACGGCTCCGTACTTCGCTAAGTACGATCCGACCAACGGAGAGATTACCTATCTGGATCTCGACCGTGGCAGCGGCTTGCCGTACCTTGGCGGCGCGCTCGTCCACGCGGACGGATACGTATACGTCGTATCGCAGGCTCATCTGTACAAGATCGAGCCGGAGTCCATGCGAATCGAGGTCTCGATCGACTTGCCAAGGCCAAGCCCCGCGACCGTCTACAATGGCTTGAGTACCGGCCGAACCGGCGAGCTGATCCTCAAATCGCTTTCATTCGTACCGGGCGACGCGAACTTGCTCTTGGTCGACGGCGCGAGCATGGAGATCGTCTTCTCGACCGACTGCGACTGCGCCTCGGCCCGCCTTTCGCTCGCTGTGGACGAAAACGGCGTGGAACACTTGTACCACCTCAACCGCGAGCAAACGTTTCGCTACGTCGTCGAGCCGGGATCTCTGACTCTCGATCGCGACTGGATCTCTCGATTCGACCCGGACGGAACCGGTGTCAACCAGGAGCCGACGTCACCGATGATTCTCGGCGGCCGTGTCTTCTACACGACCAACACCAACTTCGGCGCAACACTACCGATGCGAGTGTTCTGGCAGCAGGTCGACACCGACTACACGCCCGACATGCCGCCACTGACCGGGCCGCCGCTCTTCGACGATCCGCAAGCCCGCGCCGGCTGGAGCTTTTCCGGCCTGTCCGCTGACGAGGCCACCGGCATCCTTTTCGGCGAGGATCAGGCCCGAGGTCTCGTAAACGCCTTCCTGCCGATGGACGATGGCGGGATCGAGATTCTCTGGCAGCGCGATCTCCGCATCAGCTCGGGCAGCACTGTGGTCTCGGACCGTCAGATGGTTTACGCAACCGACTTCGTCGACGGGTCCAACCATCTGGTGGTTCTCGATCTGATGACGGGCGACGAGCTGTTGCGAGTCCCCACGCCAGCCACGCGCGCGACGATCGGCGCGATCTTGTGTACGCCTGACGGCGAGGTGTACCTGGCGAGTAACGAACCGGGGAGACCAACCGGTTTCCTCGTCCGAGTCTACGTCCCGTAGTGAGAGGTAAGCGAATGCGAATACCCCGGCTGCGTGCCTCCGCTCTTCTGCTCTTTCTGATCACTGTCATCCTTGGCTGTGGCGACGACGACTCTCCGGAGCAGGTAGGGCCGGATGAGCCATGCCTTTCCTCCGTCACCCTCGAGCGGGAGAGCCTCCCGTTTCAGCTCGAGGTCGCAGCGGTCACACCGGAAGGCTGCGCGCAGCTCGAAGGCCCTCTGGCAGCGTTTAATTGGTTCTCCTTCGCGGATCCGGACTCCTATCTGACCTACGGGGCAGCCATTTCCCAGATCCTGGCCGATCGCGGCACCAAGATCCTGGCAACCGGCGAGCGTCGGGCGACCATCGAGGCGCCTTCGGGTGTCCCGTCGAGCGGCGGCGCATACGTCCACGAAGAGCTGGCAATTCCCCTCTACCCGAGCGCCTCGGGGTTCATGGACATGGTTGCTTCCCCGGAGTTCCAGGAGATCATCCCGTTGCAGCAGCGCGGAGCACGCCAAGAGGACTACATCTTCGGCTTCCAGAGATGCATCGTCGGCTGCGAGTCTCGAACGACAGCCGTGGCCACCGACGACGTCCCGCTGCTGCTGCACATTTTTCGCTTCGAGGGCGAGGATCTCGAAAACGCGATCCTCTTGCTGGCCCGAGCCGCGGAGGCGCCGGAGATGGTTTACGGGGGCAAGCTGATTGCACGATTCCGGACGGTCGTCGGAGGTGTCAACGTGAACACCCAGAACGCGCCGTGGGGAGAGGGAACGGTAGTGTTCCGGGTCGAGTCCGAGGCTGCCGCTCGATCCTGGATCGCGAGTGAAGTGTTTCGCACATTTCGCGACGATACCAGCGAGGACGTCTTGGTACTTCTCGGCAGCGGGTTGATCGGCGATCTCGAGTGAACTTCGCTGCTCGCATCACCATCCAACAGAAGGGAATAGCAATGAAGGTCTGGACAATCCTGCGGGCACGCGGAGCACGATTCCTAGGCGCGGCCTCGGTCCTGCTATCCCTGCTCACCGCTTGCGGCAGCGACGACGACACGACCTCACCTGAAGGTTCGGCTGAGATCGAAGAGATCCAGATCGAGAGCGGTGACTTCGTCTTCGACGCTCTTGCAGCCGGCCCCGAAAGCGGCGAGCCGGTCCTGCTCCTGCACGGATTCCCGTCGTCGAACTGGCAGTGGCGCGAACAGCTCGAGGCTCTTGGTCTAGCCGGCTACCGCGCCGTCGCACCCAACCAGCGCGGCTACTCGGCCGGAGCCCGCCCGCCCGCGGTCGCCGACTACGCCATGCCCAACCTCGTATTCGATGTGACCGGCATGGCCGATGCGCTCGGCTGGGAGCGCTTCCACCTGGTCGGACACGACTGGGGAGCGGCGGTCGCCTGGATCGTCGGTGTGTTCGCCCCCGACCGCCTACTCACGTTGAACCCGATCTCGGTGCCTCACCCCGACGGCTTCAACGCCGAGCGGACGAAACCGGGCTCGTGCCAGTACTCGGCATCGAGCTACATCGACGTGTTTGTCATGCCGGGTTCCGAGGCCATCTTTCTCGCCAACGACAACATAATGTTCCGCAGCATCTTCGATGGCGTTCCTGCCGCAGCGGTCGACCGGCACATCGAGCTACTCGGAAATCGAGACGCGATGCGCGCCGCGCTGAACTGGTATCGGGCAAGCGCGGGTCCCGACCTCTCGATGTCCACGCTGGGTCCGATCGAGGTACCCACGCTATTCATGTGGAGCGATGAGGACATCGCGATCTGCCGCGAGAGCGCCGAGGCAACTGCTGACTACATCGACGCACCGTACCGCTTCGAAGTATTCGAAGGCGTCAACCATTGGATCACCGAGATCGAGGGCGAAAGGGTCGCCGACCTTCTGCTCGACCATTTCCGCTCTGTTCAGTGATCCTCAGGTACGCGACGCCTCCTCATTGACGTGATTCCATTACCGGTCCCTCGAGGCGAACCTGAAGCCCAGTCGGATCGAGGGCCTCGTACGACACCGACCATCCGGCCCGCTTTGCGACCTCGGTGGTGATCAGCATCCCCATACCGGGACCGCGCGGGCGTGCATCGTCGACCAGAAACGTCTCGTTCTGCAGGCTTGCCATCGTCTTGTCCGGAAGCCCGGGACCGTCGTCGGCGATGAGAAGCTCGAATCGCCTCCCAGAATCGATCAGCGAGAGGGTAACCGCAACGTGGCCAGGCTCGCTATTGTGCTCGACGGCGTTCTGAACGACGTTGGCCACAGCACGCTCCGCCAACGCCGGCCTGCAGGCGACCCAGACTTCTTCTTCGGGCATGCTGGCGGCGACTTCTACCCCGGCGTAGCGACCGACGATTGCGAAGCGCTTCTCCAAACGACGGACGAGATCGGACAGCTCGACGCTGTCCGACGTGATGTCGACTTCATGACGGAGCCGTGTCGCCTCGTGCAGATTCTCCACCATTGAAGACAGGTAGACGGCGTCAGCCAGGGCACGCCGCGCCTCTCGCTGCACCTCGCCAGTCGACTGCGTCGCCAGAGCCTCCAGTGCGAGATGCATGCTCGACAACGGGGTGCGCAGGTCGTGGGCTATCCCAGCCAGGTGTTGCTCGAGAGCTCGATTGCGCTCCTCGAGGGCGTCCTGTGCCTCGACGATTCTACCGTGGCTACGTGCCAAGACGTCGGCGATCTTCGCCAGCGCATCCGATCCACCCGGCTGCTCTGCAAACGACTCGCTGCCGACGCTTCGTGCCGCCACCGCCAAGCCCTCGATGCGGGACCGCAGCGGCCGCACGAGCAGCCAGAAAGTGCCAAAGACGGCGAAGATCATCGCGACGACGACCGCTACCGTCAGAATTCCGAGCAGACGGGGAGCGACGGCGGGCTCGAGGCTACTCGTGGTGACCCGAATCACGGCACACGGCCCGTCCGCTGCGTGCGGGACGACGAAGACGATGCGGTTGGCCGATCTCTCGACCGCGACCTCTCCTTCGCCAACCGCCTGCCGCAAGAGCCCGCCCTCCACCGGTGGTGCTTCGGGGTTGGCCGAGCGCCCGGCGCGGTCGTACGCGAAGAAGGACATGTCTCCCGAGGCCCACCCCCAAGAATCTGGAGCAGCTTCGCAGGCGGCGTGATCAATCGCGTCTAGTTGGCGCTCCAAGGTCGCTATTCGGATGGCAGGACTGGCCGCGCGCAGACCGAGCACGACCAGCACTCCCGCCACGAGGCTGCCGAGCGCGACGCCGATCAGCAGCGTCCGCGAAATCGACTGGTTCACGCATCCTCCACGTCACAGCGGTAGCCAATACCCCACACCGTCTGTATCCGCGCGCCGGCTGCGGGCCCGAGCTTCTTGCGGATACGCGAGATGTGGCTGTCGACGGTTCGATCGGTACACTCGCCGTCTTCCGACAGCGCGCTGTCGGCGATCTGCGTACGGGTCTGCGCACGCCCGGCGCGCTCTCGCAGAAAGGCGAGGACGTTGAACTCGTACCCGGTAAGGCCGAGGTCGGCGCCATCGCGAAGCACCAGACGCGCGTCGAGGTCGAGGAAGACGTCCGCCAGACGCAACTCGCGCCGCGGCTCGGCCAAACCCAGATCCAGACGCGAGCGGATCCGCGCCACCAACTCCTCCATGAAGAAGGGCTTTGGAACGAAATCGACGGCACCACTCTTGAAGCTCTTGAGTCTCGCCGGAAGATCGGTCAGCGCCGACAGCACGATCACCGGTACCGAAACGCGGCTGCGCATTGCTTCGAGCACCTCGAAACCGTTGCGCCCGGGCAGCATCAGATCGAGCAGCACCAGATCGAACGGCTCCTTGAGGATTCGCTCGAGACCGCTGTCGCCGGCCATCGCCAGACTGGTGCGAAAGCCCGCTTGCCTGAGCCCGCGAATCAGCCCCTGGACGACGCCGGCATCGTCCTCGACGACGAGGATGTGTGGAAGATCAGTCATGTTGTGTCATCGCAGGGGGTTCGAGTCGACCAACATGCCGATTCCAGCTCGAAACTGTTGACCAATTCTTGAGCGGCGGAGCCAGAGACCGACAGGAGAATCCCCTACGAGTGCGATTACGAAAAAATAGCGTCTCTGCAACCGCTCAACATCTTCCTACTAGGGTGGTGAGCATACTCGGCGTCTGTGCCTCAATCGTGCGCTGGATCAACTCGTGGCTGGATGCTGGAGTAAGCAGGAGGGGGGAGTCCATGATTCGAAGAGCAAGCATTGTCCTAGCAACGGCCATCTGTATGGCCTCGGCTGGCTGTGGCGGCGACGATGGGGGCGACACTATCGGTGACGGAACGCAGGTCGCGCCCCTCGAGCTGACGGCACAGCTGTGCGACGACCCCGCCAACCTGCAGGTGCTGCTGGAGTCGACGGATGGGAGCAATCCTCTCTCCACGGGAGACGTCAACGAAGAGCAACTGCAGCGCATGATCGACGCTCCAACCGAGGGACCGTTCTTCATGTTCAACCTGATCAAGTATCGCGAGAGAGCGCAGTATGCTGACGGCAGGGAGACGGACCTGACCGGCCGCGAGGCCGACGCGCTCTACTCCCCATTTGATTTCCTCCAGGCCATCGGCGCGCGACTCGCGTTTGTAACCGACGTCGATACGCAGATCGATGGGGACGAGACCGTCTGGGACACGGTGGCAGTGGTCGAGTACCCCTGCCCGTTGGCGTTCATGGCGATGGTGGCCCACCCCGAGTTCCAAGCTCGGGCGGTTCACAAGGACGCCGGCGTGGAGAAGACGATCGTCATGGTGACCCACCTATCGCCGCCGCTCCTGCCCCCGGGGACCGAGCTACCGAGTCCGTTCCCGGCAACCGAGGACGACCCGGCCTTCGAGCTCATCCACGTCCAGGATTTCCACGACATCGCACAGTACGAGGAGGGTGCGAACGAGCCGACGCGCACCGGGAAGGAGGCGTGGGAGCAGTACGTCGCCAACAGCGCATCATCAGGCGGGGGTCTTGGCGTCTTCCCATCCGCCCAACTGGTCGTGCAGGGTGTTCTCATCGGCGACGATCGGACCTGGGACGAGATCAACATCATCCACATGCCGAGCATGGCTGCCTTTCAAGCGCTACTCGCGAACGAAACCCGCCAAGAGGGCAGATACCATCGCTTGGCCGCCCTCGCCCACAACTACTCATTGATAACGTATCCCGGGCTCAACGACTTCCGATACAGCGAAATTACGATCAGCTCGAATCAGGATATCACTCAAACCGGGCCTCTGTCGGGAAACCCTGTCCACGAGGTGTTCGATCCGGAAGGCACGGTTTGGCTCACCTTCGACCTCACGCCCGAGGAATACGACGCACTCGAGCTTCCCGAAGGCTGGAACCGCAACCAGTCCCGCGGCGGCGTGGCCAGCGACGACTCCCCCGGCCCCCAGGGCAGATTCCTGCGCTCGCCCGGCCGCGAGGTTGGCGTATTCACGCACCGCGAGATGTTCGGCGCCCTCTGGCAGCACATGACCAATATCGTCGGCTTCCAAGGATTTCTCGACGACCAGAATCTGCTGATCGCCTCGACTGTCCAGAAAGACCACGAGCTCACCTGGCGCGCCGGTAGCAACATTACCGTTCTGACCTCGCCGGCCGGCGAGCACTACGCATTGATCAGTCGCGACGCGCGGCGCACTTCCGAAACACCGACCATCCCGGAAGGCTGGCTGCTCCGGACGTTCCGCCTTCAGGAAGACCTGCCAATTCGATTGCCGTTCAACACCACGGTCGTGCGCACCGACAATCAGGATTCCTTCCAGGGCCCTTTACCTGCCGACATCGACTTCTGACGAACCAATGCAGATTGGACCCGTGCAAGCTGCTGAGCCGGCCAGAGTTACGAGGAGAACATGCCCGAAGCCAACCGCATTAACGCAATCCTGCTCGCCCTGACCCTCACCATCGTCACCGGCTGCGGTGACGACGACGGGGGGTCGACCGGCGGCAGTGCCGTAGCCTGCGATTCCGAACCGGTCATCATGACGACCGAGGAGGGCATCGAATTCGTCCGTACGCCGGACGCGTGTTTCGCATCGCTCCCCGACTGGCCGTACGCGGCCGAATACGTGGAGATCGACGGACTCCGCCAAGCCTACGTCGACGAAGGCCCCGCCGACGGCCCGGTCGTCCTGCTTTTACACGGCCAACCGAGTTGGTCCTATCTGTACCGTAAGATGATCCCGGTGCTCGCCGACGCCGGCTACCGCGTCATCGCAATGGACCACCTCGGCATGGGTCGTTCCGACAAGCCCACTGAGGTCGGATCGTATAGCTTTCTCACCCACTACGATCGGCTGGAACGATTCGTCGAGGAGCTCGGCCTGCGCGACATGAACATGTTCGTGCAGGATTGGGGCAGCCTGATCGGACTGCGATTCGCCGGTCTGAACCCGGACTTGTTTGCAAGAATCGCGGTCGGCGACGGGACCCTACCGGTCTTCCCCGCCGGTTTTCAGCCGTTTCCTTCGGTCGAGGACCCGGACCAGATCCAAGACATTCCGTCGATCTTCGAAGGTTTTCCAGCACAGCAGATACCTTTCTTCGACGGTTGCGAGCCGCTCCTTCCTTCGACCGGGGACTTTGGCGCCTGGATCGAATATTCGTTGACCTCATCAAACTTTCGGGCGTCCGAGGTGGTCGAGGCGATCACATGGTTCGATCTTCCGCCGGAAGAGGAAGCCGCATACGATGCGCCTTTCCCCAGCCGCATCTACATGGGCGGCCCGCGCACGTTTCCCTCACTGGTCAACGAGCTCGGCGGACTGAACGAGCAGGCGTGGCAGGGGCTCACATCCTTCGAGCGGCCGTTCCTCACGCTGTGGGCTGCGAACGACCCCGGCAACCTGGGCCAGTGCGCAACCCAGCAGCAGCTGATCGACTCGATCCCCGGCGCCGCGGGTCAACCGCACGACCGCCTCGAGCAGGCCAGCCACTTCCTGCAAGACGACCGGGGGCTGGAGATCGGACGCCGCCTCGCCGAGTTTTTCGGCAACCAGCGCACCGGTTTCGAGATCATCGAAGTCCAATCGCCCAATTCGCTCCGTGCATGGATCAGCCAAGAGATCACCCGCGAAGAATTCGACGCCCTCGAGATACCCGAGGGGTGGTTCAAGAATCAGCCGCGCACAGGCGACCCCGATGCCAGCCGGTTCCTGCGCTCTCCGGACGCCGCCGTCGAGGGAGAGTACCTCGACGAGGAGCTTTTCGGCTTCGACTGGAGGCATTCGGCCACGGTCACGCAGCCCGGCATTCCGCTCGACGATCAGGGGCTACTGATCGGTTCGACCGTTCGCAAATTTCACGAAGTCACGTTCCGAGCTCGCCGCACCATGTACCTCCTCGTCTCGCCGGAGAGGGAGGTCTACTTCCGCATCGGCCGCGACGCCAACCGGCAGAGCGAAGAGCCCTCGCTTCCCGACGGTTGGCAATTGGTCGAATACACCACCCCGGACGAGCTGATCATTCTGCTCGCAGAGCAGAACCTCGTGATCCGCACCGACAACGAGGATTCGTTCCAGGGGCCCGTGCCCGAGCTCGCCGGCATGTTCTGAACACGGTCAGGAGTTCGTACCCTGGCCAAGGACCTACGCGACAGGCCACCGCTTCAGCGGCACAGGAGAACACATGCATCTCAACAAACGAACCGCACACCTGTTCGCCATCGCCGCCATTGCCGGCTGCTTCCTATTCGCCGCGTGCGGTGACGACGATGCGCCGACCACGCCGGAGCAGGCTCTGCTGGCACAGTTCGGCTCCGGGTCGAGCCATTTCAGTGAGTCGGGAATGCGGGCGCTGCTGGACTTCGAGGACGTACCGAGCACCGTGACCCTCGTCCAACTCACTGCAGTGGAGGACGCAGAGGCCTTCGCCGCCTACGAGGAGGCGATCGCCCCCGTGTGGGCCAACTACGGTGCCACCGAAGTGTTCGCCAGCCGCGCAATTGGCGAAATCGTCGGCGAACGTGGGTTGAACGAGATGCGCGCCGTCGAGTTCCCCAACACACGTCAGCTGATCGATGCGCTCCGCAGCGACCAGTTCGCCGCGACCGTCGAATCCCTGTTCGCTGCCACCTCCGACCACGCTTGGGTGCTTGGGGTGGAAGAGGATCTCCCCTTCGAGCCCTCGGGCGGCTTCTTCGACCCCAGGCTCCTGATGCTCGACGAAGAGGAAGCCCTCACGTTGCTGGCCGCCAACAGCTCGGAACC
>JAJCZJ010000122.1 GCA_029262455.1 Deltaproteobacteria bacterium | reverse complement strand
CCCCCTGTCAACGCTTCGCTGCGACCTCTCAGTCGCCAACGCATGACTCGGGGCCGATGCGGTTCGCTATTCCTTCATCGTACGGATCTTTCATCCGCTTCTCCTTGCCGATTTTAATCGGCGCTTTCAGGGCGAGGCTCCTGAACTCTTTTTGGAGGGCGAGGCTCCTGCCGAGCCGGGTAGCAGGCGTGGGCTGCGGCTCGGCAGACTCCCGCCCCTTCCCAGCAGGTCAGATGTTACCCGATGAGCCGAGCGCGCCTCTTCGTTGCTACACGGGTTCACTTCGCAAGCCGATCAGCTGCGAAAAACTCGAGGGTCTCTCGCGTCGAGGCTGTAAATTCGGAGACTTCGTCTGGTTCGAGCAACTGATGCGAATGGATCACGGCAAGTTGCATCATCGCTGTTGACCTGCGTGAATCATTGAACGCACTTGCCATCTCGTGATCCCGTTCTTGTAACAGCCGGTAGACTTGAAGATACCGATCGTGAGCGGACTTGCCGGGTTCGGACATTGTGTCCCGGACTTCGATCAGCACTCTTTCGCTGAACCGCTCGAGGGCAAGCTCTCTCAGGCGACGAAAGATCTTCCAGTCGGACTCTGGAAACTTGCGTGACACCATCTCCTCCCAACTGCGGCGCATCGCCGCGTGCACCCGGGCTATTGCGGCTCGAGGTAGTTGAGCGCCAGGACTGCGCGTTTGTCGATACTGTTGAGAAAGGGAAGCTCCTCTTCCTCGATCATGTGCTTCAGTCGCGGCACCATCCAGTCGAGCTTGCGGCGATCCTCGAGGGCGCCGGCGCGCAGCTTGTAGAGCAGATTGGCCATCAACTGCTCTCGAACTCCGTCGAAGTTCACCTCGAACATCATCTCGTCGAAGATGCCTTGTCCGCTTGCGCCGGAAAAGATCTCTCGCACGATCTTGCCTTTGTCGACGTCCCAGTTGGCGCCGAGGTCGACCAGGAACGAGCAGTGTTGCCGCAGCCCTTCGTATCCTGGGTCCTCATTCAGCGCATCTCTCAGCCGGCTTGCCGGCCACAATCCCATGACCGCGCGAAACGCCTCGGGAACCATCTCGGCAACGTCAAAGCGCTCGGTCGATCTGACGGTGAGGTTGTGCATGTTCTTGAAATCGCCGATCGGCAACCGCGCATTCTTCGACGAAACGAAGCCATCGTCTGGGTTGGCAATCGAAATCGCCTGGCAGTCGAAGGGAATGAAGGCTCCGCGAAGCTTCTTCAGAAACTTGCTCCGGTGAATCATCTGGCCGACTCCGGGCATCAATAGTCTTACCCAGTTAGGCAAACGTGCCTCATTCAAGCTCTCGGTCTGGCCGCCGGTGATCTCTGCTGGGGTCGTGTCGATTCCGTCGAATGGAGTACCGAGACCGATCGCCAGAGCCACCGGACTGTAACGGTGCACGCGCCCGCTGCGCGGCGAGTAAAGGAAGCGCCGAGAGCTCTTGACCCGAACGTGCCGCATTCCCAGCTGCATTGCGCGAAGTGCAATCAGTCCGCCTTGGCTGTGACCGACGAGCAACATTCTGGGAGCGACGACATCGAAGACACGGTTGATGATCTTCAACATCTTGTCGTCGCTGATGGTCTTTCGAATTCCATCGCTGTCCGTCTCGGACTCGGGGATGAGGGAGGCAAGCTCCGACCTGAAGCGACCTTCGATCTTGACGAAGCGGCTGGCGGCAGCCGTCGTTTCCAGACCCAGGTAACCACGGTCAGGCATCCCCGCACCTTCTTTGGCGAGACGCTCGATGAAGTGCGTCTCCGCCATCCGTACGGCGATCTGCTGCGCCAGTGGTGAATCGTCGAAGTAGAACATCTCCCGGATCACGCCGGGCATGTCGCTGCGGTGCCTGGTGGAAGCCAGCACATAGTCGGCGATGAACTCCATCGTGTGCCTGAATTTGGCCGCGCGGGTCGCGTTGATCTCGTCGAGCTTGCGCCGCGAGCTGTCCTCGAGATCCTGGGCAGTCATGACTCCGAGATTGGTCCGAGTGACGACCCTCCGGACGTGCTCTGCGCTCTCGAAATGTCTGGTCAAACCCTTGCCGCTGGAGGCGGGGCCGAAGGTTCCGGCGATGAACTCGACGAGGTAATTCTTCGGCAAGATCGACGGTCGGAGCGGCTCTGTTTTGATTTCAGCTTCTTGCCGCTCTATGGAACCGAGCCCGGGGGTCGCGGCCGACACCCAGTCAACGGCGTGACGAATTGCCCAATTCGCTGCGGCGATCGTCATCGCGGAGAGACGTCCTGCCGCGTGCGCTTGTCGGTGTCGTTGCTACTCATCGCTCAAACTTGGGGCGTCCCATTGCTCGCTGCTCGCCTCCGTCCGTTGCGGGTTGGCTCTACCGCGCACGACGGACGAGATTCGGGCTTTCGTGCAACAAAGCTATCATGCGATAACCCGCAAGCAAGGTCGCAGGCACAGACGGTCGATCGATCCAATGGTGCTCCCGCTCGTCGGCCGTTCATATGCGAATAATCTGTAGGGATGATGGTCTGCGTGCGAACGGCGCGGATAGGGGGAGGTTTGACGGTTTGAAAAAGCGCATAGCGGTGGCCTGCTTTGGCCTCAATGTCATTTATATGACCATCGCGGGGCTGGTATTCGTGCTGGGCAACGAATTCCTGCCGTTTCACTCGGATGTTGTTCAGACATCGTGGAACGACTTGGAGCCTGCGTACCAGACTCTGTATTTGGGAATGATGAGGACAGAGGGAGCCGGCTTCTTGGCCTCGGCGCTCGCCATCGGGATTCTTTTGCTGATTCCGTATCGACAAGGACATGCGTGGTCTTACTGGGCGATGGCTGCGGTCGGCGTCGTCGAGCACGTGCCTACCCTTGTTGCGAACTACCATGTGGCGACGGTCACTTCTGCGTCGCCGCCCTGGCAGGCCCCGCTCGTCGGAATCTCGACACTGATTCTGGGATTGGTGCTCTCCCGCGAGGGCGGCAACACGGTTCCGCGGCCGTAGCGAACCGATGAACGAACTGAGAAGCGCGGTGCTTTATTCTCAAGGCTCCCGCCGAGCCGCGCCCCGAGTCGCTTCTAGTGCAAGCAGGGTCCCAGGGGCAGGGCGCTGACAATCTCCGCCTCTCTCTTGGTCAGGGTCTTGATGCGCTCGTCGACTTCTTTGACGTCGTAGATCTGCCGGGCGATGCGGACGAAGAGTGCCCGGTGGCGAGCTTCGACGCGGGTTAGCTCGGTGTAGAAATCTTTGAGCTTCCCCGGCTCAAGAGCTTTGGCGACCAGTCCGAAGCGCTCACAACCACGCGCCTCGATGAGCGAAAACACAATCAGTCGATCGAGCAGAAAAGTGGTCTTGTTCTCCTTGCGCATCGCACCGTAGAGCTCCGTCATATATGGATCTGGACAGTCTTGTCCGAGACTGCCGCCGCGCTCGCGTATGACCTCGTAGACTTGCTCGAAGTGTTCGAGTTCCTCGCGGGCGACCTCGACCATGGCGTCGACGAGAATCGGGATGTCGTGGTGATGCACCGCCAAACGCATTGCTGCGGCCGAGGCTTTGCGTTCGTTGGCAGCGTGATCGCGCAGGAACGCGTCGAAATCTGCCAACGCCGCGGGCGCCCACTCCGGCGGTGTATCGTAGAGAAGCTGGAGCACGCGCAGAGGTTAGAGTTCGGGCGCCGTCAACTCAACCCCGGTTTGGTCAGCCACACCCCGGTTTGGTCAGGCGACGCCGAGGTGATGCTCGATCTCTTCCGGGTCTTCCGCGATGCTGTCGAGGAGAAGCTCCGTAGGGTTCGCGGTCGCTTGTGTCGCACTCGTCGAAACATTCTCGCTCAAAGACTTTTTCAAATCGACCGGCATATTGACGCGGAAGGTGGACCCTTCCCCAGGCTTGCTCTGGAGAGTGATTCTGCCGTTCATGTTTTCGACCAGGCGCGACACGATGTACAGGCCCAAGCCTACACCGCCGTAGGCTCCTGAGATCTTGCGATCAGCTTGACGGAATGGTTCGAAGATTACCTTTTGTGACTCAAGGGCGATCCCGATTCCCGTGTCCTGGACGGTAAAGACAATCCGGTCGTCGCTCACTTCAGCGGTGGTTGTGATCGACCCTTCGGTGGTGAACTTCAAGGCGTTGCCAACGAGGTTCTTGAGAATCATCCGCAGTTTCACGGCGTCGGTGCAAATACTGGTGGGCTGCGAAGGGACGTTCCAGATCAAGTCGACGGTTTCCCGTGTCCGGGTGTCGTCGAACTCGTGGCGGAGGTCAGTGAGAAGCTGTCGAACGTCGGCGTCACCCAGGTCGAGTGGAACCTTCTTTGCCTCTAGGCGGCTTAGATCCAAGGTCGCCTCAATCAGATCGAGAAGCTCGCGTGCGCTGCGGTCGACCCGCTGCAAGGTGTCGGCTTGGTCGGGTCTCACCGGACCAAAGGTGCCATCGAGCAAGAGGTCTGTGTATCCGATGATCAGGTTCAGCGGTGTCCTTAGCTCGTGCGACATCGACGCCACGAAATCGGACTTGAGCTTGTTGGCGTTCTCGAGTTCCTCGACCAGCCGAGCGTTGGCCAGTGCCATTGATGCGAGCTGTGCAATGCCGCTGCCGATGCGTTCTTCGGTCTCTGTGAGGGGAGGTCGCTGTTCATTCCAGTTGGCAACCTGCACCCCGATGACCTCTTGGCCTCGGCGCAGCGGGATGAGTATCTGCATCCCGCCCGAACTCTGCTGGTCGAACTCCGTCGGCAGGATGCGCTGTTCGGCTCCGACCTGGACGACTCCTGAAAAGGGGTGTCCCGCCAAAATCTCGGTTACGCGTTGGCTTGGAACCTTGAGAACTTGTGCGAGTTCGCGTGCCTCCGCGTCGAGTCCAAAAGATGCTACCGGTTGGAAGACCTCTTCATCCGCTTGCAGAAAAAGTGTCGTGCTAGTGTCGCTCTGTAGGCGCTCGGCAGTGAGTTGGCAAACTCGCTCGAGCAAGATCGGCGTGTCGAGCGAAGAGATCATGTCTTGCCCAACCTTGGCCAGGGCCGCTGTGACGGCAGCTTCGACTTCGAGCTGTTGCGTGGTCTTGCTCAACGCCGACTCGGCGCGCTCGCGCTCGGTGTCGTGCCGCTCCGCCCGTTTGCGCTCGGACCGAGAGCGCTCGATCAAGTATCCGTAGAATGCTGTTGTAGTGAAAAGAAATGGGATTCGAATCAACGACGGAGAGTTCCACATGCTGGGCGTCTCGCCCGAGCTGATCATCAAGTAGACGTAGCCGACGCATACGACCAAGGCTCCCAAGGCGATGAGCGCGAGGTTCTCTCCGATCGCGGCCAAGAGAATGACGAAGAAGTACAGAAAGAAGAACTCGGCGTTGAAGTGACCACCGTAGAGAAGCGCGGCGGTGATCCAAGTGGTGTCGAACGTGACCAGGGCGAGACCGAAGAGTGGGGTCCGGCTGGTGGCCGACGGTACATAACTGAGCCCGAGATTCGAGAAGAGTGCGAGGCCGAAGAGGATCAACACGCCCTTCTGTGGCATTGCGAACTCGCTCTCGACGAGCAGCAGATACGCAGTGGCGATGATCAGGGTCAGGCGCAGAAGTATAAAGATGCGGTTTGTCGTCATTGTCTCTCAGGAGCGCCGTGGTTTGGAAAAGCGGTGTTACGTGCCTCTCTTCAAAGCAACAAGAGTGCCAAACGGCATGCTACTCCCAGGTCGTCCCGATTGCCATTGAGACTGGCGGTAGCGGCCGCCAAATCGGTGCCGAGGTGCCCCAGGATGTTTGCAGAGCCTGATGATCCCTAAGGTCTAGAGCGGATATTGTCTCTCCGTTGCAATGTGGTCACTCCTTGCGGTCTTGCGATCGCGACTCGCACGAATGCGAGTGGGGGGCTGCGGTGGGAGGTCTCTCGTTGATCTCGTTGGGCGCCATCGAGTTGGCACGCGATTCGCGTTGCAGAATGGGCAGATGGTGAATCGACAAACAAATCCGGGGGGATTTCATGGCACGGGAAATAGCCTTGGTCGGGCAGGATTCTTTGGTGCGCAAGGTGGCGACATTGGCCGAGCGTTTGGCGTTTACATCCCACTCGGTGTTCATCGAAGGGGAACAAGGTACAGGACGCGAGCACCTTGCTCGCTTTCTGCACGCCAGGGGGCCGCGGGCGGGGTCGCAGTTTTCGGTTTACGAATTCTGTGACTCCGCTCGCGGGGCTGCGCTCGATCCACTGAGCGAGATCTGCGGCCGTACCGCTGGCGGCACATTGATGTTGCGCGGCTGCGATCGACTCGATGGAGACGACGCACGCGACGTTTCCGAGTTGCTATTGGACGCTGCGCCAACCGCGCGCGTCATCTTGTCGGCGTCGTTGCCGCCGGTAGATCGGCAAGGTCCGGTCGAATTGGTGAGTCGCGTCGGTGCGCTCAGTCTTTATCTGCCGCCGTTGCGAACTCGCCGCAGCGATGTAGTCGAACTATCGCGGCATTTTCTCGATGAGTGGCGCGATGCGAGTGGTGCCCCGCAAGCAATGATCGCCGAAGACGCCCTGCTATACCTTTGGCGGTATGACTGGCCCGGGAATGTTCGCGAACTGCGCGACGAATTGGTTGCCGCCTGCGAACGTTCTCGGGATGGATTGATCCGGGCCGAGCACTTGTCAGAGAGAGTACGCCCGCGGATCCGGACCAAACCGGCGCCTACTCGCCGTGCTGGCGCTGCTCCGGATGGACCCAGGCGTCGGTTGAAACTCGGCGCCCACCGAGTCAATAGCGCGATCTTCTAGCGAGGTCTGGCGCGCGTTTTCGTCCCTCAATGCGTCGGGTGGAGTAACCGTCTTTTCGCTGCGTTGTGACGTGAGCTTGGGTACGGGTTGTTGCCGGTTGCCGATTGGATCAAGCGTACGACGTCGCGATGACCGTTGCTGCCGGCTAGCTCGCCGGCCAGGGTGCCGTCGTTGCTCTTGCGAGTCGGATCGGCGCCATTGGCGAGCAGGGCTTGCGCGATCACCGCGTCTCCACCAAAGGCGGCGGCGTGTAGGGGCGTGTAGCCTTTGCTGTCGGCGGCGTTGACGTTCGCTCCGGCCTCAATAAGGGTTTGCGCGGTCGTTGCGTGGCTCTCTTGTGCCGCGAGCTGCAGCGCGGTGACACCGTTGCGCATCGGCCGATTTGCATCTGCACCCGCCGCGAGCAGCTGTCGCGCCGCTTCGGGGTGTCCGTAGTAGGCGGCAAGGTGCAACGCGGTAGATTCGTCGCTGTCGGTGGCTGCGATGTTCGCGCCGCGATCGAGAAGGAGTTCGACGATATCGACGGATCCGCCGACAGATGCGTAGTGTAAGGCCGTGCGTTGTCGAGGCTCAGCGACGATTCGTTCCAGACCTGAACGGTAGAGTCGCTGGGCGGCGCGACTCGATCCAGTGTGGCACGCCTCGAAGAAGGGGTTCTTGCCGTCGGAGTTTTGGATCGCCGGATCGGCACCGGCGGCGAGCAAGACCCGGACTACCTCGTCGCGATCGTGCGCGGCGGCATCGTGCAGCGCTGTGGCGCCTTTTAGGTCGCGTGCATCGATGTCGCTGCCGCGTGCGAGTAGCAATTTGACTGTTTCGAGTTGGCCGGCAGCAGCTGCGAGGTGAAGCGGCGTACGTTGGTCGCGATCGACGACATCGACGCGTGCCCCACGATCGAGCAGGTTGTCGACGACTTTTTCGTGGCCGGCTTTCGACGCGATATGCAGCGCCGCGTCGCCGTCGGGTCCGGGGGCGTTCACTGCCGCTGAATCGGGGTTCGCACGGGTTGTAGGGGTTGTGCCGGCAGGAGGCGTATTGGTGCCGAGAGCGCTGTCCAGTGCTTTGGCCGATCCAGAGTGCGCCGCGGCGCGAACTCTAGCTGCAGCGGGAAGCTTTGCCGTGGTATCAACGACGCCGTGTTTTTTGAGCATCGCGACGATCGACTGCTGACCGCGTGCCGCGGCTGCGTAAATTGGCGTCGATCCATTCCAGCGCTTGGCGTTGCCATTTGCGCCGGCGGCGAGCAGAGCTGCGACGGTGTTTTCGTCGCCAGCCTCGGCGGCGCGATGTAGCGCGCTACTGCCGTCGCTCCACTCTTTGGAGTTGACATCAGCACCCTTTGCGGCGAGCAGGCGGACGATCGCTGTGTGCCCATTGGCGGCGGCGAGATGCAGCGGTGTCGCGCCGTCGGGGCGTCTCCGTGGGTCGATCTCGGCATTTCTGTCTAGCAGGACTTGCGCAACGTCGGTGTGTCCGTTCTTGGCGGCGAGGTGGAGTGCTTTGCTGCCGTCGTCCCAGCGCTTGCGCTCGACGTCAGCGCCGTCTTTCAGGAGAGTTCGGATGGCCTCTGTGTCACCACGCGCTGCTTGATCGTGAAGCGGTTTGCGTGGTGCCATGGTGCAGCCGGCAATCGCGCAGCTGACCACGACGACGGCGGTGGCGATCTGCAGAAGTCTTCTCATGTCCGTCCTCGCTCTCGTAGGCTCATTGAATCCGAATCTCTGGGTAGCAAACATCGCGTACCTACGCAGCTCATGCACCTCTTTTCTGGCGACATCATAGACCCGAAAGGCCTCTCCTGCCTCAAAAGGCAATCCTCAATAGCTGACGGCAATTCGATCTGATAGATTTCGTCGGATGAGCGAAATCGACGGGGATGTGAGGGCCGCGAAGGATGTCGCGGTGGTTCGGCAGGGCGATCGCGAGTTCTTGCTGGTGGGTACGGCCCATGTTTCGCAAGAGTCTGCCGACCTCGCGCGCCAGGTCATCGAGTCGGAAAAGCCCGATTGTGTCTGTATCGAGTTGGATGATCGGCGCTACGAAGCGCTGCGTAGCGAGGAAAAGTTCGAATCGCTCGACCTGCGCGAGGTGTTGCGGCGAAAGCAGCTGAGCACGCTGATTTTCAATCTGATCCTAGCCTCCTACCAGAAACAGCTCGGCGGTAAGCTCGGGGTCAAGCCCGGGGCCGAGTTGTTGGCGGCAGCGCGAGCCGCCGAAGACAACGGTATCCCGGTGTCGCTGTGCGACCGGGACATACGGATCACGTTGAAGCGCGCCTGGGGAGCTCTTTCCCTTTGGCGCAAGTTTCAATTGATCGGGGCGATGTTCGCCTCTCTCTTCGACTCACCGGACATCAGCGAGGATGACCTGCGCGAGCTTCGCAAGCAGGATGTCGTTTCGGCCCTACTGGATGAGCTTGGCACCGAGTTTCCGACTTTGAAGTCGGTCCTGATCGACGAGCGGGATGCGTACCTGGCCGAGAAAATTCGCCACTCCGAGGGTGCGCGCGTGGTTGCCGTGCTCGGAGCGGGCCATTTAAAAGGGGTCAAGCGGATCCTCGAAACCGCGACTCCTGTAGGGCTCGAGGCACTCGACGAGGTGCCGCCGTCGTCGGGGGTCATCAAATGGGTTGGATGGGGCGTGCCGCTTCTGATTTTGAGTGCGATCGCCTGGATCGGGGTTAGCCAGGGGATCGAGGAAGCCAGCGATAACGCGGTCTTTTGGGTCTTAGCCAACGGGTTCCCGGCGATGCTTGGTTCAATCCTGGCACTGGCGCATCCGTTGACGATCGTGTGCGCGTTTGTTGCAGCGCCGATTACCAGCCTGACGCCGGTGATCGGTGCCGGGTATGTTGCGGCCTTTGCCCAAACCTACCTCCGCCCGCCGGTTGTGCACGAGCTTCAGTCGGTCATGTCGGACATGCGCTCACCGTCGAAATGGTGGGGAAACAGGCTGCTGCGGATTTTTTTGGTCTTCTTCCTGACCAACCTCGGCAGTACGATTGGAACATTAGTCGGTGGCGCCGAGATCTTTTCGAACGTCTAGCCTGAGTCGCGGCCTTTACCGACCTGCTCATACCGACCTGCTCAATTCCTCGCCTGCTGCTCAATGTTTGTGCGGCGGGGCGAGGCTTGACCGACCTCTTTGGCCGACGCTGAATCATACGGCTGAACCAGCGCGCGTGGCATCTTTGTTGCTCTTCTTTTCATCTCAATTGGTGCGAAAGGAGATCGGGCAATGTCGAGCTATGAAAGATTGTCGGCGCTTGATGAGACGTTTCTGGCATTCGAGACGCCGAACACCTACATGCACATCGCCCTCGTAACGATCTTCGAATCAGGAACGATTTGCGGACCGAAGGGCCTCGACATTGCCAAGGTCCGGCGTTACGTCGGGTCGCGACTGCACCTCGTGCCGCGCTACCGTCAGAAGGTGCGGTTGATTCCGATGACCGGTGACGTCGTATGGGTCGACGACGCGCACTTTCAGCTCGAATATCATGTCCGTCACACCAGCTTGCCGCGTCCCGGGACGATGAAACAGCTGCAGCGCCGTTGTGCGGAGATTCTCGAGCGCCCGCTCGATCGCGAACGACCGCTCTGGGAGAGCTGGTTCATTGAGGGACTGAGTGGTGGTCGTTATGCGATGTTGACCAAGGTTCACCACTGCATGGTCGACGGCGTTGCCGGAGTCGACATTCTCGCGGCGCTGCTGGGGACAGAAGCATCGCGGAAGGTTGCCGCCGCGCAGCGCTGGAAGCCGCGATCGGCGCCGACCGATGGCGAGTTGCTACGCGACGAGCTTGGTCGCCGGGTGAGAAAGTCAGGCGCACTTCTGCGCGGAATTGGTCAAGCGGCCGCTCAGCCGGGCGAGCTGCGGGCAGAGTTGCCGCGGCGCTTCGGGACGCTGTGGAACCTTCTGCGTGCCGGTGCCTCGGGCCCGCCGGCGACATCGTTCAACCGACCGATCGGCCCGCATCGACGAATCGGTTGGACTCAGACTCCGATCGCCAGCATCAAGGAAATCAAGAAGAGCCTTGGGGGAACGCTGAATGATGTCGTTCTGACCGTCGTTGCTGGAGCGATGCGGCGCTTTCAGGTGCACCGCGGCGAAGCGACGAAGGATCCGCTGCGGGTGGTTGTTCCGGTTAGCGTTCGCGGTCGGGGTGATCAGGGAGGGAATCGGGTTTCGGCCTGGATGGTCGATCTGCCGACGCCCGAGGCGATGCCGCTGGGTCGCTACAACGCGATTGCCAAGACGACGCGATCTCTCAAGGACGATGATCAGGCTTGGGGCGCACAGATGTTGACCGAGGCGGCCGAGCTGACGACGGGCAATATCCTCAACTTGGGAGCCCGGCTGATCAATCAGTCACATCTCTACAATTCGATCGTGACCAACGTGCCGGGCCCGCGCGAGTCGCTGTTCTTGCTCGATTCAAAGATGGTCGAGGCCTACCCGCACGTGCCGCTCTTTGCCGACCAAGGTCTCGGTATTGCGTTGTTCTCGTACGGCGACACGTTGTTTTGGGGCATTGCGGCCGATTGGGATCTCGTGCCCGACGTCGAGATTCTGTGTGGATTTGTCGAGGAGTCCTTTAGCGAGCTTCGCGTGGCTGCGAAGAAAGGCCGCCTGAAGGCGCCCCAGAGCCGTCGCAAGCCGGCGCGGAAGTCGGTGGCGAAAGGCTCCATCCCGAACGCACCGCTGCGCCGCACTGGCTGATGATTCCAGCCGAGAGACACAGCCCATATTTTTTTGGGTTGATGGAACCATCCCGCCCGCGCTCGTGTTGATGTAGCGTGCCGGTGCGAGCACTGGCGCGGCCTGTCCCCTCAGGCCTAAGTTCGGAGGAGGGTTGCGGAGCTAGTTCTCCCCCCGCGGCTTTCCTCCGGACGATTTTTCGCCGTCAGCCTCGTTGGTTTGATCCCCCCGTCCGAATGGCCCCAGGGGTAGCGCGGTATTCGTGCTTTGTCCTATGAATGTTGGTTCGCATTTGAATCAATGCGCCCTCGGCGCCGAGCCCATCGGAGCGCGCTCTGCGTAGCGGGGGCGGGAGACAAGGAAGAAAACGGATTGCCGGCCGTCGGTGACGCGTGCGCGCGGACGGGGCGAGACGTGAAAAAGGAGACACGATGAAGGCACTGATAACCCGCGACGTCGATCAGTATGGGGTCGAAGAAGTCACTCTGGACGGCCCCAAGGCGGGTGAGCTGCGCATCAAGATGGGCGCCACCGGCGTCTGCCACTCGGATTTATCTGTGATCAACGGGACTCTGCCGCTCGGCAAGCCGATGGTTCTAGGGCACGAAGGCGCCGGAGTCGTGTCTGAGATTGGCGAAGGCGTACTTGGATTCGAGGTTGGTGATCACGTCGTACTGAGCTTCGCTCCAGCGTGTGGAGACTGCCATTTCTGTCATATCCACGAGCCGCAATTTTGTACGGTTGGGATGCCGACCGGCCTGATGCTCGACGGTACTTCACGGGTGAAAAAGGGCGAGGAGAACCTTCTGGTCATGCAATTCCTCGGGTGCATGGCCGAAGAGTCCATCGTGCCGGCGATCTCGGCCGTCAAGATCGACAAAGAGATCCCGATGGAGAAGGCGGCCTTGGTCGGCTGCGGTGTGATGACTGGAGTCGGTGCGGTGATCAACACGGCAGGAGTCACACCGGGGAGCAGCGTTTCAGTGTTCGGCTGCGGCGGGGTCGGACTCTCTATCATTCAGGGTGCCCGCTTGGCGGGCGCCAGCACGATCATTGCCGTCGATCTTGCCGACAACAAGCTGGAGATGGCGCGCAACTTCGGCGCGACGCACACCATTAACGGCGGCAACGAAGACGCCGTCGGCAAGTGCAAGGAGCTGACCGGTGGTCACGGCCCTGACTACAGTTTTGAAGCCGTCGGCGTGCCGGATCTCATGATCGCCGCCAACAACGCCACGCGCCGCGGTGGGACTACGACCATCGTCGGTGTCGGCAAGCTGACGGACTCCGTTCCGTTCAACGCGCTGATGCTCTCGATGGACGGCAAGACGATCAAGGGCTGCTTCTATGGCGACACGAACTTTCGCTCGGACATGCCGATGCTGCTCGACCTCTACCGCGGCGGCAAGCTCAACCTCGATGACATGGTCAGCCAGACCTACACCATCGATGAGGCTCCGCAGGCCATCAAGGACATGGAAGCGGGTCAGAACGCCCGTGGTGTCATCGTTTACGAATAGTGCTCCGCAGGTCGTCTCTTGGGGGAGGTGCGGTAGCCGCGCCTCCCCCTGTTTCAATTATTCGCATCGAACCTTCTCGGTCGGCTCACCTCCGATTCCTGGGAGGGGTAGTTGTACGAGTTTCGAACCGAGAAGTGGCGGGCGCCGTGTGCTGATGCCTCAGCCTACATATACTTCTTGAGCTCGAGGCGGGCGATTTGATTCTTGTGGACTTCGTCGGGCCCATCGGCGAGGCGTAGGGTTCGGATTCCGGCCCACATGCGTGCAAGCGGAAAGTCTTGGCAGACTCCGCCGCCGCCGTAGGCTTGGATGGCGTCGTCGACGATCTTCAAGGCCATGCGCGGAGCGGCGACCTTGATCATCGCAATCTCGGCGCGGGCGACTTTGTTGCCGACCGTATCCATCATGTAGGCGGCCTTCAGAGTTAGTAGGCGGCACTGCTCTATGTCGATACGCGCGTCGGCAATGCGCTGCTGCCAGACGTTGTGTCGCACGATCTGTTTCCCGAACGCTTCGCGCGACATCAAGCGTCGACACATGAGTTCGAGAGCCCGCTCGGCCAAGCCAATCACCCGCATGCAGTGGTGAATCCTGCCGGGCCCCAGTCGTCCCTGCGCGATCTCGAACCCCCGTCCCTCGCCGAGGAGCAGGTTCGAGACGGGCACGCGCACATTGTCGAAGATCACTTCGGCGTGCCCGTGCGGAGCGTCGTCGTAGCCGAAAACGTTCAGCATGCGCTCGACCTTGACCCCCGGGGCGTCGATCGGGACCAGGATCATGGACTGCTGTTGGTAGATGTTCGCGTCTGGGTCGGTCTTGCCCATGACGATCATGACTTTGCAGCGCGGATCGCCAGCTCCAGAGGTCCACCACTTGCGGCCGTTGACGACGTACTCGTCGCCGTCGCGGCGGATTTCCGCTTGGATGTTGGTCGCGTCGGAGGAGGCGACATCCGGCTCGGTCATCGCGAAGGCGGAGCGGATTTCGCCGTTGAGAAGCGGCGTGAGCCACTGTTCCTTGTGCTCGGGGGAACCGTATCGATCGAGCACCTCCATGTTGCCTGTGTCCGGAGCGGAGCAATTGCAGACTTCGGAGGCCATGCCGGTGCGGCCCATCATCTCGGCCAGCGGGGCGTACTCGAGATTGGTCAGTCCTGGGCCGTTTTCACTGTGCGGCAAAAACAGATTCCACAGTCCTGCTTCGCGTGCCTTCGGCTTGAGTTCGTCGATGATCTTGGTCGGTTGCCAGCGATCGCCTTCGGCGATTTCCTGTTCGTAGCGCGCCTCGTTCGGGTAAATGTGCTCGTCGAGGAAGGCGCCCAGCTTGTTCTGATAATCTTTGACTTTGTCGCTGTAGTCGAAATGCATGGCGGTCACTAACTCCGTTGTTCGAGGGGACGGATCATTTCCAGCGAAGACTACTTCGGCACGATGACGACTTTTCCTTTGACTTTGCGGTTGCCGACTTCGTTGAGCGCCTCGGCGGCGCGTTCCATCGGAAAGGTGCCGGATACGTGCGGTTTGATCTTGCCGTCTTTGTACCAAGTCATCAGCTCTGCGACATTGGCCATATGTTTCTCAGGGCTGCGGCCGACGAACGCTCCCCAGAAGACGCCGACGATGTCGCACCCTTTGAGTAAAACGAGATTGAGCGGCGGGGTTGGAATCCCGGCTGTGAAGCCGATCACGAGGAATCGCCCTTCCCAAGCGGTGGCACGCAGCGCGGCCTCGGCGTAGTCGCCGCCGACGGGGTCGTAGATGACATTGGCACCTTGGCCGCCGGTCAACTCTTTCGTCCGTTTTTTGAGGTCCTCGTTGGTGTAGTTGATGATCTCGTCGGCGCCGTGCTCTTTGCACACCGCGAGTTTCTCATCGGTGGAAGCAGCGGCGATGACTTTCGCTCCCATCACCTTGCCGATCTCTACCGCGGCAAGTCCGACACCGCCGGCGGCGCCGAGAACGAGCAGGGTCTCGCCGGCTCTGAGTTTGCCGCGATCTTTGAGAGCGTAGTGCGACGTACCGTACGTGAAGAGGAACGCCGACGCGGTTACGAAGTCCATTTCGTCGGGGATTGGAACCGCGGAGCTGGCGGGGATGGCGACTTTCTCGGCGAAGGCTCCGATACCGGTCGAGGCGAGGATGCGGTCGCCGACTTTGACTCCTTCGGCTCCGTCGCCCACCTCGATGATGGTGCCGCCGATTTCACCGCCGGGGGTGAAGGGCAGTGGTGGTTTGAACTGGTACTTGTCCTGAATGATCAGGACATCCGGAAAGTTGACGCCAGCCGCGGAGACCTCGACGACGACCTGCCCCGGTCCGGCCTGTGGGTCGGGCACTTCCTCGACAACCAATGACTCGGGCGGGCCAAACTCCTTGCAAACGACTGCACGCATAGGTCGCAATCCCTTTCAAATTTCAGGCCTCTGGTAGGCGAAATATCGAAAGATCAAGGCTTAACCCGGATCCATGCGGCGGTCCAACGTTCAGAGTTCGATGGACTCGATGGCGGCTCGGATGTCGTCGGTCGTTTGGTGAAAGATCGGCAGATTGGAGTCCGACCACTTGACGATACCGTCGCGCCCGACGAGGACGAGGGCGCGCTTTGCCATGCCGAGAAAATTCTTTGCGCCGTACTCGGCGCACACTTTGCCGCCTTCGTCGGAGACGATCGGGAAGGGGAGGTTGTGCTTCTCGGCAAAGGCTTGATGTGAGTCCAGCGCCTGTGGGTTGATGGCGATGATGTTGATGTCGAGGTCGCGGAACGCTCCGAGATTATCGCGGTAGTTACACAATTGTTTCGTGCATACCGGTGTGTCGTCTCCTGGGTAGAAGACAAGCAGGACCGGCCCCTTGGCGATCTCGGCCTTCAAACTGACCTTTCCCGCGGTCGACGGGAGCGTGAAGTTGGGTGCCTTGTTGCCAGCTGCGATGGTCATCCTCTGCCTCCTTAAAGGGTGCGCCGGTGGTTTTGTTCTCACCTTCGTAGAACACACCTATCTGGTTGCCTTTGCGCCGGATAGAGTCCGGCGCATGGTCGCAATCCCACTAACCTATCACGACTCGGAGGACCGCGTTCGCAAACTTGCGTACCTCGGGCTGTTGGTGGCGACACTCGGTTGGGGCGGCGCTTTCATCGCTGGAAAGTTGGCGCTGCGCGAGTTCTCTCCCATGTCTGCTTCGGCGTGGCGCTATCTGCTGGCAGGTTCGGTTTTGGTACCGTTCGCCCTCAGACACGCCCGCACATACTCTCTGCGTCCGGTGGCAGGGCCGTTGACGTTGATGATCGTCTGCGGTGGGTTCTTCTATCCACTGTTTTTCATGTTGTCACTGGAGCGAACGTCGGCAACCAATACTTCCCTGATCGTCGCGCTCATGCCGGTGATTACCTACTCGCTTTGTCCGTTGGTCGGAGAGGAGGTGTCGGGTCGTCGCTGGATTGCCGTCCTGATAGCGCTGGTCGGCGCTGTCGTCGTGATCACGCGTGCGGACCTCGGAGTGCTGGTCGATGTCACCCGGCTCAACACAGGCGACTTGATTGCTCTATGCGCCGCATGTGTTTGGGCGGTTTTCAACCTCGCTTCGCGCAGGACCGTGGTTGCGTTGCCCGCCTCACTGATCAACGTCACCGTGTTTGGGTGCGGGGGCGTCGCGATGATGGTGGCTGCTGCGCCTGATACCGCCGTTGCGAGTTTGATTGCAGCCAGCCCCGGATCCCGCGCGGCGGTTTTCTATCTGGCGATTTTTTCATCGGTGCTGTCAGGTCAATTGTATCTGAATGCGATGCGGGTGCTCGGAGTGAGTCGAACCGTCATCTTCATTTACTGTGTTCCGTTTGTGACCGCGATTCTGGCTGCATTCATCCTCGGTGAATCAATTTCGGTGTACCAGGCTGTTGGTGGCGGGCTGATTTTTGGCGGTTTGGTGTTGGCGGCCCGTTGAAAAACACGACGCCGGTTGCCAACGATCTTCCACCATGCCGGCTGCGTTGCGAAATCCTCACACAATGGCTCGGGCTTTACCTCCGGCTGCAACCAAGGCTTTGGTGGACAGGCCGGTTTCGCGCCTGCCAATGCGCTGAAATCCTCGTTTTCGCTTCCGCGCCCGTTGATCGCGCTTCGGGGTGGAATAGTCGCAGCCGAGCGGCCGTGGCAGTATGGGGCGTATGCGGTCTCAACCGATTCTGATTGCGCTCGTCGCGTTCTCGCTGGCGGGTGGTTGCACGTCGCCGAACTGGTCGGTTTGGCAACGCTGGGAACCCCCGGCGGAGGCGGGGCTTTCTTTGCACCCGGTCAGCGGTGGCGAGTTGCTCGAGCTGGTGCGGTCGGCGGATGCTTCGGCTGTTTTGGTGAATGTTTGGGCGACCTGGTGTACAACCTGCCGCGAAGAGTTTCCCGACCTGTTGCGCCTGCGACGTGTCTACCGCGAGCGCGGCCTGGCGGTGGTGTTCTTGTCGGGTGACTTCCCGTCCGAAGAAGACGCGGCGCTCGCCTTTCTGCACGATCTCGGGGTTGATTTCCCGACCTACCTCAAGAGCGGCAAGGATATGGATCTCATCGAAGCGCTCCACCAGGATTGGTCCGGAGGGCTTCCCGCGACGTTTGTCTACGACTCGCATGGAAAGCTGTCGGAATGGTGGGAAGGCCGAGTCAAGTACGAGGTCTTCGCTGCGGCCGTCGAACGCGTACTGGACGGAGCCCAGTGACGATAATCGTCGCCGCAGTCCTGACGTCTTTGGTATCAGTTTCGCCTCTACTGGGCCTGGAAATCGGCGCGGTCGCCCCGATGGCGGAGCACGTGATGCTGACCCCGGAAGGGGGGGAGGCCTCGATTGAGCGTGTGGCTGGCAAGCGCGGGACGCTGGTTCTGTTTATCTGCGTGCACTGTCCGTGGGTCCAGAAGTGGAGCGCCCGGATCGCCCGGATCGCGGACGAGGCGATTGCCGATGGAGTCGGGGTTCTGGCAGCGAACTCAAACGACCCGGGACGGGTGACTCAGGATGGCCCCGACGGAATGCAGCGTCAGATTGAGCGTTACGGTTTCGCGTTTCCCTACGCGATCGACCAGGGCTCGCGCCTCGCGCGCGCGTTCGACGCCCGAAGAACGCCCGAAGCGTTCTTGTTCGATGCGGCGGGAGCCCTCGTCTACCACGGCACCATCGACGACAACGCCTTTGACGAAAAGCAGGTTGAGGAACACTTCCTACGCGATGCGGTACGCGCCCTCGCCGCCGGCAATTCGATCGAGCAGAAAAAGACAAAGGCGCTAGGTTGTACGTTGAAGCTGTACGACTGAGGCGTCTGAGCCTTTGCCTTTGCCCGTGCCTGTGCCTCTGCCTACGAGCGAAGCGAGTCAAAGGGGGGTGTTTCCCTCCACATCGGGGTGTTGTTAGTATCCCCGCTGGATCAATGCGGCAGGCGGTCATAGGGAGAATTCATGGGGCATAGCATCGAAGAGCTGCAACGCATCGGAGTCAAGTTTTATCTCGCCGAAGGTGCTGAACCGAATTTGTCGAAGGTGATCGCCGCCTTTCATCGCTGGATTCGCAACTCCTCCGTCGAGGGCTTACTCATCGATGTCGCTGACTATGCCCATGTGCCGGAAGGGCCGGGGGCGCTGCTGGTTGCGCACGAGGGGAATTACGCACTCGACTTTGCGGGTGGTCGCCCAGGGGTCGTCTACTATCGCAAGCACGCTGCTGACGGAGATCTGGCGGCACGGTTGCGCAGTGCCGCGCGCAATGCCCTGCAAGCAGCCAGCCTTTTGGAGAACGATCCTGAGCTCGAGGGAGCGATCGAGATCGGCGGCGACGAGCTGCAGATCTTCGCCAACGACCGCCTACTGGCTCCGAACAGCGATGAGACCGAGGCTGGTTTTCGGCCAGTGGTGGACACGTTGCTCGATGCGCTTTTTCCCGGTGTCGCATGCAAGCACTGTCGCGATCAGAATCCCGGCGAACGATTCAACATCGATATCAAGGCCAGCCAGAAGTCCGACGCCAAGACTCTATTGGCGCGACTTTAGGCAGGATTGATCGGCGAGTCGGCTCCGGCTGTGTCGTGCAACATCAGGGGGTAGGTGTGCAAACAAAGAAGCTCATTTGGTTGGTCGGACTCGGTTTGACTGTGATGGGTTGCCAAACCGCATACTTCGCGGCGCTCGAGCAGGTCGGCTATCACAAGCGTGACATCTTGGTCAGTCGCGTCGAGGCAGCGCGCGATACCCAAGAGGATGCGAAAGAGCAGTTCAAGTCGGCGCTCGACCAGTTTGCCTCCGTGGTCAATTTCAAGGGCGGCGAGCTGCAGGATCAGTACGATCGCCTCAACGCGGAACTCGAAGCGAGCGAAGAGCAGGCCACCGAGGTTCGCTCACGGATCGACGCGGTGGAGGGTGTCGCTGAGGCGCTGTTCAGCGAATGGGAGACCGAGCTCGGTGAGTACAGCAACGAGAATCTGCGCCGCAAGAGTGCGCAGCAGTTGGAACGAACGCGCCAACACTATCGACCCTTGATCGGCGCGATGCGGCGCGCGGAGAGCAAGATGGAACCCGTATTGCAGGCGTTTCGCGACCAGGTGTTGTTCCTGAAACACAACCTGAACGCGCAAGCGATCGCATCTTTGAAGGGTGAACTGGCGACGGTCGAGACCGACATCGCGTCTCTGGTCCGCGAAATGGAGGCGTCGATCGCCGAGGCCGACGCGTTCATCAAGACGATTGATACCAACTGAGCTGGAGGAACCTCATTCAGGCTGAGTTTCTGTGGAGGGCGAGGCTCCTGCCGAGCCGCGTTCCAGTTCCCAATGCGGCTCGGCAGGAGCCGCGCCCTCCAAATGTTCGATAGCCCTCTGACGGGCCCAGAGGGTATCCGGAGGATTGAATGTCTCTTGAAGATTTTTCGACGTTCTCGTTTTCGCACGAAGGGGCTACGCGAACCGTTTACAAGAAGGGAGCCGGTCCGGGTGTCGTCGTGATGCACGAGATCCCGGGCATTACGCCTCCGGTCGCGAACTTCTCCCGCCGGGTCGCGGCCGAGGGGTTCACGGTTTACATGCCTCACATGTTCGGCACGCCCGACAAGCCGCTATCGATTCCCTATGCGGCCGGACAAATCGCCCGAGCCTGTGTTTCGCGTGAGTTTGCAGTGCTGGCGAAGAACGAGTCGAGTCCGATTACGGATTGGTTGCGAGCCTTGTGTCGCAAAGCGCACGAAGAATGCGGTGGGCCGGGTGTGGGCGCCCTTGGCATGTGCCTGACGGGAAACTTCGCCCTGGCCTTGATGGTCGACGAGTCGGTCATGGCGCCGGTTCTGAGTCAGCCGTCGCTGCCGTTTGGGGTCAGTGCGGCGCACCGGGCGGCTCTCCATTTGTCGGATGAGGATCTCGCCGTGGTCAAGCGGCGTGCAGCATCTGGGTGTGGCGTGCTGGGGTTGCGTTTTACGGCCGATCCGATGTGCCCAGGGGAACGATTCGCGACGTTGCGCGACGAGCTGGGCGACGGCTTTGAGGGGATCGAAATCAACTCCGGGCGCGGTAATCCGTGGGGATTGACGCGTGCGGCGCATTCGGTCGTCACGACGGACCTGGTCGACGAGGAGGGACACCCGACGCGCCAGGCCCTGGATCGAGTCTTGGCTCTATTCCGCGAGCGACTAAAAAGCGACGCCCAATAGCCTGCTAGCTCGAGTACTCCTTGGAGTAGTCAGTTGTCCGCCAACGTTCGGGTTTCATCGTGATGACGATTTGGCCGACGATCGTACTTCCGGCGACGTAGCCATCGCCGAGGTCGGTTCCGAGGTAGCGTCGTGCCATCGGTCGCAGATCACTCTCGAGATCGGCGGGTCGAGTTTCGGTTACAGGACCTTCGACGCTGACATATTTATACGGCGCTTCCTCGGTCTGCGCGCATAGCGTAAATCGGCCGCATTCTGTGATTAAGCGAGCTTTTTTCGAGGTGGAGTCGGTGATGATTACGACCTGGCCGTCCTGAAACTGATACCAGATCGGTAAGGTCAGCGGGCCAAGGCTACCGTCGGCGATACTGATAACGCCTACGTGGAGGTCTGCGAGGAATGTCTCACGCTCTTCGTCGGTCATGTCTAGGCTCATGTTGCTCCGGCTCCTCGATAGGGTGGGCTGAAGATAGCACAGGTCCAGCCTGCGAAGAAAAACAGTTGCGAAAGGATAAGTGTGGCTTTTCGTGGCCGATTATGTAGCCAGTCCGGGTTCAAGGATGCGAGGCGGGTTTCTACCTCTCCGCGTCTGCGATAGGGTAGGTCGATGGACTTCCGCCATGAACGCGTTGCGGCGAATGGATTGAACTTTCACGTCGCATCTTGTGGTTCCGGGCCGCGCTTGGCCCTTTGCCTGCACGGCTTTCCGGAGTGCTGGTATTCCTGGCGGCACCAGCTGCCGCTCTTGGCGGAGCTTGGGTATCACGCTTGGGCACCCGATCTACGTGGTTATGGAGACTCCGATAGACCGCCCCGAGTCCAAGACTATGCGATCGAGGAGCTCTTGGCTGATGTCGGGGCCCTGATCGAGGCTTCCGGTTGTGAAGACGTGATTCTCATTGGCCACGACTGGGGAGCGATCCTGGCGTGGTATTTCGCGATGCGGCTCTCTCATCCGCTCGCGCGTCTAGTGATCATGAACGTCCCGCATCCGGGCCCCTTCGAGGCGGTCTTCAAGACGGCGAAACAGCGCCGCAAGTCATTTTACGGGGCGGTGTTTCAGATTCCTTGGCTCCCCGAAATGCTTCTTCGCGCCGGCGACTACCGCGCCATCGAGCAGGCGTTTCTGGGGTCGGCTGCGAATCCGTCGATGTTTCCGCCCGAGGTGATCGATGTGTATCGAAAAGCGGCGGCGCAGCCAGGAGCATTGACGGCGATGCTGAACTACTACCGCGCCCTGATACGCGGAGGCGGGGCTGAGCGCCAGCGCCAGTTGGGGTACCCGACGATTGAGGTGCCGACGTTGATGCTGTGGGGCGAAAATGACGTGGCTCTGTCAATCGAAGGGACGTATGGAACGGAAGATTACGTTCGCGATCTGACCCTGCGAACTCTGCCAGGAGTGTCTCACTGGGTTCAGCAGGACGATCCCGAAACCGTCAATGCGATGCTGCGTTCGTGGTTGTGTGGAGAAGCCGTGCCGGAAGTCGGTGATGTCAGGGCGAGTGCGTAGGTGATGGAGATGGACCAAGATTTTGTTGTCGCCTTAGTTGGTGAGGTGAAAACGTCGCGGATTGTACTTTATCCGCGACGAGCAGGGAGTTTGATTTGACCGTCGAAGGTGTTCCTTCAGCACAACCGATTCAGCCGAATCGATTACGCGATCTGTTGTCGTCGTTGCCATTGTTTCGGACTCGCACGCGAGAGCTCGGAGCCGACTATGTCGAAGCCGGCCGAGTCCTCGAGTACAGCGTCGAAGAGGCACGGGTGCAGGCTCGTGTGCTCGGGCGTGCGGGGTACGAAACCGAGTGGCAGTGGTATGACGGCGAGTGGGATTGTGCGTGCTCGTGTCCGGTCGAGGCGTATTGCAAGCATGCTTACGCCGTCGCTCTCAAGGTCCTTTCTGATGCGGCGGCGCTGGGGTTCGACGACTCTCGGCTCCAGGAGATCCTGCCGGGCTTGGTGTCGGACGATGCGGATTCCGAGTACGACGAGAACTGGGAACAGCACGAGTCTCCGTATCTGAATCTTCGTGAAGCTACCGAGGTGTGGCAGCGGGAGAGCGCCCTCGATGATTTGGTGACCGGAGCTCCGGTCTTGGTCAGCCCGTATGCGCCCGGATTTGCCGAGATCTTGGAAGAGGAAGATCCGGACATCTTGTGTTGGCGACTTGCGACTAAGATCGCGCGCGAGAGCGGCGGTTGGGTCCCTCCGGATCTCGAGCCTTTCCTCGATCGCCCGGACCTGCAGTCGCGGTACGCCGGAAGAGAGCGGGATACGTTAGCCGACGACCTGTTGGCTTGGGCGAGTTCTCGGCGGACTGTGCCGCGGCGGAGATTGCGTCTGGCCTTTTCATTGGTACCCGCTTCCGATGTGTCGGTGCAGGTTGTGTTTGAGGTGCAAGCGACCACGACGCGTCTTCGTCAAGCTGCTCGCAATGCTCCACAGTTGCAGCAGATTCGTGCCGAGTGCCGGCGCGAATCCGGTGCGTTGCTGCCGGAGCAGGCCGCGCTTTTGGAGTGGGTGTTGACGAACTCGAGCCCGGTTGGCTCGCAGAACGCGGATCAGTTTTCAACGAGTCGGCTCCCGGCATTGCTCGATTGGGTCGCTGACAAGGCGGAGCTCGGGGTCTGGTCGAGTGAGGTCGACGAGAGTTTAGCCCGGCGTGTCGGGATCGAACCCGGTCAGCCGGTGCGATTCGACCGAGAGCGGCGGCGTGTTCTCCCTTCGATTGCGCAACGCGGGAGTGGTCTCGGCGTATCGTTGGCGCTCAGCTCTCCGGATGGTGAAGTCCAGATCGATGAGCATGTGGTTTTCGTCGAGCCGTTGGATCATGCCGGCGGCTTGGTCCTCACGGCGGGTGGTTTTCACGCTTTGGCGGAGACACCGCCGCAAAGATTGTTGGCGGGGTTCTCCGACGCTGGCGAGTTGGCGATCGATGGCGAAGGGCGAGCTCGTTCGCTCAACGTTCTGACATCGAGGTTCCCGAGCGTTGCGAAGGCGATCTCTGACCGGACGAAGATTCACGCCGCCTATCCGGTCATCGCGTTTGACTTGCGCGAGGACGATTGGCTGAACGCCCGACTCTTCGCCTGCCGCAAAGGCGACAACTGGCAGCCAGGGCAAGTAATTACGGACCAGGTCAAGGCATTCGAGTGGAGCTCGGACGCCGGTTGGATTCCACTCGAGCCGTCTGCGGCGCCCACAGCGGAGGTTGGATACTCGTCGGTGAGTGAGAATTCGCCAACGGACGCTGAGGCCAGCGAGCTGGCGGGCGAAGCCGCAGACCCGGGAATTTGGTTGGAGTTGCCCGATCCAGCGAGCGTCTCCCCGGCGATTACCTGGCTCGAAGGTGTACCGATGCGGCCGCGCGAAATGGAGCCCGATGCGCCGGCGGAGGAAGGTGACGACGCGTGGTGGATGCCCGCCTCGCAGCGACGTATGAACGACCTTGCCGAGGCGTGGCAGGATCGGCCGCCGGAGATTCGTTTCGTCGGGACCAGCCGGGTCCGGCGTTTGCTGGGCGGCACACGTCGGGTGCGACCTCGGATGCGTGTGCGCAAGACCGGCATCGATTGGTTCTCTGTTTCGGCCGAGCTCGAGGCGGAAGGTCAGAGTCTCACCGAGGAGCAGATCCAGCAATTGCGGCGCTCGTCGGCTCGATTCGTCAAGCTCGGCAGTGAATGGGTTTCGCGGGACTCGATCGCTGGCTACGACCAAAGCAATACCTTGCTTGCGGATCTGGGGCTCGACCCGAGTGCTGAGGAACAACGACTCTCGATTTGGCAGCTGGCCGGTGCGTCCCCCGAAACGCTGGGTGACCTGGAAACGATGGGCGCGGATCCGGAGACGGTGGAGGCGGTCCGCGGGTTGCGCGAGTTGATTGAGGCGTTTGATGGGATCCCCGCAGTCGATGTTCCCACGTCGGTGCTCGGAACCCTTCGCGACTACCAACGCCGCGGATTTGAGTTCCTCGTTCACGGTGCGTCGCTTGGCCTCGGCTCGGTGCTGGCGGACGATATGGGTTTGGGTAAGACGTTGCAGGCTTTGACCTGGCTCACGTACCTCGTCGAGCAGGATCCGGCGGGTGGACCGTCTTTAGTCGTCTGTCCCGCGTCGGTTGTGCACGTGTGGAAGCGTGAGGCGGAGCGCTTCATGCCGAACCTGAAGGTCCTGATTTTGGGGCGTGGTCGGGAGCGGTTCAAGCAGTGGGACGAGATTCCCAACTTCGATGTAGTCGTGACGAACTACGCGCTGTTGCGCCGAGACATCGAGCGTTGGGCCGAGACCCCGCTGCGCACGTTCGTCCTCGATGAAGCGCAGAACATCAAGAATCCCGACACCGCGGTGGCGCGGGCGGCCCGCTCGCTCGAAGCGCGCTATCGGCTAGCCCTGACTGGCACGCCCCTGGAGAACCGCCCCCTCGACGTCTGGAGTATTGTGTCGTGCATGAACCCTGGTTACCTGGGTACCCGCAACGACTTTCAGGATCGTTTTGGCAACCCAGAGCATCCGGAGTCGGCGTACAAGTTGCTCTCGGCGAAGCTGCGACCCATCTTGTTACGCCGCACCAAGGACCAAGTTGCTCCGGAATTGCCGGAGCGTATTGAGGAGCGTTTGGAGTGCGAGCTGACGCAGGGGCAGCGAGAGCTGTACCTGGCCGAGCTGCAGCGCAGTCGTGAACGCGTTCTCGATCTTGCGGAAGAGGATCCGGGATTGCGGCGCAATCGTATTGCGGTCTTGGCCGCGCTGACACGGTTGCGGCAGATATGTTGCCATCCGGCGCTCGTCGGTGCTGATCCGGCGCTCGGTTCCGGCAAGTTCGATGTTGTGATGGCACAGATCGAATCGCTCATGGCTGAGGGACACAAGGTGTTGTTGTTTTCCCAGTTCGTGCAGTGTCTCAAGCTCATCGCGTCAGAGTTCGAAGCGCGCGATATCCGCTACCACATGCTCACGGGTGCAACGCGCAATCGCGAGGAGATCGTTTCGAACTTCCAGGACGAGCCCGATGCTTCGGTGTTCCTGATCTCTCTGAAAGCTGGTGGTACAGGGCTGAATCTGACGAGTGCCTCGTACGTCATTCTTTTCGACCCTTGGTGGAATCCGGCAGTGGAGGCTCAAGCGATCGACCGGACTCATCGTATCGGGCAGAGCCAGACGGTTTTCGCGTACCGCATGTCGACGCGCGGCACGATCGAAGAGAAAATTTGGGAGCTGCAGCAGCGCAAAGCCAAAATGCTGGACAACGTGCTCGGCGAGCAAAGCTTTGCAGGTGCGCTCACCAAGGACGACCTGACCTACATCTTAGAGGACCCAATGTAGGGTAGGCTTCAGCCTACCAGAGCAGCGATAGCGCGGACCAAACGTCTCATGGAGGGAGCCTCTCCCTCCATGGACTTTTTCAATCGGCCTCGATGGGGGGACGCCTACTTTAGCAGCCCCGCCTGCCGGGCTTTGGCCAAGGCCTCGATCGCGTCGATGTATCGAATCGCGTCGCGGATTTCGCCGGCGAGCTCCTGACGCCTCTGGCGCACTTCGCTTTCCTCGCCTTCGAGGAGTCCTCGGTTCGACGCGAGCTTCAGGGCGGTTCCAAACAGCGCCTTTGAGATTGACTCGGGACTGTTGATTCGCCTTTGCAGTCGGTACTGCTGCCCGAGGGCGAGGCAATCGGCGGTGAAGCTCTTGTTGTGGGCCGGTGTCGCGCTGTGTTCGAGGCTGTCGGTGACGACGCGGTACGCCTCGAGAAAGGGGCGCAGTACGCGGTGGGCGTTGTAAGGGCGAATATGGCGCAGAGTCTTGAGGACTTCTTCCGGGCCGCCGACAATCCTCGTCTCCCAGTTGGGGTCGTGGATCTCGACTTCACGGCGCAGCTCATCTTGGTAGGCCTCTTTCTCCGCGAAAAAGAATTCGAACTTCAATAGATCGCGTAACCGCAGAGTGGCGCTCCAAAACTCGGCTAGAGGATCGGTGACGTCGGGTTCCGCAGCGCGCACGAGCGAGAGCTCGGCGATCGCGGCATTGACGAAGAAGTGAATGATTGTGTTGCGGTAGTATGCCGCGGCTAAATGTTGCTCGGGGCCGATGGCGTAGACTGCTTCCGTGCCGTCGGTGAAGGCTGTTACGACACCTGAGTCGAGGAGGGCGGCGAGTGTGGCTTCGATCAGCTCGGTGTCGACGTTGTCCAGTGGGAACGTGGCCGGAAGTTCCTTCGACGAGGCGTAGCGCAATAGGTCGCCAACCGACTCTGCGGTTTCGGCTAAGGTAAGGGCTCGATCGCCGAAGCCGAGTAGGGCCATTGTGACGAGGGACGTCGGTGTGATCGGGGTCACCCGATTGATGCGGACTGCGGTTTCGAAAGCGATCTTTTGGATCGTAAGACTCTTCTCGTTCGGCGTCCCAGGGCCGGCCTTGGTCGCCGCAGTCGCTTCGCTCAGGGAGAGCGGCTCGCCGAAGCGGATATGAATGTCTCCCTGCTTGCGGCGAAGCTTCGAGACGAAGCCGACCAACCACCCGAAGCTCTCCTTCTGTTTCTCGGCACCTCTTTGCTCAGCGACGTAGTCGCCCACATCGCCGATCTGCTCGTAGGCAATCGATATCGGGATCAGAAAGACGTCTTCGGATTTGCCGCGACGGAACGCTTCGACGACGTTCGCAAACAATCCGAACCTTGGCGGCAGGAGTTTTCCCGACCTCGAACGGCCTCCTTCGAGATACCACTCTAGGGAGAAACGCTTCTCGATCAGGTAGTCGATGTAGTGCTGCAATACGAACTTGTAGACCGGATTGTCCTTGAACGTGCGTCGGATAAAAAAGATTCCGCTGCGCCGGAGGATTGGTCCGATTGGGAAGAAGTTCATGTTGATGCCGCCCGCGGTGTGATTCGGCGGGTGTCCGGTCTCGTACAGGATGTATTGAAGTACGAGATGGTCGAGGTTGGACTTGTGCGTCGGCAGCATGACCAAGGGGTGGCGCTGGCCGAGAGCGAGGATCTCCTCGAGGCGTTTGTGGTCGTAGCGAAGCTCCTCGTTGTATCCACGTGTGTAGAGTAGCCGGATTAGCTGCGCTGCGAGGTCGATCACGTACGCCGTGTGGGTTGCGGCAATCTCCGCAAGATAGCTCGTGGCTTCGCGTTCGGCCGCGTCGCCGGAATCTCCTTTGGCCGCCCCGAGTTGAGCAATGCCACCGCGAAAGCCCGGACGGGTGAGAATATCCTCGGCGACGAAGCGGGGTACTTTGTACCTGGCGCCGCGCAGCCGGCGCTCGGCGCGCTCGAGCGCCAGGGCAGCTTGTCTCGCGACGAACTCTGCGAGTCCAATGGTGTGACCACTGTCGGTACTGCTGGCTTCGCGCCAGCGACCGCGGAGCTCGGACAACGGGGCGGGGTCAGCCTCGACGACGCGGTAGCGCTCCGGCGAGTTGCGCACAATCCACGATTGGCGGATCGGCCCGGGATCGCGCGGGTCCCCGAACGTCCAGAGATCCGAAACACGTGCCGCGCGGATCCCATCGCGGGTCTTTGGGAACCACGCGACCCGTAGTGGTGTGAGGAGAGGGTCGTCGTCGGTTGCGAGAACAGCCTCCAGCTGCGGGTCGATGGCCGGTCGGGCGCGACCGCGCGATGGAGGAATCGGCAGGGTTGAGCAGCGCTTGCCGTTGCTGCTGTCGGAAATCCAATCTTCGATCAGCTTTTTCTCGACTCTGCTGCACGCGTCGACCAGGTAAACTGTGTTCTGTTTCGATTCGGTCACGGGGGGAGGTTATCGCCAACCAGACCGACTCGTCCAACCGGGGCCACATCGGCCCCGACATCGGCCCCGACATCGGCTCCGACATCGGCTCCGACCTGGGTTTGCTTTCCGTTGCGGTGTTGTCGAGGATTGCATCGCACATGGTTTGGTTCTGGCGCAGTCTTTTTGGACTCGGAGTGGTTGCAACAGCCTATGCCTGTCTGGCTCCGTTGGAAGGCGCGCCGCCGCTGCCGGCTCAAGGCGACAAGATCGTTCACTTTTCCATGTTCGCTCTGGATGGAGTTCTCGCCCTGATGGCGTTCCGTGGAGCACGCCAACGCGCGGTGGTCTTGCTGTGCCTAGCGCTGTTGGGTGGCGTCTTGGAAGTGCTCCAAGGATTTGTTCCTTTTCGAACACCCGACTTCGGTGACGTCGTTGCAAACACTGTCGGAGTCGTTGTCGCCGGGCTGCTGGGTCGGCTCTCTGGTGGTGCCCGTCTCTAGTGGCTGGCCCGCATTTTCGAGGGCACGATATCTCTTGCCTATTTGTTGCCCCGCAGGGATTTGCAAATTCTCGCTTTGATTCAACCCGGCGTCCGTCTAGGATGCCTCGATTCGATCCAACTCCGGAAAGGGTAAACGACGATGAGAACTGCAATTGCTTTTGGCGCCGGGATGGTAGGGCTCGCGCTGAGTATGCCTGCCATGGCGGATGACACAGCCTCTTCCGGGCAGAGCCAGGTCGCGGTTCCGGCGGCCGGCATGCGTGTGCACATTGATCCAGACACGGGGGAGCGACGCAGCGCGCCGAGTGGCACTGAGCAGCCTGCCGCGATGTTCACAGGGTCGGTTCCGACTGCGGATCTCGTCGAAGAGGTGAACCCGGCTGGCGGCTTCACGGTCGATCTCCAGAGGCGGTTTGGCGGCGTCGCGCGGGCGAGTGTTGGATCCGACGGCAAGGTGGCGGTGGACTGTGAAACGGACGCCAAGCCTGAGGGCGACCGCTGATGTCCCGATTTTTTGCGGCGGTGGTATCGATTTTAGTTTCTGTGTCGCCGACTGTTGCGGCGACTGTGAATGTGGTCAATCTCGACGGCCCGGGTGAGGGCTTCAACGATACGACGCCGGCTGTGCCGATAGGGGGGAATACCGGTGTCACGATCGGTGCCCAACGTTTGATCGCTTTTCAACACGCCGCCGACATTTGGGGATCCCTGCTTGGCAGCGATATTACGATTTCCGTCGACGCGAATTTCGATCCGCTGAGCTGCGATGCTTTTGGGGCGACGCTGGGAGGTGCGGGTCCGACCACGGTACATCGCGACTTTGCCGGCGCTCCGCTGGCCGATACCTGGTATCCGCAGGCGTTGGCAAACTCGATTGCCGGTATGGACTTGAACGGGCAAAGCGATGTGTTTGCGACCTTCAATAGCGTTGTCGGTACGACATGCGCCTTTCCGAACGGTTGGTACTACGGCCTCGATCAGTCGCCACCTGGGTTCGATATCGACTTCGCAACGGTGGTGTTGCACGAGATCGGCCACGGGATTGGTTTCCTGACCTTGGTAGACCTCGCGACAGGTGCACGTTTTCAGGATCGAGACGATAGCTACATGGTGCACTTGGAAGACCATTCTACGGGCGGTAGCTACCCGACCATGACGAATGGCCAGCGCGCTACCGCCAATGTCGACACCGGCGATCTGCATTGGACCGGCGCCGATGTTGTCGCCAACGGGGGCGGCCTCTCCAGCGGCCGCGAACCGATTTCGGGGCACGTCGAGATTTACGCTCCGGACCCCATTGAGCAGGGATCGTCGGTGTCTCACTTCAGTACCTCGCTGTCGCCGAACGAGGTCATGGAACCCTCCTACACCGGGCCGGAACATGACCCGGGCCTCGCTCTCGACCTGATGTTCGACCTGGGGTGGGCGAGCGAAACCTGCGGTGACGGCGTTATCGATGTCGGAGAAGAGTGCGACGATGGCGCGTTGGTCCCGGACGACGGCTGTACGTCTTGCGTGATCGACGAGTGCTTCGTGTGCGCCGGCGCGCCGTCGGTTTGCTCCCCGGATAACGGTGCGGCTTGCGACGACGGTCAGGCATGCACGGCGACCGATAGCTGTCAGGCAGGGGTATGTGTCGGAGACGCGACGCCGCTCACCGGCTGTATCACCGGCACGCAGGCGGGTAAGGGGCTCTTGCTGCTCAAAGACAAAGCGACCGACAAGAGCGACAAGCTGATTTGGAAGCTCCTCAAAGGCGAGGAAACCACTCTCGGCGACTTCGGTAATCCTGTGGCAACCACTGATTACTTGCTGTGTGTCTACGATCAAACCGGTGCGCAGGACACGATCATCATGTCTCTCGAGATTCCGAGCGGCGCGGATTGGCAGTCGAAGACGACCGGCTTCAAATACAAGGACAAGTCGACGACCCCGGACGGCGTCAAAGTCATCGTGGCGAAAGCCGGCGATGCGGGAAAAGCCAAGATCATCGTCAAGGGGAAGGGCGTCAATCTCCCGATGACAGATTTGACTGCGCTAGACTTGCCGCTCACCGTACAGCTGAGCAACGGCACGCAGTGCTGGGAGTCTTCGTTTCAAAGCAACGTCCTCAAGAGCGATCCGGAGAACTTCAAAGCCAAGGCTGAATAGGTTGTAAGTTCCGGTGCGGCACGGAGGGGCGGCGGACCTCCGTGCCGCACCTCGGTTTCCAGACGAGCCAAGGGGCGTTTCCCCGGGCGACCACACGCCCGCCCATGGAGGGAGAGGCTCCCGCCGAGCCGCGGTCCATGTCAGTCCGCGGCATTGCATGGAGGGAGAGGCTCCCGCCGAGCCGCGGTCCCTGCCCGGTGCGCGGCATTCCATGGAGGGAGAGGCTCCCGCCGAGTCGCGGTCCCTGCCCGGTGCGCGGCATTTCATGGAGGGAGAGGCTCCCGCCGAGTCGCGGTCCCTGCCCGGTGCGCGGCATTGCATGAGGGAGAGGCTCCTGCCGAACCGCGGTCCCTGCCAGTGTGCGGTGTTGTGGAGTTGGCGCGCAGGGGCTGCGTTGATTGAGACGCGGCTCGGCAGGAGCCTCTCCCTCCATGGATATTTTCAATCGCCCGGGTTTGAGGGAATTCGCCGGGTGTCCTCGTATTGCAAAACGCATGTTCCTCTTGGCGTACTCCTTTGATCGGTGGTATACGCCGTCTCCAACGACTCAAGGGGGAGATAGTGATGCGTGATTGGATGCGTTCGGCAGTAGCGGGTGTAGTGGTCTCCGCGTTTCTTCTGGCCACGGCGGTCCCGGCCCAAGCTTGGTGTTGGTGGAACTGCAACTACACGAAGACCAAGTACCCCATCGTGCTTTCGCATGGACTGGCTGGGTTCGATGAGCTCTTTGGTGTCTTCGAGTATTGGTTCGGTATTCCGAACGCGCTCGATGACGGCGGTGCAACGGTTTTCGTCACCGAGGTGAGTCAGCTCAACTCGACGGAAGCGCGCGGCGAGCAGCTGATCGATCAGATCGAGCAGATCACGGCGATCACCGGCAAGGCCAAGGTCAACTTGATCGGCCATAGCCACGGTGGGCTCGATGTCCGCTATGTCGCTTCGGTTCGTCCCGACCTGGTGGCTTCGGTCACGAGCGTCGGAAGCCCGCACAAGGGGGCTGAGCTTGCGGACTTCTTGCGCGACAACGTTGAAGAGGGTTCGTTTACCGAGACCGTATTGTCGTTCCTTGGCGAGCTGCTCGGAACTGTTTTGGGGCTGCTCTCCGGGACGACAAACCCGCAGGATGCAATCGCGGCGTTGGACTCATTGTCCTCGGCGGGAATGGCGACGTTTAACGCCCAACACCCGCAGGGAGTTCCCACTTCGAGCTGTGGTTCTGGATCGTCCAGCGTCAACGGCGTTCGATATTACTCTTGGTCCGGAACCGGTGTTCTAACCAACATTTTCGATATTTCGGACCCTGCCTTAGGGCTGACGTCGCTGGTCTACAGTGAATCGAATGATGGACTGGTTGGACGCTGTAGCTCGCATCTCGGTTCGGTCATTCGCGATAACTACTTTCACAACCACCTCGACGAAGTGAACCAGATCCTCGGATTTGTTTCGATCTTTGAATCGAATCCCAAGTCGGTGTTTCGATCGCACGCCAATCGGCTGAAGAACGCCGGACTCTGATCGGAACACTTCAATCGACGCGGGCGGCGTCGTCAGCCGACGCCGCCGCCCGCGAGGATGACGACGAATGACCGGGGTTCGGTGGCTCGGCGTTGCGATTGCGCTGTTCGGGCTCGGCTGGCTTTCGATCCGGAGTGATGTCTCCAAGGACTCCTCCGTCCGACCCAACAGACAGTCTGTGGTTGATCGCGGGCTTTCGGATGCCAAATTCGATGCCGCGCCGCGCCGCAATCTCGACAGAGGGCAAGGGGTCATTCCAAGTGCGTCGCAAGAAATCCCTGGCTCACTGCGGGATACGGAAATCGATGGTGCGTTGCCGGTAGATGATGACGGAAACCTCATCGTTGGACCGGATATCCTTCGATTCTTAGAGTACTTTTTCATCGCGTCTGGGGAGACGTCTGATGCGGCGATTCGAAACCGGATCGACGCGGAAATCGATGCGCGACTGGAGGAGCCGGCCTTGTCGCAGGCGCGTGACCTCATGGCGCGCTTCCTCGAATACCGCCGCGCCGCAGCGCGTCTCCACGCCGACGGAAGCGGCAGCGCCTCGCTGGCCGATCGTCTGGGCGCGCTGTCTGCCTTGCGCGAGGACATTTTTGGCACCGCGGACGCGGCGAAGCTCTTCGGGGTCGAAGCCCGGCAAGCGGCGGTAGCCGTCGAGATGCGGCGATTGGTTTCGGACCCGACTCTCTCGCCAGAGGAGCGTGAACGACTCATTGCCGAAGTGGAGGCGGAACTTCCTGAAGAAGTGCGCGAAGTTCAGCGGCAAGCACGGGCGCCACTCGAGCTGTCGCGCGACGAGGCGGCGTTGCGGGCGGCTGGCGGAACAGACCAGGAGGTCCGCTCCCTGCGCGAGGAGCGCTTTGGAGTCGCAGCCGCCGAGCGGTTGGCCAACCTCGATCAGCGGCGCAGCGAGTGGAGGTCTAGAGTCGACGAGTTTCGGCGGCGGCGCTCCGTGGTTGAGTCGACGAGCGGCTTGAGTAGCGAAGAGAAGGCCGCGAGGGTCGAGGCGCTGCTCGAGAGCGAATTCTCCGCGAACGAACGCAAGAGAGTGAGCGCACTCGACCGCATCGAACTTGCGCGTTAGGTACGGTCGCGTTTTGGAACCGCAGATGAACTCAGATATACGGATTCTTCGCGAGCCGATCTTCCGCGCAAGCCGAACACGATTGTTCGTTCCGCGGTTCGGTTCGAGAAGAACTGGCTAGTGGTGATAGTCGGTGATGGATCCGACGATCGGTATTCCGTTTCGTCGCCGCGGTATTTCGCAAGGATGGTCGGAGGACAGCTGGTCTTCGGCTGTCGGGACGATTCTGCATGGGACCTCGCGTGATTCCGCGTCGCCGAGATGCCATCCTTCCAGGCGGGGTTCGACGACGAAGAACCGGTACTCGGACTTGCCGAAGCGGAAGGGCTTCTCCAGCTCGATGAGCCACCGATCACCTTCTTGGTAGTCCACCGACGCAGGCATTGAGGGCCATCCCAGCGCTTCACCCATCTTCCAGGGCTTGCTGAGGTGCAATACGATTTTCGATTGCGCACGTCGCTCAATCATCGTGCCTCCTACTTTCGATACGCCAGTTGCGCGAAAGAGTATGTTCCTCAGTCCTGGTCTCGGCAAGGACTAATTTGCATCACTTGTAAGATGACTCGGTCGAATTGTTGCGATCTGTTCGCTATCGACCAAGGCGCGCCACTGATGAACGCGCGATGAACCCCGCCCGGCCGGGCTGGGTTCATCGCGCGTTCATCCGGCCAAAAAGTCCTCGGCGTCCGCTGCTCCGTCATGCGACCAATTCATCCCGTCAGGTGACCGGGGGTGAAGGAACGCGAGGTCCGTAGTCGAAAGCTGCGGTGGCGCGGATCGTCCACGAAGATGAAGTCGAGGGGCTCCTTGGGATCCCAGCCGCGCTGCTCGGCCTGCGCCCGGAGTCCGGCTGCATCAGCTCGTATTCGACGCGGGAGAAAAGGCGGAGGCGCCCGGAATTGTAAGACACCTCCGGGTTGCGCGACACCGTCAGAATGTCCTCGTGCGGGGGCACTGCCGCAGCATCCGCGTTCATCCGCGTTTCAGTCCTGATGAAACACTTCGTCCATGTCGGACCACCATGTGCCGGCGGGGCGATTGGGATCGGGAATCTGCATCGGTTCCATGATGTCCCACCATTCGCGCATGCGCGGAGCCTGGGCGAGCGTTGCCATGCGTGCTTCAAACTCGTCGTCCGGTCCGGTGTATTCGAGGTAAGAAAAGAGCTGGCCTTGGCGATAGAAAATTGAATAGTTCGTGATGCCGGCGGCGCGAATCGCGTCTGCGATCTCGGGCCAGATCTTGGCGTGGTAACGCTTGTACTCGGTGAGTTTTTCGGGTGCCAATCCCAGGGTCTGGCCAATTCGTCTCATCGTCTATCCTTCTTCAAATAGCTGCTTGGAAGTCTCGGCTCGATCGCTCGGCTCTGCCGTGGTGTTCTTCAGCCGCGAATGCGCGCGCGCCATTCCGGTCCGTCGGGATAGGAGTAGCGGTCGATCGATTCCGTGCGGAACTCGACCCCGAGGCCGGGCGTGGTTGGCAGTCGATAGCGACCGTCACGGACTTCCAATGGAGTCACGAAGTGTTCGTGCAGGTGATCGGCGAATTCGATGATTCGACTTTCGAGCTTGCCGCTGACGGCGATGTAATCGAAGGCGGAAAAGTGTTGTACATGCTGGCAGAGCCCGACACCTCCGGCATGTGGGCAGATTGGGATGTCGAAATGCGCTGCCAGGAGTAGGGTGGCGATGATCTCGTTGACTCCGCCGAGGCGGCATCCGTCGATCTGTAGGAAGTCTACGCCGCGGGCTTGCAGGAGCTGCTTGACGATCACACGGTTCTGGCAGTGCTCTCCGGTCGCGACGCCGATCGGGTGTACGGCCTCGGCGATACGAGCGTGGCCGAGGACATCGTCGGGACTGGTCGGCTCTTCGATCCAGAGGGGGTTGAACGCGGCCAGTGGCTTCATCGCCTCGATGGCCTCGTCGACATCCCATACCTGGTTTGCGTCGATCATGAGGTATCGGTCCGGGCCGATCTCCTCGCGGACGACGCGACAGCGTTCGAAGTCCGAAGCCGAATCTCTTCCGACCTTGATCTTGAAGTGGGTCCAGCCGGCGGTGATTGCCTCGCGGCAGAGTCGTCGAATCGTTGCTTCGTCGTAGCCGAGCCATCCGGCACTGGTGACGTAGGCTGGATATCCGTCGCGTACGAGCTCAGCTTCGCGCTGCGAGCGGCCGGCGCTTTGCGCTTCGAGAAACTCGCGCGCGGCTTCGGGCGAGACCGCGTCGCTGATGTGTCTGAAGTCGACGGCTCGTACGACGGCTTCGGGAGACATGTCGGCCATGTATTTCCACAGCGGCTTGCCGGCTCGCCGCGCGAGCAGATCCCAGACTGCGTTCACCACTGCCGCGGTCGCGAGATGGATCACTCCCTTTTCGGGGCCGAGCCAGCGCAACTGGCTATCTCCGGCGAGGGAGCGCCAGAAAGCCCCCAGATCGGATTCGATTTCGTCCAAGTACCGTCCGACCACGAGGCGCTCGAAGGCGCGAATCGCCTGGACGCAGATCTCGTTGCCCCGGCCGATCGTGAACGTCATCCCGTGGCCCGTAAGGGTATCGTCGTCAGTAAGGAGGACGGCGGTTGCGGCCGAGTAGTCGGGGTCGGGGTTCATGGCGTCCGAGCCATGGGCGAAGTCGGAGGTAGGAAATCGCAAGTCCCGTGACTGCAGTGCGGTAATGCGCTGGCTCATCGGTGCATCCTTAGAACTTCGGATACGTTTTTCAATCAATCATAGTTTTTATATGATCACCCGATGTCTGTTCCTGAACGCAAACAGTACGGCGCTCCGGCCCGCGAGACGTTGGCGCTGTGACGACTGACGTGGCCGGTTCGGAGCCGTTGCTGCCACGCTTCCGCGTCGGCCGCACGGATGTGCGAGTGACGGCTCTCGGGTTGGGGTCAGCCGCTCTCGGCAATCTCTACTCGCCGGTCGAAGAGGGGGATGCGGACGCGACGATCCAGGCCTCGATCGACGTCGGCGTGCGCTACATCGATACAGCGCCTTACTATGGCTACGGGCTGGCGGAAAAACGGTTGGCGCGCACACTCGCCAGGCACTCGGCCACCGACTTGGTGGTCTCGACCAAGGTCGGGCGTCTACTAGTGCCCCGCGATAGCGCTCGCAATGACCAGGGCTTCATCGACGCTGAGCCGTTTGATCCGGTTTTCGACTATTCCTACGACGGTGTGATGCAATCGTTCGAAGCAAGCCTAGAACGATTGGGGGTCAGCCATATTGATATCGCACTGGTGCACGATATCGGAGCCGAAACCCATGGTGCGACAGCACATCGCGAACATTTCGAGCAGTTGTTGGTCGGTGGGTTCCGGGCGCTGGAAGAGCTGCGCGCTCGGGGCGCAATTCGCGCCATCGGGGTGGGAGTGAACGAGTGTGCGGTGTGTCTCGAGGTCCTCGCCCGGACCGATGTCGATTGCTTCCTGCTCGCAGGGCGCTACACACTTCTGGAGCAGGGCGCGCTCAACGAACTTCTGCCGACGTGCGCAGAGCGCGGCGTTTCTGTCATCGTTGGCGGCCCGTTCAACTCCGGTGTCCTGGCGCAGGGTCCGGCCTCCGATACGCGATACAACTATGAGCCTTCACCGCCGCATGTGTTGGATCGCGTGCGGCGCATTGCGGCAATCTGCGACCAGCACAAGGTGCCGTTGCCCGCAGCCGCACTCCAGTTCCCGCTGCGGCACCCGAGCGTAGCCGCAGTGATCCCGGGCGCTCGTTCGAGGTCCGAGGTCGAGTGGAACTCGCGACACTTCCAGCACCCGATCCCCTCCGAGTTGTGGTCGGCGCTCAAACAAGCCCGCCTTCTCGCGCAGGATGCGCCGACAGAGAGTCGAGTTAAATGATCGACGCGCACCAACATTTCTGGCGCGTCGATCGCGGTGACTACGGATGGCTCACGCCGGACCAAGGTGTGCTCTACCGCGACTTCGCCCCACAGGATCTCGATCCGTTGCGGCGCGCTGCCGGCATCGACCGCACGGTGCTCGTCCAGGCGGCGCCGACTGTTGAGGAGACGCGTTTTCTTCTCGGTATCGCGAAGGAGACGTCCTGGGTGGCCGGTGTCGTCGGCTGGGTGGACTTGGATCGTCCGAGTGCTGAACAAGTAATTGAGGATCTCTTCGAGCATCCGGCCTTGGTCGGAATCCGTCCGATGATACAAGATATTGCGGATCCGGAGTGGATGCTCGGCGACGCACTCGATGCACCGCTGCGGACACTGGCCCAGCTCGGCCTTCGGTTTGACGCCTTGGTCCAACCACAGCACCTCGCTCCGTTGAGGCGCTTGCTGGCGCGTCACCCGGAACTGCGCGTCGTCATCGATCACGGCGCCAAGCCCGATATCCGTGCAGGCGCGATCGACGCTTGGGCTTCGGACATGAGGTGGCTCGCTCGCAACACGGAGGCTTGCTGCAAGATGTCGGGTCTTGTCACCGAGGCTGGCGCGGATTGGTCGGATGGTGACCTCCGTCCCTATGTGGATGTCCTAATGGAACACTTTGGGCCGGAGCGGCTGATGTGGGGGAGCGACTGGCCGGTGGTTGAGCTCGCTGGTGGTTACGTGGCCTGGCGCGAGGCGAGCCTCCGTTTATTGGCCGAACTCGATGCGTCGGCGCGAGCAAGTGTTCTCGGAGGCACGGCCGAGCGATTCTACGGACTGCCTCCGGTTGGCGAGTAGCCGCGGCAAGAAAACTCGAAAGGAAACGTTGATGGCGACGACCGCGCGATTCAGTGGCATCTTCTGTCCAAACATCGTCCCTCTCGACGAGCAGGGAAACGTTCACGAAGCGGAAGTGCGTCGCTACGTCGATTGGCTGATCGATCGTGGCGTCCACGGACTCTACCCGAATGGCTCGACCGGTGAGTTCTTGCGCTTCACCGAAGAGGAGCGCCGTCGTATCAATGAGATCGTCATCGACCAGGCGGCGGGACGCGTGCCGGTTCTCGCCGGCGCTGCCGAAGCGAATGTCAAAGAAACGCTGGCCGCTTGCGAGCACTACGCCGCTCTCGGAGCCGCCGCTGTCGCGATCGTATCGCCGTTCTACTACCGCCTCGGACCGGAAGCAGTGTACGCATATTTTTCAGAGATCGCGCGCAGCTCGCCGATCGACATCACACTCTACAACATTCCACTCTTCGCCTCGCCGATTGAAGTAGAGACGGTCGAGCGGCTGGCCGGCGAGTTCGAGCGTATCGTCGCGATCAAGGACTCTTCCGGCGACCTTCCGTTCATGATGAAGCTGATCGATACGGTGCGGCCCTCTCGCCCGGACTTCTCGTTCCTCACCGGGTGGGATCCGTGCCTACTGCCCATGCTGAACGTCGGTTGTGACGGTGGGACCCATGCATCGAGTGGGGTCGCGCCGGAGCTGACCCGGCAGTTGTACGATGCCGCCAAGGATGGGGATCTCGATCGAGCCAAATCACTTCAGCGTCGAGTGACAAGATTGTTCGACTCCTGCTTTGCCGCCGCGGAGTTCCCGGAAGGCTTTCGGATGGGCGTGTCGCTGCGCGGTTTTGCGGTTGGGCCTGCACGCATGCCGCGGTCTGATCGGCAGTTGGCGTTGGATCGAGCTGCTCGGCAGGAACTCGCGCTCCTGTTCGAATCGGAAGGACTCGGTTAGCGCATCTTGGCCACGGAAAATGAAAACCGCAGATGAACGTTTGATGTCGGTGAGAAGTGCATCGAAATAAATGGAGGGCGAGGCTCCCTTCTTCTCCAAGGCTTCGAAGGCCAGGCCTGCCGAGCCGCGTAGCGGATCTGGTTGTATCGCATCATGTCTGCGCCGTTTTGGTATTGCTCCCGTACGCGCTACGCGCTCCGCTGACCTCGCTGCGGTGTTTTGGTATTGCTCCCGTACGCGCTAGGCGCTCCGCTGACCTCGCTGCGGTGTTTTGGTATTGCTCCCGTACGCGCTACGCGCTCCGCTGACCTCGCTGCGGTGTTTTGGTATTGCTCCCGTACGCGCTACGCGCTCCGCTGACCTCGCTGCGCTCCATGCCTGACGTCAGTCGGAGTCCCACTTTTCGCGATTGATGTCGGTCGGGGGCAGCAAAGAATTCTATGAATAGTGCGTTAGCGCTCTAGGTACGCTACAATTTCACGCCGCAGTACTTGCAGAAGACCGCATCGACCGCGTGCCCTTCCTTACTGCACGACGGACAGGCCTGGGTACTGATCGGTTTGCGCGCGGCTTCCACGAACTCGGCGGAGACGATTCCGGTTGGTACGGCGATGATGCCGTACCCGATGATCATCAGGACAGCCGCCAGAGCGCGGCCGAGCGGCGTTTGCGGTGTGACGTCGCCGTACCCGACGGTGGTCATCGTGACGACTGCCCAGTACATCGCTGTCGGGATACTGACGAAGCCGTTCTCCTCACCTTCTATGACGTACATGCTGGTTCCGACAATCACGACGATGGTCAGTACCGTGAACATGAAAACCGAGATCTTGCGGCGGCTGGAGGCGAGTGCCTGCCAGAGCATCTCCGATTCCCCGACGTATCGTCCGAGCTTGAGGACCCGGAAGATCCGCAGCAACCTCAGAACCCGGATGACGACCAGGGACTGTGCTCCCGTGAAAAAGAGACTTGCGTAGGTCGGGAGCACAGCGAGCAAGTCGATGATTCCGAAAAAAGTGGAAGCGTAGGCCAGCGGGATCCTGACGCTCATGAGTCGGAGTATGTACTCGATCGAGAAAAGGATGGTGATGACCCACTCCAAAGCGCGCAGGAGATCTCCGTGGCTGGATCGGATGCTCGGAACACTCTCCAGGATGACGGCCAGCAGACTGATACCGATTAGGACGAAGACCGCGACGTCGAACGCTTTACCAGCCGGAGTGTCGGCCTCGAAGATGATCTCGTGTAAGTGCCGCCGCCAGGGGGCGAGTGGGAGATCTTCTGTCGGCGAAATCATTCAGCTTCAACTGTCGTCAGTGGGGTTTTCGGGGTGAGTCGTCGGTACGGTACCTATCCTGGCGATGTTGTTTGGGAAATGGAACCGCAGATGAACGCGGAACAGCGCTGATGCTGCGCTCGAATTTGGCCACGGATGAACACCGATCCTTGTGGGTGGTCTCCCCGGACGCGCCAATTCAAATTGCCGTAGATACGGGTTCATGATATGGGTCACCCATATGAAGACGACGATTGACCTTGATGATCGCTTGCTCGAGCGTGCCAAGCGTTTCGCTGCGAATCGGGGTACTACCCTCCGGGCCGTCGTGGAGGAGGCGCTCAGAGCGCGGCTCGCGCCGCGCCCGAGGAAGCAGGAGAAGTATCACTTCGCACCGCCGACGGTGCGCGGCACTCAGCCGCCCGCAGTAGACGTCGCCGATCGGGACGCGCTGTTCGATCTGCTCGACGAGACGCCGTGATCGCGGTCGATACCAACATCCTGGTGTACGCGCACAGGGAAGAGATGCCGTTACACGAGGCTGCGACCTCGCGTTTGCGCGAGTTGGTCGAGGGGGATGTGCCGTGGTCGCTTCCAGTCTTCTGTATCGGTGAGTTCGTCCGACTGGTTACGCACCCTCGGGTATTCCGACCGCCCAGCACTCTCGAGCAAGCGCTGGGGTTCATCGAACATCTGGTCGACAGCCCGGCGGTGCGACTACTCTCGCCGGGGCCTGAGTTTCCCGGACGTTTCGCGCGGGTTTGCCGGGACGCTGGCGTTCGCGGGAACCTTGTCTTCGACGCTCAGATCGCGGCGACTTGCCTCGAGCACGGAGTGAGGGAAATCATCTCGGAAGATCGCGATTTCGTTCGCTTCGCCGGTATTGTCCCTGTCCGACTGGGATGAGAAGAAACCGCAGATAAACGCTGATCAACGCGGATGCTGCGCATGAACTTGGCCACGGATGAACACGGATCCAACCCAGGTGGTGTTCTGCCACATCAACTCGCGAAGCATTCACGTTGGTCGGCTTTCAGCTTCGGCCGAGCGAGACTGCGTCGAGTCGATAGTCTCGTCGGCCGGCCGCAATTTCTCTGTTGAAATCTCGTCTCGGTCGCCTAACCTCGACGAAGTGTGTCGTGCGCACGTGCGCGATCTGACTGTAGGGAGCGAGATTGATGAAGACTACGCACAGACTCTTTCAGCTCATGGTGGCGGTGGCGTTGCTCGTGCCGAGTGCCGAGGCGGCTGAGTTCTTCGTTGGCGGACCGATGCCGGTGGCGCCTGGTCAGGAGGCCAACTGTTCGCTGACGAGTCTGCATCCGACGCAAGATGCATTCATATTGCTCAAGTACTTTACCGAGAACTGTGGTAGCGCGAACGAGTACTCACAGGTGCTCCCGCCGGGTCGCTCATCGACCTTGGGCACGTCGGGCGAAGTCCTGTCCCCGGCGAACGTCGTTTGCGTCATCGAAGTGACAGCGCGTGAAGGGAAGTCCAGGTTCAAAAGAGTCATGCAAGGTGCAATGACCGTCACCGACGACAAAGGAGCCCCGCTCGCCAGCGTGCCTCTGGTCTACACGACTCGCGAACACCCCTGCTTCCCGTAGTACTCAGCGTCGAAGGGCGGATCAGACGCGGCAATACCCGTACAATCGAAACAGCAGATAACGCTGATTCGGGTGACCGCCACAGATCCTTGGAATTGTCGCCAAGCTTCGGTTCGCGAAGCATCGGTGTAACAAACGTCCCGTTCCTGCGCGGCGCGCGTAGAATTTCATCGGCAACGAAGGTTGGGAGCCTCCGACAGACGTAAGGCGATGGAGCATTGCGAGGTCAGCGGGGCACGTTGCGCGTACGGGAGCAATACCGAAACAGGGCAGAGACGATCCGAGAAAACCAGACCCGCTACGCGGCTCGGCAGGCCTGGCCTTCGAAGCCTTGGCGAAGAAGGGAGCCTCGCCCTCCATTTTTCTCGCTACACCTCCACCGACATGAATAGCGAGCGCCGCCCTCAGCCTTAGCCTCGAGCCATAGCCCTAGCCATTCTTTTCGATTTGCGTTCAACGGCGTTCATCAGCGGTTTGGTTCCGGCCAGTGGCTGGTCTGTGTTTATCGGTGTTCATCCGTGGCCAAAAAAATAAGAACGATCGGCTCGTGGCAACCCGCGGTCACTCGGAGCAACTACTGGCTCGCGATCTCGCCGCTCCTGCGTTCGGCCTTCTCCCACATGCGGATGTAGGCCTCGGCCGACTTGAACAGCGGCTCGAGTTCTTCGTCGGTTACGCCGTCGTGGCGAACATCTTCGATGAGCTCGGCGACCAGGCCGAGGTGGGCCATGCCCTCGGTGTTGAAATCGAGTGTACGTTCGCCGACGGATGGCTCAGTGAAGGTCACGTCTCCGGCGTAGGAGGTGAAAGGGTAGGTGACCGGATCTTCTTGCGTTGATCCGCAGCCGCTCCTCTCGCCGAAGCGCGGCCCTGGGGCGCCTGCAAATCCGTTTAGATCGAAGCCGAAACCCAGGCCGGGATAGCCGCCGTTCTCGATGATGCGAGCCAAGCGGCTCTGGAAACCGTTGTCCATCGTCGATTCTTCGTCCGGCGACTGACAGCGTCCGAAGTTTGCCTTCGAGACGCCGCCCAAAGCGTAGAGCTTGCCGTCGTTGTCGAGCCCGTGGGTCCCGGTGGCTGGGTAATCGTTCTCTTGGATCATCTCAAAGGCGCGCTGATATGACCGGCGCGGGAAGTGGTCGAGCTCGAGGACCATTCCCTTGCGCATGATCTCGTTGATGAGATGCTCGCCGAGCTGTGTCATTCCTGCGACCTGGCAGTGGTTATCTTCGTCCGGAATCTGTGGTTCGAGGAAACGCCCGAGGAAGGGCTGAAGAGTGCCGAGCGGATCGAGAAAGAAGTCGCTGAAGTCGTTTGGAGCCGGCGCGAGATAGTCCTCGCGCGGTTCGTTCATGCCTGGGAACTGCATGCGGCCGCGGTCGAACGTTGTATTGATGTCGATACAGTCGGTTGTGAAGTTCGAAAAGTGCCCGGTTTGTAGAATGTTGCCGAGCTCGATGATCGCCTTGCTTCCGTCTCCCGCGGAGAATGCGTTATCGTACTTGTGGACCGGGAACAGCACACGGATGCCTCGGTCGTAGTAGTCGTCGATGCGTTCGGTGACATCTTCCTCCGTGCAAGCGGGCAGCTCCGGGGGTGCCGTCAGGTTGCAGTTGAAGAGGTTCGGCACCTCGATGCCCAAGATGACCGCCATCTTACCGGCGGCGATGACCTCACGCGCCTGCTCGGGGGTCGTCACGACGCGAAACCATCCCTCTCCGGGGCCACCTTCTTGTGCGTCGATGTAGTCCTGCATGCGATAGGTTTCTTCGATTTGTCGATCGACGCCGACCATGTCGTTGCACGAGTAGCGGCCAGGCTGGATGCCGCCGTTGATCAGGAAGTCGCAGATGACTTGATTGCTCACGGCGTGCTGAACGACGAGGCGCAGGCCACTTTGATAGGCGCGTTCGATCCACTTGTAGTACTGGGTTTGGTGGGTCGAGCTGAACGGTCCGCTCGGCCATGTGGTGAAGGTCGGGTACCCGTCGGTGTTGTGATTGAACTCAGTCACCTGCCCTTGTTGAACGATCTCGATGAGATCGTCGAGACTGAGGCCGGACCCGGCGTCGAAGCCGATGCCGAGGAGATCCTTGCGTCCGCCTTCGCCGTGGAACTGGTCGCAATCGAGTAGCGCATGCTCGACCCCAAGTGGGTGGTAGGGCAGGCCGTGCACCAACCCTCCGCCAGCGAAACCGAAGCTGGCAAAGATGTGCGAGTGAGTATCGACGAATCCGAACAGAGTGCCGTCGTCGAATTGGGCTCGCTCAACAGCGCCTTCGCTGTGAGTCTTCTCTTCCGGGAACTCGGCGCAACCGGTGTGCGCGACGATGGAGATCGAGGTTGCATCGCTGGCCGCATCTACCAGTTGGTCGCCGGCGACGAATCCCCGGCTCTTGAAGTGTCGCAACTCGTGATGTGCCGGGTTCCGGGAACTGATGAGAAGCTCCCATTCCGCTTCGGATACAAAGCTGTCGTCGACGAGTTTGATGTCGGACATTAGATCGGTCCCTCGTCCGAGTGTGGTGCCGTCCGAGATGACGTAGCCGTCACTATCGAAGAGAAGGTAGCGTCCCAAGGCCGAGGGCTTGAAGAATATCGGTGTCGCGGTACCCATGTCGGACGCTTTGAACGCGTACCCGTTGCCGTCGGCCGCAAGGTAGGTTCCCTGATTTGCGTCCTGGATGGCGTAACATGCATTCGCAAAACTGTAGATACTCGCGGCCGGGGCTGCCGAAGCTCCGGAGTCGTCGGACGAGCATCCGACCAGGGCCAAAAGAGCGGCGGTCAATACAATCGTGGTGAGTCGGGTGTTCAGCACTGGATATCCTCCTGGGTGAGTTGCGGAGGTCACTACCTACTGAACGGTACAAGCTACGTCGAGAGGGGGCGCGGCTTTTCCGCCTGCGTGGTGATTGGTGATTAGTGATTGGTGAATGGTGATTAGTGATTGGGTGATTTGGGGATGAGGATCTTTGGCGAGAGTTTGGCCGATTCCTCAGCGGGTTCGCACCGGCACCGCTTGGTCGTCGATCAGGGCCGACTCAATCCGCACACTTCCGCCGCGGCGGTTGAGACGCTCGAAGATTGCGATCATGACCGGATCGCTGGAGGTTGTGACCGGCTGGGGCGCAGCGAGAACGGCACGTGCTTGCCCCGGGGCGAGCTCTCCGCCTTCGACGAGCACGCCGCGTAGGCTTCTGTCCTTGCGGATACGCCGGAGTCTCAGTTGCTTCGGATCGTAGCTCAGCCGGATATCGGCGGCGTTGAACGAGCTTGTTCCGTGCACCCGGATTGGCAGGCGCAGGTAGCGACGGCGACTGCGCACGGCCGGGCCTATGACGACGGTCGGGGGTTCGCTTGCTCCCGAGAGTCGTGCTGCTTGTGTCGGGATTCCACTCAGCGTGCAGTCCCCGAAGGCGGCGCCAACGAAGTCGACGTCGCTGATCGTCGCATGCAGGTCGTCGATGGTCGCGGCGGCCGGTACGCAGCCGTCGCCCGAGATGAGGGGGAGCGTCGGAGTGCTGGTGCTCGGATTGCCGACGAACATCCAATCGGAACGACAGGCTTCGGCGACCGAAAAACGGTCGATCCGGCCGACCAGCTTCTGCAGCACCCTGGCTGCATCGAACGAAGACACCGACCCGTTCGCTGTGACGTCGCAGACGAGCTGTTGTGCTTCCGTTAAAGTGCGTGAGCCGACGGCAGCTTGCAGGATCCAAGCCGCGTCGAGCGCGCCGACGGAGGGTACTTCCCGATCGGTGTGGCTGGGCTCGATGGTCCAAGCGCCAGGTGCGATATCGTCGAAGAGATATCTGCCGGCGTCGTCTGTGAGAGTTCCTAGCTGTGACCCTCCGCTTGCTGCGACGGTGATCCCCCTCAATGGCTGGGACTGACCGAGCTGTTGAATGATGCCACCGACCGATACGACTGAATTTGGGGTTGCGGTGTTGGTCTGGGTCGCTGTCGGTGTCGCGGTAGGCGACGACGTGCTTGTCGCAGTCGGCGGCGCCGGGGATGTATTCGTTGGCGTCGGCGGCGACGTGTTGGTCGGCGTCGGTTGTGGCGGCGAGGTGTTCGTCGCGGTGGCTGTCGGCGCGCCCGATGCGATGCTGAAGCGGCATGCGACGCGTGTGATGTTGCCCTGGTTGTCGGCGATTTCGGCGTGTACTGTCTCGTTGGTTGCGGCGGTCAGCGGTGGCGACACCGGAATCTCATAGATGCCGTCGCCGGCGGCGACGGCAAGGTCGGACAGCTCGCTGTCGGCCGCTCGGCCGGCAACCGAAAAACTAGCCCGGATCGAAAGAGTCGCCGTGTCGAGGCCGGTGTTGGCGTCGGCGACCCCGACCCGGATCGTGTCCAGGGCGTTGTCGTTCTGGCCGGGGCGCGGCGCGCTGACGGCGACCGTCGGACGGATCTCGTCGAGGAACCAGCCCCACGGCGTGTTGCCGTTGTCGCCCCAATTGATCGGGGCTCCGAGATCGATCCAGCGAGCGAAGGTCATCTTCTCGTCTTCACTGAGGGGCGGTACGCCGCTTCCGGGTGGCGGCATCATCTGGCCGGTGAAGTCGACGTCGGCCAGGTTGATCGATGCACCCGCGGGAAGTGTGTCGGGATCGCCGGGGACTGTTTCAGTCGGGTGGTCTTCGTTGGTCCAGCCGTCGAGGCGTTCGCCGAAGATCTTCCAGATCAACATGCTGCGCCGACTCTGAAACCGACGCACGTAGCGGCTGGCGTTCGTTTGTCTCCACAGTGGATTGCCTTGGTAACCGACCAGGGGCGGATGTCCCCAGTCGGCGTTCGTGTCCGCAGCGAGTCGTGCGTAGTCGCCCGGGACACGGCCGTACGTCTGGTAGTCGTCGAGAACGAGATTTCCCGGTGGGTTGGGGTCGGATTGGGTGTGGCACGGTACGCAAGATCGGACCAGAAGGGGCCGAATGTCCGTGTAGAACTCGACGTCGAGCAACGATTGCGCGAGGACCTGCAGCGACGGGTCGCCGTTGAGATCTTTCGACAACAGCGGTGTCTCGACGGTGAGATCGACGATCTCGTAGTCCGGTTGTGAAGCGGCGGTGCCTTCGAAGGGAAGTGGCTGCTGGCTGTGGGCGTGACAACCCCCGCAGTCGGCGCGCATCTCACCCGGCCGCACTTGATGCCAAGTCTGCGAGATATTGAGAACCATTCCGTTGCGGTCGAGAGTTTGGAAGGTGAATGGTGTATCCGCCGCGATCCGCGCTAGAAAGCTGGTGTCTGGGTTGTTTTCGGCGTCGAGGATGGGGTCGCCGTTTGCATCGTACTTGCGCAGCGGGATCTCTCCGAGGATGCGGAGTCGTTCGCTGGCATGTGAGCTGAAGAGCTGACCGCCGCTTGGACCGCCATTGGGGCCGTAGCTGCGGTGCGTGCTCGGTTCCATGCCGACGATGCGAACCGCCCAAATATCGCTATCGCTGTACTTGCCGGCCTCGGCGCCTTGCGAACCCCAGTTCGTGCTCTGGCCGTTCTGCGTGGTGTTGAAGACGTCGAGCCCTTCGTACGAACTCGTACCCGATGACGCGCTGCCGGGAAAGGTTTCGCGCTTGTAGAAGCTGCTGGTGCCGACCAGTCCGTACGGGGTACCAGCCGGCAGCTCGGGATGGACCGTGCCGTCGTTTGGCAGCCACGGAAGCTCGAGCGGTTCGGGAACACCGTGCACGTCCTCGTATGACACCACGGCGCGCGGCCATGATTCGTTGTAGTTCGGATCGTTCTTGATCAAGACCAACTCGTCTTTGCTGTTCACGATGTTGCCGCCGGGGATCAGGTAGATTCCCGCGTCGTAGCGTGGATCGGTCGTCGGTCGATTGAGGTCGTTGGCCGGTCCGGGTGTCCAGACCGTGAGCAGGTCGTTGTTGGGTGCAGCGCTCGGGTGGGTGAACTTGCCTACGCGGACGCCGTCGGCGCCAATTGGCGCGGCGTTGTCGTTGCCGTGGGTGAACGGAGTGATCGAAAACATTCCGCGCGGCGTGAACGGCATCCGGAATGGGTAGGAGAAGCCGCCGCCGACGGTTTGGTCGATCGGTGGGTTGTCGGACGGGAAGGCGCTGTGGAAAGCGGGCTCGCCGGCAGGTGGATTGAGCGGGCGACGGTAGAGAGCGCCGAAGCCGTTGTTATTGAGGTTGTAGGAGTCGACGACGACGATGTCGGTGTTCGAGAGCTGGGTCATGAAATGAAACGCTTGCGGGGTGCGAAAGGCGCTGATGATGGGCTCCCACGTGCGCCCGTCAGGCCGAATCGCCCAGATTCCCCACAGCCGAAAATCGCGCAGCCCCTGCGTCTCGAGAGTGCTGAACATCAGGCGACCGTCGCGCAGCGGGGTCGGGTGCAGGACGCTGCCAATGGTCATGGGTGCGATCGGCGTGACGTTCGAGCCATCCTCGTCCATGACGAAGATTTGCAGGGTCGGTCGTGTATGCCCGCGCGGCGGCATGAAGCCATTGCGGTTGCTGGTGAAGGCGATCTTGCCCCCGGCGACGGGTGCGGGGCCGAGGTTGAGAATGCCGTAACCCAATCGATCGTATTGCGAGCCTGGGTCCAACGGATTGGATTCGTCGTAATTGCCGGCCCCGGTGTTGGGCGTGAACTCCCCGAACGTCAGTTGTTCGATCTGGCGGGTTGCGAGATTGATCCGAAAGATGTCGGCACCCAGGCGCGGCAAACTGCGCTGACTGTTGATGGCCTCCGGGCGCATGTCATAGAACAGGCTGTAGTACACCCACTCGCCGTCGAACGAGATGAATGGGTCGGTGACGGAACCGACACCACCCGCCACCAAGACTTCCTCGCTGCCGTCCGGATGAAGCAGCATCAGGTCGGCGCCTGGGTCGATTCGTCCGGGGTGTGAAACTTCTGGCCAGGTCGTGTTGGTGGTGTCGCCGAATCGAACTTGGCGGACGTACACGATGTCGTACCCGACGACCGGTGCTCCGGCGTTGGCAGTCGTCGCGCTCGCGATTGCAGCAAGTACTGCGACTGCGCAACGCCATGATGCGCAGCATGTCCCACGCATGCGGTTGATCATTGTCACCCTCCCCAACCCGATCTACAGAGCCAACCTAAGTGTGCAACGAGAGTGCCACTCAGAGTTGTGAGTGAATCTCTCTGTACGGAGCGGGGGCAGGTGAGCGCCGCGCTCGAATCCTCCGTCCGATGTGCCGTAAAGTGTCGACTTGCCGTTGATTCCCCATGTATTCTGCTATGCGCAGTGCGCGACAGCTTTTGTCGCGACGGATTGCTCTTCGTAGGGGATGCTCGTGCGGGTGGCTTTGCTGCTTGCGCGCCGAGATTGGAGAGGTCTTATGAACGCGGCAGGCTGGCGCCCCAGCCGTCGAGGATCGAACCTTCGTCTTCGGCCGACATCGCTTTCTTGAAGCGTGCGCCCGAGACTCCTTTGACACGTCGTTCACAGTCGGCCCAGTTACTGTGCCGTTTGGCGACGCCGCCGACTAGGCTGAGGTAGCTGTATGCCTTGCGCCCTTTTCCGGAAGGGCTGCGCTGGGCGCTGGCGCTCCGGCTGCTGCCGCTGGCCTTGCTAGCTGACGGATGGGGTGGAGTCAGATCGACCGTGTAGCTCTCGGTGGGCCCGCGATAGAGATCGACGTGGTTGCCGAGTGCCAGCTCCGAGGCGATCGTGTCGACGCGCTCGTTGCCTGCGATGCCGACGTGTCCGCGAACGTAGCGCCAGTCGATCGGCTTTCCCGTTCCCTTTGCGAGTCGGTCGAGTTCTTCCCACAGATCGCGATTGAGTACGTCGCCGCCCTGTGATGTCTTCCAGCCCTTCTTCCGCCAGCCGTGGATCCACTGCGTGATGCCTTTGATCATGTACGTGGAATCGGTGAGCAGGATGACCGGGGAGGGGGCCGGCTGGATCTGACGCAGCGCCTGCAGTGCGGCTTCCATCTCCATCCTGTTGTTGGTGGTGCTCGGGTTGGCACCGCCGAGCTCGATGACCGTATCGGCAGTCTTTAGCACGGCGCCCCAACCACCGGGGCCAGGATTCCCCTTGGATGCGCCATCGGTAAATATGATGATCTCGCCGCTCACTTTTTTTTTGCTAACAGAATTCGGAAGCCAGGAACACACCGAGACCTACACTGCATGGAGGGCGAAGCTCCCGCTGAGCCGCGCAAGCAATTGGAGCGCCAGCCCGTGGAGGGCGAAGCTCCCGCTGAGCCGCGCCAGCCCGTGGAGGGCGAAGCTCCCGCTGAGCCGCGCCGGCCCGTGGAGGGCGAAGCTCCCGCTGAGCCGCGCCAGCCCGTGGAGGGCGAAGCTCCCGCTGAGCCGCGCCAGCCCGTGGCGGGTTCGACTATTGTACTTCGGGGATTGAGGGCTGATCCTGCCGCAACCCTTGCATAAGAGCGCGGTGGTGGCAGGGTATTCCCATGAAGTGGGCGTCGGCGGTATCAATCGAGTCAGATACCGCGAGTGCGGTTGGGGAGGTTGTCAGCGGCGCGTCTCGTGCGCTGGATGGTGGGACTCTCGATCTTGCCGTACTGTTCGTTTCGCCGCACCATGTGCCGGCTGCCGACGCGATCGCCGGTGCCCTCGAAGAGGAGTTGCGCGGTGCCGTGGTTCTCGGGTGCAGTGCCGGTGGCGTCGTCGCCGGTGGACGTGAAATCGAGCAGTCGCCGGGGTTGGGACTGACGGTGGCCTCGATGCCGAATGTATCGATTCGGCCTTTTCAGTGTCAGATGGAGGATTTGGCGTCTATCGGGGGAACGGAAGATTGGCTAGCGGCGCTTGGGGTCGCGGCGCCACCCAAGGGCCTGATCTTGCTTCCGGACCCGTTCTCCATCGACGCCGAGGCGGTATTGACCGGCCTGGACTCTGCGCTGCCGCAGACTGTGAAGATCGGTGGACTGGCGAGCGGTGGCAGTCAACCCGGTGAGAATGCGCTCTTCCTTGGCTCGGCGGTGCAACGTTCAGGCTTGGTTGGAATCGCGCTGGACGGGGATCTGCGTATCGAGTCCGTAGTCGCGCAAGGTTGCCGACCCATCGGCGAGCCGATGTTCGTGACCGGGAGCGATCGGAACCTAGTTCGTCAGCTCGACGGTCGTCCGGCCTTCGAGGTGTTGCAGGAACTAGTCGATGTTCTGTCTCCGGCCGATCTCGAGCTTGCCAAGCATTCTCTCTTCGCCGGATTGGTGATGCATCGCAACCGAGAGGAGTACGGTCCGGGCGATTTCTTGATCCGCAATTTGGTTGGCGTCGATCCTGAAAGCGGAGTGGTCGGAATTGGTGGATTGGTGGAGGACGGCGCGGTTCTGCAGTTTCACTTGCGCGACGCGGCGACCTCCGCCGAGGACCTCCGCAACGTCTTGCAGCGGCATCGCGACGAGAGCGCGGGGTCGCCGTGTGGCGGGCTGATGTTCTCGTGCCTCGGACGCGGCGCCGGACTTTACGGCAAGCCGGATCACGACACGCAGGTGCTGCGCGAGTGTCTCGGTCCGGTGCCTCTCGGGGGGTTCTTCTGCAACGGTGAGATTGGGCCGGTGCAAGGGCGCACGTACCTGCATGGCTACACCAGCGCGTTCGCTTTATTTCGCCCGGAGAAGGCCTGACGTCCCGCTGTATCTTGCGGGGCAGCAGGCCTCGTGCGGCGGTGTAGCGCGATGATTTTCGTTCAAAGAGGGATGATGATGACCGTAAGACATGGATGGATTGGAGCCCTGGCTCTGAGCGTCGCACTATGTGGTTGCGATGGTGGATCGAAGCCGTCTGGTTCGCTCGCTGGAAAGCTTCTGGGCGGGCGAATCGTCGAGGCCAAAGGGCTCAAAGTGGAAGTACCGGTTGCTTGGAACCCGACCACGCCGAAATCGAGAATGCGAGCCGCACAGTTGACGATCCCGGGTCCCGCGGGCGATGCCGAGCTGGCGGTGTTTCATTTCGGTGAGGGCCAGGGGGGGCGCATCGAGGACAATCTCGTGCGCTGGCTCGGGCAGATCGAATTACAGGCTGGAAGTGAGCCGAAGCGTGACTATTTCGAGCAGTCGGGTTTCGCGGTAACGATGCTGAGTGCTGCGGGGACTCTCAAGGCGGGGCGCATGGGAATGGGGCCGAAAGAGCCACAGCCCAATTCGCTGTTGCTGGGAGCGGTTGTCGAGGGGCCGGGTGGTCCGTGGTTCCTAAAGGCGACCGGACCCGAAAAGACCCTCGAGGCGCAGCGCGAAGCGTTCGTGTCGATGCTGAAGAGCGCGCACCGCTGAGGAGTGGGAGCGGCGATAAACGCGTGACGGGGTACGGGGTACGGAAAAGAGAAATGATCCGCGACCTGACCTACAGCGGATAACCCGAAAGCCTTCCCCTCTACCTCCGGGAGAGGGTTAAGGGTGAGGGGATCGAAACGCCAACTTCCTTCTTGCCCTTGTGCCGCAGTGCTTTCGCGTGCGGGGTACGGAGTACCCCAGGCCTGGCGAGGAGGCTCAAAGCTCCTTTGGAAATCGAATTGCTCCACGACTCGCTTCTACTCTCCCTTGAATTTGGGGCGGCGTTTTTCGACGAATGCGCGTTGCGCTTCGCGGGCGTCGTTGGACTTGCGCAGCGGCGATCCGAACTTCTCTTGTAGGACGTAGCCTTCGTCGAGCGGTCGGCCGATGATCTGGCGCACGCCATCGCGCGTTGCGCGTACGGCGAGCGGGGCGTTGCCGGCAATTGTGTCGGCCATCGCGAGCGCGCGCGGCATCAGCTCTTCGGCGGGCACGATCTCGTTGATGAGTCCGATCTCCTGCGCCCGCCCGGCGTCGATCGGTTTGCCGCTGAGGAGGATCTCGTTGGCGTGAACCCAAGGGATCTGGCGCGGCAACAGCACCGTTGCGTTGCCGGTTGGGTAGAGACCGAGAGCGACTTCTTCGAGCGCGTAGGTTGCGTCCGGTACGGAGTAGCGCAGCTCGGAAGCGAGCATCAGATCGAAGCCACCGGCGCGGGCGTGGCCGTTGATGGCCGCGATCAGCGGAGTGGCGAGATCGAATCCGGCGAGCAGGGCGGTTGCGACCGAGCGCAGTCCCTCGAATTCGGCAGCATCGATCTGCTCGCCGCGCGCTAAACGCTGTGAGGCTGGAATCGTGCTCTTCATGTCCATTCCGCCGCAGAAGGCTCGGTCACCGGCCCCTGTCAGCACCGCGCAGCGGATTTGTCGGTCAGCGGCGATGCGGCGCCAGGATTCGGCAAGCTCGCGCAGCATCGAAAGGTTGAGCGAGTTGGCGCGCTCGGGGCGGTCGATGGTGACGACGGCGACGTGCGGGTGATCGCCTGGTTGCTCGAATCGGATCATGGGTCGGGCCGTCCTTGCGGTTGCTGGATTCTACCCTCGTAGAGAATTCCCCGACCGATGTACACGGCTGGGTGCTATGCTCCGGTCGATTTCGTGCCTTGTTTGGCGTAAAGCGGTTGCGGTGAGGCGGTGGAAACGAAAATGAGCGACGACGAAAAACATTCCAAGGACTTTATCCGATCGATCATCGACGATGATGGTCGCTCCGGAAAGCACGGCGGTCGGGTGGCAACTCGCTTTCCCCCAGAGCCGAATGGGTATTTGCATATCGGTCACGCCAAATCGATCTGCCTCAATTTTGGCGTGGCGTCGGAATACGGCGGCAAATGCCATCTCCGCTTCGACGATACCAATCCCGCCAAAGAGGACACCGAGTTCGTCGACTCGATCAAACGCGATGTGCGCTGGCTCGGCTTCGAGTGGGGCGAGAACGAGTTCTTTGCCTCGGACTACTTCGAATTGCTTTACGCTTACGCCGAACGCCTGATCGAAAAGGGCAAAGCCTACGTCGATAGCTTGAGCGCCGAGGAGATCCGCGAGTACCGCGGTACGTTGACGGAGCCGGGAAAGAACAGTCCGCACCGGGACCGATCGGTCGAAGAGAACTTGGACCTCTTTCGCCGCATGCGCGCCGGCGAGTTCGAGGACGGCACGCACGTGCTGCGCGCCAAGATCGACATGGCCTCCGGCAACATCAATATGCGCGACCCGACGCTGTATCGGATTCGTCGCGTCACGCATCACCGCACCGGCGACAAGTGGTGTATCTATCCGATGTACGACTACACGCATTGCCTCTCTGATGCAGAGGAGAAGATCACGCATTCCCTCTGCACGCTCGAGTTCGAAGACCACCGGCCCTTGTACAACTGGGTACTCGACGAGTTGGAGACACCGAGCCATCCGCAGCAGATCGAATTCGCGCGGCTGAACCTCAACTACACGGTGTTGAGTAAGCGCAAGTTGCTGCGGCTGGTTGCGGAGAAGCACGTCGATGGTTGGACCGATCCGCGCATGCCGACGATCGCCGGGCTGCGTCGCCGCGGCTATCCGCCGGAAGCGATTCGCGCGTTTTGTGAGCGCATCGGGATTGCCAAGCGCGATAGCACGGTGGATGTCGCCATGCTCGAGCATGCGGTGCGCGAGCATCTAAATTCAGTTTCCAACCGCTATATGGCCGTAATAGATCCGCTTCGCGTCGTCATCGACAACTATCCCGAAGGCGAGTCGGATGAGCTCGATGCGGTGAACAACCCGGAAGATCCCGGTGCCGGTTCGCGCAAGGTGCCGTTTTCCAAGGTGCTGTATATCGAGCGGGAAGATTTCCGCGAAGATGCGCCGCGCAAGTTCTTCCGGCTGGCGCCGGGCCGCGAAGTGCGGTTGCGCTATGCGTACTTCATCACCTGCAACGAAGTGATCAAGGACGATGCGGGTGAGATTGTCGAGCTGCGCTGCACCTATGATCCGGCGACGCGAGGCGGTGACTCACCGGACGGTCGCAAAGTAAAAGGCACGCTGCATTGGGTGTCCGCCGAGCATGCGGTCGAGGCGGAGGTGCGTCTCTATGATCGTCTGTTCGAGGTCGAGAACCCCGAAGCCGCAGGCAAAGACGCGGACTTCACGGAGACAATCAACCCGAATTCGCTGGAAGTGCGCCCGCGCTGCTTCCTCGAACCGGCACTCGCCGGCGTCAAACCCGGTGAGACGGTGCAGTTCGAAAGGCTCGGCTATTTCTGCGCCGACGAAGTCGACGCAAAGCCCGGAGCTTTGGTGTTCAACCGAACCGTGACTTTGCGTGATGCCTGGGCTCGCATGGAGAAGAAGGGCTGAGTCGGATCACACTGCGCGCACCGACAAGGAGACAGCGGGCCCCGTCAGCAGGGCCTCGGCTGCGCTGAGCGCAAGCGGGCGAGGCGTACTTCACTTGGTCGTTGTCCGCGTGCTGGCCGGAATGAGGATCGCAACGTTGATGTCGTCCGGATGTTGCCCGCGAGCTCAGCAAGCGAGCCGACGCGTTGGATCGTAGGATTACGTCGAGCTCCTTCTGGTCCTTGTCGGGTTGAGGATCGGTCGTTCGGCTCTGAGCCGCACAATCGCGAAGAATCCGAGTAACATGAGGGTGAGCACCCCGACTCCGAGCGTCGAGGGCGTGAGTGTTGGGGCCATGGCGATACCGGGAAGTGCCGGACCACCCTGATCGACGATTCCGTCGCCGGCGGGAGTGTCGTCGCCGAGCAGGCCGTCCGTCAACGAGAATGACGCGGTAGCCACGGTTTGCCCGGCGATCAGTGTCGTTCCGAAGGTGACGCCGGGGAGTGTGTAGAATTGTGGGGCACCAAACGCCGGCGCTACTGGACCGAACTTGCGGTAGATGGCCTGGGATAGGTCGGGAACCCCGTGGAACAGTAACGTGATGTCGGCACTCGTGCACGGAAGCACGAACGCGACCAAGCCGAGCGGATAGAGGAATTGCGGATCGTCGCCAACCTGCTCTTCGCTGACCGTTTCCACCTCGCGGGTTTCCCCACAGCCTCCGGATGCCACCATCGTCACGAAGTTGCCGTTCGGCAAGGGCAACGTTGAGACGTTGGCCTGCTGCGAATCGGCTGTGCCGTCGCCGTTCGAGTCGCCGCCGTTCGGTCCCGACTCCTCGATTGGATCGGGGACGCCATCGTTGTCCACATCCATTGGTGTAGGTGTGGCTGTTGGTGTGTTGGTCGGAGTCTGTGTGGGCGTTTCGGTTGGTGTGTCGGTCGGGGTGTTGGTCGGTGTGTCGGTCGGGGTCTGGGTCGGTGTATCCGTCGGGGTGTTGGTCGGCGTGTCCGTCGGGGTGTCGGTCGGCGTATCCGTCGGCGTCTGGGTCGGTGTGTCGGTCGGGGTGTTGGTCGGGGTGTCGGTCGGGGTGTGAGTCGGTGTATCGGTCGGGGTCTGGGTTGGAGTCTCGGTCGGTGTGTTGGTTGGTGTATCGGTCGGGGTCTGTGTCGGCGTGTCGGTTGGTGTATCAGTTGGTGTCTGGGTTGGTGTGTCGGTCGGGGTGTCGGTTGGAGTCTCGGTCGGGGTAATGGTTGGCGTCTCTGTGGGAGTGTGAGTAGGGGTGTCCGTCGGGGTCAGGCTCGGTGTGTCCGTCGGGGTCTGAGTTGGTGTGTACGTGGGAGTGTGAGTCGGTGTGTCCGTCGGTGTGTGTGTGGGTGTGTCCGTCGGAGTCTGGGTCGGTATATCGGTCGGAGTCTGTGTCGGCGTGTCCGTCGGCGTGTCTGTCGGTGTGTCCGTCGGTGTCTGAGTCGGGGTCTGAGTCGGCGTAGAAGTTGGCGTTGGGCTCGACAGGCTCCGGAGGGTCAAGTCCCCGTCGGAGCCGTCGTCGGCGAAGAAAACTTTCGCGGCGATTCCGCCGGATAAGTCCACATTGGCCATCCCGGAAAGGTTGTCCGTGACGATAACGATTCGCCCGCCACCACCACCGCCGCCGCCGTTGCTGTCGCCAGCGCGACCGGCACCGCCGATCGCAGTGAGGCTCGGCACGCTCGAGAGGGTGACGCTCGGGGCGTGGGCGAGGATGCCACCGCCGCTACCTCCACCACCAGAGTTTCCGGATGCGGCCTGGCCGCTGGCGCCGCCGTTCGCCCGAACGAGACCGCCGCTGCCAACAGTCATCGAGCCGGCGGCTCCCAACTCGACGGCTCCTCCTCCTCCTCCTCCTCCGAACGCTGGGTTTGCCTGCAACATTCCGGCTCCACCACCGCCGCTGCCTCCCTCAAGTGCAAACAGGAGATCGCCATAGAGCGGACCGCCGGCGCCTCCATCCTGCCCGCCGCCGCCCGCGCCGCCGAACCCGCCGCCGCCGCCGCCCCGCGAACCGCTGGCGCCGCCGCCGCCGCTACCCGCGCCAGGGCTGCCACTGCAAAAGGAGCACCCGCTGGCGGGTGCTCCGCCGGCGTCGCCGCCGCAGCCACGGGCGCCACCGCCGCCCGCGCCTTGCGCACCGGTACCTCCGTCGAGGTCGATCAGGCCCAGCACCGATAGATCCAACTTCGATAGGAGCGCCACCGGACGCGAGCATCCGTGAGCTTCGACGGTCTGGCCGGCTCCTATCGTAATGCTGTCGAAAGTGAACACGGCGATGCCGCCGCTGAGAACTCCGGTGAAATTCCCGCCGGGCCCGTTCAGCGTGAGTGCGTCAGAGTCGATCGTGTACGTACCGCCCGTGACCGGCCACGGCCCGAGCGAGGTGAAGTCGTCGGGCGACAGCAGCCCGTCAAGGTCCGGAGTATTGGTCATTGTTGCCGTCGGCGTTTGCGTCGGCGTGTGGGTCGGGGTCTCTGTAGGGGTTTCGGTCGGTGTGTCGGTTGGTGTGCTGGTCGGAGTCGATGTGCCACCGGTCTGAGTCGGTGTATGTGTCGGCGTTTCGGTGGGCGTGGAGGTCGGCGTGAATGTCGGCGTCTCGGTGGGCGTCTGCGTGACGGTTGGCGTCGCGGTCGTCGTAACATTAGCGACGATGCTGCCGTCGGCACCATCCCCGGCGAAGCCCGCTTTCGCGGCGATGCCACCGTCGACATTGACATTGCTCATCCCGGCGAGGAGCTGTGCGACGATTGCGACTCGCCCGCCGCCGCCGCCGCCGCCGCCGTTGCCGCCGCCGGCACGACCGGCACCGCCGACGGCAGTGATGCTCGGCTCGCTAAAGAGGTTGACGTTCATCCCGTGAACCAAGATGCCTCCCCCGCTACCGCCGCCGCCGGAATTTCCGCCTCCACCCTGGCTGCTGGGGCCGCCGTTCGCCCGAACCAGACCGCCACTGCTAACGGTCACTGAGCCGATAGCTCCCAACTCGAGGGCTCCTCCTCCGCCCCCTCCACCGAATGCGGGGCTCGTAAGTCGTCCGGCTCCACCTCCGCCGCTGCCGCCGTCGAGCGAAACTTGGATATCGCCATAGGTCCCGCCGCCGGAGCCGCCACCTTGCCCGCCGCCGCCGAACCCGCCAAACCCGCCGCCGCCGCCGCCCCGCGAACCGCTGGCGTTGCCGCCACCGCTACCCGCGCCAGGGCTGCCATTGCAAAAGGAGCACCCGCTGGCGGGTGCTCCGCCGGCGTTGCCGCCGCAACCACGAACGCCGCCGCCGCCCACGCCGCCCGCGCCTTCCACGCCGACGCCTCCGTTGAAATCGATGAGCCCAAGCACCGTTAGACCCGCCTTCGACAGGAGAGCCGCGGGACGCGCGCATCCCTGGCCGAGAACGATTTGCCCAGCGCTTACGCTGATACTGTCGAACGTGAATACTGCGATGCCGCTGCTGAGAACTCCGGTGAACATCCCACCGGGTCCGTTCAGCGTGAGTGCATCGGAGTCGATCGTGTAGGTACCGTCAGCGACCGGCCACGCTCCGAGCGAGGTGAACGCCGCGGGGTCCAACGGAGCTGCTGCGCTCGTGCTCGCTGTCGCGACAATGAGCGTAGTGATCGCGGTTGCGGCGAGAGTTCGGCGGGAGGATCGCCGGAAGGAGGAGCGAAGAAGCGAAGAGATCGTCAGGTCGTGTGCCATGCGTTGCTTCTCCCTCACCATCTGGTCGAAGGCGCCGAAGAACCTTGATCACAATTCCCTGAAGCATCCCGGTTCAAGGGCGTTTCTTACCCAACTAGATCATCGTGAGCTGCGGTTTTACGACTGCAATTGAACTATTGCAAGAGAAGCGGATAGTACTGCAGAGAGCACAGCGGAGCGGATAGCCCAATTAGTTGGAGATTTGTTGCATTCCAGCGTTGGCGTGTGGTGCTCGCAGCTGGCGTCAACTTCAGCGTTGGTAGCTATTCTAAGATTGGCCCCGGGCCCTCCTACGGACCCCGCACAGCACGAACCCTATTGGCGATATATCGGTCACGGGGCGCCACCGATCCGTTTCGAAAATTGACAGTCACCGTAGAACGTGTACTGCCAAAGCCCACGGTCGCCGACCAGTACTCTTGATCACCGACTGGCGGAAGCGGACCAAAGATCGGGTCGATACAGGGATCGGTGCCGTTACACGGAGGATCGAGGATGGCTTCCAATTCTTTCGGGCCAGGAGTAAATCCTGGCGGTTTGTTGTCCGCCTTAGCCATGCGCCAATTGCAAGAACCCGCAAAGCAATTGATGCCGCCGTTGCTCGCCTCGTTGAGCTGGTTAATCCACTGCGGCACCGTCATCGAAGTGCTGCCGTTACAGGTGAAGGCCCCGGTGCACTGCGCGCAGCCGTGATCAGGTTGACCCAGATTATCCATTAGAGCCACGCATGCCGCAGCGGACGCGGCGTCGGGTTGGCACCAGCAGGCCCCTGCGCAGGTAGACGGAGTGGATCCCTGATCGTAACAAGCCCAGGGGTAGGTGGCGTCCTTGTCGTGTAGACCGATCGCGTCTTCTTTTTTCTCCCATACGAAACACGTCGTCCGATCGGTGACCGTCCCGTCCATGTTGTCGACGTAGCGGGGATTGGGATTCGCGATCGGCACACAGGGTCCGCAGGCCTGGTTCGAGCATGTTCGCACTGCCGAGTCCGCGGGCCCGTCGCATGCCGTCCCATCGACCTTGCCCGTGCACGGGTCAAGCGGCACGCCTCGCACGGCTCGAACCCTCACGTCTTGATATCGGTCGCGGCTCGTCAGCGATCCGCTTCGAGAATTGACGGCCACCGTAGCGCGAGTAAAGCCAGAGCCCAGGGTGGCCGACCAGTACTCTTGCGTACCGTTTGGCGGAAGCGGACCGAAGATCGGGTCGATGCAGGGGTCGGTGCCGTTACACGGAGGATCGAGGATGTCCTCCAACTCTTTCGGGCCAGGATTAGCCTTGGCCATGCGCCAATTGCAGGAGCCCGCAAAACAATTGGCGCCGCCGTTGCTCACGTCGTTTAGTTGATTCACCCACTGCGGCACCGTCATCGAAGTGTTGCCGTCACAGGTAAAGGGCCCGGTGCACTCCGCGCATCCGGTGTCGGGGTGGCCAGGATTGTCCATTAGACCCGGGCATGATGCAGCGGACGCGGCGTCGGGTTGGCACCAGCAAGCCCCTGCGCAGCTAGACGGAGTCGATCCCTGATCGTAACAAGCCCAGGGATAGGTGTCGTCTTTGTCGTGTAGACCGCTCGCGTCTTCTTTCTTCTCCCATACGAAACACGTCGTCCGATCGGTGACCGTTCCGTCCAGGTTGTCGACGTACCGGGGGGAAGGATCCCTCATCGGTTCGCAGCTTGCGCAAGCCCCGTTGTCGCATGTGCTCGGCACGCCACCAACGTCTGCGTCGCACGTCATGCCGGAGGTGAGACCGTTGCATCGTGGGTCCGGGGTGCTGCTCGGTGTGGCAGTCGGGGTAGCCGTGGGTGTTTCTGTCGGTGTCTCCGAAGGAGTCTCCGTCGGCGTATCCGTCGGCGTTTCCGTCGGTGTCTCAGTCGGGGTGATCGTCGGTGTCTGGGTTGGAGTATCCGTCGGCGTACCGGTTGGTGTCTCCGTAGGAGTCTCCGTCGGTGTGCCTGTCGGTGTCTGTGTCGGTGTATCGGTGGGAGTATCCGTCGGTGTGTCCGTCGGAGTCTGGGTTGGAGTCTCCGTCGGCGTGCTCGTCGGCGTTGCAGTAGGAGTATCCGTCGGTGTGCCCGATTGTGTCTGTGTCGGAGTATCCGTCGGCGTGCCTGTTGGTGTCAGCGTCGGAGTGTCCGTTGGCGTGTCCGTTGGTGTCGGTGTCGGAGTATCCGTTGGCGTGTTCGTTGGGGTCGCGGTCGGGGTATCGGTGGGAGTGACGGTCGGCGTAAAGGTCGGTCGCTCGAGGTTGGCGATATCGACGCGGACTGCAAGACCGCCTTGCTCTTCCATCGCGAACCCAGCAAGGAGCTCAGCCCGCTCGTTCAAAGGATTGGAGTCGGCCGGATCATCGATACCAACCGGCGCGCCAAATACCGCGTAGGCGATCACAGCGGTGCCGCCGATCACGAGCACAATGAGAGCTGATAAACCCTGCCAACGGCCCCTCTTCCACTGTGTGTAGGCAAGAAGCATCAAGACGCCGAGAGCCAGGAAGACTCCTAGCGGATTGAGAGCTGGGGCAGGGGAAGGCTGGGCAAGTGCGAGCTGAATCGCCGGACCACCAAGCGTGCCGTCGGTCGTAAACAGCGCATCCTCGGATGGAGGAGTCGTCGACATTGCATGAAACGCCAGGCGACCCCCCGAGGCGTTGCCGATCAATCCGCCCGGGATGCTGGCAATCACCGAGTCCGCACTGAGGAAACCGCCATTGACCTGCACCTGGACTGTCGCCGGTACGGGACCGACAAACGAGCCGCTACCGGTGTTGCACGTGGCAATCTCGGCCGAGACCACCTGCGGCGGCGAAAAGTCACTATCCAAGACAACCGTAAGCTCGAGGTCGAAGTCGGCAAGGGGCGGAGCCACCGTCCCAAGGTCGAAGTCGCAGCCCACACTGGGCGCCGCGCCACCCAGGAGATCGATGCCAACGCGCTGCGTCTGCAACATTTGTGCGGACGCAGCCGGCGCACTGTAGGACACAAGGCATACCAACCCGGCCGCAGCCAGACATCCTCGAAAACTTCTTGCGCAACTAGCACAATAGTAACCGAAACTGCAAAACAATTTGGGGGAAGCCCAACGACTTCCCCGAGGGTTGTTCTTGGCCGAAGAGCCTGAGGCTTGGGCGGAGATCGGGTGCCGACTCCGAGCTGATTCGCAAAGAAAATGCGAAGTGGCGGGCCCTTAGAGAGGCCGGCAGTACGAAGCGCGCCGATGCGCCGATACGTGGCTGGGAGTTGTGGTACGGGTTGCCCATACTAGTAGGGGTGGGTAGTATGGGCCCCCATGAAGACGACGATTGAGATCCAGGATGTTCTGCTGGATCGCGCGAAGCGCTACGCGAAGAGTGTAGGCAAGCCGTTCAGGGCTGTCGTGGAAGAGGGCTTGCGTCGAATATTGTCGGAGCGCGCTTTGCCCGGTGCCTACGCGATGCCCGACGCGAGTGTGGGCGACCCAGAAGCGTCCGATCCGCTCGAGGCACTGTCCTGGCAGGACCTGCGAGCCGAGATTTACGGCGGATCGCATTCTCAGTGATCGCTGTCGACACCAATATTCTCGTTTATGCGCACCGCCGCGAGTCGCGCCATCACGATGCTGCCAAGGCCGAGATGCGTGCGTTGGCGCAGGGGCGCGGCGGGTGGGCGATTCCATGGCCATGTCTTTATGAGTTCGTCAGCGTCGTGACGAATCCCCGCATCTGGAAGGACTCGGCGAGTTCGACCGCGCAGGCTTGGCGGCAGATCGAAGCGTGGACAGGTTCTCCGACGAGCTTGTTGCTGGGCGAAACGGAGGACTTCCTTGCGGTTCTCGAGTCCTTCGTCTGTCGGCCTCGTGTTCTTGGTGCGGTGGTTCACGACGCCAGAGTTGCTGCGATCTGCGTGGCGCATGGTGTCGACGAACTGCTCACCGCCGATCGCGACTTTGCTCTGTTCCCGGAGCTACGGCTGCGGAATCCATTGTCCTAGCCCGCATATCTCACCAGCTTTCTGCTGCGAGCGCAGATGGGCAAGCGTCTCAAGGCCGTACTCCCTCGCCGTCCTCGACAGCCTGTTAAGGGATGCCTCCGGGCGCCTCACTCCGTGCGGCCTTGATCCGCACGCCCCTCCACGCTCTCGCGACGAAACCTGGTGAGAAATGCGGGCTGGCCGGAGCGCGAAAGACCATCCGAAGTTGGCCTTTCGCGCCGGCTGGGATGTATGGTGGTGTCTATTCGGTGTCGCGGTATTCGATCGCTACGTCGAATGCGTTGGCGATGCCCGGACCGAGTCCGGTTGGCGTTTCGTCGATGCCGAAGGCGTCGCGCAGATGTGCGACCGTGAAGTGCTGGAAGATGCCGTAGGCGCGCTCGGCCGGGAACTCTAGATCCGAGCAGCCGTCGTCGCCGAGGCGGACGAGATTGTCGGGAATCGGCAGTGGCAGGCTGGCGAGTCCGCCGAGCTCGCGGATTCCCGGACATTGGTCGGTGAAGCTGTTGTGCCCGGTCTCGGCGACAATGACGAGCCGCTTCGGTGGATTGAGACCGTCGAAGGCTTCGCGTGTTCGCTCTGATGTCACGGCAATGTCGCCGGCGGCACCGATCAGCATCACCGGCTTGTTCGACTCGTTGGTGGCGCTACCGGCTGCTGCGTAACCGACCACGGCGTCGATGCGCGGATCTTCGAGGATGCGCAGGGAAGCGCCGCCACCGGCGGAGTGGCCGGTTGCTGCGACCAGCGACGCATCGACGGCGCCGGCGAAGGGACCGCCGGCGGTAACGTTCTCCGATTCCAGCAGGTCGATCATGGCCAGCATGTCTTCGGTATCGCGAATCGGACCGGGATGGGTTCCGGGTAGCGAAACCTCGGTGAGGCCGCGTTCGAGATGATCCGTCGAGGCGACGATGAAGCCCCAGGAAGCAACCCCTGCTGCGTTCATCGAGTTGGCTTGGCGAAAGCCGCCGAACCCGTGGCTGAACAATACAATCGGAAAGGGGCCGTCTTCGCTGATGGGCAACTCGGGGTAAGCAGTCATCTCAATGACCGAGTTGAGCTCCGGGAATGCCTCGCGAATCGGTTCGACGAGATTTGCGGGCAGCGAATCGAGGCTTTCGTAGCGTGCGCGTTCGACGCCGACTTCGCTACCGGGCACCGCTGGGTACCAGATATCGACATCACGGTCGGGCTCGACTCCAAGGCTGAAGGTCCGCACTCCGACCGGGTAAGGCCCCGGGCCCTGGTAAAGTGGCAGGGCGGTCTGGTCGACCGGCGCCGGCTCGTAGCGCACTTTCCGCTCGGCTGCTGCGACGACTTGGTCGCGGGTGAACGGTACCTCGAAGGTTTCGCCGTTCAGGTAGCGGCTGGTCAGGTCGCCGTAGTGGATCTCCGGATTGATGCGGTTGTAAGTTTCTTCAGTGAGCTCTCCGGGGTTGCCGAAGTTGCCGCCGGGAAGTGAATTGAAAGTGCGGACGCCCGCTGGGTCCAGCTCAGTGACCAATCGCATCGACGGGCCGGCAACAAAGTTGAAGGAGTTTGAATTGAGACTGTAGGAAGCGGGATTGACGGTAAAACGTCCCCCGTGTGACGGGAAGTTTCCGAGGTCGAACGTCGGCACTCCGGCTTGTCCGAAGAAGTGCTGAAAGCGGAGGCCGTGGATCTTGCCCCATTGCCAGTCGTCGGGATCGTCGGTCTCGAAGGCGCCGCTGAGGAACGCGAGGCCATCGCGCAGCGCCCCTAGTAGAACCTCGTCGCGGGTCTCGACCGCCGAGGTCGCCTTGTCGTCCCAAAGCGAGCTCTCGCCATTGGCGCCTTTGGTGTGGACGACGAATCCCGGGTCGGTTCTGTCGATGTCCTCGAGCAGGTGAAGTAGAGCCTTCGTCGCGTCGGAGCCGCCTGGGGAACCGACGCCCGTACCGTCGAGGTCGTCGCTGAAGGTTGCGCGCGCTAAACGAGTCGACCAGCCCACGAAAATTGACGTCGCGATCGAGTCGGCGACTTCTTCAGCGGATACCGCGGACGAGCGCGGGTCGACGTCGTCGCGAAAATCGGCGGCGTCCACGCCGGAAAGCATATCCCAGGCTGGAGAGCCGTCTTTGCCAGTGCCCCATTCGCGCAGGCGCGCGATTGCAGCGCCCAGCTCGGTAGTGACCAGGTCGGGCCGATTGTCGGCTGCGGCGAACAGGAACGGCAGGAGACGCGAGGCCTCGAGGCTGACGTGGTCGTACTGGTAAGCCGCCATGTCGGCCAACGTCATCTTCGCACCGGCGGGGCGAACCCCGGCATCGTTCGAAAGCAGCGAAAGGATGCGTTCCTGTCGAAAGCCGATGGCGTTGGAGTACGCTAGATAGATGTCGTCATTGAGTGGGTCGTTGTCGAGGGTGTTGCCGTTGTGGTCGTTGTTCGATGACGCCAGGTAGCCCTCGGCCGGATTGACCGATTGCGGAAACTGCTCTTCTGGCAGCCAAAGAGTGTTGCCGTTCGCGTCTGTGAGCCACTCCGCTTCGCCCGTGCCGGGCATCGGCATCCAGGGGATTGCGCCTTCGGGCCGTTGCGGTAGCAAGGCGAACGGAAAGTAGGCGATGTCGCCAGTCGTATCCGCCCAGACCCAGTTCTGACCGCCGACGGCAAAGAACCGAACGGCCGCTTTGAACTCTTCCACGTTGCGGGCCTTGATCAGACTATTGAGAAAGACTGCGTCGAGAGTGACCTCGTGGCCGGTCCAACGAACGGACATGTTGGTGGCGGCCAAGCCCTCGACGTCATCGTTGATGTCAGGATCTGCGACCATCGGGCCGTGGTGTGGAACGATCTCGATGGGCAACGGAATCACATCGAACTCACCCTGGGGGTTGCGCACGCGCAGGCGTTCGACGACGCGCTGCACCGGCACTTGTTCGCCGTTGAAGAGCACGGTTCGCGGTGAAGCCGGATAGTCGTCGGGAGTGGTCACGGTTTCGACGTAGACGTCGGTGACGTCCATGTTTGACGTCGTCGCGCCCCATGCGCCGAATTTGTTGTGTCCGAGGATCACCCCCGCGAGGCCGGGGAAATTGACGCCGCTCACGGACAGACCGTCGGCGGTTTCCAGGTGCACCATGTGCCAGACAGGTGGATTGAAATGCGCCAGGTGCGGGTCGTTGGCGAGGAGAGCGTTGCCGCTCTCCGACATCGCCGGGCTGACGATCCAGTTGTTGCTGCCGACAAACTCGCTGCCGCGTGTGACTGGATTCAGCAAGGTCGTTTCATTGAGGGATCTGCGCACTGCCGCCAGAACTTCGAGCGGTGGGAGCTTGTCGATGGCTCTGCGAAGCGCGGCGCGGGCATTCTGCTGCGCACCGGCGGGAATGATGGTCGCGTTGGTGGCTGGGGCGCTGCGATACAAGTCGTCGTGGATGGCTGCGGGTAGGGCGGCCATGCGTTCGCCGCGACCGATGTCGGATCCGGTATCGTCCGATAGGTTGGAGGCTTGCAGACGGCCGACAGCGAGCGTGTCTTGCGGTCGCCAATTGACGAGGTCGTCTTCCGTGAAATTGGCGATGATGGCGAAGGTATACTCCGCGGGCATGGTGGCGCCGTTGCGGCCGGCGCGCACATCGGCGAGCCAGGCGTTGACGCCGTCGGTGTAGTCTTGGATCAGCGAAGCGACTTCCGGGGCGTCGACCTGGACGCGTTCCCACAGTGCATCTTCGAGTCGGCGACCGTCGCGCGTCGTGAAGAAGGTTCGCATATCGACGTCCGACCCGATGGTGAAGTTGCCGAAGATCTCGGACAGTCGCCCGGTGGCGACCCGCCGGAACGCGTCCATTTCCCAGAATCGCGAACGCGCCGTTTCGTAGCCTTGGGTAAACGTCACGGCACTTTCGTCGGGACCGTAGATATGAATGATGCCGAGCTCGTCGGTGACGACCTCGACGGCAGCGGGCAGGCCGGGGAGGGTGACCGTCGCGTCGACCGGCAGCTCTGCGATTGGGTCCGGACGGCTGCCGCCGTCGTCGCTGGAGCAGGCCACGAAGGCGAGGCACAAGATAAGGATCGGGAATCGGTTGAATCGTTTCGTGGTGGACATCCGCTACTCCTCTGGCTGGGCCGCTGCGCACGGCCGCGCGTATCAGAGTGTTTAGGCAGGGTGTGAAAGCCGATTCAAGCGCTCCTCCTCAGGCTGTGCCTGTGCCTTCGTCAGCCGGTGCCCTTGCCCTGCCGGTATCTGCCACCTCCGGCTAGGCAGAGGCTCGGGCTCAGACAAAGGCAGAGGAGAAGATTTGTAAGGATCTTTCGTAGCGATGCGCGGTGCCCATATGCCCGCCGTCGAACTCTTCGTAGGTATGTTCGATGCCCAGCTCGCGGAGCTTCTTGCAATAGATCCGGTTGCCGAGTTGTAGGTGGTGTTCGTCCCACTTGCCGCAGTCGATGAAGTAGGTCCGCAGTGAGCGCAGCGCGTCGGCGTGCTGCTCGACGACGTGAACCGGGTCGTGTTTTAGCCAGCGCTGCCAGACCGCCTCGACTCGTTCGCCGGTTTCTGAATCAAAGGGCAGATCGAAGCCGATCTCGCTGGCCGGGTTTGGTGAATAGCACGATGCCATCGCCAGCATGTTGATGATGGTGAACCAGTTGCGACCGCGTTGCTTTGGTGGATGCGGAAACTCGGACAAGAACTTTGCCGGTGAGTTGCCGTACGGTCCGAGAGAGGCGACGACCACCGGGATGTCCGCTTGGTAACAGAAGTCGAAATAGCGATCGCCCGAATGGTCGGCGACGTGGCCGAAGATTTCCGGGTAGTGCATCGCGAGCATCGTCGCGCCGTAGCCTCCAGAACTCTTCCCCATGACAGCACGGTGGTCGCGGTCTTTGATCGTGCGGAACTTGCCGTCGATGAACGGCACCACGTCCTCGATCAGATGATCCTCGTAGCGACCGGTGGCGTCCGAGTTGACGTACTGGCTGCCGCCGAGTCGCGTGATGCAATCGGGGATGACGAAGATCATCGGCGAAATTTCGCCTGCCGCCATCAGTCGCTCGACGCGCTGTGGGGTGTTTTCCGACCAGATGGAAGTGCCCATGGTGTGGACGCCGCCACCGGCGAATCCGGCGAGGAAGTACACGGTGGGGTACGAGCGATCGCTGGTTGAATAGCCGGGTGGGGTGACGACCGGAACACGCCGTTCAACCGGGTCACCCATCGGGTTGTCGGTCAGAGAGTTGCCGACGATGGTTTCCACTTGGATCAAGTGGCATCCCATGCGGCGCTGGGGAGATGCTGATCGACCGTCTGGTAGGCTAAAGCCAACCCTACAGCTCGTCCGGTGTGCACGATGTGTACGGCGAAGCGTAGGGTTGGCTTTAGCCTACCAAGTTGTTCAACGCTGTCGCCGTCACATGTTGTGCGATTACGCGTGTTTGCCGAAGGTGTCATCCGCCGCGGGTGTGCATCTCGAGGTGCGGATCGTCGCGCAGTTGCTCCGCTGAGAGCAGGGCGTCGCGGTCGCGCTCGGCCAAGCGGCGCTCGGCGCCGCGGTCGTCCCGGCGCCCCCACACGCGCTGGAGTAGTGCGGAAATCTCTTCGCGGCTTGCGCCGCCTCGGAGTGCCCCCCGTAGGTCGGTCCCGATGCGCGCGTAAAGGCACAGGTACCACATGCCGTCGGCCGTCAGCCGGGCGCGATCGCAAGCGGAACAGAACGGCGCCGTAGTCGAGGCGATGATTCCGAACGCGGTCCCGTCGGGCAGTGTGTAGCGATCGGCCGGGGCGCTGGCGTCGCTCGACGCTGTCTTGGTGTCGCCGTAGTGCGCCGCCAGCGTCTCGAGGATCTGGTCGCGAGAAACGACGCGGTCGCGGGACCAGAGTGTCGCACCGCCGACGTCCATGTACTCGATGAATCGGACCTCGGCTTCATACCGCTTTCCGAATTCGATGAGATCGATGAGCTCGTCGTCGTTGATTCCGCGCATGACGACGGTGTCGATCTTAATCGGTTTGAAACCGGCGGCGTCGGCGGCCGCGATTCCCTCGAGCACTTTCGCCAACGAGTCGCGACGGGTGAGATCGACGAATCGATCCTCGCGTAGTGTGTCGAGGCTTACGGTCAGGCGGTGGAGTCCAGCTGCTTTGAGCGCTTCCGCTTGATCGCTGAGCAGGATCCCGTTGGTGGTCAGTGCGAGATCACGGATGGGCTGTTTCGTCGCCAGCATGCGGACGAGATCTGGCAGATCGTGCCGCAGGAGCGGCTCGCCGCCAGTGAGGCGGACTTTGTCTACCCCTAAGTCGGTGAACGCGTCGACCAGCGTGGCGATTTCTTCGAAGTCGAGAATGTCCTTGCGCGGCAGCCAGGTGTAGCTCTCCTCCGGCATGCAGTACTGACATCGCAAGTTACACCTGTCCGTTACGGAGATCCGCAGATTCTGTAGCGGCCTGCCGTGTGTGTCCCGCGTACTCATGAACCCCGAATTATGGCCCCTCAGCCCGGTGGAGTAAACGCCCGGGGTTCTTTATCAGCAGGTCACGGATTTTGAGCTCGGCGCAATGGGAGCGCGGCTGGGAGCGAGAGGCGCCGCCGAGTCGTTCAGGGAGCGAGGCGTGTCGCAGCCGCCACCCGGTGAGTTGTACGCGGCGCGGCGGCGCCTCGCCCGGAAAGCTGCGCCTACGGCAACGCCAGTCCGACTTGGGCGTTGTACCCGGTATTGTAGTACTCGACCTGGCCGCTGCCATCGATCAGGACGAAGGTCGGCGTACCGCTGACCCCGTATGCCTGAAACGATTGACGAAAAGGGTCGTAGGCGACATCGGCCGGGAACGGTTCGTCGAAGTCGGCGAAGAACTTCTCCAGGAGTTTGGGCTTTTCGTCAGTAATCGCGATCACGTGCACGCCTTCCTCGCGGGCGACCCGCATCACCTCGGGAAGAGCGAATTTGCACGGAGCGCACCATGTCGCCCAGAAGAAAAGCATCGTCTTGGTACCGGCGTGAACGGTGACGTCCCCGCGGAACGCTTCGACCTCGACCTTTGGCGCCGTGGCTCCGACTTTCGGTGGACCGGGCAGCTTTGGTAGATCGATTGGAAAAGGGTCGGGGCGAAGTGTCAGGTGAATGACCTCACCGTCGCGATCGACGTCGATCGGGGCGGGCTCGCCGACCTCGCGCTGCATGGTCCACTCGCGCACCTGGTTTGGTTCGAGAAAACGATTGTCGGGCGGTCCGAGAATGACGTCACCGATCTGCAAGCCGGCTTTCGCCGCGGCGGATTCAGGATAGACGGTGACCACGGTTACCGCGCCGGGGCTGCGCTTGTCGCCGTCCCTTTCTTCTTTCGAGGGCGGCCGATAGCGAATCCCCATCCATGCGGGTCGAACGTCGTCGACGAGATCTTGATCATCGGCGAGGTGGGGGAACGGCTCGGGGTCCTCGACGGACTCTTCGCTCTGACTTAGTTGCTGCCACCAGTTGCCGGGTGCTCGCGTCAGGCGCCGCAGCGGGGAGGCGCCGGCGGGATCGTCGAGGCGTAGATCTTCGCATTCGGTGAGTGCCTCGTAGCTAGCCTTTGCTTCTTCTTGGCCAGGCTCCTCGATGAGAGTCCTACCGGCAATCGAGGTGAGTTGATTGTGCATGCGCAGCAGCACGCCGAGTCGAACCTCCATACGGTAAGCGGCTGCTGCGGCGTCCTCGGCGCGAGTGCGTAGAGTGTTCATGCGAGCGATACGCCCGCTACTTTTGGCGAGGGGTAGTAACTCTTTCACGAGCTCGACGCTGAGCTCGGTGCGCTGTTCCGGAGTGAGTTCCTTCAGGACCTCTGGTTTCAAACGCTCGGACCATGCCTCGTTCGACTCGAGTAAGGCGCGCAGATTCTGTTGTCGCACCGAGTTGAACGCCTCCTGCCAGCGCTGGGCGTAGGTCGACAGCTCCTTGCTGACCTTCGGCAGGAGCGAGATCTGGGTCTCTAATTCTTTGAGCGACCGGGGACTGTAGATTCCATAGGCTTTGCCGATGCGATCGAGCAGCCGGATCTCCGGCTCCCAGCGGGAGCGGTCGAGCCAGGCCTTCTCGAGGTACTTGTCGACGGTTTCGTCGAGGTCCTTATCGCCATCACCCTTGGCGACGGCTTCGAGCTTGCCGCGCAGGAAAGCGTCGCTGCTGGTGTGGGGAACGTCGGGCGAGTCATCGAAAACCAGCACGTGCGACTGCGCTTCGGAAAGGCTGCCTAGGTCTTCGATGCCGCGCAGAAAGTGGTGTGAGTGGCCGACTCCGTCGACGCCGCGATTCTCCGGATAGCAGCCGTAGGCCGGCCGATCCGCACTCGACGCGAAGTACCCGCAGATGTTTTTTTCGGCGCTGGTGATGCCGGCGAAAGAGCCCGAGAAACACTGCGACATGAGCATCACTGTGCGGACTCCTTTGGGCAGAATGTCGAGAATCTCACCCAACTCATCGACGCTGAGTCGCTCCTTCCACAGCACGATCGTGTTGTTGGTCAGATCGTCTTTGTTGATCTCCCCGTGGTCGGTTACGTAGAAGAACAGCGTATCGTCGGCTTGGAATCTCCAGGCATTGCTGACGAACCAATTCTCGATCGCGACTTTGCGAGCCGGCTGAAGTTCGTATCCTTCGACCTTGGAGTCGACGTACTCGATGCGCGGGCGCAGGGCCTGCTGGGCGCCTCGCGGCAGGATCCAGAAGTCGTCGATGTCGTTGACTTCACGGGTCGCCAGATCCTCTGTCGGGTCGCTGCCGTCTGACGCGAAGATCACGGTGTTCTTGCGTGCGACGCCGTACTCGTCGAGCAGGTCGACAAAGCCGCGAACGTGCGTGAGGTGCGACTGGAAGTTGATCCGAGGTCTGCCGCCGCCGTTGATGAGGATGGCGAACGTCTGTCCCTCACGCCTCTCTTGAGGAGAGCTAGCGGGTTTTTGAACCGAGTTGCAGGCGGAAAGTACGGCCGCTAGGGCCACAACCCAGGCGATCGAGGCACGGTGAGCCCGGGCAGTCGTTCTTCTCATGAATGCCGAGGCTACATGAGCCACGTACCAGTTGCCAGTTGCCGTACCGGGTCCCGTACCCCGTACCCCTTACCCCGTACCCCGGCCCCCGTCCCCTGTACCCCGTCCCCTGTACCCTGTACCCTGGCTCCGTGCTTTCCGCGATTCAGATAGACCGCTTGTCACATCGGTATGGCGAGCGCACGGCCCTCGATGAGGTTTCGTTCTCGGTTGCGCCGGGAGAGATCTTCGGCTTGCTCGGGCCGAACGGCAGTGGCAAGACGACGATGTTTCGCATCTTGTCGACGCTGATGCGTCCGACGTCGGGCCGGGCCGAGATTTTTGGCGTCGATATCGGTGTCGATCCGGGTTTGGCGCGGCGTTCGTTTGGTGTGGTCTTCCAGCGTCCGAGCGTCGATCCGAAACTGAGCGTCGATGAAAATCTGACGCATCACGGAAGATTGTACGGGATGCGTGGCAGTGAATTGGCGCAGCGCTGTCGCGAGATGCTGGATCGAGTCGGTCTGGCCGATCGCGCTTCCGACCGCGTCGAAACGCTGTCCGGCGGGCTGCAGCGGCGCGTCGAGCTGGCGAAAGGGTTACTGCACTCGCCGCGGTTACTTCTGCTGGACGAGCCCTCGACCGGGCTCGATCCGGGTGCGCGTCGCGAGTTCAATCGCCATTTACTCGATCTGCGAGATCGCGACGGGGTGACGATCGTCCTGACGACGCATTACATGGAAGAGGCCGAGCGCTGTGATCGCGTTGGTATCATGGACGAGGGGCGGCTTGCCCGCGTCGATACGCCTCTGGCTCTCAAGGAGAGCGTTGGTGGCGATGTTGTCGTCGTTCACAGCGAAGACTGCGCGGCGCTTGGCGAGAAGATTCGCCAGCGTTTCGGTTTTGACGCGGCGGAGGTCGACGGGACGTTGCGGATCGAGCAGGAGCGTGGTCACGAGCTAGTGCGCGATTTGGTCGAAGCGTTCCCCGACGAGATTCGCACGGTGACCTTCGGCAAACCGACGTTGGAAGACGCCTTTATCCATGTGACCGGTCGCCGCCTCTGGGAGTCGGTAGAGGAGGCGGCGTGAGCCAGGCTCAAGTCGAGAGGGTGTCGCTGACGCCAGTGGAGCAGCGTACGTCGAACTTTGGTTCGGTGACGACTCTCTGGTGGCGCGAGATTATTCGATTCCTGCGCCAGCGCAGTCGAGTGACCGGTGCATTCGCCCAGCCATTGGTGTTCTGGCTGCTTCTCGGGGGCGGGCTCAACCAATCCTTTCAAGCTCCTGGGGCCGTCGAAGCGGGGAACTACATCAGCTATTTCTTTCCCGGTGTCATCGCGATGGTGCTTCTGTTCACCGCAATCTTCGCGACGATCGCCGTCGTCGAAGACCGCCAGGGCGGCTTCTTACAGGGTGTCTTGGTTGCCCCGGTGTCGCGATTTTCGATCGTGCTGGGGCAGGCGCTTGGATGTACGACCTTGGCTGTGGGGCAGGGGGTCCTGTTCTTGCTGTTGGCGCCGCTGGTTGGATTCCCGCTCAGTGCGCTCGGTGCGTTGATTGGCGTGGTGGTGATGATCTTGGTCGGTTTCGGGCTCGCCAGTCTTGGTTTGGTGATCGCCTGGCGTATGGATTCGACGCAGGGCTTCCACGCCATCATGAATCTGCTGTTGTTGCCGATGTGGATGTTGTCCGGAGCGTTCTTCCCGGCGGGCGGTGCGTCGAGCTGGCTCAGCTGGATCATGGCGATCAATCCGCTCACCTACGGTGTTGCGGCGTTGCGTCGCAGCCTCTACGTCGGCGCAACCGTGCCGCCGGAGGTCGCGGTGCTTCCAGAGATGGCGGTGTCGATCCTGGTGACCGCTGTGTTCGCGGCGGTGATGTTCGCCGCAGCGGTTCGAACGGTCAGTACCAGCGGCGAGTAGGGCCGGGTTCGCCCGATCGCCGGAACTATTTCGTACGAATCGGCGGTGGCTTGCGTGGAAGGCTTTCGGGTTATCCGCTGTACTTCAGGTCGCGAATCATTTCTCTATTCCGTACCCCGTACCCCGTACCCCGTACCCCAACGCTAACGTCCGCCGTCGATGTCGCCGAGGTATCGGAAGAAATCCGAATCGGGTGAGACCACGAGCCGTGTGCCTTCCCCGATGGCCTTGTCGTAGGCCTCGAGAGTGCGCTGGAGCTCGAAGAACTCTACGTCTCGGCCGTACGCTTCTGCGAAGATCGAAGTTGCCTTTGCTTCACCGCTACCGCGGATGATTTCGGATTGCTTGTTGGCCTCGGCCATGATGATCCTGCGCTGCTTGTCGGATTCCGAACGAATCTTCCGCGCCTCTTCGTCGCCCTCTGCGCGAAACTTCTTCGCTTGCCGTTCGCGCTCCGCCCTCATTCTACGGAAGACATTCTTCTCGTTCTTCTCGGGCAGATCGGCGCGCTTGATCCGTACGTCGACGACTTCGATGCCAAATTCACGGACGCGTTTGTCGCTGGCCCGGGTAATCTCGCGCATCAGCTCCGAGCGTCGGGTGCTGACGATTTCCAAGAGTGTTTGGCGTCCCAAATTCTCGCGCACGTTCGAGTAGACGATGTCGTCGAGTCGTGACTGTGCGGCGGAGATCGTTCGCAACGTGCGGTAGTAGTCGAGCGGCTCGATGATACGCCAGCGCGCGAAGTTGTCGACGACTAGCTGTTGTTTGTCTTTGGTCAGCAGTTCTTTCGGCGACGCGTCGTAGAGCAGAAGCCGTTTGTCGAAGTACTCGACCTCCTGCACGAACGGTAGTTTGAAGTACAGTCCGGGCTCCTTGACGGTGCGGACGGGCTCACCCAATTGAATGACCAAGGCCTGAGTCCATTGATCGACCCGGTAGAATGCAGTGTTCCACACAACGACTGCGGCCAAGACTCCTATTCCGAGTGCTGTCCAAATTCGGCTCATGGAGCTTCACTTTCCTCGCGCCGCAACGCGTCCAACGGTAGGTATGGGATGACTTGTTCGCCTGCTTTCTTGCCGAGTATGATCTTGTCGGAGCGCTGCATGACCCGTTCCATGGTTTCCAAGTAGAGGCGGCGTTTGGTGACTTCTTTTGCCTTGGCGTATTCGTCGTAGACTTTGACGAAGCGGTCGGCGGCGCCTTCTGCGTTCGCGACGACTGTCTGCGCGTAGGCCTGCGCTTCGTTCAAGATCTGCGCGGCCTGGCCGCGGGCTTTCGGGACGACGTCGTTGGCGTAGCCGCGGGATTCGTTGATCAGGCGCTCTTTGTCTTGTTCGGCGCTGATGACGTCCTTGAAGGCGTCATTGACGTCTTTCGGTGGCGATACATCCTGGAGTTTAACCGTCACGATTTCGATGCCGGCCTTGTATTCGTCCAACACGGACTGCAGGAGCGCTTCGGCGTCGACTTGAATCTTTTCCTTGCCCTCGGTGAGAGCGTCGTCGATTTTGCTGGCGCCGATGACTTCGCGCATCGCCGCTTCGGCGGAGTCGCGTACCGCCTGTTGCGGATCGGCGACGTTGAAGAGGAAGTCGGTCGTTCCGTTCGGCTCTTGGCTGATACGGTATTGAACGATGAAGTCGAGCTCGACGATGTTGTTGTCGCCGGTGAGCATGAGAGCTTCGCGGTCTACCTGGGTGTAGCGAGCAGGTGGGCCGGGGTTGGTTGTGCGAAAACCGATTTCCTCTTTCCGGATGTTGGTCACCTTGACCTTGATCTCACGCTCGACCGGCGCCGGGAATCGATAGTGCGGACCGGGTCCGACTTCGCGTACAGCTTTGCCGAAGCGCAGCACAACGCCTCTCTCGTCGGGCGCGATGATGAAGATTCCGCTGGCGAGATAAGCGATTGTCAGAAAGGCGACGATCAGTCCCGGCCCTATGCGGTCGAACATGCCGCCCCAGCGTTCGCGCAGTTCGCGAAGCCCTTCGATACCCTCTTCTGTGCCTCGATTCGGAGGCCAGTCGCCGTTGCCGAAGGTCATGATCTGTTCACTCCCGAGCGCACTTGGCGCTTCCGTCTACGCTCCGATGGTCGCGTAGGATTTGCTAGGGTTGGTGTTGGATTGGGCCGTGCGTTGTGGGTCTATATTGTAAGCACAGTGCCGATTACTTTTCGATTGATTCGCCCGGTTTCGGCGAAGTCTTGGAACGAGCTCGCTCGAATTCTTCCAGGTCGGGCGCATCCTCGTCTACCCAGATCAGATGGGCACCGCAATGCAAGCAGATCGCGTCGAGATAGAAAACCCCGCGAACACTGCCGAGGGCGAGCCGCTGGCGATGGTCCTCTCCGGTATTGTCGGTGCATTCGTGGGATACCATCCGCCCGATTCCCTTCACCGAAATTCGGTGCGCCGGCTGCGCTGGGGGTACGGTGATGATGGTAGGCACGGAAGTTTGGCCGTTACCCGCGCAACGCCGAAAGGATTGCGGCCGTCGCCGGTGACTTGTTCAGGGTATAGAAGTGAATGCCGGGAGCCCCGCCGTCGAGTAGTTCGCGGCACTGCCGCTGTGCCCAATCGATACCGGATGTCTGAATGCCTTCAGCCGAGTCGGCGGATTCGAGACCCTGGCGGAGCTGGTCGGGGATCCGAGCACCGCACATGCTGGCGATGCGTTTGATCTGCGGGAGGTCGGTGATCGGCATGATGCCTGGAACGATCGGGACGGTAATGCCAACAGAGCGGGCCCGTTCGACGAATGCGAAATAGTCTTGGTTGTCGTAGAAGAGCTGCGTGACGACGAAGTCGAGACCGGCTTCGACCTTTTGGCGCAGGTGCGCGATATCCTTGTCCAAATCACGGCATTCTGTGTGTCCCTCGGGGTAACCGGCGCCACCGAGGCAAAAGTCGGCCCGATGGCTTTGGATGAAGGCCACAAGCTCGTTGGCGTAGCCGAAGCCACCCTCGGTGCGGACGAACGTATCCTGCCCTTGCGGCGGGTCCCCGCGCAGCGCCAGGATGTTTTCGATGTTACCGGCGGCGAGTCGCTCGAGAATCGAGCCGATTTCCGCCTCGGTATGGCCGACGCATGTCAGGTGTGCCATCGCCTCGATGTCGTAGTCGCGCTTGATACGCGTCACGATATCGAGAGTCTTGTCGCGCGTAGTGCCACCGGCGCCGTAGGTCACGGAGACGAAGCTGGGCTCCAAGTGATGCAAGTTCTCGACAGCTTGGAGGAGAGCTCGCTCGCCCGCGGGAGTCTTGGGCGGGAAGAACTCAAAGGAGAAAACTGGGCGAGTTTCTCCGAATAACGACGATATCCTCATAGCTCCGGTTCGCTATCATCCTGCTGGAAATCCGGCCGGATGCAAGTCAGCGGCTCAGAACGAGGCGGCCCGGAGTCGTACGGTGAGCGGGTGCGGCATGTAGCGGATCAAGAAATCGGTTGGGTACTTCTCGGCCATGGCGTCGGCGACACGGACCGCCATGCTGTTGGCCGGGTCGGCGCGGACGTCACGGAATACCATCCCGCGTATACGCACTTTGACGTAGGGGCGTTTGATGTTTGAGTCGACGTAGTCGGCGGCGGTCGTGCCGAGCCGGAGGTAAATGTCGCCGTCTAGGAAAACGAACCAAACGGTGGACCAATGCTCCTCTTGGTCGGGGTTGATGGTCTGGAACTGTAGGGTTGGAATCTCTTCCCAGTCTTGTGGTTTCCACTCGGGTCCTGCGTGGGCGGCATTGGTGAGCAGCAGGACGAACAGTCCGACGTTGAAGCATGATTTCAGCATGTTTGTCCTCCTCTCGGGCATCGAGTGTGTACGGCGTGCGGAGATCCATCGAACCTCCTCAGCCTAGCACTACCTGCTAGCGCGGGAAACTCGATATCTCGCAGCCGCCGACGGGTGATCCTACGACAGATCGTCAGAATGTGTATTCGATCTGGCCTGAATAGACGATATCGGCGCGCAATCCGTCCCGATTCAGGGGGAACTGTAAGCTCGCTCCGAGAACGAACTGGGCAAACGGATTCACCTTGAAGCCGACGGCCGATTGCAGCACGTCGTCGTTGCTGCCATCGCGCTTGTCGTCGTGGTACCCGAGGAAGTCAGCCCCGACGGTCAACCATTCGGTGGCGCGCGCGTCGGCCCCGATGATCCACTGGAACTGACTGACGTCGCGCCCGCTGCGCAGTGCGTATGCGAGATTCAGGTGTGGCGAGATCGGCCCTAGAGTCCTTGACGCGATAATCGACGGTGTAAATGTCGGGTCCCTGAAACCCAATAAGTCGTCGGCGTTGCCCGTCGGCACAGTCAGGACCGCGGCGGCCGCGAGGTCGCCCCATTCTGTCTTCGCGAAGTTCCATTTGCCGCGCAGATAGATATCCCCTGTGCCGGTGGCTGATTCGTCGAACGAGTCTTCGACGCAGCGGAATCTGAGACTGCAGATCGGCCCGTTGCCGTTACCGAGGACGCCTTGTTGGTCGGCTCCGAATTGGGTCGAGCCGTTGCCGAGCGGGTCGAGAATTTGCGCCATGGCGCGGCCGCGCATTCGGATTCGGTTGAGTGCGAGGGCGACCGACAGATCGATGTCGTCGGTGATTCCGTAGGCTGCACTGAGGTAGAAGAGATCCAATCGGAAGGACATTGCCAGCGACGTCTCGAGTAGGTCGTCGCCGAATAGGACCTGATCGCCTGGCGTCAGCATCGTGAGAAACTCTGCCTCGAGAGCTGGTTGGCGGGTCCGGATCGATGACAGGTCGTCGCCCTCGAGGGTGTCGAAGTCACTGTGCGTATAGGAGAAACCGATCGTCAGTACGCCTTTACCCAGCGTGGTTGCGCGTTCGGCGAGCGCCGGGCCGAGGCTTTGTTCTGAGCGTACGAAGGTGTCGAGGTCCGGGTCCCACCCGAAACGGAAGGCCCCGGTCGCCGAGGGGATGGGAGCCTGCGACCTGGCAGCGGCCAAGGTGGCCGGCAATGCGCGGAACCGACGGGCGAGAGCGGGTTCTTGGGTTGCGCTCGATACACCGTCGAGGAAGGTGGTGGTCCCGAGCGAGCCGCCGAACAGATTCGGGATGACCCGGCTGAGGTCTTCGGCCCGAGCCGCTGCGGCAGCGCCCACCACTGTTGTCAGAACGAACAAGCCGATCGCCGAACGTGGGCGCCAGCCGCGCCCAGATTGTCTCTGGCGCTGTTCGGTCGAAATCTTGCCTTTCGCCGAGACCACGCCTTAGTTTAGGCTGAGAGGCGACCGGAAGAATAGTGGTCTGTAGCGAAAGTGGCGGTTTTGCTTTCGCTGCGATCGCTTCCAGGCGCCGCTGATTCCACAGCTTTCGATCGATTGCTGCTGTCGCGTGAGGCGATTTGCAGGCGATTTGTTTGCGTGTTGAATGATGTGCGGAGATCCATGTCGCGCTTTTTCTCAGCGCGGTGGGGACTTTGGGCCGATCTGGATGGCGCCGTCCAGGCGGACGAGGACCTTTGAGATGCGCACCTCGAGTCGCACCTCACGATCGGTCTTGTGGTCGTCGAACTGGTCTCGCCGGGTAAAGGAGACGACGAGATCCGATGCCTCCTCTTCGACCGCAATGTCGCTAAACGTAACCTTTAGGTTATTTGCCGCCTCCATGTAGGACTGGAGTGCTTTGCGTTGGCGGTCTGAGAACTTGATGTATTGTTCGGCCACGCGATCGATATCTTTTGCTTCGATCGAAGTGCGCAATGTCTCGAGAAAGTCGGCAATCTCTTGCGTGAGCGTGTCGACGTCGGGAGTCCGAACGACCGGAGACTCTGTTGCGGGGATCTCGTCGCCGTAAGCTCGGCCGACGAAGAGGTCGAGTAGGCCGTGCCAGGCTTCCACTCCGGATTGGGGACCCGGATCGGCGTTCGCTTCTTCGGAGTCGCGCAGAAGGCCTTCGGATTCGAGCAGGAGCCGGTAGGCATCGACGTCGGTGTTGGTTTCGGTCTGAATCGATGCGCCCTCGGCCGGTAAAATCTGAACCCTCAGTCGGCGCAACATGCTGAGAACCAGCTGCTTTTGCAGAGCGAAGAAGTCATCGAGCTCCCCTTCGACGCTGTCCGAGGCTTCGTTGACGCCGCTGTTGGCGTCGATGATACGTGCGTCGATCCGCAAGGTGTCGCCGGTGACGTGAAAGGCCCCGGCGACGAGCCGGGACACGCCGAGCTCGCGTGCGGTGTACAATGAGTCGGCGCCGCGAACACGCGAGGTGTGGTCGATTAGCTCGGGGGAAAACACCCGCAGCGCGGTGACTTTGCTGAGCTCTGTGTCGAAGGCGACCCGCAACGCCTTGCTGATCCAGTCGAAGTCGCGATTGGCGCGGAGGTTGTCGAACTCGAGTACGGCGATGGAGTTCAGCGCCTTGGCATTTGGTGCGGCGGGAGTGGTTTCGGCTCGCTCCGTCTCTGGTTTGGCTGCGATCCGAGTGTTGCGAACTTTCTCGGAGGTCTGGGTCGACACCAGAATCAAATCGGTGCCCTCGGTCTTGCTGTATGGGTGCTGCTTACCGCCGGTCAGGCTGGGAACGCGTTTCGCGACGTAGCCGAATAGTTCGGATACCGACAATGCGCCGTCTTGATCGCCGTCGGCGCGACCGTCGAGGGCTTCGAGAATGGAGAACGTGAAGGCGCCGTGCCCGATCTCACGATCTTCTTTCGATTCTTCGCCAGGACGCGACGCTGCCAGCAGAAAGAAGCCTTCGCCGGCCGACATTTGCCCTGCGATTTCGTCGGCCGAGACCACTTGTGGCGAGGTCACACCGAGTGAACCCGCATGACAGGTGTCGAGCATGACGACGACGGCGCGTACGTTGCGCCGGATGACCCGCAACATCTCGTCGAAGTCGGTCATCCTCAAGCCCTCAGTCAGAAGGTTGTCGGATGTCGCGGGGTGGGGCAGGAAGTAGTAGCTGCCGCTATTTAGATCGCGCACGCCATGGCCGGCGAAGAAGATCATGGCGACATCGTCCGGACCGGCGGATCCGAGGAAATTGGCCAAACCGTCGAGCAGCGTCGCGCGGGTGACCTTTTCGTCGGTCAGGACCAAGCTTTGAATGGCGCTGTAGCGCCCGCCGTGGGCAGCTTCGCGCAGCGACTCGGCGATTTCCTTGGCGTCGTCGTCGGCGAATTCGAGGGACAGTGAGGTGTCCTGATAGCGGCTGACTCCCACGGAGAGCAGCCATAAGGTAGACTTCGCACCCGGAGCCGGGCGCTCGACGCGCTCATATTCAATGTAGTCGGTCGCCCGGTCGCTGAGACCGTGCGGCTCGTAGATCGCCCACGTGATGAGCGCACTGCCAGCCAGGCAAGCCGCCGCCAGTGAAAGTCGTGTTCCCAATGTCATGACTCGATGCATTTCCTAACCGCGAAAGGTCTAGCGGATCAACGATGAAGAATCGACTCGCACTATAACAGTGTTTCCTGTTGAATTTGCTGCAAAATCTTCCCAGAAGGATTTTGTGGAAAAAAATCGGCGATCAGTGCAATAAAGGTTTTGCTGAAACCATCTTACAGGTGTGAACGTGATGACTGCGCGATTTTGCATGCGGGCAGGATTCCGGGCGGGAAGGGACCGTGGAGTCGCTGAGCGAGGCAGAGGAAGCGCGGAGCCTCATTCGCCGGTGTGTAGCCGGGGATGTGGAAGCCGCAAAGACATTCCAGGATCGCTACGGCGAGCTAATTTACGGTTATCCCATTCGGGTCTATCGGGTGCCCCCCGACGAGGCCGGAGATTTTTATGTATTTGCCTTCGACCGGGGCCGGATCTTCCGGCGTGTGCGGACTTTCGAGGGGAGGGCTCCATTTCGGGCTTATCTTCTCGGATTCGTGCTCGACGATCTCGTGCTGGAGTGGAAGCGCGGCGTGCGCGAGATCGAGACGATCTCCTTGGAGAGCATCGGTGAGCTGGCCGACCCGGCCCTGACTGACCGCGCCGAACAGGAAGGTGAATTTAGCGTTATGGATGTGGATCGATCAACGATGCGTGAGCTGCTTTCGGATCTCTCGACGCCAAAGGCGGTGGTCATGAAGTTGTTGTATGTAGAGGACCATGAGTTCGACCCGTCAGAGGTGCGTTACCTGTCGCAGGTGTCTGGCAATGCGATTCCAGAGGTTCTGGACCGAATTGAAGGTTTGCGGGCGACAGTCCGCGAGCGCGAAGCGGGTCTAAAGAAGATGGAGGACGCGCTCGACGCGGTGCAGGCTTGGGTTCACCTGTACGAACGTCGGATTCAGCGGATCAACGAAGATCTAGCCGCGCTACCGCCGACCAACGGTGCCGCCGAGCGTTTGCGTGAGGAGCGAGCACAGCTCGAGCGCAAGATCGAGCGACGGCGAACCCAGCGAACCAAGCTGCTGGCGCAAGCACAGCGCCGCAAAGTGACAGCTCCCTATAAGGATATTGCAGGCCTGCTCAACACCAGCATCGGCAACATTGGATCGCAGATCGCGCGCTTGCGGCGGGATCTGATGACGAAGGTGAGCAATGCGAGTGACAACCGGCCCTCCGCGGACTCACGCGGTTCGATCGAAGTACGCTCGTAGGTAACTTTTAGGAGGACGACCATGTCGATCAGCGCTACTCTGGGCCCTTGCCCTGACTTCGAGGACCTATCGTGTTTTATCGACGACGAGCTGGATTCAACAATGGCGCAGTCCGTACGTGAGCATCTTGATAGTTGCGAGCGTTGTTCGAGCCTGAGCGGCCGACTTCAGCACGACTTTCATGGCTCGTACCCAGCCATTGATGGTGGAATGTCGGGCTCCGGGTGCGCGGACGAAGAGGGTTTGATCCTCTATCTGACCCAGGACTTGTCGGATCGAGAACGGAAGGCGGTCGAAACCCATCTCTCGCGATGTGATTCGTGCGTTTACGGGCTGTCTCTTCTTCGCAAGCGGTTGCGCATTGAGGACATGGTCGACCAGCCAGTACCGACTGCATTGCAGGGACGTGTGCGGGATCTGATCGAGCATGGTGCGCGCGATCTTGCCAAAGCGGAGCCGGAGGCGGCGTCTTGGATGCATCGCGTCCGCGAGGCGCTCGATCGTTCTCTGCGCTTGCCGGTCCTGGTGCCAGCAGCGGTTGCCGCTGGTGCTCTGCTCGCTGTCGGTGTGCAAAACCAGCAGTTGAACGAACACTCAGGTGTACGTGCGATCGAACGGGTCTCAGAGATGCGGGTCACGGTGAATCGCGTCTTTGTGCGCGAAGTGCCTCGCCCCAATGCCGGAGTGCTCGGCGAATTCCAACGCGGCGATCTCGTGCGGGTTGCGGGAGAAGACCGCGATTGGTACCGAGTGATGCTGTCGCCGGAGCAGAGCGGCTGGGTTGAGAGGGAAGCGTTCGAGTGAGCTGTGGCATGTAGGGACTGCACGGAGCGACGAGGGTGGGGTAGTCCTTTCCGCAATAGGCGGTGGTTAGCGTCACTACTGGTGGTCGCGTTTTTTTTCGGCGTCGCTCAGACCGCCGAGGCGCAGAGGTCGCTTCGCTGTGGTGACTCGGCAGCCGGTTTTCTCCAACTCAATGGCGAGGATGTCTTCACCTTTATCCCCGAGCGGCCCGGTTCGGTCCTCTTCCTACAGGTCTCTGCGACCTCGGGAAATCTCAATGGGGTTCGGCTGAGGATCACCGGTGGTGGGATCAACGAAGACTCCTGTCGGAGTGTGTTTGAAATCCCGACCCCCGCGGCACCGCTCACCATTCGCGTCTCGCCGTGTCTTGGCGGGAGTGGCGCCTATCGTCTCAACGCCGACATTGTTTCGGGCGGCGATGCGAATTGTGGGGCGCCCCTCGGCTGTGCGGCGACCACGGACGATGTCGGCTTGTCCGAGCTGGGCGAAGTCGACTCCTTCCAGTTTCCTGGCGTTGCTGGCGCTAGGGTCCGGCTGAGGATCAATGATCTCGGACGCGATGGCGACGAGTATTTGGTGCGTGCCTTCAACCCGCGCGGACAGGCGATCCTCGACGTGTGTGGTGGTGAGAATTTCACCCTCACGACTTCTGTGACGGGCGTCTACACCGTCTTGGTCAGCGCCTGTGGATCGCTGAGCGATGGGCGGTATCGTCTCGCGAGAATCGATCCGATGTGCCCGTCCGGCCCGACAATCACGACATTCTCCCTGTTGCCCGATGACCTCGAGTTTGTGCTCCCTAGGGGGTTCGATGCCGCAGGCAGACCGATCTACATGGCTTCTGGGACGCTAAACTGGTTGTTGGTCGAGGGCCGGGCTGGTGCGTCTCTCGAGTTGGTTGGTCTGAATTCGGTGCAGGATTTAGGGTCCCCCGATCTCCAGATGATCGTGTCGCGACCGCTTGGCCAGGGGAATCCGGTGATCTGTGATCAGTTCGAGGCGGATCCAACGATGAGCGGCGTCCCTGCTACCGTTCCGTTTTCCTTCTCTGGAGATGCCGCGACACCGCAGCGCCTGAATGATCTCGGATGTCGATTTGACGAAGACCTGGATGGCCCGGCGGGACAAATCGATCCGATCGATTCCTGCGTCAGACTGCCGTCTCTGGCCTTGGACTTTGCGGACCCCGCGAGCGAGGTTCAATTCTGCGGCCGAGTGACAACGAGGAATGACGGTTTTCCTCCCGGGGATACGATCGTGGCTGCGCGGCTGCGTGACAGGGCCGGGAATCTCGGAGAGAAGCGAGAGATTGTGGTCCGTGTCGAAGGGCCACCGCCGACCTCCACGCGTACTCGTACTCCCCGGCCGACAGCGACCCACACGCGTATGCGCGCCACAGCGACGCGGACGCGCACGCGGACGCGGACGCCGCCGCCGACGATCCGGCCGAGTGGGCCGTGTACCGGGGATTGCAATCGCGATGGCAGAGTTCGTGTAGCAGAGCTGACCCGCTGCGTACTGATTGCCCTGGGAAGGCGCAGTCTGGCTGATTGTCGCGGCGCCGATGCGGACGGTGATGGCGTGGTGATGATCGGCGAGCTGATCGAGGCGGTCAATAATGCGCTGATCGGCTGCCCTCCGCCGGAGTAGTAGCGGCGGGTTGTCCGCGTCTGCTGGCCCGCGTATGCACTAGCGAGGATGGGAGCGCGGTCGAACGGCAGAGTCAGGCAACCATCGGCGGCGCTCACCAGTTTCGCGACGAGTGGCGCGAAACAGTCCTGTCCACACGCACCCGCCTGTTTCGGCTGTCCCCTGGTGGGGATCCGCTATGGCGAGCAACTCGAGCGCAAGCGGCTACGGGTGCGGCATTCGATCGAGCGCTTGGCTCCGTCGCTTGACGTCGAGGTCGCTCGCCCGATCGGATCGCAGCGTGTCTTCGGCTATCGCAACCAGGTCAAGCTGGTAGCACGCCGGAGCGAGCGCGGCTTGGTGCTCGGGGTCTACAAGCCCGGTACCCACGAGGTCGTCGATGCGTCGCACTGCTCAGTCCATGATCAGCTCGTGCAGAGGGCGCTCGAAGTCGTTGGCGGTGCGGTCGAGCGCGAACAAGTACCGATTTACGACGAAGACGAGCGTACCGGGTGGTTGCGCTACGTTGCGGTTCGTTCCTCTTGGATGCGGCGTACGACCCAAGTGGTGCTGGTTGTACGCGACCGTTCCTGGCGCGGTGAAGCCAAGCTGATTCGCCGACTGCGCGAAAGCCGCGGCGTCGGTAGCGTCGTGTTGAATGAGAACGATACGAAGGGGAACACGATCTTTGGTCAAACCTTTGTGCCGATGACGCGCTATGACGCGCTGGTCGAACGCGTCGGGGTCCTGCAGCTGAAGTTTCACGCTGGTTCGTTCGTGCAGGCCAATCTCAGTGCGGCGCGACGCGCCTACGAAACCGTGACGAAGCTAGCCGCGGCTTCGGGCGAAGATACCGTGGTGGATCTTTTTTGCGGGGTCGGGGCGATTTCGCTTCTGCTCGGGGTCTCGGCGGCGAATGTATTCGGCATCGAATCCTCTGAGTCCTCGATCCTCGACGCGCGCGAGAACACCCGTATCAATGGATTTCACAACGTCCGTTTTCGCGTCGCGGGAGCCCTGGAGGGCCTGCGCCAGTTGCGTGCGGAGCTACCGAAGATCGATGTCGTCACCCTGAACCCGCCGCGCAAAGGAGCAACCTCCGAGCTACTCGACGAAATCGTCGGCGCCGCTCCACGCCGGATCGTCTACATGTCCTGCGACCCCGACACCCTAGCGCGCGACCTCGAGGCGTTGGCTCATTCCGGATACCGCACCACCACCGTGCAGCCGTTCGACTTCTTGCCGCAAACCGAACACATCGAAACGGTGGCGCTCGTGACTAGAAGCTGAGTAAGAATCAATTTCCCAAGAGCCAGTTTTCTACCGACGGAGGTTTCGCTGGGACGCGGTAAGTCCGCGTAGGGTAGGCTTTAGCCTACCAATGCTGGACAGCGGAGAAACGGTAGGCTGAAGCCAACCTCACGCATTGGAGGCCATCGGCGCCGCCCCCTACGCCAAGCGCAATTCGCGGTGGGCGTCCGTCAGGCGTTGGCGGATCGACAATCCGTGTGGGCAGGCTGCTTCGCACGGCGCCGGACAGCCGGCGCATTGACTGGCATTGTGCGCTGGATCGAGGCGCGCGTAGTCGGTCATGGCGACTCGCTCTTGTCCGTAACTGCGCGCGTACATTTGGTAGCGCAAAATGTCGTTCACCGGGACGTCGCTCGGGCAGGAGTCGAGGCAGTCTCCGCAGCCGGGGCGACAGTAGTGATCGTCGATCAACTGATCGTAGTGCGCGAGCAAGGCGAGGTCGCGATCGGTCATCGACTGTCCGGATGCGTAAAGGTACTCGTCGATCTGCTCGAATCCCTTCATCGTTACGACCAGTCCACTTACGTCCTGGTTGGACAAAACCCATTTGAACGCCGCTTGCGGAAACGACTGCCGCTCGGTCGGCGTGAAGTCCGACAGTTGGGAGTGGTAGGCGCCCTTGAGAGTCTTCATGGCGACGACGCCGACACCGCGCTGGTGCGCGTTGGCGAAAATCTGCTCGAGCTTGGGCCAGTGTTTGAAGTTGTACGCGACCATGATGATGTCGAAACGCCCGCTTTCGACCGCTGTCTGCATGACGGTCTCGAGGTCGGGAGTGTGGCTGGATACACCGAGGTTGCGGACCTTGCCGGTTTCTTTGAGTCGATCGAAGGCCTCGTGGATGGTCGGTGACATGAGGCGGTCGATCGAGTTGACGGCATGGATGTGTACGACGTCGAGATAGTCGGTGCCGATGCGGCGCAGGCTGTCTTCGACGGACTTCACCACTTCGTCGACCGGTGTGTCGGAATCCAGGTGGCCGCTCGGTGTGCAGAACTTCGACGCCACGAACACCTTGTCGCGTGTCGTCGCTTTGATGCCTTGGCCGAGCGCGCGTTCTGATTCGGTGTGGGAGTAATCGGGGGAGGTGTCGAAGTAGTTGATGCCGCGCTCGAGTGCCCGGTGCACGACTTTGGGGTCGTTCAAGCCGCTACAACCGAAGGAAATGTCGGACATATCGAAACCAGTGCTACCGAGCTTGCGGTACCCTTGGACTCGCGACGCTGCCCAACCCGATGGAATCGGTCCGTCGTGCTCTGGGGTGCTACGCAAGAGGTGTAGCTGGGTTTGATACTTGCAGGTCGCCGCTACGCCCGCGAGTCCTGCCACGCCGCCTGCCGCCAACATCTTGCGTCGAGTGAGTTTTGCCATCGATCGTACCTCCTAGCCTGCGCGAATCGTGGAATTGGGTTCGCTACCGTTGCAATTCCATCCTTCTTTTGGGCTGAGAGCAGCATAAGCTGGAGGCAAGGCTCCGGCAAACAGAAGTTTGCTGTTTGCGGTACGTCGGCAGCCTGCTATGCGGGCAGTGTCCTGAACCAGTAGGGCGGGAGCGAAAATGAGGTATGTGGTCCGAGATCAAGGCGCCGAGCCGGCCTGTCCAGCAAAGCCAAAGCTTTTACTGAGGATTAGGCAACGCGGAGTTCGGGCGATCGATCCATTTGCAGCCCGACCTATCTGTTCCACGGGCCGCTGAATGCCCGATCTGGTCAGCGACCTCGGCCGCCTCGACAACCGACCCTATCCCGCTTACCGCGACCTGCGTGGTCGATCGTATCTGGTCGGGGACTTGTCGCTGTGTCTCGACCACGTTCAAGGCGATCCCTTCGCGAGTCCGAGCCGATTGCGCATCGAAGTGCCATCCTCGGCGGTCGGCTTGCCCGACATCGCCACCAGTGGTGGCGATGCGCGACGCGCGACCGCGGACTTCTTTCATCGCCAGATTCGCGGCGCGTTGGCCGGGCGTGGTCGGCCGGGGTCGAATGCGCGGTCCGGCAGTGGCAAGAGTGGCCTCGTCGAGATAGTTGCGCTCGGGCAAGAGGTTCTCGATCGAACCGCGGTCTGTGTGAGTGCGGATGGCTGCGTAACGCTTCGACTGTCGGTTGGCCTACCTGCGTCGGGGCGTCGGATTCTCGGTCGTGCAGCGACCGAGCTATTGGTGAGGGTCGTGCCCTCTGTGGTGGCGCGCGTCTTTGCAGACTTTGACCGCGATGGGTTGGCTGGTCACATCGCGTGCGTCGAAGATCAGGTCGCGTTGCGCGCAGCGCTGGCGGCCGCCGGCTTGGTCGCGTTTCTCGCGGAGGGTAGCGAATTGCCGCGTCGGTCGGGCGCTGACGATCGCCCAATGTCTGGCGCGATTCCGTTTTCGGCGCCGGGATCGATGCGTGTTTCGCTGGAGGCTCCGCATCGCGGTATTTGCCAAGGGTTCGGCGTGCGCGAGGGCGTCACGTTGATTGTCGGAGGCGGCTACCACGGCAAGTCGACCTTGTTGCAGGCGATCTCACGTGGCGTCTACGATCACGTTCCAGGCGACGGCCGCGAGCACTGTGTCAGTCTTGCCAACACCGTCAACGTCCGCGCCGAAGATGGTCGCTCGGTGCGTGGCGTCGATCTGCGGCCGTTCATCTCGAATCTGCCGCTCGGTCGCTCGACGCAGGCGTTCACCACGGATGACGCGTCCGGCAGTACTTCGCAGGCGGCGTCGATCGTCGAGGCAGTGGAAGCCGGAGCTGGAGTGCTGCTGATCGACGAGGATACGGCGGCGACGAACTTCATGATTCGCGACGCCCGGATGCGTGCTTTGATACCAAGTGCCGAGGAGCCGATCACTCCGTACCTCGATCGTGTGCGCCAGCTGCGCGACACGATCGGTGTGTCATCGATCCTCGTCGTCGGCGGGGCGGGCGAGTACCTCGACGTCGCCGATGCGGTCGTGCGGATGGCCGAGTATCGCCCATGTGATGCCACCGAACGCGCGCACGAGGTGGCGCGTTCGATGCCGTTGGGTGATGCGGCTCCGGGCAATCCAGGAAAGTGGCCGATGGCTGCGGTCAGGGTTCCGTTGCGAGGCACGATCGATACGAGTCGCGGCAAGCGCAGCGAGCGCGTGCGCAGCGTCAAGACGCGAGCGATCGAGATCGGACCGGAGGAGGTGGATGTATCACTGCTTGCGCAGCTGGTAGACCCGGCGCAGTGCCGCATGATTGGTGATGCGCTACTTCTTTGCGTGCGGGAGCTGTGCGACGGTGTTCGTCCGATCGGCGAAATTCTCGACGAGCTCGACGCGAGGATCGAGCGCGGCGGCTTGGCCAGCGTATGCGCCGACGGCTTTGGCGATCGCGCCCGGGCCCGGCGATTCGAGATCGCCGCCGCACTGAACCGCGTCCGCTCGCTAAAGATCGCGGGACCTTGAATTCCCACCCCTTGGGAGACTGTCGATTTCTCTCGAAATGACGGGCCAAGCCCAACAAGATCTCCTCTCCCGCATTGCACGCCCGCGGCACAAGGGCATGAAGGAAGTTGGCATTTCGATCCCCTCACCCTTAACCCTCTCCCGGAGGAGGCTGTCGAACAATGCAGGGTTCAAATCGTGGTTCTTGCGGGATGCGGAGGGAATCACTGTTTCGTCCGGATCGGTTGAGAGATAACGGAATGGAAGGCAAATCGCCAAGCCTGGCCAGGAAAACGAACCCAAAGGGT
>JAJCZJ010000121.1 GCA_029262455.1 Deltaproteobacteria bacterium | reverse complement strand
CGCCGAGCCGCGTACAAAGCGGCTCCCCTGCAACCGGGAGGGAGAGGCGCCGCCGAGCCGCGTACAAAGCGGCTCCCCTGCAACCGGGAGGGAGAGGCGCCGCCGAGCCGCGCACAAAGCGGCTCCCCTGCAACCGGGAGGGAGAGGCGCCGCCGAGCCGCGTACAAAGCGGCTCCCCTGCAACCGGGAGGGAGAGGCGCCGCCGAGCCGCGTACAAAGTGGCTTCGTGCGAGACCAGAGAGTTGCGAGTGAGAGCAGCCTCGCCCTCACGATTTCGACCGATTGCGCGTGTTCGAGAAATTTGATTCGTGTATTGCCGCATTTCAGACCAAGCGTCTTCTCGTGATTTCGAGCGAGAGCTCCGGAAGTATTCACGCCGGGCGCGTTACAGGGAGGTTGTTTGATGAGAACTACGTCAGCTCGAAAGTACATAGTTGGATTGCGGGCGATGGCTCGAACATGCGCGACCCTTCTGGTCGTCGGCCTGATTGGCTGCGCGTCACAATCGCATGAGGTCGACGCCGTAATGGCGGGACTGAGCACGGGCCGCGGCTACACGCTGGTCAATTTGCATCCCGACGATAAGCGGAATCGGTTGTTTGCGGTGAACTACCAGCAGAAGGGTCTGATTCCGGTGTGTACCGAGGTCGAGTACCTCGGTCTGGGGAGCAAGTCGTTCAAGTTCCGTGTCGTCAGCACCGGGGTGGAGTACGACTACCTCAATCACAAGGCAGCGGCCGAGCCCTTCCCCGCCCACTTGAAGAGGTTCTTCGGACCGTCGTGCCCGAGTTCCGAGGTCGCCGCTCTTTCGTCCATCGATCGACAGGGTGTCCGCGAGGGTCGTGCGATTGTCGGGATGTCGCGCCGTGGAGTCGTGTTGGCGATGGGGCACCCGCCTCGGCACGTGAATCCCGACGCCGACGCCTTATCGTTCGTCTACTGGACGAACAAGTTTAATCGCGTGCGAATCAACTTCGACGCCAGCGGCCGAGTCGGCGCAATCGAGAATTAACGGCGGTGATGATCCGTTCGTTCGCCGACCCTTTTGGGGCGGGCGAACGAACGGACTGTTAGGCGATCGACTATCCTGTCTTCATGTCGAAGAAGCAGATCTTGTTTCCATCCAGATCGCGCACATAGCCACCGTAGAACACCGGCATTCTCTCGCCGGGCTCGCCCTCGTCGGTAGCGCCGAGTTCGCGCGCCTTGGCGTACAGCTTATCGACGCCTTCGCGGCTTCCGCCCGGGATCGCGATCATGTTTCCGTTGCCGCATCCCTGCTCTTTCTCGTTGTGGGGGATGCAGATCGCGAGCATGGCCCCTTCGCCCGTACCGTAGAACTTGATTCGATCAAGATCCATGAGTTGTTTGGCGCCAACTTCGGCGAGCAGCGCATCATAGAACGCGACCGCACGGTCCATGTCCTTGGTTCCGATTGTGACGTATCCGATCATGGTAGGTCTCCCTTCGAGCTATCTCAGTCCGAGAACAGAAAGGGATACTATTGCCGCGTTGCCGGACCAAAGGCCACTGGGTCGAGCCGGGTGAATCGAACTCAGGTCAGAACTTCGTCTAAACTCGTCGCGCCGCTGGCCTCAAAGCATAGGAGGCTGCGCCGATTGCGAGGATGATCAGCGGAGTCACGATTTCCGACACCGGATGCCCTACGAAAGCGTGTGATGCGCTTGCCCCGAGAAGGTTGAAGGTGAAGCCGGCGTAAGCCCATTCCTTCAGCAGCGGAAATCCTGGGGCGAGTAGTGCCGCGACACCAGAGAGTTTGGCAATTCCCAAGATCGTCGTGAGATAGATCGGAAAACCGAGCGAGGCGACCCCTTCCACCATCGTGTCGGCGCGCAGTAGGTGGCTCGCGCCGCCGCCGATGAAGATCAGGCAGAACAACCCGGTGGCGATCCAATATCCGATCTCCCTCCGGTTCATGATTGAACGCAGCGATTTTTCAGAGTGCCAATGCCGGCGATCGTAGTTTCGATGACATCATCCGGTTTCAGCAGTCCCCCGGTAGTGATGCCGACCCCTTCCGGCGTGCCCGTGAAAATGAGGTCGCCTGGGCTCAGTGTGAGAATCCCCGACAAGTACTCGACCAGGAACGGAACGTCGAAGATCAGTTGCGCGGTCGTTGCGCTCTGGCGGACTTCGCCGTTGACACGACACTCGAGCGCAATGTCGTCCGGGTTGGCGAAACTGTCCGTTGAAACGAGGAACGGCCCGATGGGTCCGTAGGTGTCGCGCGACTTGCCGAGGTCAAAGTGCGGCGGATTCGCGGCGAACTGCAGTTCCCGGTCGGAGATATCCTGGCCGGCAGTGAGTCCCGCAACATGACTCCAGGCGTCCTTTGCGGCGATCGATCGCCCGCCCTTACCGATCACGACGACGAGCTCTGCCTCGTAATCGATCGCCGCACCGACGACTTCGACGTCCGAGTTTGGAGCGGAGATGCAGCTCGGAAACTTGGTGAACACGACCGGCGTTGTCGGAACCTCCATCGACGCCTCGGTAACATGGGAGCGGTAGTTCAACCCGATTCCGAAACAGTTCTTGGGTCTGGGAACCGGTGCGTCGAGAGTGACGTCCTCGACCGAACCGGTCCGCTTCAACCCATTCAAATCAATCGCGTGCAATTCCTCGAATCGCGCAACGGCGGCCATCGGGTCGGGCCCGAGGGTATTCTTGCTCGCTTCTGCGAGGTCGTAGTAGTCAGCGCCCGAAACCAGGGCCGCACGTCCGGCGATGTTGGCTAGTTGGAATGTCATGATTGGCGTGTGTCCTTTCGCTTGCGTCGCGGATTTCGTGGTTCGGGCAGAAGCATCGCGACCAGGGCCTCCGCGTGAGCTTGCACGATTTCCGGGTCCGAAGGTTCAATACCCAGTAGGAGACGGGCTTCCGGCGCGTTTGCATGTAGCAACGACGCCGCGCCAATGAGTACGTGATAGACGAGATCAGGGGACATCGGGACTGCTTCCCCGGAGTCGACGAGATCCGTCCACAGAGCGAGCAACCCTTCCGAGCGCGGTCGAATCTGCGTCTCGACGAGCCACGCGAGGCGCTCGCTTGGGTGCGTGCCCTCGTGGATCATGATGCGGTTCAGCTCAGGGCGCTTCGCCGCCATTTCGACGACGCCGCAGATGATGGCCTTCATCGTTTCGCGACGACCCATCCCGGGTTCGGTGACAATGGCTTCGTCGAGCTCACCAAGCAGCTTGAGGAGAACGGCCTTCCAAAGCTCCCCCTTTGACGCAAAGTGGTAGTTGATCTGCGGCTGATGGGCCCCTGCCCGCTTGGCGATGGCGCGCGTAGACGCTCCTTCGAACCCGTGAGTCGCAAATTCCTGCAGCGCTGAATCGATGAGACGCTCACACAGCTGAGCCGAGGCTGTTGCGCGAAATCCGCCGATTGCGGCGGTTGACGGAGCATCACTTGACGAAACCATTATCGAGTGATCATAGTATTATCGCTTGATAATGCAAGCAGAGCCAAGGAGAAAATTTCATGCTTGAGACGACGAATGCCCCGACACCCACAAAACTCGCCCATTTCGTGTTGCGCTCGGGGAACAAGGAAGAGTCCGTGAAGTGGTGGTCGACGGTTTTGTGTGCGCATGTCGTTCATGAAAACGACTTTGTGTCTTTCCTGACCTACGACGACGAGCATCATCGCCTGGCAATCGTGGTCAACCCGGAACTCGGCAATGACGGGCGAGCCCACGCCGGCGTCGAACATGTGGCGTTCACCTACAGTTCCCTCGACGATCTGGTGACGACATACGAACGCTTACGCGACGCCGGGATCACCCCAATTCTCCCGATCAATCACGGGATGAGTTTGTCGTTCTACTACGCTGATCCCGACGGCAACCAGGTTGAGCTGCAGATCGATCTCGCAACCCCCGAGCAGGCGTCGGCGTTCATGGAATCCGACGCCTTCAAGGACAATCCGCTTGGTGTCGTCTTCGAACCAGAGGAAATGGCGCGTCAGCATCGTTCTGGCCAGGAGGTGGAAGCCTTGCGTGTCTACGGGCCGGCTGCATGAGCACGGACGTCATTGTCGTCGGCTGTGGACCCGTCGGCGTGATGACGGCGTTGCGCTGCGCGCAGCGTGGATTGTCCGTGGTTGCGATCGACAAGTCGATGGAGATCTTCCCCCTACCCCGCGCCATCGGAATGGATGAAGAGATCCAGCGCTTGTTTCAAAATGCCGGGCTCGAAGCCGAGCTGGCGGCGGTATCGACACCGATTCGTGGCGCTGAGTTTCTCGACGTAGCCGGCAATCGTTTGGTCGGCCTCGAGCTGCCTGAGGGCACGCTCGGGCTCAATGGCTACCCGCCGATGACGATGTTTGAGCAGCCGGGTTTGGAGAGAGCACTGCGCGCTGCGGCTGTGGCCGCGGGTGTCCAGATGGACTTGGGCGTTCGTGCGATCTCGGTCGAGAATGCGCGCGACGGGGTCTCCCTGACGATCGCCGACGAAGACGGTCGCGAGAAAGTGCTCGAGGCACCATGGCTCGTGGCGGCCGATGGCGCGGCGAGCACGATGCGGGGGTTGGCCGGAATCGTACTCGAGGATCAGGGCTTTGATGAGGAATGGGTGGTCATCGATACGACGGTCGTCGACCCCGAGTTGTCGTTGCCGAGGATGGCCCAACAGATCTGCGATCCGAAGCAGGTGATTACCTTTGTTCCGGGCCATCAAAAGCGGGCGCGGTGGGAGTTCAAGGTTCACGACGGTGACAGCGGCGAGAGCCTGCTCGAGAAAACGCGGCTAAGCCGAATGCTGTCGCGCTGGGTGAAACCGGAGCAAGTGCGCCTCGACCGCAGCGCGGTCTACCGATTCCACGCGGTCGTTGCCGACCGATTCCGCAACCAGTCCATCTTCGTTGCCGGCGACGCCGCTCATCAGATGCCGCCGTTCAACGGGCAAGGGATGAATTCTGGATTGCGGGACGCCGAGAATCTTTCATGGAAGTTGGCGCTGGTTTGCCAGTCGAAAGCGGGCGTCGGCCTGCTCGACACCTACGATCTCGAACGGCGACCGCACGCTCGCGGTCAGGTGCAACATGCTGCCGACGCCGGGCGTCTCATCAACGCGCTGTCGCTGGAGCAAGACGTCTCAACCGAGGCTGGCTACGGTGGCGGACGACCCTTCCCGCATATCGAAGCGGGCTTTGTCTGCGGCGACCACCCGATGGTTGGTCACCCCATAGCCCAGCCAACTTTGGACGAAACGCGACTCGACGATCTGTTGGGAGAGGGATTCGCCCTGATCGGAAACCGGACCGACCAGATCGAAATGTCCCCTTCGTCGCGTTCGATGTGGGATCGTCTGGGTTCCAAGTACCTCGATGTCCGCCACCCAATGATCGATAGCCTGCGGCCGAATGGCGAGATCATCATCGTTCGCCCGGACCGCTACATCGCGGCCGTCACGACAGATATCGATACCACGTCCGCCAGACTCGAGGCGGCGATCACACAATGAGCTCTCGGGTGCCTGGGCATCACCGACGTGGGCTGGCGTGCGCGCCGACCCCGCTGCTATAGGCATCGACACCGGCGGCTCGCGCCGGGCGCCACCAGGTCTAATCTCGATGAGCCGAATTGGAGAAGACGATGGGCTTATACGATCGCTACGTCCTACCCCACATGATCAACCTGACGTGTGGGGCTCCTCCCATCTTGAAGCAGCGCGAAAAGGTCGTGCCGCACGCCGCGGGACGCGTGCTCGAGATCGGCATGGGGTCCGGCATCAATCTATCTTTCTACGACCCGGAGAAGGTGGAGATGGTGTACGGCCTGGAGCCCAGTGAGGGGATGCGACAAAAGGCGAAGGCCAACATCGCCGGCTCGCCGGTTCCTGTCGAATGGCTCGATCTTCCAGGCGAGGAAGTGCCACTCGACGACAAATCTGTGGACACAGTCGTGCTGACCTACACGCTCTGTACCATCCCAGACTATCGCGCCGCGCTGGCTCAGATGCGGCGAGTCTTGAAACCCGGCGGACGCTTGCTATTTTGCGAACACGGCGAGGCGCCCGATGAATCGGTCAGGCGATGGCAGGCGCGTGTGAACCCGTTTTGGAAGAAGATCGCCGGCGGCTGCAACCTCAATCGCCCGATCCCAACCAACCTCGAAGAAGCCGGATTTCGCGTCGATGACCTCGAAACCATGTACCTACCGAAGACGCCGAGAATCGCAGCATTCAACTATTGGGGGCGTGCCTCGGTCGCCTAAACCGAGGATGCACGTTGCATGAGCAACAAGACGCTATTCTGTACCGGTGCCGGAGGATTCGTCGGCCGCTACATCCTGTCGCACTACCTGCAGAAGGAAGCGTGCGAAATCTTTCTGCTCGAGCAGGGAGGATTTCGAGAACGCCTCGAGCACTTCCTCGATGAGGTGATCACTGACCCGGAGCAGCGGCGGAGGATCAAGATCCTCGCCGGCGACATCACTGTGCCCGGGCTTGGTCTCGATGACCGGGGGGCCGCTGAGCTAAAAGAACGCGCCACCCACGTCATTCATCTCGCCGCACTCTACAACTTGTCGGCGCCGCGCGACGTTTCGGTGCGTGTCAACGTCGACGGCACACGCAACTTGCTCGATTTCCTGGCGGAAATGCCCTCGCTACGCCGCTTCGCTCACACCAGTACGATTGCGATCTCGGGAAAGTCGGGTGGTGTTTTTCACGAGCAGGACTTCGATGTTGGCCAGGAGTTCAAGAACTACTATGACGAAACGAAGTTCTTGTCGGAAAAGTTGGTACGCGAGCGGCGCGACTCGATCCCGACCGTCATCCTGCGTCCGACGACTGTCGTAGGGCATTCGAAGACTGGGGCCATCGAGAAGATCGACGGGCCTTACTATGCGCTCAACATGATCCTGCGCAAGATGCATCGGATCATTCCGGAAACGGGCGCGACGAAGTTTCATTTCGCTCCCGTGGATTTCGTTACCGACGCTTACTACCACCTCTTCGAAGACAACGCGTCGGTGGGCAAGGTCTTCCACTTGGTCGACCCCGAGCCTGTAACCTACGTCGATTTCATCGAACTCGCGTGCGCCGCTCTCGGCCAAAGTGGGCCACTGCTCAAACTGCCACCCGGATTAATGCGCCCGACCGGGAAATTGCCGATGTTCGAAAAAATCACCGGCGTGCCGCGCGAGGCCTTCGAGACCTCCTTCTATCCGGTGGAGTACGATAGTTCGAACGCGGCTCCGGTTCTCGAGAAACACCGCGTCACCTGTCCCCGAGTCGCCGACTACATCGACGTCATGGTCGACTATTTCGTCAACCATAGCGACGATCCGCGGATCCGCAGAGGCGACTGGCGGCGCGTGACTACGTGAGCCCGAGCTGTGCTGCTCCCGGGTCACATAGTCGCGCACGAATTGGCTACGGAGTCATTGAGCCCGGACGTGCCGCGTTCTTGCCACGATACCGAGTGTCGGCCTTGAATTTCACAGTACCGCCGAAGGCGGCCTGGTGCAGACGTGTTCCGATGGTCACCGACACGACGACGGGATTCGGGCTGGCGCCGAGCGAATGTCCGAGTCCACTACCCTTGCCCTTGACCTTGACGCCCTTTGCGGGCCGGACTTTGACCAACCGAATGGTCCCGCTGGGGTCTTTGTACTTGTAACCACGGTTCTGGCCCGGCTTTCCGATATATCTCCAACCCGAGGCTGGCAGGACATAAGTGTCGTCGAAACCGTCGCCGTTGGTCGAGGCGACGCGTACCACGCCGCCGTGCAGAACCGGGTCGTCTTTCGATCCGTTGCCGAACCCTAGCGACACAAAAGGATCCTTTGACTGGAAGACGAGTCGTGATCGCGCTGGGTCACTTGGGTCGGCGGCCAGTGCGAGGCTACGCCCGGTGACCAATTCCGTTTGGCAAATGGACGAGCAGCCATCACCGTCATCGAGATTTCCATCGTCGCATTGTTCGCCGGGCTCGACCACCGAGTCGAGGTCGCACGGAATGCGTTCGTAGGCTCCAACATCGCAACCGCCGCCGAGTGGACGTGGAATGCCGCGCTGGTCGTGCGACTCGCAGTCGTCGCCGCCGGCGTCAATTGCCGGACTGCCCGCCGGAATTGCCTGGGTGGTCGTAGGACCGCCGTTGTCCAGCAATCCGCCGAGTAACGGATCGGCGCCGACTTGGTCCGAAGCCGTGTCACCGGTGACGGTGCAATTCGTCATGTCGCCGAAAAAGATATTGTTCCCTGCCGACTCCAAGGTTCCGCCACAGACGGCGACACCGGCTTCAAGGATTGTGTTGGACAGAGTCACCGACCCGTCGATTTTGATTGCGGTGCCACTGACGCTGAAAATCGTCACGTTGTTGAGCGTCGCCTCAGCATCGACGTGAAACGTGCTGCCGGTATTGCTGGCTCGATTGTCTGCGAATGTGGAATTGACGACGTTTAGGGTTCCGTCCGAGCCTACCGCCCCACCCACGTTACTGGCGGTGTTGCGAAAGAAGGTGCTCCCGCTGATGTTGATGGTTCCGTCGCCACTGATGGCCCCGCCAACGTTACCTGACGTATTCAGTATGAAAGTGGAGTCCTCGATCGAGGTTACGCCATCGGCGTCAACCGCACCGGCGGTGTTCGTTGCGGCATTGAGGCTGAAGGTGGACCGGATGATCGTCAGCGGCCCCTGGGCGGAAATCGCACCGCCGCCGCCTTGGGTCCTATTGTTGGTGAATTCGGAGTCGGCAATGTCGATCGCCTGGCCACACCGGATCGCCGAGTCGTCGTTGTTGTCAAAGCGCGAAGACGTCACCTGGATCTGCGCGAGCGAGCTGTCGCACCAGATAGCCGCTCTGGCAAGATGGTCACGAAAGAGAGAGTCCGTCACGGTGACGAGCCCCTCCGTGTGGATTCCGCCGTGGCCGTTTTCGACCGTGACTCCAGTCAATTGAAAGTTGACTGCTGGTTGCACGATGAAGACCGCCCCAACGAAAAACTCAGACCCTGCTGCCCCGCCGTTGAAAACCGTAGCCGCTGTCGTGCCAGAACCGACCCCGATGATGTGAACGTCCTCAGTGACGATACTCAAGGGATTCCATTGGCCTGCGGGAACAATGATTTCGTCAGCACCGGGAAAGGCCTCGGCTTCTCGCTGTGCGGCGTGAAACGTACAGGTCCCCGCCGTGGTCATGCAGATTCCGTCGCCGAGATCGGTCTCGGCCGGACCAACGCTCGTGTCGTTGACCACGAAGGTGGCGGAGCTAGAAGGATCCACCCAGCCGCAGATGGCGAGAGCGGTAACCATGACCAATACCCGATGTCTACGCATTAGATCCCCCTTTAGGAACGTCTTGAATCAAGCGAACCCACCTAGATCATTGTAAGTGACGACCGTCAACAATTTTCCCATGTAATCAGCTGTATAGGCGGTCCATCGGTCGCCGGCGCACGGCACCGGTCTGTGCGCTAGCTCCCCCGACTTGAAGCGGAGGTGCGCGGGACAAACAGCGTCGAGTGCCGAAATTCTCGCTGGAGAGTTGGTTCGACGGTTCGCCTCGTGTGGGTTTACCGGGAGCGGTTTCGCACACGGTTGAGTTGTTGTTGTGCGAACGCGCGTCCGCGTTCCACCTCTGGGCCGCCGAGCAAGATTGCGACGACCGCGAACGCGACGATTCCGAGAGCAATGAGTGTTGCAAGCGTTGCGCTGCGCAGCACCAAGCTGGTTGACCCGGGAGTCTCGAGAGTCGCGAGGGCGGCGCCTAGGACCAAGGCCATGAACATCGAAGCAACCGCGCTGCGCGCCAGCGCGCCCAAGATTGGTCGAACTCCGAAGCCACCGAGTTGGCGGCGCAGTGCGAACCCAAGTGGTACCGCGCTCAGTATCGCTGCGATCGAGGTCGCAAGTGCGAGGCCGTTGTGTCCGAGATCGTAGAGACCGATCACGGATTGCAGTGAAGCGAGCAATCCCGCGCCCGGAGCGCCGCTCCTGGTGATAACGGGTCCCATGAGGGCAATGCTCGCGAGGATGTTGATCACCATCGAGATCAAACTCGCGACCACAGGGGTGCGCGTGTCGCCGACCGCGAACAAGGCAAGAGCGAGGAGGCGCTTGATCGATACTGCCCAGAGGCCGACCGCAAAACAGCGCAGCGCTGAAGCGGTCAGGCGTGTGTCCTCGGGACCAAATGCACCGCGTTCGAAAAGCAGTGAGGTGATCGGCGTAGCTAGGACGATCAGTCCCAGTGCTGCTGGCACGGCTAGATAGGTATTCACTCCGATCGCGAAGGTCAGGCTGTTGCGGACCTCTCCGTACTCCTTGAGAGCCGACTGTCTCGACAAACTCGGCAGTGCAGCGGTCCCCAGAGCCGAAGCGAAAAGGCCGAGAGGAAACTCAAACAAGCGCGTCGCGTACCAAAGATGCGAAACGCTGCCGAGTGGCAAGAAGGAGGCCAGGATCGTTCCCACCAGCACGTTGATCTGAAATACGGCCTGACCGGCAAGGGTCGGCAACATGCGTCGGCCGATTTGTCGGACGGCGTCGTGACGCGGCTCCCAGCGCGGCGTGATTGGCACGCCGCGGGCGCTTAAGGTGAGGACTTGGGTGACGAGTTGCGCGACTCCACCGAGAAGCAGTCCGATCGCTAGAGCGTAGACGGGGACGCGGAGCAGCGACGCCAGGGACACGGCACAAGCGATCATCACAACGTTCAAGACCGCCGGAGATAGCGCTGGCGCAATAAAGTGACCGGTCGCATTGAGAAACCCGGCGAGCAGCGCAACCACTCCGATCAACCCGATGTATGGGAACAGGAGGCGGGTCAGGTCCACCGTCAACTGCATCAGTTGTGGGTCGTCAGAGAAGCCGGGAGCAAAAAAAGCGACCCAAATAGGCGCCAGGAGCGTGCCGCCAACCACGGCAATGGAGAGAATGAGCAGGGATACGCCCAGCGTGGCTCGCAGTGCGCGCCATGATTCCTCTTCCGACTGCAGAGCGGCGTACTGCGAAAACACGGGCACGAAGGCAACGGCCATCGCCCCTTCCGCCGCGAGGCGCCGAAACAGGTTGGGAAACCGGAAGGCGACGAAAAATGCTTCGGCCGCAAAGCCGGCGCCAAAGAGGTAGCTGACGACGACGTCACGAATCAGGCCGGTGGTACGGCTGAGAAGCGTCAAGACGCTGACGACGCCCGCCGCCCTGGCGATTTGACGGTTCTCCGATCTCGTCTCAGGGTCGCTGGGTCGTTCGCCTGGGGGCACTGAGGTTCCTCGTCGGTTTAGATTCAGGTGCAGAACGCAATCGTGGCGCTCCAGCGGGTTCTTGTGAAACAGTTGCTGGAGAAGCGCAAATGCGACGTTGTACGATCGGATGGTGAAAGTGCTCTGGTGTTGTACATTTTTCTCTCAAAGTGCAAAGAATCGGACCACTCGGCAGTCCTCGGGGAGATTCAGCGGCTGTGAGTGACGACTTCTCCTCCTTGACTCAAAAACGACAACTTGAATTAGCTTGAGCGCCATCATGATCAACGTTCTCAGTGTCGATGTTGAGGAGTACTACCACGGGAGAGAGTTCGAGGCGGCCGTGCCCGAGGCGCAGAGACCGAGTCTTCCGAGTCGGGTGGAAGCCAGCGTCGATCGGGTGTTGGAGTTGTTGACACAGCGCGACGTCCGAGCGACGTTCTTTGTCGTCGGTCGGTTGGCGGCAGACCACCCCGGGATGGTTCAACGGATCGTCGCGCAAGGCCACGAGTTGGCTTGTCACGGTCACGAGCACGAGCTCGTCTTTCGTCAATCACCGCAGGAGTTTCGCGACGATGTGACCCGGGCGAAGGCTCTGCTCGAAGACTTGAGTGGTGAGCCGGTTGTCGGCTATCGGGCGCCCAATTTTTCGATCGGCGCGGAGCAGGATTGGGCTTACGACATCCTTCTCGAAAACGGCTTTCTCTATGATTCGAGTTCCTATCCGATTTTGCACGATCGCTATGGGACTCCAGGAGATCCGCGCTTTCCCTACGAAGTGCGACGTAGCGGGGAGAGCCGATTGTTGGAGTTTCCGGTCGGGACAGCGCGCTTCGCCGGTATCAATTTTCCTATCGGAGGTGGTGGCTATTTCCGATTGCTGCCCTTCGAGTGGACACGCCGTGGCATCATGCGGGTCAATGGCCGCGAGCGACAGCCGGTGATGTTCTATTTTCATCCTTGGGAGCTGGATCCGGACCAGCCGCGGCCACCGATGCCGTGGCACCATCGGATGCGCCACTTTGTGAACCTCGAGCGGATGGAGTCGAAGCTCCACCAATTGTTGCAGTGCATTCGATTTGCCCCGGCGCGCCACGTGCTCGATACCGTCACTCCGTAGCCGGCTCATGGCCACGCAACAGAGTTCGGTCTGCGGTCTTTCTTAGGCGGTTTCGTCGCATGCGAAATCGACCCGATAGCACCGCACCCGAAAACCGAGCGGAATCCCCTCGCTCCGGCGGGCCGGATGTCGAAGCTCGCAGCGATATGATTCCAGCGACGTCGGTGCTGCTCGAGATCACGACGCGAAACGAGGAGATGTACGGAAAGCTATCTTGGGTCAGTCGCTACGCCGTGGTGCCAGTCGCGATTCATCTGACACGATGGCTATTGCGTCACGGTTGGAGAGGTGACCAGGTCACGTTGTTGATGACCACCTGCGCCTTCGCCGGTCCAGCCTTCTTCCTCTTCGGAGGAGCGGTCGGATACGTCTGCGGCGCCTTGTCAATGCTGCTTTCGTTTGTACTCGACCACAGCGACGGCCAGGTGCGTCGCTATCGAGGTGAGGATTCGAATCTCGGAATCTATCTCGATCGCTTCACGCACCGAGTGAGCTATCCGCTCCAACACATCGCCATTGGGGTTTCTCTGGCGAGTCAAACCGGCCACTCCGGGTATTTCGCCTTCGGATGTGTCGTCGCCTACTTCTATCAACTCGTCGTCGCGCATTCGCTCGACAAACAGATCATCGATATCGAACGCGGCAGGGTCGACCGCGACCCCTTCAAGACACTCCGTCTTGCTTGCACGCGTCGTGTACCGGTCCTGAAGTGGCCACTGAAGGTCCTGCTCGGGATCTACTTTCAGTTGATCCAGAATTTCGCGTTCATGGTCCTCCTGATTCCGGCATCGCTGGCCGGATTGGTGGTCGAGCTGTACACGATTTACGGAACCATCGTCATCGCAAACTGGCTCGCGCGCGCGACACTGGATTACACGATCGTCTTCCCGGTTCCGGCGCAGGGCAAGTGCCCAGCCATCCCGGATACGCCGGCCCTGCGCACCCTGGTTACGCGAGACCCGGCCTTGTACGGTAAGGCCCCTTGGATCAACGAGCGCCTCATCCTGCCGCACGTCGCGATCCACTTCACGCGATTGTTTCTGCGCCTCGGATGGACCGGACTGCAGGTGTCGTTCCTGATGTCGGCCTGCGCGATCGGTGGAGCCCTGCTCTTCTTTGTCGGCGGATCGGGTGCGTATCTAGCCGCTGTCACTCTGTTGATTTTGTCGTACGTGCTCGATCGCAGCGACGGTCAGGTTCGAAGGTTTCGCGGTGAGAACTCGGAGCTCGGCATCTACCTCGACCGCTTCACTCACCGTGTCAGTTATCCGCTACAACATCTCGGGCTCGGCTATTCACTCGCTGCGCAGAGCGGCAACCCGCTGTTCATACTGTTCGGTGGGATTGTCGCGTATTTCTACCAACTCGTCGTCGTCCAGGGCCTCGACAAACAGATCATCAGTCTCCAGCGCGGCGGTGTTGATGTGAACCCGATCAAAACACTCCGTCTCTGGTACGCCGAGCGGTATCCGTCACTGGCTTTGCCGCTGAAGGTTGTCGTGGGTCTTTACTCACAGCTGATCCAGAACCTGTCTTTCCTTTTGCTGATGATCCCAGCTGTGTTGCTGGGCTTCGTTGCCGAGGTGTTCGTCGGCTACGGCGGCTTGATCATGGTGAACTGGCTGCTTCGCACCGTGCTCGACTACAGCGTCGTCTTTCCCTGGAAGACTCGCTACGAAGCTCCTCAGGGTTCGCTGCGGGACTTCAGCCCCGGCGGCGCATGATGAAACGGGTCGGCTTCATCGGTATCGGTGCCCAAAAAGCGGCGACCTCATGGCTGCACTCGTGCCTCTACGAGCATCCGGATCTGAGCTTGCCGGCGACGAAGGAGATTCACTACTTCAGCAACTTTTTCTGGCGTGGAGATGCTTGGTACGAGGAGCAGCTCGGGCCCTCGCGTGCGAACCAGATCATCGGCGAAATCTCCCCGTCTTATCTCTACTCGCCCGAAGCTGCCGCTCGCATCCACGACTACAACCCGAACGTTAAGCTCATCGTCTGTTTGCGCGAGCCGGTCGGGCGAGTCGTTTCGGCGTATCGATACGCCATCCAGGTCGGCGATCATTCTCCGAGCGTCTCGTTGCGGGAAGCGCTGCGGGCGACGCCAGCCTACCTCGAACACAGTCGGTACCTCGCACAACTACAGCGCTACTTGGCGCTATTCCCGCGCGACCAGATCCTCGTCGTGTTGTACGAGCATATCGCGACCGACCCTCTCGCTTTTGTCCAGTCGATTTATCGATTTCTGGAGGTCGAGCCTTCTTTTCGCCCGAGTTCCGCCACGGCCAGGGTCAACCCAAGCCGCGGCGATCCGCGCAGCTTGTGGCTCGATCGAGCCGTGAAGCGGCTGGCGGCGACCGCGAGAGGGGTCGGCCTCGGCGATCTTGTGTGGAAAATGGCACGATCTGCGCCCGCGCGAGCATTGCGTGATCTCAATAGCCGGGCCGTAGCCGACGAACCCCTGTCGCTCGGCGATCGCCAAGAGCTCGAAAACCTCTTCGCCACTGAGGTGAAGGCGTTGGCCGAATTGCTCCAAGTGGATCTAGGGTCCCTGTGGTTCGACTACGAGCGTTACGACTCTAGTCCGGGACCGGCAACCTGATGTACGGGCGCGAGAAGCGGTTCGGAGATCCCAACTGGAAGCGGCGGCTTGGCTACTCGCTCCTCGGTGAATTGCACATCCCGGGTCGGCTGCGGGCGTGGCATGTCATCAAGACTCTGCGTAGCCTTGGCTATTGGCGCGACATGCCCAGCGCTTTACTCGATGCTGGCGGCGGCAAAGGGGCATTCGCCTACTATTTCGCACGTCGCTTCCCTCAGTGGCAGGTTGTCGTAGCCGACGATGACCGCGAGGCGCTGGCGCGAGGGCGTAAGATTCAGACCGCCCTGCGTTTGGAGAGACTCGCGCTGCGTGAAGTGGACCTCAACACCATCGAGGATTGCGCAGTCTTCGATGTCGCGATCTGCGCCGATGTGCTGGAGCACATCGAGGAAGATGCGATGGTCGTGCGAAACCTTGCGCGGGCACTGAAGCCCGGCGGCGTGGTGGTCGTGACGTCACCCTCTGTTCCCCAGCCGTGGCACTTGCCGCTCGTGCGATGGCGCGAGAAGCGAATCGGCTTCGATCCATCCGACTACGGGCATGTTCGCGACGGGTACTGCGCTGCGGACTTGCGTCGACTATTCTCCGAGGCCGGCCTGGAAACAAGGACGATCCGGCAGACCTTTGGCCGCCCCGGTACGTTGATGTTCGACCTGTTTTTCGCCACCGGTGACAGTAGTCCGAACCCAGTCATTTACCTGCTGCTGTTCCCGCTCTACATGGCGCTCGCGGGGCTCGACTCGATTTTGTCGACGGAGTGTGGAGCAGCGATTTTGGCGGTCGGAGTCAAGCCGCGTGAATGACCTGCAGCAAAGGACCCGGCCGATTCCGAGGCTATGCGGCGACACCGAGGGGGATGCATGGCTGCGCGACAAGCTCTCGGCGGCGATCGAGTTCCTTTTGGAGGAGTTCGGAGAAGAGCATCTCGAAGCGGTTCTTCTGGTCGGCAGCGGGTCGCGCGGCGAAGCAAGCGTCTTGAAGACCCCGCACGGCCACCGACTGCTCGGTGATCTGGACCTCTTGGTGATCGCCCGACAACCGCTCAGGTGGCGCGCATTGCGACGTCGAATGCATGATTTGAGCAGCGCGGCGACGGCTGGCATCGGGGCGGAGGGGGCCCCGCTGACGATCGAGTACGGACCGGCGGGGTTGTCCTACCTACGGAACCTTCAGCCGTCGATCTTCTCTTTCGACCTATCGCACCATGCAGTCGTTCTCTGGCAACGTTCGGATGTCTTGGATATGGTCCAGCCGATCGACGTCGGCGCGATTCCCAGGATCGACGCGCTGCACCTATTGATGAATCGGCTCGCAGAAATCCTACCCAGTGAACCGCCGCCTTCGCCTGAGGCGTCGGTAGAATGGTCCTATCAACTCGACAAGGTCGCGCTCGATCTCGCCGGTTCCGCGTTAGCGTTCGCCGGTCGCCACGAATCGCACTACCGAGGGCGTGCGCAAGCCTTGGCGGCACTCATGGATGACGACCCGTCTCTTCGCCAGAGCGTCTCCGATCCGGAGCGACTGCTGTCGAGCATAGAGAAGGCAGCCGAGTTTAAGCTCAATCCCGGTGGGGAGCGCCGGGCAGCATCAGAGGCGTCAGGCACCGTGCAGCAGCTTAAGCGATGGGCCCTCGAGCTGTGGTCGTGGGAAGCGCGTCAGCTTTTCGGTGGCGCGGCACGAGGAGTGTCGGCGATACCCGACCTGCTTCGTGCGTATGTTGCGCATGAGGGACCACAGCGGCGAGTGCGCGGATGGGTGAAGTTTGTGCTGCATCCGCTGCGCCCCCCGCCAGCGGCGACGTGGTCTGCGCTGGGGCGCTGTGGATTGCGGTCGAGTCCCCAGAGCCTCGCGTTTGCGCTGATCATATCGATGCACGCCGGCCTGCTTGGCGAATCGGAGCCGGGATGGCTCGAAGCACTGGCGGTCGACTCGCCAGTGCCTTTGTCGTCCGGCAGCGAGGCGCGGGTGTCGCGCGAGATCGCCGAGCTGTGGCGCTGGCTCGTACGTAACAACTGAGGTGGCGGTGTGGTGACTCGGTCGGAGGAAGGCGTCACGATGTACGTGCTCATCGATGCGCTCGGATGGGAGATTTTGCGCGATCGTCCCTTTCTCGACGACCTCCTGCCGGAACGGCACCGGGTCGAGACGGTGCTCGGCTATTCGTGCGGGGCGATACCAACCGTATTGACCGGCGCCCTGCCCAGTCGTCACGGCTTCTGGAACTATTACTACCGTTCGCCCGAGACGTCGCCGTTCTGGTGGACACGGCCTCTGCGCTACCTCCCGAAACGCTTTCGCGAGTGGCGCGGAACGCGACGAATCATTCAGATGATCTCTAAGGTACTCGCTGGCTACGGCGGATACTTCTCCGTCGGCAATCTCCCAGTGGACCGCATGGCCTACTTTGACTTGTCGGAGAAGTCTCAGATCTACGAGCCCGGCGCGTTGGCCCCGACCCGTTCGATCTTCGACGAGCTGGAGACCAACGGGACCGCGTATGAGTGCTACAATTACCACGCCCATTCCGATGAGGAGATCCTTGCGCTGATGCCGTCGCGCTTGCGGGAGTCCGACGCTCGGGTGTACTTCCTCTACCTCTCCGGCCTCGACGCGTACTTTCACTACCACATCGACGATGCCGACGGTGTATCTGAGCAGTTGGCGTTCTACGAGCAAGGCTTGCGCGCGATTGACGACGCAGCCCGTGAGCGTTGGGGAAAGGTGAGGTGGAGTATATTCTCGGATCATGGGATGACCCCGATCCGGCAGACAGTCGATCTGATCGGTGAAGTCGAGCGGCTCGGATTGCGCGTGCCCGAAGACTATCTAGCTACCTACGACTCGACGATGGCGCGCTTTTGGACGGAGAACGAAGACGCAACCGTCGATCTGCGGGGCTTACTCGACGGGTTGCGATACGGCCGTGTTTTAACGCGCGACGAACTCGCGGAACTCGGAGTACTCTTCGATGACGACCGCTACGGCGAGTTGGTATTTTTGGTCGAGCCCGGGACGATCATCTGCCCGAGCGATCTGGGACGCGTCCCGACTGCGGGTATGCACGGCTTCCACCCACGCGAGGACCCCTGCTCTTACGCGGTCTACCTGTCGTCACATGCACCGGACACTGCGATGCAGCACATCACTGACATTTTCCCCAATCTGAAGGCCGGGCTGTTTCCGACGTGAGCCCTTCTCGCGTCCTCTTTGTCCTGCATTCCGACGTGCGAGCTGGCCTCGAGGAGCATGTGCTGTCACTACTCGAAGAGCTCGACCCAGGGCGTTTTTCTCTTGGACTGGCGTGTCCCAGTCTCTTGATCGACGCGATGCAGTCAGAGCTCGGGTCGCTGCCGGTTGAACTTTTTCCGATCGACCCGATTCGATGGAGCCGCCCGCGGTTGGTTGCGCGGCTGTGGAAAACGCTGCGGTCTTTTCGACCACACATCGTGCATTGCCATTTGTTCAGGGCCACTTTCGTTGCCGCGCCGTTGGCTCGACTGGCCGGTGTCCCGGTCGTGGTCGAGACCTACCACGGGGCCGAGATATGGCGCCGTGATCGGCTCGGGAGCTTCTTGCCGGACCGTTTCATCGCCAGCTTCGTCGATAGAGTCATCGCTGTTTCGGCGGCTGCGGCGAACTTCCTCGTCGAACGGAAAGGAATCCACCGCGACCAGATCGAGGTCATCGCCAATGGGCGGGATCTCAGCATCTTTACTCCGATCTCGACCGAGATCCGATCTCGGAAGCGACGTGAGTTGGGGATCCCCGAAGACGCGCCAGTCCTTGGCGTGATCGGGCGCCTGGAGGAACAGAAGGGCCACGAGTACCTCCTCGAAGCGATGCCGCGAATTCTGCAGGACCGTCCCGGGGTGCGACTGTTGCTCCTGGGCGACGGGGCTTTGAGGCAACGGTTGCATACGCAAGCCAAGGCCCTGGGCATTGACAGCTCCGTCGTGTTCGCGGGATTTCAGAACCCCGTCGCGCCCTACGTCGGTGCAAGCGACATCGTCGTGCTTCCTTCGTTGTACGAAGGGCTCCCACTCGCTGCGATCGAGGCGGCGGCGATGGGTAAGGCGGTGATCGCCTCCGACATCGGCGGCATGGACGAGGTCGTCGTAGATGGCGAGACGGGCATCTTGGTGCCGCCGGCGAATGCAGAAACCTTGGCGGATGCGGCATTGCGGCTGCTGCGTGAGCCCGCGCTCGCGCAGCGATTCGGAAATGCGGCTTTGAAGCGCGCGGCGCAGCACTTTGATGTGCGCACCCAAGTCGCCGCAACCGAGCGACTCTACCTCAATCTACTGGCGCGACGGTCGAGCACTCAGTGATGCTCTGGATTCTTCTAGGGATTCTCCTGCTCATCCCGTTCCAGGAGCACTCCTGGACGCTGTTGGGAGACAGCCTGCCGGAGTTTCTCCCGCAGTTGACGGCGATCAAAGTCCTCGGAGCGATCGGCACGGTCGGCGCGGCGTGGAGCGTAGCGACCAAGCGCGCCGACTTGCGCAGCGTCGATTGTGCCGCGACGCGATGGTTCTGTGTCTACGTCTTTGCCATCGCCGTGGCCGCCATCGCCTCGGGCGCAACCTCGCGCGCCGTTGCCCGGCAAGTTGGTGTCACCCTACTCTTTCCGGTCGTAATCGTGGCTGTGCGCGGATTGTCCGAGGTTCGCACGGTGCTCTACGGCGCGACCGTCGCCGTACTCGTCGGCCTGCTCTTTGCCTACCTGCAGTACGCTCGCTACGGCGAGCACTTGGGCATTGAGCACTACGAGCGGAACTACTTCGCACTGCTCATCGTGTTGGTAACGCCGCTGGCGTTCGTCTTTGCCCGTTCACAACAGGCCCTCCTTCCGCGCTACCTATGGTACGGCGCTTTCGCGGCCCTACTGGTCAGCGCGCTGGTAACCGGTTCTCGAGGGGCGTTTGTAGCGACCGGCGCACTCGTCGTGCTCATGGCTCTCCAATTCGCCCGCCATCGCGCGCTCGTCGCGGTTCTGGGTCTCGTCGGGTTGGTTGCCGCTACGGCGCTTCTTCCGGGTCCGACATGGCAGCGCCTATTGGCGACGACACCCGTCGAACGCTTCAGGGATACCGGCGTGCGTGCATCGACTTCGACGCGGCTCGGCCTCGTATCGGCTGGAGTGCGAATGATGGCGCAGCATCCGCTCGTCGGCGTCGGGTTGGGCAAGTTTCGCCAAGTGAGCGGGGACTACGAGGAGCTGCGGGCCAACCGACAGGCCCACAACTTATTTCTGCAGATCGGAGCCGAGTCGGGGATTCCGGCGCTGCTCGCTTTTTGTGGGTTTCTCGCCGCCTTGTTCGGGTCGCTGCGGAGCATTGCCCGGCGCGCATTGTTTCTGCAATGGCACAGCACAAGCGAGTGGGCCACGGCCCTCCAAATCGGCTTGGCCGGGTTCTTGGTCTCATCGTTGTTCCTCAGCACGCAATTCGAGAAGCTGTTTTGGCTACTTGCTTTCGTTGCCATCGTTCTGCACTGCAGGCTCGATTCTGCCGAGCCGAACGCGGACAAGACCGCCGTGCGGGTTGGTTGACGGATGAGTATCCTGACGCTCGAGTGGTGCTTTTGGAGCGCGATTGGGGTCATCCTGTACACCTACATCGGATACCCGTTGTTCCTCTTGGTGTTGCGGCCCGGCAGATCCGTGCACCACCCGACGAATGAGTGGCCGGCCCTCTCCGTGGTGGTCGCCGCCTACAACGAGGCGAGCTGTATCGCCGAGAAAGTCCGCAACCTACTGGAACACGACTATCCTGGCGAAATGGAAGTCATCGTCGTGTCAGACGGATCGACCGACCGGACTGAAGAAATCGTCCGCGTCCTCGAGTGTCCTCAGGTCACACTCCTGATCCAGCCCAATCGCGCCGGAAAAAATGAGGCAATCAACCGCGGCGTCACCGCGGCGCGCGGCGACCTGATCGTCCTCACCGACGCAAACGCCATGCTCGTGAAGGGCTCCCTCTGCGAGCTGGTTATGAGCTTCGCCGATCCTGCCGTCGGATTGGTCAGTGGCCAGGGCCTGTACGGTGACAGCGTCGCGATCGCGGACGGCGCCACCGAGGCAGTGGGCAACGCCTACGTTCGCTACGAAGCGTTCCTCAAGGGCCGTGAGTCTTCGCTCGGCTTTCTGCCTGGCGCTGACGGTGCCCTCTATGCGCTGCGCCGCGACGTGTGCGTTCGCCTGCCCAGCGAAATGGTTCACGACTTGTTACATCCGATCACTGTGGCGTTGGACGGCATGCGTAGCGAGTTCGTCCCGGAGGCAGTGACGCTCGAGCCACCTTCGCGCGACGCGTCGACAGAATTCGAGAGACATCGACGAATCAGCGCGCAGGGCTATCGAGTCTTCTTTTCTCGAGTCGGCGCTCTTCTAATTGCGCGCAAAGGGTTGGCACTTTGGGTGCTGGTTTCGCATCGTTTCTTGCGTTGGACCAGCTCGGTTCCATTGCTCGTTGCCTTCGTCTCTAATGTTCTGCTGGTGCACGTAGGCCCCCTCTACGGACTTGCGCTCGGCGTGCAGGTCGTGTTCTACGCCGCTGCGGCCGTCGGCGCAGCGGCCGAGCACTTCGGTCTCCGCACACGTCTTCTCGCTCTCCCCTACTTCTTCTGTGTCGTAAGCGTCGCCGGTCTCTTCGGCTTTGCGCGGTACCTGAGCGGTGCGCCGCAACACACCTGGCAGTCGGGCCGGGCTCAGGCATGACCCTGACCGTGCGCGAGTGGTCCGGAGAGGGCTCGGTGTGGGACGCTTTCGTGGACCAGGCGAACGACGGAACGGTGTGCCATCTCCACGCCTGGGGTACGGCCATCGAGCAGGCCTACGGCCATCGCAAATTCTATCTCGCGGCTGAAGCCGAAGGCGAAATCAGGGGTGTATTGCCGCTGGTGCTGATCGAAAGCCGTGTTTTTGGGCGCAACTTGGTATCGATGCCGTTTGTCGATTACGGCGGGCCGGTGAGCGGTGGGGACGCGAACGCAGCCGACGCGCTGGTAGCGGCTGCGGTAACGATGAGCGAAAAGCTTGGCGCAACACTGTCGCTGCGATGTGCGCGCGAGCAGAGTCTCGACCTGGAAGTGTGGCTCGAGAAAGTCACCATGTGCATCGAGCTTGGGACGAGCGAGGAAGGTCTGTGGAAACGCTTGCCGTCCGAACGGCGCAATCGAATTCGCAAGGCTCAGAAGCTCGGAGTCACAGCTTCATTTCACGGCGAGGAGGCGCTGGAGGACTTTTATCGTGTATTCGCGACCAACATGCGCGATCTCGGTTCACCGGTTCACAGCGTTGGATTCTTTCGGGCGCTATTCGCGCACCTCGGGGATCGGTTGAGCATCGTATTGGTGAATCATGAAAATCACGTGATCGGCACCGCTTGTGTGTTGCGATACAAAGACACAGTGACGATTCCGGGATGGATTTCTTCGCTGCGAGCGTTTTTTCATTTGTGTCCCAACCAACTCCTTCACTGGGAGCTGATGCGTTTTGCGATCGCCGGAGGATACACGTCGCTCGACCTCGGTCGTTCGTCGCGTGATTCTGGGACTTTCGAGGCGAAGCGGCAGTGGCACGCTGTCCCACAGCAACTCTATTGGTACTACGCACCACACGCACCGCCGCCCGGCGGAGATCAGTCACGGTTTACGCGGTTGGCCGATCTTTGGCGACGACTGCCCTTACCGGTAGCCAATCGCTTGGGCCCGCGGCTGCGAAAGAGTATTTCCAACTAATGGACGATCGAGTGCCGATCGCAGTCACCATTCTCATCCTCAGTTACCAGCGCCGGGAATTGCTGCGCGGGGCGATCGAATCGGCGCTCGGCCAGCAAAAAGCCGGAGTCGAAGTTATGGTGGTCGACAACGCATCGACCGATGGCGCTGCGGACATGGTGACGCAGGAGTTCCCGACAGTCCGGATTGTGCGTCTCGACGAGAATATCGGCACGGCGGCGCGCAACCGCGGCGTCGCTGAGGCAAAGGGCGATATTGTGGTTACGATCGATGACGATGTCCGCCTCGACTCCCCACTCGCCGTACAAAACATCCTCGACACGTTTGAAACGCACGTGTCCGTGGCGTGCGTCAACTTCAAGATCGTCGACAAGACCGGCCAGGTTTCAACGCGCGATTGGTGCCACCCACGTGACCGGCGGCGTTTCTCGGACGAGGAGTTTCTTACGACGTACGTCCTCGAGGGAGCGGCGGCTTTTCGGCGCAGCGCCTTTCAGTCGGTGGGAGGCTACTGGGGTCCGTTGTTTCTCGGCCACGAGGGCCACGATCTCGCCTTGCGTCTGCTGTCGCGCGGCCACGACCTATACTACGCGCCGCGGGTGAGCGTCACCCATCTCGTCTCTGAGATCGCCCGTCCCCCCTCGCGCATCTACTATTCGTTCACCCGAAATTCGATCTGGGTGTCGTTGCGCAACCATCGCGGAGTGGCGCTGATCGGATCCATCGCCCGCGACTTGGCCATGATGGCGGTTTCGTCTGCGCGATCCGGCCACTTCAGGGCCTATCTGAAAGGGGTCTGGGACGGCGTGCGGGGTGCGCCCGCGGCTTGGGCGACGCGAGAGCCGATGGATCATGCCACCTATCGCAAGCTGCGCGAACTGGAGGCTCTGCGACCGAACATGCTCTCTCGCATCGGCCGGCACCTGCGAGAGCGACCGATATGACGGATGATGTTGCCCCTCTCGCAAAAGACGACGCAGTTCCGAATCAGTCTCCGTCAACGCGGTTGGGCTACGACGCTCTATTGGTCGGCTTTCGGTGTCTTGCGGCCGAACCGCTTCGCCATCCTGGCAATCGACCTCACCGCAATGCCAGAGCCAGAGAGCTCGACCGAAGAAGTCGAGTTTGCGATGTGGGACGCCGCGAGGGTGGCGAGGTGGAGGGAGCAACGATCGGATCTGCCTACGGACATGTTTCGCGATGTCATCGACGGCGCCAAGCGCTGCGCTGTGGCCGTTTCAGGCGAGTCGATCGTCGCGATGATTTGGGTATTTCGAGTCGGAGATACGAGTCGTCTGTTCGAGTTGGAGGACGGCGAAGCGGAACTCAACCACGGCTTCACCGCGCCGGAATTTCGCGGTCGCGGAATATTCTCCAGCCTTTTGCGCCACGCCTGTGGCGCTCTTCGTGCCGAAGGGTGTGGTCGGGCCTATGCCGGGGTTCACGCCGGGAACGCGCCGTCGTTGCGAAGTTTTGAGAACGCCGGCTTCCGCGAGATCGCGTCGATCCGACACTGGCTGGCGTTTCGACCAAAAGTGCACCGCGCAAAACTCGCAGCGGCGAAGCAAGTCGTCGGTAGGTGGGTGAACTCATGACCGACTCCGATTCGCGCCGTCGCGGGAGCGGGCCATCGCGGGGCTGGGAGCTGGCCGCGGCGTTGTCTGTCTTGATGGTGTACGTCGTCGCCTTGAGCCTGATGCCGAGGCACGTCTTCTGGTCGCCCGACGAAGGGGCCAAGTTGATCCAGTCGCAGAGTATTTCGTTGTCGCTCCGCGGTCTGAGCTACGAGGTACCGTACCCGGGCCGGACGATCGATCCCGCCTTCGATTTCTTTCTACCCAAAATCACACACCCCAGGCCGGCAGGACCCAGCGCGCAGGCTTCGGGGGACGTCCGGCCACGCTTGCACGGGTCCCTACTCTTCTCGCTGATCAGCCAACCGGGCTACGCCGCCATCGGTGCGACCGGGCTGTATCTGTTTCCACTGCTCTGCGGTTGGTTGAGTGCAGTCGTAAGTGGGCGGATCGCGTATGCGATCGATCCGCGTTTATCGGCCGCGACCGTAGTGACCGTCGGACTGGCGACACCGGTCTTCTTTTACAGCCTGACCGTTTGGGAGCACGCTCCTGCGACTCTCTGCGCGCTGCTTGCGGTTTGGGCCCTCCTAACGGGAGAGCCCGGGCGTGTGCGCACTCTCGTTGCGATAGTCACGCCGCTCGCCGTCGGAGCGATGCTCCGCATCGAGACCGTAGCGGTGGCGGCCGCCTGCGTCGTCACCTGGGCGCTGGTTGCATTCATGGGATCGCCGCATGACGACAGAACCTCGACCGCTGTGGGAAAAGGTAGCTCGCGTATCAAGATTGGCTGGTACGCGGCGGTTCCGACAGCGGTGATGTTGCTGGTGCTCTTTGCGAACACGATCACGACGCGGCACTTTCGGCTGATCAGCCATCTGCCTAAGCACCTCTGGCGCGGCCTCGACGAGTTGCCCCACATCCCGAGAAGTCTCGAGATCCTGTTCGTCGAAGCGGACGTCGGTCGCTCTGTGGTCTCATCGTGGTTCGCGATCGGGATGGCGGCGGGTCTTGCGCTGTGCCTAGTCGGTCCGTTTCTGAGGCGCAGTCGCCTCGTCGAATGGGTTCAGATTGCAGCGTTCCTCACGGTAGCGACTTTCAGTGGCGCATTAGCGTTGGCTGAAACAAAGTATCGCTGGCTACACAGTGTCTTCGTCATCGCACCCTTTCTCGCGTTCTGGGCCTATTCGATTCCCGAAGCGTGGCGTTCGCGCACGAAGTCGTTCACGCTGGCGGTGTTCGCGGTGGCCTACCTGTTTCTCGGCACTGCCGCGATCCTATACGCGTACGCAAGGCCGTGGGGTCTGAAGGCCGGTTTGGAATGGGGGCATCGTTACTTTCTGCCGCTATTTCCCGTGTTAACGGTTCTCACGTTGGTCGCAGCGAAAGCCTATTGGCATGCCACCCTGACTTCGGCCAGCTGCGCCGCTTTCTGGGCGGTCCTCAGCCTCAGCCTGACCGTGGGTGCCATCTACCAGTATCGAGGCGTCACCCAGATGCGCGACGACCGCCAGGCGATGGCGAAATGGAGCGATGTCGTCGAGCAGAATGAGTACGTAGTCACGGACCTCTGGTGGCTACCGTCGGTGGTAGCGCCGGTCTATTTGCGGCAGCCGATATTCTTCACCCCCAGGCGACGAGCCGTAGCCGATTGGGTCGATCTCGCTACGCCTCACGGCATGTCACGATTCGCGTTCGCGACGATAGGGCCGATCGAGGAAGGGACAAGCCTGGGCCGCGACGACCTCCGAGTCGTCGGCGGGGGGTCGAAGATCCACGCCGGCTTGCGGTTGATCGTATTCGACGTCGGCACCGGCGCCGACGGACGCTAGAAGCTGTAACGATCTCCGCTCCCCATGTGCGCGCGGGAGCAAAGTAGCAGCTGATGATGCCGAATGACGACACAATCGCCGCGGCCCGGTGATCTCTTCAACCTTCAGCATCGCGTTCGAACATGGTGCCGAATCCCCGCGGCCAAACTCCTGAGCATGCGACCTCGACCCAATCCGAGAGAATACGGTGTCGAGGTCGACAGTCACACCGGCGCGATTACTTAAAGCGCGCCGAACCACCGCAATTGCGGCGGGCCCAATGCCAGGCACGCCCCTGAAATGGCAACACCGGCGCCATTTCTCCGCCCATCCTCGACGCCCATGGAGTACTTTCAGGCCAACTCATTCGCGTCGCAACTCAACCCGCGAACGTGACCAGGCCCCGGTGCTTGCCTCCCCCGCCGCGAACAGACAAGATCCGACCCGAAGCCCTCGTAGCTCAGTTGGATAGAGCACAGGATTCCTAATCCTGGGGTCACAGGTTCAATTCCTGTCGGGGGCACTTTTTTTACCGTTGCGGTTCCATAGATGGCCGCTGGACTCCGGTTTTCCGCGGATCGGGGTACCCTTGTTGGCGCGCGACTGGCCAGGAGCATGGGTGTCCCTTTGGCCTGATTCGAGCCCTCCGTCGATCTTGCCTTGTATGCACAAAAAGTATATACAAAGACCCATGTCCGACACGGCCAAAGTCTTTCGTTCCGGAGGGAGCCAGGCGGTTCGGCTCCCGAAGAACTACCGGGTTGATGGTGACGAAGTCCTGATCTCGAGACAGGGGAATCGCATCATTCTGGAATCGCCTCGGCGTACCTGGTCGCAGAAGTTTATCGGCCTTGCTGGATCTTCGACGGACTTCCCTTATCCACCGGAGCCGGAAGCCGCGGAGCCGGGCCCTGATCTCGATTGAGCCGCGGTGAATTTCTTGCTCGATGCGAACGTGTGCGTGGACTACTTGAACGGCACGTTTCCGAGTGTCGTGTCGCGTCTCCAACAGTGTAGCCCGAGCGATTTGGGCACCAGCTCGGTTGTGGCTGCTGAGCTTCGCTACGGGGCTGAACGCAGCCAACGTAAGAAAGCGAATCACGCCCGACTCGACGTTTTCTTGGACGAGCTGGCGGTTGTCGACTTCGGTGTCGAAGCGGCCCGAATCTACGGACAGGTCGGCGCTCGACTCGAAGCACGTGGCCAAGTGATCGGACCGAATGATATGATGATTGCGTCTCACGCCCTCGCTCTTGGGCTCGTTTTGGTGACGGACAATGTCCGGGAGTTTCGCGGGGTCCGGTCGTTGCGAGTGGAGAACTGGCGCGACTAGCTCCAGCCGAAAGCCTGGAGCCCTCTTCGTGTCTTTGTGTGGAAAATAAGAACGAAAGCTCGGCGGAATCCGCCACTCGGCTACTGAGGTACTTCCTCACGCCTCATTTCCCTACCCTGCTTTCACTCGAGCCTAGGATGCCATCCGAATGATGGACGAAGGAGGCTCTGCGATTTCGGCTGCCGGTGTCAGATCGCTATTCAGTCCGCGAAAAGTCGGTACATCGAGTCGATTGACTCGGGGCCATAGGCGACGACGCCGATAGGCACGGCATAGTCGATTGCCTCCAGGATGCGGCCCGCAGCGACCGGGCTGAAGCCTCCACACAGCTCGATGAGTTGAATTCCTTCAGAGACCATCTCGATCGCTGCCGCAATTCCGTCGGCGGCGTCGCTCACGCCGACTACTTTCATCGAAAATTTGTCCGTTCCCTGCCACTGGACGAACGCATCGCCCGTCACGATAAAACCAAACTTGCTTAACGCCACCTTGCTCCCCCCTGTTTCTCAGAAGGACACCGATACGCCGCGAAATCTGCTGGAACAAGGCCAAGAAACGAACGTGGGAAAATGCGGGATAGCCCCGGGGACAACGGACGCTTGGGGTGCTCTGAGTCGTTGTAGTTGGCGTGGAAGTGTTCAGGGAAGAATTGGGAGAGAATTGGCGACCAACCGAATCGACGCCGACAATCGTTCCTATTGACAGGGGCCTTCCAATGGATGTCCCCTTTTTCCCCAGCGCAACCGCTTAGATCCCTTGTCTTCAAGCGGTTCAAGAGGTCGATTCCCGTGCTCAAACGCTGGTTTTCGCAGCTGAAGACGGTTGGGAGTGTCATGCCTGCTCAGGAAGTCGAATCGCCGCAAAGAATGCAGAGGTCACCGAAAGAACAAAGGAGGCGGGCCCCGAACGATCCTACGCCTCACTTTCACTTCAGCGAGCATGTATGTACGGCTGCCCGATGACGGTTTGGGGCTCAGGCAGAGGAGCATTTCGCTTGGCGCTGACGGTCTTGCTCATCTCGGGCGTCGTCTCGGCCTGTGGCGACTTCGTTGATGACACCAAGGGAGAGGCGCCAACAGGTGTCTGTCTGGAGCTGGGTCAGTCGCTACGTCGGCCGCCTCGTACTGCGATCACGGGACGAGAGGTGGTCTTGCTCTCTTCCGTTTCGATAATGAATCCCCAGTTGAGAACGGTAATCGCCTCGGTCGGGTCTTCCGGGTTCGTGGTCGAGGTCCAGAACGATTCGTGACCCCACAACTCGGAGAAGGCGCAATTGGAAGTGATCGCGTCGAAGACCGGGCCCGGACAGATCCCCATGTTGCATACGAAGTCGCAGTTGAAATCGAATGCCGGGTAACTCTTGATCTCCCCGGGGTTGCTGAAGTTGACCAGAGACAGCATCTCGTTCGGAGTCGCGACCCGCCAGTCACTGTGTCCCCCGAAGGAAGCCCCATTGAGCGTAGCGATGTGAACCGTGACGGCTTCCTGGAAGGTGTAGCGAGTGGTGATGTCGTTCACGCTGTCGTCGTTGTAGGACTTGTTCTCCCAGGTCAATCCGGTGTTCAGATCGCTGGTCGTGCCGTTGCCGTTGTATTGGAAACGCGCGGCCGCGGACACAGTGCCAGCCATCAGCGCAGTGTCGGCGATCGCGATGTCGCCGACGCTCTGAACATCGCCACCTGCTGGGCAGGCTCCGGCGGCTTTCGTTTCGATCTTCGCCCACTTGGCGGCAAACTTGGAGTCGCAATTGGTGAAGTCTGCCGGCGCCCCTTTCTTGATCGCCTTGGCTTCCGCCTTCATTCGGCAGAACACGTACTTGCCGGCGACCCTCATCTTCTGCGTCGAGCACTTTTCTGCATCCGTCAACGCCGCAGCCGCGGTCACCGAGGTGGCCAACAAGGCGAGCGCTCCAGCGCTGATGAGGAACGACCATGTTTTATTGCGAGTAACACTCATACTACTTCCCTCCATTTTCAGGACGCGGGCGGATGGGACGCGCTCGACTCGGCTCGATTACGAATCGACTTTTGCACACATTCCAACGGCGGTACAGAACTTCGGTGGCCCAGCCTGAAGAAGTTGATCGCCGAACCGTTTCGTTGACGCAAGCACCGTTTGTCAGTCGTAAACTCGCTTGGTCCTTTGCCATCGTGGGGTCTCAGGTTCAATTCCTGTCTGGGGCAGTTTTTTCAACGATGTCGTTGATCGGTCGCTCCGCTCCCACTGCTCGGCCTGACCACTGCAACAACACGCCATCAATGCGATTCGGCCAGGATCAGAGGCCAACTCCGTCCCTAAACACCTACATTCCGCACGTCGCGCCGGGGGTTTGGAGCATTTGCCTTCGGTAGCCAATGTAGTATCGCCTGTCTCTATGCCAGCGACTGCTCTGAAGTACGAGATTCAGGATCGGGATGTCGTCTTTCCCGTCGAGGTACGCGATGCGACTTCGGGGGCGGCGACCTTCTTGGTGCCAACGGCTGCGGCGACGAAGCTGATCCCAGATGCATTCGAGGTTGCCGAGCTGCTGCCGGGACGCTGCATCTGCAGCTTGGCGATGGTCGATTACAAGGACAACGATCTCGGTGACTACAACGAGATGGCTGTCGGGTTCATGGTGTACCCGAAGGGCCAGCGACCGATGCTGCCGTACCTGGGCACGGTTCGCGACTTGATCAGCGGCGAGTTGGCAAGTCACATCACCCATATGCCGGTCGACCAGTCGTTTACCCGAGACGCCGGAGCGATGATCTGGGGCTATCCGAAGACGGTGCAGCAGATCGACATCGAATACGGCAAGGACCGGGCTCGTGCGCGTTTGGTGTACGCGGGCGAGCACTCCTTCACCTTGAGCGTGCCGCGTGGGGGCGGGCGCACAGTCGACAGCTCAATCTCGACGCTGTCAATGATCGACGGGGTCGCGTACCGCACGACGGCGAAGCAGCACATCGAGGGCATGGGAGTGCGGCGCGGCGGTGCCGAGGTCGAACTCGGCACCGGGCGTATCGCCGATGAGTTGCGCAGCCTGGGCTTGCCCAAAAACGCCCTGATGAGCGCATGGATGGAGAAGATGTCCGCGAGCTTCGAGCCGCCGCGAGCCGTCTAACCGAGCGCGCTTCTCGGGTAGCCGAGGCCCATGGCATCGAAGGCGATTTTCCTGATGTCCAGCTAGCGGTGATCGGCAGTCTCTTCACTATTCGGTGACTGCGAACACTTGGGCTGGTCCGTCCCCAGCAAGGTGCCGACTCCGTTGGAAGAAGCGTGGAAGAAGCGTGGAAGAAGCGGGACAGCCACACGACTGAGAATCGCTGGAAGAAGCGGGACAGCCACACGACTGAGAGTCGCTTGGAGAAGCGGGACAGCCACACGACTGAGGAGAAGCAGGACAGCCACACGGGAGAAGCGAGGGACAAGCGGACGGGAGAAGCGGGACAGCCACACGACTGAGAGTCGCTCAACAGACCCCGACACACCCGGAGATACCTCGAGAGAGCTACTTGACACCTAGCCCACAAGCATGCACCATAGGTATCGTGCCGAAGCCCCGCCGCCTGATCGTCGACCTCAACTCGACGCCCTACTACCACTGCATCAACCGCTGCGTGCGGCGCGCCTACCTCTGCGGCAACGACCCGCTCACCGGCACCAACTTCGATCATCGCAAACAGTGGTTGGTGGACCGCATGAAGACCCTGGCTGCAGTTTTCGCCGTGGACATCTGTTCTTACTCGATGCTCAGAAACCAATTTCACCTGGTCCTGCGCATCGACGCCGAACGAGGGCAAAAACTAAGCGACTCGCAGGTCATCGAGCGTTACGGGCTTGTCTTTCCGAAAGTCGCCAAGAGCATCGAAAAAGCCTCGGCCAGCGACCGGGCCGCGAAGATTTCACTGTGGCGGGAGCGGCTGTGGAGCCTGAGCTGGTACATGCGCTGTCTGAACGAGGCGATCGCGCGCCGGGCCAACCAAGAGGACGGCTGCACCGGACGCTTCTGGGAGGGGCGCTTTAAAAGTCAGGCTCTACTCGATGAGGGCGCACTGCTGACATGCATGAGCTATGTCGATCTGAACCCGATTCGGGCGGGCATCGCCGATAGCCTGGAAGCGTCCGAGTTTACGTCGATTCGCGAGAGATTGTTGGCGGCAGCCAAGGCGGAGAAAACTCCTACCGTGCCCACAACAAGGCCGGGGTGGAAAGCTGGGGAGCTGGTGCCGTTTGCCGAGGAGGGATCCGGGCCGGCGAGTTCTGCCCGCTGGTCGCAACAACCGCTGCCGATGCGCTTCGAGGACTACGTGCTACTGCTGCGGGAAACGGCGGGAATCGTGGGACCGGACGGGGGCGCAGACGAGGCGCTGACGGGAGCGGCTGGATCAATCCTAGAGGAGTTCGGGTTGAGTCCCGGTGGGTTTGCGCAGAGTGTGCGCGACTTTGCTCGCAGCTTCTTCACGATGGTCGGCGAGCGACATCGGATCGAAGCGGAGACCGAACGTCGCGGCTATCGGCGCCGACTCGGATTGAGAGCGGCGCGCAAGCTATACCGGGCAGCCTGATCGCAGCGGCCGACACGCCGCTGTGGTACTCCACGACCACACGAACCGCCCTGTAGAACGCGCGACACAGACCGTCGGCAGCTCCGGCGACCGCAGGTCCACCAGTCGCGCGTTCCGCCCCCGACCGCGCGCACCCTAAAAGGGCGATCACCCCCAGGCAACCTCCAGCAGCGCGCGATTCTCAGTGGATGTCTCGCGTGTGGGATATCCGCTACGCGGCTCGGCAGGCCTGGCCTTCGAAGCCTTGGCGAAGAAGGGAGCCTCGCCCTGAAAGCGCCGATTAAAATCGGCAAGGAGAAGCGGATGAAAGATCCGTACGATGAAGGAATAGCGAACCGCATCGGCCCCGAGTCATGCGTTGGCGACTGAGAGGTCGCAGCGAAGCGTTGACAGGGGG
>JAJCZJ010000120.1 GCA_029262455.1 Deltaproteobacteria bacterium | reverse complement strand
CTACAATGTGCGCCTCTGCCAGCCGCACGACCCCATCTACAAACGCACGAACTTTCTCGCGTAACTCCTCAATTTCAAGTAGAAATGAGAAATCGGTCGCCACCGGCCGCCGCTTGATTCAGTCACTTCGACCAACTATTGGTGTCGCAGCCCGAGCATCAGGAGCAACCATGCCAAGCGCCCGCTTCGTCTACTTCTGCCTCGCCGCGGCACTACAGATCATCGCGGCGTCACCAACGCTCGCCGGGCAATTCGCCCAGCCGCTGAGCGTCAGCGACGACCTCGCAACGACCGACAGCATCACCGTGTCGACGGCGGACTGGAAGATCGTTTTCGAACGCAAGTTCAACGGCGGCCCATCGAAGATCTACGATCTCGCTTTTGATCCAACCGAGACGGACAACCTAGTAACCGCATCCGGTGGAGGCTTTTACAGCAACGGAGGTTTCTTCGACTACGACATCTACCTCGGCACCAACGGCGCCAACCAACAGGAATACATGACGACGATGGGAACCAATTCTTCGTTCGGTTCCCTCCAACTCTCGATACTCGAAAACACTCCGGCGCGGGTCAGGATTCAGCAAAGCGGTAGTCCGCGATTGAACAACGGCACCGGTCCACCTGGGAACCCCTTCCCCGAGCTTCCGCTGATCTCCTTCACGACGATCTGGACCATTTATCCGACCGGTAAGGTCAACATCGACTTCGTCAGTACTGTCGAAACATCCGGCATGACGGTCGACTCCGGACCGGGAGGCGGCGGCGCCGGTATCGACGCCAGCGGGACCACCGTCACCGCCGTCAACGGTACGAACTTCCAATCGAGTGGAGTCTGGGCCGGCGACACCATCGAAAGCAGCGATGGCGGCTGGGGGCCAATCGCGATCACTGCCCGCACGACGGCTACACAGTTGCAGCTCGCCAGCACCGTTCCATCGGGCACCTCACTCAGCTTTGTCGTCAAACGCAGCAACATCGTCAACGAGACAATTTCCATCCACGGCGACGGCGACCCGAACCTGGTCAACCAATGCGTCGACCCCGCTGTTTCCCATTGGCAAGGTGGCAGCGACGGCGACCCGCTGTGGAGCTCCGGCGGCGACGGGTGCGGCTCCGTCTTTCACGGCGGCCAACCGTGGCTCGACTCGGTCCTCGCCCACTGGACGCGCAGCCGAGGCTACGGCAGCTTGCTCGCGTTCTTCGAACCCTGGAGTACCGCCAACTACGGCGCTTACAACGATGTGGGCTTCACTGATATCTCGTACACCCAACTCGGCCGCTTCGGCGTGCGAGCCGCCACCGGTCACGACCGGCACTTCCTCGCTCAGATGGGTAGTAGCGCAACCGTCAACCTTCCGACCATCAAGAGCGCGGCCGATGCGCAACCGTACGCCGACGACTATCTGACTCCATACGCACAGGCCCTGGTCGGTTCGCTCGCGACCGGCGCCGAGATCGCTGCGCCGGGGTTCAACAAGGCCGGCGGCACCTACGATCTCAACGCACTCAGCTGCGGCGCCTCCTGCAGCGAAGCCGAGATTCTCTTCGACGCCGGCGCGGGAGGACGCAGTGCCGCCGCATACCTCGCTCCAGCAATTCGCATCAGTGGCCTCGCGGCCTCGGCCGAGCTTTCCGCTCGCATCTCGACCGACGCCGGCGCGACCTACTCGACCCTCGCCCCAACCCTCTACAATCTCACAGGCGCGGCCGAAGAGTCCGAAACGGGGACGGGAACCAGGGTCTTTCAATACCTAGGCGAGATCCCAGCCACAGCCACGGCATCGAGCGCCGTTGCCTTCAGATTCGAGACCGCGGCGGAGCACTGTCCCGCGACACCAGACACCGGCTGTCTCGCCGCCGGCAAGTCTTTCCTCAAGATCAAGAACCGCGCCGATAGCGACAAAGACCAGCTGCTGTGGAAATGGCTGCGGGGACCGGCAACCACGATCGCCGACTGGGGGCTCCCCTTGTCCGACACCGACTTCGCGGTCTGTATATACACAGGGACAGGGGCGAACCAGGTATACAGCGCAGGCGTGGCCGGTGGTGGGGTCTGCAACGGCAAGCCGTGCTGGAAGACTCTCGGCAGCAGCGGCTACCGATTCAAGGATCGCGACGGACTACAGGACGGCCACACGAAGATCGTCGCCAAGAGCGGAACAACCGGAACAACCAATCGCTCAAAGGCCATCGTCAAGACCAAGGGCGGATCGATCGTGTTACCGAGCCTACCTCTCGACATCTCCGCCGACATCGTCGTCCAGCTACATCGTTCCGATGACCCGATTTGCTTCGAGTCGAGGTTCGCCCCAACGTCGCTGACGCAGAACGACGCAGATGGAGTGAAGGCCAGGCAATAGCGCGGACGTCGGTCGCGGCGCTAACGCAGGGCGCCTTCCGTATAGACGCGCTGCCTGAGTACTTGGCGGCCGTCTCTCTGGTCCAGGGCTGAATGCACCAACCCGTCGGCATCGACCACCAACGCTTGGTCGCGGTCGCCCAGAACCAGAGAGGCCGCATACCGACCATCTTCGAGGGGGTCGGCGACCTCGAGCGCACGCGCACTGGCATTTTCCCAATCCAACCCCGGCAGCCACGCCGGTGAGTTGGGATGAGCGACCATCGCCACCTCTTTGCCCTCGACGAGAGCCCGCAGCACGCGCGCGTCGTCCAACCACGAGGCAAGCCGCGGAGCCTCGAAGATCGCCCGCGCATTCTCGCCAGCACGCTGCCCGGTGACCTGCCAGCCAACACCGGCCAGGTCTTCGAGGAGCATCGAGCTTGTGATTTCACCGTCTCGGTAGTCGGTAAACAGCTTACCCTTGAGCGCACCTGGCAGGGTTGAATGCTCCACTTCGGTGACGTCGCGGGCATTGATCGCCCCATCCGCACCGCGTGCAAGCTCGGTGGTGTAGTGAACAACCCGAGGATCGCCGTCCTCGTCCAAGGTCACACTAACCACCGCGAAGCCGAAGCGGCCGTCGTCATCGGAGAGAACGTCCACCTGCGTGAAGTACGGGCGCAGATCGTCGTAGTTTGAAAAGCTCATGGTCGAGAGCAGGTCGCTGAACACTTTGCGAAACGACTCCGCGTAGCCGTTTTCGTGGTGGACACAATAAATCGAGCGCCCTTCACGGTTGGCGATCAACTGCTTGACCTCGCCGAGAACCTCGCGTCCCTCCTTCTCGACTCGGTAGCGCCAGAACAGCTCGAGATACGGGCTACTGCCGATCACGCCGGCATCCAACGAGGTGACCGTCTTCTCGACGATCGGGCCGGATCGCTCCTCGATTCCTTCAAAGACCTCCGCCGCCAGAGTCTGCAGCGTCGAAGCCGACTCGACTTCGTCGTGATACAACCCGCACTCGATCGGCGACTCACTGTCGATACTGAGCGTCAGAAAGTCCGCGACGTCGCCGAGAGCCACGTCGCCAACGGTCTGCGCCGGAACCGTCGCTGAGAACCCGGCCTCGCCGGCAGCGACAGCCTGCACCGGCGGCAGAACCGCCTCGCGCTGCCGCAATGTGTCCAGCCAAGCCTGGTCGTGTTTCGCTGCGCACCCGGCCACAAGCGCGACCAACAACACCACAACCCCGCATCCACCTGTCCGATTCCGCATAGTCCTCACCACCCAGCTTGATTGATGTTCCCAAGGTGAACTGGGCATCGGCCCTGGTCAAGCGGATTTTTTCCAGTTGCCGATTCCTAGCGGCGATTACCATTGATATGGAGGGCAGCATGAAGACCAGAGCGATTGTCGTGAAAGAAACCGGCGGGCCAGAAAAGATGCAGCTAGAGCAACAGGATCTCGCCGCGCCGGGCGCCGGACAAGTCCAAATCAAAGTGGCGGCGTGCGGCGTCAATTTCATCGACACCTACTTCCGCAGCGGCCTCTATCCGAGACCATTGCCGTTCGTAAACGGCATGGAGGGCGGCGGCACCATCGAGGCCGTCGGGGAAGGCGTCAGCGACCTCAAAATCGGCGACAAAGTCGCCTGGTCGGCGATCCCGGGCTCCTATGCCGACCGCATCTTGGCAATTCCAGCCCAGCTGATCGCCATCCCGAGCGGCGTAAGCGAAGAGCAAGCAGCAGCCTCGATGCTCCAGGGCATGACCGCGCACTACCTCGCCCACGGCGTCCGTCAAACCGCTCCGGGCGACATCGCCCTGGTCCACGCAGCGGCAGGCGGGACCGGTCTCGTCCTGGTCCAGACCCTGAAGCGCGCGGGTGCCACAGTCTACGGCACCTGCTCAACCACGGAAAAGGAAGATCTCGCCCGCGGCGCCGGCGCCGACGAAGTCATCCGCTACGACCAGGTAGACTTCGCCGAGCGGGCCCGCGATCTCACCAAAGGACGAGGCGTCGACGTCGTCTACGACGGTGTCGGCAAGACGACGTTCGAGGGCAGTCTAAAGAGCCTCAAAGTACGCGGCCTCCTCGCCCTCTTCGGCCAAGCCAGCGGCCCGGTCCCACCGTTCGACCTCAACCGCCTAAACGACCACGGATCCCTCTTCGTAACCCGCCCGTCTCTGATCCACTACATCGCGGCGCGCGAGGAATACGTAGAACGCGCGTCGGCAGTACTGTCGGCAGTCGCCGAAGGCGCACTAAACATCCGAGTCGGCGCGCAATACCCGCTAGCCGAAGCAACCAAAGCCCACCGTGCCCTAGAAGGCCGCAAAACCACCGGAAAGCTCCTCCTAATCCCGTAAAGGTCGATTCACCGCAAATCCATGGAGGGAGAGGCTCCTGCCGAGCCGCGCACCATCGGCAAACGCCTTGGGACTTGGGGCCTGAGACTTGGGGCCTGAGACTTGGGACGTGGGACTTGAGACTTGGGACTTTGAGAGCACCAATCACCAATTCCACCAATTCCGCAGCCGACAAACCTCTACGCTCCAAGGGGTAAAGGAGTAAAGGGCACAAGGAGCTACGGATCCTGGGCACAACGAAATCCCACATCGTCGCTGCGATAGTCGGGAGGGTAGTAGTAACGGAGCGAGGCACGGAGGTACTCTGCAGCATCGGGGAACGCCCCGCCCCGGAGAGTCCGCCAGCCCTCGTCCGCGTCATACCAGGAATCGGTCCACTCCCAGACATTACCCGCCAGGTCGAGATGGCCATACGGGCCGGCTCCATCGGGATAGCTTCCCACCGCGGTCGGCTGCCCTACTCTGTCTTCAAAGTTGGCACGCGATTCGTCCGGCTCTTCATTGCCCCACGGATACGTCCGCCCCGACGCACCGCGAGCCGCCTTCTCCCACTCCCACTCGGTCGGCAGCCGCAGTCCGGCCCATTCGCAATACGCTACTGCCTCGTGCCAGCTCACGGTCACTACAGGCTGCAGTGGCTGATTGAATCTCTCGTTGTCCCAAAAACGCGGTTTTGCTACCCCGCGGTTCGCCTCGAGAAACAGTGCATACTGCTGGTTCGTCACCGGGGTGCGGGCCAGATAAAACGAGTCGACCGACTTCTGCTCGCCCTCGTCGCCGGCCAGAAATGCTCCCCCGGGAACCAGCAGTAGATCGCTCGCGTCCACCGCGCCCGTCTTCCGCAGCGCCAGCCCCGTCGACTCATCGATCTCGGACCTCAGCCCGCTATCGCCCAATGCAACGAGGATCGTCTCCGCCTGCATGCGCGCCTGATCGCCGACACTGGAGACCCGCGCCGCCCGGACGACCTCGATCGCCTCCTTCAACTCATCGTGCGGCAGCTCCCGCATCGCCTGTAACAAGTGGTACTGGAGCTCGGCCTCGTTCGCCCGCGCTTTGCGGCGCTTCAGCGATGCGTCTAGCGCCTCGGCAAACGGCGCCACCGACGGCTCGAAGGCATCGGCCAAACACTGCGAGGTCAGCGCGTGATTGCCGACAAAGCGCTTCGCCGCCACCAGCTCGCGCATGAACGGCTCAAAGCAGCCGGGATCGTCGAGGCCAACCAGCAACCGCGTCACCTCACGCCACCAGCTCTCACCGTAGACGGCGACGAGTGCGCCATAGTCGGCGCGATTGCGAATCTCCTTTGCCGTCAAATACTCTTGAATACTCAAATGCGGGAAGCCGTATTCGTCGGTACCGTAGCCAACGAACAAGCCGCTGCGGTCGCGCACTAGTTCGAGGAACTCCGACGCCTTCAGTGTACTTTTGCGCAGCCGTCGCAGCTCCGCCTCGATCAGCGGCAGCAACTGCCGCTTCGAGGCATAGCGCCGATCGGGCTTCTGATGCATCCAATGCGCGATAGGCTGCAGAACGCGCCGCGCCTCTTTGGCGGTGAACGGCAGATCGATGCCTTTCTTGGCCCGGTCCCAATACTCGAGCAAAACGTTGACGCATTCGTCGTAGAGCTCGACACGCCGATCCGGCAAGGCGCCGCGGTCGCGGTGCACCAACGCGATGATCTGCAGCATCAACGGGTTTGTCGCCAACTCGTAGATCTCCGGGCTCTCCATGACCCGGTCGGCGAGCTCGGAACCCAGCTCGGCACCTCGCTGCCGGTAGAAATCCGTCTCGTCGCCAAGCGTCGTCTCGACTGTGACGAACCAGCGTTTCAAAAACTCCCGAATCTCCGGCTCGCGAAAGCGCTCGAGCGAGAGCTGCATACTCGGTATCTCGAGCACCGCGTCGCCGACGTAGCCGGCGAAACGGGCGGTCACGACGATCGGACACTTGGCAAACAGCCGCCGCTGCTCTTCGATCCAGCGCGACATCTCGGCGCGCTTCGCAGAGCTCGCCACTTCGTCGAGCCCGTCGAGCAACAGCACTGCGCGGCCGGCGAACAGAGCTTCTTCAAACAGGCGAACCGGCACCTTGAGCTTGCGCAACGCGAGAATCCGCTCGATGGCGGTGCAAAGATCCTCGCCCTTCTTCACCAGACGCAGGGGTAGGAAGATGGGGATCGAACCGGCCGCAGCGCCAATCCGGTGGGGAGCCTCGATACATCGCAGAATCAAGCTCCGCAGCAGAGTGGTCTTCCCCGATCCCGGGGCGCCGAGCACGACCACGGTCTGGATCTTCTTCTCACGAGCCCGTTGCCAGGCGACGTCGAAATCGACGACACCGTCGTCTTCACCTCTGAGTTCCGGGTCCATAGCGGCCCGACCGCGCCCACGACGTGACGTTCTCGCCGCATCCGCGAGGCGCGCCCGAACCGGCACCATGACCTTTTCGAGGTCGATCGGCATGCGGATCCGGGTCGCAAACCCGGTCATCTGCAAATGACAGTGCTCGCCGATCGCTGAGTTCGTGAAGCGCTCCAGAAGTTGCCGATCCGCCGCCGAGAGCTGGCCTCGCTTCGTCTGCACTTCGACATCTCCGCCAGGTCGCTCGGCCTTGCCCGAAGTGCGTGCCTGCAACCATTTCGCCAGGTCACTCCGCAGCAACTCACGGAACTCCTCCGGGGCGTCGAACTCGCGCTGCAGACCATCCTTGTCTACTCGCTCGCGGAACTCGAGGACCCTGGTGATCTGGGGCCCGGGATCCTGCAACAGAGCATCGGGTGGTCGCCGAAAGTAGAGATAAATGTCGACGTCGTCGCCGTTGCGAAAGCGCTTGTCCATCACCTCGAACTCTTCCTCAGTTCCCGACTCCGACTTGCCGGTATGCGTCCCAAAGCGCTTCCACAACACCCCCACCAGAAGATCGGCTTGCTTGACCTCCGGATTGATCAGCCCCTGCGGCCGGCCACGACCCGGCGGGACGTCTTCCCATCCCACAGCTTTGAGGGTAAAGCCGAGGCCTTCAGCCGAGTCTGTATCGAGTCCACGGACGACATCACGAGCGATCTGCCTTTCTTCACCGACATCGCTCGGCGACGCGATGAAGATCTTCAAGAGTTTCGTTCCTTTCATTCCTGACCAACTGACGCGACCACCGACCGCGCCGTAATCCACCACCCGGCCAGGGGCCGGCCAACTACTCCGGTGCCGCCGGCCGGGTATCCACCACTGTTTGGACGCGCCCGCAATTCTCGCGCGACACAGGACAAGGATCTGGACCCGCAATGGCACTCCCCGCCGATCCTTAGAAAGGCGAGCTCTCGCCAGTGGGGTGGGCAATAGTAAACCCGGGTACGGGTCTTGGGCACAACGAAATCCCACATTGTTGTTGCGATTGTCGGGATGGTTGTTGTTACGGATCGAGGCACGGAGGTTCTCTGCTTCATTGTTGAACGCCCCGCCCCGGAGATGCTGACCCTTGCCCCAAAGTGGTATCGCGGCGAACCGCGAAATCACGCAACGCAGACTCGCGCAGGGCGCTACTGTCTGCGTGTTGAGCGTGCGCCAGCCAGCCTCGCACTGACGCCGCTATCTCTTCCAATTCCACTGTCCCCGACACGTATCCATCCCGCAGACGGCGCAGTCGCCTCTTGAACCTCACGACATTTTCTCGCGCCACTAGGCGTCGACTTGGGAAGACCCTGTATCCGAGGAAGCGCACTCCGCGCGAAGTACGACGCACAATACTCTTGCCGGGATGCAATCGCAGCCGCACAGTCCCTAAGAACTCGCGGATGCGCTCGCGCTGTACCAACAGTTCTGCCGCGTCGTCGGAGAACAATACGAAGTCATCGCAATAGCGAAGATAGGTTCGACACCCAATTCCTCGCTCAACGAAATGATCGAGCGAATTCAGGTACAGATTCGCAAAAAATTGACTGGTCAGATTGCCAATCGGCAGCCCGCGTCGTCGCCGTAGCGGCTCGAACAAGTCGTCACCATTGAAATAGTGGCTTGGTCCTTCCACAATCGGCGAACTCTCGAGGATCTCATCGATCAGCCACAGACACCTAGGATCGGAGATGCGCCGACGCAGAACGCGCCGAAGAATCGTGTGATCAATCGACGGAAAAAACTTCACGATATCGCAGGTCAGAACGTAGCGGTGTCGCTTGGCAAGCTGCTGGAAACGATCGACGGCTCGATGCCCGCCCTTACCGACTCGACAGGCGTAACTGTGCTCGCTGAATGACCGCTCGATGCCGGGCTCGATCACATTACACAGAGCATGATGCATCACACGATCCCGAAAAGGAGCCTTGCTGATCACCCTTTCCTTCGGCTCGAAGATGCGGAATTGATAGTATCGCCCGTGACGGTATCTCCCCGTCCGCAACTCATCCTGCAGCCGCAATACCTCATTCTCTCGACGCAATTCGAAGGTCGCGACATCTCGCTTACGGCGTTTGCCTCGCTGTGCACGGCGAGCAGCTAGCTCGAGGTTTTCGAACGAAACGAGTCGATCGAAAAGACCGTCGCGCCTCACGCACGGGCTCCCTGCTGACGGATCCATCCGCCGACCAGTCGCCCGGTCTCGTTGATCTCGCGTGCCGCATACTCGTACTGAGAAAGGCTCAGACAGTGGAGGTCCTTCGAAAGGCGGACGAGCACACGCAAGCGTTCCAGCAACAGATTCACTCCTCGCAGCAGAGCCCGCTTCTCCTTGCTGTAGTGTGCCTCGACCAACCGCTCCTGCACATCGAGGAGCGTATTCACCATCCGTTGCCCCACCGTCAAGTTGTAGCTTCGCGGGAAGCGTGACACCCGCTCCGCCGTCCAAATCGTCAAGTCATAAGCCTTCGAAAATGCCGTCACTTCACTGGACATATCGTCCTCCCTCCAAGTGTCTTCAGTGCGAGAATCGCGTAGTCACTAAACTCCCGCAAGGGGTAAAGGTGTAAAAGGCACAAGGAGCTACGGATCCTGGGCACAACGAAATCCCACATAGTAGAGGCGAGGGGCGGGACGGTAGTCGTAACGGATCGAGGCACGGAGGTACTCAGCCTCACTGATGAACGCCCCGCCCCGGAGAGTGCGCCACTCACTATCCTCCTGGTACAACGAGGACGTCCACTCAAACACGTTGCCAGCAAGGTCCAAATGCCCGTACGGGCCGGCCCCGTTTCCATAACTCCCCACCGGCGTCGGCTGGTCGCCACTGTAGTTCGCGCGTGTCTCGTCAGGCTCCTCGCCACCCCAGGGAAACAACCGCCCATCCATGCCGCGGGCTGCTTTCTCCCACTCCCATTCGCTCGGCAAACGCAGCCCGGCCCATTCGCAATATCGCTGCGCCTCGCTCCACCCGATACCGACGACCGGCTGGCGCGGCTGATTGAATCGCTCCACGTCCCAGTATTCCGGCTTTGCCGCATCCGAATTCGCCGCGAGAAACTTCGCATATTGCTCGTTCGTCACCGCATAACGCGTCAGATAGAACGACTCCAACTCCAGGGCGCGTGGCGGATTGTCCCTCCGGTCATATTCGCTCCCCGCCTGAAACGCTCCTGCAGGCACGAGAATTAGCTCCGACCCGTCGATCGAGTTCGTGCGCGTCAGGGGCAGCCCTGTCGCACGGTCCCTATCGGCGGCAACCTCCTCGCCCAGGTACTCGAGCAGCTCGCGAGCTAGCGATCCGGCGATGTCTCCGACAGCCCAACCACTGACGCTTCTGATCGGCTCGCAATCGGCGATTCGCAGAATCTCCGGCCGCAGCTCCCGCATCGCCAACAGTAGATGGTAGTGCACGCCGCTCGCATCTTCTCGGCGCCCCTCTAGTACACGAGCCAAAGCATCGACAAAGGGGGCCGCCTCCGGTTCGAAGGCGTCGCGGATGCACTCGCTGGTAAAGTCGTTGTGTCCAATCAGGCCACCGCGGGCAATCACCGCGCGCATGAACGGCGTAAAGCTGCTCGGGTTGTCGAGTCCCATCAAGAGTCGCGTCACTTCGCGCCACCAGCTCTCGTCGTATTGGACCGCTAGCGTCTCGTAGTCGCCCAGGCGGCGGACCTCACAAGCCGCCAGGTACTCCTGGAAGCTCAGATGAGGAAAGCCGTACTCGTCGGATCCATGGCCGACGAAGAGTCCGCTGCGGTCGCGCACGCGGGTCAGAAATTCGGGCGCATCCAACGTGCGGCTCGGCAGGCGGGTCAGTTCTTTCTCGATCAACGGCTCGAGCTCTTCCTGTGTGGCGTAACGACGGTCGGGCACCTGATGCATCCAGTAGGCGACCGGCTGCAGCACCCGGCGCGCCTCGCGGGCGCTGATCGGAACCGCGATGCCACGCGCCTTATCCCACCGTTCGAGCAAGACATTGATGCACTCGTCGTAGAGCTCGACCCGTCGATCGGGTAGAGCGCCGCGGTCGCGGTGCACCAATGCGATGATCTGCAGCATCAGAGGATTCGTCGCCAGGTTGTAGATCTCAGGGGTTGAAAGGACTCGCTCGATCAGTTCGTCGGCGAGCTCCTCGGCGAACTGAGTCGCTCGTTCGCCGCCGTGAATCGTGCGCTCGACGGTTTCATACCAGCGTCGTAGAAACGATCGGATCTCGTCCTTGCGGAATCGTTCGAGCGCTAGCTCGAAGGTCGCAATCTCGAGCCGTGCCTCCGCCCGATAACCGGCAAAACGCGCTGTCACGACGAAGGGACATGCAGGATAAATGTGTCGCTGCCGCTCGATCCAGCGCGACACCTCGCCGCGTTGGCTGGCGGAGGCGATTTCGTCCAGTCCGTCCAACAACACCAAAGCCCGCCCGTCGCGCAAAAACCGTTCGGCGAAATCAGCGGCAAGGTGAATATCCTCGAGCCGCAGAATCCTCGCCGCCGCCGCCGACAAGGACTCGTCGGTTTGAATCTCACGCAACGGCAACAGCAGAGGCACCGAGTCGTCGGCCAGCTCGAGCAGATTCGGATCGCTCGCACAGCGCAGCAGCAAGCTGCGCAGCAATGTCGTCTTGCCCGAGCCGGGTGCACCCAAGACAACGATCGTCGGCACATGCTCATCGCGCGCCCGCCGCCAGGCGTCGCCGAATTCGATCACGTCATCGGCATGTGCCAATCGACGCGCCGCCGCGCCACCACGCTTCGCCGGGTGACCGACAGCCATTGCGCCATCCTGCGCAACCCCGACGCGAGCACGCACCGGCACCATGACCTCGTCTAAGGCGACCGGGACCCGAACCCGCGTTTCAAAAGCCGTCATCTCCAAGTACTTGTTCGCCGCGACCTCTGAGGCGAGGAATCGCTGGCGCTGCTGTACGAGGTCTTCGGTCGTGGCGGGCCGGGGCTCCGATCGACCGGGCTGCGCATCGGCCACCTTCGTCGCGCACCACTGGCTCAAGTGATCGCGCAGGGCTTCCTTGAACTCCTCGTCGTTCGCGTATGAAACGGCGAGTCCTTTGTTTCTCTCGTAGTCGTCGCGGAAGACGTCGACCTTCTCGAGTTGGCGGCGCACTTCCTCGTCGCGCAGCTTCGTTCGATCCACCGCCCGCTCGGAGAAGAACACCAGCATCGTCGGCCGATCGCCGTTTTCGGCTCGCTCCTTCAGGGCTTCCTTGAACTCCTCGGCGGTCCCCGACTCCTCTTCGCCAGACGGCGTCCCGAAACGCGCCCAGAGAATTCCCACGAAAACATCGCATTCCCGCACCAGCGGGTTGATCGACGCCTGCGTCCGCCCCGCATCCATCTGTACGTGCGTCTGCCAGCGCACGGCGTCGAGGTGGAACCCCTGCGCCTTTCCTATGCGGCTGTTGATCGAATCGATCACGTCGCAGGCGAGGTCGCGTTCGCGGCCCACATCGCCAGGCGAGGCGATGAAGACATTGTATTGCGTGACATCCGAGGACATAGCCAGCGGGTAGCTATGTATATGGCGTCGCGACCGTCAAGGCGAAGGTCGTCCGGGATTCTACGGAGGCAGGTCCGAACGGCGGGTATTGACGTCGATGTCGCAACGAAGCTCGTCGTCGGCCGATCCGTCATCGGATATTGTGACGCGGCTCGGCAGGAGCCTCTCCCTCCATGAGAAGCGAACGGGCTCCCGCCTACGAGCGCAGCGAGTTCAATCGCCGCGCAGCGACCGCCAACCTTTGCCTTTGCCTGCGAGCGAAGCGAGCCTCAAATCTCGATTCCCTCGCCGGACGTGTCGTCATACCGCTGATGCAGAAACGGCAAGACCCAATCCCCCGGCACCGAGCGCAAGACTGTCCCGTTGCTCTGGGTACTGCCTTCTTCGTACTGCATGCTCAAGATCTTTCGCACCGGAATATCCGCCACCGGATCCATCGGCGAATCGATCAGGGAAATCTCGCCATCCATCTTGTGAACCTTGGTCTGCTTGTGCTTCCACTCCAAACGCACCAGCAGCGGGTCGGTGTCGAAGTACTTGCCCTTCTCGCACGACGGAAACGCTTTGTAGCAGTACGCGTGCTCGACGAACTCGCGCTCGCCCAAGGACTCGCCGATCTTGCCGCTCATCTGCACGTACGGCATGCCCATGCGCGCAACTTTGACCGCAGCGCTGCCCTCGCCCCACTCGAAGTCGATGTCGGCGATCTTCTTTGGCTCGCCGTAGGTCTCTCGCCCACCGACCACCGCGGCTTCAGCCGTCATCGGCATCGTAATCAGATAGACTCCCTCTTTGCCTTCGTACTTCGCGCGCACACCGAAGATCATCGAGCCGATCTCGAAGGTGAACTCCGGTGAGATGTGCATCGCGACGTGCGAACACGTCACGCAGATCTCCGGCGCAACCAGTTCCAGCGGCTGCGGCAACACCGCGGCAGCAATCTTCTCGTCGGTCTCGTAGACGGCTCGAATCGAGCGC
>JAJCZJ010000119.1 GCA_029262455.1 Deltaproteobacteria bacterium | reverse complement strand
GGTATTGCTCCCGTACGCGCTACGCGCTCCGCTGACCTCGCTGCGCCGTTTTGGTATTGCTCCCGTACGCGCTACGCGCTCCGCTGACCTCGCTGCGCTCTATCGCCAGACGTCAAACAGAATTTCCCAATCTCGTTGCCGGTGTCTTTGCCCGGAAGCCTGGCAGCCCATCTGCGGCCATCTGCGTCATCTGCGGATGAGGGTTTTAGCCTGTAGCCTTGGGCCCTACCGAAACTTCTTGTCGAGTTCGTAGTAGTGATCGAGGTCGATGATCTCGTTGAAGTCGTCGAATGAGAGCAATTGGTCGACGTGATCTTTTGTCGTCCCTGCCTTGCGCAGTGTTGCGTACGCCTCACGGATTGCTTTGGCGCTGGCGAGGAGTGCGGTGAGCGGGTGAACGATCAGGTCGAAGCCGAGGTCGTGCAAGTCTTCGCCGCTGAGCAGCGGGGTTTTACCGCCCTCGACCATGTTGGCAACCTTGGGGCCTGGAATCTCTTTGGCGATTTTCTCAAACTCTTCGACGGATTGCGGAGCTTCGACGAACACTGCATCGGCGCCCAGGTCGCGCGCGGCCTTGCCGCGTTCGATCGCTTCGTCGAGTCCGAGGACTGCGCGTGCGTCTGTGCGGGCGACGAGGAAGAGGTCTCGCCCGGGTCGAGTTGACAAGACTGCTCGCAACTTCTGCAGCCATTCGTCGCGTTCGACGACTTGCTTGCCCCGCATATGGCCGCAGCGTTTTGGCCAGACCTGGTCCTCTAGGAATAGGCCGGCTGCGCCGGCGGCGTGCCATAGTTCGACGGTGCGCAACACGCTCAACGGGTTGCCGTAGCCAGTATCCGCGTCGATCAACACGGGTCGGTCCGTGAGTCGGCAGATGTTACGCGCGGTTGCTGCCATCTCGGACTGCGTGACGTAGCCGAAGTCGGGTTCGCCGAGCAGGGTCGCGGCGACGCTGAAACCACCGGCGAAAAGGACTTCGAAGCCGGATTGATGGGCGAGGCGGGTGGTCAGTCCGTCGTAGACTCCGCCCATGACCAACGGCCGGTCTTGGGCGAGAAGAGTGCGGATTTCGGCTGCGTTGCTCATCGTTTCGCCTTCTTGCTCGGCTTCTTCCGGTCTGCGGCGCGGACGTCTTCGAGAATCATGGCGCAGAGAAGCGGGAACATGATTTCGTGGTGACCGGTGAGGCGGAATCCCTTGCCGCCGGTCTGGGTCGGCCGTTGGACTACGTTGACCCCGGGTCGGTAGTGGCGCATGAAGTCCATATCGACGGTGACCAGTTTGCTGACCTCGGTTCCTACGTTGCGAGCCAAGTTGAGGGCTTTGAGAAAGACCTCGGGGATGATGACGGCGGAGCCGAGATTGACGAACACCCCTCGGTGTAATGTCCTGGCGACACCGGCTAGCTTGCGGAAGTCGGTCATGCTGGCCTCGCCGATCGCTGCGCCATCGGCGCTCGGGTGCATGTGGATGATGTCTGTGCCGATGGCGACGTGAACAGTGACCGGAACGCCCAGTCGCACGCCCGCCGCCAAGATACTGAGATCGGCGTTCGGCAATCGCGCCTTCTCGATGGCTGTCCCCACGGCGCTGCCCAAGCCGTCTCCCCCGTGTTGGTTGACCGCGTGATTGAGAAATTCACCGGTCTCACGTGCCATCCCGAAAGAGCCATCATCGAGGGCGGCGCCGACGTCTTCCGAGGTGGCGCCGTGGAACGCGAGCTCGAAGTCGTGGATGATGCAGGCGCCGTTCATGGCGACCGCCGAGATGATGCCGCGCTTCATCAAGTCAATGATGAGTGGACTGAGTCCAACCTTGATTGGGTGAGCGCCCATCCCGAGGGTGATGCTTCGCCCCCGGCGATGGCGATCGGCGATCGTGCGGGCGACTTCGCGCAAGTCGGAGGCTCCTAAGAACTGTGGCAAGCCGTCTACGAAGTCGGCTAGTTTCATGCCTGGCCGCGGCACCTTGCCGAGCGCAGCGACCGATACTTTGCTGGGGCGCTTCTTGAGTGGGTAGGTCCGGACCTTGTCTAGGTCGAGCGAAACCTTGCGGGGTTTGCGCGACGTCACTGTCCCAACCTGTGCTTGGCGAGGAGGTTTTGGCCGGTCGTGTGGGGGCGGCCGCGGTCGACCGTCGTTGACATGCGACAAGCGCGGAGAAAGCGTCGAGGTAATGATTCCTGCATACGCCGCATATACAATTGGACCGCATTATGTTCCAGCGGTCAGTGTTGCAATTGACGCCTTGCCTTATGGAAAAACCGTCGATAGTGTCTGGCGCCACGTACCTGGAAAGGACTGGTTGGCATGCGAACACTGTTTGTAAATCCACCTTCGTATGACGATTTCGATGGCGGGGCGGGATCTCGCTACCAGGCGACGCGAGAGGTTTGGTCGTTCTGGTATCCCACGTGGCTTTGCTATCCAGCGGCGATGATCCCGCACAGCAAGGTCGTCGATGCACCGCCCGAAGGCCTGTCGCAGGATACGGTTGCCAATATGGCGTCCGACTACGATCTGATCGTGATTCATACCAGCACCCCTTCGTTTCGACTCGATTGCCGCACGGCGCAGATGATGAAGGACATCAATCCGACGTGTGTGATCGGATTTGCCGGTGGGCACGTGACCGCTGAGCCGGAAGCGTCGCTGCGGGCTGGCGAGGCGATTGACTTCGTGACGCGCAAGGAAATGGACTTTCCGGTCAAGGAGGTTTGGGAGGGGCGCGACTGGACCGATGTGCTGGGCATCAGCTATCGACGCAACGGTTCGATTCACCACAACCCAGATCGGCCGGCCCTGGGCAATGCCGAGCTCGATGAGTTACCGTTCGTTACGCCGGTTTATCACAGGGATTTGGACTACCTGAAGTACAACAGTCCTTACTGTCAGTATCCGTATGTTTCGCTTTATACCGGCCGCGGGTGTCCGGCGCGCTGCTCCTTCTGTCTTTGGCCGCAGGTCACGACGGGTCACAGTTATCGGGTGCGGAGTCCCGAGAATGTGATCGAGGAAGTGCGTGAGATGCCGAAGTTGTTTCCGGAAATGAAGGAGATCTTCTTCGACGACGACACGTTTACAGCGGATCCGCCTCGTGCCAGGAAGATTGGCGAGCTGATGAAGCCGTTGGGACTCTGCTGGTCGACGAACTCTCGAGCCAACGTTGATCGAGACACCCTGAAAATTCTCAAGGACGGTGGCCTGCGGCTGTTTGTCATCGGCTACGAGTCTGGCAGCGACGCAATCCTCAAGAACATCAGGAAAGGTGTGAGCACGGAACGGGCGCGGCGCTTTACGCAGGACTGCCATGACGTGGGGATCCTCATTCACGGAACGTTCATTGTCGGCCTGCCCGGCGAGACGATGGAGACGATCGAGGAGTCGATGCGCTTCGCGCGCGAAATGAAGCCCGAGACGTTGCAGGTTTCGTTGGCATCGCCGTATCCCGGAACCGAGTTCTTTCGTTACGTGCAGGACGAAGGGTTCCTAGTGAATTCCGTTTACAACGACGAGGCCGGTTATCAGAGCTGCACGGTCTCTTATCCGAACCTGAGCTCGGAAGAAATCTTCGAAGCCGTCGAGCGGTTCTATCGAAGCTACTACTTTCGCCCGGCCTACATCTTCAAGTCGGTGAAGAAGATGGTGAAGAGCAGGGACGAGAGAAAGCGTTTACTTCGCGAAGCCGGAGAATTCTTCACGACGATGAAGAAGCGAAGGGCAACCCGCGCCTCGGCTTGATCGCGGGTGTTGCGGCGGAACTACGAGCGTCGTCGATCGAAGAGCGTGGGAATCTTCATCGCGAGCCCCATATCGCCCATCATCTTCAGCTTGCCGTTCATGAACGCGAGCTGGCCGTTTAGCTTACCTTGACAGAGCGCCACGAAGTCGACCGCTGAGATGGTCATCGTCAGTTGTGGCTGACCGATTGCCCGGCCGGAGACTTTCAACGAATTGTCGGCGAACTCCAGGAAGTATGTACCGCCCGCGTTTCCGGTCAGGTTGATCCGAATCAAGTAAACCGCGCCAGCGCCACTTGCAGGGAGGAGACGCTTAGGCATCTCCTCAAAAATGGCTTCGAGGGCGGTAGCGGTATCGTCGTTTGGCATCGTACTGACCGGTCTACTCAGTGTCGTAGATTGGTAAGGGAGGACGGTCTCGAAGTCAATTAGGTCAAGGTGCGGTGAATTCCGCGGCAGCGGAGTCAAGAGAACCGTGCAAGCCCAGTCGGAAGGTTTAGGGTGCCGGCGATGTTGGAGTATGCGAAGTGCCTGGCGTTGATGTGCGCATGCAGGGGAAGTCCGCTATCTGCATGGATCTCGTAGTCCAAGGGGATGTCGCCGAGGATAACAAGAGCTTTTCGGAGTAGGTCGGCGAATAGGTCGAGGCGCGACGTGTCGATCTCGTCAAGGCGACCAAAGCTGCGCGTGTCGACGATCTCGTAGCTTCGAGGAAAGGTGCCGAAAGGGCAGAAATAGAGAAAGCAGCCGTCGTTTTCTTCGATCAAGAAGCCTTCGGCTCTGACGAGGTCGAGGATGTCCTGCCAGAGTGCCGGTGCGGAGGCGAGAACTTCCTTTTCGCGTAGGATTGGCTGGAACACGCGGTCGCTGCCGATGATTTGGGTGTGCGGGTGTGGTTGCGAGGCGCCGGACTCATAGCCCTGGTTTTTCCGAATGACGACACTTGACACGGCGGGGTTCTGAAAAGAGAGCCTGGCGATGTCGACTGCCGCAGCGAGTAGCCTTCGGAAGTCCTGTTCGGGGAGAAGGGCGCTGTAAGCTAGGTCCACGGGCGACGTCGCGTTTGCTTGGTAGTGTTCGGGCGTGTCGACCAGGACGTAGGACTCGTTCTTGCCTGCGGTGCAGTGCACGGGGAGACGTGGAAACAAGTTGTAGAAGGCCCGGAGGGACCATGGATCGGGGGCGCTGGGGAACCGCCAAACTTCCGCTGTCGTCAGGTGTTCATTGCCCGGGCAGAAGGGGCAGGTGGACAGAGTGCGCGCAAGGGCGGCGGTGGCCTCTGCCGAGGGCGGCGGGTGGTGTTTCTTGAATCCGCTGCGTTTCAGATGGATATCAGTGAGGTACGTGACGACCCCGGTGAAGGGATTCACGACCGACAGCAGCTCGCCATTCTCGGTTCTTTGCACTTCCAGGGGCATAGGGAGTCGAGGAGTATCAAAAAACTGGACGTGTTTGATCAAGGGGTGATCGCGTGCAGAAAAGAGTTGACTCAATCCTTTTTTGGGCGTAATTGTCCAAATATTGGGGCTCAAGAAGGAAATGGAGGTTTTTTGATGAAGATTTCGATTCGGATGCTGGCAGCGGTGTTGTTCTGGGCAGTTGTCGTGCCCGGGGCGGCGCTTGGCCAAGAGGTCGATGAGCCGACCTGTGTTGGCGAGTGTCGCGACGACGTGAGGATGTGTCTGGCCAATGTTCGTGCGGCCGGTCGCGAGTGTGCCGAGCGCTGCAGCGACTTGCGCGAGCAGGCGCGCACGGTCTGTGAACGGGCTCCTCAGAGTGAGCTCTGTGCAGTAGCTCGGGCAGCGGCGCGTCGCTGTGGAAACCATTGTCAGGGTGAGGTCCGCGCGGGGATTCGCGGATGCATTACGCGTGGCCGATCTTGCTTACGCTCGTGTGCGGAGCCCGGTGACCGGGCCTGCATTCTTGAATGCCGCGACGATCTGGGGACTTGTCGGTCCGCCGCCCGCGAAGAGGCGCGGATGTGTCGTGAAGAGTGCGCAGACGAGGTTGCGGCGGCGCGAGAGGCTTGTGCCGAGAATGATCGGGAGGATCCGACGACCGAGTGCCAAGCGGCGATCGCGGCTGCCAAGGAGTGCGTAGCTCCTTGCCGCGAGGGTTGGCGCGAGGCTCTCGGCGAATGTCGCAGTGAGGCGCGCAGCTGTGTCGAAGCGTGCAATGAGGAGCCAACCACCGGCGACGAATAGCCGGGGTCGGTATTGATCGAGGCGGGATGGGGACGTCGTGTTCCCATCCCGCCCTATCGAGTGCCGCGGCGATCTCGCGTACAGTGATGGCCATCTCGTTCTCGTGAAAGATGTTATCGGCGGAACTAAAGAAGCACTTTGCAGCGGCGCTCAGGCGGGTTTTGCGTCCGGTCGTCCGCCAAGCGATCAAGTATGGCGTTTCCTACACCGCCATGGTGCGCACGATGAAACAGCTCTATGTGGATGTGGCCGAGAATGACTTCGCTCTGCCCTTTAAACGTCAGACCGATAGCCGAATCGCCTTGCTGACCGGTATCTCACGCAAAGAGATCTCGGGCCTTCGCAAGCGTCGCCAATCCGATGTCCAGCTGGCGGATGTTGAAGACTCGGTAGCGACGCACGCAGTTGGGCGCTGGATGGCCGGTCCGCCATTCGCGGCTCCCGACGGCGCGCCACGACGGTTACGGTACGAGTCCGAGGACGCCTCTCAGCCAAGTTTTTCCGACTTGGTGCGATCCCTCAGTATCGACATTCCGGTGCGTGCGGTGCTGGATGAATTGATCCGACTCGGGAGCGTGGTGTTGCGTCCAGATGGCGATGTAGAGTTGGCGCGGGAAGCGCACATTCCTGTGGTCGGCCTCGAAGGCAAGTTCACCTTGCTTGGCTCTGACCCAGCGGAACTCTACTCGACGATTGCGCACAATATCGAGACAACAGAAGAGCCGTGGCTACAGCGCAAGGTGGCCTACGACAACATCGGTTCAGACGCACTGGATACCCTGCGAGACGAGGCGCGGCGGGTGGGTGAAGACTTTGTCCGCCGGGCCAATGCGTTGGTTTCGTCCTACGATCGGGATCGTCGGGAAGATGCACCGGGTGGTGATCGGTCCCGCGTTGCGATTGGCGTCTACTATTTCGAGGAGATCGAGGACTTAGGTGAGCAGCCGTCTTCCGCGAAGAAGATGAGTGGTCCGCCGGGCCGAATTCAGAAGTTGAACAAGAAAAAGGGGAAGAAGTAGGGCCGTGCGTATCCGGCTGCCTACATCCGAAAGATGATGCGATGAAACGGCTCCTGTCGATCTTGATTGTGACTGCGCTCGCGGGTTGTGCGAGTGAGGGTGGTGTCACTGGTTCCGGAATCTCTGCGATCGTTGCAGGGAATGTTTCAACGACGCCGGGTAGCGATCTCGAAGGCATCGAGGTAGCGATTGGCGACGCGGCCTCGCGGCTCGATCGGTCGGGAAATTTCGAGCTTTTGGGCGAGTTTGACGGAGAAGTAGCGCTGCGCTTTCGCGATGCCGTCGGTGGTTTCGACCTTGGCGAACTGCCGATCTCAGTGGCGTCCGGATCGACAACGATCATTGAGGGGATCGTGATTGATCCCGCTGCCCCGCAGCGGATCAGCAGACAGATTGTCAGGATTGGATCGGTCATCGGCACGATTCGCCGTGTTGATTGCGGACCTGATGGTGGTCGGGTCGACATCGAACTCGCGGCAAACGGCAGAGATTTCCGTTTTCTGATCTTCCCCGATGCCTTTCTACGCACCCGCTCCGGTGAGGCGATTAGCTGCCAGGACTTACGTCCGAGGGATCGTGTCGAAGCGACTGGTGTGCAGCTAGCGGATCGCACCAGCATTGCATTGGTCGTGACGCTTACCGATCGCCCTCCGGCACCGGCGCGTGAGATCCTAGTTGAGTTTGGCGGTAGTGTGAACCGGTTGTTCTGCGACCGGGATGGAATCCAAGTGTTGGTCACGACGGCGGACGAGCCGTCTCTCGCGAGTGTTCGATTCCGTCCGAACACAGAGATTCTATGCAACGATGGCGATGAGCTGCGTCCTTGTGCCTGTGACGACATCCTGGAGCGCGACATCGTTCAGATTCGCGGTTTCGCCAGTATCGACAACCCCGAGGCCGTGAGGGCTACGACGGTTTTGGTATTTCCCGGGCCGTTGGTCGTCTCTGTCCCAGTTGTGGCCCTTAGGGTTGGTTGTGGGCAGGGGTTGATCGAAACGCAGACGCGGTTGGACGGTGCCCCACAAGTGCTGATTGCGCGGGTTCACCCGGAGACAGAGTTCGTCTGTGGTGGGCGCGCTTGCTCATGTCGGGATCTTCGGCCCGGAGATGGGCTGCGGTTGGTAGGCAGTCCCGTTGTGGAGCGGCAATTCGCCATTATCGATGTTGGACGAGTGGTGCGGGAGGAACCCGCGCGCCGCTAGTGGAGACTACGAGCGGGTTCCGATCGTCTCGGCGACGCGCTCCACGAGCAGAGGTAGGATTTCGCCGGCGGGACCGCGCAGGCTGATCGAGCACATCGGCGTCAGCTCACTCTCGTACGGATTGACCTCGATCAGTGTCCCGCCGCGCTGCCGGACCTGGACGGGGAAGTGTGCCGCCGGATAAACCGTCGCGGAAGTCCCTGCGACGATCATGCAGTCGCACTGGTCGGCCACTTGCTGACAGATCGCCAGCACATCCACCGGAATCGGCTCTCCGAACGACACCGTGTCGCTCTTGATGATGCCGCCGCACTTGGCGCAGATTGGGGGTAACTCGTCGAGGTTGATGTCGTCTCGGCTGTTGCGATCGCCGCACTCCAGGCAACGCACCAAGCGGTAGTTTCCGTGGATTTCGGCTAATTCGCGTGAGCCAGCCTGTGAGTGCAGGTCGTCGACGTTTTGCGTGATCAGACATCGCAGGATACCGATTCGATCGAGCTCGGCGAGGGCGTAGTGCCCGGGGTTGGGCTTCGCGTCCTGGAGGGTACGCCACAATTCCAGCATGGGTCCGCGCGGGTTGAGTCTTGCCTCCCACGCGGCTTTGGGATCGCTCAGGAACTCTTCAAAGCCGTTCAGCGGGGGCTCGCCGTGTTTGGTCCAGAGTCCTCCTGGCCCGCGGAATGGGGGAATACCGCTTTCTACGGACAAGCCGGCACCGGTGAGAGCGGCTGCGTAAGTCGCGTGCGCGATTGCTTCGGCGGCTTTGCGCAAGTCTTCCTCGCTTGGTCGATCTTCCATGGCTCATGAGTATGGTCATGAGGGGGCGCTCCTCAACCCTGCGGGTTGCCGCAGAATCCAATTTACGCGAAATTCTTAGTCACTATTCGAGACGATTGGGTCGTGTCGGGCTGGGCTCGGAACGGGTGTACCGGGGTGAACCCGATCGCTGTCTCTGATGGTTTGAGCAGCGGTCGGGCTTCGCGTATAACAGAAGGTTGAGTGTTCATGCGATTTCGAATTGATTCGGAATAGCGATTACCCCAGGGAGCTGTCATGCGTTTCATCATTGCAATTGTACTTATGTTCGGGTCTGTCGGGGCTGCGTCCGGCGCCGAAAAGAGGGTGGTCGACGGTGATGGCAAGGCCATCGGTGTGATTGTGGACTGCAACACCTGTCAGGGTTCTGATACTGGCGCCGGGTGTTTTGGCGGTGTTAAAGAAGGGTTTCACAACGGAAAGCGCTGCGGCGCCTGCCTTCTGAGTGCGAACTACGGGGTCAAGCTGAGCTATGCGTTCGACCTGCAACTCTCCGGTACGCTGGTGGACAAAGATGACAAACCGCTGACCGAAGACTTCATCCGCTTATTCTTGCCCAATTCATGGACGGTCCGGACTCGCTCGGGGGATGACGGCTTTTTTCGCTTGGTTCTAGGTGCGACGCTGGACCGCAAAGGGACGCCGCTAGAGGTCGATCTCGGTAAGCAGCGTCGGGAGCAGTCAGCGGGTGACGCGGACTATTCCCTCTATTTTCTTCCGGACAACTATAAGCCTTGCGAAGCAAAGTAATTTAGCCCGCACCAAGTCACCCGTGGGCGAGTCCCGAAACGTCTTGCCGAGTCGGTCGCGAACACACGCGAAAGGGCGGGAAGGTGCGCCCGGTCGAGCGTTGCCAGAAGCTGGCGTCACAACTTGCCACGCCGCGTTGCTCGACGTCCCTCGGAGTATCGGTGCGCCCTAAGCTGCCGCCGATTGTAGCTGGGGACCGCGGTCTTTCTTGAAATCTTTTGGGTGAGTGGTCTGTGTTGCGGACGAGACGGGTGTGGCTGTAGGGTTGCGCTATGAACCTCAGCCGGACCGATTGGAGACAACTCTTCTCCGTTTCGTCGGATCAGGTCGCCCGATCGGCGGCGCCGTTGTTGATCGTACGGGTCGTCGAGGGGCTTGCTGCTTGGCTTTTCTTCAACGAGTTCTTTTTACAAGTGACTCCGATTCCGTGGGTCGTTCAAGTCTCGTTTGCCGCCTATCTGATTCTAAATCTGCGGCTGAGTCAGCACTACAGTAAGGGACAAAACTCGCGCCTTCTCCTGTTTGCCGATATCTTGGTGAACGTTTTCTTGTTGGCCCTGCCGGTGGCAGCCTCCGGAGGTCTGGCCAGTCCTCTTCTGCTCGTGTTCCCGTTCAAGAGCATTCACTACGGGATGGTATTTGGCCAGGCGATGGCGGCTCTTTTCGCGATGGCTACTGGGGTCGTCGTCATCTTGGTTTGGGCGGTGCAGCTCCTCGATTTGCTGCCGGTCATCCCCTTGGCGCTGCTCGGTCCCAAGCTTGCGCATAGCGCCGTCAAATTTGCGGTTCTCGGTATACTCGTGGTCGTGCCGATCGCGACGGCTTGGCTGCGGTATGTTTTGGCGGGCGAGCAGACGGATGCGCGAACTCGTGCCGCGGAGCGGATGGCGGGCACGCACTCGGTTGTCGCGACCGCTCTCCTCCAGGTGAGCGATAGTATCAGCCGGCTCACCCATATCGATGAGATCCTCGAGGCGGTGGCCGAGGTGGCCCCGAAGAGCGTCGAGGTAGATTACTGTGGGATCCTTCTTTGGGACGAAGAAACCGGCCTGTATCGGGGAACTGTCGCGTCGGGGGCCGGTCCAAACTTAGGACAAAACTTTTCTGGGATGACATTGTCGGCCGAAGACATGCCGGACTTCGAATGGGTTCGGCGGCTCGGTCATTGTGTCGTCGTTTCCGCGTCTGACTCGGTCAGCGAACATGTCTCCTCACTCGAAGTACCCGCGATGCTGGTTGCTCCGTTGTTGAGCGGCGAGGAGTTCTATGGCGTCATGGAATTCGCTCGTCGGCGTGGACCGACGAGCTTCACTCAGCGTGATCTGAGTATCGCGGCTGGAATTGCGCGCCAGACTGCAGTTGCCCTGCAGCGGGCTCGCCTGGTAGCGGATAGCCACCGGTTGGTGCGCGCGGTTGAAAGCTCGGGCGACGGTATTTTGATTACCGATGAGCGAGGTAGAATCGCCTTCTCCAACAACGCGTTCTTGCGCCTCCTAGGTTACCGCAGCGAGGATGTCGCTGGCCGATTGGTTTCCGAGCTCGCAACGGGCGAGTCCGAATGGTTGGCGACGGTTGCCGACTCGGTGCGAGATCGCGCTTGGCGTGGCGAAATCGTTGCCCGACGCAAGGACGGTTCGGAATTCCCTGCCTTAGTCGATGCGACACAGATTCGGGATGACGACGGCGCGAGCCAAGGTACGGTCGCGATCATCCGAGACATGTCCGAGGAAAAGACGTTTCAGGAGCAGCTCAATCGTGTCGACCGGCTTGCCGCTGTCGGGGAGATGGGGGCGGGGATCGCCCACGAAATCAACAATGCTCTTGCGGTCATTTTCGGTTACACCGCCGATCTGCGCGATCGAAGTCGAGAAGAGTTGGAGTCGGCGCTCACCAAGGTCAATCAGCAGTCTGGGAGGATTGCTGAGATCGTCCAGGGGATCCTCGGGTTCGCGCGGCCGAAGCAGCCTCGCCGTGACGCGGTTGATCTGGTCTCGGTCACGAGCGCGACTTTGGATATGATCAGCCACGAGATTGCCCGCCGTCAGGCGGTTGTGACGACCGAGTTTGATACCGATCTGCCGTCGATTCTGGCCGATGTACAGCAATTGCAGCAGGTACTGCTCAACCTCTTCAAGAATGCTCTCGAAGCGACGCCACCCGACCAGGAACCGCATATCCGGGTTGAGGTGCGGGGTCGGGACAATACGCTCGAGGTGCGTGTAACCGATGGTGGGGTCGGCGTCGATGCTGACGTCTTGGCACGCATCTTCGATCCGTTTTTCTCTACCAAGTCGGACGGTAGCGGGCTTGGGCTCAGCGTCAGCTTCGCCATCGCGCAGGCGCATGGAGGCGACCTCCGCGCCGAAAGTGAGGCGGGAAAAGGCACGAGCTTCACTCTCATTTTGCCGATTGAAAACGTTCCGGCAGCGAAAGAGGAGCGAAAAGAGCGGTTTCTCTTGGTGGACGACGATGCCGATGTTGCCGAGGCCATCGAGATGATGCTCAACGCTGAGGGGATCGAGGTTGAGCATGTTTTCAGCGGAGATGAGGCCCTCGCGGTTTTTGACAAGCATCCGTGGGATGCTGTCTTCCTCGACGTCCGACTGCCGGGTAAGTCGGGTCCGGAAATTTATTCCGAGCTGAGCGAGAGCCATCCGCAACTTGCGCAGCGCGTAGTTTTCGTGACCGGCGGGCTATGGCGCAGTGGGAGCCCGTTGCGCGACGAGCTGCCGGATCAGCCGATTCTGGCCAAGCCGTGTACCCAAGCTCGCCTGCGCGAGGTCTTGCGGCAGTTGCGAAGCCTCAGTCTCGACGCTGCGTGAGACCGAAGAGCCGGTCGGTGTTGCGCGCCGTCGCGGTGGCAAGGGATTCGAGGGACTCGCCTCGGATCTCGGCGAGTTTGAGTGCGGTGTAGACGAGGAGCGCCGGCTCGTTGCGTCTCCCGCGGTGTGGGATCGGTGCTAGAAACGGGGCATCGGTTTCGACCAGTAATCGGTCTTGGGGGACGAATTTCGCCGCCTCACGGACTTCCGCGGCGCTCTTGAAGGTCAAGATTCCGCTAAAGGAAATATGCATTCCGAGGTCGAGAAAGGTTCGTGCGGCGTCGGGAGTGCTCGAGAAGCAGTGGATGACACCGCCGGCAGCGCCGAGGCCTTCGCTGCGTAGGATTTCTGCGGCGTCTGCGTCTGCGTTGCGCAGATGAACCGACAAGGCCAGGTTCGTTCTCTTTGCGAGATCGATGAACCTGCGAAAGGCGTTGCGCTGCTGTTCGCGCGGTGAATGATCGTAGTGGTAGTCGAGACCGCTTTCGCCGATGCCGACGACGCACGAATCGGCAGCCAACGCTTCGAGCTGTTCGAGCTTGCCCTCGGACAACGTCGATGCATCGTGGGGGTGGATCCCCACAGTTGCGAAAACGCCGTCGTGTTCTCGCGCGACGCGAATCGCGACGTGATTGGCTTCGAAAGCGCCGCTCGCGCCGATGGTGATCATCCGCTCGACTTGCGCGGCCTTGGCCTGGGCCACTACCTTTTCTCGGTCGTGTTCGAATGCGTCGGTTTCGAGATGGCAGTGCGAATCGACCAGGGATACCTTTGCCGGGATGGCGGGTAGCTCCTCGGACGACGATATCGCCGGGTGCTGCATCGCTGCTATTGTTCTTCGACCTTTGGGACGACCAAGTCGTCGAGCAGAGCTTCGACCTCGGCATCATCGTCTTCGACCCGGATGATAACCGATTGCTTCAGGCGGTTCTGTCGCACGACGACACCGTTCCCCTTAACCGACTCGACCTTTTTGCCGATATTGGGCAGTGAGCGCCCGAGTTCGCGGTATGTTTCGTACTCGTAGCGAAGGCAGCATTTCAGACGGCCACACATGCCGGCGAGCTTTGAGGGCTTGAGGGAAAGACCCTGCTCTTTGGCCATCTTGACGGATACAGAGGAAAATTCACGCAACCAGCTCGAGCAGCACAGCTCGCGTCCGCAAGGTCCCACCCCGCCGATGAGCTTGGTCTCGTCGCGGTTCCCGATATGCTTCATTTCGATGCGCGTATGCAAGGTCTTGTTTAGGTCGCGCACGAGTTCGCGAAAATCGACACGCTTTTCGGCGAAGAAGTAGAAGGTTATCTTTGAGCCGTCGAACGTCGACTCAGTGCGGATCAATCGCATCAATAGATTACGTTCTCGAATTCGTGCGGAACAGATCTTGTGTGCCTTGTGGGCCTTCTGGAGGTTGACCTCTTCGCGCGCTAGCGCGCGCGAGTCTGCTCGCTTGAGGACGCGTGGAGTACCCTTTTCGAGCTGCTCCGCGCTGACGTCGCGTGGATCGGTGACGACGGTGGCTAGGTCGGTACCGCGACTCACCTGAACAACGACTCGATCTCCCGGCCGTAGCGGTAGATTTCCGGCGTCGTAGTCATAGATCTTTCCAGCGGGCCGGAACTGCACGCAGACGAGAGAAGCTGACCCAGTGTGTTGCTCCGATGACTCTGACATCAGCTTTGTCGCTAGATCCGTGACATGCGCAAGGCGAGGGCCTCGGCCAGGAGCGGTCGATTTGCGTTTGTCCGCCGGAACAGGTGTCTGGCATCAGCGATCAATGCAAGTCGCCGGAGGTCCCGATCGAGTTCTCCGGAGTTGCCGTCCGTGGCTCGTGCGGCCTGTGACAGTCGTTGCTGAAGCATTTCCTCGAGCACTTCGAATCGAGCCGTCATTTCCGATTCGTTGCCGTCCAATGTTCGCGCGAGGTTCACCCAGGCAACATACCGATCGGTTTCCGAGCCCGCAATAGCCGAATCAAGGCGGGTGAACTCACCGTCTTTGATTAGCGCCCGGATCGCGAGCGCGCGGCCGGGGCTTCCGTGCGCAGTTGCCAGCAGCTCTTCGAGTTGATCGGCCTCGACCCCCTGTTGGAGCAGCACGGCGCGCAATGACTCATCGTCGAGCGGTGCGAACTGTACGCGTTGGCACCGCGATCGGACGGTCGGTAGGAGTGCTCCAGGCGTTTCGGACAGCAGCATGATGACGGATCGCCCAGGAGGCTCTTCGAGAGTTTTGAGGAGTGCGTTCTGGGCCGCGACAGACAGCCGGTCGGCATCGTGGATCAACACCACCTTGGTGTCGGCGTCGAGCGCGCGCATTTGAGTAAAGCGCTTGATTTCGCGCGCAGTGTCCACACCGATCTCTTTCTTTCCGGCCGCCACTGCGACGATGCGGATATCGGGGTGCGCGCGCGCTTCAACTTGTCTGCAGGGATTACATTCGCCGCACGGCCGGTTGTCGGCCGAACAGGCGATTCGGCGAGCAAAGTCTTCGGCTACAATGGATTTTCCAACTCCGGGTGGGCCGCTGAAGAGGAGCGCATGTGCGAGGCGCTCTCCGTCATACGCGGCGGTGAGCTTTCGCCAGGTTTGGTCGTGGCCGATTGCACGCATGGTGCAACCTCCCGTGTTCGAGGGGTGCCTGTCAACGAGCGGGCCACGCTGGAGACCCGGGGGTTGGCGTTGCATATTCGGCCTTGTTGACTTGCAGCGTGGGGCTGTTGGTTGGTGCTGTGTGTGCGGGTCCGTCGATCTGTCCGTCGGGGGATCAAGGTTCTGAAGCGCTTGGTTGGGCGCGACTCCCACCGAGGACTAGGTTCAGGCCAAAGAGGATTTGGGTCGCCGTACACGGTTTCGTGATGTAGTAATCGGCGCCGCTTCGATATCCGTCGATCAGGTCGTTGTCACGCTGCAGAGCCGTCAATAGGATTACCGGCAACTGGGCCGTGCGCGGCGTATCTCGCAGAATTGACAGGACTGTGAGCCCGCTGGTGTCTGGCATCATGACATCGAGCAAGACCGCGTCAGGTTTTTTGCTCAGCTGTTCGAAGGCCTCGCGGGCGCTCGCCGCGAGCAGGACATCGAACCCGCTTTGCTGCAGAATTGCCTCGGTGAGGTCGAGTGTGTCGCGTTCATCGTCGACAACGAGAATCTTTCTCTTGCACTTGCTGGAATCTTTCAAGTTGTCACCCAATCTGAGACCCTCAACTCACGTCGCGCCAGCCGATGGCGACCGCGCGGTGTTCAAGAACACCTGGGTTGATGCGATCTGCCTCCTGTAGAGCGCCGAGGTGGTGCGCGATGGAGAACCCGCCGCGCGAAATGATGGAGGAGCCGGGCCTCCCCATGATGACCGCTCCTTCGATTTCGACCTGTGCCTCAGGGTCGACATGAAGGTCTCCGAGAAGAAACAGGATGCCTGCCATTTCGAGCGAGTTCCGAACCACTAGGTCTCCTTCGACGAGCCAGATGCCGGTGGCGTGGGCCGATCCGACTTCGATCGAACCCTTAGCGTGCCAGAGCCCGGGCGCGAGACCGCCCGTGACGGTATCGGGTAGATCGTTGTTGGGTGCCGCGCGGATGCGGTCGAGCGCGTCGCCGAGGTTCGACCAGCGACTTGCGCCTGACGGTTGGTGGCCTTCGACGAGGCTGCCCGCTGCAACCACGTTCTGATATGTTTGCGCGGCGGCGGCGGCAGTCGGCGCCCCGATCGCCGGTGTAGTGGTGTTTGAGCTGCGGTCGCCGACGATCCTGGTTGTGCCGGAGGAGATGAACGAGGTCGAGCCACTTGCAGAGTAGAGCGTGGCCGGAATGAAAGGCATTCCGGTACGCCGAATCGTCGTGGTCAGGGTGCGACTGGCGTAGTTCGATCCGGTGGCGCGTGCGACGATGTCGATACTCTTCGGATCGATTGTGTTGATCGTGGTTTCGACCGTGAACCCGTCGGGCAGAGGGCCGCGTGGAGTACCTGCGGCAAACGGAAATGGCGACCCGATGTGTTGGTCGAACCTTTCAAAACGGGCATCCGCGAGTGTGTCGGCGATGGCAGATGCGAGCACAGTTTCCGCCGCAACCGAGGTTTCTGCGCTTTCTCGCATTCGTTGGGCGATCAGATAACTGAGTCGTGCCTGCTGCGCGGCCAGCGCGCTGATGATGAGCAGTAGGCTGCTGGCGACCATCGTGATGATCAACGCTGATCCTTGCTCGCTACGATCTGACCTACAGTTGGGCATTGCGCAGAGTGATCGACGTTCTTTGGGTGGTTTCAATCGCGTCGTGGACGCCCGGCGCGGGATGAGGTGCAGTGAGCCTGAGAAAGACGTCGACTCGGTGGACTCTGGCACGTTGGTCGGAATCGAGGGGGTCCCCGCCGATGCGAAATCCATCGTCGTCGAAGAAGCGAAAACTCGACTCTGCGGTCGCAACACTGTCGAGCAAAGGTTGTGGTGACGAGCGCCCTAGCTGACGTCGCAGCTGTTGGTTTTCCGCGTCGAGCATGTAGGCCACCCTCTCGTTGGAAGAATTGGTCCGGCCATCGAGATCGAGGTCCCGGGCGAGTCGAATCAACGTCTTGCTTGCGTGGCGAAGCCCGCGGTCTTGCGCTGTGAGCAGGCCGTACCCGACGTCGCGGACGTCACGGGCGACAATCTCCAGGGCGATTCGCGCTGATTCGTCGAGATCATCCGCAACCTGGCGGGCCCGCAGGGCGTGGACCGAGACGACCGTGACGCTGTGAATCGCGGTCGCGAGTAGGCTGGTTAGGCTGACCGCGATCAGGGCATCGACGACAGTCCATCCGTCGTGATTCATGGCTTGCGCCACACGAGCCCCTCGAGGGTCACTTCTCTTCCTCGCGAGGACGTAACTTTGACGTGGAAGGTGTCGAGACCTGGGTGGCTTGGTTGTGGTTGCATCGACCAAGTGACACTGAGCCCGTCGTTAGCATCGGGGATGTCTTGGTGTCCGGCGCGGAGCCGTTCAGAAGTCATGACCGCGAGTTCGGCGGCGCGGAGGACATCGAGGCTGTCGTAACGGGTTGCGACAGCGGTGGCTAGCGCTTGGGCGAGTCCTGTCACGGCAATGGCGAAGAGGCCGAGCGCTACGATGGTTTCGATGGTGCTGAAGCCTCTCTGATTCTTGCGGGTCATTGGGCGGTGCGCACGCGGCCGGCGATGTCTACGATGATGCGGCGTGCAGCTCCTTTGGTTGACTGTAAGGTAAGTGTTCCGAACGCTGCAGCGTTGCCGCGCGGCCGGAAGGCGATGTTCTCACCGCGCCCAGAGCATGATGCAATGCTGATTCCCGGCGGAAGACCCGTGGACGGTCCCGTCGGTTCGTATTGACCTCGACTCTGTTCGGCCGATAGCTGATAGGAACTCGCCCCGGGTTCGAAGTGGAGGCGCTGACCTCGCGCTTGGGTGATCGAACGGATTCTGGCCTGGCGAAGGTCCAGGACTACCTGTCGGACGGCACTGCTCAACTGCCAGCCATCGAGGAGATCGCGGGTCGTATGGGTCGCCGTCGTCGCCAGTATCGCAGCGATCACGAGACCGGTGAGGATCTCGACAAGTGTGATGCCCTGTTGGTCCATGAGCCAGCAGGGTACTTATTAACTACGAAATTGTCAAGTCACTCACTATCTTACTAGGCTAAGGCCATGGAGAGGTACCACTCGAGCAGGGGTTCTCCGGCGAACAGTGCGACGACTGCGCCGGCGGCGAGGAATGGGCCGAACGGAATTGCCATTTGGCGTCCACCGCCGGCACGCAGCATCAAGATTAGACCAAGTAGCGTTCCCGACAATGAGGCGATCATTAGAGTGACTGGAATGGCTCGCCAGCCGAGGAAGGCGCCGATCATTGCGAGCAGCTTGACGTCTCCGCCACCCATACCTTCGCGCCCGGTCATACGGTAATAGCCTTCCGCGATCAACCAAAGGATACCGCCACCGCCGAGTACACCGATTGCGGAGTCGAGCCACTGTGGAGAGCCAGGCAGGAAGGCCGCGGCGAACCCAATGACGATCCCAGGAAGGCTGATGACGTCTGGAATGATCTGGTAGTCAACGTCGATGAAGGTGATCACGATCAGGGCGCACAAGAAGACGAACATCAGCAGCGAGTGTGGAGCGAGTCCGAACGCTAAATACGTACCGACGCCAGCGACTCCGGTCAAAGCTTCGACAAAGGGATAGCGCGCGGAAATCCCGGCTTTGCAGTTGCGACACTTTCCGCGCAGAACGAGATAGCTCAGAATTGGAATATTGTCCCACGGCCGAATGGCGGTTTCACAATGGGGGCAGTGAGAGGGCGGGAAAGCGATCGACTGTTCCAGAGGAATTCGATGAATGCACACATTGAGGAACGAACCGATCAGTGAAGCGAAGAGAAAAATGGTGGCCGCGATTTCGATCATGAGATCTCTCTCGCCCTAGAGCGGGCGTGTTGGGTCCTTCCAGTACCTTCGATCGACCCGTGTTGACCGAAGCGTCATTTGAATTCGCGTCTCGAAAAAAGCAGTGCAGCGACGACCAATAGGCATGAGCTATAAGCCAACGCGTATGCGGCGAGAAGTAGGAACTCAGAGAGGGGAATGACCTCGCCGTAGACGAGTCGATCGCCGAGTAGGAAATGGTCGAGTCTTGGCAGCATTAGGTTAAGGGCACGAGCTGAGAATTTCAGGGCAGGGTTGGTCTCATCTGCTAGAAAGTAGTTGAGATACTGGGTGGATCGACCGGCGATGAAGCAACCGACGGTAAACATTCCGGCCAAGGTTGGCGTGACGACCAACGAGGAAAAAAAGACCGCGAAGGCGATCACGATCATGATCTCCAGCAGCGATGCGGCGGCTGCGATCATGATGCCCCAGTCGAAGTGTCCCTCGAGCAGTGAAAGAAACTGGCCGAGGCCCACAGCCATTCCTGTGATCACCAAGGATAGCGTGAGAAGCAGGCCGAGGAATTTCCCGACGATGAATTGCCAGCGTGCCAGTGGTTTCGAAAGCGTGTTGAGAATCGTTTTCTTGCTGAGTTCCTGGTGTAGCAAATTGACGCCGAGAACGATCGCGATGATGACGCCGAATAGCGAGATGCCGGCAAGGCTGAAGTCTTTGATGTAGCGGATCGGATCCCCGATCGACGCCGAGCCGAAGATGGCCGAAATGCCGATCATGACGAGCGAAAAAGCCAAGATCGAATACAAGACGCGGTTGCGTATCGCTTCGCGAGTTGTGTTGAGGGCGAGTGCTACGATCTTCTTCATGTTTGTAAGTTTGCTCGGTCTGGTTAGTCCGGGACGCGGTCGTTGCCGACGTGCGAGAGAAATCGTTCTTCGAGTGAAGTGCTCTTCGGGGTCAATCCCAGAATAGAGACGCCGTGGGCCCGGATCTGATCGACGACTTGATCCACGCCGCTTTTCACGTGGAGAAAAGTGGTAGCCGATTCTTCGTGGTCTACGATGGACACATCTGGCAGCACCGCGATAGCGGCCCGCAGCGCTTCCGTAGGCGTGGAGATCCGGATTTCGTAGCGGTCGGTGCTCGAATGATCGGCGATCTTGATGACCTCTTGTAGCCTGCCGGCTTTTAAGATTGCTACGCGGTCGCACAGCGCCTCTGCGTCCGTCAAGATGTGTGAAGAGAATATCACACTCGTCCCATCGGAGCGGATATCGTGGATCAATTCGCGCATTTGGCGACGCCCGATCGGATCGAGGCCGGACATCGGTTCGTCGAGTACCAACAGCCGCGGATGGTTGAGAACTGCCTGGGCGATCCCGACGCGCTGAAGGGTCCCTTTTGAAAGGGATCGCAGTGCGGCCCGGCGCTTGTGTTCCAGTCCGACCTTCTCGATCACTTCGTCGACGCTTCGCTGTCGGTTCGATCGTTGGATTCCGTAGAGATCTGCGAAAAGCTTGAGGGTTTCGGAAACCGTCAGGTAGTCGTAAAAGTAGGGGTGCTCCGGAAGGAATCCGATCGCCGCGCGTTCGGCAGTGTTGATGGCTTTCCCTTCGAAACGGATTTCGCCTTCCGTGGGGCGCAGGAATCCAAAAATCAGTTTAAAGGTTGTAGTTTTGCCCGCACCGTTCGGCCCAAGAAGCCCGAAGCATTCGCCGCTGGCGATTTCTAGACTGAGCGAATGCAAGACACGGGTCGCTCGAAACGTCCAGTCGCTTCGGTAGTCCTTCGATAAGTTGTCGAGTTCGAGTACGTGGTTCATAGGGTTACCGGTCAGTCGATGAGCTCGGGGCCGCGTTTCCCGGACAGAGCTTTGAGTCGGAGCGGACTGGACTCAGGTCGCACCAGCGATTGGCCGGTCGAAGAACGCGCGGATCCGTCCGGGCCGATCTCGAAAGTGCCGCCCAACGGATCTGGGGGAAGAGCGTGGATAATATTTGCACGAACCAGATCCTCGATAGAATTGGGAGGGTGTCCCAGAGACTTCGTGTAGAGCGCGATCGCCTCGTCGAGCTGCTTCGTGATTTTTGCCGCGGCCGTCTCCCTTAGGTTTCGATCGACGACTTTCCGGACCTGCGGTGAGTCGATATTGGACTGAAGGTCCCGGAGAAATGCCAGAGTTTTGTCAGGACCAGATGCCTCTGTTGTTAGGACAGCCGCTAGTCGGCTCACGCTGTGGTGCGCGTCTGGAAGCTTGGCGGCGCGCTGAAAATGTTCGGCGGCCTTTTCAGCGTCGTTCTGGAAAAAGAAGTAATTGAAGCCCAGGTAGTACGCGAGTTCCCACGAATTGGGGAGCGCTTTGACTCCCTTCTCGAGGATCCGGATACCGCCGTCTACGTCGCCTACCTCCCAGGGCAGAATCAGCCCTGCGAACCGATAGACGTGTTTCGCGTTTGGATCGAGGTCGGTCACCAATTCACACATGTGTCCGAGCCAGGGGTAGGTCCGATCCTGGCGGTAGTGCTTGCCGAAGTAGTTGATAGCGCGAAACCACAGAATGTCGGCAAGTACATTGTGGTAGCCGAGGGAGAGGGGTCGTAGATACTCGGCACGCGGTAGGTAGATCGGTCCTCGGTCAACGTCGTTGTTCGCAGCGTTGGTGTCGAGGTGTGTACGAAGAGCAACTGTGCCCGCCAAGAGGATGAGCACTGTCACGGCGAGTAGAATAGTGCGTGCGGTACCTGTCATCTTCCCTGGTCGGCTCATTGTAGCTGCTGTCAGTGAAATTTGAAGTCCATACTTTGGGGTTTTTGGCAAAAAAAAGGGAGGGCACGAATGCCCTCCCTTCAATCAAGCGGTAACTAAGGTTACGGCTGCATACCACCGGCGGCGCTGTCGTAGGAGAAGACCCGGCCAGAACCACTGCCAGAGTTCGACGTTCCTGTGAAGGTCGGCTCGACACCACCCACTGCGGTCATCGTGACCGTTACAGTGTCTGAGAGAGTGAAGCCAGGCAGCACGGAACAGGCTGCATCGGCGCAGCTGACGTACGAGAGGTTGGTCGCAAAGTAGGCTTCTTCCGAGGTCGCAGCGTTACGCAGGTCAGAGTTGGCCCGTGCGTCAAATCCACGCTGACGATACTGAGCGAACTGCGGGATCGCGATCGCGGCCAAGATACCAATGATCGCGACGACTACGAGGAGCTCGATCAGTGTGAAACCCTTTTGCTTCATCGTGATTGCCTTCATGTTTGTTGCCTCCTTCAGAGAGTGGTTTGTGGCCGAAGCCGGTTGTTGGGCTGAGTTTGGTTTGTCGCCGCCTCGTTTGTCGTTGCGGCTGATTCTTTTAATCTGCAACCCCTGTGCCAAGTTGGCCGCCGCAGGGAGGGCAAATCGGAGTTGGGAGTCTCAGAGGCGCAAAACTCGTCGAAAAGGGGCTGGGGTGACAATTTGTGGCGAAACTGACGGTGAAATGTCGCCACTGTGGTCACTGAACCGTGCTTGAGCCAGGGCCTATGTCGCCGAGTCCATACTTTTGAAGCCGGTGGCGCAGGGACCGGTAGTTGATTCCTAGAAGCTCTGCGGCCTTCTTCTTTACGCCACCCGCTTCGTTGAGTGCGCGGAGCAAGATGTTCTTCTCGTATTCGGCGAGATCTCGCTCGAGATCGATGTTGCCCCAGTCCCATTCGTCGTCTTGTGATGAGTCAGGCTCGGTCGGCTGACCAAGTGATGGGCGAGGCGACCGGCCGTTCGCACTGATGGGCGATTCGCCGGCCGACAAGTAACCGGGGAGATGCCCGACCGATGCGGTGTCTCCATCGCAGAGAGCGACCGAGTGCTCGATAATGTTCTCTAGTTCACGCACGTTGCCCGGATAGTCGTAGTCGAGAAGCACCCGAGCGGCGTCGGGGGAGAAACGGGAAACTTCGCGCTCGTGCATTCCCGAGAATTGCTTCAAAAAGAGTCGAACGAGTATCGGGATATCTTCGCTTCGATCACGCAACGGTGGGACGATCAGATGAATTACGTTCAATCGGTAGAAAAGGTCTTCGCGAAACATTCCGTCGGCGATTCGTTGCGGAAGGTCACGGTTCGTCGCTGCGATGATTCGGACGTTCACCGCGACGTTGGTTTCACTTCCAACCGGCCGAAAGACGCGCTCTTGGAGGACGCGCAACAGCTTGACCTGCAAGTGAAGCGGGAGCTCACCAATCTCGTCGAGAAAGATGGTCCCGCCGTCGGCCATTCTAAATGACCCCGGTCGATCCGACGTTGCGCCGGTGAACGCCCCTTTGACGTGTCCGAACAGTTCGCTCTCGATCAGGTTCTCCGGGATCGCTCCGCAGTTGATCGCTACAAAGTGTTTGTCGCGACGTGGGCTCTGACTGTGGATTGCGCGGGCAACGACTTCCTTGCCGGTTCCACTCTCGCCGGTGATCAAGACGGTGGCGTCCGATGTGGCAACGCGGCGGATGAGTTTCCGCAGCTCGAGGATCGTGGGGCTCTTGCCGTATAGCCCGTCGATAGGTTCTCCCGGATCGGCCGACTCGTCTTCAATTGTGGAAGCTGCGAGTTCGTTTGCGAAGTCGTCAGTCGTTGGTTCTTCGATCTCGCGCAGCGAGGTGACGTCTTGGAACACGTAGAGGGCGCCGATGGGGTGGCCGAAGGTGTCGCGCAGTGGTGCCGTGGAACACCGGACTTCGATTGGATCTTGCCCTTCGAACTCGTGACCGAACTCAACTGGCTCGATGGCTGCGTGTGATTGCAGAACCCTTAGGCGAGCGCTTGGCGTGAGTTTGAGCGGCGGAAAAATGTCTCCGATATCTTTGCCGCGCAGCGCGTCGGCCGTTTGTCCGTCGAAGATACCGGGCCCCTTGTTGTCGATTGCGAGAATGTTTCCTTCCGAATCCGTGGTGACGAGTGAGCTTCCGATCGCTCGAGCGAGCGTGTCTTTTAGGATGGCGATGCGCGTGTTCTCGGCGTTCTTTTCTTCGAGCAAGCGCTCTGCCTCGAAGATTCGCTTCGTCAAGAAGCTCGATAGGAAGGCGGTCAGGAAGAAGGTCAGGTTTGTCGTGAAGATTCGCGAGAAGAGTTCTAGGTCGACCTCGGGCGGCAGCGTGTGTGGACGAACCGCGTCGATGATTCCGGATCCCAGGGACAGGAGCAGGGTATCGTAGAGAAGTGTTGCTACGATGGCGGAAAAGAAGGCCCCGCTTGAAAATAGCAGTACCGCGCCGTTGACGACGGCCAGGCTGTAGAGAAACGCAAAAGGACTGTCGAGTCCGCTGGTGAGATAGATGGCCCCGGTGATGAGCAAGAGGTCGATGGCCATTTGGAGGTAAGCGAACGGCTTGAGATCTTCGAGTCGGTCGATCAGCAGTGCCGAGACGAGCGTCACCGCATAGGTCAGGCCGACCGTGAAAAGCAGGCCGTTGATCGAGACGATGTAGTCCTGTTCGCCGCGGCCCAGGTAGCCGATCGCGACAACCACGAAGAAACAGGAAAGAACTGCGACCCGGCCGAGCAGGAACCACTTTAGTCTGCTTCCGAGTTCATTCTTTTGGTCGGCCTCCTCCCACGGATTCCACATGCGTCACCCAATGACGGAGCCGAGTTTGAAGATCGGAAGATACATCGATATGACCAATCCACCGATGATCACACCGAGAAACAGGATGACCATCGGCTCCATCAGGGTAGTGAGGTTCGCGACCATGTTGTCGACTTCGTCCTCGTAGAACTCCGCGATTTTCTGGAGCATCGCGTCGAGGGCGCCGGTTGATTCTCCGACAGCGATCATCTGGCACACCATCGGCGGAAAAACCTTGCTCTCGGCCAAGGGCGCAGAGATCGTGTTTCCTTCGCTGATGCTTGCTCGAGTGGCTAGAATAGCGCGTTCGACAATCTTGTTTCCGGAAGTCTTCGCAGTGATCAGAAGCGCGTCGAGAATCGGAACGCCGGAGGATATGAGCGTGCTCAGCGTACGAGTGAATCGCGCGATGGCGGACTTTCGCAGGAGATCACCGAAGATTGGGAACTGCAGGGCCATCTGGTCCATCCGAAGTCGCCCCGCCTCTGTATGATACAGCTGGCGGATCGTTATGATGATCGCCACCAGACCCGCTATCAGGTAGGGGAAATAGGCGATTGTGAAGTTCGATAGATTGATGACGAATTGGGTCGGGGCCGGAAGGTCTTGCCCAAAGCTCGAAAATAGCTCGGAAAAGACGGGGATCACCCAGATCAACAATACTCCGGTTACCACGACGGCGACTGTGACGATCGTCGCCGGGTAGATCATGGCGCCCTTGATCTGCGCCTTGAGCTTCATCGATTTCTCGAGGTACTCGGACAGTCGTGACAGAATTGTATCGAGGATACCTCCGACCTCGCCTGCAGCGATCATGTTCACGAACAGATTGTCAAAAACCTTCTCGTGCTTCTGCAGGCCTTCGGTGAAGGTGGCCCCCGATTCGACATCCTCCTTGAGCTTTCGCACAACCTTTCTGAAATTCTTGTTGTCCGACTGCTCGGCCAGAATGTCCAAGCTCTGTACGATCGGCAGGCCCGCATCGATCATGGTCCCGAGCTGGCGCGTAAAGATGACGATGTCTTTGGGCTTGATGCCGTCGCCGAAGCCGGGGATGTTTAGCTCGCGGTCGAGTCCCTTGCCCTTCTCTTTGACCTTGTTCGGAATCGGCTGGATTCTTTGGGAGCGGAGGCGGGCCAGTACCGCGTCGCGTGTCGGTGCTTCCATCTCTCCGGCGATGGTTTCGCCGCGCGGTGAAACGCCTTGCCATCTGAATACTGCCATCGTTTGCTCCCCTAGCTTTGGGTGGGTTGAGTCTCTACGGACATTTTGTAGTCAATTCGCCTCATTTCTGTAGCATGCGCTGTGCCAATTGGGGATCTGTTCAGTTCCTAGGCAGTATGCCCTGCGATGTGAAGACCCGCTCCTGGGAGACCGGCAAGATCGCCGTGATGGTTCAAGAATGTGGCGCCCGTGCCTCAAAGATTTCACAGAGATAGAATGGCAGTATCTGTGGTCGCTTGTCAATCAGTATCATGCAGATAGCTGGGCAAAGGCTATGCGAGCCGGTTGGTTCGAGCGGTAGCGCGGCACCTCGACCTTGGCAAGGTCAAGTGGGAAGTGCTGAAAGCCGGCACCGACGCGGACGTACTCGGGGCTCAGGGGTGGGTCGATGTCAGGGGCCCGGACTGTCTGTTCAACGCATGGCTAGGCGCGGGAAAAGGACGGTGCGTCGCCGAGCATTGGTCGTAGCTCATCGGGTTCGGTCGCGTGTGCGATGGCTTCCTCGTAGGAGATCATTCGGCGCGAATAGAGATCGAGCAGTGACTGGGTCATTGTCTGCATTCCGAATCGTGACTGTCCAACCTGCATCTGCGAGTACACCTGGTGGATCTTCGCTTCCCGGATGAGGTTCCGAATCGCGGAGTTTGGAATCATTGTCTCGAGGGCGAGCACTCGACCGCGTTCGTCGTGGCGCGCGATGAGTTGCTGGGAGATGACCCCTTGCAGAATCAGCGAGAGCTGAGCGCGAACTTGTGGTTGCTGCTTCTCGGGATAGTTGTCGATGATGCGGTTGATCGTTTGAACTGCGGAGTTGGTGTGCAAGCTGGACAGTACGAGGTGTCCGGTCTCGGCGAGTGTCAGTGCTGCACTGATCGTTTCGAGATCGCGCATCTCGCCGATCAAGACGACGTCCGGATCCTGACGGAGGATGTGGCGCAGCGCTTCGGGGAAGCTGTGCGTATCCGAGTGGACCTCGCGCTGACTGACGACGCAGCCCGCGTGTTCGTGGACGAACTCGATGGGATCTTCGAGCGTCACGATATGTTCGTGGCGCTCTCGATTGATCTTGTCGATCATCGAGGCCAAGGTCGTCGACTTGCCGCTGCCAGTTGGGCCGGTGACCAACACCAGACCACGTGGGAGCTTGGTCAAGTCGCCGACTCCTGGGGGAAGTCCGAGATCTGCCAGAGATTTGGCGGCGTAGGGAACTGTCCGAAACGCTGCTGAGACTGCGCCCTTCTGCTGAAACAGGTTGCCGCGAAATCGGCAGAGGCCGCGAATTCCAAAAGAGAAATCCAGCTCCAGAGCTTCCTCGAAGCGATGTCTTTGGTTTTCGGTCAATACCGCGTAGCAGAGTCTTTTGGTGTCGCTAGCCGTCAGCGGGGGCATCGGAAGGGGCCTGAGCTCACCGTTGATCCGCATGATCGGCGGCGATTCGACGGTGATATGGAGGTCGGTCCCGCCGCGCTCTGATACGAGACGTAGCAGGTCCTGGAGAGTGCGTCCGCCGCCGCCAGCATTTCTCGCTGCGGCCCTGACTGTTGCCTCTTCCATCGGCGGGTCAATCGGCCATCGTGACCCGTAAGATCTCTTCCATCGTGGTCTTGCTTTCGGCCATCTTCATGAGGCCGGCGGTGCGCAAGGTCAACATCCCGAGTTCGATCGCCTTGTTCTTGATGTCGGTGGACGATCCTCCGTTGAGAATGATCTCGCGGATCTCTTCGCTGACCGGCATCACTTCGTAGAGCGCGACTCGCCCGCGATAGCCGGAGCCGCCGCAGTTCGAGCATCCAGTACCGCGTGAACACTTCGCGCTGCTCGCTTCTTCTCGCGACATCCCGAGCTCTACGAGTGCCTGCATCGGGATCTCGGCCGGCTCCTTACACACGTCGCAAATCAGACGCGCCAGTCTTTGAGCGAGCACCAGATTTACCGACGACGCGACGAGGAACGGTTCGACGCCCATGTTGAGCATGCGGTTGATCGTCGACGGGGCGTCATTGGTATGCAGAGTGCTGAGCACGAGGTGACCGGTCAGTGCAGCCTTGATGGCAATCTCGGCGGTTTCAAAATCACGGATCTCACCGACCATGATGATGTCCGGATCTTGACGCAAGAAAGAGCGAAGGGCGTTCGCGAAATTGAGGCCGATGTCTTCGTTGATTTGGATCTGGTTGATTCCTACGAGGTTGTACTCGACCGGATCCTCTGCGGTTGAGATGTTCGAGGTGATCTTGTTCAGCTCGGCGAGAGCTGAGTATAGCGTTGTCGTCTTACCACTACCGGTTGGTCCCGTTACGAGCACCATCCCGTACGGCTTGTAGATCGATTCCTGGAACTCCTTCAGAGCCTCTTCATCGAAGCCGAGCTTGGTCATGTCGAGTTGCAGGTTCGCTTTGTCTAGCAAGCGAAGAACGATCTTTTCACCGAAGATGGTGGGCAGTACGGAGACCCGAAAGTCCATGTCTTGCCCGGGCCCGAACTTGAGTTTGATCCGACCATCTTGTGGGAGTCGCCGCTCGGCGATGTCGAGCGATGCCATTACCTTGAGGCGGGACGTGATGGCGTTTTTCAGCTTGAGCGGCGGCTTCATGATCTCTTCGAGCACGCCATCGACGCGAAATCGGACGCGAAACATCTTTTCGAATGGCTCGAGATGGACGTCACTGGCGTGGCGCTTGATCGCACTGGTCAGAATCGCATTGACCAAGCGCACAACAGGTGCGTCCTCGGTCGAACGCGCGAGCTCGCGGACGTCGAGCTCCTCCTCTTCGGCCACCAGTTCGACATCGTTGCCTTCGACTTCGGCAAGCACTTCCTGATAGTCGCTGCCTTGGTCGTAGAAGTCCTGAATTGCCTGGGTGACCGAGGTCGTTGTGGAAACCGCGACCTTGATGTCGTAGCCGGTGAGGAATTTGACTTCGTTGATTGCGCCGAGGTTCGACGGATCTGACATCGCCAACGTTAAGGTTGATCCGGCTAGGCTGATCGGGACCAGGTGATGGCGAATTGCGATCGTCGGAGGCACGAGGCGGGCGATCTCTGAGGGGACATCCATGACTGCCGGATCGACCAGCGGTAAGCGATATTCCCGTTGCAGGAAGGCGGTGAGGTCGGCGTCACTGAGCATTCCCTCTTTGACCATCAAGGTACAGAGGGCGGCTGTCTCTTCCTCAGCGCGATGGACGGCCTGCTCAAGCTGATCTTTGGTGATCAACCCGCGTTTTACCAGTAACTCTCCAAGGCGACTGCTCATAAGTTTGCTTACTCGTTGACACGGGAGGCTACCACGGCGCGACTAGCTGTCAATTCGATATTTCTTGTTGAATGCGGTGCGCATTGCTGCAACAGGAGCCCGTCGACCTGTCCATAGCTTGAAGGACATGGCTCCCTGCAGAATGAGCATCTCCGCTCCATCCATGCTCGAACGTTTTGCTGCACGTGCGACGTCCAAAAAATTTGTCTGGTGACCATATGACATGTCGTAGAACATGCAGCGTGTACTGCTTGCCTTGGCTGCGATGCTCGGGAAGCTTTCGCCGTGCCAACCGAGCGATGTTGCGTTGACGACGAGCCGAACGCGTTCGAAGGTCCTGGCGTCGGCTAGGGCGTCGAGCCCGACGACCCCCGTTCTCGGTGCGCTGGCGCCCAGCTTCTTTAGCAGGGCTCGGCTGCGCGCCGGGGTGCGGTTGGCGAGCGCCACGTGTTCGATCCCGAGTTCTCGCAGGCCGTAGAGCACGGCTCGCGCCGCGCCGCCGGCTCCGATGACGATTGCTCGATGGCCGCGAAGCCGTTTGCCACGCAGTGAGCCTACGAAACCTGCAACATCGGTGTTGTCGCCGATGAGAGTGCCGTCGCGATTGATGACGGTGTTCACCGCGCCCAATGTGCTCGCGAGAGGTGTGCATTCGTCGAGATGCGGGAGGATCTTCTCTTTGTGCGGGACTGTTACGTTCACCCCGATGAGTTGCAACGACCGGATGGATTGCGTTGCACGCCGCAGCTCCTCGGGGCGAACGCGGAATGCGACGTAGCGACAGTTGAGCTTCAACGCGGCGAAGGCGGCGTTGTGCATCTGCGGCGAGCGACTGTGCTCGACTGGGTCGCCGAAGATGCCCGCGATCCGGGTTGTTGCTCTGATGGGCGAATGAACCGTCATGGCTGTTATTTCGCGATCGACCGGGAGCCGGTCGGCCACCCCTGTCGTACGCTCGGCTGCCAGGTCATCTAGTTCTCTAGTCTTCTGGTCGCACGCCCAGCGCGGCGTGCGCTGCGGCGAGCCTGGCGATCGGTACTCGGTAAGGCGAGCACGAAACGTAGTCGAGCCCGATGTGGTGGCAGAACATGACGGAGTCAGGGTCGCCGCCGTGCTCGCCGCAGATGCCGAGCTTGATGTCGGGACGAGTTTTGCGGCCGCGCCTGGCGGCGAGGGAGACGAGCTCGCCGACCCCACGTCGGTCGAGGGATACGAAGGGGTTCACGGGAAACACACCTCGACGAATATAGTCGGTGAGGAAACGTGCTGAGTCGTCGCGGCTCAGCCCAAAGGTCGTCTGCGTAAGGTCGTTGGTGCCGAACGAGAAGAATTCAGCCTCCGTCGCGATCTCGCCCGCGGTGAGGGCCGCACGGGGTAGCTCGATCATCGTTCCGATCGGGATCTTAAGTCGGACTCCGTACCGCTTCGCGACCGCCGCCAAGGTCTCTGCGGATTCGGCGCGCAGGATGCTCAACTCTCGGACGTGCCCGACCAACGGGATCATGATTTCGGGTTGAACGCGGATGTTCTTTTGCCGCAGCTCGCAGGCCGCCTCGCCGATCGCACGTACCTGCATCTCGTAGATCTCGGGGTGGCTGATCCCCAGGCGGCAGCCGCGATGACCGAGCATTGGATTGACTTCGGCCAGTGAGTCGCGAGTCTCGCGCAGATGTTGCGCGTCGACGTTGAGCTTTGTAGCTAGCTCGCCGATCTCCTTTTCGGTTTGCGGTAGAAACTCGTGCAATGGTGGGTCGAGGAGTCGGATGGTGACGGGCAATCCAGACATCTCGGTGAGGATGCCGAGGAAGTCCTCCTTCTGCATCGGCAGCAGCTTGTCGAGTGCACTTTGTCTCCCGGCGCTGTCCGTTGCGAGGATCATTTCGCGGACGGCGTCGATGCGATCTCCTTCGAAGAACATGTGCTCGGTGCGGCACAAACCGATCCCTTCGGCTCCGAATCTCCGAGCGATCGAGGCATCCGCCGGAGAGTCGGCGTTGGCGCGGACCTTCAAGGAGCGAACCCGGTCCGCCCATTTCATGAATGTTCCGAAGTCGCCGGCGAGCTCCGGTCGGCGCGTCGCGACCGTGCCGGCGTATACTTCGCCGTTGGAGCCGTCGAGAGTCAGCCTGTCCCCGCGCTCGAACACGATACTACCGATCCGCATGGACTGGTTTGCGTAGTCGATCTGAAGATCACCGCAGCCACTCACGCAGCACTTGCCCATGCCGCGTGCGACGACCGCAGCGTGGGATGTCATGCCGCCTCTTGCGGTAAGAATTCCCTCTGCGCTGTTCATGCCGTGGATGTCTTCTGGCGACGTCTCGATTCGCACGAGAATGACCTTCTTGCCGGATTCGGCGGCGGTCACGGCGTCGTCGGCTGAGAATACGACCTCGCCGGCAACGGCGCCCGGCGATGCCGGTAGGCCTTTGGCGATGGCCTCCGGTCGTTCCGAAGCGTCAATCTGCGGGTGCAGGAGTTGATCGAGCTGTGCTGGTTCGACTCGAAGCACGGCGGTGTCCCGGTCGATTAGCTTCTCGCGTGCCATATCAACGGCGATCTTGACGGCGGCGGCAGCGGTGCGTTTGCCGGCCCGCGTTTGCAGCATCCACAGACGTCCGCGCTCGATCGTGAACTCGAGGTCCTGCATGTCGCGGTAATGGTTCTCGAGGCGACGCGAGATTTTCTTTAGCTCGCGGCAACAGGCGGGCATCGTCTCTTCGAGCGACGGGGGCCTTGCTGATTGCGACGTGTCGCTCGAGCGCGCACGCTCGACCGAGGCGGCGCGTGTGATCTGTTGAGGAGTGCGAATGCCTGCGACGACATCTTCCCCTTGGGCGTTGGCTAGAAACTCCCCATACAATCCCTTGTCGCCGGTGGCTGGGCTGCGCGTGAAGGCGACTCCTGTGGCGCAGTCGTCGCCGAGGTTGCCAAACACCATGGCCTGCACGTTCACGGCGGTGCCCCATTCGGCGGGAATGCGATTGAGCTTGCGGTAGGTGATTGCGCGCTGATTGTCCCAGGATCCAAACACGGCGCCAATCGCCGCCCATAGTTGCTCATGCGGGTCGTCGGGGAACTTGATGCCGAGCCGACCTTGGATCGCTGCCTTGAACTCTTCGGCGAGGTCGCGCAGATCCTCGGCGCTGAGCTCTGTGTCTTGCTCAACCCCTCGCGCCTTCTTCTTCTCTGCGATGATCTCTTCGAAGGGATCGACTTCCTGTTTCGACACGGGCTTGAGGCCGAGGACCACATCTCCGAACATTTGCACGAAGCGGCGGTAGCAGTCGTAACCGAAGCGGGGATTGCCCGACTCTCGTATCAATCCATCGACCGTCGAGGCGTTCAGCCCGAGGTTGAGGACCGTGTCCATCATTCCAGGCATCGACGCTCGTGCTCCGGAGCGCACCGATACGAGGAGAGGGCTTTCGGGATCGCCGAATTGACGTCCCAGCGACGACTCCATGCGCCGGAGGTTGTTTGCAACCTGGTCGCGCAGGCCGACAGGGTAGCGCTTGCCGTTGCTACGGTAGTGAGTGCAGACCTCGGTGGTGATTGTAAAGCCGGGGGGTACGGGCAGACCAAGCCCCGCCATCTCTGCTAAGTTGGCCCCTTTGCCGCCCAGAAGATTCCTTTTGGACGCCCGACCTTCGGCGCGGCCGTCGCCAAAGAAGTACACGTACTTGCTTGCCCCAGAGCGCTTCGTTGCGTTCTTCTTCCTTGCAAGTACTTTCCTTTGCGCCTGACGTCCGCCCATAGCAACTTACCGCTTCCAGGGCTTGGCCAGCCTTGCGTGCAATTCCGGGATCAACGCGCCGAGAGTGACGCGCTCTTGCTTCATGGTGTCGCGGTCGCGCAGGGTGACGGTGTCGTCTTCCGCGGTTTGATGATCGACTGTGACGGCAAACGGTGTTCCGATCTCGTCTTGGCGTCGGTAGCGTCGGCCGATGGAGCCCGCTTGATCGTATTGAACGGTAAAATGATCGCGCAGATCGGCGGCGAGTTTCTCTGCGCGCTCCGGTTGTCCTTCTTTTCGCATCAACGGAAACACTGCGACCTTGATCGGCGCGAGCGTCGGGTGAAATCGAAGGACCGAACGTTCTTCGCCGTCGACTTGATCTTCGTCGTAGGCGTCGACCAGGAAGGCAAGAGTCGCGCGGTCTGCACCCGCCGCGGGTTCGATGACGTAGGGGAAGTATCGTTCCTTTGCTGCTTCATCGAAGAAGCGCAGGTCTTTGCCGCTGTGCTCCGCGTGTTGGCGCAGATCGAAGTCGGTGCGGTTGGCGATGCCTTCGAGTTCAGACCAGCCGATCGGGAACTTGTACTCGACGTCGACGCACGCCTTTGCGTAGTGAGCGAGCTCGTCGGGCTCGTGCTCGCGCATGCGCAGGTTCTCCTCGCGGATGCCGAAGCGTTTATACCACTCGAGTCGTGCGCTGGACCAGTAGTTGTACCACTGTTCGTCATCACCCGGTTTGACGAAGAACTCCATCTCCATCTGTTCGAACTCGCGTGTCCGAAACAGGAAGTTCCCAGGAGTGATCTCATTGCGGAACGACTTGCCGATCTGGGCGATACCGAACGGGATCTTCTGGCGCGCGGTTGTCAGGATGTTCTGAAAGTTGACGAAGATTCCCTGGGCCGTCTCGGGTCGCATGTACACCGTGCTGGCGGTGTCTTCGACTGGACCCATGAAGGTCTTGAACATCAAATTGAAGTTCCGCGCCTCGGTGAGGTCGCATTCGCTGTGTTGACCGGCCTTCTTGCTCGGCTTTTTCGCGCACTGTGCTTCGTCGAGGTGATCGGCGCGGTAACGCGCTTTGCATGTGCGACAGTCCACCATCGGGTCGGTGAAGCCCTCGAGATGTCCCGACGCTTCCCAAACGCGCGGATGCATCAGGATTGAGCAGTCGATACCCTCGATGTCGCTGCGCGTTTCGACCATAGCCCGCCACCAGGCGTCTTTTACGTTGCGCTTCAAAGCGATCCCAAGTGGACCGTAATCCCAACAACTCGATAGGCCGCCGTAAATTTCGCTGGACTGAAAGGCGAACCCCCGCCGCTTGGAGACATTAACGATCTTGTCCATTGTTACATCGGTCATGGAACCTTCGTTCTTGCCCAGAGGCTGAGCCAAACTGGCTGGTTACTCAGGCGGTTGGATGTCGTGGAGAGGAACCGCAGGGCTTACCATGCGCCCGATTGACCGGCAATCAGTGGGGAATTTGGCGATGTCGACCACGGTTATTGGGATCTCGTTAGTTGATCGATCGTGCGCAACGACCGTAGTGGACGAATGAGGTGCAGCGAAAGCATTTGGCCCGTAAGGCGAGCAGCCTCGTCTCGCACGTTGGTAAGCGGTTGTTCCTGGCATTGAGTGAGTGGCATCAGGCGCAGGCCGCGCAGCATGGCCAGTAGGGTGGCGGCGATGGGTGTATGGGTGTCGTTCCCAACTCCACACTGCTGACACTGGAAAGTAGCGGTCATCGTGCCGAAGTAGCAGATTTCGTTTTCATTGAGATCGTTGCCACATTGGACGCAGCGTTCGAGTGGCGATCCGAACCCTGCGTATTGCAACAGCTTGAGCTCGTAGGCCCGCAGAAATGACGCGGTGGCCGGGGAGCGCTCCAACACTTGTAGGGCTTCGTCGAGGAGCGAGAATGTTTCTTCAGCGGGACTCCATTCGACGGTGAATTGCTCTGCCAGCTCGGTGAGGTAGGCGCCGTACGCCAGTCGCTCTGGGTCCATCGGGGTGGTGCTTGCGCTCAGCAACTCGCAACTCTCGAGGAAGGCCAGACTGGCCTCGGCTTTTTGCCGAAAATGCACGCGGACGCGTGCCATGGACTCGAGGGAGTTGGGAAATCGCCTTCGCGAATTCTTGGCTCCCTTTCCGATTCCAGTGATTTTGCCGAAGTCTCGGGTCAGGAAAGTGACGATCTTGTCGCTTTCGCCGTATGATCGCCAACGCAGGACGACGGCTTCACTACTGTGGGATGTGGGCATCTGGCATACCTTCCTTGACAACTCGACGACCCGTACTTAGCTTGCCGTTCGCCCCGCCGGGTTGCCCAAAGAACCCGCTCAACTTACCGAATTGTCAGGTGATGATGAAGCCTCAGGACCAAAAAGAAACAATGTTTGATAATGAGACAGGAGACGCGATCGAGGATTCTCCGATGGAGTCCGCGCCGGTCGATCCGGTCGCTGACTCGGTGGACTTGGAAGAAGAGACCGAGCTCCTTCGCAGCCAGTTGGCGGAGGCGCTGAAGGCTGCCGAGGAGAGCCACGACCGATACCTCCGCGAGCGGGCGGACCTCGAGAATTTCAAGAAGCGGACCCAACGCGAGCGTGTTGACGAACGGCGGTACGCCGTGGAACCGCTCCTGCGTGACCTTCTACCGGTGATCGACAACTTGGAACGCGCCATCGACCACGCTCGTGATAGCGGCGAGCAGGAGTCGGTTGTGGAAGGGCTTTCCTTGGTCTGGAAGGGGGCGCTCGAGGCGCTCCAGCGGCACGGGGCCTCCCGGATAGATGCTGGGGGCGAGGTCTTTGACCCGGCCGTGCACGAGGCGTTGGCGCAAGTTGCCGACGAATCGGTCGAGCCGAATCGAATCGTTCAGCAATTCATGGCCGGCTATCGGCTGCACGATCGCTTGCTGCGCGCTGCGCAGGTCAGTGTGTCGGCCGGACCAGCAACGGATCAAGAAGAAGGATAGCGACGGACGCTAAGCGTCCGCGTTCTTTATAAGGAGACAGACCATGGGTAAGGTAATTGGAATTGACTTGGGAACAACGAATTCCTGCGTCGCCGTCATGGAAGGAGGCGAGCCGCAGGTCATTGCGAATTCTGAAGGCAGTCGGACGACTCCGTCCGTCGTCGCATTCTCCGATAGCGGCGAGCGGCTGGTCGGGCAGATCGCACGTCGCCAGGCGGTCACAAATCCCGAGAACACCATTTATGCGGTGAAGCGGCTGATTGGTCGGCGCTTTGACGACGACGAAGTGCGCAAAGCGGAGAAACTCTCGCCCTTTAAAATCGTCAAAGCGGAGAATGGCGATGCCTGGGTCGAGGCGCGCGACAAGAAGTACAGCGCTCAGGAGATCTCTGCGTTCACATTGCAGAAGATGAAGCAAACCGCAGAGGACTACCTCGGTGAGCCGGTGACCGAGGCCGTGATCACTGTTCCGGCCTACTTCAACGATAGCCAGAGACAGGCCACGAAAGACGCTGGCCGGATTGCCGGGCTCGATGTCTTGCGGATCATCAACGAGCCAACCGCTGCGTCCTTGGCCTATGGCCTGGATAAGAAGAAGGACGAGAAGATCGCTGTCTTCGATCTCGGAGGGGGTACCTTTGATGTATCCGTTCTCGAATTGGGAGATGGCGTCTTCGAAGTGAAGGCTACCAACGGAGATACCTACCTCGGTGGTGAAGACTTCGATCAGGTCGTTATCGATTACCTGGCCGATGAATTCCACAAGGATCAAGGAATCGATTTGCGCGGCGACCGGATGGCGTTGCAACGACTGAAGGAAGCGGGCGAAAAGGCGAAGTGCGAGCTGTCCACCGTGGCCGAGACCGACATCAATCTGCCGTTTATCACGGCCGACCAGAGTGGGCCGAAGCATCTCACGATGAAGCTCACACGTGCCAAATTGGAAGCGCTTTGTTCGGATTTACTGGATCGACTGGACGCGCCTTGCAAAGCGGCCCTTCACGATGCCGGATTGTCGCCGAGCGACATCGACGAAGTCATTCTGGTTGGCGGGATGACCCGCATGCCGGCGGTCCAAGAGCATGTTAAGAAGATCTTTGGCAAAGACCCCAGCAAGGGGGTGAACCCCGACGAAGTGGTTGCCATCGGTGCGGCGATTCAGGGAGGCGTGCTCAAAGGCGACGTCAAAGACGTCTTGCTCCTCGATGTGACGCCTCTGTCCCTAGGCATTGAGACCCAGGGCGGTGTCTTCACAAAGCTGATCGAAAAGAACACGACGATTCCGAGCAAGAAGAGTCAGATCTTCTCGACGGCCGCCGATAATCAGACTGCGGTCACGATCAGCGTCTACCAAGGCGAGCGTGAGATGGCGAGCGGCAACAAGCTGCTTGGCCAGTTCAATCTCGAGGGCATTCCGCCGGCCCCGCGCGGGGTGCCTCAGGTAGAGGTGACCTTCGATATCGACGCCAACGGTATCGTTCACGTAAGTGCCAAGGACAAAGGAACCGGCAAAGAACAATCGATCCGGATCACGGCATCCAGCGGGCTGAGTGAAGAAGAGATCAAGCAGATGGTGAAGGATGCGGAAGACCACGCCGAAGAAGACAAGGCGCGGCGCGAGGGCGTCGAAGCACGCAACCAACTCGACACGCTGGTTCATCAGACCGAAAAGAACCTAGCGGAGCATGGCGCCGACCTTGCCGCAGAGGACAAGTCGGCGATCGACGAAGCCGTGGCGGCGGCCAAGACTGCGCTCGAAGGTGAGGATGCCGAAGCACTGAAATCGGCATTTGAGAATCTGACAAAGGTTCAGCACACGTTGGCTGAGAAGATGTACGCCAAGGCCGCGGCGGATGGTTCGGACGGAAGTGGTGGTGCGGGTGACCCTGGTGCGTCGGCCGAGCAAGCGAAGGCTGACGAGGATGTTGTGGATGCGGATTTTGAGGAAGTGAAGGACTGAACCACGCTTGAGTCGCTGCTTCTTCAAACCGCTATGCCCAGTTGGAACATTTACCTTGGGAAAGCCCTCATCGATCGGATGAGGGCTTTCGTTTACGTACGGCCGGACGGGAGACCTGGTGGCATCTAAGAACGATTACTACGAAGTTCTCGGCGTCGGTCGGGATTCGGGTGCGGAAGAAATCAAGAAGGCCTACCGTAAAGTCGCGATGAAGTTTCATCCGGACCGCAACCCGGGAGACGCCGCGGCGGAGGAGCGTTTCAAAGAAGCGTCGGAGGCTTACCAGATTCTGAGTGATACTGAGCGGCGTGCTCAGTACGACCGATTTGGACACGCGGCCTTCGAGCAGGGGGGTGGCTTCGACTTCAACGCGGCTGGATTCGAAGACCTCTTCGGCGATATCTTCGGCGATTTTTTCGGCGGCCGTGGGCGTGGCCGCAATCGCGCTAGCCGGGGCGAAGATCTCCGCTATGACCTCGAGATCGATTTCGAAGAGGCAATTTTCGGCGTGGAGAAAACGATCCGCGTGCCCCGCTTATCTGAGTGTGAGCCATGTGGGGGACAAGGAGCCCGTAAAGGTACGGAGCGGCAGACATGTCTGGCGTGCGCTGGCGCGGGCCAGATGCGTTACCAGCAAGGCTTGTTCAGCGTTGCCAAGACCTGCGGTGAGTGCCAGGGGGCTGGAACCGTTATTCGCGACCCTTGCCCCGAGTGCGGTGGTGCTGGTGCGATTCGAAACCAACATTCGCTGAGCGTGAAGATTCCCGCGGGTGTGGATCACGGTTCGAGGCTCAAGCTACGCGGAGAAGGTGAGGCGGGCCAGCGAGGCGGGCCAGCGGGTGATTTGTACGTGGTGTTGCACGTTCGGGAGCATGCATTCTTTCGCCGCGACGGCGCCGATGTGCTGTGCGAGGTGCCGGTCGGTATGACACTCGCGGCTCTTGGGGCCGAGCTCGAAGTGCCGACGCCGCACGGTGTGGTCAAGATGAAGGTGCCGGCAGGCACTCAGTCTGGCAAGGTGTTTCGCGTTAAGGGCAAGGGTGCGCCCGATCTGCGTGGTTACGGTCACGGCGATACCCTCGTGCGTGTCGTGGTCGAAACGCCGACGAAGCTCACCAAGCGCCAGAAGGCGCTTCTTCAGGAGTTCGCGGATCTCGCTGGTGAGGACGTCAACCCACAATCCAAGGGTTTCTTCGACATGGTGAAGGAGATGTTTGATTAGCTGAATTTCGGCTGCTTGCGGGAGCAGCCTCTCGAAGTGGGTTTGCGGCCTGGTTTCGATTGTTCGGTTTTTTACGGGTCCTTCTCCTGCTATATCGCAGTTGTTGTGCGCGGCGACGGGTCGTGCCGCACTGCCGTATTTCGGAGATTTCATGAAGAGCCGATTCATTTCCCTGCTGGTAGCCATTTCTCTGCTCGGCGGCTGTACCCAGCGACTGCCACTCGAGAGTGCTCCGCTGCCGTTTCGTCAAGCAGAGGATTCCTTCAAGCTTGGTCACTTCGACCGCGCCGTCCACGGCTATCGTATTTTCATCGATAGCAACCAGGCGCCAGAGCTCATTCCGCGGGCGTATTACAAACTGGCGCAGTCCGAGTTTCGCCTCGGTCACCACGATCGGTGTTTGGCGACACTCGACGAGCTATCGCGGCGCTATCCGGCCGAGGAGTGGCGCCGCGTTCTTGAGCTACGCGGCGACGCAGAGCATGCGCGGGGCAATGCGGTGAGTTCTGTGCTGTTTTGGGAGCGTGCCCACGAGATCGCCGAGAAGCCGCGCCAGGTATTGCTGCGACGGAGAATCGCGGACGCGATTGACAGGATGGATTCCGACATGTTGGTCAGGACTCGATCCGTCCTCACCACGGAAACCATGCGCGCCCTGGTCGACACGGCGATGCGACGCGGAGGCAAGGGCCGGGTCGCAGCAGAGACCCCCCAAACTCAGGCGATTGCCAAGTTGGCTGGGCCGACGGCAGATCCAGAAAACGTCCTTGCCGGCCTAGGCGAAGGCGGCGTCAAAGTTGGTGTATTGTTGCCACTATCAGGTAAGTACGCGGCGTATGGTCAGAGCTCGCGCAAAGGAATCGAGCTGGCGTTTGCCGAGTCCGACGTAGAGTTGGTCATCCGCGATACCGAAGGCGAAGCGCATTTGGCCCGGGCTGCGGTTGATGAGCTCGCCGAGGACGACAATGTCGTAGCGGTCATAGGACCTTTGCGTTCAAAGGTAGCGCAGGCGGTAAGTCCGCGTGCCGAGCGGGCTGGTCTACCCATGCTGGCTTTGGCACAGAGGCGCAGCATCACGGGTCGTTACGTGATGCAGATGGCGATGACCTATGAGATGCAGGCGGCACGTCTCGCCGACTATGCCATTTCCACGGCTGGTTTGCGGCGTGTTGGCGTGCTGTTTCCGCGCGATGGCTACGGCACGGCTCTCTCCGATGCATTTCAGGATGAGGTTCGAAGTCGCGGTGGAAAAGTCGTCGGCGCGATGGCGTACGAACCAGGGGCTGAAGAGTTCTCGGTTGAGGTGCTGACGTTGCAGCGCTGGGTCGATGGTGATGGGCTGCAGGCGGTATTTATTCCTGACTATGCCGCGACCGCGGGGATTCTTGGCCGCGCTCTGCGCGAGGTCCGGCCCGGCGTCGCCTTGTTGGGCAGCAACGGTTGGCATGATCCGGGGCAGCTCGGCTCCGCGGCGGATGCTCTTGACGGTGCGGTGTTTGTCGACGGCTTCTTTATCGGGAGCCAGCGTCCCGCAACGCAACGTTTTATCGCTGCCTATCGAGCCGAACACGGCGGGATGCCGCGTATTCTCGAGGCCCAGTCGTACGACGCCGCGTCTGTTGCCCGCGCGACTCTCGGTATGGCGTCGATCAATTCGCGCGATGGCTTTGTCGATGCCCTCCGCGGGCAGAAGTCGTTTGAAGGAGCAACCGGGAGAATCAATCTCGCTAGTGCGGGCCTGGAACGCGATCTGTTCGTGCTCAAGCTCGATGGCCGGCGAATTCGTGAAGTCCGCGCCGCCGGCAGCGGCGGTGCGAATTCGTTGTCCTTCGTCCCCAGTCGCTGAGCTGACCACCGTTTGAGCCTGAGTTTTCGAGATTGTCCCGAATGGCTGGCGGCGATACTCGTGGAGCCCTCGCCGGCCGACTCTCGGATGTCGGCGAACTTGGCTTCCTCGACTCGGTGATCTCGGAGTTGGGGGGGCATCCCGACTTGCTCGTCGGTCCGGGCGACGATTGTGCCGTGATCCGCGCTGGTGATGCCACGTGGTTGGTAACGACCGATGCGCAGGTAGAAGGTACGCATTTTCTGCCCGGGTGGCTGAAGCCGCGCCAGCTTGGTCGCAAGGCCTTTTTGGTCGGGGCCAGCGATATCGCTGCCATGGGCGGCGCACCGCGCTTTTGCTTTGTCACGTTGGCTGCCCCATCACAGATGTTGGCGCGCGATGCGGTTGAGCTGCAGCGTGGTGTGGCGCAGGCGGCGGCGGAATGTGGAGCGGTCGTAGCGGGCGGCAATGTGTCGCGGTCGACGGAGCTCAATATCTCGGTGACCGTTGTCGGCAGCGCTCCGGACCATCCTATGTTGCGTTCTGGAGCCAAGGAGGGAGATTTACTGTACGTGACGGGATCGTTGGGCGACGCTGCGCTGGGAACTCGGCTTTTGCTGAAGGGGGAACCGGCAGGTGGGGTGCCAGGACGAAGATTTCGCGAACCCGAACCCCGATTGAAGGCTGGTTCGTTGCTTGCGAACCGCGAAATCGCCTCGGCCGCGATTGATGTGAGTGACGGGCTGCTGAATGATCTCTGTCATGTCTGTGCCGCAAGCAATGTTGGGGCTCGGGTCGAATCGGAGCGACTGCCGGCTTCGGCGGCGGTTCGGCGGGCGGGGCGTGACCTGGCTCTCTCCGGAGGCGAGGACTACGAACTCTTGTTTAGTGTTCCCGCCAGGTCCAAGGGTAGGTTGCAGAGCCTGGTTGGGGGGCTAGGCTGCAAGGTGACCCTGATTGGTGAGTGTCTTCCCGCTGAGCGGGGAGTTCTCGTTGTCTGTGAAGATGGAGTGGAGAGGCCAGCCGACCTGAAGCCGTTTCGGCATTTTGGTTCCGGCAGCCGTAGGCACAAATGAGTCCCGAACGTTTACGTGAAATTCTGGCTGCCATTGCCGATGGTAAGATGACGGCCGACGAGGCTCTCGGCCGCTTGAAGACATTGCCTTTCGAGGACCTTGGCTTTGCCAAGGTGGATCATCACCGCGCCCTGCGCGCCGGTCTACCGGAAGTGATTTTTGCGCAGGGTAAGACTGCGTCGCAGGTCGCGGAGATCGCGATTCGGTTGCGTGACGCGGGTCAAAGCGTGTTGGTGACCCGCTTGGCTGCGCAGGATGCCGCGGATGTGCAAGCAGCATTGCCCAGTCTCGTTTACCACCCGGTGCCGCGTCTCGCGACGCTGACGCAGGGGGAAATTGGGAAGACAGGCCGCGGGGTGATCGCGGTGATCGCGGCGGGGACCTCCGATCTACCGGTGGCGGAAGAAGCTGCGATGACGGCCGAATACATGGGGAACGAAGTCGAGAGACTATATGATGTAGGTGTGTCCGGGCTGCACCGATTGTTGGCGCACCAAGACGTTTTGCAGCGGGCCAATGTTCTCATCGTAGCAGCGGGCATGGAGGGGGCCCTGCCCAGCGTAGTCGGTGGGCTCGTCGATCGCCCGGTGATCGCGGTCCCGACCAGCATTGGCTACGGCGCGAGTTTTGGTGGACTGGCTGCGCTGCTCGGTATGCTCAATACGTGCGCGGCAGGGGTTACGGTCGTCAACATCGATAACGGTTTCGGCGCAGGCGTCGCGGCCGGTTTGATCAACCGCGACTGACGATGCCGACCAAGAAAACTTTAGCACCTAAGCTGACGCGTGGGCGAACCAAGAGGGTCTTGAAGGTCAGCGGTGTCGCGACATCGGTCGGATCGAGCTATCTCTGGGAAGCCCTGCGCAAGCCTTTTCGATCGGTGGACGATCACGAAAAGTCGCTTCTCGACACCCATATTCGCAATGCGATGAAGATTGTCGAGAGTTCGACCGAGCTCAAGGGCGCGTTCATGAAACTGGTGCAGATGTTGTCGATGCGCGACGACATTCTGCCCGGCGAGGCGCTCGATGTGCTTTCGGTTGTGCAGTCGCAGGTGCCGCCGATGGCCTACTCTGAGATTCGACAGCAACTTGTGTCCGAACTCGGCGGCGACCCGCAAGACCTCTACGCTTCGTTCGAGGAAGATGCTTTCGCCGCTGCGTCGCTCGGCCAAGTCCATCGAGCCACTTTGTTGTCTGGTGAGCCAGTTGTGGTGAAAGTGCAGTATCCGGGCGTTGATGAGACGGTCGAACAAGACCTGCGCAACATCGAGGCGTTGCTGAAGACGTTCACTTTGATCGGTCGCGATGTGATGCAGCAGGAAATGGACTACGCCGGGGTTGTCGGTGAGCTGCAGGAGCGTCTGTCGGAGGAACTCGACTACGAAAACGAGGCGCGCAACGCACGCCGCTTTCGGAAAATGTTTCGAGATGATCCAGAGGTCGAAGTGCCGAGCGTGTACGCCAAACTGTCGTCCCGGCGGGTGTTGACCATGAGCTTTCTGGACGGATATCCCTTCGCCGACATCCTCAAGGAGGGTGTCGACCAAGAACTCAAGGATTGGGTTGCGATCAAATACTATCGCCTGGTCTGGCGACAGATTTTCGACTTTGGAGTGCTGCACACGGATCCTCATCCTGGCAACTACCTCGTGAGCTATCATCCGAGGTTGGGGATGCTGGATTTCGGTAGCATCCGCGTGTTCCCGGCGAAGATTCGTAAGGCCTACCTGGCGATGGCGGTGGCGCTCCTCGAAGACGAGGATGATGACCTCGGAGGCGCTTTGTTGGACCTCGACTTCATCGGTCCGGACGATGACCCAGCGCCGATGGTGCACATCATGAAGATTTTCTGTGAGCCGATCCTCCAAGACCGCGACTACGACCCGCGTGAGTATGATTCGATGGAGAAGACGATGGAGATGGCGCAGATTGGATTCGAGAACCGGATATTCCGGGCCCCTGGCCATCGCCTGTTCTTGGGCCGCGCCCTCGTGGGTCTCGATTCTTACCTGAAGCAGTTGGGGACGGTGACGAACTACCACCAGTTGTTCGCTGAATGCGTCGATGCTGCGCGCTGAGTCCTCAGCTCGACGTGCCTCGTTGCGATTGACGGCGCTTCCGGGGATTCATTAAGTGTATCGTACGGCGCTCTGACGTCGATCCCCATTATGTACTCGAAGTATGTTGATTCCGATGGTGTCGCCGCCCATTACGTCCACTCCGGGGCGTCCACTCTTCCGGGCGTGATGCCCGCGTTGGATCGGGGTGAGCTCTTTGTCTTCGTGCATGACGCCGGGGCCAATCTGGGATTGTGGCGCCGCCTATTGCCGTTGATCGCCGAGCGCCATTCGGTCATCGCTCTCGATTTGCCCGGACACGGGCGTTCGGGTTCGACCGAGGGTCTGGAATCGGTTGAAGCGTACGCGGAATTTTTGTCGCATTTCGTTGAAGTCCTGGAACTGCGGCCCCACGTCGTGGTCGGAAAGGGATTGGGAGCCAGTATCGCAATGCGCTATGCCACCCTACAGCGGCGTGAGGTGCGTGGTTTAGTTCTCCTCGGCGGTGCTGCCCGGGTGACTTTGCAGGACGAGATGGTGGAGAGCTGGCGGCAAGTAATGTTGGGGCGCAGTCCGCAGCCGTTCAGCGAGGACGAGTTCGCCGCGAACACAGAGGTTGGGGTCAAGCGCGAGGCTTGGACGGAGCAGATCCGAACCGATCCAAGGGTGCGCTATCACGATTTCGTGGCGTGGCGGAATGCGGACTTGACCGGAGCGTTGTCTGAGGTCAGGCAGCCAGTGCTCGTCGTCAGTGGAGCGGAAGATCGAATTGTTGCGCCGGCCCTTTCCCAGGAGTTGTGTCCGATGCTGCCCAACGCCCGGATGGATCTGGTTGACGATGCCGGCCATACGGTCGAGTTGGAGCGGCCGCAATCCCTAGCCGATCGGATTCAGGGTTTCGTCGCGACCCTCGAGGTCGAGGACGGATCATGAGTGGGCTCGATGATGCTGCAATCGTCGGCGTCTTCGAACACCCAACCCGGTGGGCACCCGATAAGACTCAATTTCAGATCCATGCGGAGTCAGCGCGGGGTGCTCTCGATGACGCCGGCTTGTCAATTCGCGACGTCGATGGTCTGCTCTCGTCGGGCCTTAGCCCGATCGGCATCATGGCGCTGGCGGAACACCTGAACCTGCAGCCGCGCTACCACGATTCGACCAATATCGGTGGTTCGACTTTTGTCGCGCAGGTTCTACACGCGGCGGCGGCGATTTCTGCCGGACTGTGTGAGGTCGCCCTGATCACGTACGGCAGCAAGGCCTCGTCGGATCGCTTCGCCGTGGGAACCGGAGGCCTTTCGGGCGGCGATCCGCCCGATCAATTCGAGGCGCCGTACGGGCCAACCGTCATGAATTCCTATGCCATGGTGGCGCAGCGTCACATGCACGAGTTTGGCACGACAGCCGAACAGCTCGCTGAAGTGGCAGTAACGATCCGGCGGCACGCGAGTCTCAACCCGGTCGCGAAGTTTCGCGATCCGATTACGGTCGACGACGTGCTGGCATCTCGTGTCGTTTCGTCGCCTCTTCATCTGTTGGACTGCTGCATCATCACCGACGGCGGAGGGGCGGTCGTCGTCGCCAAGTCGGACCGCGTACGCGATTCTCGCAAGGAACCGGTGAGGATCCTCGGTGGTGCCGAAGCTTTGCGACATACCTCTGCGGGCAAACGCGATCTTCTAAAGATTGCAGCGGCTCAGTCCGGACCGATGGCGATGGCGATGGCGGGAATCGAGCACGCCGACGTCGACATGTGCATGATCTACGACTCCTTCACGATCACTGTCTTGTCGACGTTGGAGAACCTTGGCTTCTGCAAACTCGGAGAGGGTGGCGACTTTGTTTCGGGAGGTCGGATTGGTCTTGGTGGTGAATTGCCGATCAACACCGATGGCGGAGGGCTCTCGTCCAATCACCCGGGGATGAGAGGGATCTTTCTGGTGATCGAAGCGGTCAAGCAGCTCCGCGGGGAGTGTGGCGCGCGCCAGGTCGACGACTGTTCGACGGTGCTGTGTCACGGCACTGGGGGAATGCTCGGGTTGCGGCATAGCGGGGTTACTTTGGTTCTCGGCCGTAGGTAGGTGCGGGACATGGGGAGGTGCGGAAGTGTCTGATCAGACCGGTCCGAAAATTCCGTTGCCACGGATAGACGAGGAGTCGCGTGGCTATTGGGAAGCTTGTGCTCGCGGCGAATTGTACGTCCAACAATGTGGCGATTGTAGGCTGTTGCGGCACTACCCGCGTGCGCTATGCCCGGATTGCTTGTCGAGCGAGGTTCAATGGCAGCGTTGCACCGGCAAGGGCCGGGTCTACACGTTCACCGTGGTGCACCAGAATCAGTCATCGGGATTCCGCGAAATGGTGCCGTATGTTCTCGCTTATGTAGAACTCGACGAAGGTGTGCGGATGTTGACCAACATTGTCGAGTGCAAGGCGGATTCCGTGAAGATTGGGATGCCGGTGGTAGTCCGCTTTAACGACTTCGGAGGCGGCGTCAGCCTGCCCCACTTTGTGCCTGTCAAAGCGAAGCGGAGACGAAGGAGTCGCGGATGAGGGGCATTGTTCTATTGGTGACGTTCGGCCTCTTGGTCGGGTGTAGTGCGCGAACAGCGCCACAGCGTTTTGCAGATCAGTTGGCGGTTGAAACCGGGGATCTGGTGTCGCGGCCTCTGGAGAGTGTCGAGGCGGACTTCGCGACGAGGATCCTTGGCAAGTTGGCGCTCCCGATCGAGATTCTCGAAGATGGTTCGGGCACGTCGGTCGTGATCGACATTGGCACGCCACGCTCCGTCGAGTGTTTCTTTTTCGCCGACGAGTTGGACCTGGCGGCGGCGCTGATCGACTACTCGAAGCTCGCCTTCGAAGAGTTCTCGAGCCAACTCGGGGCGATCGAGAAGACGCAGGTGTCCGAGGTCGAGGCCGGCGCGATCGACGGTGCGCCAATGTTTTCGGTCGAGTGGATCTACACCGTCGGTGGCGGTAACGGGCACTTGAAGCATCGCGTCGCGTCGGTTGCCGATCGATCCGTGTATTGTCGGCACCTCGAAACCGGCTACAGGAAGACGTTTGCCCGCTTGTTCGAAGAAATCGTCCGGAACCTCCGCTATCCATCGACGCCGCGACGCAAACCGTTCTACGAGTCGGTGGTCCGGGTGCTGTTTTCCAAACGTCCGGTGGGCGTCGAGCGCACGGCTTTTTACGAACACGACGAAGGTGACGTTCGGCTCGAACGCTCGTCCCACTTGTTGTTGCCGGTCGATGGTCAAACGTTGATGGCGAGTGACATCGTCGACGTGCAGTTTTCGACGCGTGAGGGGATGCTGATCAACGCGGTGCATGTCCAATCCGAGAATGGCGGGTTGACCGCCAACCTCGCGCTCGACCCGAGTGACAATGGTTGGAAAGTCTACGGGATGTTGCAGGAGAAAGAGTTTGCCTCTGAATTCACAGGTTCGCGGATTCACTCGATGCTCGGTGACGGAAAGGCTGTGCGCCAGTTGGTCCAGAAGGGGGAAGCTGGCGCGTCGATCGAGCTCGGCTCTTGGTTACCGGAGGTCTCACCTGCCGCGGTGACGACCGGTGTCGTGAAGATGAAGGGCAAACGCGACGACGGGCACTACAATGTGGACGTCTCGGTGGGACCCTTGCTTGTCAGAACGATCGTCGATGATCAGGGAGAGACCGTGGCTGGGCAAACGAAGTTCGGCCAGCTCGAGTTCGAGATGGTGCAGATTTTTCAGCGTGGCAGGTTCTGATTCCGTGCCGTCTTGGGCCGTACGAGTCGCTGCAGCTCTGGCGATCACCGTTGCGACGGCGACGCTTGCGTGGTCGACGGAGGGAGTCGGTCTCTACCTCCACGTACTCCCCTTTTCGGTGCAAGCCGACGTTTCTTTGCATGGCGCGTCGCACTTGCGATTGGTGCTGTATGCTCAGGATCCTACATACCTCGCCAGCACGATCCTAGGTTGGGATGTCGGCATCGTTCGAGAGGATCGCCTCGAGGTTGAGATCGGTCGATACCCGATGCGGGATGTCGCTCCATCGCAGATCCATCGCGCTGCTTCATTTTTGGTGGACTTTGATGAAGAGCCGGTTGTGACGGTGGCTCGACAGGCTGCCAAGGATCTCGGAGCCAGGCCTTCGCGCGAGGCGTTGACCGGTTTTGTCGCGGACTACATCACTGACAAGTCCCTCGGTCGTGGCAACGACGTCGCTTCGCAAGTAGCACGCCACAGGTCTGGTGATTGTACGGAGCACGCGGTTCTGTTGGCTGCGCTGGCGCGTTCGTTCGGTCTGCCGTCAAAGGTCGTCCACGGCACTGTGATCGGTGTGCCGTCGCAAAGCGGAGCGGGGGCCTATGGCCACGCATGGACCGAGATTTTTGACGACGGCCGTTGGCATCTCGCCGATGCCGCGCTTCGAGGCCCGACGCCGGTCTTCTATATTCCGAGCTTTGAGTATGTCGATGAAGGCCCGGGCTATGGAATCGCGCACCTCGAGCGCATGATTCGCGGTTCGATTTCCAAGATTGAGGTAACTGGGGCGCGTCGAGCGGTGCCTTGACTTCGCCGGGGTTGGGGGGAAGTCTGACTTGGTTGCCCGGGAACCGCCGTTTGGCGGTCGCGAGGCCTTCCGTAGTTGCACGTTTTCGATCTTATCCCTGCCGATGATTCTCGACCTGCACGCCCATACTGACGCTTCGGATGACAGCCGAGCCCCGATCGAGGGCTATTTGAAGTGGCTGACGAAGAAAAAGGACGTTGTTCCGGTCGACGGAATCGTCCTTACGGAGCACCGCCAGTGGAGTTCGGATGTAGATTACCGCGACCTCGAAGATCGCTACGAGTTGATTATCCTACGCGGCGCCGAGGTGGAGACGAATTACGGCCACGTATTGCTCTACGGGGTCACGGATGAGATGGCGAGCCGCTTCGATTTCTCCGATGTTCGCTTGGATGCGCAGGAAGTGATTCTCGAGGTCGAACGGATGGGCGGAATCGCAGCGCCTTGTCACCCGGGCCGCCCGACCATTGGCCTTTGCGAGCACTACGAAGACAAGCCAGCACTCGAAGGAGTTCGAACGGTCGAGGCGTTGAATGGCGGTAGCCGCCGCGGGGAGAATGAGCGCGTCGAAGAGGTGATGAAGCAGCACGGGTACAAAGGCTTCGGCGGTAGCGATGCGCATCTCGTCTCGTTGATCGGGATTTGCGCGACTGAGTTCGACGCAGAGATTCGCGACATCGACGACCTGGTGAGTGAGTTGCGCGAGGGCAGCTACCGCGCTGTCGATTTTCGCGAACGAGTGAGGGCGTCACGTGCCTAGTCCGCTCAACGAGTTGGAGTTGGATCGAAGTCTGATCGGGCAGGAGTTCGAACGCTCCAAGTCCAAACCCGTTACCGCGGATCAGCTGATTCGGTACTCGCGCGCATGTGGCGAAACTGCTGCCTGCTATATCGAAGATGGACCGGACCTGGTTGCCAATCCCACTTTTGCGATCACTTTGCATCGAAAGAAGTGGGTTCCGGACGGTATTCCCATGGACTTGATGTATCGCGGCATGGATGCCGGAAAAGATGTCGAAATCGGAGTGCGGGTGCGAGTCGGTGATGTTCTCACCGGTGTTGGGACCCTGCATGACATCTACGAAAAGACCGGGCGTTCGGGGAATCTAACTTTTTTGGTTCTACGGGTGTCGGTTTTCAATCAGCGTGAAGAAATGGTCGCGGTGATCGACCAGAAGATGATGTTTCGGTAGGCGCCGCGATGTTGGATTTTGGAGACGATCTCACGCCGCTGAAGTTGACCCTCGCTCGGGAGCAGATTGGTGACTACGTCCGCGCGGCGAACCAAGTCGCGCCGCGCTTTCTATCGGAAGAGGGCGGTAAGAAAGACGGACTCCCCGGCCAGATTGCACCGGGCAACATGAGCCTGGCAATGTTCTCCCGCCTCCTCGAAGGCGCGGCGCCAGGAGCCGAAGTTCGCCGCATCTCGGCGACGTTTCGGGCCTTTGTGCAGCCGAATGTCGCTCTCCTGGTCAACGGCGTTGTGACCGATGTGGAGGAACAAGACGCCGGGAGGTTGCTGGAGTGCGACTTGTTGCTCGAAACCGAGGCGGGAGATCGAATGGTGACGGGTACCGGTACCGTCTTCGTTCCATTCTAGCTTTCGGATGCCGAGGGAATCGAACGATGGCGGGGTGGGACTAGAGCAAAGCGCTACTGTGCCGTCGCCGTTTCTGGTGATGCTTCAGCGAGGTGCTGCCGGTTTTGTCGCGATCTCGACGATCTTCACAGCCACCTGCGTTTTTTTTGCTGCGGCGAATCTCTTGGCATGGCCGTTCGTCGGTGGCGAGGATTCTGCCGAGGGTAAGGAGTTCGCGGACTATCGCCACGAGGCGTTGGCCTTGGCCTATCCCGATCTCAGCGAAAGTGAGCGCACGGACTTGATGAACGAGTTCTCGATGGGCTTCGTTCGCGACGTGCAGGCCCAGGTTCGCGAAGCGCCGTTGGCGGGACGTTTCGTCAACGTATCTCCGCCTGGGTACCGGCTTGGATTGGACCAAGCCGTATGGCCGCCCGACCGCAAGGCGTACAACATTTTCTTCTTCGGCGGCTCGACGGCCTTCGGATACGGTGTTGCGGACGAGGATACGATCCCGTCAAGGCTGCAAGCGGCACTCGCCGGCGCCGGCGACCGACCAGTCCACGTCTACAACGTAGCGCGTGGCGGTTACTACTCGACGCAGGAGCGAATCCAATTCGACAAGCAGGCGACGTTCGGCCCCAGACCGGACCTGGCGATCTTCCTCGATGGGCTCAACGACAACAACTTTACGCGTGAGCCTCCGTTCTCGACGTTCTCGACGACGGTCAAGACGGAACAGGAGCTGTCGTCGGGGGCGTGGGCAGTCCTTCGCTTGCTACCGCTGTTTCAACTGTTCGAGAAGACGACGAATGTCGGCACCGTCCAGCAATGGGGAGCGGGGTTGGTGCGAGATGGGACCCGGATCGTGAACGAACCCGCCAAGCTCGTCGCTCGCCGGTATCGGGCGAATGTCGAAGCGATCGCCGCCATCGGACGAGTCTACGGCATCCGCACGGCCTTCTTTTGGCAGCCAGTGCCGGAGCCGTTCGACAGCTACAACCTGGTGAAGGCGATGGCGTCAAGAAATGAATTGGGCGAAAACTTCCACTGGTGCGCCCACGTCGGACAGGGCCGCAAGAGAAAAGAAAACTACGTCGATCGCGTCCACTACAGCCCGACGATATCCGAGGGAATCGCCCAATGCATTGCCGCGGGACTACGAGCAGGCGAGCTGTTGAAGTAGGACCACCGCCGCCTCAGGCGGCGAGGGTGTTTCGTTTCTCTTTGATGAGTTCGATCAGGGCTTTGTGCGGGTCGGCGAATTTTGCGGTGCCCTCGCGCATGAGGACTTCTTCGAGCTGCGCTTGATCGACCTTGGCGTCGATTTCGTCGAGAACGACGGCGGCGGGTAGTTGGTCGACCGCTCGCGTGTAGCTCTTGCCCAATGCCTCGATGTCGTCGTTGGTCTTCGGCGGATTCGTTTGAATGTCGCTGCCGGCCAGCGCGCCAACGTATTTGTCCACCGGATCACTCGCCTTCTTGGTACCGGTGCTGGCGAAGATGATTTCCTGCTCCAACGGCAAGCCCTTCTCGGCCCAGAACTTTTGATTGTCGGCCCAGATGCGCTTGACCCCGACGAGGCCAACCTCGCCTTGGGCAGACTGGCTCAGGTCAGGAACTGTCTTCTCGGTGTAAACGTCGACACGCGACACGAAGATCGAATAGACGCTCTTGAACGAGTCGAGGGATGCGCGCCGCTGGGCTCCGCGCCACACCGCTTCGCGGGCGAGGCGGTACTGCCGATCGGTGAAAATCAGCGTGACGTTGAGTGTCACGCCGGCCGCGCATAGCTCTTCGAGCGCATCGAGTCCGGCCGGCGTAGCCGGAACCTTGATCATTCGGTTGGTGTGGCCGGCGCTCCACTTTTTACCCAGCTCGATGTATTTCGCGACGCGCTCCTCGTGCGACGGGCCGAGCTCGAGGTCTTCGAGCAACGGATCGAGCTCGAAGCTGACGTAACCGTCATTGCCTTTGGTTTCTTGCCAGACCGGTTCGAAGACTTCTTGGGCGTTGCGCACCAGCTGATCGGTCATCGCCCAGGCGATTGCCTCGTCGTCGAGCCCATCGTCGACGCAGCGCGCGAGGTCCGCGTCGAAGCGACCACTCTTGATCAGGTCCGAGACGATGATCGGGTTGGACGTGGCGCCGGTAGCCCCGAGTTTGCGATTGCTGGCGACCAGATCAGGATCGATCGAGTCGAGCCAAAGCTTGGTGCCTGATGCGATGAGTGATTGTAGCGACGACGCCATCCGAGTCTCCCATTCGTGCCCTGCCGGGAGCACTATCGCGGATTGGCGGCGGCGTCCACGGTGGTCTCGAAGCCCTCGTGATTCTTGGTCTGAACAGTTGCGCCCTGGAACGATCGACCTGTTGCGGGTATCCGATTATCACAGTGGGTTAGCCGATTTCGGCGAGCAGCCGCCTGCGTAGCTGTTCGTCGCTCAGCGAATCTGCTGACGCCGCAGCCAGTTGTCTCGCTCGGGCGATAGCCTCGTCTGCACTTTGTGCGTTACCGTCTCTGCGGTGGGCTTCTGACGCCAACTTGAGGGTTTCGCAAAAGCCGCGACGGTACTGGATCTGTTCGGCTACTTGGGCCGCTGTGGAGAGTGCTTCGAGCGCTTCCGGCCGTCGATCCATATCGAGGAGGATCTGTCCACAGAGCGCCGCGGCGCGCGCTTCGATCTTGGGGGCGCGGTGGGTTGCTGCGCTGCTGACTTGTCTTTCTGTGAGTTGAAGCGCTTGGTCGAGGTCGCGGCGGGCAATAGCGATGCGGGCGTCGGCGTTGAGAACGTGCAGCGCGAAGCGCCAGAACATCCAGGGGTCGTCGGGCGGGCCTTCCAGATGCGCGCGCATCGGGGCGATCAGTTCCTCGGCTTCATCGAGGTGGCCGGCGGCGAGATGATTGAGCGCGATGTTGATTTCCGAGTTGGCGATGATCTCGAGGTCTCCGATGTCGTGGGCCAGGGCCGCAGCTTGCGTGTTGTACCCGGCCGCGGTCTCGTGCGCGCCGATCTCGGCGTAGCACCAGCCGAGGGTGTTGAGCATCCGGCTTCGCCATGCGCGGTCTCCGATCCGCGCGCAAAGGTCTGACGCTTCGTGTAGTCGGCTCAGCGCCTCGCCGTAGTTGCCCAAGCAGCACTGAGCCTTGGCGCCGAACCACATGGGCCAGATGATGATGTGTGAGAGCTTCAACTTCTTGCCGATTGCGATACCGCGGTCGGCGACTTCGACAGCCTGTTGGTAGCGTCCAGTCCATTCGTAGAGCTCGGACCGGGCGAAGCAGCCGATACCCTCGGCCAACTCGGAGCCGCTTTCCTGCTGTAGCAGCAGGGCCTGGTTGCAGTGGCGCTCGTAGGTCTCGAAGTCGGCGTTGATGATTCCTTCGTAGGTGCTGGCCAGATAGCCGACGACACTGAGTGCGGCCTTGTCGTTGGATGCGTCGGCGAGTTGTTTGGCTGAGCTCAACACGCGACTGGTATCTTCGTAGTCGTGTGCCCAGAAGAAGCTGAGACCAGAGGACGCGAGCAGTATAGCGCGCACGTGGGCATCGCTGGCGCGGGCAGCGGCGCGTTCGTAGGCGCGGCCGGATTCTCTGAACTCACTCAAGTAGAACAATGCCAGACCGCTGCGTTCCTCGAGGTTGCAGATTGCGGGATCTGCGATCGCCTCGCCGAGTTGAGCAGCGATGGCAAGGCCGCGCTGACAGTGTTCGGTGACCGAGCGATTGGCGTGGCTCTCGGCGGCCTTTTCGGCGGCCATCGTGTGATAATGCAGGGCGCGTTGCCAATCGTGTCCCTCACTGAAGTGGTGGGCGAGGGTTTCGTAATGCTCGGCCAGACGGTCCGTGTAGAGTTCTTCGATGGCGAGGCCGATGATGCGGTGCAAGTCGGTGCGTCGTCGATGGTGGACGCTGTTGTAGGCGACGTCGTGGGTCAGCGCGTGCTTGAACATGTACGCGAGCTCTGGATGCATTCCCTTTTCGTAAATCAGCTCGAGTGCTCGCAATTCGTTGATCTGGCCGCGAACGGTATCACCTGTTTCACTGATGCGTTCGAGAAGACGAAGAGCAAACTCGCGGCCGATGACGGCGGCAATTTGTATCGCCAGTCGCGGCTCGTCTGCGAGTCGGTCGATACGCGCAATCAGGACGTCTTGGATCGTATCTGGGACATCGATCTCTTCGCGTCGCCGCATGAGCTGAACCTTGCCGTTGTGCTTCGCGATTGAGCCGTCTTCGATGAGCGAAGCTGCGATCTCTTCGATGTAGAAAGGGTTTCCCTCGGCCTTCTCGGCGATCAGTTCTTTGACTTCAGCGGGTAGCTCGTGGACGCCTAGTGCGGATTCGGCGATTGACGCTGTATCCTTTATTGAGAGGGCGGTCAGAGACAGGCGCTGGTGGTAACTGCGATCGCCGAACGGGTGCTGGTATCCGGGTCGGTACGAGCAGAGGAGTAACGCGCGGCTTGCGGGCAGCGTCTCGGCCAGAAAGACCAAGAATTCCTCCGACGCTTCGTCGATCCAGTGGAGATCTTCGATGCAGATGATGAGGGGGCGGCGCTCCGATTCTCGGATGGCAATGGACTGCAAGGCGCGAAAAATTTCACTCCGCCTTCGTCCGGGGTCGAGCTCTGTCGCGCGCTCGTCGCTCTTCATGGAGAGGATCTGTCGAAGGAACGGTTTCGTCCATTGCAGATCGTCTCCGAGTGCGTCGACCCGCTCTGCGATCTTCGCTTCGGCAGCTGCCTCGTCGTCGCGGTCTTCGATCTCGAGGTACGATCGCAGTGCGTTGACGATGGGGAGAAAGGCGGTCGACGTTCCGTAAGCGGCGCACCGTCCTTCGACCCACGCGCAGTCTTCGTTCTTGAGCGATTGACGAAACTCTTGGATCAGCCGGGACTTGCCGATACCGGCGTCCCCGACGAGAAAAACGAGCTGTCCGTTGCCGGTGCGCGATCGTCCGAACGAGTCATGGATGAGATCGATCTCGTGTTGGCGTCCGACGAATCGTAGCTCTGGGGATCTGGCGAGCGCGTTTTTCGGTTTTGTTGCGCCGACGACGGTGTAGGCCTCGGTGTTTTCACCGGACCCTGCGAAACGAACCGGTCGGTCGACGATCTCGAAGTCCTTTTCGATCCGACGTGCAACGGAAGCGGATACTAGGATTTCTCGATCGGCTGTGAATGCGAGGAGTCGTTGCGGCAGGACCAAGGTGTCGCCGGTAGCGAGGACCGACGCGGCGAGATCAGCCGCGTTGGCATCGAATTGTAGTGGCCCGAGATGAATCGCCAAGCGAATCTGCGGGACGGCTCTGCCGCGCTCCGTCTCCTCGGCGAGCTGCCGTAGGATTGTCATCCCGCAGCGGATGGCCCGTTGCGGAGACTGTTCGAGAGCCTTTGGAACACCGAACACTGCTGTGATGCGCGATGGGTCGGATTGCAGGATTGTCCCGCCAAAGCCGCGAATGCGATCTGCAATGATCCGATCCTGCCATCTTCTGGCAATGGTCCAGGGGTCGCTGCGAATCACACCGTCGGCTTCGTTGGGTGTGACGATTTCCATGGACAGAACGGTAGTCGTGCGTTCCTCCCATTGGGGGAGGGCTGCGGTCGGTTCGGAGGGCGGCTCCGGATCGAGCGGTGCCTTCGGCTGTTGTGGGGGTGGCGCTTTGGGTGGCGCGATTCTGCTGGTGGGTGCCTCGGCAATCGTCGTTGTGCCTGCTGTGGCTGCGGCAAGTTCCTGAGCGGTCGGTTTCTCAATGCCGTGCCGCCGCATCCGGTAGCGGAGTGCGTTGCGACCGACCCCGAGGATCCGCGCCGCGGCGGCCACATTGCCACCGGCTCTGCGTAGGGCATCGCGAATCTCGGAAGCCTCGTCGCTGGGCGATCCTCCTACCGCAGGGGCGCTGGCAGCGGCAGTAGGCAGAGCTGCCGAAGGTACGAACGGGACTGCGGGCGCTCTGGTCGTGACGGGGACTCGGAGCTTCTCGAAAGTTTCGGAGTCGACCTCGTGGTTGGTCACCAGGAGGGTCACGCGTTCCATTAGGTGGCTCAACTCGCGAACGTTGCCCGGCCAGCCGTATTCGATCAGCCAAAGCTCCCCATCGGCAGTGAGAGCTTTTGGGGCAAGTCCGTGTGCGTCTGCGTATCGGTCGAGGTAGTGGCGGGCGAGGAGTGGGATGTCTTCGATGCGTTCCGCGAGAGTCGGTAGTTGCAGCACGACGACCGCGAGGCGGTGGTAGAGGTCCGCCCGGAAATGACCAAAGCTGACCAGGTCGGCGAGATTGCGCTGGCTGGCAGCGATGAGTTTAGTGTCGATTGATTGCGAGGTGAGAGAACCTAACCGGCGACAGCTCTTGTCCTCGATGACCTTTAACAGCTTGCTCTGAAGGGTCAGCGAGCAGGAATCGATTTCGTCGAGGAAGAGCGAACCCTCCGCCGCGGCTTCGAATAGGCCTGGCTTTGCTCGTTTGGCGTCGGTGAACGCGCCCTCTTCGAAGCCGAACAGCTCCGCCTCGAGCATCGTTTCAGGGATCGCGGCACAGTTGACGTCGATGAATGGCCCAGCCGCACGCGGACCGCAGTCGTGTAGGGTTCTCGCGATCAGTCCCTTGCCGGTTCCGGTTTCGCCGCAAAGTAGCACGGTGGGCACGTGCGGACTGCGCACGGAGTCAAAGCTGGAGAGTCGTTGCAACTGCTCGCGTAGCTCGACGATGGCTGGGGCCGACCCTACCACGGCGTGCATCGGGTCACTGGTACCTAGCGGGGTGCCTGGCTGGTCTTCTCGTTGGTTCATCTGGCCCAGGATAGAACCACTTATGGCCCAAGAACCACAAGTGGTTCGAGAAAATTCAGTGTTTACATGTGTTTTTCTCGCTTGGCGCGGTTCTCGGGAGTTGGCACCGCCATTGCTTCGTAAGAGTTCCAGACGGCAACCGAGAAACTGAAACTCAACGGAGGAGATCAAAATGGCGACGATTCAACAGGGCAGGATTGGTGGAAACGCAGCGGCTGGGCTTTTCAGCCGGGTCACGATCTTCGGATACGGTGTTCTGAGCTACGTGATGTTTCTTGCCACCGCCGGCGTCGGTGCGGCGTTTGTCGGTAACTTCGGATTGGCAAAGACAATCGATTCAGTGCCGACCTCGACGGTGGGTAGGGCTGTAGCGATGAACTTGGTTCTGCTGACGGTTTTTGCCTTGCAACACAGTGTGATGGCGCGACCGGCGTTCAAGCGCTGGTGGACGCAGTACATCCCTCAGCCTGCTGAGCGCAGTACTTACGTTTTGCTGTCAAACGCCGCGATGCTCGCGATCTGTTTCTTCTGGGAGCCGATTGGCGGAACAGTTTGGTCCGTGGAGAACCCGACCGCGCGCGCTGCGATCTACACATTGTATGGTGCCGGATGGGTGAGCTTGGTTGCAGTAACTTTCTGCATCGATCACTTCCATCTCTTCGGCTTGCGCCAGGTGTATTCGAATCTGGTCGGGATTCCTTGTGTGGAGAAAACCTTTTTCACACCGGGACCGTACCGAGTGGTTCGCCACCCCATCTACGTTTGCTGGCTGACGATCTTCTGGGCGGCTCCGACGATGACTTCGGCGCATCTTCTCTTTGCTTTGGGGACGACGGCCTACATCCTGGTCGCGATTCAACTCGAAGAGCGCGACTTGGAAGAGATGTTGGGAGAGCCGTATGCCGAGTATCGCAAGACCATGCCGATGCTGATTCCGAGCTTCTCGAAGCGTTCCTAAGACTTACGAAATCAACCGATAGAACGGGAGACTGTGAAGATGATCAACGAGAGCAAGCTGGAGAACTTCGTAAACAAAGTCGTCGGAGACGTTGGGGCAACCGGTACCGCCGCCCTGACTGTCATTGGCGACCGGCTGGGCCTTTACAAAGCGATGGCAGGCGCCGGACCGATCAGCTCGCAGGAGCTTGCCGATAAGACCAACACCAACGAGCGCAATGTGCGCGAATGGTTGTCGGCCCAAGCTGCAGCGGAATACATTGAGTACGATTCGGAAGATGGCACCTTTAGTCTACCGGATGAGCACGCTGCCGTCTTGGCGGACGACACCAGTCCGGCCTCGATGATGGGTGGCTTTCTCAGTTTTACGGCGATGATCAAGGTGCAGGAGAAGTTGATCAGCGCGTTCCGGAAGGGCGAAGGTCTGGGTTGGCACGAGCATCACACAGATCTTTTCGAAGGGACACGTCGTCTATTTCATCCAGGATACAACGCCAACTTGGTGACCGATTGGATTCCGTCGTTGGAAGGAGTGGTCGAGAAGCTCGAGCGTGGAGCCAAGGTGGCCGACGTTGGCTGTGGCCACGGTGCGTCGACCATTATTATGGCCCGCGCTTATCCGAACTCGACATTCATAGGTTATGACGCCCACCCGGCCTCAGTGGAAAAAGCCCGGGAGCTAGCCGCGGAAGAGGGTTTGTCGGGCCGTGTCACTTTTGAGGTCGCCACAGCGAAGAACTTTCCGGGTAGTGCTTACGATTTGGTAGCTTTTTTCGACTGCCTTCACGACATGGGCGATCCGGTTGGGGCAGCGGCGCATGTCCGACAAGCGCTTGCCCCGGACGGTACCTTCTTCATGGTCGAGCCGTTTGCCGGGGAACGCCTCGAAGACAACATCAATCCGGTTGGCCGCATCTACTACTCGGCATCGACGATGGTGTGCACGCCTTGTTCGCAGTCGCAGGAAGTCGGGTTGGGACTCGGTGCCCAGGCTGGAGAGAACCGGCTGCGCGAGGTCGTGTCTCAGGGCGGCTTCAGCCGATTTCGCCGCGCCACGGAGACGCCGCTCAACTTGGTGCTGGAAGCGCGACCGTAGTCGCGCTTGGGACGCGCTGCGGAGCAGCCCGCGTTCAAACAGGTATTCGAGGCCCGAGCGTTTTATGCTCGGGCCTCGTTGCGTCCGGGGTTGGTAGTGGAATGTGGGCGCGTTTGGTAAGCCGGACTTAGGTAGATGACCTCTCGGCAGTAGAGTAGCGCGCACGGAATGGAGATTTTGGCAGTGAGTGGAATTTGTACGGACAGGGTAGTGATCATTACGGGAGCCGGAGGCGGGCTCGGGCGCGCGCATGCATTAGCGTTTGCGGCCGAAGGGGCGAAGGTTGTTGTCAACGACATCAATTCCGACACCGCCGGCGCAGTCGTGGACGAGATCAAGGCGACTGGTGGTGAGGCAATCGTCAACAGCTCGAACATCACCGACTACGCGTCGTCGGCCGAGGCGGTGCAACAGGCGGTGGGCGAGTTCGGAGATTTGCACATCGTCGTCAACAACGCCGGGATCAATCGCGACCGGATGTTTGCCTCAATGACCGAGAAGGAGTGGGACGAGATCATGTCCGTGCACCTCAAGGGCCACTTCTGTATTAGCTCGCACGCTGTCCGTCATTGGCGCGGACAGTCGAAGGAGGGGAAGGAAGTCTGTGCACGCATCCTCAATACGACTTCCGGCGCGGGGCTGCAGGGGTCGGTCGGGCAGTCGAACTACGCCGCCGCTAAGGCCGGTATCGCCGCTCTGACTTTGAATCAGGCCGCTGAACTCGGACGCTATGGCATTACCGCGAACGCTGTGGCGCCCGCTGCGCGAACTGGAATGACGACGGCCGTCGAAGAAATGGCGACCCGAATGGCGAAGCCCGGAGATGGGAGCTTCGACTATTGGGATCCGGGCAATGTATCGCCGCTACTGGTGTGGTTGGGATCACCGCACTCGTCACACATTACGGGACGGGTTTTCGAAGCCGAAGGCGGAAAGATCTCGATCGGTGATGGCTGGCGTTCGACGGAAGGTGTGGACAAGGGAGGCAAGTGGGCGCCCAGCGAGATCGCCGGCGCGATCGATGACCTCTTGGCGAAAGAAGTACCGGCGCAAAAAGTCTACGGCACGTAGCCGTAGACCTCTCGGCCGGAGGGTTCTCTCAGCGCCGGTCGGACCGACGTTTACGGACAGCTCGCACTGAGTGCGACATCAAAGGTCGCCGCTGAAGTGTCCGGACTATTAGAGTCCGACAATCCGATGCACCCCGAAGGTTCTGCGCGGAAGGTGCCGATTGCGACTAGCTCGCCGGACAGCGCGAGGCCCTCGATCACACCGCTGTCGCGGGCGTCGAACTTGCCGTCCAAGGTCATGTCCCCAGTGGTTGCAAGGAAACGCATCTCGCGTGGGAAGTCGACGACGCGGATATCTGCCTTGGTCGCGATCTGCAGACTCGTACCCGACACGTCCAGGAGGCTGCCGGCGTCGATGTCCAACCGTTCTCCCACGGAGATGTCGCCGCTCGACGCGATCGCGACACTCCCGCCGCCGTCTCCGTCGGCGAGGATGTCGAGGTCGAGTCCGATCGTGATCGGCCCGGCCGCAATGTCGATGATACCGCCGGTTCCTGTGTCACCGCGTGCGTCGATGTCGACCTTTTCCTCGATCACGATCGAATTCGACGCGGTGAGCGTGATGAAGCCGCCGGTCTTTCCGTCTGCCTCGATATCGACCCGCTCCCCGATCGCGATGTCAGGGGCAGTGACAGTGATGACGCCGCCGGTTGTTTGGCTAGCCCGCGTGTCGAGCTCTGCGCTTCTCTTCAGTGTTATCGAATTCTCGGCGATCAGCTGAATGTTGCCGCCGGCCCGGCCCCGGACGCGAAGGTTCACTTTATCATCGACGATGATCGCCGTCGTTGTACCCGCGACGGTACCGATCGCGATCGATCCACCGGTGACCTTACCTCGAGCTTCGATCATGCGGTTGATCTGCGTCGTACCCTCGGCGTCGATTGCGACCGATCCGCCGTTGGCCACCGTTCCCTTGGCGAGGATGCGGTGGCCGGTTGTGATATCCGCGGACGAGCTGAGGGCTACACTGCCACCGGTGCCACCGGAGACATCGATGCGGCCCAATAGGTTCACACCGGAATCGCCGTGCAGGATTGCTTGCCCGCCGGTTTCCGTTTTGATTGAGCGTACGTCGACCTTGCCCCGTTTTGCGGTTGTCAGGAGGCCGTCTGCGTCGAGCGTGACCACGCCGCCGAGGGCGCGGGAGCCACCTGCACGCACAAGCCGTTCGACTTGGATATTGCCACCAGCTCGTAGGGTGATCGCACCCGGCGCGAGCCTGCCCTGTGCCGAGATGGGGCTACGGGAGGTGATGTCGTTTGTCGCAATCAAGGTGATGTCGGAACCGTTCGGGTTCTTTCCGCCGATTGAAGCGTCGACTTCGATATCGTCGGCTGTGAACGAGAGAACACAAGCGTCGGGTAAGCTCAGTACGCGCGATACGATGACGGTCCGCGCGCCGAAGTCGACAACACAAGGGCAGGCAAGATCGATCTTGGGAATCACGCACGGGTTGCCTGTGCACAAATTGTCCGGGTTGGCGCAGGAGACCTGGGCCTGGGCCGCCGTCGCAACGAGTACCGCCACAAGCAACGTAGCGACGTGCAAGCGCAACGTGCTTCCGGTCATGCTGGTGAAATTAGTACGGGTTCTCATGGTGCAACCTTCCTGCTCCAGGAAGCGGGACGCCGAGGGTGGCCGACGGACGCGTCCGATGAATGTTGGGACTGTCTTCATAGAGCACTTGGCGCGCTCGGTGGGAAGGTCTAAGGGGGCGGCGATCGCTTTTCCAGAGAGGAGCCACCTCTTGAGATGGGCAGGAACATGACCTACTAGTTAGTCATGTTAGAGGTCAATATACACGAGCTCAAGAAGCGTCTCTCGGAATACTTAGAGCGGGTGCGGAATGGTGAGATTGTCGTGGTCTGCAAACGAAATCGACCGATCGCTGAGATCCGCCGCCTGCCGGAGAAGGATACCAGCCCCCGTCCGATCGGATTGGCAAAGGGCGAGCTCGTGGTTCCGCCCGACTTTTTGGATCCGTTGCCTGAGGATGTCCTCGAAGGGTTTTATGGGCCGCCGACCGAATGAAGGTACTCCTCGATACCTGCACGTTCCTATGGGTTCTTACTGACGACCCCATGCTGTCCGCGGACGCGACGCGACTGGTACGAGATACCGGAAACCAGATCTTCTTGAGCGCGGTCTCGGCTTGGGAAATTTCGATCAAGCACAATTTGGGAAGGCTCCCGTTGCCGCGACCGCCCGAGATCTACGTTCGAGACATGAGGGAAGCTCACCGAATCGAAAGCCTACCGCTCGATGAGGAAGCCGCTCTGTATGACGCGAAGCTCCCCAAGATTCACCGGGATCCGTTCGACAGGATGCTCGTTTGTCAGTCGATCGTCGGCGGGATACCGATTGTGACTCCCGATCAAGCCATCGCCCAATATCCGATACGCACTCTTTGGTGAGTTGCTTCCGAAATTGCCACGGTTGCGACGAAGTGGGCTATAGCATTTCGCCGAGTTTGCTGCGCTGGTAGATGCCGTCGCCGTAGAGCATCTGGTTGTGCTTTTGGCGCTTGAAGTAGATGTGGACGTCGCACTCCCACGTGAAGCCGATGCCGCCGTGCAGCTGAACCGAACGGCTGCAGATAAACGCTGCCGCGTCCGAGGCGGCGGACTTTGCCATCCGCGCGGCGACCTCCGCTGTGGCTTGCTCGCTGTCGATCTCGCACGCCGCGGCGTAGGTCAGCGACTTTGCGCGGTCGATGTCGATCATTGCGTTGACGATCGGATGCTTGACGGCCTGGAAGAAGCCGAGCGGGTGGTCGAACTGCGTCCGGACCTTGGCGTATTCGGCTGTCGTTTGTAACTGCCACTCAGCCGCGCCACAGAGATCGGCAGCGACGATCACCAACATGGATGGCGTTGCCCGGCGCAATGCCTCTAATCCATCTGTGGCGACAACCTTGTCGGCAGCGATCACGACGTCCTTGAACTCGACGCGCGCTTGATCGCGGGTCAGGTCGACGATTTGGTCCGGCCGAATCGTCACACCCGGCGCGTCGGCGTCGACAACGTAGAGCCCGATCCCCGAGCTGTTCTTCGCCGACACAACGAAAAAGCTGACCTTCCGCGCATCTTGCACGAAAGACGCGGTCCCGGACAATGTCGTTTCATTACCCGACTGGCTTGCCACTACGTCGGTGTCGGTCGGCTCCCAAGAGCCCTGGGCGTTGGTGATTGCGATCGAGGCTGCCTCGCCCGCAGCGATTCGTCCGAGTGCACTCGATGCCGCTGCTGACTTCGCTTCACAGAGTACGGCGGTAGCAATCAGTGTCGGAATGAGCGGTGACGGCAGTGCGGCACGTCCGGCTTCTTCGGCGATTGCTGCTACCGCAACGACCTTCATCCCGGCTCCGCCGGCTTCTTCCGGGATTGCCAGAGTCGTCCACCCGAGCTCGACGATTTGTTTCCATAGATTCTCGTCGTAGCCGAGCGGTTGAACAGCGCTCTCATAGGCCTCGACGTGGTCGCCGGCGACGAGTTTGCGCAACTTGTCGACCGGCAACGTGTCGCTGAGAAACTTGCGAGCCGAATCGCGCAACAACTTCTCGTCTTCCCCAAATCCAAAATCCTTAGGCTGACTCACAATCTAAACCCCCGTACCCAGTAGGCCGTACCCCGTACCCCGTACCCTGTACCCTGTACCCCGTACCCCCGTACCTGTACCCCGTACCCCGTACCTGTACCCCGTACCTGTACCCCGACCATCACTTACTCTTTGCCAACCCGAGGACGCGTTCCCCCAAGATGTTTCGCTGCACCTCACTGGTCCCGGCGGCGATCGTCATGCCGTAGGAGTTCATGTAGCCGAGTGGCCAATCGCCTTGGTCTGGCGCGTTCTCGTCTCTGATGTACAGTGAGCTCGCGGCTCCGGCGATCTCCATTCCGATGGCGGCGGCGTCCTGCATGAGCTCGGTCATGACGACCTTGCCCTGCAGCGGTAGGCGCATGGGATGATCGATGAGACCCTCGACGCGCCCGCGGCGCATCGTCTGACGAAGCCCGTTCGCTCGGATCGCGACTTGGATGATGCGGTCACGCAGTACTGGGTCGTCCCACGCTGTGCCGTTGCCGCGCGGCGTCTTCTTGGCAAGCGCGACCAATCCTTCGATTCGCTCCTCGACTCCAGCACCACCGCCACTGCCAGCACCTTCCGCCGCTCCGCGCTCGTGGGTCAGGGTCGTCATCGCGACGGTCCAGCCCTTGCCGATTTCGTCGAGGCGCATGTTGTCGGAGATTACGACATCTTCAAAGAGGACCTCGTTGAAACCCGTCCCGCCGGTGATCTTGATGAGCGGCCGAACAGTCACACCGGGGGTGTCGGCGATCGGAGCGACGAAGTAGGTCAGGCCGTTGTATTTGTGATCGTTGCTGTGACGCGCGAGCAAAATCATCCACTTCGAGAAAGTCGCCAGGCTCGTCCAAACTTTGTGTCCGTTGATGATCCAGTTGTCACCGTCGCGGACCGCAGACGTCTGTGCGCTCGCCAGGTCGCTACCGGCGCCCGGTTCGGAAAAACCCTGACACCAGATCTCTTCCGCGGCGAGCAGGGGCTTCAAGTAGAGCCGTTTCTGTTCTTCTGTCCCGTGGTGGAGAATCGTCGGCGCGGCCATCCCGAGTCCGATGACGTTAATCAAGAACGGCGTCCCGGCCTTGCTCATCTCCTGGTTGGCGATGCGTAGAAAACCGTGGTTGCCGCCGCCTCCGTACTCTTTCGGATAGTCTGAGCCGACGAGTCCAGCCTCCCAGCACTTGTTCTGCCAGTCGGAGAGATAGCCCATATGGTCTTCGGTCGAGACTTCGATTGCCATCTCAGGCAACCGAACCGCTGGTGGTGCCGGCCGATTCTCGCCGAGCCACCGGCGGCAATGTTCGCGAAACTCTGCCTGTTCCGGCGTGTCTTTCCTCGCCATCGAATTGTCTCCTGCTAGTTCGGTTGGAAGGCCTTTAGACGGGGCGATGCGGGGGCGCGGAGCGTCTTCGTATTGTAGGGTGGGAATCCGTCCTTTAGACAACACTACGGGTCGGGTTGCAAAGCAAGATCTGGCTCTTCCTGCGTGTCCGATGGAAGGCGGCTCTGTTTGTCCCAGAGTGAAGAGGTTCGCAGAATCGAGAGGTATTCGTGCGCAACTTCACTCTCCGGGTCGATTCTCAAAGCCTCGGTGGCTGCGTCACGTGCGCAATCGCGCCGCAGGGATAAGATACAGGCCAGGCCCATCGCTAGGTGTTGCTTGACCCGGAGCCAGTGGTTCTTTGCGAGGAGCTCATCGGCACTGGGTGCGGCAGTCGGTGTGTCGCGCCAGAGGATGTCGTCGCGCGGAGGTGAGCGCCGAATCGCCTCGACAATTGAATGCGCGATCACCTGGTGCGCCGTGAGATTGGGATGCAGGAAGTCGACGAAGTAGTTCGAACCGATCAATCCATTCTCGGCCTTGCCCTCGAGCACAGCGTGGATGTCGACGACGTGTGCAGATTCGCCTTGCGCGACTCGTCGGATGATCTCGTTGAACGAAAGGGGTGCACCTTGGGGGATCTGATCGTGGTCGCTCGCCAGGTAGTAGTGCCAGCGCGCGCTATCGTAATCTCCGAGTTCTCTTGAACATTGCGCGGTCTCGTAGTGGAGTTGGGCGTGGCTACCGTCGATCGTAAGAGCGGCACGAAACTCGGCTAGCGCCTCTGTACACTCGGTAGCCGCCAATCGAACACCCTCATCGTAATGCCTTTGCCAGCGCGCCAGTGCATCGAGCGAGAGGTCGGGTTGATTGGCCGACGCGCCGGGAGGCCAATCAGAGAAGTTTTGCGACAGCGTTAGCAGGATGGTCTGAGCGTTGGCGGCGTGGGCTCGACGGACGATCTCGCGGAGATTGTGCTCGTAGAGAAGCGCTCCGTAGGCGCGTTCTCTTTCGCTGGGGTAGACGCCCCCCGAGGCGCGGTCGGCCATGACGGCGAACATCTCGAACGCGCGGTTCTGGTCGTCTATCTCGAAGCGCGGAGGAGCCTGTGAATCGACCGGGAAAAGCCATCGGTAGATGTGGCTCTTGGTGAGTATTCGATTGATGCGAAACAGCCGCGGGTCCTGGTCCAGGAGGTGCTGATAGTAGCGTTGCTCGGCGAACTCGTTGTGACCGCTGTAGACGATGAGAATGTCCGGCTGGTGTCGGCCGATCTCTTTGGCGATATGGGCGATGCGGCGGGTCGCGTAGCCTGAGAAACCGGCGTTGACGACCTGCCATTCGATCTGCGGGGCGACTTCTTCCAGGCGTTGCTCGAGCCAGCCGGCGAAGCTGTAGGCCACTCCGTACGGCACGCCTGCGACCGAAGATCCGCCAAGCACGAAGATGCGGACCGCGTTGGCGGCCTTCTCGGCGGGGAAGTGTCGGACTTGTTCCTCCTGCCAGTGCCGGCGACGAGGGCGCGTTGGGCGCGTCTGGTAAATGCGCGTGCCGTCAGGTCTTCGTCCTTCGAGGAACCTGGGTCGATTGGTCGAGAAACCGGCGAACGGATCTCTCGGTTCCGGCCCGACGTCAAAGCCACCGTGGCGCAGGACCACCTCGAGTCCGGCGATGAACACGACTGCCGCGGCGATTCCCGCAGCGATCAATCCGACTTTGACGAATCGTCGGTTTTCGGGTTGCTTCGATTGCATTGTCGGTTTGGTGGTCCTTTGGCTCGTTCCGAGAGGATGCTCGTTTTCGGCGGGAATCCTGCCAGCGTCTAGCTCTCGGAGCGCCGGCTTTCAAAGGTCGGGCGGCGTCCCCCTCTAGATCATTGTCGCGAATCCTGGATTCTAGGAAGTCATGATCTCTGATGAAGTGCGGGCCCAGTTGCGATATGTCCAAACCAACGGGTTGGAGGACCTGGGCCGTTTCCCGGACTTTCTCATCGTCGGCCCGCAGCGCACGGGCACGACGTGGCTCCATGCGCACCTGCGCTTTCATCCGCAGATCTTTCTGAGTGAGCCCAAAGAGATCTTCTTCTTCTCGCGACTGAAATGCCATGGCGAACCCCGCTTCGAGTCGGATCAGCTGTCATGGTACCTCAAGTTTTTTCGCGAACCCCTGTGGCGCCACGCCGCCAAGTCGGCGCTTTGTATGCGTCGCTACCGGGAGTTGTACCGTCCGGTGATCCGCGGTGAAGCGACGGCGAGCTACGCCGCAATGGACGATGACTTGATTGACGAGGTGGTGACACTAAACCCAGAAATCAAAGTCCTGACTATGGTGCGGGATCCGGTAGAGCGCGCTTGGTCGCATGCCAAGAAGGATTTGGTTCGCAAGACCGGTCGTAGTGTCTCGGATGTTCCCGTGGAGGAATTCAAAGCCTTTTTTGAAGACGAGTACCAGATTCGCTGCGCGTCGTATGTCGAGAACCATCGGCGTTGGCGGGAGCGGCTGGCGAAGGGCAACCTGTTTGTCGGCTACTTCGATGATGTGACGGAGAAGCCGGGCCGGGTCTTGCGCGATGCGATGTCGTTCCTCGGTGTCAGGAGTTCTCAGCGCTATGTCGCCGATGACGTCGGCGAGCAGGTGAATCCGACGACTGGTTCGTCGATGCCGGACGAATGCCGACAACACCTCGAGCGAATCCTCGCCGAACCGATTGCTGCTGTTGCCGAACTGTCGGAGAGCAGACGGCGCTCGGAATCAGGCAAGTGAGGCCGGTCGGAAACGCACAGGGATCGACTTTGGCCCGCGCACCGTACAGCCGCTAGGTCGGGCGGCGGTTTCGTCGAGAAGCTGCAATTCAGGCAAGCGCTCGATCAGAGCCGCAGTGGCGACGCGGAGGCTGCGCCGCGCGAGGTGGATTCCCGGGCAGGAGTGTTCGCCACCGTGGCCGAAGCTGAGCTTGATATCGGGCGGTCGGTGGATGTCGAAGCGGTCGGGGTCGGCAAATGCGGCGGGGTCTCGGTTGGCCGCGGTGATTGCGAATAGGGCAGTAGCACCGGCGGGAATCTCGACACCGCCAAGCTGTGTGCCGGTGAGAGTCATGCGCGGAAGAACGGCGACCGGTGTTTCCCAGCGCAACAGTTCTTCGACGGTGTTGTCGAGCAGGCTGTCATCGGCGCGAACAGCGTCGAGCGCGTCCGCGTGTGTGAGGAGAGCGTACATCATGTTGCCGATGGCCTCGTGTGTCGTCATGGCGCCGGCGGAAAACAGGAGTCGGATGTGGGAGAGGACCTCTTCGTCGGTCAACCTCCGACCTTCCACTTCGGAATGCAGCAGCGCCGACAGGACATCTTCGCGCGGCGCTCTTCTGCGCTCCTCGAGCGCCGGCAGCATATACTCGGTGAAGTCGCGGGCGCTGCGCTTGTTGAGCTGGAGCATTCCGACCGACCAGCGCATCAGTCCGTACTCTGCATCGCGCGGCACGCCGAGCAGGCGTGCGATCACGAGAAACGGAAAAATACCGGTGAATTCCTTGACCAGATCGGCTTCGCCGTTGCCGGCGAACCTGTCGATCATTTCATGGGCAAGCGGTTGCAGTCCCTCGCAGTCGAATGCCTCGACCGCGCGCGAGCGAAAAGCTGGGGTCGCGAGTTTGCGGTAAACGTGATGTTCCCGGCCGTCCATGCTCTGGAAGGTGCGCCCTTGGATCGGTTCGATCGTCCTCTGGTACTGTTCACCAGCGGGAAAGGCCGCGTTGTCGCGAAAAGCCGCGGACAACTCATCGTTCCCGACAATCAGCCAGGCCGGTCGTTTGGCGAAGGTGGTCTCGACAACTGCGCCCGCCTCCCGCTGAGTACGCAAGTAATCGTGAAGCTCCTTACCGGGTAGCAGCGCTTTTGCGAAATCGATGTCTGGTGGAGTCAACTCGAACCCGCTTGGTCGTAGACGATGAATTCCAGCAAGTTCGCGTCTGGGTCCCGCGTATAGATGCTGATACCTGCGTCGCGGCCGAGGTTGCGGCCGCCGATCATATCGAGAGGGCCCTCGACGATATTGGCGCCGGCATCCGCAAGCATCGCCTGCAGAGACGGCAGATCGCCGTCCCAAACGAAACAAAAGTCGCCACAACCCGGCCGCGCGTTCGGTCCGCGCAAATCAAACGCATCATCGCGCCAGAGCCCCGGTGTATGCACGTTGATCTTGTTGTCGCCGAAATGAATCGAGAAGAAGGGGATCTTGGTGGCGACCCACTCGTCGACGGTCGGGACCTGGAATCCGAGTCGCCCATAGAACTCCAACATCGCCTCCGGCTGATCGGTCGGAATCGCGACGTGATCAAATCGACGAACGGTCATGCGCCTGTCTATTCCGGGCGGCCCTGCGCCGCAACACGGCAGGAAGTGGAAGAGTTGCCTCGTCGCGAATTCGTTGACGTGGCGACAATATCATGGAGGGAGAGGCTCCTGCCGAGCCGCGCAACATCACGAAACAATTGCGCCAAAGAAGTCGCCGCTACATCTCACCTCAGACCCAAGCAGGGGAGGCCGGCTACCTCGGGTTCCGGCCGCGATTCGCTCTCAAGCTCCACTAACCAGCGGCTTCGGCTTGTACTTCTTCCCCTGACTGGCGGTGTCCTCGCTCCACGCCGGCTCGCCCTCGATCCGGACCAGCTGCTGGAATTCTCCGCGCAGCTTTGTCGTCACCGGTCCGACTTTGCCATTGCCGATGGGGCGGCTATCGAAGTTGGCGATCGGCATCAGTTCAGCCCCTGTCCCGGTGAGGAATGCCTCATCGGCGGTGTGCAAATCGTAGCGTGTCAGGCGCGATTCGGACGCCGGGATACCGGCCTGGCCGGCGAGGTCGAGAATAACGCCGCGTGTGATGCCCTCCAGAGCGCCGTCTTGCGGCGACGGAGTGTAGATCTTGCCTTCCCGCACGATAAACAAATTGTCGGCAGTGCACTCGGCGATGAAGCCTTCTCGGTTGAGCAGGATCGCTTCGTGGGCGTTGGCGACTCGGGCATCGATCTTGGCGAGGATGTTTTTGAGATAGTTGAGTGACTTGATGCGCGGGTCGACTGCTTCGTGCGAGACCTGGCGAGTTGGTGACGTGACGACATTGACGCCGCCTTCGTAGAGCTCGCGCGGGTAGACCGCCACCTGGTCGACAATGATGATGATCGATGGCGCCGGGCAGGATGCTGGGTCGATTCCCAACGCGCCCTCGCCGCGTGTGACGACGAGACGGATGTACCCGTCTTCGGCTTTGTTGCGTCCGACCGCCTCGACGACCAACTTTTCGAGCTTTGCCAATGGCATGGCGATGTCGAGGGCAATACCCCTCGCCGAGCGGTAGAGTCGTTCGAGATGGGCACGAAGGCGAAAGATTCGCCGCGAATACACCCGGATGCCCTCGAAGACCCCCTCGCCGTAGAGGAGGCCGTGGTCGAAGACAGAAACCTTGGCGTCTTTGCGAGCCAGCCACTTACCATCGATATAGATCTGCATCGGTCGTCGAGTGTTTATCTCCGGGAGACGATTTTCAACCCCAAGCTTCCCTCCGATTCCCACGTTCGGCGAGAACCCCGCCCCGATCGCTGACCTGGACAGCGATCGGTCATTTGCCGTACATCCTTGGGTCGATGGGACGCTGTGAGGGAAGAGTTGCTCTGATCACGGGTGCGAGCCGAGGTATCGGGCGGGCGATAGCCCGCCGCTTGGCGGCCGAGGGCGCTGCGACGGTTCTTTCCGCTTCCCGCCTCGGCAAGCACGGCGATCTCGATGGAACTCTCGAGGAGGCGGTGGCGGAGATCAATGCGGCCGGCGGCAGAGCAGCGGCTGTGGCGTCTGATCTCGCCGACGAGGCGGCTCGCGCAGACCTGGTGGCGCGTGCCGGCGAGGCATTCGGCCCAGTCGACATTCTCGTCAACAACGCCGCCGTGGCGCGCATGAAGCTGCCCAGTCGTGCGAGCACCGCGGAGCGTTCTCTCATGTATGAGGTAAACCTCAACGCGCCGATCGATCTGGCGCTGCAGGCGCTTCCGGGGATGCGGGAGCGGCGCGCCGGTTGGATCCTCAACATCTCGAGCGCAACGGCGGTGCAACCGGCACTGCCCTATCGAGACTCGAAGAAGGCGGCGCTGATCATCGGTCCCTACGGTGCGACCAAGGCAGCCTTGGAGCGTTACACGGTCGCCCTCGCGCACGAAGTCGCCGAGGACGACGTTTTTGTCAATGCCATGGCTCCGGTTGCGATCGTGCTGACCCAGAGCGCCGACTACGTTCGCGAGATCGCGCGCAAGAATCCCGACATGGTCGAGCCGGTCGAGGTCATGGCAGAGGCGGCGCTCGAGTTGTGTGCCGGGCGCCATGTCGGGCGTGTCGTGTTTAGCCGCGATGTTATCCATTCGGCGGGAGGTAAGGTGTACAGCCTCGATGGTGCGACCGTACTCGGTGACGCATTCATGCAAGCCGATCCCGAGACGGCGTCTTGTTAGTTCGCTCCCGATAGGCTCGTCGTGTTGTTCTTCTTCGACTTCGCGAACTACTTCCGCATGATCGGCCTGGCGTGGAACGAGGAGTCCGTGCAGGTGCGGCTCTACTTTCTGACGGTATTGCTTCTTTGGGTGCCGCTCGTCTCGACGTTTCATGCTGTCTGTTTTTTCCTCGACGGCATTCTTTTCCCGGGGCTGTGGAAGGTCGAAGTGCATGCGCCGGTGTTCATGGTCGGTCACGCGCGCAGTGGCACGACCCTCGCGCATCGACTGATGAGCCGTGACGAAGGTCGCTTCTCATCGTTCTTGCTCTATGAATGCTACTTTCCCTCGCTGCTGCAAAAAAAGCTGATTCAATTCGGTGCGCTATTGGATCGCAAGTATCTCGGTGGGGCGGTCGGAAAGAGAGTCGATGCTTGGGAAGAGCGGCGCTATGGGCCGTCGCGCCATATCCACGCGATGGGTCTGACAATCCCAGAGGAGGACGACATCGTTCTCTACTATTCGATGGCGTCTGGGTTCTGGATTACGAAGATGCCGTACATGGGCGATCTCGACTTCTACCACATGAACGACTGGCCGGAGGCGAGGCGGCGCCGTTACAACCGCTTCTACCGCGAGTGTGTACGCCGGCAGTTGTACTTGAATGGGCCGGAGAAGACGCATTTGGCCAAGAATCCGTTGTGGTCCGGTCGTGTCGAGTCGCTGATCGAAGCCTTTCCGGATGCTCGCTTCGTCGTGAGCGTGCGCGATCCGCGCGAGACGATACCGAGCTTGCTCAAACTCGTTCGGTCCGGGTGGAAGCAGCTGGGCTGGGAAGAAGCCCGACAGCAGCGTTGTCTGCAGGTGCTGGCGAATCAATCCTGGCACACCTATCTTCACCCACTGGAAACACTTGCGGATCATCCCGATGTACCGCATGCAGTCGTCGACTACCGTGAGCTCACAGCTGATCCAGCTGGGGCGATCGAGCAGGTCTATCGCGACCTTGGCTTGCCGATGACCGATCGCTTTCGCTCTGTTCTGGCCACTGAGGGTGGACGCCAGCGAAAACACAAGACAGGCCACACCTATAGCCTGGCAGAGTTCGGACTCGAGGGTGACGCCATCCGCGATGAACTGGGGGTGTTGTTCGACCGATTCGGTTGGGACCAGGGCGAAGCGAGTCAGGAGGAAGTGTGATGCCCAGCGATCCAAAGCAAGACCTGCGTGCGGCATTCGATGAGATGATCGCCAGCCTGCAGAGTGCGCGTGATGCGATCGACCAAGCGGAACTCATGCCGCCGCCTGCGACGGACCGTAATTTGGCGGAAGGATACCGCTATCTCATGGGGTTCGTTCACAGCGCCGTCGAGCGCGCCTTCCACGAGGATCCGGGTCGGCCGGCGTTCCGCAACGCGCTCTCGATCATCAACCGCGCGACGATCGACAACGCCGACGCGATCTATTTTTTTGCACCCATCGACGGGCGCGAGCAGTATCTTGTTCGCGGCCAGGTAGCCGACCATCGAGTTTGGCGCGGCGAAGCGCCGGCGCCGGCTGGCCGCAAGGCCCCACACTACGTAATTTTTGAGACGAGTTCGGGCGTATTGGCCGGCGACAGCGGGGATCTGCGCGAGCTGACGCCGGGTTTGAAGACGCAGACTGGAAGGCTCGACTCGAGCGAGATCGAGGTTGGGGCTGACGGAGTGTTCGAAATCTTGCTCGCGCCGGAGAAACCTGGCGGATACAGCGGCAACTTCATTTCGACTTTGAAGGTCGTCAGTCGGCCCCACCCGACCGACCCGAGCATGGGGCCTGAACGTTATGCCAATCACGTCAGCGGGCGGCAGCTGTTCTACGATTGGGAACGCGAGGATGCGGTCCATCTGGAAGTGAATCAGATTGGGGCGGAGGGGTCGGCACCGCCGCCGTATACAGCGGCGCGCGCCGCGGCGGAAGTACGCCGTTGCGGCGAACTGGTTCGTGGACAGATGCATTTTTGGAACGCCTTCTGGACGGTCTTGATGGGGACGTACGGACATCGCGAGGGCGGGATCCCTGGCATTGAATTTTCACGCAACGCTTTCAACAAGATCAACGCCGCGTCTGGCGCAACCGGTGGCGGGATGAGTACGAATCTCTATGCCGGTGGCGTTTTCGAACTCGAGGAAGACGAAGCCCTGATCGTCGAGAATCACGTCCGGCGCGAGCCACAGTACGTCGGTTTTCAGCTAGGCACCTTGTGGGGTGAGTCGATGGAGTACGGCAGCCGCATGGGCAGTTTGAACGGCTGCCAGAGTGAAACCGATCCCGACGGGGTGATTCGCCTGGTCGTGGCACATCGCGACCCGGGAGTACCGAACTGGCTCGACACCGCCGGACATCGCGAGGGATTCCTGACGCCGCGTTGGGCCTACAGCGAACAGCCCAACGAAGAGGAGTGGCCGACCATCACCGCGAAGAAGGTGCCGTTCGCCGACATTCGCAGCCACCTACCTCCGGAAACCCGCTCGGTCGATGAAGCGGAGCGTCGCGAGCAGATCCAGCTCCGCCGCCGACACGTACAGAAGCGCTTCCGCGTTTTCTAGACCCAAGTCCCCCGCGAAGCATGGAGGGCGAGGCTCCTGCCGAGCCGCGCAGCATCACAAGACGACGGCTCGGACCGAGCCTCAGCCCTTCGATCTTAGTGCACCGGCTCAAACTTCGGCGGTCTCTTCTCCATGAAGGCCTGCACCCCTTCGCGAAAATCCGGGCGCTGGAAGGTCTCGAGCATGAGGCCGAAGGCTTCCTTCTCCGCCTTGCCAAGCGAATCCATCAGGTTCTGATAAACTTGGCGTTTGATGATGGCCATCGACGTGGGCGAGCAATTGGTCGCGAGTTGCGCGACATAGTCGCGCGCGTGTGCCAGCAACTCGTCATGCTGGATGACTCGATTGACCAGTCCCATCCGCAGAGCTTCTTCGGCGCTGATCTTGCGACCCGAGAGCAGCAGATCGAGAGCGTGGGCAGGGCCGACAAGTCTCGGCAGCAGCCAACTGCTCCCCCACTCTGCGATCAGCCCGCGTTGCGGGAAAGCCGTCAGGAACGATGCGCGATCGGACGCGAAGCGCAAATCGCAGCATGCCGCGATCGGCACAGCCATGCCGGCCACGGCACCGTTGATCGCTGCAATCACGGGCTTACGCACCGACATCAGGTACGTGTAGGTGCCGCGAAAAGACTCGTCCATGTCGGCGTCGCCCGGAGACGCATCGAGGTCGTCTGGGATCTGATTCTCTTGCTTCCCTTTAGACAGCCCCTGCAGAACCTTCATATCAGCGCCGGCGCAGAATCCTCTTCCGGCACCGGTAATGATGATGGCTACGACGGACACGTCGGCTTCAGCTTGCGCGATGGCATGCTTGAGTTCGGCACCCATCCGGTTCGTCCAAGCGTTGAGCTGCTTTGGGCGGTTGAGGGTGATGATGCATGATGCGCCGACAATCTCGTAGAGAATCTCTTCGTACATATTACGCTCCGGGTTTGAGTTCGCTCCTACTGTTGGTGCATGGTTGCCCTCCATCTTGCAACAGTTGGGCTGAAGGTGAGCGATGCGGGTGCAGATTGCAGGAGTTTCGACGCTGGAAGAAGCGTTGGCCATCGAACGGGCCGGAGCGGATGCTCTGGGCTTCACCGTACGGCTGCCGCACGGTTTGCACGACGACCTGACCGAGGACAGAGCGCGCGCGATCATTGCCGCGCTGCCTCCGTTCATCTCGTCGGTCGCTATTACCTACATCGACAATGCCCGCGAGGCGGTCGAGCTGTGTCGCTACCTCGGTGTGTCGACCTTGCAGCTGCACGGGGAGTTCCCGACCCAAGAGATCCCATTGTTGCGTGCCGGCCTGCCGCACCTGCGCATCATTCGAGGAGTCAATGTAGTAGGTCCCGAGTCGATCGAGCTTGCTCGCGAAGTTGAAAGGAGGGTGGATGCCATCATCCTCGACACCTTCGACCCCGAAACCGGCCGGCACGGTGCGACTGGCAAGACCCATGATTGGTCGATCAGCCGAACCATCGTAGAAAAGGCCCGCGTGCCGGTTGTCTTGGCGGGCGGGCTGACGCCCGACAATGTGGGGAAGGCGATCGAGGCCGTCGGGCCGTGGGGTGTGGACGTCCACACCGGCGTGGAGAACGGCGCAGGGCTGCGCGACATGGAGCTTGTTGCTGAGTTCGTTCGAAACGCGAAGGCGGCGTCATTTGCGCAATCGGAACCGGCCGAAGCGCCGCGGCGCCGCGGACCGAAAAACTGGGGTGCGAAGCGACGGTAGGACAGTGGTGCTTGCGGCCTCCTTCAGCGCGGTTCGATTTTACAGAAATCGCCTTTGCGATCTGCCAGGGCTCGGTTGATAGCGTCGCGGACGAGCTGCTCGGAAGGTGGCCCGTGCTTCAGCATCCTTTTGATGAGGCCGCCTTTTGAGGCGACGAGGGTACCGTTTAGCAAGACGTCGAACTGCCCGAAGCCGCCTTCCTCGACGGTTACCTTGGCGTCGAGTTGTTCGCGCAACTCGCTTGCGAGATCTTCGGCGCGTTCGTGGTAGCCGCAAGGCTGGCAGTACAAGATGCGAAATTCCATGCCGCCATTATTCCGAGCGGTCGTTGGCTAGTCAAAGTGTCGCGATGCCTTTGGGGTGTGGGTGTTGGGGCACTGGTGTCGGTGGGTGATGCTGGTGTTGTCTTCGTCGGAGATTGCTTGACCACCTTCGGCCTCCTCCTTGGCATGGGCGGGGAGCCTCTATTGGGATTGGTCTTGGGTCGCTGCGTTGCGCGATAGGGCGAAGTAGAATGGGATTGCTGTGGCGCCTACGGTGAGGGCTACGAGACATTCTATTGGTCGCCCGATGAGCATCGCGAGCGCTATGGAGCCGTTGGCGAGGAGGTAGAACGCTGGAACCAGCGGGTATCCCCAAGCGGCGTAGGGCCGACTGCGGTTCGGTTGGTTGCGTCGCAGGGTGTAGAGCGCGGTGACGTCGGCCATCGTCGCTAAGATGATCGCGAATGTGGTGTAGTCGAGAATGCTCGGAAACGTTCTGAGTAGGAGGATGAGAGCAATGGCGGCGATTGCTTGCGCGACGATCGCTATGTGCGGAGTTCGGTTCCGGCCGTGGACTTGATCGACGCCTTTGAAGAAGAGGCCGTCGAGGGCCATGGCGTACGCGATCCGTGGGCCGACCAGGATGGTCGCATTCAAACATCCCAGCACAGATGCGACGACCAGGGCGGCCGCGAGGATGCCGCCGCCGTCTCCAAACAGGGCGCGCGCTGCTACTTCTCCGACGCGGACCTCCTGGCGCATGGCGTCGATCGGCAGGGCGTAGATGTAGAGTGCGTTGACCAGGAGATAGAGCGCGGTGCAAAGCAGGAGTCCGGTGAACAGCGACAGCGGCACGTTGCGGCCCGGATCCTTGATCTCGCTGGCGACGTACACCGATGCGTTCCAACCGAGGTACGAGAACAGAACCGGCGACAGGGCGAGACCGAAGGATGTTAGAGGTAGGTGGGAGGCTTCGACCGTCGATTCGCTGAAGTGTGCGGTGTCGCCGTTGCCGACGAGGAAACCGGCGATGACGACGACGACCAGGCCGACGATCTTGATGTAGGCCGTGGCGTTGTTGACGCGCGCCCCGGAGCGCACGCCGAGGTAGTTGATCCAGGAAGCTCCTAGGATCGTAGCGATTGCGATTGCGATCTTGCCGCTTTCGCCGATCGCGATGAACAGTTCCAATCCTTCGCCGACGCCGATGGCTAGTGTCGCGACCGTGCCGGCGTAGATGACGAAGAAGGATAGCCAACCGACGGCAAAGCCGGCGAGCGGGTGGTAGGCTTCGCGCAGGTAGACGTAGTCACCACCGGCATGGGGATACATGGCGCCGAGCTCTGCATTGGCGAGAGCTCCCGCTAGTGAGAGGGCGCCGCCGACCAGCCACGCAGCCAGGAATATCCCCGGATGGGGTAGTAGGTCGGCTACTGCTCCGGGGGTCAGAAAGATGCCGACCCCGATGACGGAGGAAACGACCAGCATGGTGGCATCTCCGAACGACAACTCGCGAGCTAGAAAGTCGCGCGGGTGACGGTCGTCGTGCGGGGCGGCTGGCGACTCGTTGGACACGGCGCGAGAACATCTGGTTCTAGGACTTGCGTCAAGCGGTTCCAAGTTGGGCGTCGATTCGTGAGTCCCCTTGCTAATGGCCGATCGAAGCTCGATGGATTGTAGACGAAATGATGAAGCTGATTTGGAACTGAGATTCTAGAGTATGGAGTCGGCAGCTGTGCAGACGAGGGGTTCGTCGACGGCGGGCGCGCGATGGAGCCGATTGTTGATTCTCGGCTCAGTCGTTGGCGTGCTCGGTGGACTAGCCGCTGTTGCCTTGGAGTGGGGGATTCACACCGGTAGCGATCTGTTGATCCATCGGTTCGTCGGATCGCGCGTCGATGTCGCCGGGGCCGGTGTGCTCGTTTTCGATTGGCGGCTCCTATTGCTCCCGGCTCTCGGGGGGCTCATGTCTGGTGTGATTGTCCAGTTGGTGTTTGGGCTCTCGACCGGCCACGGCACGGATCTTCTGACCCGAGCGTTTCACCACGGCCTCGGTGTGTTTCCTTTGAGAGGTCCTCTGGTGAAGGCCGCAGCGGCGGTCGGCGTGATTTCCTGTGGTGGGTCAGCGGGCCCGGAAGGTCCGATCGCCGCCCTCGGGGCGTCTCTCGGGTCGACGACGGCTCGCTACTTCGGCTTGACGGCACGTGAGACGCGGGTGTTGTTGATTGCGGGCTGTGCGGCGGGCGTCGGGGCCATCTTCGGATGTCCTCTGGGCGGTGCCCTTTTCGCAACCAGCATCCCATATCGCGAGCCGGAGTTTGAGTCAGATGCGATGGTCCCGGCGTTCTTTGCATCGGTGATCGGATACTCGACATTCATTTTCGTCTATAACCCGGACCAGTCGAGCCGCATTCTGGGGGATGTTCAGAAGCTGGGGTTTTCGCATCCGATCGAGTTGTTGCCGTATGCCGTCCTGGGCCCCCTGTGCGGTGTGTTTGCGATTTTGTTTTCGAAATCGCTTCACGTCGTCGAGCGAACTTTCCGCCGCGCCACGCATGTACCGCTGTGGTTCCGCCCGGCTCTGGGCGGTTTGGCGACTGGAATGATCGCCTGCTTGCTACCGCAGGTAATGGATGGACAGTACGAAGTGACCCGCGCCGCAGTCCACGGCGGCTTCGATGGCAGCGACGGTGGATTCTTGGGCGTTTGGAGGCTGCCGGCGTTCTTCGCCGCGGTCGCCGTGGCGAAGTGCTTCGCGACATCCTTGACGGTCGGAAGCGGCGCTTCCGGCGGCGTCCTGGGCCCGAGCGTTTTCGTCGGCGGCGCGGTCGGCGCGATGTTGGGCGCAGCGCTCAATGCCGTCGGAGTGTTCGAGTTCGACGAGTCTCTGCGACAGGCTCTGATCCCGGTGGGCATGGGCGGCGTGCTCGCCGCAGGGATGAGGACTCCGCTTGCGGCCATGGTCATGGTTACGGAGATGACCGGGAGCTACGGGTTGATCGTTCCTTCGATGGTGGTCTGTATGAGTGCCTACCTCATCGGCCGCGGCTATGGGCTCAACCGTGAGCAGCTCAGAACATCAGCCGATTCTCCCGCACACGCGGCCGATGGACTGATTCACATCCTGGAGTCCTGGCGGGTCGGAGACCTGATGGACCGAGATACTCTCTCAGTTGCACCGGGCGCATCCCTCGGCGCGATGGTTCAGATGGTGAAACCGGCGACCCGCCCGGTGTTTGCCGTTGTCGATAACGGAGATCTCGTGGGAGTGGTCTCGCTGCCGGATATTGAAAAGGTGATGGGCGAATCTGATCCGACGTTCCTTGCTGCGGTCATTGCCGCCGACATTATGACCTCCGACGTCGTCACAGTTGCGCCGCGAGACGATGTGTACGAAGTGTTGAATCGATTTCGGGCGACCCGTCACGACGTCTTGCCAGTTGTTGCGCGTGAAGGCTCGAAACGTTGGCTCGGAATGTTGTCTCGCCGCGCCGTATTCGACGCGTTGCGCGAGCGCACCGAGGAGATTCATCGCGCCGTATTGGAGGAGCATGCGGGCTTGCACGAGATCGAAGGCGAAGGACAGATCTCGGAGATTGCAATGACGGTTGGTGCGCGACGTAGTGAGATGATCCAGCGCCGCATGGTTCCGCCCGACGCGCTCGGCAAGTCGCTGCGAGAGGCTGACTTTCGCCGGGTCTACGGGATCATTGTGCTCGGCGTCGAGCTTGCCGAGGGGGAGCTGCAGTTCCCGCCAGATCTAGACATGCCGCTCGAGGCGGAGCACCGGCTCATCGTCACGGTCCAGGCGTAGTAAACCCGAGTAGAGGGTCACTCTGGTTGAAGGAGGCGGGAGCGGCCGGGTACCGGAGGGCGCCGCCGAGCCGCCGTACAATTCCGCCACGTGGCGGCTGCGACACGCCTCGCTCCAGATACGGCTCGGCGCCTCGCCGTCCTGAACTCGTCGCGAGCTGGCGCTTCGTTTCCGCGGGCGCTGGCGCTCCGTTTCGTTGCGAGCTAGCGCTCCGTTTCCGCGGGCGCTAGCGCTTCTGGGCTTTCGCTGTGTATGAGTAGTGGAGCCGGAAGGAGCTGCCATGACATTCAATCCGTACACACCCGCCCACGATCTCGCCGCCAAGATTGCCAAGCGAGAACTATCACCGGTTGAGGTGATGGAAGCCTACCTAGCGAGGATCGAGCAGCATAATCCAGAGCTCAATGCCGTCGTCACCCTGCACGCGGATCGTGCGCTGGATCAAGCGCGTCAGGCCGAGCAGCGCCTGGTTGGCGGCGAGGATCTTGGGCCGCTCGGGGGCTTGCCGCTGGTCGTCAAGGATTTGGAAGACGTAGGCGGAATGGTGACGACGCACGGCTCGCCGCTCTACGCCGACCATTTGGTTGAGAAAGACTCGATCAATGTGGAGCGACTGCGCGCGGCGGGCGCGATTCCGATTGGAAAGTCGAACACTCCAGAGTTCGGCGCTTACATGCAGACTTCGAATCAGGTGTTTGGCATTACGCGCAATCCCTGGAACCTGGAACGAACGCCCGGCGGTTCGAGCGGTGGTTCGGCTGCGGCGCTGGTCGCCGGATTGGTGCCGTTGGCGACTGCGTCGGACGGCGGTGGTTCGATTCGGATTCCGGCTTGTTTCACCGGCTGTGTCGGACTGAAACCGACGTTTCGGCGTGTTCCATTCCGGCCCGATCCGATTCTCGTGTTTGACGATACCGCAGTTTGGGGTCCGCTGACGTTGACTGTTCGCGACGCGGCGCGGATTGCGGATGTGACATTTGGGCCACACGAGGGCGACCCGATGGCGGTGCCTCGTCATTCCGGGTCGTACGAAGGCACGATCGACGAACCAACGGGAAAGTTGCGGATCGGGTTCTGTCCGGACTTCGGTGTCCGGGTGCAGTCTGACATTGCGCGCGAGGTCGAGGCTGCAGTAAAGGTCTTCGAAGAGCTTGGGCATGAGGTCGAGCTGCATCGGGTGCCGCCGCCGTTTGCCGGTAAGGCCTGGTCGATCACTTCGGTGACTTCTGTGTACCTGCGCGAGCACGAAGCATTGGACGGCGACGCAGACAAGATCGATCCGATGATGAGGCGGGGCATGGAGCGCGTCCGCGAACGCGGCGCGGACGATCTCGCGTACGCCTATCGGCGCCGCACCGAGCTTTGTCAATGGACGGAGAGTGCCTTCGAGCGTTTCGACGTCATTGCCTCCCCGACCTTGCCGCTCGAGGCATTTTCGGTCGACTTACCGCACCCGTTCGAAATCGAAGGAGAGTCCGTGCGGACGCACGACGCGTTTCCGTTTACGTATCCTTTCAATCTCTCGGGCCATCCCGGCATCTCTCTGCCGGCCGGAATGACGGACGCCGGGTTGCCGGCGGGCCTACAGCTGATAGCGCCACGATTTCGAGAGGATCTGCTTCTGCGGCTTGGACGACGTTTCGAGGAAGCGCGCCCGTGGCAGCTGGCACCTGAGCATTACCGGAGCTGAGCGGTCTGATCGCGGGTTCTATATGCCGCGAAATGACGGGACCACGGCTCAGCAGGAGCTTCGCCCTCCATGTTTGGTTGGTTAGTTGGTTAGGGTGATGGCCGCGGAAGGCGGCGAGCGTCGGAGATCGTACCCCACCGTCGAAGGGCGAAGCTCCTACTGAGCCGCGCAGTAACCTGGCACAACAGCCCGTTTTAACCTTTCGCATCCCCGGCGCCTCTAATCTGGCATGGGGAGATGCGAAACGAGGAACCGGGTCGGTCGTTGATGAAGGCTTCGGTCGCGTTCTTTCCCAACTCGTTCTGTTGCGGGCTGTGGGGATCTTTTCTTCTGGCGGCCGAGGAGGCCAAGGTGACACTCACGGCGGTCCCGGATAGAGATTCGGCTGTGGATGACCTCCAGCTAATTCGGGGATGCCTGCGCGGCCGTAGCGAGGACTTTGGTGTGCTCGTTGAACGCTACCAGAAGCCCTTGTCTGCCTTCGTCTATCGCCATCTGTCTGATCGCGATGCGGCGGAGGATGTTGTCCAGACGACTTTCGTCCGGGCCTTTTCTGCGTTGCGGACATTTCGCGGTGACGCCAGTTTCAAGACCTGGCTGCATCAGATCGCATTGAACGAGTGCCGCACGCGATTTCGCAACCAGCAGCGGCGTCCGGAGGTGGCCCTCGATGACGTTTCGGAGGGCGTGTTGCCGCTCTCGACGGACTCTCCGGAATCGCAAGCCGAGAGTATCGGTTTGCGCCGTTTTGTGGACCAGCTGCCGCCGCGGCAGCGGAGTGTGTTGAACCTGAGAGTGTTTGGCGATCTTTCCTTCAAGGAGATCGCCAGGCTCGAGGGGATCACGGAGAACTCGGCAAAGGTCAACTATCATCACGCAGTCAAGAAACTGAAGGAAGTAATGTCATGAAGGAAACCGGAGGCAATTGGTCCTGTCGCAAGATCGAGAGTGTGATCGTCGATTATGTCGACGGCGGACTGTCGGCTGCGGATGCGCAACGTGTCGAGTCCCACTGCTCTGAATGTGAGGACTGTGCGGATTCTCTGATCGCATTGCGGGAAGTTCCGGCCAAGTTGTTGGCGGAGCTCGAAGCTGACTTGACGCCGGAACTTCTCGAGCGCGACCGGAGTCGGATTGTGGCGACGGTGGAGGAGATCATCGCTAGCGATCGGGAGCGAAACTCTGGCTTCGATGTTCGCATTCTGTTGCCTGTGGCGGCCGCGCTGGTGATTGCGCTGGCTGGGGTGTTGTCTCTGCAGCAGATTGGACGAGGCGCGCGCGGGACGATGCCGGCGCGGGCGGCTCTGAGTTTCGAGATCGATGATCCGATTGCCTTGGCGGTTGTCGCCGAGGAGGTCGGGGTACCGATTGTGTTGTCGGAGGTTCTCTGGGAAGAGTCCGGGGAGGTCGACCTCGACGTCGCGACGGACTTGGTCGGAGGCGTGTATTCTGTTTCCGACTACGAAGATCTGACGGATGACGAAGTCTTCGAGGTCGAGCGATTGCTCGGCGTCGGTGGTCTGGTTTGAAGGAGTAAGTGATGACGAAGTTGTACGGATGGATTTCCGTCCTTTGTATTGGGACTTTGGCTGCGACTACGGCGGTGGCGGAAGGTGATCGCTCTCACCGGGCTGACCGAGCGCGAACCTTTCTGGTGCTCCGGATTGCCGAGGCGCTCGAGCTTTCGGATGCGAAAGCCCTGGAGATCAGTGGTATCTTCAAGACGGCCGGCGAGCAACGGCGCGCGATCGCGAAAGAGCGTCAAGCGATGCGTCCCAGCTTGGAAGCGGCGATCGATGCCGGCGAAGCAAGCTCCATCGACGAGCTCGTAGCCAAAGCTCACGCGATTGACCGGCGGATGTTGCTGGTGGTGTCGGATAGCTTCGCCGAGGTGAACAAAGTGTTGACGCCGGTGCAGCGCGGGAAACTGGCTTTGTTGATACCGCAGGTGCAGGAACAATTGCGCAGCGGCGGCCGTCGTCGCGGCAGAGAACGCCGCCAGCGTTTGCGCGGGATTGACTGACGCGACGCTCGGGTTTACGCCCGTCCGGCCGCGCTGCGGATTGACTGGAATCGACGCACAGCGATGTCGATGAAGAATGTCAGCATCGCTAGCGGTATGAAAAATCCGGTGAGTGGGTAAGGGACTGAACGGAAGCCCGTGGGGCGATCGGTGATGTCGAGCGCCCGCGCATCGAAAATTCCGCCTGTCTTGGTTGCTAGTTCTCGCAGGAGCTCCCGGTTGATGCCGCTACTTCCGTACTCGAGGGATTCTTCTTCGGATTTTTGCGGTACCGCCATCGAGGTCGTAATCTCGCGGACGTTTCCGTCCGTGTCGCGGGTGCGCAATTGGACCGGATATCTTCCGGCCGGCAATGAGGGTGCGATGGCGAGATGTCGGCCATTTTCGTCTGTGTCGAACGCGATCGGGAAGAGGTCTTCGCCGACTTGGATGTGTCCGGATGTGACGCTTGCCCGCTTCGATCTCGCGAACGTGGTTACTGTCAACACAGTCGAATCAGAGCGACGCACGGCGCGCACACTGACGTCGGTGTCGCTCTCTCTGCGGGCGGTCCAGTAGGTCAGCTGCGACCAGAAGCGCGCAAACCCGTTCCATCCCGGCCAGGTCTCGGCGTCGGTGTTTGGGCTAGCAGTGAATGCCGCGACACGGCCGACACCGTAGCGCCATACGTTCAGGATGGGGTCCTTCCGCTCGGCGCGAATCACCTGCAGAAGAGTTTCGCTCGAAGGTTTGGGCTTGGAGAAAGCGTAGTCGGTCAGATGTGGGATGCTCTCCTCGTTGACCTCGTTGAGCAGCCGATGGTCGGTAGCGACAGCCGGCAAGAACTGATTCTCCGGGGCCGCGAGAGGGCGTAGCGCACGGGATGTGTCTCGAAGCATTAGGTCTGGCAGCATTTGGGCATTTGCGACGTGGTGGAACGATCCGCCGGTCCCACTCGAAATGTCCTGGAGGAGCTTGAGATTGACCGTGTTGTCGCCGATCCGGATTGTCGTCACGCTGATGTTCGAGTCGGCGATCTCGCGGATCATCTCACGATACTCACCGCGGCCGGCACGATTCGTGTCACCATCCGTAAGCAGGACGACGTGCTTTCGGCTGACCCGCGATCGGCGCAGTTGGTCTGCCGCGGTGCGCAACGCATCGTAGAAATCTGTACCGCCGCTTTCGACGATGCGTGGCAGAGCCTCGAGGAGCTTGTTGCGATTGGTCCGCAGTGGACGCAAAGGTGCGATTTCGTGTGGGCGCGCATCGAATGCGATGACTCCCACTTGATCGCGGTCCTTTAGTTGCTTGACGACTGCTATGCCGGCCTTGACGGCGTAGCGAAGCTTCTCGCCGTCGCGAAGCGTGCCGATCCGACTATTGAAGCCCATGCTGTTCGAGCGGTCGATGACCAGGAATAATGCGATCGCCTCGCGTTTGCCCGGTCGTGGCCTGCGCTCCTCCAGGGTTACGGGAAGCATCTGCGCTAGAGCGGTGTCTTTGAGGCGCTTATCGCCAAATGTCTTTCCGCCGCCGGCAACAATGAGACCTCCTCCGCCGACCCTCACGAACTGTTCCAGCCCCTCCGAGGTACCGATGAGGTCAAGGCCCCGCGGGTCCTCTAGTATCACTGCTTGGTAGCTTGCGTAGCCTTCCGCCTCGGTGGGCAGCTTCGCAGCGGACACCTTGGCGACCGAGAATCCCCTTGTCGCGAGCACATCGGCGAGGGCCGAGAAGCGGTTGCGGGATGCGAGGAGGACTCTTGTCTTCGGTCGGATGTTGACTGTCGTTTCTAGAGAGTCGTTTTCGTGAACGGAATCTCCGTCGGCGGCGACTTGTGCGCGAACGATGTGTGCTCCGGGAGCCGGCGGCCGGAGCAGTAAGTCCAGAGTATTGAGTCCGGCTTGTAGATCGACGGCGGTGCTATCGCTGATCAGGCCGTCGAGGTAGAGGTTGAGTACTGCGGGTCTCTGACTGCCTTCGTTGCGTATGACGATTCGGATAGGGAGGGCTCTTCCTTCTGCGGCGATCTCGGGTGCCGAAAGGTGGGTGATGCGAGTGTCGATATCTGCGTTCGATGGGGGTGTCGCGGTGTAGACGCGTACGCCTAGCGATCGCATTGTTTCGATACGGTCGCGGCATTTCCCGTTGGTCTCGTTGCCGTCGGTCACTAGCAGAAGAGCTTTCTGAGCGTTTGCTGGGTAGAGAGAGAGAGCTTGATCGATGGCGGCGCTGATGTTGGTGCTCGATGGGTCGGCGCGCTCGATCGGCTGCAATGAGTCCCTCGATGTGGCTGTCTGGACTAGGCTGGGCTGCGAATCGAATCGCAGAACCGAAAGTTGGTCGTGCGGCGCTAGACTTGCGCGTACGTTGTCGACGTAGCGATGGGACCACGCCAGTGCGCGGTCTCCGATACTGCCGGAGGTGTCGACCGCAGCAATAACGGTGAGCTCGTTGCTCGGCAGGGATGCCGTTAGATGAACCCCGGCTAGGCTGAGGATTGCAGCTACGAATGCAACAGTTCTCAAAGCCGCGAGCTTGCGCGCGGCCGGCATCGCCAGATGACGGCGCCAGATGACGGCTGCGGCGGCAAGCAACACCAGCGCGATCGGATGATCGACGCCGACGCCGACGTCCCAAGGATGTGAGAGCAAGTAAGTGAGATTTGCAGTTTCCATCTTCAGGTACGAGTGGCGAAGAGCCACTCTCCGATCAGGAGAGCCGCAGCCGCAAGATAAAAAAGACCCTGTGCTCCTTCGTGCGGCTGTCTAGTGTTGGGCTCGGATTCAGCGATAGCCGCAGAAGGCGCTGGCGGGGGCCGGCCGATGTCGGATTCACTGGAATCTTGGAAGTTCGCGTAGAGAAACCGTTTCGAATCTTTGGCGACGATTTCGTATTGGCCGGCTCGATCTAGGTGGACGTACAGCGGCGCGGTCGATGGTGGGACGAGTGGTTTGTCTCGCGGCCCAAAGATCTTGACTGGTGTTACCGAGAGGGGGTGAGATTCTCCGGTCCGAGCGATGATTGGTTCGTCGGCGCGGCTGGCCAGCCAGTCGATGATGTTGATGAGCAGAAGGAGCATGGTTTCGTGGTCGGTACTCAGCAGATTGTCCGTGCCTAGATCGGCGGTCAGAATGGCTCGCCGCTGGCCGTCGGACTCGCCTGTGAGGAGCAGGGGGACTTCGCGACCGTTGACGAAAGACTTGAGGATGGACTCAGCCCAAGCCGGTGCTTTGGTCACGGCCACGCTCGAAAATGGCCGCATCGCGGTTGGGTCGATCCCTTCTAGGATTGGGTGATCACGGTTCCAGTCGAGGACGCTGACATGTTGCGCGCTTCCACTGACGCCTATGCGCGAGCCTTCTTCTGGGGCCGGTCCTATCGACAATGACGGAATCCCCAGTGCTTTGCTTGTCTGCTCTCCATGCAGAATCAGGAGGTCGAGCGGCGGCTGGTCGCTATGGTCAGCTGGTGAATAGTCGGTGATCTCCAGGGCATTCGTCGCACTGGCGAGTTGTAGTAGAGCGATTCGGAGCGGTGACGGTTTGCCGAGGTAGCCTGCGTGGATCGTTGTGGTCGGGCGCACCCATGCGAAGGCGCGATCGTCGATCGGAAGAGCGTCTCCACTCGGCAGAGAGACTTCGACGAGACCTGAGGTTGGAATTTCGGTGAAGCGGAAGTTGGCTTCATCGCGTGGACCAATGGTGAACAGTTCCTGAGAAAATTCCTGACCTGAGACAGAAAGTGTGAGCGAGCTGTGTTGCTCGGAAGCGGAGTAGTTGCGCACGGTGGCACGGATCACCGCGTCGCGCTGCCCCTGCAAGCGTCCTTGGGCGACTTCGACGGCGGCGACTGCGAGGTTGTGGTCACTCGAGCCTACCGGCCACCAACTTGTGTGTTCGCTGGTTGCGGCGCGCACGCGATCCCTAGGCAGATCCGTGAATACGTGGATGGAGGCCGCTGGAGTGCCGGCGTCGGCCGTACGCTTAGCGATGGCTACTGCAGATTCGACGTTGGACGATGTGTCCGAAGCGGAAATTTCGTTGAGGGCTTCTGTGAGTGAATCGAGGTCGTTTGTAAACGGCGCGACGACGCTGGGTTCGCGCGCTGCCCCTATCAGCATGACCTCGGACCCGGGAGGCAGGCTCCTGATGACTCGATGTGCGGCGTCGCGGGCCAGGTCGAAGCGCGATGTTCCGCCTTCGAGTGCCTGCATGCTCGCTGAAGTGTCGATGACTAGGATCGACCGTTGCGGCCCAGCGGATCCTTGCGAAGTGGCCCAGTACGGATTTGCCAACCCGAGGAGCAGGGCGGCAAGGCCGGCGAGTTGCAGCCAAAACAGTGTGTCGGGTTGGAAGCGGGACTTCTGCACGACAGCATCGGGCACCTGATCCCAGAGAAAGAGAGCGGCCACGTCGAACCGCCGCTGCGAGCGTTCCCAGAGGTAGAGTGCGATGAGTGCGGCGATAAATGCGGCAAAGACGAACGCGCCGGGGTTTAGAAATCCCATAGCGCGCTAGTTCAGTATTCCAGCGCGTGTCAACACGACTGTCATTGCCTGACTGGGGGCGGCACTGGTGTCGATGACGGCAAACGGAATTCCTTGCTGCTTGCAATGGGTTTGCAGCTGACTGATGTGGGCGTCGAGAGCTGCCTGGTAGCGGGCGAGGTGCTTGGCGGAAAGGTCCACGATTCGTTCCTGCTTCGACTCGACATCGTACAGTCGCACCCGACGAGTCGGCGGCTTCGGGGTTCTCTCCTGATTGCCGATGATACGGATGGCTGCGACCGCATACCCGCTAGCTCGCAGCTTGCGGAACGCACTCAGGTAGTTTTCGGAGTGTACCAGAAAGTCGGAAAGGATGACTGCGATGCCGGGCAACCGCGTGATCCCGAGGTAGCCATCGATGCCGCGATCGATGTCGGTGGGTCCGTTCGGTGAGTGTTCTCGCAGTCCCTCACGAAGTAGCTCCAGGCGTTGCGGGTGTCGAACTAGCGGTGCGATATGGCGGGTGCCACTCGCGTCGAAGAGGGCGACTCTGACTGGGTCGCGGTTGCGCAAGGATATGTAGGCAAGGCTGATTGCCGTTGCTGATGCGGCGCTCATCTTGCCGTCTGTGTTTGGGGTGGCCATGGAGGCACTACCGTCGACTAGAAGATGCAGCGGTGCTTCGCGTTCGGCGCGAAACGTCTTGATCAGTTTGGTGTCGTGCCTTGCGAGGGCGTTCCAATCGATGTGGCGCAGGTCATCGCCGGGTGTATAGGGGCGATGCTTGGCGAACTCCAGACCGCTGTCTTGTGTTGCGCGTGGCACCGGGTTGCTCCCGGGGTGGTGAGTTGTGCCGCCCCGGACGTTGATTCTCAGCCGATCGAGGTGTCGCAGGAAAGTCGGGTTGCTGGCGTTCGACCAGGTGTCCGCGTTCTCAACGCTGGAGTCGCTGGGCATCATTTAGGATGCTCTCGATGAGAGATCGAGGGTCGATCGCTTCCGCTTGGGCAGCGAAATTCAGCACCAGGCGGTGGTTCAACGAAGAGACTGCGACAGAGTCGATATCGGTATACGTAACGTTGGCGCGCCCAGCCAATAACGCTCGGACCTTGGCGCCGAGGAGAAGGGCCTGGCCTCCTCTTGGGCTCGAGCCGAAGGCGACGTACCGCTTGATCGATTCGTTTGGCGGCAGCTCCGACGCCTCGTCGGGTGCGAATTTCGACCCGTCTGGGACAGTGGCTCGAACCAGGGTGGCGGCATACTTCTCGAGGTGTGGCGCCACCAATACCTCGCGAACCAGCCGCTTCATCTTTTCCACGTTCTTGGCGGCGGAACGCTTGTCTTGAATCGGCTGTGCTTCCGGGAGGTCGGCTTGGGTTGTTGCGCTCAAGATGCGTTGCATCTCGTCTGCATTGGGGTAGGGCAGAAAAACCTTAAAAAGGAAGCGATCGAGTTGTGCCTCGGGCAGCGGGTAGGTGCCTTCCATCTCAATCGGATTGAGCGTCGCTAGGACAAAGAACGGCGGTTTCAGCTCGTACGTCGACCCGGCGGCTGTAACTTGGCTTTCGGCCATCGCTTCGAGTAGTGCCGATTGTGTTTTCGGCGTTGCCCGGTTGATCTCGTCGGCTAGAAGCACGTTGGTAAAGACCGGACCGGGAGTGAATACGAGCTCTCGTTTGCCGTCTTGCTCGAGCAACATTCGTGTTCCGGTGACATCACCTGGCAGCACGTCGACCGTGAACTGAACTCGGCCGAATCTGAGATTGAGGGCTTGCGCGAGGGTGCGCACGAGCAGCGTCTTGCCTGTACCCGGCACGCCCTCGAGCAGAACGTGGCCGCCTGCGAAGAGAGCGATCAGAATCTCTTCGACGACACTTTCGTGGCCGACGATGACTTGGGCGATTTCCTGGCGAATTTTTTGGAAGAAGACGAAGAATTCCGAAATCGCGTTGCTCGTTCCCAGCGGAGTGCTGGTCTCGGCGGGATCGTCGGTTCGTTCTGTGGAAGACTGGTAAGAAACCATGGAGCCTCAGTTGCGTGGGGTGAATAGTTCGCGCATCAGCGCCTCGTGAACTGGCGAGATGGCGGTGCGTTGTAGTGGGCGATCGTCGAGTTGCTCGTGGCCGATGGTAATTTCCTCAGCGGCTCTCGCTTCTGCGGCGGCGGCGCTTGCGCCGGTGTCGTTTCCCTGAGGTTCGAAGCGCGGTGGAGGAACCGCCGAGAAAGCTTTGAGTCGAATGAGCATCGGCTTGGCTTTGTCTCCTTTTTCCCCCAGAGCCTTCGTCTCTTTCGCGAGAAGTCCAGAGGAGCCCTTCTCTGCACCATGCTTCTTGTTCTTCGCGGCAACCTTTGACCCGCCGCTCTTTCCGTTCTGGACCTTGCGCGGTCCCTTGCGCTGGCCCGGATCCTTGTTGGCTTTGCCGGGAGCTTTCAACTTTGGCGGATTTTTAGGCGGTGAACTACCCTGCCGGTTTGACTCGTCTTTGGGTTGGACTGAATCATCGGGTTTCGGGCGGAGCCCAGGAGTGTCGTTCTTTGCGTGACGTTCCTTCTCCCTGTCGTGCCGGTCGCTTCTCGTCGACTCTTGATCGTCGGAGGCGTTCTTTTGGTTTGGCTGCGCTGATTGATTCTGCTGGGGCTCTTTCCCGGGCTGCCGGTTTGCACCGCCCGGTTGTGACGCCTGGCCGGTAGAATCCTTCGGTCCGTCGCCTGTGGCGAGGGCTCGGGCAACGACGGGCTGCTGATCGCCGGTGTTGGCGACTGCGGAACTCACGCGGCCGGTAGCGATCTCCGGAGGTGGAGGCGGCGGTGGTTCGGGGAGTAGGATCCCGGTCGCAAGGAAGGCGCTTGCGGCTACCATCAGCGCGATCGCTGGTCGTCGCAGCTCGCGTGGGGCGATTGTGTCGATGGTCCAGCGCGGAGTGAATTCGAAGACTTGTGTGAGCAGGATCGAGCGCAGTGGCGACGCGGACTCGCGGCTTGGATTGGCGAGCATCGTTGCGATGCGGTTTTCGAGCTGTGCCTTGCGATCAATCAATCGGGCCGTTCCTTCGAGATCGAGCCAGCGGTGGTAGAGCATCCATCCGGAGATCGAAAGCACAGCGAGGGCTGCGACAGCGCCGAGACGTAGGATCCAAGCGAAGGTTGCGGGGTTGCCTGCTACGGCAGCGATGAGGATCGCGCTGGCGCAGAACAGGGTCGTCGCGCCCGAGATGCAAGCGGCGTCCTGGAGATGCAGGAGATTGATCCGTCTTCGGATCCGTTCGAGACGTGCCTCAAACTCGGGGAACCCAACTGTTATCGCCGGCATGCCGAGAGTGTATCTGCTCCGCTCATTATTGCAGCTGCTTCCTTCGGGATGCTGGCAGCATGCTTCTACATGCTTGGTGTGACCATAAGATAGAGGCAGAGGGCGGTCAAACCCGTCCAAACACCTCGATCTTACGTTTTCTACGAAATGTTAGTGCTCGAGTCGGGGCGGTTGCCCGGTCCGGTATTCGTAGAGCCGGAAGCCGATACGGCCGCGGACCCAGCCCGCGAAGGGGTCGATATCGTCTGCCCCATAGAGGATGTCGCCGAAAAACCTCGCGGGAATTGTCTTTGCGAGGTTGTAGCCGAGTTCTCCACTGTCGAGTTGCTTGACGAGGTCCCTGTTCCAGGTGGTGGTCCGTAGGTAGCGGACCCTCGCGGGTGTGGACAGCACGATGTACTGCGGTGCGTGTTCGATCACCGCCCTGGGGGTTGGGTTGATCTGAATGTATCGGGTGGTTCGTCCGGGTGCGATACTTTTGATCGCGTCGTAGCCAAGGTAGGGGCTGAGGATCGCGACTTTGGGGCGAATGGCGCGCTGCTGGTACATGATAGGGCCGTACCGTCGAGCGGTTGTATCCTCGATGAACTCCGTCAACTCGTGCCGATCGTCTGTCGTGAAATTGTTGACGAACGAAATCGTCATGAGAGTGGAGAACAGCAGCGTGCCTGCGGTCGATAGCCACGCGATTGGCGCAGTGCGGGTGCGCTCGGGGGCCTTGCTGACCACGAAAGCAGCGGCGATCGCCAGGATCGGAGCGACGGCTAGGTAGTAGCGCGGCGGCGAGTGGTTGGCCAGCGCGAAGAACCCAACGAAAGAGACGAGAGGCACGATCAGTAGTAAGATCTCCCGATTTTTTCGTCGTATCGCCAGGCCTAGCCCGAGCACGCTGAGGAGTAGAACTGGCCAGCTGACCAGGAAGGCGAGAGTCTGGATGAACTCGTGACTCGCTTGGGGATTGGTCTTCAGGGTCGCAAGCGTTGCCCCTGCGGGGAGCGTGGCGCTGGGTGCGACCTCCGCCCCTACCAGGGCAGTCTTGTGGATGGACTGCGTCATGTTCTGGGAGCGTAGGAAGTTCGCGGGTTGGAGAACGCAATGGGGGCAACCGAGAGCGAATCCCAGCACGGCGCCAACTGCGACAGCCACGGATCTCGTCGTCGCCCGGATCAGAAACTTCTTGGCGCGGTCCATTAGGCCGACTCGGCTGGGAGTCGTTGGCGCTGTTGTCGCCGCAAGAGCGACCGCGGTAGCTGAAGCCGACAGAATGAGGACTCCTGGATACTTCGTCGCCGCCGCCAATCCCCCGAAGAAGCCGGCGGCCATGAAGGGAAGAACGAACTCTGAGCGGCGAGTTGCTAGGGCTGCGAACAGTAGGCTGCAGGTCGTCCAAAGCGCTGTCGGGATATCCACATTGACGATGTGGGAGTATGCAGCGTGGTAGGGAATCACGGCCAACAGGAGAGCTGCGACGCTGGCGGTGCGACCGTCGAAGAGAATCGCCGCGGTGAGAAAGGTGGCGAATATGGTGGCGACTCCGAATGAGAGAGTGAGCCACCTACCGATCAAGATCCGGTCGGCGACGATGCGGGCACGTTCGTCGCGCGTCGCGTCCGGCGAAGTGGCTGAATCTGCCAATCCCGCTGCCTCGAGCGTGGTGTTGAGAAAATAGAGCTGCGAGTGAGGGTAGACGAAAAACAGCCAGTTGCCGAGGAAAGTGGGTGGATCGATACAAGAGGCGCCCCAGCGGGGCGGGCATGAGGTGACGAGTTCACTTCTTCTCAGGAGTTGGGACTCGTCTGGAACGTGGTAGGTCGGCAATCCCCATCCAAGATTTCCTGCTCTCAGGGCAGTCCCCAGGATGAGAGCGATTCCCAGTATCACCCAATAGCGTTGCTGCATCCGGCCTACCTTCGACTCATCCGCTACCTATTGTATGAGGCCCCGAGCCTGTCAACGGATTCGCTCGCGAGGGGATGACCCGGGTACGGAGATTGGTGTGGCGGGTGCGGTTCTGCCAATTGGGGTTCCTTGATCACCCCTCACGGGCCAGTGATACTGCGGGCTGACCGTGGAGACGAGGAGGGACCAGTGAGCGATGAGATGATTATGGACGTGCTAGCGGATCGCTATGCCAGCGCGGCTCTTCGCTCGATTTGGTCGCCGGCTGCTCGGGTCCGGCTCGAGCGGGAGTTTTGGATTGCCGTGATGCGAGCCCAACGCCAGCACGGTCTTGATATTCCTGAGTCGGCGATTGCCGCCTACGAGGGGGTCGTGGGTCAGGTGGATTTGGACAGTATTCGGGCCCGCGAGAGGGTCACACGTCACGACGTCAAGGCACGCATTGACGAGTTCTGTGCCTTGGCCGGTCACGAGCACATCCACAAAGGGCTTACGAGCAGAGATCTTACGGAGAATGTCGAGCAGTTGCAGATTCTGCGCTCGCTGCAGCTCTTTCGATTGAAGTACGTTGCGGCACTACGTGGTTTGGCCCAGCGCGCCGAGGAGTTTCGCGCGGTTGCTCTGACCGGCCGAACCCATAATGTTGCTGCCCAGGTCACGACGTTCGGAAAACGGCTGGCGATGTTCGGTGGCGAGATGTTGGTTGCGTTTGAGCGGCTCGATTCGCTCGTCGAGCGGTATCCACTGCGAGGCCTCAAGGGCCCGGTGGGCACCCAGTTGGATTTGTTGACGCTTCTCGGTGGCGATGCCAAGGCGGTCGAGGAACTCGAAACGGGAATCGCCGACAGTCTTGGCTTTGCGCGGGTCTTTGCGTCGATCGGGCAGGTCTACCCGCGCAGTCTCGATTTCGAGGTCGTCTCGACTCTCTACCAGCTTTCTTCAGGGCCGAGCAGCTTTGCGCGAACGTTGCGATTGATGGCTGGACACGAGCTTGCTTCGGAAGGGTTTCAGAAGGGCCAGGTCGGTTCGTCGGCAATGCCGCACAAGGTCAATTCGCGCAGCAGCGAACGGATCAACGGCTTCCACTCGATTCTTGGCGGGTACGTTAATATGGTCGGCGCACTCGCTGGAGACCAGTGGAACGAGGGCGACGTTTCGTGCTCGGTGGTTCGGCGCGTCGCCCTGCCGGGGGCCATGTTTGCTTTTGACGGAGAACTCGAGACGTTGTTGACCGTCATCGGCGAGCTTGAGATCTCGCCAGCGCGTATCGATGCTGAGCGTCGCCAGTACTTGCCATTTCTGGCGACGACGACCGTTTTAATGTCGGCCGTGAAAGCCGGAGCCGGGCGTGAGGTAGCGCACGAAGCGATCAAAGAGCATGCGGTCGCGGCAGCGCGCACGGTGCGTGGCGGCGGCGACAATGACCTGCTCGAGCGGTTGGCTGGAGACGCCAGAATTGGCCTCAGCCGCGCTCAGCTAGACGGGATTCTCGCTCGCGACGAGTCCTTCGTCGGCAACGCCCTCGGCCAGACCGATGCGTTCGTGGCCGAGGTCGAAAACCTGGTGAAGCGTTACCCTCAATCCGCGGAGATTCGGCCAGAAGCCATCCTCTGAGCAACGGCACCGGTCTCGGTGCCGACCGTTGTACCTACACGCTCCTAGTGCGCTTTCTGAACTTCGGCTCGGAGAGTGCCCGATGCTGTGTCGGGTGGCAACCGTGGGTTGACTCGGTCCCGGGGATCAGTAAAAGCGACTGGCTTTACGGTTGAATAGTGTCTGCGTCTTGGAGCGGGGGCCATCAGAGAGGGAAATATGAAGCATATTGGACAGAGCGTGTTTGCGACGCTCGTGGCGACATCTGCAATTGCGATGTCTGCGAGTATCGGTATGGCCAGCACTTGTTTGGACACCGAAGGGATCGAGCGAAGTGCCACCGATGGTTGTATCGTCAATGGCCGGCGAAATCGGCCATGCGTTGGGACCTCGGGGCGCGATTTCATCATCGGCACGAACGATGGCGATGTGATCATCGCGGGATCAGGTGGTGACTTGATTTGGGCCCGCGGCGGAAATGACATTGTTTGCTCCGAGGGCGGCAACGATCTCGTCTTTGCGGGTTGGGGCAACGATCTGGTTCGCGCCGGTGACGGTCGCGACTATGTCGATGGCTCCGCCGGCGACGACACGATCCTGGGTGAGTCAGGTGATGACAATATTTTTGGCGGATGGGGTGATGACGACGTCCTCGGTGGTCCGGGGCGCGATCGGATTCGCACCGGGCCTGGTGACGATACCGCGTCGGGCGGTCCTGGCGACGATCGAATCAATGGTAGCTTCGGCCGCGACACGCTGGTCGGCGACGATGGATTCGACCGTGTTGACGGCGGTGCTCAGATCGATCGTTGCTCGGGCGAGCGTTTGAAACGATGTGAGTTGTCCACGGAACCGACTCCGACGCCTACCGTTGTGCCACCCACGCCGACGGCCACTTCGGTCCCGACGGACACCGTTACGGCTCTTCCGACGGTAACGCCGACGAGTACCGAAGTCCCAACGGATCCTCCAACGCCGACGACAACGGCGACACCGACGGATACCCCAACTTCGACGGCGACCGACACGCCGTCGGCTACGCCGACGCATACCGACACGCCGACGGAGCCGCCAACTTCGACGCCGACTTCGACGCCGACTGACACTCCGACGGCTACGCCGACGCATACCGAGACGCCGACGGCGACTGACACGCCGACGGATATCCCGACCGAAACGCCGACGAATTCGCCGACGGCCACGCCGACGAGCACTTCAACGGAGACTCCTACGGCAACGGCGACAGCTACTGCGACAGATACCCATACAAGCTCACCGACACCGACGGTGTCGACAAATGGTTCGGTGTTCGGACAGGTCACCGACGCAGCCGGACTCCCGCTCGCCGACGTCTCGGTGATTGTCGAAGGTATGTCGGATACTACGGATGCTGGTGGACTCTACGAGGTCAACGATCTCAGCGAATTGCCCCGTGTTGTCGTTACGTTCTCGGCCGATGGCTTTGCGACGACGTTTGGCGTGGTCGACTTCGTACTTGGTGGTCCGACGGACATCCGGCTCGACAAGGTGCTGATCCCGTCGAGCGAGCCTCAGACTGTGAATGCGCAGTCCGGCGGCACAGCGATCCACAATGGTTCGCGCGTGACCTTCGGTCCGGACAGCATCGAAGCGACCGGCAACGTGGAGGTCGTGATTTCGACGATTGACCCGAGTACAGCAGAGATCGGTGCGTTTCCCGGGGACTTTGCTGCCGAGGATGCCGGCGGCTCAGCTGTGACTCTGGAGACGTTTGCCCTGTTTGATGTCTCGATTACGCAGGGTGGTAGCCCGCTCAATCTTGCGCCGGGGCAAACCGCCACAGTGGAGTTCCTGCTGCCTGCGAATACGAGTCTCGTGCTCGATGAGTCCGTTGCGCTGTGGTTCTTCGACGAAACCAACGGAGTTTGGCTGGAGGAAAGTGTCGGTACGGTCTCGATGAGCACAACGACTCCTGGACGCCTAGCTGTGATTGGAACTGTCGCTCACTTTTCATGGTGGAACTGTGACCGCCCGATTACCACGTTTGGGTGTGTCGAAGGCTCGGTGACGGATGTGGGCGGCGCCCCGGTACAAGGTGCTTCGGTCATTGGCGCTGGGGTGGATTACAATGGTAACAGCCGGGCGACAACCAATGCGTCTGGTGCTTACTGTGTGAACGTTCGGCGCGATTCGCTCATCAACGTCACCGCTACGCTGCTATCCGGCGGTGCAATCCAGAGTCAGACTGAACAGGTCTCGAGCCCGGTCGGCAACTTCACATGCTCGTCGCCACCGGGAGGCTGTACGGTTGCGCCGACACTGCAGCTCTCGGGCGTGTCTTGCGTTACCGGTGTAGTGTCCGATCAGTTTGGGTCTCCGTTGTTCGGTCGGCCGGTTGGATCGACGACGGGAGGTTCTGCCTCGAGTGCCGCCGACGGGTCGTACTGTTTAGTGGCAGCCGCTTCGTCCGACGTCGTCCTGACGTCTCCGGGGATTGCGCCGGTGATGGTTACGACACCTGGTGATGGAGACTGTTCGATGCCTGCGACCTGCGTGCAGGCGGACCTCCAAGAGTCTTCGATGGGAACCGACACGTGTTTGTCGGGCCGGGTAGTCGATGCCGGTGGTGACCGACCGCAATTCGCTTTGTCTGGGATCGTGTTGCCAGGTGGTGATCCGATTGAAGGTGCGTCGGTGATTGCGTTCAATAACCAGACGGAGCAGGAGTTCGGTCCGGTGCTCACCGACGCGAACGGCGACTTCTGCATTCCGGGCGTCCCGGCGTTCGCAGACTTCTTCATCGACGTGGAGGGGCCGGCCCCAGATTTCTGCAACGGGTTCTCGTCGGAGATCTCGACGGGAACTCCCGGCGGAACGTGCTCGGGCGGCGACTGTACCGACGTAGGCGACATTCCCTGCTTCGGTGAGCTTCCTTCATAGTTTCTTTCTAAGAGCTAAATCGGGCCGTGGAGAGGCGGGTGCGTATGCACCCGCCTCTTTTCGTCGACGGGACGCACGATGGCGATCTCCCCGCCACAAAGAGTTCACCCGATGTTCACTTTGCTTATGGAGCAGAAAAAAACCTCATTTCGCCACGCGTAACCCATAGCAAGTGCGTAGTTTTGGTTTGGTGAAGGGGTAGCGTTCGTAGGAGGATCGTCTTCATGAACACGGCTCGGGGGAGTCGCAAACGGAGTTGCTTTGGGAGGAGCAAACCGAAATGAAGTCAAGAAGCTTGTGTACTCACCTCGTGTTCGCGGTGGTTGGGCTGCACGCGAGCATCGTCGCCGGGCAAACTTGTCTCGATCGTAACGGTGTCGCGCTTGCGCCCACTCTCGGTTGTAGGGTCAACGGCACCGCGAACTTGCCTTGTATTGGAAGTGCCTCCGACGATCGTATCGTCGGCACGAATGGCGATGATGTAATCATCGGGTTGGGCGGCAATGATCGAATCATGGGCCTACGGGGTAACGACGTCCTCTGTGGAGGGGACGGCGAAGATCGACTCGTCGGCGGTCCTGATGATGATGCCTTGCGTGGCGAGGGTGATGAAGATCGACTGATCGGGTCATCTGGCAACGACTTCATTGTCGGTGGGGCGGCCGCGGATCGCATCACCGGTGGTACTGGCGATGACGACATCTTCGGCGAATCCGGTGATGATCGCATTGATGGTGGCAGTGGCAGCGACGACATCAGCGGTGGACCCGGCCACGACCGGATCGACGGAAGCCGAGGTCCAGATACCATCAATGGCGACGCTGATGACGACGAGATCGAAGGCGGCGCAGACAACGACGTACTCACCGGCGGTCCAGGCGCTGATGAGATTGACGGTGGCCGTCAGTTCGACATCTGCGATGCTGAACAGGTCGTCAACTGCGAGTCGACTCCGACGGCTACGCCTACGTTCACACCGACAGCGGTTCCGACCGGCACGGCGACTGCGACAGCGGTGCCGACGGGGACAGCAACGGTGACGATTACGCCGACCGCGATTCCAACGGGTACGGCGACAGTGACGATTACGCCCACAGCGGTACCGACCGGCACAGCAACGGCAACGATCACACCGACGGTGGTACCGACGGGCACGGCAACGGCAACGATTACGCCGACAGCAGTGCCGACTGGCACAGCGACGGCAACAGCGGTGCCGACGGGCACAGCAACGGCAACGATTACGCCGACAGCAGTGCCGACTGGCACGGCGACGGCAACAGCGGTGCCGACTGGCACGGCAACGGCAACGATCACACCGACAGCGATCCCGACGGGCACGGCAACGGCAACGATTACGCCGACAGCAGTGCCGACTGGCACGGCGACGGCAACAGCGGTGCCGACTGGCACGGCAACGGCAACGATCACACCGACAGCAGTGCCGACGGGCACGGCGACGGCAACAGCGGTGCCGACGGGCACGGCAACGGCAACGATCACACCGACAGCAGTGCCGACTGGCACGGCGACGGCAACGTATACACCGACAGGTGTGCCGACGGGCACAGCAACGGCAACGGATACGCCGACGGCGATTCCAACGGGTACGGCGACGGCAACGATCACACCGACAGCGATCCCGACTGGCACGGCGACAGTGACAGCAGTTCCAACGGGTACTGCGACAGCAACAGCGGAGCCGACGTTGACGTCAACCCCTACGGCGGTGCCGACTGGTACAGCGACACTGACGATGGAACCGTCCGCGACCTCGACGCCAACGGGAGTCCCGACCGGCACAGCGACGGCGACGTTCGAACCCACAGAAACGTTTACGCCAACGGCGGAGCCAACGGGAACTGCTACCGCCACGTTCACACCGACGCCGACGCCGGCTGACCCGGTTGGTTGTCGGGATCGCGATGGGAACTTTCATCCCGCCACGTTCGGGTGCTTCGTCAATGGGTTTGTGGCGCAGCCGTGTATCGGTACGGCTGGTGCGGACGTGATCGTAGGTACGTTTGGCCCGGATGTCATTGCAGGACTCGGTGGTGGGGATTTCATTTTCGGACTTGGGGGGAATGACATCATTTGTGGCGGTCCTGGCAACGACCTTATTCAAGGTGGTTCTGGTGCGGATGACATCCGCGGTGGGCCGGGCCGTGATCGAATACGCGGAGAACAGCAAAATGACTGGATCCATGGCGGGACCGGTCGTGATTCGTTGCATGGTGGACGTGGCCAGGATCAGGTGTTCGGTGGTCGTGGCGACGACAGACTCCGCGGTAGTTTCGGCCCCGATCTTTTGATCGGGGGGCGTGGCTTCGACATTGTAGACGGTGGACCAAACTTCGATGCCTGTGTCGGCGAGTTCGTCATTCGTTGCGAGCTCGGATCCGTTCCGACGCCGACTCAGGCTGCCACACCGAGCCCGACAGCGACCGTGATACCGTCCGCGACGGCAACAGCGACTCCGGCTGGAACGACGGCGGCCTGTCTCCAGGGCATTGTGGTCGTCGCCAATTCGGCGCGCATCGGGGCCGGTCTCGCTGGTGTCAACAATCCGGCTTCGGATTCTCCGATTTCTGGAGCCCACGTCTGGCTCGTTGATGGAGAAGGGGATGAATCGGACGCAGTGGAATCTGGGGAGAATGGCGCATTCTGCCTCGCGAGCGTCCCTGCCTTTGTCGACGCAGTCGTGTCGGTCGAGACAGGAGGCGAGGCTGGCTGCGGGGGCCTGAGCGAAATTGTGACGACGGGCCCGCCGGGCGGCAGCTGTGACGCTGGGGACTGCCGAGATGTTGGGGCGATTGAATGCTTTGGCAGTGAGGCGAGCTTCTAGTCACCTCGGCCCGATCTGCGGTTTTCGAGGGTGCAGGCGAAGTCCGCCTGCACCCTCTTCTGTTATCGGGGTGCCACATGCCCAGCTTGATGCCCATTTTCTATGCCTGCGGGCTCTCGTGGCACCGATGATCCGGCCCCCATTGGGGGATTAAGGCGGAGCCCTCCTGAAGGTTCCGCACAATCTGAAATTCTCTAGCCGCGCTGAAGAATCAGTCACTCTTTCAACCCCTTGGAAGTTGGCGATTTTCGGGGTGTCGGAAGAGGGAAAATCGCCCATATCGTCCACGGCGGGGTTGACTCTTTCACGGGTGCTCAATATAAAGGGCGGTCTCGCCTCAGTGGCGCCGGTCTTTGAAATCTAGAGAGTAGGAAAAGTCAGACTCGAGCAATTGGAGTCTGATGTACATGCGAGGATCTCTGCAGTTACAACGGAACACTCCGTTGTATGACAGCAGTCGGTCCACGGGGAAACCCGTGTGCCGTTATGTTTTCAACTGGAGAGTTTGATCCTGGCTCAGAACGAACGCTGGCGGCGTGCCTAACACATGCAAGTTGAGCGGGAAAGTTTCCTTCGGGGAGCAAGTACAGCGGCGAACGGGTGAGTAACACGTAGGTAACCTACCTCGGAGACTGGGATAACTTGTCGAAAGGCGGGCTAATACCAGATAAGACCACGGAGGCTTCGGCTTCTGTGATAAAAGGTGGCCTCTGTTTACATGCTATTACTCTGAGATGGGCCTGCGCACCATTAGCTTGTTGGTGAGGTAACGGCTCACCAAGGCTGAGATGGTTAGCTGGTCTGAGAGGATGATCAGCCACACTGGGACTGAGACACGGCCCAGACTCCTACGGGAGGCAGCAGTG
>JAJCZJ010000118.1 GCA_029262455.1 Deltaproteobacteria bacterium | reverse complement strand
CGACTACGGGCGGACCGGGGTCAGCGCTATCGACCCCGGGGATGTCCGGGTGAGCCTGTTGAACGGGACCGAGGTGGACAAACTTGCGTTCAACGAAGGCGAAAAGCTCAAAGCCGGGGGATTCCAGGTGGTCGAGACCGGAAACACGGTTCCCCACCCGGTGACGACGGTCTACTACTACGAGGGATTCCAGGACCAGGGCCGCCTGCTGGCCAACACCTACCGGAGCGAACTGAAAGAGATCCCGGACACCATTGTCGCCACCGGCCAGGTGGCGGTTGTGCTGGGCGAGGACTTTGCGGCGGCCAACCCCGTCGCCCCGGCCTCCCCGGGGGCCACCCCTTCGCCCGGAGCCTCCCCGGCCCCGTCGGCTCCGGCCCCGTCGCCGCCCCCGGCCGAGGAGGTCAAACCGCTGGTCCACGCCTGCGAAGACTGATCCAGCAGATCGGTTGCGTTTGTACCTGGCCCCCGTCGCAACCGGCCCTACCCAACGAATAGGCTTTGGGGCAATGGTCAATCCTGGTGAATCCTTAAAGGTTCTAAGGCTCGCCCTGGTCTCCCCGGGCGACGTCGCCAAGGAGCGGGATCTGGCGGACAAGGTCGTCGAGGACCTCAACCGGGGCATAGTCAAGCACCACGGCTACCGCCTGGAGACTTGGCGCTGGGAAACCGACGCCCGTCCCGGCATGCACCTCCAGGGACCCCAGGGTCACATCGACGAGCAGATGAAGCTCGAAAAAGCCGCCATCGTGGTCGGGATGTTCTGGAAGCGCTTCGGGACGCCGACCCTCGACGCCGGTTCGGGAACCGAACACGAGCTGCGCCGGGCTTGGGCGCTGTGGGAACAAAACCACACCCCCGAGGTGATGGTCTACTTCTGTGAGCGCCGCTACTCCCCGAAGTCGCTCGAAGAACTGGACCAGCACAAGAAGGTCATGGAGTTCCGGGAGGACATACCCAAAGAGCAGTTTTGGTGGCCTTACAAGACGCCGGCCAACTTCGAACACCTGCTCCGCAGGCACCTCACCGACTGGTTCCTGGTGAACTTCGCTCAACCCGGCAAACCTGCTGACCCACCTCCCCCCGGGCCTGATCTCGCTCCGGGTGCGCCTCCGCCGGTGCGATTCAACCTGCCCCGGGTCACCGCCCACTTCTCGGGAAGGGGCTCCGAACTCAATGATCTTCAGCGGGCATTGGAGGCCGGCGGCAAAGCGGTGATCACGCAGACTATCTCCGGGCTGGGGGGAGTGGGTAAGTCGCAGCTTGCAGCCCGCTTTCTGCACGAACACCTGGAGGAGTACGACGTAGTGGCGTGGATCCGCTCCGAGTTGTCCCCGGTCACCGACCTGGCGGAGCTCGGCAAAGAACTCGGCCTTCAGCCCAAGGGGGCCGATCCGTTAGCCCCCGAGGAACTGGCCGCCAGGGCCAAACGCTTCTTGGAGCAAACACCCCGGCGCTGGCTGGTGGTCTTCGACAACGTCGCCGACCCCAAGCTGTTTGCCGAGTGGGCTCCGGCGACCGGAAACGGCAATGTGCTAGCCACCTCGCGGCGCCAGGACCTGGACGCGTTCGGCCCGGTCTTGGGCATCAAGGTCTTCGACCCCGAAACCGGTGCCAACTACCTCATCGAGACCGCCGGCCGTCCAAGCGAGTACCACGACGCCATGAACCTCTCGAAGGCGCTCGGAGGTCTGCCCCTGGCGCTGTCGCACGCCGCTGCCTACTGCCGGCAAGGTGGAACCACCTTCGCCGGCTACCTGGAACTGCTGGAAGGTCTACCGGCAGGGGAGTTGTTCGACTCCAACCCCGAAGCCTTTTACGAGCACACCGTGGCCTCGACCTGGCGGGCCTCGATCGATAAGGCCTGCGAGCGGGCCCCGCTGGCCGCCCAGGTGCTGGAGATGGCCGCCCATCTGGCTCCCGACAAGATCGACAGGTCGCTGTTCGAAGTTCTGGTCCCAGGACAATCCCCCGGCGAGCGCAAGCGGCTGACCGACGCATTTAATGCGCTGGCCCGCTTCAGCCTGGTGGTCGCCGACGACGACTCGATCAGCGTCCACCGGCTGCTGCAGAAGGTGGTGCGGGACTCAGCACCCGACAATGCCGGTGCCTTGAACGCCCTGCGAAGCGTAGCCTCCGCCTTCCCGGCGAGCGAACAAGAACTAGCGCTCCCGGCCGTCTGGGGCAGGTGCCAGCAACTTTCGCCTCACGTCTTCGCCCTCCAGCGGAGCGAGCAACACCTGACCGCCGAAGGGGAAGTGCTGGTCAAGCTGTGCAACCACGCCTGCGGCTACTTTTATTACGCCGGGTACTTCAAGCAGGCGATCGACATCGGACTGAGCGCAATTGAGACCGGCGAGCGGATCCTGGGCCCCAACCACCCCGACACGATAGCGGCCCGACTCAACCTGGCCAACTCCTACCAATCAGCAGGCCGCACCGCCGAGGCGATCCCGATCAAGGAGCAGGTAGTGGCCGACTTCGAGCGGATTCTGGGTTCCGACAACCCCAGCTTCATTACGGCCCGCAGCAACCTGGCCCGCTCCTACCAATCCGCCGGCCGCACCGCCGAGGCGATCTCGATCAAGGAGCAAGTGGTGGCCGACCGCGAACGGATCTTAGGCCCCGACCACCCCGACACCATCAGGGCCCGCCACAACCTGGCCAGCTCCTACCAATCCGCCGGCCGCACCGTCGAGGCGATCTCGATCAAGGAGCAAGTGGTGGCCGACCGCGAACGGATCTTAGGCCCCGACCACCCCGACACACTCAGGGCCCGCCACAACCTGGCCAGCTCCTACCAATCAGCTGGCCGCACCGCCGAGGCGATCTCAAGTCACGAGCATGTGGTGGCCGACCGCGTACGGATCTTAGGCCCCGACCACCCCGACACCATCAGGGCCCGCCACAACCTGGCCAGCTCCTACCAATCGACCGGCCGCACCGCCGAGGCGATCTCAATTCAAGAGCAAGTGGTGGCCGACCGCGAACGGATCTTAGGCCCCGACCACTTGAAGACCATCAGGGCCCGCAACAACCTGGAAGGGATGCGCAGGAGCTTATGAAGGGCGCCGGGCGGGCTGGTCCCCGCTTCGCACGCTTGGCCCAAGCCCCCCGGACCCCCAGCCGGCCCGCCCCTAACCACGACAAGATGCGACGGGACCGCCGTCGAATAGGATGAGCCCCATGAAATCCAACATCATCGTCACCGGGGGCGCCGGGTTCCTCGGCAGCCATTTTGTACGCCAGATGCTCGGCACCGACACCTGCCGGGTCACCAATGTCGACTGCTTGACCTAC
>JAJCZJ010000117.1 GCA_029262455.1 Deltaproteobacteria bacterium | reverse complement strand
CGGCGTACAGGTGGGCTGTGTCGCCGGAGTCTTGGGCGGGGTGGTCGTTGCGCAGGTGACATTGGGACACTGACCGTGGAGGACCTGGCCGCGGCCACAGAGCGGCGGCGTACAGGTGGGCTGTGTCGCCGGAGTCTTGGTCGGGGTGGTCGTTGCGCAGATGACGTTGGGACACTGACCGTGGAGGACCTGGCCGCGGCCACAGAGCGGCGGCGTACAGGTGGGCGGACTCGCCGGAGTCTTGGTCGGGGTGGGCGTCTTGGTCTTGGTGTTGGTCGGCGTGATCGGCGTCTTGGTCTTGGTGTTCGTTTTCGTCGGAGTAGATGTCGGCACGTCTACGTCGACCACGATCACGCCAAAATCCAACGCCCCGCACGGGTGATTGCACTGGACTTCGCTCTGGAAACAATCTTCGCCAAAGCAAACTAGGACGAACGGGTCCGGCGCCGTTCCACTCTGCTGGTCGAGCGCGTTGCACCGGCATCGGTCTGAAAAAGAGAACGAGCCGTCCGGGCTGGCTTCCGCCCCGTCGCCATCACAGAGCCATGGATGCAATTGATCATCGTCGAAAAGGAAGATCTCGCCGCCGGACACGGGTACCAATGCGCCCTGGTCATTGATCGCCCTGACGACGCCGGTGACTTGGTAGTCGCAACACGGGTTGGGATTCACGCCGCCGCCCGGGCAATGATTGGCGTGCGGCGGGGACGGTCCACCAGAATTGGCACACGACGCAGTCTGATAGCCCGGGATGTCTAATGGCTCTGGGTCGATAGGGCACTGTTGCCCTGCCGTCGGGACGGACAAAGCGACAAAGAGAATCGCCACGAGCAACCGTATCGCCGCGTATTCCTTGTGAGTATCTGATCCAACTCCGGATCTTTTCCGTGCCGTTGTCCCGCGGGGACAGTTGCGAGTGGTCGAGTGCCCGACTTGCGACAACTGGGGGAATTCGAAAGCGACTACATCTTCCATCCATTCCCCCATTTTGCCCGTATCAATAGCCAGCAGCGCCATGCGTTCAACGAAACCAGGGCTATATGCAGCCGGCTATCGTCTTGCGCTCAACTCAATCTCTTCGCTCTGCAGGATTGCATCTTGTCACCCCGTACCAATCGACATTCGTGACGTCCAGTTGGTATTTCCACGTACCGCGCCGACGGTTGTGGGCCGTCGACCGAGTCCCGCGCGTTCGAGGACAAGAGCTTTCGCATCGCCGCACTCGCGCCGCGTTCACTGGGCAACGGATGGGCGTATCGGTTGATTTAGTTGGTCCAAATCAACCGGGTGGGTTTGTCGTGATCTAGCCGTAGCGCGAAGGTTCCCCTGCGTCGGTAAACCAACGAACAAAGACGACAGAGAAAATTGCGGCGAGAATTGGTGACAAAGAGCTGTTCAGGGTCCGATGGTTTGCTCGATACGGCTCTAGTAGCGCCGTGGTGCCGAAGAAGAGGGCGTAGAACAGGACTTGTATCCCCCACGGTCTCAACTTGCCGAGGAGGAGCATCACGCACAATCGGCCTTGCGTCGGCTATGAGCACTTGATCTGATGCCGAGAATGCGTGTCCACCGAGTAGCGGTTGTCTGTTTACTCTTCCTGATGTCTGGCGCGGCCTGTGCCGAATCAGAGCCAGTGGATGGCGGTCGCGGACAAGAGCACCGACGTGACATCGTGAGTACGGAGAAGAAGCTCTATTCGCAGCACAAGGAGGAACTCGTCATCCGCGACTACTTCCAGGATCGTAAAAATGGAGTTTTCCTGGATGTTGGAAGTTCGCGTCCGATCAAGGACAGCACCACGTACTACCTCGAGAAGCATCTCGGGTGGACCGGTGTAGCGGTCGACGCTCTCGCCGAGTTTGCCGATGACTACAAGAGCAAGCGGTCGGGCACCCAGTTCTTTGGATACATTGTGACGGATCACAGCGGGACTACAGAGACCTTTTACCGGGTCGTTGGAGTGCCGGAGCTATCCTCGGTTACGAAGGACCGCGTCGTGCTCGGCAAACAGGTCGAAACTCGAGAACTGACTGTGCCGACGACCACCCTGAACGACTTGTTGGACAAGGTCGGTATCGACAAGATCGACTTCTTATCGATGGACATCGAAGGTGGAGCGCCCAAAGCGCTAGCCGGATTCGATATTGCCAAGTACAAGCCAGAGCTCATCTGCATCGAGTCCGGTGGGAGCAACAAAGAATACAACGCCGGCTTGGTAAAGTACTTTGCCGATCGCGGGTATCAGCGGATCGGCCGCTACATGCGGCACGATTGGGTCAACTGGTACTTTCACCCGACGTCGAGCGATCCCTACTGGGACTTCAAACCCCGTGGAGAGGATTTGCTTCCAACTCCCGCCGCTCCCTAGCGGCCCTTAAGGTCAAGATCCCAGGCTCCAAGGTCTTTGGATGGGGACCGTTGGTTCGACCCCGTTGGCCAGATCTGGACTTTGCTCGCGCGCCGTTCGGGCGTGGATACGTGCAATGCGATTGCCGTAGGAACTGGAAGTCCCGCGATCGCTGTTCTACGCGACCCGCGCCTGGTAGGAAACGGTGCATGACTCGACCAAAATACCTCTCAATGGCGCTTGCGGTGGCGATCATGCTTCTCGCTGGCTGTGGTAGTGATGACGGCACGACAACCAGAACCTTCGACTTTTCCGCGGCCGAAGCGGAGATCGATGCGTTTATCGCCGAGACCGCGGCGGTCGACGGCGTCGGGATGGTTTTGGTCCATCGCGACGATGGAATGATCTACCAGCAGAGCTTCGGCAATTTTACGAACGATCGGATCTCATTGCTCGCCTCTTCGAGTAAGAGTGCCACGGTGGGTGTTCTGCTGCGGCTCGCCGATCAGGGCCTCCTCGACATGGACGCGCCGATTGCCGATCAGGTGGCGAGCTGGGAGGGCTTCAATCCCGACGTCACCGTGGCGCAGCTTCTCTCGAATAGCTCGGGACTTGTCGGGCTCTTCCCCAACCCGGGGTTTGGTCCGTACTTGTGCCAGTACCTGAGCAGGGGAACTCTTCAGGAGTGTGCCGAGAGAATCTTTACCACCGAAGACGACGACGAGAACGATGTGGCCGGCTTGGCAGCGATTCCGCCGGATACGCAGTTTCGCTACGGCGGCGGTCAGTGGCAGGTTGCCGGCGGTGTCGCAGAGATCGTGTCGGGCAAGAGCTGGGCCCAGTTGATCGAAGAGACCTACACGGAGCCGTGCGGCCTCGACGTGTTCGAGTATGCCAATCACTTTACCGACCTGGCCTTGAACGAAGCTGGTTACCCGGACGGGTTCGACGGTGATCCGATGACGCTGAACGCCACCGACAACCCGAACATGGAGGGCGGCCTTTTCACGACGACTGCCGACTACGGGAAGTTCCTTCTGATGCAACTGCGCGGCGGCAGTTGCGGGGATCGTCAGGTACTTTCCGAAGAGTCGGTGCTGCGCATGCGCACCGATCGCATCGGCCCTACCTATGGCGCCAATACAGGTTTCGGTCAGGGTGGCTATGGACTGGGTTGGTGGATCATCGGAGATCAACTTGCCGCCGATCCAGGTGCCTACGGGGCCTTTCCTTGGATCGACGACAGCCGCAACTACGCCGGGTTTATCGTGATGGAGGCGAACTCGGCCCTCGGCAACCAGCTGTTCGACCGGACCAGTGATTTGATCAACGAGGAGATCGATCGCCAGTATTAGTGTTTTTCACCTGGGCGGTGTACCTGGGGGACCAGACCAATGGCGTCGATCACGGGCAAGGACTCTCGAAGAGCCTCATGATTACGATGGATGGGTCCCCTCGCACTGAGATAGCGGCCAGTGGCGGATCCTAAGAAGCGGAGAAGATCACGATGAAGTCGGCGACGATCGATACGAAGCTGCCGCGCATCGTTGCCTATTGGACCGGCTACGAAAAGCTCGACTTCAACCCGAGTGAGCCGGCGATCCCGGCATACGTGCAAGACGTCGATGTGCTGATTCTCGCTTTTGCCCTGGTCCAAGGCGGCACCCTTCAGTACACGTGCGCTTCCGATGAAACTTGCCTGTGCAATGGCCCGCAGTATTGGACCCAAGAGCAAATCGAAGAATGGCTACGCGCCATCAAGGCGTCATATCCGGAGATCAAGGTTCTGCTGTCGATCGGCGGATGGGCGTTTAACGACTGGGCCTCGGTTACAAGCGCCGGCGACTTCGCATCCAACGTTGTCGGTAAGCTGGGGGAGTGGTCGGGCCTGGTCGATGGCGTCGACATCGACTACGAGTTGGGTAGCGGATCAACGACTAGCCTGCCGAGTAGCGTCTCGTTTCACGATGTTGTCAGTGCCTTGATCAAGGAAATGGACGGCACTGGTTCGGGTAGCGCGACGCTGAGCCTGCCGTATTACGGAGGGTCGCCGTGGCAACCAGCAGATCTCGTGGATCTGAGCGACAATATCTCGTTTGTTTCGACCATGGGCTATGGTCAGAACACCGGGGACTACGACGCCTTGCTCGCGGCCGGGTATCGCGCGGTCAAAGGGATCAGCGGCGATTGGACGCCGAGTGGCGTCGGGCCGATCTTTAAGAATAACAACATTAAAGCCGGCATGTTCTGGAACCTGTGCGAGAATAAAGGATCGCCCCCGAGCGCATACATCGAGGCGCTGAATGCGAGCCTGCCGGCCAGCTAGCCCGCAGCTTTTTGAAAAACAGGCGCGCACTGCGAATTGATCCTGGGATTGGGATTTTCTCTACGCGCTCCAGCTTGGTCGTGCTTGCATGCGTGACATCCACGCATTGACGTTTTCAAACCGACCCATCTCGATCCCAAAGAATTCCCCCAGCTCGAGCCACGGGGCACAGGCGCAGTCGGCGATCGAGAAGTCGCCAACGATGTAGTCGTGTCCTTCTAGCTGGCGGTCGAGGATGTCGAGTACCTCCGGCATGCGCTGGCGTCCGCGTGACAAGATACCTTCGTCTCTCTTGTCGGGAGCCTTGCGAAACATCTGGAATCCCATCGGTCCCATGTAGCCGTGGATACTGGTCTCGCCGAAGGTGAGCCATTGGTAGACCTGGCCGCGGGCCGCCAGATCCGTGGGCATCAGGCCCGATTGGGGAAACTTGTCGGCGAGGTAGAGCAGGATCGCGCCCGACTCCCAGATGATCGTGCCGTCGTCGTCGAGAGCGGGGATGCGGCCCATCGGGTGAACGCTCTTGTACTCGTCCTGCTTCTGCTCGCCGGTGAGTAGGTTGACCTCGCGCGATTCGAAAGGTTCGCCCGACTCAAGCAACCCGAGCCGCGCGCGTTTGGCGTTCGGACTCGCCGCCATCTCGTACAATACCATTGCCATGTGGGAGCCTCCCGGTCTCAGAGTCTTTTCATTCAGGTCGCGCGGATATTGGACAACCGATAGCCGAAGCCCGAGCCGTAGCCAACCCTCTGTTGATCGTTTGGCGGGCGTCGACGGCGAACGGCAGGACGCGGGGAGGACAGCGAGTTGTGCCTATGCCTTCGATGTCTTCAGAGGAGACGGGCTTGCCGCCTGGTCGTGTCCCTTGAAGGGTTCTTGCGTCTTCCGGTCACGGTTGGAGCTTGGCCGAGAGGCCGTTGTTCCAGGCGTTGACGATGCGGGTGAACGTGCCTTTTTCGTTTTGCTCTAATGTCAATTCGGGATTTGAGCCGCCGGCCACGACCGCCTGCTCGTAGGCTCTGCGCAAGACAACTCCGCTCCTGTCACCGAAGTGCGGGAAGTCTTTTAGGCGACGGATGACCTCGGTCCAGCCGCCGAATTGTGTGAGTTTGGATCCCAGTGTGGTGCGTATTCCGTCGGGGAATATCTGGTCGCGACCACTGTGGCGGGACGAGAGCTGGACGTTTGTATCCCGATCGATGTCCCGACTTTCATGCTGCGCCAATGTTTCTGCGTCCTCGACTTGGGTGACATCGAGGGGATCAACGTCGCCGGCCTGGTAGATTGATCCAATGGTAACTCGCCGAGTCAGGCCACTCACCGGACGCAAGCGAGTGTTTAGCACCGAAGCTTCGGCTCGGAACTGCGCGTTCACGAATTGCTTTCCGTTTGCGTCCGTCGTGAGAGGACTGATCCCTTCGACGGAAACTTTGTAGCGCACCCAGTATCGCGAAACGTTAACCCAATTCTTGACGTGCGCTTCGATAGAAGAGTGGTGCAGTGCGTTCGCTTGTGCGGTTATTGGGAACAAGTTGATCGGTGCGCCGGGTCCTCCGACGTTGTCGTTCAATAGGTGGCCGCGGATGAAGCGGCTGTCGGTGGCACGGTAAATCTGCGGGTTCGTGGGCAACAACCTCATCAGTGTCCCTTGGCCTGTAGGGCCCGATCCCTGCGGGTGGTCGGGGCCGAGTGGGGATGCCTCCATTTCGACCCCAACTGTGTCGCCTCCCAGTTTCTGTGTTCTGAAGGCGATCTCGGTGACGTGGCCGTCAGCAAGATCCCCGGGGAGTCCGGAACCGGATAGGGTTTCGTCCGGTGTGAAGTCGAAGTCTGGATTGATGCGGCCGACGACTTTGAAGCCGCGTTGGAAGTCGCCCTCGTAGCCGAGTGAGGCGAGGCCGAAGCGGTGTTTGATGCGAGGGAAATAGTTGTCGAGGGTGTCCGAGTTGGTGGCTTCGCGCGCTGCTATTTCCACAGCCGTTCGCGCGGCCCTCGAATCCTCGCCTTCCTGGTCGCGGGTACGCGGCATTGGGGCCGGGGGCTCGTCCAGCGTGGCCAGAGTGATCGGGTGCGGGTAGCGCACTTGATCGGCGTTGGGCAATTGGTCTGGGGGAACCGAGCCCTGGACGCTGCTATCGGTTTGTGCCGCTTGATCGGCGGCCCGGGAACGCGCTGGCTCGTTGCCGGTCGTTGGGGCCGCGGTTGGGTCTTGATTCTGCCCCGGAGTGTCGACGCTTTGGCCTCCCGCGCCGGCGGTGTTGGTGCCGTCGCCTGGCCCACCGCTGCGCGGAGGACGTGCGGCGGGTTCGGGCGGTTGCTCTGAACGGTTCGCCTGTTGGGCCACTTCCGGTGGCACGGCGGCTTGTCGTTGTTCGCGCAATGCGCCCTGCCATTCAGCTTTGTTCTCGAGCGCCTCGCGGGCCCCAGAGCCCGCGGGCCCGTCCTTTGGCATGGCCTCCTGAATCATCGACGTCGTGTCGATGTCGGAACTGTTCATTTCGATTGAGGGTGGGGTGGGCTGGCCGAACTTGTAGGACATCCTGGCTTGCAGGCCGAGGTCGGGTCCCACCGCCATCATGTATTCAGCGAGTTTCCATTCCTGCTCCCAGACTGTGACCCAGAGAGCTTCGACTTCGGCCCAAGCGTTCAGCCCGAGTTTCAGCCGGGCCCCGGCTGCCATGGTCGCCGTCCCTTCGATGCCCCAGTCACCGTCGGCGTAGCTCAACTCTGGCACGACCGATATTGCGCCGTAGATGCCTGCGGTTGCGACTCCCTCGATTCCGCCGGTCAGAGAGCCAAGGACGACGTCGAGACCAAGTCCGGCGCCGAAGGCCACGTACCCCTCGACAAAGGCGGGGATGAAGAGCTCTCCGGATACAGTGAAGCTTGGATCGGCTTCGTCGGCGCCGATTGTGTACGAACCTTGGACCCGGATATTGCGAAAAACGCCTGGGCCGACGCCGGCACGCACGCCGGCGCGGACGCGGATGATCGCGACGAGAATCGCCCAGAGTGGAATGTTCTGGGAATATTTGAACAGCTCTTTGTCGAACCGTTCTTCTGGGAACAACTCGAGCGGTTCGGTCACCTCGATGGTACCGGAGATGTCGACCCCGCCACCGGGCAGTATTTCGGCCTGCAGTGTTCCGGCAAGACGCGGCATCAGTTGGGCAGTGACGCTGCCACCTCCGCCGAGCTGAAGAGCACCCTCGTCGGTTTGGTTGACCGTGACCCGAATGTTGCCTGAGAGTTTGCCGTCGTCAGCTGAGAACTGGAGGTCGGTTTCGCCCGCCCAACGTCCCTGGCGGTACTCGACGGTGACGTCGCCGGTTAGTCCAGGAATCAGCGCTGTGTCGATGGGAACAGCGATCTGGCCCTCGACTTGGCCTTCGCGATAGGCGAACGCGAACTGTATCGGATTCAGGCCGGGGATGGTCAACCTGGTCTCACCACCGATGGCGAACGCTCCGGCTGGATCGTAGCTCGCTTGAAGGGTTCCGGATCCCGCCGGGCCGAGATCGACACCGACGTTGCCGGAAAAGCCGATCTGCCCCTGTTCGGACAGCCGCACATTGATCGATCCGCTGTTGATGGGCAGTCCCCGGGGGAAGTTGTTGGCGCTGACGGCGAATGTTCCGGACAGGGCGCCGCTCCGGATCCGCAAGGTACCGGTTGCGTCGTTGAGCATGGGGACTTCGAGACCGAAGCTGCCCGCAGCGCTGAACCGGTGAGCGTTGTCCAACGCCGCTTCAGCAATTTGAACAAACCCCACACCCGGATACACGGCGCGAAAGCCGGTGAAGCCGCCAGACGGCCGGCCGTTGTGATAGCCAATGGTTATCGTACCGTCGGAGGGTGTCAGTCCCGGGACTCGCGAGGTGAGAGATGAGACCGGAAGGGTGACACTGGCGTCGATGTTTTGGTTTTCGTCGACCGACAAGTTTCCGGTGACTTCGTCGACAAACGGCGGCGAGATTCGGACCGTGCCGTCGCCTGAGAATGCACCGGTGGGAGAGAAGCCAAAGTTGACTGTGGCTCCGCCCAATTCATCGTAGGAAACCTCGATAGTGCCGTTTCCAGACATCTTGCCCGCGACAATCGACAGCTCACCCGAAGCGGTTGCTGTCCCCGCGCCGCGGGGGACCAAGTTTGCATCCCGGATGGTCGCAGTGCCGGACAAAGCACCATCCTCGTCGATGGTCGCGGTGAGGTTTGGGTTGCCAAGGGCTGGAATGTTCAACTCGCGTTGCAGCGTGCCGCGAACGGAAGGCGTTCCGGCCTGGTTGATTTGGATCCTGAGGTCCCCGGAAGCGACGTGGGGAACAGCGAGCGCGGCGGTCAATTGGAGTGACTGTCGCCCACTGTCATAGGTCGCCCGCATGAGCTGCAGGCCGGGTAGGGGCTGAGGGCCCTCGGAGAGGTCGATGTCACCTGCGGCGAGTTGATCGGCGGACAGCCGCAATCCGACGCCGAGTTTGGCGGCAAAACCGCCATCCGGCAGCTTGCCCCAGCTCGACGCGGGTGTGCCGGTGTCAGCCGATGGTGCTGCGGTGTCGGTGGCCGGCGCTTGCGGCGCTGTGGCACTTTCTTGTGTGCGCGTCGGGGCGGTCACGGGTCGCCGCCCGGTTCCGGCGCTGCTTCGGGTGCGGGGGGTGTGGAGACCCAGGCTCCCAGGCGGATCGCGAGGATCTGCGCCAGCGGATGCATTTTGTGGGCTCTCATGGCGTTGGCGAGGACGATGCGCGCGCGGCGACGGTTGTCTGCATCAATGCGCAGTACGGCGTTGGCGATGGCCAGTGCGGCAGCGGACTGTTCGTCTTTTGCTCCCGACAAGAACGCGGTGAAGAGCGCGTCGACGGGGGCAGTCTCAGGAGTGGTCAGCAGTCGAGACAGGGTCAGCATCAGTAGCCTTCGCCGACCCTGACGTTGCGCGAGCGGATTGGCTTCTGCCGGATCGGCCCGGGCTTCTGGCTGGCCGGCCGATTCCTGATTCTTGTCTGACGCTGGCGCTCGTGTCCCTGCGAGCTCCGATGCATTGTCTGGTGACGGCTTGACCGCTGCTACCTTTTCGTTCCGCGTTCCAGCCGCGCGGTTAGTGTGTGTTGTAACATCGGCTGCCGGGTCGGTGCCGGTCGAGGTTGCAACAGTCGGGTTGGCCAAGTGCTGGGCGAGGGCGGCGTTGCCGAGTGTGCTGAGCGGCTTAGTGGAGGCTTCGATTGAGTCGACCGGAGTCTCGATTGCCTTCTTGGCCTCGATCGCGTCGTCTTGCGTTGGCAGCACTTCGTCTACCTTCTCCTCTTCGTCGGGGAGAAGCTCGGTGGAGAAATCTGTCATTAGACCGCCCCAACGACGCGGAGCGTGGTGTAGTGTTCACCAAAATCGCTTTTGCGGATCGCCTTATTCTGTTTCGTCAGTTCGAGCGCAATGGCGCGCATGAGGGTGCCCATGTCGATTGCAGTATTGTCGTGCGCCGCGATATGGGCCGCAGCCAGCCAGCAGTTGCGGATTTCGCCGCCGGTCAGTTCGAAGCGTTCTGCGAGCAATTTCAAGTCGAGATTGTCGGCTAGCGGCGCGGTCGTCGCGTTGATTCGTTGCCACAGTGCGCGACGTTCGGTGGCACTTGGGGCAGGGAATTCGACGACGGTGTCGATCCGACGCAGAAAGGCTTCATCCATGTTCTGCGCCAGATTGGAGGCGAGGATGGAAATGCCGTGAAAGGTCTCCATCCGCTGCAGGAGATAGGAGGTCTCCAGATTTGCGTATCGATCGTGGGCGTCTGAAACCTCGGATCGCTGACCGAACACCGCGTCGGCCTCGTCAAAAAAGAGGACGACCTGGGTGCTCTCGGCGGCTCGGAAAAGCCGGTCGAGGTTTTTTTCTGTTTCGCCGATATACTTTGAGACCGTAGACGCTAGGTCGATGCGGTAAAGCGGTAGTGCGAGAGCGTTTGCAATCACGCTGGCGGCCATGGTTTTGCCGGTACCTGAGGGGCCGGAGAAGAGACTGATCAGAGCGTGGCGTTTGTTGAAGGTGTCGCCGAGTCCCCAGTCCTTCAAAACCGTGGTTGCGGTCGATTGCCATTGAATCAAACTTTCCAGGGCCTCGCGGGTTGATTTGGGCACGACGATATCGTCGAGGCCGAAGGAGGATGTGATCTGTGTCGCGAGTTTCCCGAGTCGATCCTCGGCACCTCGCGAAAGTGCAGCAGCGGTGGTCTGGGTGCTGAGATCGGTATCGTAGAGACGCAGCAGAGTAAGGATCGGAATGTAGGACGGAGCGTTCGCTAGCTGTGCGGCCTTCGACCCTGCTGCTTTGATTCGTTCGAGCGTACGTTGGCGACCGGGCCAAGGGCCTTGTGCTGGTCGGTCGGCGATCCCGTGGTGATGCCAGCGGCTCGGCTCCGCAGTGCATATCAGACAGGGCGAGGTTAGCAGCGGCGCGATGAGGTCAGCGGGAAGAGCGGGGTCGTCGAGTAAGACAGGTAGAGCACCGGCCAAGCGGGCGTCGCGCAAGGTGTCCGCGATTTTGCCCGGCGCGCCGTCGGCGGCGATGCGTTCACCTTCGATGAGGTGCAGATCGAGCCCGGACTCGGCGGCGATGTACACGAGTTCGGGCCCGGGTTCGCCCGAGCTTTGCACGAGAACGATCGCGGTATCGGACTTTCCCGACTTGCGGATGGGGATCGTGCGTATCGGCAGCGAGTTTCCGAGCAGATGGTCGAGAAGCGTCTCGTCGATGCGGATCGCGGATTCGATGAAGGGCTGAGTGGCGGCAAAGGTGATGAGGCGATGACGACGAAGTGGCGCTGCGGCGGCGAACATGGCACGGAGACTGGCCAGATCCGGGTGGTGGCGATCGAGTAGGCGCAGTGCCAACGCCGGTGTCAGGTGACGACGTCCCATGTCGTCATTGAGATAGCCGTAGACGCGCCCGAATCGCGGGTCGAGAGCTGGCGCGGCGACAAGGACGAGTAGGTCGAGTTCGATCTTCGCGAGATCGCAGGTAACCGCGAGACGATGCCAGATTCCGTCCGTATCGGCGGCTTGGGCAACAGACAGGCCGGCTTGCAGATGGTCGAGGTGCTCGGTGCTTGGAACTTCGGCGGCAAGACGACCCGCGAGCTCGTCGAGTAGGGTCTCGGCTTCCTCGTCGGTCAGAAACAAGCCGAGGAATCCCTCCTGACGATCGGGCCCGCGCAGTGCGCGGGTGAGCGAGACTTCGTGGCGCAGGCGTAGCGCCAATACCCCGAGAGCCTGCTCCAGCCAGGCCGCGGGGTCGAGTCGTATGGGCGTCGTCTGGGTCATGATGTGAGTCCGGCCAGTGTAATCGTCAAGAGTCGGTTTCCGAGATGCGGTAACTTGCGCTGCACGCCGTTCAATCCAGCCATCTTCAGGACAATGGCAAGGTCGGGGCCTTGGAGAGTGAGATCGAGGGTTTGTGGTGTGATGGTCAGCCGGCCTGCTGTGTGAAGGAATTGCGCTTGGAGGTAACCGCGCGAACTGGTTTTCAGGCCCGGAAGGCGCGTGGCAAAGGCGGCCAGCGTCAGGTCACCCCAGGGGTTTGCTCCGTCTCCGGTCAGGAGCGGTAGCGTCTCTGGCGCCACTAGTGTCTTCATGGGATCTGGGACTGGCGGTGTGGGTTCGGCAGATTTGCCTTGATCCAAAGGTTGGTGATCGAGCGGGAATAGGGCGGCGAAGAGCGGATCGGTCAGTGCCAGGGCTTGCTCGTCGGTGCCGAGGGTCGACAGGATCGCCGCGTGCAGATGGCGTGGGCCCAGGTAGTCGGGCACGCGAAACTCCGTGATCACCGGTAGCAGCAAGCCGACTCCCGCAACCGGGGAATGCAGATGAACGGGTACACGATCGGTGACCGTACTGTCCGAGATCTGATGAGCCGGGGGCGACGGCTGATCGGTGGGTAGGATGTCTCCGACTCGTTCCACGAAGTGGGGGTTGCTGAGGTGCTTCTTGACGAGCGCGGTGACGGTTGGCGAGAGCAAACGCCAGCCTTGGGGGTACGCGGCGCTTGGGGTGACTGTTGATTGCGAGACCGGACCGCGAATCTCGTTGTGGTCTTGCAGATGGAGCACGGCCGCGGCCAGCGTTGCGACTCCCAGCGCCTCGTTGAGGGGAGGCTCGTCGGTTCTCGCGAGCATGATCAGTGTCAGGCTCAGCGCGGCCCGAGCTGGTCCGGCGACAGCGAGTAGCCGCAGATTCGTATCCATCAGATGCAAGGCCGTGGATAGCGCGTCGATTGTCGCGAGCGGGGGCGCAAGGTTCACCAGGAGCGCGTCGACCAGAGCGCTGGCCGATGCTTCATCCAAAGCCAGAGCGAATCGGTTGGGATGTGATTCTCGGTTGGCATTGCGAGCCAATGAAACCAGAATTTCGGGAAACTCGCGCACCATCTCGGCAGCGGCGCGCTCGGGTGGAAGGTGATCGAGGGTAGCGAACTCTTCGAAGGCCCAGGCCGGCGCGGGGTTGCGATCCAGCGCCAGGCGCCGTTCGATATACGCGGCGAGATACGTCGCTTGGTCGGGCCAACGCTGCAGGGTGTCGCCTGTCGGGCAGGGCAACGCGTCGCGCAACGCCGCTGCGATCCGCATCGCCAAGGAGTGTGCCAGAGCCGCCTCGTCGGAGGGGCCAAAGTAGTCGACATCGAGTTGCAGGCGGCGTAGGCGCACGACGCCTTCGATCCCATCGAGCACCGGATCGAGCGCGGCTGGAAGGGTGCCGGGTAGGGCAGTACTGGTCACGCGGTCGAGGAGACCGCGCAAGGCGGATTGTTCTTCAGACCAAGCCAGAGCCGTGCAGTCCATACGCATCTCGCCGATCGCGAGTCTGTGATCCTGCGCAGTGGTCACGCCGTAATCATCCCTAGAATCGAGGCCCGTCGAAGAGATGGCGCATATCGCCGAGCACTTTCTTGGTCCGGTTTACCTTGTCGAGGGTGAGCCCGGTGGCTTCGGCGATGACTTCTGCGTCAGCTTCGATAAAGCCGACGGGGCCATTGATCCCGGCCGCCGCCAGTTTCGCAACCATGGCTTCGTCTTCGACGACGGAGAGGTCTTCCCGGAAACGAGGTGGGTCAGTAACGCCGTCATCGGGGTCGAACGGGTCGCGGCGCGGGATCAGGTCCTCGATCCTGAGCCGCTTCCTCAAGTCGTTCCAGTCGAAGGTCGGAGGTTTGGGGATGACGATGCCTCCGGGGCGAGGGGGCGAAGCGTCTGACGGAGGAGTGTCGTCGTCTTCTTCAGGCGCGTGCTCGTGAAGGGAAGGGCAGACGCAGGCTTGTAGATACTGCTGCAGAACTGAAACAGGTAGCAGTGGTTGGCGGGGGGAAGGGTCCACCAAGACTTGGAGGTCGTCGTTTACTTGAAACCTTATCAAACGACATAGCACGAGGTAGCTGACGTCGTCGCCGTAGGGCTGCGGCATCGCAAGATAGTTCGATTGCGCATGGCAAACCTGGGACTTCAGAGTCGCAGAGGAAAGTGCCTCGGGCTGATGTGGAGCGGAGACATCTCCCTCGCAAATCAGTTCCAGCCGGACTCCCTGACAACGTCGCGTCGGCAATAGCTCATTCGCTGGATGGTCGCAGCCTTCAGGAATGCCCGGTCGCGGCTCATCGGTTGTACTTGTCGGGCGGGCGATGAGCCAAGCGTACGTGACAAGGACCTGACCAGTTGAATCTTGTTCGTCATCGACTTTAGTGCAGTCGTTTGGTGGCGGTCCGCAGCATTCCCAAATCCGTTCGGCCAAATTGCTCGCTTCTACGTATTCCGGCAAGAATACTTCCTCGCCGGTTGGGGTGATGCCGTAACCGCGGCCGACGCGAAGGAAGTCCTCTCTGAAGTTCAGGATGACATCCAGGCCGCCGACGATTCCCCAACCGTGCAAGAGTCTGCGCATTCGCTGCAGCTCTTCGTCGTGACTCCGGCGATCGAGATTGAGGTCGGAAGCGCGGACCACTTGTCGGTCGAAATAGAGTGGAGTCTTGACGCCGTTGTACGCTTCGGCGAGGGCTTTCTTTTCTAGTGGGTCTCGCATGGAACCGCCTTCCTCAACCTTCGCCGCCGATAGTGAACCAGCTGCGAAAGGTATCGCCGGGTGTGCCCCGTCCAGTGACCTCGTCTCCGGTGGGAAGCTGACCACCTAGGTGCGAGCCATCGAGGGCAAGCCCGTCTTCGGCGACGACGAAGTCGGTGTAGAACGCGAGGCGAAGGGGCTCCCTGGATTGGAGTCCGAATTGCAGTGAGAGAGGTTCGCGACTCCTGAGAACAAAGCCGACGATCTTCGAATCGGCCTGCCCCTGACCTTCTGTCCATTGGTTCAGCGGGTCGCCAGGGGCGGGAGTAGCGAAATCCTTGATCGGAGAAACAACCAGGTTCTCGAATGCTGCCCAGACCGTTGTCCCCAATCCGAATCGGTCGAGACGAACCCGGCGCTGTAGCTCGACCAGCATCGTGGGTTGGTTCTTGCCGCCGGCAGGAACGAAGCTTTTCCAACGCACTGGCTTAGCGAAGACAAGCGCGATTCCGGCATTTCCGAGAATCTTGGTGAAATCGTCGCCGCTGGTGGTACCGGGATAGGATTCGCCGTGGAGCCAGCTCATTGCGACAATCGAATTCACTTCCGGAAGCTGGCCGTCTGCACCGGCCGGGCCGGTGTCACCAGTACTTCCTGGAGGGCCGGGAAGGCCTTCAGGTCCCGGAGGGCCTTCAGGACCCGAAGGGCCTTCAGGTCCGGAGGGCCCCTGAGGCCCGGCCGGTCCCTCGGGTCCAAGGGGGCCGGGCGCTCCGGGCAAGCCGTTGGTCCCTGGATCTCCGCGTGGTCCCGGAGGACCTTCCGCAATGCCTTGATCCAGGATGCAATCCACCACCGTCTCTAGAGTCGAAGCCGACGGTACGATCTGTCGATAGGTAAGGTTGTCGATGGCCGCGTCGGTCTCGCCGGCCTCGCCGGCGTCCTTCATCTTCGGGTTAGCCGCGAAATCGTAGTTGTCCAGATGTCCGAGGATGACCGAATGTTGGCTGTCTTCACCGCACGAGGCGCAGTCGTTGATGAGATCGTCAAAATGAACCGAGCAATCGTCTTCGGAGATGTCGATTACAGCAACCAGGCCGCGGTCTGGGAGGCCTTCGGGCTCGGCATCTGCGGCCGCGACGTAGACACGAGATCCATTGGGGGAGAGTGCAAGATTTTGTCCTGCGCCGTCGATCTCGATTGTCGCGTCGAGAGTTTCGATCTCCTCCGGACCGGCGTCGCTCAGTGCTTTGACGCGCTCGTTGTCGACGCTCGTGAAGACGGTCTTTCCGTTTGGATCTTTCAGTAAGAGGTAAATCCGACGCTCGGTGGGGGCGAGGGCCATGTCGAGCGCAGTCCCGCTCATCTCGATACCACGGCCTCGACGCTCGATTGTGTTTCCATCACCAGTTAGCGCGTATCTGTCGAGGCAAAGTCTATCGCCACTGTCCGTAGTCCTCGTCGACAAGATATAGAGGAACGCGTCGTCCAGACTCCAGGCCAGACTACAAAAACGGGCTTCGCCCAACAGACGTGGATCGGTCGACCTGACTAGAAAGGAGTGCCCCGGCGTCACGCCCGCATTCGCAGCAGCAATATCGATCAGATACAGCGCAGTACTGCTGGGGGGGGTGGTCGCTATCGGACGTTGGGCTAAGAGGGCAAGAAATCGCCCGTCGTGACTAATACGCATCATCGATGCGCCACGCCGGTGGCTGCTAGTCTCGTCTCCGAAGGTTTGGCCGAATGCCAATTGCGCCGAGTTGGTTGGATTGCTGGAGCCGGCTTTCTCTAGCCAAGCTGTGATCGCGTCCGAGTTGTAGATCAGTAAGTAGCTTGTTGTAGGTGTGTTCTGCCCCAGGAGGAACATTGCTCCGGAAGTTGGCGACACCTCGATACGGGCATGATCGGTAGCGGTTTTGAGGAACTTGGCGGGCTTTGCGTCTTTGTGGAACTCGCCGGCCCTCCAGACTCCGATCCCGGGGTTCGTTCCAAAACCGGGCAGGGTGCCGCCCGCTGCGAAGATCAGCCGAGCTTCGCGTGACGATGTCGTATCTGATCCAGGGGTTGGACTCTCGCCCATAGACACCAGATCATGGGTTTTCAGACTGTGTGCGTAGAGGTGGGTCCCTCCCGCGTCGTTATCCACAGCGATTTGCAACAAGTCCTCGCTCTCATTGATGTGCATCGCCCTAGGTGTTTGTGCTCCTAGAGTGATCGTGTGGACCCACTCCAATTTCGGCTGCGCCGGTCTGGTGATTGCATCCGCGTCGGAACTCGGACGCGACCAGATAGCGAATTCGAACCCTTCGCAGATGCGGCCGTATTCGGTCGCGCCGGTCTCGCCGTCACAACCTGGCAGGATGACCGGCATTGGTTCGGCACCTTTGTCGCAGCGACGCAGGGCGATGATCAAGTGTTTGCTGCCATCGAGGCTCTCCTGCAAAGCGGTGTCGGCTTCGATCATCTCGCGCACCCGGATCAGCGTGCGTTCCGGGACGATGATCTCCTGGCCGCAGCAATCGAGTGCGGTGCCGGGCTCGACGACCACGAAGTCTCCGCGGCATCCGGCTGAAGGATGTTGAATGATCTTCAGCCCGCAGACTGTGCCGGTGCCGTGCAGCAGCGCATTGTGCAGTTGGCGGTGGCCGCGGTTGTAGTCCTGCTCGTCGGTGAAATCCCGGCTCAACAGCAATTTGCCGTCGAAGTAGTTGTTGCGCAGGGGCTTGTGCAGGCCGCAGGGCACGCAGGATTTCGAATCTTTATCTAACATCGGTAGCACCCTTCTTGATAAGTGATCTGCGAATTCGACAAGAATTGACCTCGGTCAGGTTCGGGTCCTGGGGTGGCGAAGGTGCCGCCCAATTGCCCGAGCCCAAGACCGGTAGGGTCGAGTGACCCCAATAGCGTGTCGACACCAACACTCGACTGGCTGCCGATGGTGATGCCGGGTGTAAAGGTGCGGATCTGGAACCGGCAGTGTGCGGGGATACTCGCCGCGATCAGGGCGACCAAACGCCGGTCTGTCGCCGCGTCGGGCAACGTTGAAGCTGGCAACACCACGGTGAAACTGTGGGCTGGGCTGCCGGGGTTCAGCAGCTGGCCACCAATCATGGGTGGTGGGCCGTCACCTGCTTCTGTCGGTAGGCGGAAGTGCTCGATGATCTGGGGCAGTGGGTCGGGCAGGCCGGTGTGCCATTGGACGATCTTGCGCACTCCATCGACTGTGCCGCGCATGCGGAAGTAGCCGATTGCCTCGCGGATCATTTCGCGGCGAGTTCCTTCGTCCCATTCGGCGAGGAATTGCAGATCGAACCACGCACCCAACCAGGTCAGGAAGCCGCTCGCGGCAGGCGTGGTTTCCGGATCGAAAAGTGTAGCGATCTCTCTGTTGCGGTGGGTGATCTCGGAGAAGACGGTGTCGAAGTACGACAGAAAGCGATCGAGGAAACGGGCGCTGTCGGGGTCCTGATGAAAAGGGGCCGGTAGGTCAGCAAGGCTGCTGCGGCGCGGGCCGAACACGTCCAACTCCGAAATGACCGGGGTGCGCACACCATCGCCTGATAGGTCGATCCGCAGCCACAGGTATCGACCGGGCGGGCTCTGAATCAAGACTTCGGGAACACTGCCGGGCAGCAGGGCCATTGGTGGTGACCAGGAGCCTGGAGACTGCTCCTTGATCTGGTCAGGCTCGATGGCGCTATCGCTGGTGAACGACTGCAGGACGACGCGGGTGTTCTCCGGCATTTCCAGGGTCAGCGCAATTCGGTCCCAGGCAAAACCGGGAACAGTGGCGTCGATGGCGTCGGTGATGAAGTAGCCGGAGCGCGGTACCTCGATGCGCCGTGGGCGGGCGAGTAGGGGCAGGCCAGTGCCTGCATGGCGCCCATCTGCTGTTAGCTCTAGACCCGTGATCCGGATCGGATCGCGTTTGGGTCGGGCCGGGTCGCTGTAGAGCAACGCCCTGTCGTCGCTCAGGGTCAGTGCGGTTGGACTCAGTGCAAGTGTCGTGTGGTCGGTGACGATGTCCATGCGCCCGTCGGCGTAAAGAGCATAGAGCTTGTTCGCTTCGTCGAGCGTGTAGGCGACCGGCTTCTCGCGTGGCAACGGGCGCCGATCCTCTTCATCCGAACACTTGCCGGTATCGCACTTGGCTGGACCATCGCCGCGATGGTCCGCTCCGCGCGCCGCAATGAACACCGGGCTGATGGGCGTGCTTGGGTTGTCGGTTGGCGAAGGCGAAAAGCTGAAGTCGCGCCGCCAATTCCGATCATAGCGGTAGATTGTTTTCAACTTTGGGTCAGCGACGTATGCGCGATTGCGACGGTCGAAAGCGATGGCTGTCGGTGCACCACCGTCGACCAAGATGACGTGGCGTAGGGCTGCGGTTGGAAAGGCTAGGACAAGGATGCGTTGTGCCGCCGGGTCGAGGATGACGAGGTCGCCATTCGGCGACAGTGTGACATCGGTGGGGCCCAGCAGCGTGTATGGATCCGCGGCAATTGCTACGGTCGGCGCGAGATCGTGTGGGGTTGCCTGCGCGAGGGGACGGGCAGGCCATAGTGGGACGAGTGGCCAGCTGGCGGGCGCGTTCACCGGCTTCGATGCGTTGGCTGCGTCGACCCGCGTGGTCCAGATCACGCGGGTTGACGGATCGGCCAAGAAGATTCGGCCTTCGGAAGTGATGGCCAGTCCGCGCGGCAGTGTGCGACCGCCGAAGGTCCCCGTTGGTTCGGACATCGGAACGGCGCTGCGCCCCGAGATGGCAAGTCGCAGAGCTCTGTCGATGTCGGGAATGCCGGCCCGATCCCCTAGCGGCCAGCCGGTGATTGAATTGAAGCGTAGGAATGGTGGGCCCGTGGGCACCGGGGCATTAGGCATAGCTGGCCACCACTTTGATCGCGTCGCGCGTGAGCTCGGGCAGGCGCGGGGTCGATGGTTCTTTAGCGTCGGTGAGTACTGCTACGTCAGTGGTCGAATTGCCCAGTTTTCCGTTGATCTCGACGCTCAGTTCAGATGCGCGTCGCACGCCCGCGATTCCGAGCACGAGGTCATAGAGATCGCCGTAGAAGATATCCTCGCCCAAGGGCCAGCCGCGTTGGTCATGGCCTCCTACGATCGGGTGTAGGAAGCGCAGGAGGGCTACGTAGACGCTCTCGGTCACGGAGCTGATGTCATAGTCCTCATGGATCGATAGCTTCATCTTGAGCTCTGAGACTTGGGCGTAAGTCGGTCCTGTGACGTGCAGCTCGGTGGTAATCAGACGGCGCGGTGCAAGCCACCTGCAGATCGCCTCTAGCTGCTCCTCACTTGGTTGCGGCGCTTGTTCATCGCTCCGCGGAACGATGACCAGGGATACCGCACCGTCCACTTTTTTGAAGGTACGAGTGCCATTCTCATCAACCGACACAGCGGTCCGTGCCAGTGGTGAGGCGCTGTGAAGGTTGACGCCCGGGGTTTCCATTGCGAGGTCGGCAAAATCTCGAGCGCTGACAGCGCGGTCGCGCGAGCGGATGTCATGCGGGGCACGCAGCTTGACACCCTCGAGTGTCTCGGCGTCGCTGCCGTCGTGTGACGGGCGGATGTTGGCAGCAGACTTTACGTTTCGCACCCGACCCTTGATCTTCGAAATGACTCCCTCAGCCACGTTTCCGATCGTGCCGCCACCGACGCGGTAGCGAATCGCCGTGACGCGGTCGTTTGCCACCGGAATGCGCCCGCGCCGTCCATCGCCGAAGCTGATGACACCCGTTTCGGGATCGAGAAGGTAATGTGGACTGTCAGGACCGGATTTGAAGAAGTCTTCGACCTGCTGCCAGGGTGTTGGTTCGCCGGTGGCGCTTACAGAAAGAATGAGATCGGGTAGGCCTGTGTGCGGGTCTATGAGCACGGGAGTTTTTGGCAGCGTGAATCTTTGCGCCGGCCGTCCGTTTGAGCGACCGAGTTGTTCCTCCAGCCTCGTGGCGCCTTGTGTAGCTCCTATGGTGTTCAGGTGCATCGAGCGGATTGCGGCAGGTTTCTCGCGGTCCACAAGGTCACGCGAGATACGAGCCCGAAGCCAGTACAAGTGGCGGAGGACCTCTTGGTTCTTGGGCTTGTCCTTTGCCTTGGGCAGGCTTACGTCGTAGGCGTCATCAATCCCGACCCATTCTTCGATCGCCAATACCCCTGGGTTGATGTCGCTCGGGTAGGCGATGACCTTCTTTCTTGTTTCACTAGGGTCGTTGGCGCAGCCTTCGAAATCCTTGACATCGCCTGATGCGACGCCCATGTCCTCCCATTTTTTCGCAAGTTTCTCGACGATCTCGGGCGAGGCCGTGCCGAGCATGTCGACCAGGTCTTGTTTAGATTGGGGTGGTTTCGGCATGTCGAAACTGGACCAGAAAGTGGAGTGCATCTTCATCGGATCGCACAGGGTTGCGCCCGCGGGTAGTTCCAAGACGATCTGTCCAGATCGGGTCAGTCCCGCGGTACTGTCGGCCGACAGTGCGAGTGTCGTCCACCCGTTTGATTTGGTGGTATCGATAAAATCCGGCTGTTCCTGTTCCCCGGAAAATATCTGCCACTCGATTGCCGCGCTCGTCGGTCGGCTAGATCCGTTGATGCACGTCGACGACAGCGGTCCGGTAACGACTTCGGGTTCGACGTCTTCTCGTGGTGGCGGCTCGCGGTCCAAGATCTGGAGCGTATCGACGTAGAGGCTGAGTGGTCCTGCTGGGAGTGCGTCGTTGGCGAAGCGATTCAGAGGCGGCTTGGCGTTGGGACGCAGAAGCAGTCCCAGATAGAGGGTGCTGTGCTTTTTGGCCGCAGGGTCAAACGGATGGAAGGAGTGCGACCAGTCGAGCCCATCCTCAAAGAGGGTCACTAGCTGATACATCGTGTCACTACTGTCTGTCGGGTCCTTGTCGGATGGCGCTTTCGGCGTCGGGTGAGCGAGAACTGCGCCGATCTCGGCATTGAGAGCGAGCAAGGATCTGTCCGTCTCGAACACGACCTCGCGCGGCAGATCGGGGTCGTCGACCGAAACCTTGGTGCCCTTTGGGACTGGGACGACAAGATCGTCGTTTGGTTCCGGAAGCTTTTCCAAGGTGAACTTCAAGTCGCAGCGCGCGGGCTGGGCAGGCCTCGGCTTGATACCGATTAGGTCGAGAAACTTGATGTAGTTGAGTTCCGGGACTTTGTTGAGTTCATAGAGGATGGTTTCGGTCATCCACGCGTGCAACTTCACCAGCGTCATGCCCGGGTCGCTGTCGTTGAAGTTTGTCCACTCCGGAGTGTACCGAGGGATGCGAGCCCGGGCTTCGGCCACGAGCTCGTCGAAGCGACGTTTGTCTAGGTCGGGTGCTCGTAGAGTCATGCCGGGTTCCTTAGGCTGGACCTTCGTTGATGTAGAAGGGGTAGACGATGTTGTGGGCGGCATTGTTGGATCGAGTGCGGTAGTCGACCTCGATCATCAGGGTGTTGGGTGCGTCGACGTGGCTGGTTGCGGTGACACTCAAGACATCGATGCGCGGTTCCCACGTGATCAATGCGTTGCGCACTTCGGACTCGATGATGGCGCGTGTGCCGGCGTTGTTCGGGGCGAAGACGTAGTCGTGCATGCCACAGCCGAAGCCCGGTTCCATGATGCGAGAGCGTTTGGGCGTGGCGAGAATCGTCCAGATCGCCTCGGTGATCGCGGCGTCGCCGCTGGACCAATCGAGACCGCCGCGCGCGTTGACGCGGATCGGGAACTTCCAGCCTGTTCCGAGGAACTCTGCCATCTGCTAGTCGCCCACCACGACGGTCGGGTTACCGACCATGACCATCCCGTCGGCGTTCCCCCCGTTTTGTTTGGTTTGATCGAACTGGCGCACGATTCCGTTGCCGTTGGCGTTCACTGTTTGGGAAAACTCAGGGAAGGTGCAGGAGCCGAGGTGATCCGGGAACTTGGCGCCCTTACCGACCCCGGGTTCTCCGCCGGACGAGTTGGGAATCTCACTTTCTTTGGTGATGACTTCCTTGCCGCCCGCCTTTACATCGGGCGAAGCTTTTTGCGCGGCCGACAGTTGAGCAATATTGGGGTAGGGGATCGGGACCATGGCCGGCCCAATCGGCGTGTTGAGCACATCGGGGAAGGCGAAGCAGATTCCGGTTTTCGTCGCGATCGGCTTGGCCATTTCAGTTTGCTTCCTGGGTGATTTCTACGCGGCGGTACGAGTCGAGCGGTTTTTCGTTGGCGGACCAACTTGCTCGCCACAGGACGGTCGCGCGGTCGTTGTCGGGCGCGACGATCAGGGTATCGGCGCGCATCGGCCCGATTTCGGCCGTGCGCCAGCAATGCTCATGGTCGGGCAGAGTGCCGTCGTGGAAGCGGTACCGGGCAGCGCGATTGAGATCGGGTAGGGTGAAGATGTAGCTCGGAACGTCTGGAGGAGTTGCGTTTCTGTCGGGATCGGCAACGCCGAAAATCTCGACCAAAGCATGGGACGAAAGCGGGTCCGCAACGCGATTGTCGGGTGTCGAGTAGCCGGTGCTGCGGCGGTAGAAATTGTTGAACTCGCTCGAGAAGTTCGAAGGGAGTCGATTCTCGTCTGTGAACGTGAAGTTGGTATTGGCCAGGGATCGGCCATTTTCTGTTTTCGGCTGGAGACCGAACAGGTTTTTGGTTTCGTCGATGGTGTGCTCGGGAGGCGCGGCACGCCGAAGCCAGGCGTCGCCGTCTACCTGCAAGGCTCCGTCTCCCGTATCGCTCACAAAGCCCTTCACAACGATGTCAGTACGGGCCTTCTCGATTGCAATGTCGGCTTCGTATTCTAGGTCAAACTCAAACTTGTGGGCCGCGGTCAAACCATCGACGAGAAAGTTGGATCCGTCAAATTCAAAAAACGCCTCACCCTTATTCGATGGTGCGAATTCCGGTGGCGTAACGTTGTCGTCCTCGTCGACCTCCACGGTGCCGAAGGAACTAGGTGGAATGATCTCAATCTCGTCTGCAGGGGTGGTGTATTTGAAGGCGCCGACGTCTTCGTAGATGATCTGGACGTCAGTCTCATCTTTCGTAGGCTCCAATACTCGCCCGCCCGCCCCGTCGGGCACGATCAAGTATGCCGCCTTCAAGACGACCGCCAGGCGCAGCGTTTCGCTACTTCCGCTTTGCGTCCAGCCGCTAATCAGAGCGGAGCCGTACAACTGGTTGTCCGGGACCTGGACGATCATGGGTTTAGCTCCACAGTTGCGCCGATAATGGTGGCAGTGCCCGATGCTTCGATCTTGAGATCACCGCTGGTAGTCATGGTGATGCCGCCGGCATTCATGACCACCTCGTTGCCATTGGAGTCGGTGAGCCTGATGCCGTCGGCGTTCATGACGACTTCGTTTCCGTTGCTGTCGGAATGCGTGATTCCACTGTCGTCACCGTCGATCAGGATGAGCGCATTGCCGTCGCGCGAGGCGATCTTTCGCTCCTCCGGGGCGTCGGTTGGTGGTGCCGTTGTTCCCCCGAAGATGAAGCCAAGGATCACCGCCTTCTTGCCGACAAAAGCCAAAACGGCGAGATCGTCGATCTCCGGCGTGAAGGCAAAGCCGGCGGCCGGGCCAGCCATCGGCGAGGCGATTGGCAGCCAGTCGGTCTCGATACCGGAGGGGCGGTCGAGCCGTTGTAGTCGGGCTTTCAGGCCCTCAACCGTGGTTTCGGCCTCGACGACTCGGCCCAGGGCGAGTGCGGGCGAGATGTTATCCATTTTCTAGAACTTCCTTGCGGCTCTGAAAGCTCGTGGTGTAGCCGGATCCGCCGATCGCGTGCGTTGTCTGAGTCAACCGGTACGTCCCGTCGAAGCGCGCGCCCATACCGGTCATCGTGACCAGCCGACCGGCGCGCAGTTCGGGCAGACCGATGGCGCTGCCTGAGCCGGTAATCAAGGTTGCGGCGAGCTCACGCAGGCGAGCTAACGCAGCATTCTCGGCGTCTTCCTGACTTGCGATATTGTCGGGTTTGATGACTTCGATGATTCCACCTACTGCCGCTTCGATGTCTGCCTTGCCCGGCGGCCCGAGCGCTGTCGGCGACAAACCGACCTGACTCCAGGTCTTTTCGACTTCGATATTCTGCGCGTTTCCGTCCTGTGTCGGGTCCCCACCGCGCGCGATTACCTTGGAAACCTGACCGGCTGCCGATAGGGCCGGGGTGAAGGAAATCAGACTTCTTCCCCAGGTGAATTCAGCCACTGGTTCGTCGCCACCGTCCGAAGGTTGCGACAAGTATAGCTTTGGGTCGGTTCCCGGCCCCTCGGCCGGGATCGTGCCGATCTTCAGCCCGTACTCCTGCGCCCGGCTGGCGATTTCGTCGTACAGAATCCCCTCGACCTCGACGTTTTCCTCCGACGCCCCTTCGGCATCGAGCGTCGCCCATTCAACGGCGACGCCGTGTTGCTGACAGAGCGCGTCGACAATTTCTTTCGCGGTGCCCGAATAGTTGCCTTCGACCCGGACCTTCTGTAGGCCGCGCAAAAAGGCGTTCAACGCCCGCACCTTACAAGTGGGCGAGCCAGATGCCGGAAAGGTTGGCGCGAGCGATACGACTTCCCCGTCCATGACCAGCGGCAGCTCGCCGTCTTCCAAGTAGCCCATGAACAGCGCCACCTTCGCGCCGGGCTCGAAGTTCGGCACGTTTGCTGTGCCGTCGCTGAGCTTCAACGGTTTTCCGTCTTTGTCCCAGGGACTGGAGTACTTAGGAACACGCTCGATCGGGTCCCAGTCGTGCAAGTTGAACTCGAAGCTGTCGATGTTTTCGAGGTCGTCATTGAATGACACCTCCAGCACATCCGAGATTACGGACCGTCCAGTGTCCGAGCCTTCGAGTTCGATGCGAAAAGCCGGGGTCATGAAGGCGCGCTTGGACGAGAAGTTTTCCGCTGCCATCAAGTCACCAGTGGTGGAAGCTCGAGAGTTGTACCTGGGGCGATGTTGCGAACGTCAGAGAGACCGTTGTGGTCGGCGATGACGCGCCACTTCCCGGCGTCTTCATAGGCGTCGTGCGCGATGAGCGGCAGGGTCTCACCTTCGGAGACGACATGGATTCGCGTATGGTCGGGCGAGCGATAGTTGATGGCCTTCACCTGATCGGCCACCGTCGCATAGGATTTCAACGCGATGCTCACCGTGGCACGCAGCGGTTTGCCTTCCGGATTGAACAGTGTGAACCGGCGCGCGACGGACAGGACCACGGCGGTGAAGTTCTGGCCGGCCTTTTTGGTGTCGCCCATCGCGGTGCCCGGGAAGTTGTCGCCCCAGTGAACCCGAACGAGTGGTGGCGAATGCAGGTCACCGTCGATCGCGACTAACTTGTGGAAGGCCTCGACGCGGTCGGTCACTGCGAGCGCGTCAGCGCCTGTGCCGTTCTCGGTGCTATCGAAGAACAGGTCCATGCTGAGTGTCTCGGCGTCACCGCGAACGAACTGAAGCAGGGGTTGTTCGAGCCCTGGAATGGCGATTTCGGCGAACTGGGCGGCTTTGGAGAACGCAAGCTCGGCCGGGGCGTAGTCCACGATCATCGGAACGCCGATTGGTGTACCGTCGAGCTTGATCCTCTGGAACGTGAGCTGGCTCATCGATCAGGGTCTTCTTCTGGGAGTTCGAACCGCTTGGCGATCGGATGCCCGGCGTCGTTCGTCTTGGGCGTCGCGCTCGAGCTCTTCTTTCACCATCGCAACGATCCTCGCCATGAACTGAGGGGTTTGCAGAGTGGCGGGGTCGGCGATGCTGAGCCGGGTTTCGATCGAACCGATTCTCATATCAACAGCCATCGATCAAAGTCCTAGTGCTGAGCCGACGGAGGCCAGCGCCTTTCCCGGGCTAAGCGTCAGCGAGAGCTTCTCGTGGGCGATCTCCAATTTCTCGATCGCTACACCTGAGGTGGCGGCGTTGAGTGCCGGCCCTGACCATTTGACTGGGATACCATTTTCGAATGACCACGCTTTGATTGGGACACGTGCCTCGTTGGCCAGAAAGATGAGGCCGTTGCGCCGCTTGCCCTCTCCCTTGAGGAATTCTTCGTGCCAAAGGTAGAGGCTTTCGGAGAATCCAACCCCGCGACTGAGCGTGATGCTCGGAAAGGCGGCACGCGTCGCGAATCTGAAAACCCGGTCGTTCACTCCACCCGCTAAGACTTCCTCGGTCTGGATCTCACTCTCGAGGCCTTGGCACTCGGCAAACCCCCCGAGGACAAAGGCCGAGGCGATCTCCAAGGCTGCCATCGGGCTATCGGGATCCTCGATCAGCGCAATATAGAAGTTGAATGCGGGCAACGGATCGAGACGAATCATTGTTGTACCTCCGTGACTTGTAGAGCGTCGAAGGTGTGGCCTAGACGGAAGAGCACAAACTCAAACGGTGTTGTCGGTGCGACCGCGACATCGACGACGAGTTGGCCGGCCTCACGTGTTTCATTGGGGTTGTTCTCGAGGTCGCACTTGATTGAATACCCGGCTTCCGGCTTGTCACCGGCGAGCACGCCGTCACGCCAAAGACGATTCAGAAAGGCCTCGGCGGTTGTCGAAACGGCATGACGCGTCATCAGATTGTTTGGCTCAAACACCATCCAGTGCAGGCCTCGTTGAAGGGTCTTTTCCAGTGCATCGACAATTCGTCGGGCCGTGAGCATGCGCCACTCGAGGGCCGAGGACAGAGTGCGAGTGCCAAAGACACGTGTGCCACGACCGGGGAAGGTTCGAATGGCATTCAGCCCGATCGGATTCATGAGTGCTTGTTCGGCGTCGAAGATTGGGAGGGTGACACCTTCGACGTAGTGCAGCGGGCGGTTCGCGCCGCTGCGGTGAACCCCTTCGGCAGACTCGGCTGCGGCAAAGGCACCGCAGACGTGACCTGAGGGAGGACAGGATAGGTAGCCGTCGCCTTCGAAGTCGGGTGAGGGCACGCGCAACCACGGTGCGAAGAATCCCATGCGAGCACTGTCGCCTAGCCGCGCTCGCCACGTGCGCAGTTCGTCGAGCCGCTCGTTGGGGCTTATGGGATCCAGGACCGCGATCTTGTATGGACCGACAATCGCAGGGTTGGCCATAGCGGTCTGGACCTGAAGAACATCGGCCGCGGGTAGCACGGCGGGGTACGCGACCGGATCCAACGTGATTCTGGTGGGAGCAGTGGATTCAAACAGTGTCGCCTGTACGACATATTCGAGCGGTTCGAATCCGGTTTTCGAGAGGCGTACGGTAACCAGTTCGGCTGGAATACCCCTGATCTTGAAGAGGCCGTTTTGGTCGGAGCGGGTTTGGCCACCCGGGCCGGCAACATCGATCTCAACGCGCGGCAGCGGTCTGTCGGTGCCGGTCTCATCAATCGTGACGACCAGGCCTGAAATCAGACCGGTGTCGGCCGGAGACAGGTTGTAGCAATCGACCGGCTCCCTCGGAGTTCGCTCCACCGCAGGTGGAGCCGTGGGTTGCAACACCAGATCGGGAGCCGCGACGAGGGCCGCCTCCGGCAGGCGCTTCACTTCTTCCAGGGCGTCCAGGTAGTCTGTGCTGCCGATCTCCTGTAACCCGTCGGTGCCGCCGGTGAGATCATAATCCCCCGGAGATGGCCAAGACTTAGCATCCGACCAGTCGGTGCGGCGCAAGTTGGTGTGCTGCAGAGGAGCGGGAAGTTCTTCCCAGATTCCGGAGACTTCCCGAAAGACCACCGGCGTCAGAAACACGTCACGTGATTCACTTCCGAGTATGTTGTTGATTGAGAAAGTGTGTTCGGGGTTCGGGGAGAGTGCCGCCAGGGACTGGCTGAGCTTGCCCTCAAGATAGATGTCAAAGTCGAACTCGACGCTGGTCAGACGGATTGTGCGACTCGAGTCGAAGGCAACCGCCGAGCGGTTCAGGGCATGACGCGGGCTCCGCTCTAGCTTGATGGACTGAAATGCAGCATCGATGTCCGCGACAATAGCGGTTGCCGCGACAGTTTCTTGGTTCGCCGTTTGTGTGAGGGTGAGAATACTTCCTCTCTCGAGGCCAGCGAGTGAAGCGACACGCAGTGTCAGACTGTCGCCGTCCTGTGCTGGGACGGTCTCAGTCCGACAGCGAGCCGTTTGTCGTACCGTCAGGCTCAGTTGGTTGGCCCAGGTTCCGGGGTCGGGTGTACGAGCTCCCCTTTCGCGCAGGACTCGCTCGACAATCTGCGACCAGTTGGCAGCTTCCGCGCGGGGGGCAGTCTTCAACTTGCGTGGATCAATCATCGTCCAGGGGAACGACGCGACCGCGCGCCAGCGCAGTGCGGATTCGCCGAGATCGATCGATGCCTGCCGCGCACTATCCTTGGCCAGGCGCAGCACGTAGGCCGTGCGCCCGCCGGTTTCAAAGAAGCCCTTGAGGGAATGCCAAAGATAGCCGACTTCGAGTGGTTGCCCGAAGATGGCCTCTGCCTGATGCAGGCTTTCGACTCGCACCGGTAGGCCGACCGGCCCCCGGCGGGCGTAGCCGAGAAAGACCGTAATGTCGCCACGCGCAAGCCGTGCCACCGAGCGGACCGGTTCGATCGGCTGGCGGTACAGCCCTGGAGTAAGAAGAGTGGTCATCTGCGTTTTGACTTCGCTTATGCGACCAAAACGACGTCCTCGACGGCGATCTCAATCGATTCGATCGCCGCTTCGTTGGCGGTCGACTTGAGGGCCGGACCTTCGTACTTAGAGATCCAGCCTTCAGAGAACTCCCAACGCAACTTTGGTTCGCGAGCCTCGTCGCGGAGAATGATGGCCCCTTGCTTGCGTGCGGTCGCACCATCGAGGGTCGTCTTGCGCCATTCCCAGAGCTCGCGGCTTTGGGTGTAGCCGCGCTTCAGTGTTATGTTTCCGAACTTGAAGAGGGCCGGTAGTTTTCGCATTCGCGCAGGTTCGGAGCCCTCGCGATACTCGATGATGTCGCTCTCGGAGGAGATGCCGCCCACTTCTGTGAAGCCGGCAGCGTCGAGTCCTTCGATTTCGAGGATGAAGTTGAACTGCGCGTAAGGGTCGTTTCGCATGTCGATATCCCTTCAGAAAGTCGTGTGTTGGGAAGCGGCCCGAGTTAGCTGGTCGCTTCGCGGGTTTTCTGGCTGATGCGGACAATTACAAACTCCGCCGGTTTGACCGGAGCGACGCCGACTTCGACAATCAACCGTCCGTTGTCGATATCGTCCTGTGTCATCGTAAGGTCGAAGCCGATGCGGACGAAAAATGCCTCTTCCTGTTTGGTTCCTTCTAACGCGCCGGAGCGCCAGACGGTGGTCAGGAAGTTGGTGACGGATTGCTTGACTGTATCCCACAGAGGCGTGTCATTTGGCTCAAAAACCGCCCATTGCAGTCCCGTGTCTAGTGATTGCTCGATGAACAGCAGGAGACGACGGACGTTGACGTAGCGCCATTCCGGGTCGGAGGTCGCGACTCGACCACCGTATACGCGTAACCCACGATTCTCGGTGCGGAAGTCGCGGAAGCAGTTTAGGTTGATCGGATTCAAAATATCCTGCTCACCCTTGGTGAGCGCAGCTTCGAACCCCAGAATCGATCGGACGACTTCGTTGGCAGGCGCCTTGTGGACACCCCGCGTCGTGTCGGTGCGGGCATAGACGCCCATCATATGACCCGAAGGATGAATGATACGCGTGTCGCCGCTTTCACCGAAGGAATCGGCGATCACGAGTCCGGGGTAGTAGATCGCGGCCCGCGTGTTGTCGAAGTTCTGCCGATGTGCGCGTGCCTGATTGAGTGTACTGCCGAGCGGCGTGTCGAGTACGGCAAAGCGGTAGCGCATCTTCTCGCAATGAGCGAGAAGCGCTTTCTGCACGTTGACCGACGTTTGTCCGGGCACCGCCACGATCGAGAGTGTTGACTCGTTCTCCAACGCCTGGATTCCGGTCCGCGCGTTCGGATCTTCAGCAGCATTTCCGATGTAAGTATTGTCGTCGATCCCGGGCAAGTCGTCGTTGCCGTTGGCGAGTGACTGGCCCAATCCGGCGATCAATGGAAGAACGCGGGTGGCGGCATTGGCCTCGTCGGATAGCCGAATCAGCTGTGAAGCACCGCTTGCAGAGGGGCGATCAGCGGCGGTGTCCCAGCTACCGACGATCTTGAGTGCATAGCGAGGGTGTTCTGAGGCGAGCGAGAGTCTTTCGAAGGTTTCACTTTCCACACTTCTGCGGTCCTCGATGCGCTCGACCAGGAGGGTGAACTCTTGGCTCGATACCGGCGCGCCGTCCGGAACTTCGGTTCCGATTGCATCAGTCAGCGTGACGATGCCGGCTGCTGTGTCGACAGAAGCAACCTCGGCCGTAGCGAGAACGGTTGGGTTCTCGACGTCGATGCTGTCGGGATCGGTGATGGCGATGACAGAGCCCCCGAACAACCCGAAGGCCGAGCCGACGGTGATTTGGTCCGTCGTGGCGGGCGTGATTCCTACCGATGATGTCTGCACTTGCGTGGCTGGGAAAGCGGTGACCCTCAGGGCATTGCCCCAGATGCCCGGATAGCGGGCATGCACTCGCAACACCGGGATGGCTGGAACGAGCTCGACCCCGGGGGCGTGGTTGGCCGTCAGCACGGGAGCGACCGTCAAAGTATCAGGCTTGCTGGAAACCTGGACGAACTCTGTCTCCGTGCCGTTTTCCAGTCGCAGCACGTCGCCGACGGAAGCGTCATCGGGGTTCGCTACGTCCAGAATGACTCGCGCCCCGGACGCGGCGGCACGCGTGTTCAGTGTCAACGTGGTGGGGGCGTCGCCATCGCTCAGGATGACTAGCTCGGCGTCGACGGTGTGGGCGTGGTCGAGCGGCCGCGCTAGACTAATGGTCTGCGCGTCCTGGTCGATTGCCTCAATTGTAATCACTTCTGCTGCGTCGCCTTGGTCGATCTGCAGTGCGTCGCCATCCGCTAAACCGGTCACATCATCGAGCGTAAGTGCCATGTCGCCCGGGGCGGCCTGCTCTGCCAAGGCGTTATCGATCGCGGTTGCACTTTGCACTGTGATGACGGTCGCGTCGCCGGTCTCATAGGTGTGGGCGAGGCCTTCGATGGCTACTTGTGAGACTGCAGAATCGGGGTCAACCGAAACCATCTCGCTGTTTGCACCGTCGCGGATGAGGAGGGCCTCGCCTTCGTCGAGTCCCGTAGCTGAAGACAGCGTGAGAGTGGCGTCGCCAGCCATCGCCTGGGCAAAGATTTCTGGCGTTGCTGTTCTCGCTGTGTCGCGCGCAAGCATTCGCAGGTCGGACTCAGTGGCGTCCTCCCCAAGGATGCGAGTCACGTAGAGGCGTGAGCCTCCGTTGTTGAAGAATCCTTCCGCCGCATAGGGCAAAGCGTCGCGGTTGTTCGCAAATACGAGCGGGTTCAGATTGCCGCCGAACTGGCGATTGTAGGATCCGAGGCTGGTGCAAAGCGTCGGGGTGTTTACAGGCCCCCGTTCGGTCAAGCCGACAACGGCAGCGGTTGAAGTGCTGGCGGCCGCGATCGGCTTGTTGCCGGATGGAATTTCTTCCACATAGACACCTGGTGCGAGATACTCGGGCATGTCACTTCTCCGTTGTCATTGGCTCGGCAGCGCGAGCGAAAGGGTGAGAGTGTTGACCGGCCTGGCATAATCCGGTGTGAATTCGACACTGGTTTTTGTTCCGCCTTCGTCGAGATCGAGAGTGATTTCCGCGGTCGCCGGGAGGCTGGGAATGAAAAAGAAACCGTCGTTGTCGCTCGTCACTGCACCCCCAGGCGACGCGGGATCGGTCGTAACGGCGACATCGCCGATCGGATCGGCGGGGTCGTGGTCGCGTAAAATGACGCCGCGCAGCGCCACGGCTAGCGGAGCCACTTGGGCAGAAAAATCGAAAGGGGCTCCAGCGACGCGGCGGTACTCGATTGGTGTTCCACCGACCTTGGCTACAGTTTGGGTCAGAGCGAGGTCGGCCGCCGAGACGGTTCGTGGTACCTCAATCGGCGCCCGGTCCTGCACCGCGATGATGGCGGTCAGGATTACGTCGGTCTGCGCCGAAAAGTCAGGCATGGCGCGCTCCGGCGAGAACTGCAGCGCGAAAAACCCCCCTGCCTTTTTCTGTAGCGTTACGGGCAAGTGACCGGAGCCGTCGGCATGCTGATAGGTCATTGAGATTTCGAAGTTGTCGACGGCGCGCCCGGTCACTTCCTCGGTTAGCTGACCGGTGCCAAGGGCTTGGCGCATCGAAAGCTGGGTTGCTGACAGAATCATCAGGTGTCGCCCGTGACTAAGCCGGTACCGACCAACATCTTGTCGACGCGGCGATGCCGGTCGGGTGGCAGGCCGCTGTCCACGGCGACGACTTCAACCAGCAGCGAGATTGCCGTCCGGTAGGGGGCGGAGAACGCGTTCCAAAGTTGGGTCAGTTGCTCGATCGGCAACAGATCTGGTACGACGCGCAGCTCGGGACTTGCTCCGTTGCGACTGGTGCCGATGGATGTTCCACGCAATGACGAAAAGGATGGAAAGTCGTGGAAGTGCTGCAAGACGCGGCCGAGAAGTAGTTGGTTTGTGGGCTCTTCGCCGACAGGGGTGAAGAGGTAGCGCAACTGAAGTGGCAGTGGTGCTGGGTAGAACCTGTCTTGGCGATTGGCGTCCGGTAAGGGGCGTTGATTGCGCAGATGCGCGTCGATTTCGAGATGGTATAGGAAAAGGCTCGCGACGGTGTCGTTCCCCAGATCCTCCCCTGGCGACTCGAGCGTCAGCTGATTGACCGAAACGTTGAAGGTGGTGTCCGGCGTGGCCGCGAGCGCCGCAAGAATTTGCTGGCGCAACTCGAGGCTAACGTCGTGAATGACACTGAAACTCGACACCTTACCTCCCAAACCGTTGGTTAAACGGAAACCAGTCTAGAAAATCGTTCACTTTCGCGGCGGACCGGGCGGACGCGCCGAAGGACATGGCTCGTTCGATCCGGGTTCGCTTCCGTCGCGGGATGACTTCTCGCAAGTTCGGGAGGGCCGCGTCTATTAGGGATGTCGCGTACACCGCAGTGCCGAACATCACCTTCGGGACTCTGGCAACGCGAATCGATCGCGGAGCAACGTGGCGACTGTGTTGCTTCGGTTTGCTTTTGCTTCAGACTCTAGCAAAGCGGATGCGGGGCACGGGGGTCCGAACCACCCTCCGACTCGTGGGAAGCGAGGTTGTCGATCCCGCATCCAGGCCGCGTAGGGAGTCAGGGCGTGCCTGAATGAAGCGAGCGCCGAATCTCGCCTCAGGTGGTTCCATCGCAGGTGTTCCTGAGTCCGCGGTGACCTGCAAATGCTACGTAGTTAGGCCAACACCGCCTTGGTCGAAGGGACGCAGAGCCACAAGGGCTATACGATCTGCAACTCGAGCGGTCCGAGATGTCAGCAGGATCTCGTACCGGGGAGGCTTAGCCGCCGGCCGCTGCTTTTACGAAGCTGATGACGTCGCCGTCTGTTAGTTTTGTCTTCTTGCCTTTGCGGTAGCTCATCAAGACACCGTTGACCGCGACGGTCGCGATCTTGGTCAACTTTTCGAACTCGGCGGCTTTGTCGCCGAATCTGGCTTTGGTCTTTTCGATGACGTCGGCGACCGTCGTTGCGTTCTCGACCTCGAAGCGATTCGCACCGAGGGCTTTCCCCATGGCGTAGGTTAACTCGACTGTAATCTTCATTCGCGCACCGTCGGTCGATTAGACGTGGACCTGCAACTTCTCGAGTGTCTTGGCGGTTGGGATACCTTCCGGGCTCCAGCCGCGGTTCTTGTAGTAGCGCGGCAGCAACTGGCCTAGGGGGTGACCCGACGTCATGCCCTTGAAAGTCGGCTCGTTCAGCATGCGAGGGGGCAGGGTATCGGTGTCGGCGCCGACTCCTTCGCGCAGATTGTACATGCGCTCGAGGTTGAAGACGCGCCCGCCGATCTCTTGCAGGTGACCACCGGAGAGGGGTTCGCCGGTGATGTAGGTCAGCCACTTTTCCCACCACAGCATTGGCTTACCTTTGAGTTGTTGGCTCTTCATGAACAGCGAACCGCTGTTTTCCAAGGCGAACGACAACGCTTTGTGCGCGAAGGAGTCGGGATTCATCTCGTGAACGAACTTTGGAATCATCCCGTAGGTCGTGAAGATACACAGGACCATCGAGTTGATGGCGCAGGCTAGGTTCTGCTGTACGACCGGAATGTCGGCTTTGAGTTTTAGGTTCTGCGGATTGATGGTCAGTGGCCCGACTGATTCCAGGTACATACTGGCGCCCTGCACGTGACAGCCGCCGCGATTGGTCGTGGCGTATTCGACCCCCTGGGCGTAGGATCCGCGCGGGTCGTAGGCCGACAACTCGAGACCTTTGACGTGCATCGCGAAATCGTGGCCGCCGTACTTGCGGCTCATGCGCATGACACCTTCGGCGAGATCGTCGCCGAGACCTCGGCGGTGTGCGATGTCGCCGATGAGGTCGCTGATACCAGATGGATCGCCGAATCGAATGCCGGCATCGAGGTCGCCGCGCTCGTGTAGCTCCATCGCGAAGCTCAAAACCGCGCCGAGGCTGATCGTGTCCATGCCGAAGTCGTCGGCGAGGTAGTTCCATTTGGAGACCTTCTTGAGATCGCCGATCTCGAGGTTGGGCCCCATCAACGCAACGGTCTCGTACTCCGGTCCTTTGACTCGGCCGACGCCTTCGACTTCGACGTCGCGCCCGCAGGTGACCGGACAATGAATACACGACGACTTCACGCCGACCAGCTCGTGGTCTTCCATGTACTCGCCCGAGACTTGCATGGCTTGGTCAAAGTTGCCGCGCTGGAAGTTCTTGGTCGGGATGATGTTGCGCGCTTGTGTCGTCCCGACGATCCCTGCTGTCCCGAATCGCTTCAGGCTTTCGCCCAGCACTGGGTGCTCCTTGAACATCCCCCGCACCCACTTGGTGTATTCTTTGAAGGCATCGGGGTCGTCCATCTCGAGCTTGCGCGAGCCGCTCACGGTAATGGCTTTGAGCTTCTTGGAGCCCATGACGGCGCCGACTCCGGTGCGGCCGGCGATGCGCTCGTTGGACACGATTCCGGCGTACAACACGAGGTTTTCGCCAGCCGGGCCGATGACCGCGTGGTACTTTTTCTTGCCCAAGATTTCTTGTGTTTCGTAGGTGCCTTTGCCCCACAGGTCGGCCGCGTCGATGAAGCGCACGTTGCCCGCATCGCCATCGATTTCGAGTCGCACCGGAGTATTTGAGCGGTTGAGAAGGACCAGGACATCGATACCGGCGCGCTTCATTCCGTATGCGAAGCTGCCACCACAAGCGGCGTTGCCGATGCCACCGGTGAGGGGGCTCTTGCAAACGACGGCGAATCGATTGGATTGCGGCGCGACGGAGCCGTTGAGGGGCCCAGTAGCGAAGATTAGCGGGTTGTCCGGTCCGAGCGGATCGATTCCGGCTTCGGTGCGGTCGTAGAGGAGTCGCGTCCCGTATCCTTTGCCGCCGATGTAAAGGCGGGCTTGGTCCTCGTCCAGTGGCTTGAAGACAAACGTCCTCGCCGCCATGTCGACCTCGAGCGTGCGCCCCGCATATCCCTTCATCATTTGTCCGACTCCGATCTGCGATCAGGCGCGACACCGAGCGCCTTACCTTGTGGATCCTGAGCGTAGTAAAGCGCGAAAAGGGGCGTACTGCCAGATGGAGGTTGGGATTACGACGTTCTTCCGCCTTGTCCTCGGGGTTTTTGATGGCAGGATGGACAGTGATGCGAAGACTGGGACGAAGTTGGACTTGTTGTTCTTGCCTGATTCTAGGTTTGTTGGTGGCGCCGAGTGTCTCTGCTGAGTCGGTCGGGGGTGTGGAGTTTTCACCGCTAGCGAAGACCAGTGGTGGCGAACTGCGGCTCTGTTCGACAGCGCTGCTGCGCTACCTCACGGTATTCCGCGGCTATTCGGCCGGCCTCTACCTGGATGACTGTGCGGTGCCGTCGCGTGCCGTCGGAGATGTACCGAAACGTCTCGAGTTGTCTTACTTTTGGTCGATTTCGGGGGAGCAATTTGCCGATGCCGCCGACGAGCTCCTGGTCGGGAGTTTGGACGAGATGGAGATCGCGAAGCTGCGGCCGCGGATCGACGCGCTGCATCGTCATTACCGAGCGGTCGAGCCCGGTGATCGCTACCGCCTGACGTATTTGCCAGGCATCGGAACCGAGCTGGCGCTCAACGGTGAGCCTCTGGTGGTCATCGAGGGAGCCGACTTTGCGAGTGCCTACTTTGGTATCTGGTTGGGCGAGAAGCCGATCGACACTGCCTTTCGAGACAAGCTCCTGGGTACCGCACAGTGATTCAGGCTGTCTGGCCGTACGCCGTGCCCTTGTTGGTGACGCTGGGCTGGATGTTCTGCCTCTGGCTGCTGAGCCTGCGCTTGCGCGACGCGAGTATCGTCGACATCGCCTGGGGGCCAGGCTTTGTTGTCATTGCCTGGGTTGCGTGGCTGATCGGCGGTGGCGGCACGCGTGCGACCCTGGTCGCTGTTCTTACGACACTCTGGGGACTGCGACTCGGCGCCTACTTATATTGGCGGAATCACGGCAAGGGTGAAGACTACCGGTACGCGGCGATGCGTCGCCGACACGGCGAGCGCTTCGCGGCGGTTTCCCTGTACAGCGTCTTCGGGTTACAGGCGATGTTGATGTGGGTCGTCTCGGCGCCTGTGCAAGCGGTTCAGAGAGCGCCGGCCTCTGAGTTGGGTCTGTTCGACGCCCTAGGTGTTTTTCTGGTGTTGGTCGGTCTCGCCTTCGAGACGATTGGCGACTACCAGCTGGCGCGATTCAAGGCGGATCCGGGCAATGCCGGGGCCGTGATGGATCAAGGACTTTGGGGCTGGACCCGCCATCCGAATTACTTCGGCGATTCTACCCTGTGGTGGGGGTTGGCTTGTTTCGCATTTGCGGTCGGTGCGTGGTGGTCCGCGGTCGGCCCGATTGTGATGAGTTTGTTCTTGTTGCGCGTTTCGGGCGTAACTCTGCTCGAGCGCGGGTTGACCAAGAAGAAGCCGGGGTACGCCGACTATATCGAGCGCACCTCGACGTTCTTTCCGTGGCCGCCGGGTCGCTAGCAGCCCGTTGAACAACAGGGCACGCGCTGCAGAGGACCAGCAAGGCGCGAAGCTGAGGCGATGTCGCATTGGGGCCGGTTTGTGTGCCTCGGCTACGATGTGATTTCTGTTCGACATGGGGCCTACGCTACGCGTCGTCTGCTCATTGTTGACCCTCGGCGGGATCTGCCTCGGCTGCGGTACCGACGATGACGCGGCCGAATCTGCGGACATCGTCTGCGCGGATCGCAGCGAGCTGCGCAACGTGTATTACGGCGATCTGCATGTTCACACCGCGTTATCGTTTGACTCGTACGCGTTCGATGTTCGCAACGGGCCGGAAGACGCCTACCGCTTTGCCAAAGGCGCGCCATTGATGTTGCCGCCGCTCGACCGGTTCGATCATGGGACCCAGTCGATTCAGCTAGATCGGCCGTTGGATTTCGCGGCGGTGACCGAACACGCCGAGTTTCTCGGCGAGGTCGATATCTGCTTGTCCGACGGAGCTGATGGGAGCGACGCGGGTACTTGTGCGCAATTTCGCGACAACGGCCCGGTCGGCCAGACGCTGCTCGGGGTTGCTCTCGTATCGTCATCGCCCGAGCGCGATGAGACGGTTTGCGGAGACGGATCGCGCTGTCTGTCTGCGGCCCGGTCGATTTGGGATCGGGTCGTGCTGGCAGCGGAGTCAGCGCAGGACGATCTTCCCAGTTGTGAGTTCAGCGCATTGGTGGGGTACGAGTGGACCGCCAACACCAATGCCAGCGCGCAGCATCGCAACGTCATCTTCCGGGGGGCGAAGGACGTTCCGTTCCCTACCTCGTACTTCGAAGCGCCTACAGTAGAAGGTCTTTGGCGGGCACTGCAACGCGAGTGTCGTGAGGCGGGTGGCGAATGTGATGTCTTGACGATTCCGCATAACTCGAATCAGAGCAACGGCAACACGTTCTTCTCCGCAGGTGAAAATGGGGCAGAAGCGATGCGCGTCGAAGGGGCTCAGCTACGTGCGGCGATGGAACCGGTCGTCGAGATCATGCAGCACAAGGGTGAGTCGGAATGCGGGGTCGGGGTGTCCGGCATCCTCGGTGACGAGGACCCATTTTGCAACTTCGAGAAGTTGCGTGCCCCGCCGTTCGAAGACTGTGGCGACGGGACCGGAGCTGGCGGAGTGGCGGCGGGAGGTTGCGTGTCGCGACTGGACTTTGCGCGCGGCGCGTTGTTGGAAGGACTGCGCGAAGAGCGACGGCTCGGAGTCAATCCATTGCGGCTAGGTTTCATTGGCAGCACCGATACGCACAATGGGACGCCGGGTGCGGTGGCGGAGTCCAGCTTCCTTGGCCACCGAGGGGCGGTGGATGACGAGCTGGAAGATCGGCTGGGCCGACCGACGTTCCGGGCCGGGCCAACTTTCAATCCCGGCGGACTAGCGGCGGTTTGGGCTGAGCAGAACACTCGCGCGAGCATTTTCGATGCGCTGCAGCGTCGTGAGGCATTCGCCACCAGTGGGCCGCGAATCGCCGTTCGATTCTTCGGCGGCTGGGATTTTGGAGACGATCTTTGTGACCGCGCCGACGGCGTCGAGCTCGCCGATCGGGAGGGTGTGCCGATGGGTGGGGTCCTCCCGGAGCGCGCTGGTAGCTCGGCTCCTACCTTCCTGTTGTCGGCGCTGCGCGATGTCGGTGGAGAACAGCGTCCCGGAACGCCGCTGCAGCAGGTGCAAGTGATCAAAGGTTGGATCGACGAACAGGGTAGGGCGCATCAGCGGGTCTATTCGGTGCTGGGCGACGCTGACAACGGAGCCGGGGTCGGTGACGATTGCATCCCTGTCGGGAGCGGATTCGACGCGCTGTGTGGTGTTTGGAGCGATCCACACTTCGACCCGACGATGCGTGCCTTCTACTATGCGAGGGTGCTCGAAAATCCGAGCTGTCGTTGGACCGGCTTGCAGTGTGCGCTGCCGGGCGCGGCGGAGCTCGAATCGTGTCGTGACCCGGGACTCCTGCGGGTGATTCAAGAACGCGCGTGGACGTCGCCGATCTGGTACGACTAGATCTGCGCCGCGGCTTCAGCGCCTTCGAGGATCGCCTTCTGGATGAGGCCTAGGCCGGTGCTGTCACCGATGGCGTGAACCCGAGCGACTCGGTTTGCGATTTCGTCGAACAGAGTCGTGTCTGCTTCGACCTGGCCGGCGACGATGACGTTGTCGGCTGCGATGGTCGCTTCTCTGCCCGAAGTGCGACGGAGTACGACGCCGGATTCGCTGATCCGCGCGATGTCGACATTGGTGTTGATCGCGACTCGGGCACGATCGAGCCGTTGCATGTGTTCGCCCCGCCGCTTCTCACCAACCTCCGGTGCGATCTGCTCGGAGGTTTCGAGGATCGTAACCTTTCTTTGACGCTCGGCTAAAAATTCGCCGAGTTCGATGGCGGCCAAATCGGCCCCGATGATGGTGATGTTTTCTCCGAGAGGCATCCAGCGCCGGGTTGCTGCGCGCAGACGATTGGGTGTCACCAAGCGTTGACCGATCGGCCGCATGAGCGGCATCACGAGCTTCTGCCACGTGGGGAGTTTGCTCGTGGTCGACGATTTCGCGGTGCCGGCCAACAGGCTCCGCAGCTCGGCGCCGGTGAGTACGTGGGGTCGATCGTCGCCCGGAAAGGACGGCGCCACGAGCTTGCCACCGGTCGCCAAGATGGCGACGTCGGGTGCCAGCATTTCGAGAGTGTCGGCGTCCATTTCTTGGCCGGTTTTGATCATGACGCCGAGTCGCTGGACTTCGTGCAGCAGGTAGTCGAGCAATGGTTGGTTTTCTGGATGGACGGTTGCGGCGAGCAGGAGGGCGCCGCCCAGGAAGTGGTTGCGTTCGTAGATCGTGACGACGTGTCCGCGCTCGGCTGCGACCCTTGCCGCTTCGAGGCCGCCCGGGCCACTGCCGACGACGACGACGCGTTTGCTGGCTGCGGCGGTGCCGCGAACCATATCCAGTTCCCGTCCGGCGCGTGCGTTGACGGCGCAGTCCATGGCGTAGCGGGTTTCCATGGCATCGATACAGTTCTGACACGAAATACACTGTCGAATCCCGGAGCGTTCACCAGACAGCGTCTTCTTGGGCAGCTCGGGGTCGGCGATCATCGGCCGTCCCATCACGATCAGGTCGGCGCTTTCGTCGGCGAGCAGCTGTTCGGCCATCTCCGGCGTGTGAATGCGGCCGACCAGCATCACCGGGACGGCGACGACGTTCTTGACTGCGCGGGCGGCGGCGGCGTTGAGAGCATCCGGATCGTGTGAGCCGTTAACCATTTGAGTGACAAAACGGTCGATCACGCCGCCACTGACGTGAAAAGCATCGACGCCAGCGTCGACCAAGCGCGGTGCGATGCGCTGCGTGTCGAAGCTAGGGCGTCCGCCGGCGATGCGCTCGAACCCCGAGATTCGGAGAGTCAGCGGGAACTCCCGGCCGACTTCGTGTTTGATGGCTTGCACGACCTCCGCGACCGCGGCAACCGCACCGTCGCGCTTGCGGGCCGAGTATCGGTCACGGCGGGCGTTGCGCCATGGGGTCAGGAATGAGCCGAGCAACATATAGCCGTGTGCGGCGTGCAGCTCGATGCCGTCGTAGCCAGCGGCGCGGACTCGAACGGCAGCGGCGCGGTACTGATCGACGATCTGTGCAAACTCATCGACGCTGAGCGCGCGTGACGCGGTTCCGGTGAGGTTGGACTGAATCGCCGACGGGCCGAGGGCTTCGACCTGGTGCATTTCTGGCCCCAGTCCATCCGGCCCAGCGTGTACCAGTTGGGGCTGAATGCATGCACCGAATGAGTGGACCGCAGTGGTCAGGCGGCGATGAGACTCGATGACATCATCGCTGGCGAAATGCAGGGAGTTTGGGACTTCTTTATGGAGGTGGTCGATCGACGAGGCACCGACTGTGATCAGGCCCACGCCACCTTCGGCGCGTTCCGCAAAGTACGCGATGGTACGGTCCGACGGCAGTCCCTCAGCCGTGCCGTAGAGATTCTCCATCGGCGACATGACGAGCCTGTTCCGCAGCTGCATCGCAGCAATGGTGATCGGCCTGAAGAGGTTGGGATAGGAGTCCAACGGGCTCTTGCGCTTTGCGAGGGGCGCGAACGTCGGCAGGGGCTATTGTTTGGGCTTACAACATGCGGGCGCCTTGCTCTCCATGAATGTGTTCACTTTCTCGCGTCCTGCCTCGACGAGTTCTTTGCGCGCGGCAACGCTCTTCTCTTCCTTGCCCTGGTAACAGACCAGGAGCGCCTCGAATTGACCGATCTTTCCTGCGCATGCTTTGCAGTAGCGTTCGTGAGCTGCCGAGTGGTCCTGCAGGTTTTGGGCGATGTCGCCGCCCTTGGTGTTGGCAACCTCCGCTGCACACCACATACTGCGCGCCTTCCAGTCAGCCGATGCGGATGTGGCGATCAAAATCGCGAGACAGGTGAGTAGGCCCGAAGTCGCTTTTCTCATTCGATTGTTTCCTTTCTTGCGCCGCAGTCGCGGCGCTTGGCGGAGCTTCTTACGAGCTTGTTAAACTACACCGCGTACTTCTTGACCAGCTGTCGGGCGATGATGGTTCTCTGGATCTCGTTGGTGCCTTCTCCGATGATCATGAGCGGAGCGTCGCGGTAGTAGCGCTCGACCGGAAACTCCGTGGAAAATCCGTAGCCGCCGTGCACGCGCATTGCTTCGAGCGTCACTTCGGCGCACATCTCTGAGGCAAAGAGTTTCGCCATTCCCGCTTCGAGGTCGCAGCGCTCTCCTTTATCCTTCTTTGAGGCTGCCTGCTGAACCAAGAGTCGTGCGGCCTCAATCTTGGTTGCCATGTCCGCCAGCTTGAGCTGGATGGCTTGATGTTCGCAAATGGGCTTTCCAAAGGTATATCGCTCTTGCGAGTAGCGGATCGCCTGCTCGAAGGCGGCGCGGGCGACTCCTACCGCACGTGCGGCGATATTGACGCGGCCGACTTCGAGGCCGTTGAGAACCTGCTGCATGCCGCGACCCTCTCTGCCACCGAGGAGGTTGGCGACCGGAACGCGGTAGTCTTCAAAGGCGACTTCGCAGGTGTCGACTCCTTTGTAGCCGAGCTTGCCGATGTCCCGGCTGACCGTGACCCCGGGGCCCTTGGGGGCAATGAAGAGGCTCATGCCCCGGTGTGGCGGGTCTGCTTCGAGATCTGTTTTGACGACCAGTGCATAGAGATTGCCGTGGCGTGCGTTGGTGACCCACATCTTCGAGCCGTTGATCAGGTAGTCGTCGCCATCGCGGCGCCCGACTGTGCGGATTGCTTGTACGTCGCTACCGGCGTGCGACTCGCTCAGGCACAGGGCGCCGCGCAGCTCACCTTGGGCCATTCTTGGCAGGTAGGTGTCGCGCTGTTTGTCGTTACCGAATCTGCGAATGATGTAGGCGAGAAGCAAGTGTGTGTTGAGGATACCGCTGATGCTCATCCAACCGACGCAGAGCTCTTCCACGATCATTGCGTAGGTGCGCGTGTCGAGCCCGAGGCCGCCCCAGTGAGTCGGGATGGTGGCTCCGAAGAGGCCGAGCTCCTTCATGGTGGCGACAATTTCGTGCGGGTACTCGTCGCGGTGCTCGAGTTCGCTGGCGACGGGTGCTACCTCGCGCTCGACGAAGCGTTTGACGGTCTCGACAATCTCGCTACGAACCCCGTCGGCGGTGGGATGGATCTCGCGATCTTCACTCTCCTCACTCATGCCCGATCAATGCAGTTTTTTTAGCGAGGAGGCAAGATGAAGCGGAGGCTGTGATGTGAGGTAGAACCTATGCTACAAGCCGGACCCGTGCTGACTCTGATGACAGGACGCGCTCGCGTCTGTGCCGTGGCCAGCTTCTGTGCCATGGCCAGCTTCTGTGCCGTGGCCAGCCTTTTGGCCGGAGTGATGTTGAGTCCGACCCGGGCCGATACACAAGAGTATTTGGTCGAAGTCTGGAAGAGCAAGCACCGCATGGAGGTTTGGCACGATGGTAAACTGCTGAGTACCTACGAGGTCGCGTTTGGGAAGGAGCCGCTCGGCGACAAGGAAGTGCAGGGCGACAAACGCACACCTGTTGGCCGATACTTTGTAGCGGAGAAGCATGTGTCGGGCCGCTTTCACCGCTTCCTCGGCCTCAGCTACCCGAATATTGACGATGCTGCACGGGGCTATGAAGAGGGGCTCATCTCGGCCTCTCAGTGGGCCGACATCTTTGTTGCCGAAGTACGTGAGAGAATGCCGACGTCGTCAACTCGCTTGGGAGGTTTCATCGGGATCCACGGCTACGGTCGGAGACCCTACGTCCCGGTGATCGATTGGACTGACGGTTGCTTGGCGGTTAGCAACGAAGAGGCCGAGTACCTCTATCGGACACTACCAATCGGGACCCCGGTCGTGATCTACGATTAGGGAGGCGGGACGAGAACTCAATTGTTGTCTCCGTTGGTTGGGATGAGTGGGTGGTTGATCGTGGGGGTTTCTTCGGGGGGTTTCTTCGGGGGTTTTCACCGTGGGGGTTGCACCGTGGGGTTTGCACCTTGGGGGTTTCATCGTGAGTCGAAGTATGACTGAGCCGCTGACGACAGGCCGATTGATTGCCGTCGGTACTGTGACCGGCGCGGCCTTGGCCTACCAGGTCATTTTGACACGACTGTTGTCGGCTGTTTTGGCCTATCACTTTAGCTTTCTAGCGGTCTCCTTGTCTCTGCTTGGGACCGGTGCGGGTGCGATGGTGGTTTACCTCCGATCGGATTGGTTTGGAGGTGCTGTCGGTGGACACTTGGCGAAGTGGTCTCTGGTTTTTGCCGCGACGATGTTGGCTGTCCCGATCTTTGTCGCTGCGATCGACTTGAATGCGACCGGTTTGTTTCAATGGCTGGTCGCCTTCTCGGGGGTTTGCAGTGTGGCCGCTTTACCCCCGATTGCGTCTGGGATTGTCGTGGCGCTAGTTCTCAGTCGCTATGCCGAGAACATCGGCAGTGCCTATGCAGCGGACCTCGTCGGTGCGGGAGTCGGCGCCTTGATCGCGGTGCCGCTGATGTGGCTATTCCCGGCCCCTCTGCTGATGGTTGGTCTGGTGTTTCCCGTTGTCGCCGCAGCGCGGATTTTTTCGGTGGGTTCTCGAGGCAATTGGGCGGCAGCGATCTGTGCCCTCGCGGCCGGTGTTCTTGCGATGAGTCCTTGGGTTCCAATCCTCTATCTAGACCCGGGCTACCAAGTGCCCGCTGATGCGGTGATCGCCGAGCGTTGGACGCCGCTGTCGCGTGTGATGGGCGTATACAAACCGGGGTCCGAGGACTTCGCCCTGGTGTTGTACGATCGTGTCTATGCGCCGATGCCGATTGCGAGGGACGGCAAGCCGCCGACGCTCGAAACGTTGCAAACCCGTGCCCAGAGTATCGGCTTCGAGTTTGTCGGGCCCGGACATACGCTGATCATCGGCGGCGGCGGTGGACGTGACATCTATACTGCGCTCCTTCACGGGCAGAAGCAGATCGATGTGATCGAGTTGAATGACGGGATCCGTGGGGTGGTCGACGAGGATTTCGGGTATCTTTCTGGATCGCCGTATTCCCTACCCAATGTTCACACAGTGGTGGGTGATGGACGCTCCGTGTTGGCCGGACGCGACACGCGATACGACCAGATTCACCTGGGATTCACCGACACTTTGAGTGCGAACGCTGCTCAGGGGTTCTCTCTGCTGGAGAACAATCTGTACACGATCGAGGCATTTCAAGAGTACTTTGGCCACCTCAAGCCCGGTGGCATCCTCAACGTGTCGAGACTTTATAAATTTGTCGGCGATGAAGTCTTGCGGCTGACCGTCCTCGCGCTGGCTGCGTTGGAAGAGCGCGGAGTGCGCCGTCCGCGCGATCACGTTTTTGTCGTTCTGGGCGATGAATTGGGCGGCGAGCGGATGGGGACCGTGCTCGTGCGTCTCGAGCCGTACACAGAGGAGGAAGTCGTGCAATTGCGCCACCTCGCGCGGCGCAACGAAGTCGATGTCGTATTGACGCCGCGAGACGCGGGGGCGGGCGAGTGGCGAGAACTCGCCGAAGCGAAGAGCATCGACGCCTTTTGCAGCGGTTACGAACTCGACGTATGTCCCCCAACCGATGATCGACCATTCTTCTTCAACATGAAAAGACTGCGAGCGGTCAGTGATCGCCCGACGGAGTACTGGCGCGGGAGATCTCCTTTTCCGCTCCTGATCCTGCTGAGGACGCTTGCGATCTTGGGAGTCATGTCGCTGGTCTTCCTCGTGCTGCCGTTGGCGTTGCGGCGCGGACAGACACCCTCGGCCTGGTCTTTGGCCTTCTTCGTTCTCATTGGCCTGGGTTACATCTTGGTTGAGTTGGTGCTGATCCAACACTTCGTATTGTTCCTGGGCTTTCCCACCTACGCATTGTCGGTCGTGTTGGCGGGCTTGCTGACGTTTTCTGGCCTAGGGTCTGTCTTGTCGAATCGATGGACGTCGGATCGGGCCTTAGAGCGGGCGATGTTGGGCGCCGTCGTCCTACTTTTGGCAGGGGCGTTTTTCCTGCAGCCGCTGCTGCAGGTGCTCATCGGGTTCCCCCTTTCTGCTCGGATAGTGATTGCGCTGATCTTGTTGGCCCCGGTCGGCTTGCTGTTGGGTTGCGCCATGCCCCTAGGCTTGCGACGGCTCGAGGCGGCACACCCCGGAGGCGTGGCCTTCGCCTGGGGCGTCAATGGGGTGTCGTCGGTGTTTGCCTCCGTACTGGGTGTGGTGATCGCGTTGCAGTACGGTTTCGCGATTGCTGGGGTTTGCGCGGCATTGTGCTATCTCGGCGCCTACGGGCACGCGGCTCTATCGCGCTGAGATACGGCTTCGCGATTGCGATTGCGACTGCTCGCGGCGGCGGTCGCGGCCGAGGGCGGCTTCGTGTTTTCCGCCGATCCCCTTTGAATTCGTAGAGGGGCCTCGGTATATACGGCGATCTATGTCGAACCCGCCACGTCGCGGTGCTCTCGTTGGGCTGGGCCTCGTGACCGCCGCTGCGCTGGCACTCCAAGTTGTGCTGACGAGAATGTTCTCGTCGGTTCTGGCCTATCACTTTTCCTTCTTGGCCATATCACTTTCGCTGCTCGGCACCGGGGCAGGGGCCCTAGTCGTCTACCTGTGGCCCAAGCGCTTCGGAGACGAAGAGGCGGAGGTACTCCTCGGGCGCTGGTGCGTTTGGTTCGCGCTATCGCTGATCCTCCTGCCGTTGGCCGTGGTCAATCTCGACATTGTCATGCCGGGCAAGCTGACCTTTGGCTTTGTCGCCAATCTGGTCGCCGCTTGTGTGGTGGCCTCGATCCCTCCTTTTGCCTCCGGCGTCGTGGTCGCGGTGGCGATCAGCCGATTCGCGAGCTCGATCGGCATCGTGTACGCCGCGGACCTGATTGGTGCCGGTTTGGGGGCTCTACTCGCGGTACCGGTTCTTTGGTTGGGGCCGGCGCCGAACTTGATCGTCATGCTTGCGGTGGTCGCGGCGGGCGCCGGTTTGCTGTTCACCAGCGATCGCACGGTGCGCCTCGGCGCCCTGGGCGCTGGCGTGCTGGCGGTAGTTCTCCTCGGGCTCTCCGGTATGACGCGGATTCTCTATCTCGAGCCAGGGCACAGTACGAAGCAAGGGGCGCCGGTGGGCGAGCATTGGACGCCTCTGACGCGGGCTTTTGGTTATCGCCCCGCGAAGGCAAGTCGATTCGGAATCCTCATCTACGACCGTGTCTACGCGCCGGTCCCCATTCCAGACGGAGATACTTTGCCGGACTGGCGAATTCTACGCACCGGGCCGCAAGCGATTGGCTACGAGCTCACGGGACCCGGCCGCACGTTGGTCATCGGCGGTGGCGGCGGACGCGACATCTACACGGCGCTGTCTGAAGGGCAGCAGGTCGATGTCATCGAGCTCAACGAGGGGATTCGCCGGGTCGTCGACGAAGATTTGGGCGATCTGTCCGGGGCGCCGTATTCCCGCAAGGGTGTCACGACGGTGATTGGTGACGGGAGATCGGCCCTGGCAGCGCGCGACACCAAGTACGATCAAATTCATATGGGTTTCACCGACACGCTCAGCGCCAATGCGGCACAAGGCTTCGCACTGGCCGAGAATAATCTCTACACAGTGGAGGCTTTTCAGGACTATCTGGATCACCTGAAGCCGCGTGGCATTCTAAACGTTTCGCGTTTGTACCGACTCGTTGGCGATGAGGCGTTGCGGGTTGCGGTGCTGGCGCAGGCAGCACTCGAGCAGAGGGGCATCAACAACCCGCGTGCGCACATGGTGGTGATTCGCGGGACGGACTTTCTCGGTCCGCCGACCGGGACAGTCCTCATGAGGTTGGAGCCGTTTACGGATGCTGAGCTGGACAAGATCACGCGTCTCGCTGGCGAGCGTGGCGAGGGAGTCGTGTACGGCCCGCGCGGTCCGTACGAAGGCGAATGGAAGGAATTGGTCGCGGCGGACAGTCTAGAGTCGTTCTGCAACGGCTATCGGCTCAACGTTTGCCCGCCGACTGACGATCAACCGTTCTTCTTCAATATGGATCGATTGGGCTCGGTCGGGCGCCGCGAAGGAAAATACTGGGCTGCAACGACACCGTTCTCGATGCTATTACTCACGTTGGGGATCTTGACGGTCCTCTCGGCGATCGCCTTCGTTGCGCCGATCTACCTCGCGCCGGATGCCGCGCCACCGCCGCTTTCGGCATTGATGTACTTTGGGCTGATTGGGCTGGGTTTCTTATTGGTCGAGATCACGCTGATCCAGCGGCTCGTCCTATTCCTGGGATTTCCGACCTATGCTTTGTCCGTCGTGCTGTTTTCGCTGTTGATTTTTTCGGGGGTTGGATCTGCCTTGACCAATCGTATCGCACCGCGTCAAGGGATGACGATGTGTTTGACGGCCGCAGTGATCTTGATCGTGTTGAGTTCCTTTACGTTGCAGCCGCTGCTGCGGGCGCTGATTTGGCTGCCGCTCGGCGTACGTGTCGTCGTCGCAGTACTCCTGGTCGCGCCGATCGCGATGAGTCTGGGAATGGCGATGCCGTACGGGCTGCGACGGCTCGAGGGGCTCTATCCGAGTGCTGTGCCTTACGCGTGGGGCGTCAACGGCGTGGCCTCGGTGTTGGCCTCGGTGTTTGGTGTCGTGGTCGCGATGCTCTTTGGATTTACCATTGCGGGCCTGGTAGCGGCGGCGTGCTACGGCGCCGCTCTGGCGCACGCACGCTTTGGAGACTGGCCCGCCGAACTTTGACGTAGCGGGCGTTTGGATGGTGCGCGGGCAGCGATCGCTCCGCGTGGTCTCCTAGCGGAATAGGTCGGTCTCTAGGTCGCGGATCAGGTCGTTGCCGCTGCCTTCGCCGGGTGCCGACAGATAGCCCCTGATCAGGACTGCAGGGGTTCCAGAACCCTTCTGCATCAGGAGTCCGGCGGCTGCGGCGAGTGCGTCGGCGTCTGCGTTGACGGTATGGTGCAGCTCGCGTCCGTCCATGTCTTGCTCGCCACGCAGGTCGCGCAGCGGGTTCATCCCAGCGACGCCGATGGCGAAGTCGACCAAACCAACGCGCCAGGGTCTTCCCCATGTATCGCTTACAATGACCGCGACGCGGCAGTCGTGAGCCTTGCCGATTGCCGCCGCGAGGCTGGCGGCGGTCGCGTCAGGATCTTCGGGGAGCAGTAAGACACGGTTCGGGTCGCCGGTGTTCGAAGCGTCGATGCCGGCGTTGGCGCAGACCCAGCCAGGTCCCGTCTCGACGATCAGGTGCCCACGTTTCATCATCACAACACGAGTCGCGTTGCGCAGCACCAACTCCGCCATGCGCGGATCTTTGTCTTCCGCGTCGGCGGCTACTTGCAAGGCCAGGGGGCCGGGTTCGATCTCGTCGATCGCTATACTGCGGCCTTCGGCCTTGGACACGATCTTCTGGCACAGGACCAGGACATCTCCGTCGCGCGGTAGCAGTTGCGACTCCTTCAGGGCCTCGAGAATCAACTGGGCCAAGTCGTCGCCGGGTTCGACAACAGGAATTCCCTTCAGGGCCGTCAGCTCGATCGACATGCGGTGACGATAGCCGCATCAGCCGAGGGGTGAAACCGGGCCGGGCATCTAGGCAAGCTCGCTCAATATGTGCGCGACTAGCCGACGGGCACGGGCTGGGGTGTTGAGCAGCGTATTGGTGATCAGGGGGCTCATCCCCAGGCGCTTCACCGCTTCGGCCTCAGTGGCGTCGCGTCGATCCAGAACGAAGAGGTTGGCGATGCCGCGATAGAGAGCCGCGACAGCACTGCTCGAAACCTCGTGTCCGAGTCCCGAGAGCATCCTGTCGAGCGGGCCTTTGATCGGTGCTCCGCCGATGAGTGGACTGACTGCGGCGATCGGGGCGCCTGATTGTTGACACGCCGCGCGGACACCGGGGAGTCTCAAGATCGGCAGGATCGACACGAAGGGATTGCTCGGTGGAATGAGGATGACGTCGCTCTGGCGCAGGGCGCGCAGAACCCCCGGGGCCGGTTTGGCCTTGCCAATGCCGGCGAGCTGGATCGATTGCACCTGGCCGGTTGCGCGCCTCTTGACGAGATAGTCCTGGAACGCAAGCGTGCCCGCCCCGGCGACTCTGATGCGGGTGCGGACCGGCTGGTTGCTCATCGGCAAGATCGTCGATTGCAGGCCGAAGGCACGAGTGATTTCCCCTGTGACCTGGGTGAGGGTTTTGCCTTTGCGCAGTGCTTCGGTGCGGAAGATATGGGTGGCGAGGTCACGGTCGCCAAGTTGGAACCAAGTGTCTTCGTAGTAGCGGCCGAGCGCTTTGAGCGCGTGGAAGGTCTCTTTTTCGAGTCCCCAACCGCGACTGCGGTTGGCGACTCCGGCGAGCGTATAGGTGATGGTGTCTAGATCGGGCGAGACATGAAGACCGAAGAACGACTCATCGTCCGTTGTGTTGACGATAACGGTGAGGTTTTTTTCCTCAAGGAGCGGCAGGAGCCCGCGCAGGAACCGCGCTGCCCCGACCCCGCCCGCCAGTACCGACACCCGCAACTTCGGGTTCTTCGCTCGAGATATGACCATAGACGGTGTTCCGTTGTACCGGAATTCTGTCGATCTCCAAGATCAGCTCGCGAATTGTTTCTTCAGGGAGATACTCCCCGGCGTCTGCACCGGCCATCTTGGAGATGGATTCTTCCATCAGAGTGCCGCCGAAATCGTTGCAGCCGGCTAGCAGGGTGAGCTGTGACAACTCATGGCCCAGCTTGACCCACGAGGTCTGCAGATTGTCGATCCATCCTCGCAGCATCAGGCGGGAGAAAGCGTACATGCGGAAGTCCACCGGTCCGGTCGGGGGAGGCTCGGGCATTCCGTTCTTGTACAGCTCGGTGAACGTATGGATAAAACGCAGGGGGACGAACTCCGTGAAGCCGCCGGTCCGTTTCTGAATGTCGCGCAACAGCACAACGTGGTTGGCGATGTGCTCGGGCGTCTCGATGTGCCCGTACATAATAGTAGAGCTGCTGCGCAGGCCGAGCTCGTGTGCGGTCGTGACGATCTCCACCCAAGTGGCTACGTCCACTTTCTTGTGGCTCAGGATTTCGCGTACCTCGTCGTCGAGGATCTCGGCGGCGGTGCCGGGGATCGTTCCGAGTCCGGCATCTCTGAGGATTGTGAGAAACTCACGATACGACATATCGGCGCGTCGCGATCCGTACATGATTTCCATCGGCGAAAACGCATGGATGTGCAGTTTTGGATATCGCTCTTTGATCGCTACGAGAAGGTCGCGGTAGAAGAGGCCTTCGGACTCAGGGTTGATGCCCCCTTGCATGCACACTTCGCTGGCGCCGCGATCGATCGCGTCCTGGACTTTGACGAGGACGTCCTCGATCGAATGATTGTAAGCGGTCGGATCTTTGCGGTGCACCGCGAACGCACAGAATTGGCAGCCGACAAAGCAGATATTGGTCCAATTAATGTTGCGATTGACGACGTAGGTAACCTCGTCACCGACATCTTCGGCTCGCACCAGATCGGCGGCGCGGATAAGCGCTTTGAGGTCGTCGCCTTCTGTGTGCAGCAGATGAACGCCGTCTTCAAAAGTCAGCTCGACACGCGAAAGAGCGCGATCGAGGATGCGTGCTGTATCTGGGCTTGCGGCGGTGAGCAGTTGTTCGAGCGAGCGCTCGTCTAGAACGACATCACGCATGAATCCCGACATGGTGTGCTCCTTCCCGTTGTTGTTGTGCTTCGATTGCCGGTCGGAGGGCTGGATCGATAAATTCCGTTCCGGTGTACTCCGGGTAGACCGGCATGCGGGGGGCTAGTGCATACCCTTCGGACGCACAGGTTGCCCGCAGGGAAGTGATCTGCGGCCACGGTGCCTCAGGGTTGACGAAATCGAGAGTGAGCGGGGAAATACCTCCCCAGTCGTTGATTCCGGCCTGCAGAAACAAGCGCAGGTCATAGGGGTTGAGATTCGGTGGTACTTGGATGTTCATCGAGGGCATCATCAGTCGCGCGACTGCGACCGCCCGGGCGATCTCGAAGCTCTCGGGCTCGGGCGTCGCGGCCATTTTCGTCGATGATTTGGCGCGGAAGTTTTGGACGATGATCTCCTGGATGTGGCCGTAGCGTTGGTGTAGCTCGGCGATTGCGCGCAGGCTGTGGACGCGATCTGGAATGCTTTCGCCGATGCCGAGAAGGATGCCGGTGGTGAACGGAATGCGTAGTTCTCCGGCTTGGCGCATCATCTCCAGACGGAGGCCAGGGTCCTTGTCGGGCGCGCTAAAGTGAGCGCCGCCTCGCTCGCGCAATCGGGGGCTGGTGCTTTCGAGCATCAGCCCCAGACTAACGTTTAGGGGCCGCAGCGAGATCATTTCCTCACGTGACAGAAGGCCGGCGTTGGTGTGCGGCAACATGCCCTCATCGAGGGCGATTGCGCAGCACGCGGCGACGTACGACACGGTTGTTTCGTGGCCGAGAACAGAAAGAGTAGCGCGGTACGACTTGAAGGCTCGCTCCGGCTTGTCTCCGAGGCACATGAGCGCTTCGATGCAGCCCATGTGGGCGGCGCGGTTGGCGACTTGGCGAACATCCTCCGGGAGCATCGTCCAGGCCGCGGGCGAGCCCGGATCGTGGCGGAAGGTGCAGTAGGAACAGCGATCCAGACAGAGATTGGTCACCGGGAAGAACGCCTTCGGTGAGTAGGTCACCGTGGCGCCGGTGTGGCGGTCGCGGAGCGACGACGCGGCGGCAAGCAGTGCTGGCAGCTCCTCGTCGGGAAGATCGATCAGGTGCAGCGCCTGCGCGTCGCTGACTCCGAGCCCTTCGAGAGCCTTCTCGATCGCTTCCGCACTCGTCTTGGTGAGGCGACTCAAGAGGGTTGCGTTGGGCGAGCTGATTGACCGTGGATCCATGATCCCGGTCAAACGAATTCCCAAGGTGCCGAGCCTTGCTCGATCATTAAATACCGGTCCCGCTCATCGACTCTAGCGATAGTGACGGCAGGCTGCTGGCGAGTCAACCGGATGAGACGCGGGCAGGCGGCATCGATAGGTGCCCTGGGATTTGCTGGCGATGGCCTAGGCCAGGGACGATCGCGGTAATTGCTAGGCCGAGGGCTGAATTTCCTGGAGGAGGCGAATTGCTAGGGCGCCATATTCATCGACATTGCCGTCGATGAAATCGGTCATTCTCTCGCGCTCCCAGTCGTTGGCAAAGACGTTTTCGCACAGTGATTTTAGGTCACGAACGACTTCGAGCGGACACGCGCCGATCTCAGCGTTTGGTATCTCGGTGTCAGCGTACGACATCTCGAGGCATTCGGTGTCGACCGAGGCTGCGATATCGCGCGAGGCTCGCACGAAGGCGCCGAGCTTGTCGCTAGAGATGGTGGCCGGAAAAAAGTGCTGCTCGATCGACCGGCGCAAGACTGCTTCGTCGAACTCAGCGCGAGTGACCATGGTCGGCGGCTCGTGGCAAATTTGGTGACTGCGCGGCTCATCGATTGAATCGCGCGAGCTACATACGAAGAATGCGGCTTCGCCGACGCTGACACGGAACCAAGATCGGGCCATCGGATCCCAGGCGGGTCGGTCGTGTAGGACCGGATCCGGGAGGCGTGCGGCACGCTCGAGGGTGTGTTCCCGATGGGTGGATCGGAAGCTCTCGAGGTCTACGATGTCTTCTTGGTCGGGGGCTGGGAGCTCCGGGGGGAGAGGATGAAGCACTCCGCAATCGCGGCAGAGGAGCATGGCGTCGTTCAGAGCTTGTTGGCTACTGTACATTTGCATGACTTTCCCGTCTGGCGGACTCGCGCGGCAGACGCACGCGGAAGCAGGAGCCTCCGGTTTCTTGGCGGCGCACCGAGAGTTCCCCGTCCATGAGACGCGTCAGCTCGGATGCGAGGCGGAGTCCCAAGCCGAGACCGGTGTGCACCGTCGGCTTGGGGAGAACCGATGCTGGGGCGACTTCGATCAGCTCCATGATGTCTTCGGTCGGCACGCCGACTCCGGTGTCGCACACTTCGATATCGACGGTGGCGGCCGATTCCTCGGTCGAGACCGAGAGTGTCACGGATCCGCCGATCGGAGTGAATTTTAGGGCGTTGTCGACCAGTGCGGAGACCAGGCGTTCGAGTTTGTCGCGATCCGCAGTGATCTGGACCGCTTCCAGATCTTCCGATTGGGCCAAAGTCACTTGCTGCTCGCTTGCGACGGTGGAGAATGTTTGAACCGCCCAGGTGAGGATCTCGCGCACGTCGAAGGAACTAGCCAGAATCTGGTACTCGCCGTCTTCGACTTGATTCAAGACGGTGACCGTGTCGATCAACGTCAGAAGTCGTTGGGAGTGTGTCTGAATCCTATCGAACGTCGCGCGTTGCTCGTTGCTGATCTGCGGCGTCAGTTGATCGGTCAACATGTCGTTGAAACCCATGATCGCGTTCAATGGGGTGCGTAGCTCATGCGACAAGTTGGCTAGATAGCGGTCGCGGAAGTCGCGGGCCCGCAAGGTCGAGCGGCGCCGCGCTACGGCTCGTTCGACCAGATCGGAGATCTGCGGAACGTCGAATGGCTTCGTCACGTAGTCGAAGACGCGGTGCCGTAACCCGCGTATCGCCGAATCGAGAGACGCGTAACCGGTCACCACGATGATCTCGATGTCGGGGTCGAAGCGCTTGATGTGCTCCATGACCTCGTTGCCGCTCATCCCGGGCATACGGAGATCGAGGGTCACAACGTCGATCGTTCGGTCAGCGAGTACCTCGAGGGCCTCCTTGCCGCCGGGCGCTGTGAAGACCTCGTAGTCGTCTTTGAAGACCATGCGGAGGGATTCCGCCGGACCGCGGTCGTCGTCGATGATTAGCAGCGAAGCTCGATCTTCTAGCACCATTCCGTTTGACCCCTCGCCCGGAAACAAAGCACCGGGCGTGCCAGAAGCCAGGTCAGCCTCTAGGAATGTAATGCGAGACGATCAGCTGATGGAGCTAACCCCTCCGAATCATTGAAAAACGAATTGTCGAGACCGACCGACGCCGACGCTATGTGGTGTGCGACATGAGTCGGAGAGAATGCTGCATAGCGTTCAAATCCGGACGATCGGCAATTCGTTAATGTGCGACTTTAACAGGTGCTGCGTAAGATGCTTTGCGAGAACATGTGCGGTGTGCAACGTCGGTGTCTTTGCGTTTCCCTGTCGGGGCCTGCAGGGCAAGCGCTTGGTGAGGGACCTCGCGCCCGCGAGTGCGGCTCCAGAAATGTACACGCAATGGCGTCGTTGCGATGCCGGTGTTTGCCTGGAGTAGGGGCTGGGCTGACAGCGTAGGATGCACGCAATCTAGCGCACGGAAGGATTGGTGGATAAGTGTTCCACTCGGGGAACTGTTGATCTTGGAGAGGAGAAAGGCGGGGCGGGTGGGCATTGTTGGGTCCGCAGCGGCGGGTGGGAGTCGGGACTACGGGTCTTCGCCTCTGCACCGTCTATTGGGTCTCAGCCCGGTCCTGGATTTCCTTATTTGTCTTTCGCTCGCGAATCTCTGCTACCTGCCAGTGTGGTATAAAGTGATTCGGCTCTCTCTGAATCCCGATGCACAATGGGCAAACTACAGTGAGGCGGGTTGCTGGGCAGCGCTCCTTGGAGTCTTCGCCCTGACTGTTGTGCTGGGGGTCGGGGCAGGGTGGATACGCAGGCAAGGTGGCGGGCACCCGCTGCTCGTCGAGTGTGGCCGAGCAGCCCTAATTGCGCTGATTCTTCACTGCGCGATTGCCCTGATCGCGGGGGAAGCCCCGACGCTTCATCGACAATTCTTTGGATTTCCATTGGCCTCAGCGAAGTCGGCGGCGGGGTTGGTCTTGACGATGGCTGCCGGTCTTTTCTTGTGGATGGCCCGGCATCGCCTTCTTCGGTTGTGTCGCTTGGTGTTGTTGCTTCTATCGCCGTTCGCGGCTCTGACGGTTGGCGAAACCGGACTGCTTCTCACGAAATTCGAGCACTCTCCGATAGCCGACGTGCTGGACGGCCCGAGGCACGGGCCGAAAGTTCTCTGGCTTGTTTTCGACGAACTCGATCACCGGGCGCTACATTCAAATGTGTTTCGGGACGGAGAGCTGCCGGAGTTCACACGGCTACGGGCCGAAGCCTTTCACGCAACGCGGGCGGCCCCGCCGGCCGATAGCACTCTCTTGTCGATGCCTTCGCTGATTGCGGGCGAGGTCGTCTCCGGCTCAGAGCCACTGGGGCCGTCAGATCGTTTGCTCATCTTTGGGAGTGGCAAGCGGGCGCGATGGAGCGAGTCGCCAAACGTCTTTTCGCGGGCCAGAGAACTTGGGGCGAATTCGGGGCTCGTTGGCTGGTACCACCCCTACTGTCGGGTGCTAGGGGCGCACCTGACCTCCTGTCACTATGTTGATCCCGATCATGACTCGATCGTTGCCGCCGTAGGCCGTCATCTGAAGCTCATGGCGCGAGTGAGTTCTTTCGGCCTTCTCGATGCGCTGCGGTACGCCGAAATCTCTGGTTCCGGTTCAGATGTCAGGCGTTATCGCGAGATGCTCGAGGCTGCTCGAGCACTCGCGCTCGACGAGCACACCGGATTGGTTTTTGTACATTGGTCGATCCCCCATCTACCGGTTGTCTACAGTAGGGAACTTGGGAAGCTCGGCTTGATGCGTGGGGGAGACTACTTTGACAACGTCGCACTCGCCGACCGGGCGCTGGGTGCGCTGCGGCGAGGGCTCGAAGACGCGGGTCTTTGGGATTCGATGGCGGTACTCGTGACCAGTGACCACGGCCTCAGGGTAAAGCGGTGGGATCAGAAGTTCCCGCCGCCGTCCGAAGGCTCAGCGGGCTCGCCGCTGGTCGGCGCAGGGCGGCATGTCCCGTTCCTGCTCAAACTCCCGAACCAACGTAGCGCCGTTGAAGTCGGCTTCGACTTCAACACAGTTGTTTCACACGATCTCGTGTTAGGACTGATTTCTGGCGACCTTCGTAGCCCCACGGATGTCACGCGTTGGTTGGAGGGGCGACGATCCCCAGCGCCGATTCCTAGTGCCCACTGATTGCGTGATTTCCTTCGGGTCCGATCTCGTCGATGCCGAGCTTGTCCATTTTGTACTTCAGAATGCGCCGGGTTGTGCCGAGGATTGAAGCAGCTTTGGTTTGGTTTTGACGAGCCTTGCTGAGCGCCGACATGATGAGTTGGTGCTCCAACCGCTCGATCGCCTCATTGAGAGTTTGATCTTGCGGCGTCTGTTCCGGGAGGGATGGGATGGTGAGGGGGCTGGCGCCGTTCGTGGGCACGTTCGAGGATACTTTTGTTGGAAGATCTTCGATCCCGAGCGTTTCACCGTCCGACAAGATCAGCGCGCGTTCGACAGCGTGTTCGAGTTCTCGAACATTGCCCGGCCAGTTGTACGCGAGCATCTGGTCGAGGGCGGCAGCGGAAAAATTTCGCGCTCTGATTCCGGATTCGCGGGACTTCTTGTCGAGAAAAAAGCGGATGAGGGCGGGTAAGTCGTCTCTACGCTCGCGCAGCGGTGGCAGCGGAATCGCGATGACATTGATCCGGAAGTAGAGATCCTCGCGAAACGTGCCGTCGGCCATTCCCTTGTCGAGATCTCGGTTGGTCGCGGCGATAACCCGGACATCGACATCAATGACCTTCTCGCCACCCACCCGTGTGAACTGTCCTGCTTCCAGAATCCGTAGCAGTGTGGCCTGGGTGGCGGGATTCATGTCGCCGATTTCGTCGAGGAAGATCGTGCCGCCGTCGGCCCGTTCGAAGTGCCCGATTTTCTGGCTGTGGGCATCCGTGAAGGCGCCGCGCTCATGGCCAAAGAGCTCAGCCTCGAGAAGATTCTCGGGGATTGCGGCGCAGTTGAGGGCGACCATCGGTTTGTCTCGCCGCGTGCTGTTGTAGTGGAGCGCCCTGGCGATGACTTCCTTACCTGTGCCACTCTCCCCGGTTAGTAAGACAGTTGATTTCATGGGTGCCACACGGCTGACGACTTTGAGAACGTTTTGCATTGGCGCCGATGAGCCGATGACATTGTCGAAGTTGTATCTCTTACCCACCTCGTCGCGCAGGGTTGCGATCTCACGGCGCATCGAAGTCGCTTCGATTGCGCGATCGACGGTGATTAGCAGTTCGTCGACGTCGAATGGTTTCGTGACGTAGTCGTGAGCGCCGAGCTTCATCGCGCGGACGGCGGACTTCACGGTCTTGGTCGCCGTCAACATGATGATTTGCGGCGGTTCATCGAGAGACTGGGCTCGCTCGAGCACCTCGAGCCCGTCGATACCGGGCATGATGATGTCGAGCAGGGCAACATCGTAGTGGCCGCTTTCCATCTCTCGCAGGGCCGCTTGTCCGTCGCCGACGGCAGTCGTGTCGGCGCGACCTTTGAGTACCATTCGCAGCGACTCGCGGACGCTGGGTTCGTCATCGACGATCAATATTCTCTTATTTTCCATCTCTCTCCGCCACAACTTCCTCGTTCTCCACCATAGGGAAACGGATCATTACTGTTTTTGGTTCGCCGTCTTTGCTGATGCTGAGTTCGGCACCGTTGCGTTCCAAGACGGCGCTGGCAACGGCGATCCCAAGGGGCATCACATCCTTCGCGCCGTCGTCCTCGACGATGTCTGTCAGTCGGTCCATCGCGCTGGGGGCGCCGGCCGGTAGTTGGCAGAGCAGAGCGTCTGGCGGACAGAATTGCGCCGTCAACGGGTGCTCTGAGATGCATCCACGAGTGAGCGCACGGAAAAGATTCTCGAGGGCGTATGTCGCCTGTTCCGGGTCGACTCGAATGCGCACGCCGGGGGCCGCGCTGTAATCGATGTCGAGGCATTGTGCGTCCTCGACTCGAGCGGCCGAAATCGCGGTGTTGACGACGTCGTCGAGGTCGGTCGTGCGCGGCTCGGGGCTCGCCATGCGGGCAAAGTCGAGCAGATTCTCGACGAACAGATCGATCTGGTCGATTGCTTGTCCGGTCATCTCGGCGAATCTCATCTCGTCGGATTCCGCGGTGAGCAGCTCGCGCTGGCAATGTTGGGCGAATGACTTGATGGTGACTAGCGGGTTCTTCACCTCGTGTGCGAGCTCGTGGATGATGAGTTGCAGATCGCCGGGATCGCCAGCCGCCGGTGTGCGGTCTTTTCGCGTGCGTTTGGGGCCGGAGAGATCTGACGAGTGGGGCGGTGCCGGACGCGCACCGTCGAAGAGCAGGTCGTCAGCGTCGATCTTATCGTTGGCCTGAATCGCCAAGGTGCGGGTGAGGACGGCTTCGAGTTCGGCCAGATTGCCAAACCAGAGGTAGCGCGACAGCCGTTCGAGGGCGGCCGTGGTGAAGATTGCTGATGGTCGGTTGAGTCGGTCGGCGATCTCGTCGGCGATCGCCTCGGCGATGACCGGGACGTCTCGCGGCCGCTCGCGCAGCGGTGCCAACGCTAGCTCGAGATGGGTCAGTCGATAGAACAAGCCGACGTCGAAGGCCCCTGCCTCGACTTGTTCTGCCAGTGAAGAGGTCGCGGTCGAGACTAGGCGCAAGTTGCTACCTCTTTCGCGGGCGAGCAGGTCAGCGAGTCGTCGTTGTTCGTGCGCCGGCCAGCGGTCAACGCCGATTGCGAGCACGGTCGTGGTGCGCTTGCTCAACGCCGATGTGTCTGGGATCGGTGAAGTTGAGTCGCAAATCACCAACGAGCCGCCGCCGCATTGTTCGTGAATTGCTCGCGCGACGGCGTGTTTCCCGGCCCCGGGTTCGCCGGCAATATGCAGCGAGAGGCGGCGGTCCCGCGCTTGCCGGGCGACTTCGACCCCGGCAGGGTCCAAGAACGGAGCCATCAGGCACCAGGGACTGCGAAGGCCATCGTCGGACAAACGGCTCGCCTCGGTGCTCAAGGCGTCGGCGACCCGCTGACGTAGAGCGGCGGGAGTGAATCTCCGCGGGATGGTGTCGACCGACGGCTCCGAGTCGCTGGCGAGCCAAAGGCACTTCGCATCGGGCAAGTGTGCAGAATTGCGCAGTTGAACTGGCGCGATGACCAAGTCTGGATCGACTGGGCCGATCGAGTCCAGATCGGCAGCGGCTACAGCCGTGACCTGGTAACGACGCCCTAGTAATACGCAAAGCGTTTCGCGCATTGCTGGCGAATCGTCGACGACTACAATGTGCCGAATTCGCACCGGCAGTGACCCTCACCAACCCAACTCATCCCAACCCCCATCACTTCCCGACTTACAATTTTGGACAATACTCTCGCCGAGTGGCGCAAGTCAATGTTTTTGCGCGCTTTTGCGGAGGATTGTTGCACGGGCCGTCGATTCCGGGACGGATCGGTATTTGTAGCTTGAAAAAGTTTCCGATTGCATGGTAACCAGAGGCATTGCCTCTTGCAGGCGTGCGGCGGTGGGGTGCGGTGTTGCGAGATCTGACAGGATTGCGATGTTTGATGGGGCGAGAGGCGTCGCGACGTCAGTGATTTTGTCAGAATTTCGAAACAAGTTTCAGTGAGATAGCAGCACTTTCCACAGGTCGAGATAGGAACGTCGCATTGCGCAAGACAAAGCATATTGGTGGCCACAGTGGCGGCGATCCGGGCGAGATCTTGGTGTCGGTGAGGCCCGAAGTGTTGCACGACGCAGAGCATGCGGTTGGAAACCTTCTGCAACGTATTCACCACACCGTGAGGGTGGCGCTCAATGGGCTCGAGGGCGACCCAAAAGATCGCGTCAATGTGGCGCTTTCGGATCTAGAGGGCTTGCTCGAGCTGCTCTTTGACTATGTTTCTCCCGTGGATATCGAGGCCCGCCCGACCGAGGTCGGGCGGGTCTCCAGTAGTCTCTTGTCTCTGGTCCGTTCTCATGTCGGCGATCGTGTCGAGATCGATGGTGCAGCTGATGGCAAGGTCGTCGTGGATCCGCGCGCGTTGAGTCGATGCTTTCAGTTGATCGGCGCATCCCTCGGAGACGTGTGGAAGCGATCGGCGGAGGTCGGCGTTCTGGTCGAAGCTGGTGGGCCGGAGGAAGGCGTCTCAGTCGGCGTACGGCTCGGGGCAGTGGGCGAGGAAGCGCCGCCGGTATCGGCGGCAGCTCGCGTTGGGTTAGCGGTTGCTGCTCGCTTGCTGGAGATGCAGGGGGGGGAGTTGCAGTGGAATGCCGAACACGGCGGCGGTACGTGTTGCGTCGTCCTGCCGCGACCTCTCGAGGAGTTGGGCAATGAGTAATGAGCCGCGACTACTCGTCGTCGATGACGATGCGCTGATACGCGAAGAGCTCGAAGGGTTGTTTGCCTCACAGCCCTACGAGGTCGAGTCGGCGGAGAGCGTCAGCGAGGCGCTCGAGCACCTCAATGGCAATGAGTTCTCGTTGGCCCTGGTCGACGTACGTATCGGGGGCAAGAACGGGATCGAGCTCACGAAGCGGATCCGGGATCGATGGCCTGAAGTCGACGTGATCATGATCACGGGGCACGGCAGTATCGAAAATGCCGTCGACGCGATGAAGCAAGGCGCTGTCGACTACATTACGAAGCCCTTCCAGGCCGAAGAGATTCTAATGGCCACGCAGAAGGCGCTCGAACGTCGCCAGATGCGTGAAGAGATCGAGTATCTTCGCGAACAGCTTCGCGAACGCTACTCGTTTGCCAACATGGTCAGTCGCAATGAGGACATGTTGGAAGTCTTCTCGACGTTGGAGATGCTGGCGCGCAACGATGTCACGGTGTTGATCACCGGCGAGTCGGGTACGGGGAAGGAGCTCGCTTCTCGGGCGATCCACTTCCAAGGAAAGCGCAAGGTGGGCCGTTTCGTTGCGATCAACTGCGCTGCACTGCCGGAGAATCTCCTGGAGAGCGAGCTCTTTGGGTACGAGCGAGGCGCGTTTACCGGGGCGGTGTCAGACCGTGTTGGGAAGATCGAGCATGCGGATGGCGGTACGCTCTTTCTCGACGAGGTCGAAACGATCTCGGCACCGATGCAAGCAAAGTTGCTGCGTGTGCTCGAAGAGCGCGCGATCGAGCGGCTTGGCGGCAATCAGAAAATCGACGTCGACATGCGTGTCGTTGCGGCGACCAACGAGAATCTCGAAGAGTTAGTCAAAGACGGTCGCATGCGGGAGGACTTTTATTACAGAATCAACGTCGTTCCAGTGCATCTGCCGCCGCTGCGTGAGCGGGTCGAGGACATACCGTTGTTGGTGTCTGAGTTTCTGCGGGGCAATCCCTTGGCCAGAGAAAAAGGGCTGAATCGGCTGAGCGACAAAGCCTTGAATCAGCTGAGCACCTACGAGTGGCCTGGGAACATCCGCGAGCTTTCAAACGTAATGGAGCGCGCGATCCTCCGAGCCAGGGGCGATACGATTCGCGAGGTCGATGTGCCGACGGGGAAGATGGGCGAACGCAACGCCGGCCCGAAGCTGAACTTCGAGTTGCCGTTGCGCGAGTACCTCAAGGGCGCCGAGCGAGATTACTTGTCGCGGCTTCTGACCAAGCATCAGGGGGGCATTACACCGTGTGCGAAGCAGGCGGCGGTCGATCAGGCGACGCTGCATCGCAAGATTAAAGCGCATGGGCTGCGGGCCAATGACTTTCGGCAAAACGGCCGCGGCGGCGGATCCTAAGGAAGGTGTGAGCGAATGTATCGCGAGTTCTATGGAATGCGGGAAAAGCCGTTTAACGTTACGGCGGATCCGAAGTTCCTCTACCTCAACGCCCGCTACCGCGAGGCGCTGGCTTCGCTGCACTATGGCGTAACTCAGCGCAAAGGATTTATCACCCTGATCGGGGAAGCGGGGACGGGTAAGACGACCCTGCTGAAGAAGCTGCTCAATGACCTCGACCCGAGTACGCGCACGGTCTTTGTCTTCAACACGAACGTCACCTTTGACGAGATCCTCGAGTACATCTTTGGCGAATTCGACTTGCCGATTCACAACGGTAAACGGCTGTACATGTTGCAGCGGTTGAATGCTTTCTTGCTCGACGAACTGCGCGAAGGTCGCAACGTCGCGCTCCTCGTCGATGAAGCGCAGGATCTCGACTACTCGGTCATGGAAGATCTGCGCCTGCTGTCGAATCTGGAAACTTCCAAGGAAAAGATTTTGCAGATCGTGTTAGCCGGCCAGCCGGAACTCGGTCAGAAGCTGACGAATCCCAACTTGAGGCAATTGCGACAGCGGGTGGCTGTGAACTGTCGTTTGATGCCTCTCACGCGAGAGGAACTCTCGGAATACATTCAGTCGCGTCTGAGCTCGGCCGGGTGCACCGACCCCCAACTGTTTTCGCGTGATGCGGAGGAGCGCGTCTATCAGATCTCGGGAGGGATCCCGCGCATTGTGAACGTTGTGTGCGATAACGCCCTCGTCATCGGATACGCCATGGGCAAAAAGCGGCTCAGTGCGGACGTCGTGGATGAGGCCGCTGCGGACTTGATCGCCACCGAAGGCGCCCCCGAAGTGATGGCTGCTACGGCTGCCTCGGGTGTACCGGCGTCGCCGCGTACGCAGGCCCCGCGTGCGAGTTGGTTGTCGCCGAGCGCTGTGATGGGGATTGTGGCTGCAGCGCTGTTGCTTGGAATGTTGTCGGTCGGACGCAACTTTTGGTGGGCGGCGCTACCAGGCGCGATTGAAACGCCGCAATTGGAAGTCGTACAGCCGGGAATGTCTGATCGGCGGCCGCGAGTGGCCGAGATCAAGGAGCCGGTTGCACGTCCGCCAAGCCGAAGCAGTGACGCACGGCCTGTGCGCGACTATCCCAGTGGTTATGCGCGGCGCGAGGGCTTGGCGCCGCCGGTCGCGAATCCGGAGCCGGCCTACGACCGATTTGACGAGCGGAGCGAGGGGCCGGTTGCGATGGGGGATTTGACTGAGCCTCAAGAGAGAGTGCGTGATGACAGTGGTCGTCGGGTCGCTGATGATCGGATGATTGACGAATCGATTGCCGACGAACCTCGCCGACGCGCGGCGGAGCCGCCAAAGGTTGCGCCGAGTGCCAGGCTCGAGCCGGTCGCAGCGCCGCCAGCTCGCGAGCGAATCGCGGGCCGGCCTGCGTGGGACGATATCGAAGATCCGCCGGTCGAGATCGACGTTCCGGTCATAGAGGCACGGCCGGCACAGGACCCAGCGGCCGAATCCGCGCCGACCAGGATGCAGCTTGCGTTGCACCGATACCAGTACGTTCAAGTTGTGCCCGAGGATTCGATCTCCGAGATAGCGATTCGTCACTACGGGCAGGCGAGCCCGACGATTCTCGACCTGATGAAAATGGCGAATCCGAAGATTCGCAACATCAATCAGATATCGCCGGGGCAAACTCTACGGCTGCCGCAGCTCGAGCAGGGGTTGGTGTTGTTGCGCCAATCGGATTCGCGGCACGGGCTGTTGTTGATATCGCTCACTTCGCGAGGTCGAGCCAATGAGATTCGCTCGGCGCTGCGACGGCAGGGGTTTGGGGCCCGTGTATCTTCTGCCGAGCTGGGGGGCGGTCGCAAGGTCTGGCGAGTCATTATCGGGGATCTGGAGAATCGCGAAGTAGCCCTGCAGGTCGGCCGCGATTTACAGAAGCTGTTTCGGCGTGATCGTCGAATCGCTGAGATGGCGCAGCCGTAATGTCGCTCGTTGGTTCCGAACCTTCCCCCGATTGGTCAGATGACCGGGCTTGGTATGTGGTCCGCAGCAAGCCGCGGCGAGAGCACTTCGCTCAGATTCAGCTGATGCGTCGAGGAATCCAAACATTCCTCCCTCGCATGGCCGAAACGGCTGAGGTGCGCTCTGCGCCAGGCTCGACTGCCTTGTTTCCGGGATACTTGTTCGCTCGCATCGAGCTGTCGCAACAGTATACTTCGGTGATTTGGACTCCCGGGGTCTCTGCCATGGTGGCTTTTGGTGATGTGCCCGTTCCTGTTGAGGGTGACGTCATTGAATTTCTGCAGCAACGCTGCGGTGAACACGGGATCTTGGTCTCGGCGCCGTCATTTGATGACGGCCAGGCGGTGCGAGTGACTGGCGGGCCTCTCGCGGGACTCGAGGGAGTCGTTCGAGGCCGAGTCAGTGGGAGAGATCGGGTTCGTGTCTTGATGGAGCTGTTGAGGAGGCGAACCGAGGTTTCCGTGCCGGTCTCAATGTTGGAGTGCGTTGCGCCCTAGAAGTTTGTACCGCCGGGGAGAAACCCGGCATGTTCGCGGCTGGTCGGATGGAAGCGGCCAGGTAATTACGGTTGGTAAGCAATTGGAGACTCGTGGCAGAGGGGGCGGAGCTATGTGCTGCGGCGACCCTTTCTGGCGGCAGTTTTTTTAGGTTGGACGGAGGAAGATCGAAGTGATCGGGAAGTTGGTAGTGGCGGCGCTGGTCGGCGCGTTCGGTGGGTTGCTCGGGGGAGCCCTGCTAGGTTTTGGCGAATCGATTCTGGTGACTTGGGCTTCAGCGGCAGCGGATGAGTATTGGTTGTTCCTCTTTTCGGTGATTGCCTACGGCGTTTTTGCGGCCGCGTTTGGTATCGGAGCTGCCCTGATCTGGCAGTTGATTCGGCGTGGGCGCGCGGGCGACTTTGAGGTAGCACAGATCGGAGCCGGACTCGGTTTTTTACCGATCGCGCTCTTTGTTACGCGCTATCACGTCAATAAGCGGATCTTTAAGGAGCAGCTCGACTTTGCTTCAGGCAGCGGGTTGCTCGCCCATGTGCTGATCCTCTTGGGTGTTGGACTCGCTGCGTTGGTCATTGTCGGACTGGTGCGCGTTTTGTATCGACGCATGGGGCGGCTTGGGCCCGCTTTGGGTTTTGGTATTGCCGCGGGGCTATCGGTCTTGATCGGATTGACTGTCGGCGGTGGTGGTGAAGGGGCTCCCCAGCGCGCCGCGTCGGGCGCGAAAACCTTGCCCAACGTCGTCCTGATCATCGCCGACACGTTGCGATGGGACGTCGTCAAAGAGCGCGCCAGTCAATCGCCGCAAGGTGGTTTTGCGCGCTTGCGCGGTGATGGTGTTGCTTTTGATCGAGCGCAATCTCAGGCGTCGTGGACGCGTCCGTCGGTGGCGAGCATCCTGACTTCACAGTACCCGAGTACGCACGGGACGGTCCACAAGATGGACTTCATGTCGGACCGCGTGCTGACTCTTGCCGAGACATTGCAAGACGCGGGTTACTGGACCGCTGGAGTGACGACGAACATCAATGTCGCACCCATCTTCAACCTCAGCCAAGGGTTCGGCGAGTTCGCCTATCTGGAGCCGAGCTTCTATTTCGGAGCGACGGACTCGGCGGCGAAATTGGTGATCTACAAAACGTTGCGAACGTTGCGTGAAAGGTTCTTTGCAGATCGAGTCTACTACGAGCACTTCTATCAAGATGGTGCCGTGGTCAATGAGCATGTCGAGAAGTGGCTCAGCGAAAAACCCCCCGAACCATTCTTTCTGTTCCTCCACTACATGGACCCGCATGACCCGTACTTCGAGGTTCCCTACAACGGTCACGGCGTCGCACGGGTGATGAATCCTTCGCCTGCACCGGAGAGAGTCGAAGAGCTCAGGTCGCTGTACCTTCAGGGGGTACGCTACCTAGACGAGGAACTCGGTAAAACCTTGGACCAGCTGAACGGCGCGAACTTTTACGACGACAGTGTCGTCGTATTTACGTCGGATCACGGCGAGGAGTTTTTCGAGCACGAGGGGTGGTGGCACGGTACGTCGCTGTATCAAGAGCAGCTGCACGTGCCGATGGTCGTCAAACTGCCGAGCCAGGCCCAGGCTGGCGGTGAACGACTCGACCCGATGCGTAGCATTGACATCGGGCCCACGATCCTAGGGGTAGCGGGCGTCTCGGTTCCGGCTAGCTTCCAGGGAGTCGATGTCTTTGACGGCAAGGTCGAGGAGCCGTTGGTCGCGGAGGAAGATCTCGAGGGTAACCGCCTGTTTTCGATCCGCGACGGCAATTGGAAGCTGATCATCGCAAACCAGGGGAACCCACGCGGTCTGGCCCCGGTGGAGCTGTACGACTTGGGCGTGGACCCTGGTGAGCAGAAGAATCTGGCCGCCTCCAACCGCCAGAAAGTGTCCGAGCTCGAGACGAAACTGAGGGCGATGCTTCCCTCTGGAACCTTCTGAGAATGATTGTGATCGGCTCTCGTCGGTGCTGGTGATTCGCGGTTCGGACTAGCGCAGCAATGTTCTTGGTGATCGGCCTCGACGGCGCAACTCTAGACTTGATCGAGCCGTTGGCTCGAGCGGGGAAGCTGCCTCATTTGAGCTCGCTGATGGAGCGCGGGGCGTTTGGTCGGCTTACCGTGCCGATGCCGCCGGTGACGTTTCCCAGTTGGACTTCCTTCATGACGGGCGTCAATCCGGGGCGCCACGGGATCTTCGATTTTACCCGCCGCGAGAATCACGGTTACGACGTTCGCTTCGTCAACTCCTCCTTTCGGAAAAGTCCGACGATTTGGCGCATCCTCAGTGATCTCGGCAAGAGGGTTTGTTCTTTGGGGATCCCCGGGAACTACCCGCCGGAGGAGGTGAACGGTTATACCCTGAGTGGATTCGATACGCCGGTCACGACACGTGCGGATGCGAGTTTTGCCTATCCTCCAGAGTTTGCCGACGTCGTGAACAAGGCGGGCGGTTTCCCGTTCGCCGATTTTCAAGAGTTCTCGATCGACGAGGGTTGGCACGAGCGCGCCTTCGCTTCGATGTGTTCAGCGATCGATCGTAAGACAGAGCTTGCGCTGACGATGATCGGCCGCGAGGCCTTCGACTGCTTCATGATCATGTTTGGCGAGTCGGACACTGTGGCGCATCACTTCTGGTCCCTGCACGACGAAGCTTCGCCGCGATTCTCCGCCGACCTGCGTTCACGGCTCGGTGATTGCGTCGCTGAGATCTATCGTCGCTTGGACGATTCGGTTGGCCGGCTTGTCGACGCTGCCAAGGCCGACCACGTGATGATCGTATCGGATCATGGCTTTGGCGGCGTTGGAGATGTTGCTTTACATCTCAACCGGTGGCTGGAGGAATCCGGCTTTCTCACCTGGAGCCGTTCGCGTAGTTCCAACGAATTGTTTTCCGCGAGCCGATGGGCGGGCCGTATTCGGCAAGCGGCGGTTCGGTCGATTCCCGAGCGGTTGCAGGCTCCACTGTTCAGGGTTGGAGGGGGCCGATTCGCCGGCGCGCTAGAGTCGCGGGTTCGCTTCGGTGGAATCGATTGGCAAGGGACTCGGGCGTTTTCGGAAGAGCTGAACTATGCTCCGGCTATCTGGTTGAATGTGGCTGGTCGGGAGCCTGGGGGAACCGTCCCTCATGCGGGGTACGAGGACGCCTGTAGCGAACTCACCCAACGCCTGATGGAATGGCACGATCCTTATAACGGGGGGAACGTGGTCCGTCGGGTCTACCGCAGAGGGGAACTCTTTCACGGGCCGCAGGTGCGGTACGCCCCGGACTTGGTGCTCGATCTCGAGCTGCACGGCGGATACTCCTATGTTTGTCTCCCGAGCCTCGGTCGCAGCGGACCTTCGATCCGAAAGCTATCAGGCACAGAGCTCGACGGTGGCAAGTTGGTGGGGATGTCGGGAAGCCACCGCCGCCAGGGAGTCTTCATGTTGGCCGGCGAGGGGGTGAACTCCGGCCGGATGCGCGGTGTAGAGATGGTCGATCTTGCACCGACCCTTCTGGGGATTCTCGGGGTCGAAAGCGCCGAGGGTGACTTCGATGGTCGATGCCTGGAGTGTGTGACCTCTCGGATGGAGGTTGGGGAATCCCAGCCCCGCACAACGCCTTTGAAATTGGGACCGGAGAACTATTACGATAAGGCCGAAGAAGACGATCTTCGCGAGCGGCTGGAACGATTGGGTTATCTGTGAGCAAGGCCAGGGACAATAGAAAGTACCGGGTTGCGATGGTGGCGGCATGTCCGTTCCCCAGTCTGCGTGGTTCGCAGGCGCTCATTCGCGAGCTCTCTGAGGCGCTGGCGGAAAATGGACACGAGATCCACGTGGTCACCTATCCTTCAGCTCAGCATATTGCCCCGGTAGAGCGAATCTCGATTCACCGAGTTCCTCGATTGCCGCTGGTGGCTGCGATCCCAGCACCGATTAGTTGGCAGAAGTTCTTGCTAGACGTCTTGCTCGTGTTCTCGTTGTGGAGAGTCGTTCGGCAGCACGACATCGAGGTCTTGCACGCACACAATATCGAGGCGCCCTACGCAGCCTTTCTGGTGCGCTTGGTTACCGGAGTGCCGGTCGTCTACCACGCCCACAACGCCATGATGGATGAACTGCCGTACTACTTTCGCAGCCGTCGGGTGAAAGCGCTGGCCCGGACGGTTGGGCGATGGCTCGACTCGACTGTGGCGCGACGAGCCGATCATGTGATTGCCCTGACGTCGAGGCTCGGAGCGTATCTTGCGGTGCGGGGTGCTGCGGGGCGCGTCTCGAAGATCCCCCCAGGGGTATATTTGACCCGGAAGACCATTTCGACCGGTGGCGATCGCACCGGCGGTGCGCGGATTGTGTATGCCGGCAACCTCGACCACTACCAGAACATCGAATGTTTGGTCGATGCATTCGAGCGGATTTGTGCCGCTGAACCGCGCTCTCGCCTGGTTTTTCTCCTCCACCAAGCACCTCACCTGCGCGGGGCCCAGCGGGTGGACGGGCTCAGCTCCCGGCCCGGAATTTCCGTCCGCTCCCTTGGCACTCTGGGAGCTGTATCGAAGGAGTTGCGCAACGCCGATGTATTGGTCTGCCCGCGAACCTCATGGTCGGGGTTTCCCATCAAGATCCTGAACTACATGGCCGCTGGCCGACCGATCGTTCAGGCGCGATCCACTGCCCACGTGTTGGAAGACGGCAAGCAGGCGTTGTTTTTTGAGGATGGCGACCCTGGATCTCTGGCCAAGGCCGTCCTAAAAGTAACACGTGATCAGGCACTTGCTGAGGCATTGGGCATCCAGGGTCGAGATCTGCTAGAGCGGGAGTACGGCTGGCCTGCGATCCTGCCGAAGATCGAAGAAGTCTACCGGATCGTCCTGAGGGACGAAGATCTGGTTCAGGGAAGAAAAAACGAGACTCTTGAGTCTGGAGGCGGTAGGATGACTGCGATGCCCAGGAACGTGACACGGCAATTGGCGGCGCCGACCGCGCTAAGAGCCCGAAAATATAGACCAATCTTGGCCTCCATGGCATGTGCATTGGTGCTTTTTGGTTGTGCGGGTCAAAACGAGAGAGCCGTTGCGCCCCTTCCCGCCATCGCGGCACCAGCGGTACCCGGTGCGTTGAGCAATAGCGCCAATTACCTCATCGAGTCCGGCGATCAGGTGCGGGTAAAGTTCCTTTACCACCCTGAGTTAGACGTCAAGGTCCCGGTCGGACCGGATGGAACGGTCCACGTTCCGGGTGTGGGTGTCGTGCGCGCGGCCGGTAAGACAGCTGATGAAGTTGCCGGCGAAGTCGAAGCGATGTCCAGCGTGCAGCTGCGCGACCCCGAAGTGACTGTTATTGTTGCGGAATTGGGCGACCGCTTTGTTTACGTTGGCGGCGAGGTGCGGTTGCCCGGCACGGTGCGATTTCGCGAAGGTATGACTCCGTTGCAAGCGATCTTGGATCGCGGCGGGTTTACCGAGGTGGCGCGGGTTGACAGCGTGCTCCACCTCCGGCCGAATAGTCAGACAGCTGCCTACGACACGCGTCGGCTGGATTACACAACTAATATCAACGAGATGGACCAAGAGTTGGCGACCCTTCAGGTTTACGACGCGATCATCGTGCCGCGTTCGTTTATCGGCGATGCCAACTCCTTCGTTCGACTGTATATTCGAGGACTGTTGCCGACGATGCCGCGGGTCGGTGTCGGGTTCCAGCAGTAGGTTTCAGGAAGGTTAAGAATCACAAACAATGGCAGTCTACGGTGTTCACGTAAAATCTAACGGGCGGAAAGCGCAGCCGCGTGGCCGAAACAGCCATACGCCCGTGTTCGCTGAAAACTCCGGCGGCAACGCCGGTAACGGTTACTCGTTATCCTATGATGGCAACGGATCTGCTGGTTCTGGTGATCCGCATGCGTCGGGCCCGGGGAACGGTTACGGCCAGGGTCAAGGTGGTGGCAATGGCAACGGTTACGGCAATGGCTACGGTAACGGTTACGGCAATGGCTACGGCGACGGTGGAGGTCCCGGCGGCGGTGGCGGCGGCGAGTTCCTCAGGAGTGCCAGTGCGAAGGAGCAGATCCACGAAATCCTTCATGTGATCTTCAAGCGCAAGTGGTATATCGGCTTCCTCTTCATGCTGGTTGCCTTGCCAGGTATCGCGATGACGGCGAAGAGCCCGCCGCGTTGGGTGGCGAAGGCCAAGGTCATGATCGTCAGCGATCGGGCCGATGCGACGATTCAGCCGACCGGCGAGGACAGCTTGGCGCTGATCAAGCTCAATGAGTCGATCGTCAATTCGGAGGTGCACGTACTTCGCAGCTTTGATCTGATGAAGCGCGTTGCGACGCAGCTCGAAGTAGCGCGTGCCGGTGGGGATATCGTCGGCATTGCGAACGCGGCGAGTGCTGACCTGGATATCAACCGCCGGGCACAGCGTATTTCGCGGCGTCTCAAGGTCACACCCATTCGCAATTCGAATGTCATTGAGGTGCGCTTCGAGTCCTCCGACAGCGACCAAGCGACCATGGTGGTCGATCGTGTCCTCGAGGAATACTTGGCCTATACCGCTGAGGTACACGGCGAAGGTGGTCAGCTAGCGCAATTCTACATGGACCAGGCGCGCGGTGCGGAATCCAGCCTACGCAAAGCAGAGAACGAGCTCAGCGAGTTTGCCTACCGCAACGGCGTCGTTGCTCCGGTCGCAGAGTTGCAGGCAACCGTCGACGGATTTCACAGGATCAAGGAAACCCTTCGAGCGCGCAACGCTTCGATTGTTTCGACCGAAGCCAAGCTGCAAGCGATTCGCGAGCAGCTGGCTGAGCAACCGTCGGTCATCAAGCGCAGTCAGCAGCTCGAGGTGAGCCCGGTGATTCGGCAGTTGCGGTCGCACCTGGTCGAGCGCGAGGTCGATCGGATGACCTTGTTGCGGAAGTACACGGACACCCATCGACATGTGCGCGACAACGCCGTCGAGATTGCCGAGTTGCAGACCCAGATCGATGAAGCGAATGCGACAGAGCCGACTGAAGTCACGATGGAAGTGTTCACCGCCAACCCGGTTTACGAAGCTCGACTGACGAAGCTGCTGGATCTCGAAGCTAAGGTGCGAGAGGACGGTGCTCAAAAGCTACTTCTCGAGGAAGAGCTCGATTTGGGACAGCGTCGGTTGGTCGGTCTCAAGCAAGACGGTGTCGAGTTCGAGCGTCGCGAGCGTGATGTACAACGCCTTCGAGGCGCGGCTGAGTTGTACGCGAAACGGGCCCAAGAAGCGCAGATCCAAGATGCGATGGACCATGCGCGGCTGGTCAATGTTCACATCGTTGAACGCCCGGGTAAGCCGCTGACCCGGATTGATGGGAAGCAGACACCTCTCGCCTTGGCGCTGATTTCGGCTCTTGCGGTCAGTCTCGGGGGCGTTTTCGGGGCCGAGTACCTGAACCGGACGCTGCGTTTTGAGCGCGAGGTCGAGCGTTATCTCGGGGTACCGGTGCTCGGTACGATCAAGGACGCTTAGCAAGCAGTGGGAAGAGCGGCGCAATCCGCTCGTTAGCCGGCGTCTGGGGTTACGCTCCATGCTTTGACTGCGGCTAGCTTTGGATTGGTCGATCGTGTGTAGAGGCAGGGGCTTGCCGAGCGCAGCGCGCGCAGCAATATCCTGGCGGGCCGAGCGTATCCGTCCCCCGGCGGCATCCGGCGTTCCAGGATCCCGTTCCGGCGTTTCCAGAATCCGGCAATCCGACGACCCGATGTTAGCAGAGGTGGTGTCGGAGGCAGACGCAGCCAGCGCTGGTGGCTCCGAATTGAGATCTAGTTGATGTGGATTTTATTGATAGCGTTCGCCGTCACCTGTGGGTTGCTCGGTGAGTCCTTCGAGATCGCACGCTTTCTCTCGAGCGGTGTCGAAGCCCCCGGTGCCGGCCTCCGATTGACCCTCGTAGTGGCCTATGCAGCGCTGGCCGCGTCGGCGTTGGTACTTGCGACGTTGCTAGTGTCCCAGCGAGAGCGCCGTTTGAAGCTCGCCTCGGCTGCATTTGCGGTCGCTGTCTTGGTCCCATGGGTCAATTTCGAATACCTCCCTGCTGCCGGTAGCGCGGCGTCGATCGTTGGCAGTGCTGCAGCGTTGGTTGTGGCGTGCGGCTTGGGTTGGCTCATGGCCTCCATGCCTCGATTGTCGTCTACTGCGATCGTTTTGTCCGCTGTCTTCCTGAACCTGTGGCCGACAGCAAGCGACGAGACGGTTTCCACTTCGGGCACGGGCTCCGCCGGTAACCGACCGAATGTCGTCGTCATCTTGATTGATACCCTCCGTGCTGACCATCTCGGGATTTATGGGTACGAGCGTCCGACAAGTCCGCGCATCGATGCCATGGCGAAGCAGAGCGTGGTCTTTGACCGCGCGATCGCCCAGGCGACATGGACAAAGCCTTCGGTTGCGTCGCTGTTTACTGGCAAGTTCGTCCACGGCCATGGCGTGATTCGGAGTCGCGATGCGTTGGGTGCCGACCTTCCAACGTTGGCTACGGTGCTGAATGGCGCCGGTTACCGGACGGCGGGTTTCTCTGGCAATCCATGGATCACTCCGGAGTTTCGCTTCAGTCGGGGTTTTGAAGAGTTCGAAGCCGGTCGCGCGATGGGTCCGCAGTTGACCAACTTGTATCGAACGGTTCGCCGAGTCGAACGCTTGCTCAAGCGGCTCGGCGCCGGATTGCCCTTGTCGAAGACGATCTTTCGTTGGGCCGGCAGAACCAATATGGGCAATGCGGAACGCGATCACGTGTTGACCACTTCTGTTCTCGAATGGTTTGAGGACGTAGACCAAGAGCGGCCGTTTTTCCTGTACGTCCACCTGATCGGGCCGCACGATCCCTACGATCCTCCGCAGGACTTCGCAGATGCTTTCGCGCGGTCTGATGCGGCGGCACGGCATCTGCCGCCGGCCCGGGTCCAATCCGTTTTCGAGCGCGCCGAGGCTCTCGGTGAGACAGACTTGGAGCGATTGGTAGACCAATACGATGCTGCCATCGCCTATAGCGACTCGCTGGTTGGCCGAATCATCGACCGCATGGAGCGCCTTGCGTTGCTGAACGATACCATCGTGGTCTTGACCTCAGATCATGGAGAAGAGTTTTACGAGCACGGAAATTGGCGTCACGGGAATCAGCTGTACGATGAAGTCGTGCGTGTCCCGATGATCGTCAGGTTTCCCGACCGGCGATCGGGACGTCGAATGGATCCTGCGATGAGTGTGGATCTACTTCCGACGCTAATCGGTGTCTTGGATCTGGATGAATCCGCGGCGGCAGCATTCGACGGGCGAAGGCTGTTTCCGGCGCCGGAAACGACCGATCAGGTCACTTTTTCAGAGCATTGGTGGTTTCTCGGAGGGACCTACGTCGCTCGCACCGTCGGTCGGGAACAGCTCAAGCTTCATGAAACCAACGATCGAGGGCGTGGGAGAGATCTGGCCGAGCTCTACGATATAGGCGCTGACCCCGGCGAGTTGGACAATATTTTGAGTCACCGCGGAGCGACGGAGGCGGTGGGAGACCTCCGCGCCGAGCTGCACAGAATCGGGGGAGAAGCTGACGAATCTGCAGGTCCGGGGGTAGGCAGCCTTGATGAGCAGACCACCGAGCGCCTGCGGCGTCTCGGGTACGATCCGGATGCCACTGCGAATTGATCTCAGGGGTTGCACATTGCTCTAAAGATGTGATTCTTGGGGGGTAATAAAATGATGTTAGGACTGCGAAATCATCCATATCGCCCCTGTGAGGCGGCGGCATCTGGAGCTAGGTTCGTAGCGACCCTTATTGGGGGGGAGCTGTGAGCAAAATTTACGATGCGTTGAAGCGCGCCGAGAGAGACCGTGAGGTCCGGCGCGACCGGGATGTCGAGACGAATGGACATCCAGTGGCGGCATACAGACCGCCGGATGGAAGCGAAGAGGATGATTATCGGCGCTTGCGGGCGAGTTTGCTCTTCACCCCGAGCTATTCAGAGGTCCACACGATCGTCGTGACCGCAACTCGGCATGGCGAGGGTACGACGCGTGTTGCGGTAGGTTTGGCGAAGGCTCTTTCGTCGGAGGGCGACACCCGCGTCTTGTTGGTTGAGGCGAACATGCGATCGCCTTCGTTTTCGCGCATGCTCCCACTCGCCGATGGCCCAGGCTTGTCGGACTATTTGGCAGGTGAGGCGAGTCCGGAGACGCTGGTCAAGCGATTAGGAGACGTCAACCTGTCGATCGTGACGGCCGGCGATCGCCCGGGTATCGTCGATTGCGAGGCGATTATCACGGCGATCGCGGAGCTGACACCGAACTTTGATTTCGTGATCATCGATGCGCCGCCAGTCAATCGGTACGCGGATGTAAGCGTTCTGGGTCCGAAGGTGGACGGAGTGATTTTGGTCGTTCGCGCCGATGAGACGCCCGTGGTTGATGCGGAGAACGCCAAGCGCGCACTCGACCGCGTGGGTGCTCGAATCTTTGGGGTCGTCCTGAACCGGCAAAAGTCTTACGTCCCGGCGACCATTCAGGCGCTTTTGTAGGGGCATTAAGGGATGGCTGGGACGACACTTCCACAGCCTGGATCGGAGTCGCCCCTCGGATCGTGGTTGTTGCCGATCGCGGGGATGAGTCTGGTTCTCCTCGCCGCGTTAGCGCTAGGGCCATCTGGTGTTCTGAGTGCGCTAATCATCGGCACCGCGTTGATCGTCATCGGCGGTCGGCCCCATTGGGGAGTCGCGACGATCTTGACGCTGTTGATGGTGCAGTACGGTTCGCGGAGATATCAGCGTACCGGCCTAGCAGCGTATGTTGAAACCCTCATCCCTCCGGGCAGTGGTCTTCTGACGATCAACAACTTGCTGGGGTTGTTCCTGGCACTGTTGCTTGTCTATCAGATCTACCGGGACAGCGATTGGGGCTTCCTGCGCAATCGACAAGTGCAGTTGGTCGGCCTGCTGACCTTGGCTCTAATCATTTCAGGGGCCTGGAACAGTGTGGATTACCGCGAGCAGGCTGAACTCGGGTTGAGAGTGCGCGGACAAGATCCCATGAGGCTGATGGTTTCGCGCGGGATGTTCCTGGTGTTTTTCGCCTTCTTTGTGCGACGACCAGGGGAGATCCGGACGATTGCGGGCATTTTTGTCGCGCTGGCTGTCTTGAGTGCGTGGAGTGGATCGTCGGCGGCACTCGTAGGGGCTGGGCGTTCGGAGGTGGCGGACTACCGCGGTGGCGGTTCCGCTGTGCTGCTGGAAGCGGCGCAGAATCCGAACCGATTGGCGATGTTTGCGACGCTGGGTCTGATCTTCATTTGGGAGTACCTGCAGAGCAACCGACGCATGCGCTACCGCGGGATCGCGTTCGTGTTGGTGCTGTTGATGGTGGTCACAGTCTTTCTTTCGGCTTCACGCGGTGGTGTCGTTGGCTTAGCGGTCGCCACCGCATTGTTGTTTGTGCGCCGGCGGCAGGGTGCGCGCGGACTGGTCTATGGTGTTGCGACCGTCATTGTTGGCGGCATGCTGATCTCTCAGGTTGTACCTCCGGAGGCGCTCGAGCGCCTCACGAACTTGCCTGGTGTCTCGGAGTCTTCGGACCTGGAGGGTAGTGGGTCCATTCGAAAGCGTCAGTACACGTATGGAATTGGAGTAAAGATTTGGTCTCAGGCTCCCATCTTAGGAGTTGGGCTCGGCAACTGGTCCTACAAGCGATTTTTGACCGACCCGGTGCGATCGGCGGCAGCGCCGCACAACGCTTACTTAAAGGCCTTGGCCGAGGGGGGCATTGTAACTCTGTTGCTGTATCTGACACTCTTTTACGTAACGACGCGTCAGCTGAACGCGATCGTTGCTCACGAGGGAGCGATGGCCTGGGCGAGGGCCGACGGTACCGACTGGCTAGTCCACGCTACGCGCATTGGCCTGATGACATTTCTCGTCTTCAGCTTATTCGCCGATCTCTTCGACCTGATCTTCTTCTATCTGCTGATAGGTTTGTCCGCCTCGCTGATCCGCCGGTACTTCTCGGGCGAGGGCGTGATGACGGCGCAAGCTGCTTAGTCCAAGGTGATCGGCTCGACATTCGGCGCGCTTCTCGTGCGCCATTGAGGACGATGGCATGAGCGCCGAAGCCTTTGCGAGGTTTCTCGAGGCGACAGGAAACCGAGTGTTGGCCGCTGGTGGAGTTCATTGGTACGAGGCGGGGCGGGGCTTCCTATTGAGTCTGCCAACGCATCAACCGCTAGTGCCGGAGAATGATGTCTTCGAGCAGCTCTTTGCCGCTGGTGGAGTGTACGGAGTTCGTTTTCCGGCTCCACTTGGCGGCGGGGGCAAGCTCAGCTACCAGATCGTCTGTGACGATCTCGAGTTTGGACTGAACAAGCTGAGCGGCAACGTACGCAGCAAAGTCCGACGCGGCCTCAAACGTTGTGAGGTCCGGCGAGTTGATTTCCAGGAGATCGCGCAACTGGGTGCGGACGCGGACCGCGACACGATGGCCCGCCAAGGACGTGATCCGAAGTTGGTGGGAGATGCGTGGGAGCGGTATTGGAGCGAGGCAGCGGCTACTCCCGGGATGGAAGGTTGGGCGGCCTTTGTCGGGCAGGAGATGGCGGCGTTTCTAGTCACGGTCAGTTTCTCGGACGGCCCGGTCGAGTTCTTGCTGGCACGATCGCGTTCCGACCTACTCAACGCTTATCCCAACAATGCTCTCATCTACTCGTGTACGGAGGAGATGCTGTGCAATCGAAAGGTGCCGAAAATTACGTTCGGTCTCGAGTCTCTAGAACCGGTCGGCGCGCTTGACCAGTTCAAGTTCAGCATGGGATTTCGAAACGAGGAGATCCGTCAACGCGTGGTCTTTCATCCCTGGTTGCGCACGGCGTTGGGGTCGTCAACCTTGCGCCGCATTGTGCACGGTTTTGGGGACGAGCGCGGTCCAGACGGGGGATTCTGGCGAAAGGCGACAGGTCTATTGCGTTTTGCCGAAGAGGGCGGAGATTTGGGAGCCACTCCCTAGCAGCCCGTTGCAAAAACGGAGACGCGCTGAAAATCCTGATGTTCTTTCACGAGTGCCTGCTTTTCAATGGACGGCTGTCAGCCTGCAATAGCGATCGGCGTTTAGTTCGCCGTTTTCGTTGACATCCACGACTAGAACGAGGTGTGTCTCAGCGACGTATGGAACCAATACCGTTTTACAAGCCGTCCGTGACCGAAGACGAGCTGACCGAAGTGGTCGACACCCTCCGCTCGGGGTGGCTGACGATGGGGCCGCGAACCCGCCAGTTCGAAGAAGAATTCGCGGCGCGGGTGGATGCCCGCCATACCGTAGCCGTCAGCTCGGCGACCGCAGGGCTCCATCTTGGACTCGATGCGATGGATCTCGAACCCGGCGACGAGGTGTTGGTCCCGACCATCACCTTTGCTTCAACTGGATCGACGGTCATCCACGCCGGAGCGACGCCGATTCTGGTCGATTGCGAGCCCGACACGTTGAATATTGATGTCGAAGACGCAGCCCGCAAGTGCGGCCCTCGTACGAAGGCGATCGTGCCAGTTCATATGGCTGGACATCCGTGCGACATGGACGCGGTGCATTCGCTGGCCGAGAGTCGTTCTTTGCGCGTGATGGAAGATGCGGCGCATGCGATTCCAGCGGCGTATCGTGGGCGGAAGATTGGCTCGGTGAGTGAGCTGACTGTGTTCAGCTTTTATGCGACCAAGAACCTGACGACTGGTGAAGGCGGTATGGTGTCGGTTGCTGATGAGGAGCTGGCGAACCGTATCCAGATGCGCCGTTTGCACGGGATGAGTCGCGATGCGTGGAAGCGGTACGGTACGGGTGGATCTTGGCGTTACGACGTGGCGTACCCCGGCTTCAAGTACAACATGACGGACATCGCCGCAGCGATCGGCTTGGTGCAACTGCGCCGGCTCGATGAGCTGCAACAGCGCCGCCGAGAAATTGTCGCTCGCTATCGGCTGGCGTTGGCAGATTGCGATGCCCTGGAGTTGCCGACTTGTAGGCCTGAAGTCGACCATGCCTGGCACCTATTCATCGTACGGATGGAGCACGATCGTCTCAGCATCCACCGCGACGAGGTGATCGAGAAGCTAAACGCAGCTGGGGTGGGCACCAGCGTCCACTTCATTCCGTTGCACGTTCATAGTTACTACCGTGAAAAGTATGGGTACAATGACAAGTCGCTACCCGAGGCATCAAAGCAGTGGCAGCGAATGATTTCACTGCCACTTTATCCAGGCCTCAGCGACCATCAAGTTGACTTCGTGGCCGCCCAAGTAACCGAAATCCTCCGCCAGAATCGGCGCTGAACCGAAAGACTGAACCGAACGATTCTCACCTACTCATGTCGAAACGACTCGTCGATATACTGGTTGCCGCCGTCGGGCTACTCCTCGCTGGGCCGGTGCTCATCCTGATTGCGTGCCTCATCAAGCTCGATAGCTCGGGGCCGGTCTTTTTTCGGCAGGAGCGCGTCGGCTTGGGCGGGAGGCTGTTTCGGATATTCAAGTACCGAACGATGGTGCAAGGCGCCTATAAGATGGGTTCCAGGCTGACCACCAAGCGTGACCCGCGGGTCACGCGGGTCGGCCAGATCTTGCGGTGGTTCAAAATCGATGAGCTGCCGCAGCTGATCAATGTGCTGGTCGGCGAAATGAGCCTGATCGGACCGCGACCAGAGGACCCGTACTTCGTCGAGTTTTACGATGACGAGCAGCGGGGTGTCCTGTCGGTTCGGCCGGGAATGCTGGGCCCGAGTCAGATCATGGGGCGCGACGAGCTGGAGAGCTACCCCGAAGGACTCAAGGATACCGAGCGCTATTACGTCGACCACATCTTGCCCGAAAAGCTCACGCGGGATCTCGAATACGTCAAGGGCGCGAGCTTCTCCGGAGACATGAGCTTGCTGGTACGCGGTGTTTGGGCGGTCATGTCGGGAGCGATCAAAGCGAAATTTCTTTGGCGGCGCCGCTATCGAATCGCTCTCTTCGTACTCGACGCCTGCATCGTGGTCCTGTCATGTTACTTCGCGTTCATGATCCGAAACGAGTTCGCGTGGCCACAGCGGACTCAATTTTTTGTCTTTCCGCTTTTGATTACACTGATCGTGCGGTCAGCGGCGTTGGCGTATTTTGGTGCCTACCAAGGTGTCCTGGCTTATTTTGGACTCTGGGATCTTCTGGCCTTGGTCAAGGCCGTGGCTAGCAGCGCCCTCATCGCCGGTGGCCTGACCTTCTTCATTGGATTCCAGTCGTTTCCGAGATCCGTGTTTGTGATGGATTCTGCGATTGTTGTGTTGTTATTGGCGGCGTTGAGGTATGTTTTGCGTACGATAGCGCGTGCGAGAACACATAGAGGCCGTAGGCACCGGGACAAGGCCCTGGTGGTAGGAGCAGGAATGGGCGGCGAACAGGTCGTGAGAGCTTTACTGGATGATCCGGATTGTCCGTACCGACCGGTAGGTTTTATTGATGAAAGTCCGGAACGCTGGGGCTCCTTGATTCATGGCATTCGCATTTTGGGGGGAGCCGCGGAGGTTCCATTGGCTGTATCGGCGAACGGAATTGAGGCAGTATTTATCTGCGTATCAGACCTGTCGGAGCACGGCGTGGCGGAAGTTGTCGACACCTGCCAAAAAGTTGGGGTTGAATATAGGGTCGTACCTACACTAAGTGATTTACTGAATGGTGAACCGCGAAATGGGGAGCAATCGACTACGGTCACTCGGCGCGTCTCTGCGGCTGGGTGAAAAGCGTTATGGGGATAATGCTTCGTGGGCCGATTCGGAGTGTTTGCGGTAGTATCCGAGATTCATCCTGTTACCGAGGGGGAAAGGGGAACAAGAAATGATGGGGGATATCATCCTAGTTACAGGGGGCGCCGGTTTCGTCGGCTCTCACCTAACGCGCAAACTCTTAGACCGCGGCTATTCGGTTCGACTCCTCGATAGCTTCGTGTACGGCGACGGTGGTCTTGCCGCGGTCCGGGACAACCCACGCCTCGAGATAATCGAGGGCGACATCTGTAGCCGGGGTGACCTCGGGGCAGCGCTCGATGGGGCGAGCGGAGTGATCGCGTTGGCCGCGCTGGTGGGTGATCCGGCGTGCGAGCTGTACCCCCAGAAGACCATGCAGATCAATTACGAGTCGACACGCGACACGGTGGCGGTTTGCAAAGAGTTCGGGGTGCAACGGGTCGTGTTCGCATCTTCTTGCAGTGTGTATGGCGCCAATGGTGACAACTTCCTGTACGAGGACTCTCGACAAAATCCGGTCTCGCTTTATGCACGGACGAGGATCATGTCCGAGGACTATCTCTTGGGACAGGACGATGTCGAGGCGGTGATCTTGCGCCTGTCGACCGTCTGCGGGGTGTCCCCACGAATGCGCTTCGATTTGATGGTGAACACGATGACCGCTTGTGCGGTGACTGAGGGCAAGGTTCGCGTTCAGGGTGCGGACCAATGGCGTCCCCACCTGCACGTTCAAGACGCCGCTGAAGCTTTCATCGCCGCCTATGAGTCACCGGCCGCTGCGGGAGGTGTCTTCAATGTGGGCACCGACGAAGAGAACTTCACGATTGGGGAAGTCGCTGAGAAGGTTGCTGCCCAGGTGTCGGGGACAGTGGTCGAGTACGGACAGGGCGACTTCGATAAGCGGAGCTACCGGGTCAGCTTCGAGAAGATCCGGAACGCTTTCGGCTTTCGCGGCCAACGCACGGTTGATGACGCAATTACCGAGGTTCACGGCTTGCTGCGAAGCGGCAGTGTCAGTGACTTTCGAGGCGATCTCTACAATAACGCCAAGTGGTTGAGTAACAATGACCGCTGGCGCGGCGCCGCGTGACAGCATCGGGACGGGTGCGTGTCGCACTAGTCGGTTGTGGGCGAATCGCTCGGGTGCATCGGAGCTACCTCGAGCGCATCGAACAGGTTGAAATCGTCGGCGTCGTCGATGTGGACGACGCCGCTCGGTCGGCTTTTGTTGCGGGGAGTTCGCTTGCGGGATTCAGTAGCATCGGGCAGCTCATTGCCGAGGCTAAGCCCAATGTCGCGCATATCCTGACTCCACCGCCGACCCATGCTCCGGTAGCGATGGAATTGCTCGCCGGGGGAGTGAACGTGCTGGTGGAGAAGCCGTTGGCGATGACGGCGGCGCAGGCCGACCAGGTCGTCGCGGCAGCAGCTGCTGCCGGGTGTTGGGTTTCTGTCGATCACAATCGCTTTTTCGATCCGGTGGTGCAGCGGGCAGTGAAGGCCGTCGAAAGTGGAGCGCTTGGCGAGTTGGTCGGCGTCGATGTGTTTCAGGGAGCGGAGGTTGGCGAGGCCGAGAAGATGCTCCAGCCGAGCGACGACTGGCGCGTCAACCTGCCGGGGGGCATCCTGCACAACCTGGCGTCGCATCCGCTGTATTTGATGCGACGCTTTGCTGGACCGGCGAAGCGGTTTTCAGTGATTGCGACGGAGATTGCGGCCGGAATGCTCTCGGAAGTTCGCGTCATTGCGGAAGGGGAGCGCTGCCTGGCGTCTGTGACGATGTCTGTGAGAGCGCAGCCGTTCGCAAACCGACTGATCTTGCGTGGGACCGAGGGGACAATCGAAGTCAACTTAAACAACATGACTTATCTCGAGAAGCGTACCCGCAAGTTGCCGAAACTGGTGGGCAAGGTCTGGCCGAACCTGGATGAGGCTCGTCAGCTGGTCGGTTCGACGGTGGCCAATACAGTTGCGTATGTTTCCGGCAAGCAGAAATTCTACCCAGGGATCGGAGCGCATTTAGAAGCGCTTTACGCGAGCCTAGCGGCTGGTGGAGAACCACCGGTGAGTTCCCAAGAGGGTGTCGATGTCGTGTCGTGGTATGACGAGATCCTCGAAGCGGCGGGCATTTCGGTTGCCGAGAGTGCGGTAGCGACAGCGTGAGGACGCTCGTCACCGGGGCCACCGGGTTTCTCGGCTCGGCGGTCGTGCGCCAACTGAAGAAGGTCGGTGGGCAGAGCGTCCGAGCCTTGGTTCGCGATCCCAGCGCCGCGCCGGATGTAGCCGACGAGGCGGTGAAAGGGGATCTCTCGGATCCATCGACCTTCGATGCCGCGTTGGACGGTGTCGATCGGGTGATCCATGCCGGCGCGAGGGTTTCGACGCAAGGGCCGTGGGAAGAGTTCTTCGCCGTCAACGTGGCGGGCACCGGGGCTTTGATCGAGGCGAGCGAGCGCGCCGGCGTGAGCCACTTTGTTCACGTGAGTTCGTTGAGCGTATACGACGTGCCGAGCGACAATGCGGCGGTGAACGAGGACAGCGCGCTCGAGGCTGGGGCTGAGGACCGAGGGTTCTACGCGCGCTCGAAGCTCGAGGCCGATCAGGTCGCGCAGGCGGCGATCACCCGCGGTGCTCCGGTGACGATCGTCCGCCCCGGTCTGATTTTTGGGCCGGGCCGGAAGGTGCCCTTGGCGCGGAGATCGGTCGCGGCAGGTCCGTTTAGGGTGGTCCTAGCGAGCCCGGACTATCTGATGCCGATGGCGTTCGTTGAGAACGTCGCGGACGCGCTCGTGTTAGCTGCTGGCAACGAACGGGCCATCGGCAGGATCTATACGATTGTCGACGAGCATGTCCGACAGGCGGATTACGCGCGGATGTTTCTGCAGGCCAGCGGGCAGTCTTGGCGTCCGGTGTATGTCCCGCCCGGGCTCGTTCGGACGGCTGCGTCGTTGGTCGAAGGCGCGGCGCGACTGGTTGGCAAGAAGGCGCCGTTGACTCGCCATCAAGTGGATCGCACGCTGCGAAGCGCCCGGTTCGATGGGGCGCGCGCGCGCGCGGAGCTCGAGTGGCACCCGCAAGTGCCGGTCTTCGAAGCGCTGCGGCGTTGTTTTGCATCACAGCGCAATGCGCCAGGGGCTTAGCAGTCCCTTGAAACACCGACGCGCAAGCGAAAATGACGATTGCCGTGGCACAGCAGGGCGAGCCGGCTTGCCCACCGAATCCTTGGCGCAGGTCGGTGGCACGGCAAAGCTATTGTTGATGATTTGCCGACGCAGCGGTGACGCGAGACTGGCCTTTGCCTCGCGTGTCCGGTTTATCCAACAGGCTGCTAGCTAAGCAATTCCCGACTGATGCCGATCCGCGTCTTGATCGTCGAGGCTTCGAGTGGGGGCGTGGTAGGCGGTTCTTTGACCGGATTCGTTCACATGGTGCGTGGGTTTGATTCTGCTCGAGTCAGCGCAGTGATGGCCTTGTACGAGCCGAAGACGATCGAACCGGAGTTAGAGGATCTGGGAGTGAGGATCAGGCACGTCAGCCGCCGCCGCTTGCCGAAGGAGCACGGGCTGCTGAAGTCCGACAGCTACCAGCGAGCCAAAAAGATGGGCGCCGTGACGACGATTCTTCGTACCTTACGCCAGGGGGCTCGGCTGGTGGCCGAGGAGATGCCGGCGGCCTGGCAACTCGCCCGTATCGTTCGTGAAGAGAACATCGACGTGATCCATCTGGGCAACGGCGTCCGGGCGAACTTCGACGGCATCCTGGCCGGCATGATGACCGGCAAACCTGTGATCTGTCACGTCAAGGGGTTCGAGAAGTACAGCGGTCGCGAACGCTGGGGGGCTCGTCGGCTGAGCGCGCTGGTGTGCATGACTGAAGCGATCGACAAGCATTGCCGCGACAACGGCGTCATTGCCCCGCGCCAGGAGGTCATCTACGACGCGGTCGATCCGGTCTGGCTAGAGCCGAAAAACAGCCGGGCCGAGGTCAGGTCGGCGCTGAGCGTCGATGCAGAAGTCCCGCTCTTGATCATTTCCGGCAACATTCAGGAGTGGAAGGGGCAAGCAGTCTTGGTCGAGGCGTTTGCTCAAATCGCTGCGTCACACCCATCGGCCCAGTGCCTCGTCGCTGGAGGAGTCCACCGGGCCGGCGAGCACTATGCCGATACTCTGCGGGGGCGGATTGCGGACCTCGGCCTGACGGATAGGATTCGATTTCTCGGTTTTCGCGATGACATTCCCGATCTCATGAATGCAGTTGATATTGTCGTCCACGCGTCTGTGCGTCCAGAGCCCTTTGGGCGGGTCATCCTAGAAGGGATGCTGGCGGGAAGGCTCGTCGTCGCAGCGAATGCGGGCGGTGTGCGCGAGCTGATCGAGACTGGTAAAACTGGGTACCTGGTCGAGCCTGGGAACCCAACTGAACTCGCTCAATGCCTCGACCGGGCATTGGCGGAGCCTGAGAGAAGTCGAGACATGGGGAGCACGGCGCAACGCTGGGCGACCGAGAAGTTTTCACTTGTGCGCCACGTCGAACAGATGTGCGACCTTTACGAGACATCAGTTAGGAACGGATCACGATGAACATATTAGGAATTTCCTGCTTCTATCACGACGCTGCGGCGGCATTGCTGGTCGACGGCCACCTCATTGCTGCTTCTGAGGAAGAGCGCTTTTCTCGTAAGAAGCACGACTCCGGGTTTCCGAAGCTGGCCATCCAATTCTGTTTGGACGAAGCCGGGATATCGGTAAACGACCTCGACTACGTAGTCTTCTACGAGAAACCGTTCGTCAAGTTCGAACGAATCCTGATGACCGCGCTTCAGTCGGTTCCGAAGTCCTGGAAGGTCTTCGGTGATGCGATGACGACTTGGATGCTCGACAAGCTTTGGGTCAAGAACTACTTCCGGAGAGAACTCGGCATTTCCAACGACAAGATCCTGTTCTCTGAGCATCACCTGTCGCATGCGGCCAGTACGTTCCTTTGCTCGCCCTTTGACGAGTCGGCCATCCTCACGATTGACGGAGTCGGTGAGTGGGCTTGCGCGACCTTTGGCCATGGCAAAGGCAACGAAATTTCGTTGCGCCGAGAGATTCGTTTTCCACATTCAGTGGGGCTGCTTTACAGCGCCTTTACGGCTTTTCTCGGCTTTGAGGTCAACGAGGGCGAATATAAGGTCATGGGCATGGCGCCCTATGGTGAGCCGAAGTACGTCGACAAAGTCGAGAAGCTCTACAAGCTCGGTAAGGACGGCAGCTTGTGGCTCGATATGGACTACTTCTGCTTTCACCATTCGACGCATCGAACCTACAACGAGAAATTTGTCGAGCTGTTTGGTGAACCGCGCGATCCGGACTGGCTGTTCTTTACGAAATCTTCGGGGTATCCGGACTACTTCGGCGACAAGCCTAGCGACTTTGAGAGGATCTCTGAGCGCAATCAGTACTACGCCGACATTGCCGCGAGTATTCAAAAAGCCACCGAAGAGATCGTTCTCAACATGGCGCGAGCCGTCCAGGCTGATACCGGCCTCGACAAGTTGTGCATGGCCGGAGGAGTTGCCCTGAACAGCGTCGCCAACGGGCGCATTATCAAGGAGACGCCGTTTAAGGAGGTCTTCGTACAGCCGGCAGCCGGTGACGGTGGTGGGGCCTTGGGTGCGGCGTTGTACGTTCATCACTGCGTGCTTGGCAACCCTCGTGCGTTCCGTATGGATCACGCCTACTGGGGTAAGTCGTACACCGATGCCGCCATCAATGACTTCGTGCGGGAGGCTGGTGTACCGCACACGGAATGTTCCGATGCCGACAAGATGCTCGATCGTGTCGTCGATCACCTACAGGCCGGGCACGTTGTCGGTTGGTTTCAAGACCGCTTCGAGTGGGGGCCGCGAGCTCTCGGAGCGCGCAGTATCATCGCCGATCCCGGCCGTCGCGACATGAAGGATATCGTCAACACGAAGATCAAGTTTCGCGAACCCTTTCGACCATTTGCACCGTCGGTCCTGGTCGATGCGGCGGATCGCTATTTTGATTTGCCCGATATCGAGAAGCACTACCCAGCGCGTTTCATGTTGTATGTCATGGACGTCAAGCCGGGGCAGGGCGAAGTGCTGCCGGCGATTACGCATGTGGACGGTACCGCGCGGGTGCAGACAGTGCACAAAGAGCACAGTCCGCTTTACTACGACTTGATCGAGCGATTCGGTCAGGCCAGCGGAGTGCCGGTGATTCTCAATACGTCGTTCAACCTAAAGGGCGAGGCGATCGTCAACACTCCGGCTCAGGCGCACAGTACCTTCATGCGCAGCGGGATGGATGCGTTGGTTCTCGGTAATACCGTCGTTACTAAAGACTGAGGATGTCCAGAGGAGGCCAGATCGTAGCGAGCCTGGTCCTCGCGATTTTCGGGATCGTTCTTGCTGTCGGGGCGATGGAAGTAGGGGTTCGCGTCCTGCACTTGGTGCCTACGAAATTCTGGCAGCCGGATCCGTTGCTGGGTACTGCTCTCATTCCCGGTAAAAAAGGTTGGTGGACGCAGGAGGAGCACGAGTTCCGTGTTCCGGTCCAGATCAATTCTTTGGGTCTGCGCGACCTTGAGCGTGAGTACCCCAAACCAGACGGGTCGAAGCGAGTCCTCCTCATCGGTGATTCGCACGTTGAAGCGTTGCAAGTGCCCCTCGAAGACGCAGTTGGGCCCAGGCTCGAGGAGACGCTGCGCGCAAAAGACCTGGATGTCGAAGTGATCAGCGCGGGGGTGAGCGGGTACGGTACGGCCGGTGAGCTGCTATTTTACCGCGAACGCGGTTGGAAGTTTTCGCCCGATTTGGTGCTGCTCGCGTTTTATCCGGGGAACGATGTGAAAAACAACGGGCCTGAACTCGAAAAAGCGTTGGTCCCGGAGTATGGATCGGACGGTGGTCTGATCAAGATCAGGGGCGTGGCAGCTCGGAGCGGTCGGGGGTCGCTCTTGGGGCGCCTTCAATCGTACGTCTACTTGCGCAAGCTGATTTTGACGCGACAACCGGCCTTGGCGCGACGCTTGGTAGACTGGGGATTGATGAAGAAGGCGGCGGTTCGCGAGCAGGCCGCGCCGCAAGGTGTGCCGTTGGACTATTGGGTCTACGCTGAACCGCGTCCAGCCCCTTGGGTTGATGCTTGGCAGCGGACGATGCGAAATCTCGACGACTTCGCCAGTGCGGTGAGGGCCCGGGGTTCACGGTTTGCTGTCGTCGTCGTGACGTCTCGAGATCATCTCTATCCGGAATCCTGGGAAGCCTTGCGTGAGGCGTACCCGCGTCTTCAGCAGGGTACCTGGAACCTCGACGGTCCGACTCAGTCGGTGTTGGAATGGTGCGAATCGCGCCAGGTTTCGTGTCTGCATCTGTTGCCGGAGTTTCAACGAGAGCGGGACCGGGCGTCTGCCCGGTTGCACTACGTCCACGATGGGCATTGGACGAGTGCGGGCCACCGATTGGCAGCCCAGCTGATGGCAGCCTTTGTAACCGAGCATTCGCTGCTGTAGGGCCGAGATCGCAGGCAACATATCCTTATCAGAGGACAAAGTCTTGAAAGCACCGTACGTCTTCGACCCGCATTCACACCGGGTCGGAGGGGTGGGGGTCAATAGGAGGAGTCAATGAAATTCACTGAAGATTTAGGTGCGCGCTTGGGCATCGCCGGAGAGTTGCTGTCGTTCTTGTGGGAGCGAAAGTTGTGGTGGCTCATTCCGATGGTGCTGGTGCTACTCGCTTTCGGCGGCCTTCTGGTCACCGCCCAGAGTTCTGCACTCGGTCCGTTTATCTATACGCTCTTCTAGGCGGACGATTGTGCCGAGCTGTAACTCTTGCAGCACCCTCCGGTTGCTCGTTCTGGTCTCAATGACGCTGAGCCCAAGTGCGATACTGGCAGGTGCGGATTGCGGAATTAGTCCCGACTGCACATTTTACGTACGTGCTGGTGCGGCTGAACCGACTGGTCCATGTGCAGGGCGCAGCTCGGCGCAAGCGTTTCCAACCTTGGCGCAGGCGGCAGATGCCGTGGTCAATGGCGGTGACGTGGTCTGTGTTGAGGCCGGGGTTTATATCGAGGGGGACATCGCGCCGGCGAGTGGTGGAACGCCACGGCACCCAGTCGTGTTTCGTGCGATAGGAACGGTCACGTTGCAGCCCGGACCTCCACCCAATCCACAAGAGCCTTGTCTCGGCGTTCCGACAACGGGTTTTCTACTGCTAGGGCTCCCGAACGTAGTGATCGAGGGCTTCACATTGCGCGGCTTCTGTGATGCGGGCGTGCAGGTTCGCTCGGATCCCCAAGAGATCAACAATAGTAGTGGTATCGTGGTACGCGGCAACACGGTCTCCGGTACGCAGCGTGGGCGGGGGATTGACCTTGCCGGTCAGGGGCGAATGTTGCTCGAGGACAACGTCGTGATGGCCAATAGCGGATCGGGAATTTCTGTGCAGGGCTGCATTCGAGCGCCAGACGTCGAGCCAAAGTGCGCTCCGGGTACGACGGTTCCGATCGAAGCGGTCGTGCGGGGCAACGTGATGGCTGACAACGGAAGTCATGGCATGTTTGTGCGCGGTACCGATCAGGCTTTGATTGAAAACAATGAAAGCCACGACAATCGGCTCGGCGCGGGGATTCAGCTGAACGCTTCGTCGAACGCCCTGGTCTTTAATAACCTTCTGTATGCGAATGGTGCGGACGGAATCCGTGTTGGGGCACCGGATCGAGGCACCGAATCGGATCCGCTCCCGCCGGTCGGATCGCCGGCGGTTCGATTGATCAACAACACGATCTACGGCAATGGCGAATGGGGAATCGAGATTGGTGAGCCCGATGCAGGGTCTCCGAAGGCGGTTGTCCTCAACAATATCGTTCAGAACAACGGGACCAAGAGCCCAGGCGTATTCCCTGGAGAAATTGGTGTGTTGAGTGAAGACGGACTCGGGCTTCCCTCGACGTGTGGGTACGTAGCCGGCTTCAATTTGGTCGAGAATCCCACCGGGCCCGTCTACGGGCCGACGACGCCTTCGAACGTTTACGACCGACGGATGAATGCGAATTTTGTCGCACCGGGGTCGGACTTTCGCTTGCGGAACGGTAGCCCGGCGATCGACGCTGGCTATGCGGACGTAGAGATCGTTGGGGTCCGCGGCTCAACGACGGTTGACGGCGTCGGTGATCGGGGTGTTGCAGACCTCGGGTATCACCAGAACGCCGTCGAGAACGGATTTCCACAGATTGACACCTCCATCATGCCGATCTTTGTCCGTGTCTCGGGCAGAGACTCGAACCGAAGGCCGACGACCCCTGATGCGGCGCTGGCGAGTATTGGGGAAGCGGCACGACTGGCGCGAGCTGGTGTTGAGGTTGTCGTGGGCCCGGGCATTTACAATGAGGGCGACATCAGTGTTGCCAATGACAACCCGAATCGGGCGCCAGGAAGCTATATCTTTCGAGCCGATCCATCGGGTCGTCGGACCGGCGATGTACCGGGCCCGGTCCGACTTAATGCCGCGCGCGATTCGCTTCAGGGGCCAGCCTTCACCGGATTTCTACTGCAAGGATCTTGCGGGGCACGCGTCGAGGGCTTTCAGGTTAGTGGCGCCCTCGAGGCCGGCATCCAGGTGCAGTCTGGTTCGACCGCAGCCGAGGTTGTCCACAACCAGGTTTTCGACAATGTGCAGCGGGGTATCCAGGTCGTCAATGCCAGTGAGGTTCGCATCTTCAACAACCTCGTTTACAACAATGGTCGCGACGGCGTCGGTGGAGGCATCCAAGTTGGCGGCGGTTGTCCCGCGGACGAGCCGCAGTGTCCAGCGAACGGTTCACCGGACTCGGTTGTGACGTTCAATACGGTTTTCAGCAACGAGGTCAACGGCATTTTCCTCGGAGCTGGGCCGGGAGATTCGAGTCGTGCGATCGTGCGATACAATATCTCCGTGGAGAACCGCCTGGGGAACGCTCTGCAGATCGGTAACAATAACTCCCGCGAAACGCAGCTCGCCGGGCTACAGAATGGGTATAATCTTTTGGACTCGTTTTCTGACACGCGCGAGATCGATACGGTCACCGACTATCTCTGGGCCGGAGTCGGCGAACCTTTGTTTGTCAACGCCGCCGCTTCCAGCTTTGAGCTTGCGTCTGATTCGCCTGCGATCGATCGTGCGGAACAACTCAGTGCCCGTGACGCGGGGCTCGATACCCGATCCACGAGAATCGACCGCAAACCGGATGAGGACGCAGCGGACCTGGGCTACCACTACCCGATTCTGGATCTCGAGCTGGCTGGCGACTGCGACGGCGACGGGAGAGTGTCGATCGCCGAGTTGGTTCGCGGTGTCAACATCGCGCTAGGTCGTGCATCGATCGAGAGTTGTCCGGCGTTTGATTGTAACGGCGATGGCCAAGTTGGAATCAATGAGCTGATCAAGGGTGTCAACTCGGCGCTCGTAGACGCATGAATCAGAAGTCGCCGCTCAAGATCCTCTACACCATCAATCGGATGGATGTGGGTGGGAGTCAGACTCATTTGGTCCAGGTTTTGAAGCTCCTCGATCGCGACCTGTTCGAACCTGTTCTTTATTGCCTGTCTGGCGAAGGCGACCTGCTCGAGGCCGCGAGAGATACGGGCGCTCGGGTCGTCGACGCTCGGGTGCGTGCGGGGTTCAAGTCGCCGCGGATCGTTCCTGCAACTCTAAGACTCGCGAAGATGTTCCGTTCAGAACGTGCACAGATTGTCCACAACTATCTGCTGCGGGCTAACGCCATCGGATCGGTCGCCGCTCGCATCGCCAGGGTCCCGATAGTGCTAGCGAGCAAGCGCGGGTGCCACGAGATGCGCGGCTGGGAGTTGAGAGGTGCTCAGCTCGGCAACTATCTGAGCGACTGTGTGACCACCAACGCGGAAGCGGTTCGGGAGTTTGTCCACGTCGACGAAACATGTCCGCTTTCGAAGATGGTGGTGATTCCCAGTGGGATTGATACCGACAGCTTTCGTCCGTTGGCTGGCGGTGGATTCAAGGAACGCCTGGGCCTGCGAGCCGACACTCCTGTGGTTGGAATCGTGACCCGGATGCGGGTCCGCAAAGGGGTCGAGGAATTCTTGGAAGCGATGATCCGTGTTCGGCAGGACCACCCGGGCACACAAGCTGTGATTGTGGGAGAGGTCGAACTCGATTCTGACCTAGCCGACAAGGTGAGCAAAGGCGGGATGAGCGAAGACCTGCATCTCCTGGGACGCCGATCTGACATGCCTGAAGTGCTTTCGGCGTTCGATATTTTTGTTCTTTCTTCGCACGATGAGGGGATGTCGAACGCAATCCTGGAGGCGATGGCGATGGAGAAACCGGTCGTGGCCACGGATGTCGGAGGAACCGGCGAAGTCGTCCGCAATGGCGATAGTGGGATTCTCGTACCGCCCCGTGTCGTCGAGCCGTTGGCGCGAGGAATCTCCGAGATTCTCGGAGATTCGGCCCGGATGCGGCAGATGGGACAATTGGGACGCTCGATTGTCGTCGATGGATTTTCTTCGCGATCCATGGTGCGGCAGATGGAAGCGCTTTACGCGGAGCTGACCGAATACGAGATCGAAACGGCTTCGAGCCGCAGGCCTTCTCTTTCCACCGACCCAGGCGCCTCAGCCGTCGAGCCTTGAGCGAGCCGCAAATCAATAACGCTGGTACGAGGATAAACTAACTATGGACATAACGTACATCGGACATGCCGCCATCATGATGCACTCCGGGGGGAAGACTCTATTGATGGACCCGTGGCTTCACGACCCCACGTATCACGGGACCTGGTGGCACTATCCACCGTTGGAGACGCGAGTCGAGGATCTCCCGAAGGTGGACTACCTTTACATTTCGCATGAGCATCCCGACCACTTCGATCCACCCACCTTGGAGCGGTTGGACAAGGACGTGGAGGTGGTGATTGCGCGCTTTGAAAAGCGCCGGTTCCGGCAGCGTCTCGATGAGATTGGCTTTCGCAACATCACGGAGTTGCCGTACAACGAAGACTATCGGCCGGACGGCGGCAATCTTGTCCTGCGACTGATCGCACCGGATCGAGCTTGGGATGACAGCGCGATTGTCGTGCGGGACGATGAGAACTGTATTCTCAACGTAAACGACTGCCATTTGTCCGAGGCGACTTTGGCCGAGATCGGACGCAACTATTCGATCGACCTGGCGTTTCTGACCTTCACCGGCGCCAGTCAGTATCCGAACTGCTTTGACTTTTCGGACGACGAACGGCGCAAACGCAGCATCGATTCAAAGAAGTCCCACGTCCAGGAGTTCGTTAACTGGGCGAAACTCTTGCGCACCAAGCGGGCTGTACCTGCGGCGGGAAACTTTGCGCTGTTGGGTCCCGATCAGTACTTCATGAACGATTCGAGTTATGCGAACTCGCCGGGCGACGCGATCGAAGCGTTGGCTGCCGGCGCGCCCGACATTGAAGGTTTGCAGATGAACCCCGGCGACCGTTGGAGCGAAGAGGGCGGTCATGTGCGACTCAAAGAAGCACCGGACTGGTCGCGTCGCTTAGAGGACATTGCCGAGCTGACTGCCGCTCGTCGAAAGGATCTCGAGGAATATCTCGAGAACGAACCGGCGGCGGCACCCGGTTTGTTTGAGAGGTTCCGCACCTACTTCAATGGATTGATCGAAGCCGACCCAGATGCGGCGCGGGAGATTGCCATTGTTGTCTGGTGGCAGCTGGACGGCCCGCAGGGCGGCGACTGGTATATCGATTTCTCGCGTGACGGCGACTGGGTCCAGCACGGCGTTCCGTCGGATTGGAACCTGCGAATCCAGATGCCCGACAAGTTGGTCGATCTCGGCGTCAGCGGCAAAGCGATCTGGGATAACATCGTCTTGTCGTTTCGTCCGCGTCTGTCGCGTCGGCCGGACAAGTACATGAAGGCTTTCTGGACGTGGTTCTCCAAGATCTAGCCCGCATCTTTTGTGAACCTTGTGCTGACTCAGCCCAATCCTGTGGGGACGGAAGTTTGCGGGCGCGTTCCCAGAAGTCCTGAGTCCGCCAGACTTCTCGTGAGTCGAGGGTGGTTGGTGTGGATGCTCCTACCCTGGTGAGGCCGGAAGTGAAGAAAGAGCGGCGGGGATTGTACGATCCGTGGCTGGTGTCGGTCCTCGTCTTATCGAGTGCGCTGTTTGGGCTGCAGATGTCGTGGGGACTGCCCAACGGCGACGACTCCTGGGCGGCGGATGCGATGGGTCCTGTGACCACGCTCGGTATCGTCTATCGATCCTTCTCGGAGTGGAACTCGGGTTGGTATTACTTCAAGTACCCGCTGGGGTATCCATTCCTGCTCTTCTTGTCTTCCATCCCTTACCTCGGGTGGTTGAGGCTGACCGGCAGCTGGGCGTCGCCGAGCCCGGTCTATCCGTACGGCTTTGAGGACGCTGAGCAGGCAATTTTCGTCATGGCCATGATAGGCCGCTTGTTGAACGTTGTATTCGGCCTTGGGGTTGTGGCCGTCACGTATGGGATCGCGCGGCGCTTGCTGGGTCTCTGGACGGCGCGACTGGCAGCCGTCTTTGTCGCGACCGCCTATCCGATCATCTATTACACGCACGCGAGGAACCTCGACATCAGCTACTTGTTTTGGCTGCTGCTGGCTCTTTACTCAGCGATCCTGGCGAGCACGTCCAAGCGAGCCCGTGTGTGGGGTGTGCTGGGCTTGGCTGCTGCGATGGCGGTGTCCTCCAAAGAGCAGGGCTTTGCGTTTCTCTTGCCGCTGCCATTCATGGCTTTGTTCACGGCGGTTCGGCGCGATGGCTGGGCCGCGTTGTACGGGAAGTGCGCCCTTGCGATGGCAGCTGGTGCTATTGGAACGGCAATCCTTGCCAACAACGCCATCTTCAATCCGCTGGGTGTCGTCTCGCGCGTAGCGTTCTTGTTGGGGCGTCCCCTCCAGCCGGTCACAGTTCGCTTGGCGCCAGTCGAGTTTGCCCTCTGGAAGGGTGCCAAGGAGTGGATCTATGTGGAGCAGACCTGGGATGGCGTCCAGAGTACGCTCGGCACTCCGTTGGTCCTTTTGGCTCTGGTTGGAATGATCGTGCTGGCGACTCGTCGGAGGGCCCTCCTCTGGCTCACGGTTCCGGCACTGTCGCACTACTACTTGTCGCTTCGTGGTCTGGATCTGATTACCCTGCGCTACCTACTCCCGGTCAGTATCATCGCCGCGATTCTGGCGGCGTTTGCATTGCAATGGGTGCACCACCGAACGGTTGGAATTTGTGCCGGGAGGCCTGCGGCCTTGGTCGCGGTGCTGGTTTGTTTGTTGTCGCTGGCGCGGGGCATTGAAACGCACTGGCTCTTTGCAACCGACAGCCGCTACCGCGCTGAATCTTGGATTCGCGACAATTTGCCGCCCGGCGCATCGGTTGAATACTACCAGAAGCCGACCTACCTGCCGCGTTTTCGCGGTGCGGTCGATGGCAAGGCGATCGAGATGGATCAACGTACGATCGCTGGCCTCGCGCAGCGGCAGCCGACCGCGATTGTCCTTAGTTCGGCGTCGGCAAAGAGCATCGCGCATGTCTGGAATCCGGATTGGCGTGAGACGAATAACCTTCTGAAACCAATTCCTGAGGCGGCAGAGCTGGTCGACAAGCTCGGTCGCGGAGAGCTCGGCTATCGCCCGGTGGCGGTTTTCCGACAGACCCCTAAACTATTACGCCTACGCATTACCAGTCTCGCACCGGAGATCACGATTTATGCCCGCAAATGAAGCAGCTTCCTCCAATCTAGAGAAGACGCCTGATGGTCGAACACCGTGTTTGGTGTGTGGTGGAGTTTCGTTCGAAGCGAGATTCCCCAACTCGTCGAGGCCTTCGCCAGATAGTGCACCGGAGGGTCCTTACCGAATCACGCACAGTGAGCGTAAGTTCGTGGGTGCGATCGAGCGTTGCCGAGACTGTGGATTGGTGTTTCTGCCGCTCGATTTCGTCCCCTCGACTTCGTACATGGACGCCGCCGACCCGTACTACCTCGAGCAAGAGGACGAGAGAATCGTCAACTCGCATCGCCTCCTAGACCTTGTGCCGACAGGCGGCCGCCTTCTCGAGATCGGTTGTGCGGTTGGCTTCTTGCTTCGCGCGGCGAAGGAGCGAGGCTTTGACGCGGTCGGGGTGGAGATGTCGGAGTGGGCTTCCGGCGTCGCGCGTGACAAGTTTGGCCTCGATGTCCGCACGGGCCGTCTCGAGGATGCGGGGTTTGCCGACGAGTCTTTTGACGTCGTGGTCTTGGCCGACGTCATTGAGCATTTAACGGATCCGGGGCAGACGGTTGCTGAGATCCTTCGAGTCCTCCGTCCGGGGGGCCGCTTGTTGCTCCTGACGCCGGATGCGGGCAGCGCCGTGGCGCGTGCCGCAGGTGTGCGATGGTGGGGGCTGCTCGATGACCATTACTACTACTTTTCGCGATCGACGATGCGTCGATTCTTGGAAAGGGCCGGATTTGAGGTGGTCGAGATCAAGGCTTTGGGACGGGAGTTCCCGCTCTCCCATTGGATCTTCAAGATGAAGCAGTACAGCGAAGTCGCGCACGCGGCGGTTGCAAAAGTCACCAAGGCAGTCGGAGTCGACGGTCTTGGGGTATCAGTGAATCTCGGCGACATGATGGCCTGTGTCGCTCAGAAGAAGCAGGTGGGCGAATGACTGAGTCGAAACAGAGTTCCGGCGGCAAACCACGCGTTGTCGTGGTGATGCCGGCTTACAATGCTGGAAGAACACTTCAGATGACCTATGCCGAGCTCCCAAAAGATACGGTGGACATGGTGATTCTGGTCGATGATGCGAGCACGGACGATACCGTAGCCGTTGCGCGCGAACTCAACCTGAAGTTGTTCCTCCACGATCGCAATTACGGATACGGGGCAAATCAGAAAACTTGTTATCGGGAAGCGCTGAAGGCTGGCGCCGAGATCGTCGTCATGGTTCACCCAGACTACCAGTACGATCCGACGTTGGTTCCCGAGATCATCAAGCCGATTCAGGAGGGACGTGCCGACGTCGTTCTCGGATCGCGGTTGCTGAGTGGCGCGCCGCTCGACGGCGGAATGCCTTGGTGGAAGTACGTCTCCAACCGCTTTCTTACTGGCGTCGAGAACTGGATTTTCAAGCTGAGTCTGGCGGAGTATCACACCGGGTATCGGGCTTATCGCAGGGAGGCCTTGGAGACAGTCAACTTCGACCTCAACTCCGATCAGTTCATCTTCGATCAGGAGATCATCGCCCAGTTCGTGGAGGCGGGTTTCTCGATCGACGAGGTTCCGGTTCCGACACGGTACTTTGCGGAAGCGTCGTCGATCTCGTTCACTGCCAGTAGCCGCTATGGACTGGGAATTCTGTGGCTGGTCGGACGGGTGGCGCTGCATCGGGCGGGGCTCTGGACGCAGAAGCAGTTCCAAAGCCTCGGCAAGAGATACCAAGAGGTATCGTGAGCAGCGGAACTTCCATTACGACTGGCACCCCAGAAGTGCGGGAGTCGGAGGTCGAACAACCCGGGGGCCAACCCGAGCGATCAGCGGCATCGGCCGCGGCCCCTGTCGCAAGTGCGGCGGAGTCGGGTAGGGCAGCGCTGTATGCTGATTGGTGGAAGATCTGGCTGCCCATCCCCCTGATCCTGTTGTTGCTCGATGTGAGCTTCAATTCCTATTTTTGGCGTATCCCGAAGCTGAGCGGGACGGCGGACGACTACAGCTACCAATTCCTCTACGACCTGCATCATCTTCAAACCACGCCGCCGCAAGGCGTGAGAGTGTTGGCCTTTGGCAGCTCGGTGACCAGCGCCTTCGATCCGTATCAGATCGGCAGCCTGCTCGACGTGGCGTATCCGGAAGATACGATTGAAGTGAGGCGGATTCTGCGGCCCGGCAGCAAGCCGTCCGACTACCATCTGCTCTGGCAAACCGAACTCGAGGACATCGACGCGGATGTCGTCGTGTCGGTGTTCAATCTTGTCGATTTTATCAATCCGACCTTCGAACAAAGCCTTAAGCCGGGGATTCGCTACATCTTGCCACCGTGGGAAACGCTGATGGCGCGCTACGAACTGATCCCGCGGTTTTCCGAAAAATTGGAGATGCTTCTGGCAAGCGTGAGCAATCTCTACCGGTATCGGAAGCCGATCCGATCCGCGATCCGCGATCACGCAAAGCTCATGCGCTCTTGGTGGCGCGGCGGTGGCGAACTCCCGTACGGCGTCTACGCTGACGGCTTCACGAAACCTCGATTCGGTGTGCCGGCAACCGACAGTCTCGAGTACCGAGTTGAACCCGCTTGGATCGAGCAAAGAGGTCGAGCGAAAGTGCGGTTTCGCGTCGGGACGCGTCAGGTGGTCCGCGAACATCGTGAACCGGGCTGGTATCGAGTGGATTTTCCGGAGGCTGTGCGCTCGGGTGGGCTGATCGATGTGGAGGTTGAAAGCGGCTGGAGTCCCCGTGCAGCGTCTGCCGATGATACGCGGTTGCTAGGCGTCCGCTTGAGGACCCACCCAGGCGGAAACACGGCGAAGCGGCGTCCGCCATTGCGCTATCCACCGGTTGCGGCGAGTGACATCAAGCCGTTCATCCGAATGGGGAAAGCGACCGGTGCCGAGTATGCCGAAGAGTGGGGGCGAGCCCTGGAAGCGGACAACGACTTCGGTCATCGCTATCGGTTGTATCGAGACGCGAAGTTGGAGCGGAGCGAGCAGCGATTCGAGCCGACACAGGAGTTCGCAGAGCTGCGCGCGATGGTGCTCGAGGTCGCCGCGCGTGGTCACCGCGTCGTGATGGTGAACACGCCGGAAAACCCCCTCTTGAGTCAGGTCGTTCGCAGTGACTTCTACCGGGACTACCTGTCGTTCTTCGAGGCGATCGCTGCTAGCGACCCGCGCATTACGTTCATTGATTTGCACAACCAGTTGCCTCCCGAGGATCTCAACGATTGGCACCATCTGAACTTCGTCGGCCAGCTCAAGTTGGGTACGGTTCTGGCCGAGCGGCTGCGACCCGTCGTCGGCGGTGTGCTCGACGACCGCAACCGAGTAAAAGAGAATGTAGCTCTGGGTAGCCCTGCGGAACGGACCGAGGGGTAGGCTGTGCTCTTTAATTCAGTCACCTTCGTTCTATTTCTACCGCTCGTACTGCTGTTGATCGCCGCCGCACCGCGGCGTTTGCGCAACGTGGTGATCTTGGCAGCAAGTTACGTTTTTTACGGTGCGTGGGACTGGCGCTTCCTCGGGCTGATCCTGACTTCGACGTTGATCGACTACTTTACCGCTCTGGTCGTCGAAGAGAGTGACGACCCTAAACGTCGGAAGATGGCGCTATCCGTCAGCCTGATCGGCAACTTGGGTATTCTCGGCACTTTCAAGTATTTCAATTTCTTCGTCGATTCGGCGGTGGTGTTGATCGAGTGGGCAGGCTTCCACGCCTCGCGCCCGGCACTGAACTTGATTCTTCCCGTCGGGATCTCGTTCTACACGCTGCGGACGATGTCCTACACCATCGATGTTTACCTCGGGAACATGAAGGCGACGCGGCGGTTCCTGGAGTTTGCTGTCTATGTTGCGTACTTTCCTCAGCTAGTTGCCGGACCGATCGAGCGCGCGCGTGATCTTCTGCCGCAGATCGTGGCTCCGGCAAAGGTTACCGCCGATCGGATCAACATCGGCTTGATGCTGATGATGATCGGGTTCACGAAGAAGGTGTTGATCGCCGACTCGATTGCCCCGATCACGGCAGAAATCTACGATCAGCCGGAGGCGTATAGTGCGGGAGTCCTGTTGCAGGGCTGCTATCTCTACACCCTTCAGATCTTTTGCGATTTTTCCGGCTACAGCGATATCGCGCGCGGCGTCAGCGAACTGCTCGGAATCCGGCTCGGCGACAACTTCCGCCAGCCGTACCTCTCACAGTCAGTCACAGAATTCTGGCGTCGCTGGCACATGTCGCTTGGCAGTTGGCTGCGCGACTACGTCTATGTGCCGTTGGGCGGAAATCGTTATGGCTCGGTCCGGACCTACGGCAACATCATGGCTACGTGGTTGTTGTGCGGGCTGTGGCACGGTGCAGCTTGGACCTATGTTGCTTGGGGTGGTCTGAACGGGTTTTACATCTGTGTCGAACGCGCCTTGGGGATCGGCCGTGGCGAGCCGCCGCTAGCGAGGAGCCCCCGCGAGTGGGCATGGCGGGTGACCCGCACCGTCATTACATTTCACCTCGTCGTTACGACGTTCATCGTGTTTCCTTCTCCGAGTTTCGCGCACATCGTCGAGTATGTCCGCGGGATGCTGGTGTTTGATTCTTTGCTCGCCATCGGCCCGCTGCCGTTCATCGCCGGACTGGCGGTGCTGGCGATTGATGTCCCGCAGAACGCCTCCGACGATCATACGATCTTCTTGAGACTACCCTGGTGGCTGCAGTCTCCCGTTTACGCGGTGCTGTGTCTGGCGATGATGTTGTACGGCGATCGCGAGATTCCGTTCATCTATTTTCAGTTTTGAGACGGAATCAATGCGTGTCGGACATGTGATCGGTCAGTTGACCGCGGGGGGAGCAGAAGGTCAGTTGCGACTGCTCACGTGCGCACCGACGCGTCGCCACACGCCGTTCGTATATTGCCTGAGCGAACGACTAGACCCGTATGGTCGGATCCTCGACGACCACGACGTTCCAGTCCGTTTGGTTGGCGGTGGGCGACTGAGTCGGGTTACACGTTTGCGCGATCTATTGGCGCGCGACGGAGTGAATATTGTTCATTCCTGGCTGTATATCGGCAACGCCTATGCGTGGGCGAGTAATGGGGGACGACGGCCGTTGGTGACGTCGGCGCGCAACTGTAAAACCCAAGGAGTTGCGCTCGACTTCGCGAATCGGAGGGCCTTCGCCGCCAGTGCCACGGTGATCGCCAACTCTCAGCTCGTCGAGGAGTACATCGCACGGGTCTACGGCGCTCCTCGCGAGAGGGTGCGGGTGGTTCACAACGGTGTGGATTTGGACCGATTCTCCGGGCAACTTCGGACGAGGGCATCCGCGGAGCCGACGATTGTCGGAATTGGGAGGGTGGTACGGCAGAAGAACCCCGAGCTCTTTGTGGCTGCTGCGACCGACTTGTTGGCAAAGCATCCGAGTGTGCGTTTTACGTGGGTGGGAGAAGGTGGCATGCGAGATCGTCTCGCGTCGTCGCTGCGCACCGACCGAATTCAGTTCGTCGGTGCGCGCTCGGACATTGAACGGATCCTGGCCGATGCCGACCTCTGTTGGCTCACTTCGGATTGGGAAGGTTTACCTAACGTCGTGATGGAGGCGATGGCGAGTGGGCTTCCGGTGGTCGCGACCGATGTGGGAGGCACATCGGAGCTGTTTGCGACTGGGCACGAGGGTGCCCTCGTGCCAGCGGGGGACCGTCAAGCGTTGGTCAAACACTCAGTCGAGCTTCTATCCGACACTGATCGTTACACGTCGGCATCGCGAGCGGCGCTTGCCAGTTCTGCCCGATTCTCCGTAGAGAAGATGGTCGAGAAAATGGAATCCGTGTACGAGGAAGTGCGGCGGGGAGAAGTCGCATGAGTGCCAGTGAAAAGCTTCCCAGGACGCGTTTATCGGAAGACCAGCCGGTGGTGTCGGTTGTCATTCCGATGCGCAATGAAGAGTCGTCGATTGGCGCTTGTCTGGATGCGGTTCTGGCCCAGGATTACCCCAGCGACCGGATGGAGGTTCTCGTCGTCGATGGTGGCTCTGACGATGGTTCTGTGACCGTCGTCGAATCATATGCCGCCCGAGACGGCCGTGTGCGCGTTCTCCACAATCCATTGGGGATCGTACCGCCGGCGCTCAATCTCGCCATACGCCAAGCGCGAGGCGAGGTGATTGTTCGCGTCGACGGCCACACGAGAATTGACGCTGACTACGTGAGTCGAGGCGTTGAGACGTTGGGGAGAACAGCAGCGGACAATGTCGGTGGTCCGATGACGGCGGTCGGTGGTGGAACGCTAGGGGACGCGGTGGCAAGGGTGACGTCGTCGCGCTTTGGTGTGGGGTCGTACTTCCACTACGGTACCGAGGAGCGGGAGGTCGACACCGTTTATCTCGGCACTTGGCCGCGTAGCGTTTTCGACAAGATCGGGCTGTTCGACGAAGAGTTGGTGCGTAACCAGGACGACGAGTTGAACTACCGTCTGCGCAAGGCAGGTGGACGCGTCGTGATGAACCCGGCGATTCGATCCCACTACCAAAATCGCCAGAGCTTTCGGCACCTCGCGAAGCAGTACTTCCAATACGGGATGTGGAAGGTGCGGGTTCTTCAGAAGCACCCGATGCAGATGAGCTGGCGACATTTCGTGCCACCTGGATTCGTCTTTGGACTGCTGGTGACAGCGAGCTTAGGGCTGTGGGTGTCGTGGATCGGCCTTGTCGGGGGTGCGCTCGGGCTCCTTTATTTGGCCCTGATCGGCGTTTTGGCGATCCGACTGTCGGGGCGGGATGGGGTTTTCGCGACGGTAGCTGCCTTTGCCGCGTTCGCCATCGTCCATCTCGGGTGGGGCGCTGGATTTCTCGTTGGACTAGTTCGATTCGCACCGAGGTGGCTGCGATCCGAGAAGCCAGCTCCGACATTAGCCGTTCGGTGAAACACAGGCGCGCCAGCGAACCGGCCGGTCCACCA
>JAJCZJ010000116.1 GCA_029262455.1 Deltaproteobacteria bacterium | reverse complement strand
AGCAAGTACCGGTTCCCGACAGACGGCACCAGTCCTTCAGGGCCCAGGCGACGAGCTCGGGACCGTTGTCCATCCTCAGGAACTTGGGTGCTCCTCGCTCTGAAACAAGAAGCTCGATCTGGGCGACGACATCGTCAGCGGCGGAGCAGCGGGCGACCCGCTACGGCCAGAGTGACGGGATCCCCTATAAAGGTCCATCACATGCAGCTTGCGTCAGAACCTTGCCACCTCTTGGGCCCACCAACATCCACGCCCGTGCACGCCGCTTCGTCTTTAGACGCCACTACGACGGGCTCCGCCTCGGTTCGGCTGATCCTCATGAATTCGTGATAGATCCACTCGTGGCTATACTTCCCCGATGCTCGAACCTGGATTCTGCCCTAGAAATTCGCCTTCCGAACTGTCAGCGGGGGACGCACAACTCTTGCCTTTAGCGGCTATGTCAACGAAAGGGGCCTTCTGGCCACTTGGAACATCGGTGGCTGAGATTAGTGAGAGGGAGCCGAACTCTTCACGACTCCGGCACATTCCAAATCGTGAACATGGATGAAGCGTTGGGTTAAGCCTGCCTCCCTGCGGGCGGATACGCCCTCATTACTTGTCCTAGGTAAGCTAATCGCTGCCATTCTTGCACTCATAAGCGCACCGATTGTAGCTCGTTCCCTTGGTCCGGCAGGCCGCGGTCAGACCGCAGCAACGATTGCTCTCTACCAAATTGTTCCCATTGTCATGGCGTTGGGCATACCCCTTGAAGTAAGAAGGCTCGCGGCCACGACCTCCGGCGCTCAGGCACTGCGCGCCAGCCGATTCATTTGTCTAGTTTCACTTGTTCCCGCGACGGTCGTGGCACTGGTCCTGAACCTTGCGCTCTTTAATGATTTCTCACGCGACGCGCGGATCGTGGCCACACTTGGGATCGCCCTTTCGCCCCTCATGGTCTCTTGGCTGTGCGACAACAGCGTCTTGGTCGCTCATGGGCGCTATCGCGCGGTACTCGTACTGCATATTGCGCAACCTGCGATCTATGTGCTGTTTATTGTCACGGCTTGGGCGTTTGGCGTCGCTTCTGTCGCCTCGGTTCTCTTGGGTCATGTGGTCGGGACTATTACAACTTTCGTCGTCGGGATCCTGCTGACAGGGATTTCACTTAACGGACCTCGACAATCCTGCATCCAACTGCTGCGAAACGCCACGAAGTATGCCGGAAGTATGATTTCCGAAGTAGCGGCGAACAGGCTCGACCAGGTAATCGCCCTACCGCTGCTGGGTGCATTTCAAGCTGGTATCTATTCAGTAGCCGTAACGATTGCAGCCATTCCCCTCACGCTGGGGCATGCCTTGGCTGCCTCCTACTTCACTCCGATAGCAAGATCATCGCCCGGGCGCGCCCGGATAGAGCTTAAGTCCCAGGCATCGCGGTCGGCAATCGCCGTTGGAGTTCTGTCTTTTGTCCCACTTCTGATCATAAGCCGGGTTGGAATTCCTCTAATCTTCGGAGAAGAATTCACACTGGCTGTCCCGGTCACAGCCGTTTGCCTGATCGGTTCAGTCGCTATGGTTGCCAGTTTCGTCTATTCAATGGTCCTGACGGCCGAGGCCAGAGGGGTCTTCATGACTTTCGCCCAACTCGGCGCGCTTCTCACGGGGATCTGCTTACTATTCCTCCTGGGCCCAATGTTTGGGGCAATGGGTGCAGCGATCGCTTCGACCGTCACATACTTCGTACTTCTCGGCGCCCTCTACTTTGGATTGAACATCTCACTACAGGAGAGCGTTCCGACAGGACCGGATTTTGCGATCGCCCTTCGAAGGCTTACGGCCTCTGCTGAAAAGCGCCCTGACGAAGATCTATAGCCAAGACCTGGTGGGGTCAGTCAACCGGAGTTGGGCGCGGCGACCTCCTTCGGGAAGAGAGTGAAGAAATGCGTCGGGCGGCGTTGGCGGGATCCCCTGAAAACGGTCCACTAGGCTGCGGGGGATAGCCAATGCCCATCCCCGCTACGGCTGGAAGATGGCCCGCCGTCTGCTAGTCCGTGATAACTGGGCGATCGACTGCAAGAGGGGTCCAGCGTATCTGGCGTGAAGAGGGCTTCGCCCTCCGCCTGACCGGTGGGCAGCATCCCAATGTCGTCCACCACGAACAGGTCCGCCTGGCAGATCCGTGCGACCACCAGCTTGCACCAGGACCTGCGACCCGGGACCTCCCCGGAAATCCATCAGCATTTGATGATTCCCTGACACCCTCCAGATGCGGGTGGTATACGCCCGGAAGGAGGGTCTCAAATGACCGAAGAGCAACCGATTCCGAAACGGCGCAAGAGGCTGGGCGCCCAGGACCGCTGGACAATCTACCAGGAGGCTGCAGCCAAAGACGCCAAGGTGGGCGAGGTGCTGCGCCGATGGGGAATCGACTCGTCTCAAACTGGCGCGGATCCACGATCAGGTGCGAACCGGAGCGCTGGCAGAGCCGAACCGCAGCCCGTGTCAATGGACACGTCCCGGCCCGCAAGCCCAAAGATCAGGAGAAGCAGTAGCTGGGGTTGACCCGCCTGAGTGGACACCCGAGAGTTGGACGTTACACCGTCCCGGAAGGAGTGTCGATGCCGAACGCGAGGCTCCCTACCCGGAGGAGTTCCGGAGGGAAGCGGTCAGGCTGTACCGCTCGGTTAAGGGTGAGCGGTCGATCAAGTCAGTTTCCAATGAGCTGGGAGTCTCCGGCGAATCACCGAGGGCCTGGGCTAAGGCAGCAAGAAATTGATGAGGGCGTCGCCCCCCCGTGACGGGGATCCCCGAAGAGGTGATCAGGACCCCGGAAATCTGATTCAAAATCTCCGAGGAGAGGGGACTTTTAGTTGGCCAAAAACGGGGACATCAACTTGGCCATTGACACCATTGACACGGGTGCACCACGCTTCAACGATTCTTGACTCCACGATGTATTATCGGGGCGGTACCCACGGGAAGTTCCGTTCTTCAATCGGGACCCCAATCCCTTTCAGTCTCTCTTTCGGCAAAGAACTTCGAGCCGCAACTTGGCTGAGTCGCTAAGCGCTATCAGTGGTGATTGGATGCGATGAGCCACGGTCGACTTCGTAAACGCGTTTGGAGTCAACGCCTATTGATCGTGCTCGTTGTCTCACTTGCTATCTTGATGGGCCTCGCCATCGTCTTCCTTCCGATTGCGATCGTGAGCTTCCTATTCGGGGGCGTGGTTCTGCTGGCCTTCGCGGTAGCACGACCTCGCCAGATGGTGCTTGAGGTTTTGCCGCTTGGTGTGTTCATACCACCGGTCTTCTACCTCTCGGTTGCCGAGCTACCCCCGATTACGCCTATTCGCGGTCTCTTGTTGGCAGCGATCGTTGCTTCCTTCCGGATCCGCAGTGACCGGGTTGTAATTCCTAAGACCTTCCAGATTTCCTTCACAGTGTTCGCCTGTTACATCGCCCTTCTCTTCTTGATATCACCGACAACCGCAGCGCTAAGTAGAGTTTTTACTTACACCGTCGAAATCTTTCTTCCGATTTGGCTTGTTGCGCGGGCCGTCCGGCGTAGAGATGACGTTCTCAAAATGGTAACGCTCCTAATCGTGGGGGCAGTACTTGCCGCAGCCCTCATGTTGTTTGAATTTGCGACATCCACCCCAACCTTTCCGGCGGACCAAATCACGTTCTTCAGCTCTGGCCCACGTGGGGGACTGTTTCGGGCTCAGGGCGTCTTCGCACACCAAATCATCGCGGGGGTCGTGATGATGATGATCCTGCCCCTTATTATTGCGTTTGCACTTCGACCGGACCGCATTGCGTTGCTCGCGAAGAGCTGCGGACCTCTCCTAGCCGCAGCACTGATTGTCTCATTTAGCAGGGGTCCATGGCTGGGCTTCGCCGTTGCATGCCTTTCAATGGTCACAGTCCTACGGGCGGAGAATTCAGCCCGACTTCTGACGATTGCGTTCGCATGTCTAGTGGTCTTGCTAGTTTCACCATGGGGTTCGGATATTCGTGATCTTACTTTGGCCCTTAGGGATCCCGTAGCGTATCGCGACATGGGTGGAATCGAAGTCACTTATCGATCCCAACTCTTTCATTCAACGTTGGAATTTATGATGAGCAATCCAATGGGTGCTGGTCTTGGAAACGCCCACAAAGGTGCCCTAAACCTTGCTGGCTCCATTGGAAGCACCAGCATCAACTTCGCCCGATCAATCGACAACGGTTGGGCAAGGGTACTTCTGGAGCTAGGATGGATCGGCTTTGGATTGTTCGTCATAGTCTTGACTTCTGCCCTCGTAATTTCATTGCGCAGTGCGATCAGATTCCGGGTCGACGTTGCCTACGGTCCGCTAGCGGCGGCCCTCTTTGCGACGCAAGTCGGATTTGCATTCGTAAGCGCAACGGTCGCCACTTTTGCAACCTGGAGCCAAACAGATCTTCTGTTTGGCCTTTGGGTAGGCATGGCCTTTGCGATAGGCGCCGATTCAGATAGGGAGAATGATGCAGATGTTGCCAATCGCTCCAATAGGCGCGACGGCTGCAAGTCCCTGAATGACGTCGCGGGAATCGTTGAGCCCTGAGGGGGTCCCAGTTTGTGGTCCACTCATTGCGAGAGTGCCGGCTGGTGGTCGGTGGTCCACTGGGCGTAAAACTCTGACGGTGTAAGACCGCTTCGTGCCGAATGGGGTCGGTAGGTGTTGTACTCGATTCTCCAGGCCTCGACAAGCACCTGA
>JAJCZJ010000115.1 GCA_029262455.1 Deltaproteobacteria bacterium | reverse complement strand
CTTCACGGCTGGCCTCGATCTCAGCCACCCGCGCCTGCGCCGCCTCGGCTGCCTGCTCCAGCTCCGCGATCCGTTGCTCGGCACGCCCGCTGCTCTCGCTCAGCTCTTCACGGCTGGCGTCGAGCTCAGCCACTCGCGCCTGCGCCGCCTCGGCTGCCTGCTCGAGCTCCGCGATCCGTTGCTCGGCGGCGTCACGGCCTTCGCGCTGCTCGTCACGAGCCAGCTCGATTTCGCCGAGCTTCGCTGCGGCCGCTTGAATTTCTGACTCTTGCGCCGCGATCCGCGCCGCCGCCTCAGACGCTTCCGCATCCGCCGCACCCAGCAACTCCTCGAGCTCTGCAGACTTCGCACGCTCGGAATCGATCGTCGCCGAGGCTTGCGTCAATTGCTGCTGTACCTCTTCAGAAACTTCGCGATTGCCGGCAAGATCCTCGAGCGCTTGGCGGCGCTCCGACTCCAGAGCCTCGATGCGCCCCGATAGATCGGCAACCCGTTCGCGCTCGCGCTCCAGGTCGTGGCTAGCTTGCGACAGTTCGGTCTGCGTCGTCTGGACCAGCGCCGCTGTCTCATCCAGGCGCCCGCTCTTCTCATCGCGTTCCGCCTCGAGCGCAGCAATCCGGTCGGCTGCGCCTGACTCTGCGTCGCCTAGAGTCTGCCGTGTCTGCTTCAGCTGTTCCTCAGCTTCATCTCGACGAGACGAGATCTCATCCAGGGAGGCGCGCAGGCTTTCGATCTCCGAAGAGTTGCGCACCAACTCAGCCCGCACTTCCACCAGCTCCCGGTCACGCTCTGCTGCAACCTCGTTTTGGCGTTCGTACTCCGCAAGCGTCTGCTCGAGGGCATGCTTCTCGCGGCCACTCTCTTCAAGACGCTCCAGCCATTGGTCCCGGGCCTTTCGCGTAGCACTCAGATTCGATTCGAGATCGCTGATCTCTTGCCGCAAGGAAGCTTCGGCTTCGCCTGAGGTCGAAGCGCTCGCTTCGAGTTCCGCGGCGCGATGCAATAGGGAGCCGACGGCGCGAACATCTTCGGGGGACGCGGGCCCGCCGAGAGCGGCTGCCGCCGCCGAAGTGTACTCCTCCAGCTGCGAGGCCACCGCGTCGCGCTCGGACTCGAGCGCAGCAATTCGCTCCGCCACTGAATCGGCGCCCTCTTGCTGCCGCGACGAAACAGATTCGAGTTCGCTCGAAAGTCGTTCGCTCTCTTCGACGGCGGAGGCAAGCTGCTGTTGCAGCTCTTCTGCGGCGGAGCCAGCATCCGTCGCCGCGGCGAGCTGTGCTCTCAGCTCTTCGGTCTCGGATACCGCCTCCTCCAACTCGGAGATTCGAGTTCGAAGAACTTCTTGATCGGCATCCCCCGCTTCGAGCTGATCGATACGCTCTCGAGCCGAGGCGAGCTGTTGCTCGAGCTCGGCAACTTTTTCGCCGCCACCTTCGCCGCCACCTTGGGCTTCGAGACTCTTCGAGCGTTCTTGCAAGACGTCGATGCGATGTTGCATCGCGTCGAACATCGAGCGCAGGTCGGCGGCTTCGATCCGATACTGCTCAGCCTCCTCCGTCCGTTGCGCCAGCTGCTCTTCGATGCCGGCGGCCGACGAACTTTCTTCGGCGCTTCGCAACCGCTTCTGCAACTCGGCAACCTGCAGTTCGGTCGCCATCAGGGCCGAGCCTAGATCAGCAGCCTTGAGGCGCTCCTCTTCGAGAGATTCGCGTGCAGCATCGAGTTGTGTTCTGAGTTCCGCAGTATCCATCAGTTGACTCAACAATCGGCAAGGAGTGAGGCTCGCCGAAGAGTACCTGCGGCTTGCCCTATGCTCTTTGCTGTTACAGGTTTAATTACCACCCCAAGGCCTGAGCGAAAGCGGAAACTTGTGATTCCCGGCGTCCCCAGCCAGCCCCGAGCCGCGATTTCTCGAGTCCCGATCGGCCGAAACATGGCAAGTGGCTATCGGCAAGTGACAATCGGAATGCTTCACTTCACCCCTCCGAGACCGAAAAATCAAAGGATTTCGGGGCCTGGCCCTCACTAATCGACAGTCGATGGCGATCGACGGTGCCCCGGTAGCGCCGGCTCGTGCCATAGTCGAATCCCTCAAAATCGAGGCCACTAATTTTTAACGTTACCGGTTTGGCGGCCGCGCCGGCAGCCAGGGTATACATTCCGGATCCGCCAGATCCGGAGATCGGGCGACCTACCTCGTCTTTCAGGTCGATGCGCGTGTCAGTGATCATCCCAGAAAACGTCTTCCTACGCTCATTCGCGTGATCGTATATGCCCTGGCTCTCACGCCCTGTAATCAGGCGCCAGGCCACAAAGGCGACGGCACAGCGCACGTCGCCGGACATCTCACTCAGTTCCGGCATTCCCAGCTCACTGCCATCAAGCAGCGATTCCCGAGCTATTCGAAACGACGTAGCGGCTGACGAGTGCCTCGAGGCTGGCGCCCACCTCACTCAAGTTCTGCACCGAACTCTCGATCTCTCGCATGCTCGCCACATTCTCCTGACTACCTTCCTTGATATCCTGCATCGCCGTCGCGACCTGGTCCATGCCGATCAGTTGCTGCTGACTCGACGCAGAGATCTGGCCGACTGCTTGCGCCGCTTCGGCAATACTGTTCGCCAGCGCTCGAATGGACTCACCGGCCTCGATCGATTGCTTCACGCCTGATTCCGCCGACTTCGTCCCCTGCTCCGTCACCATCACGGCAACGTTGGCAGCGCGCTGAATCTGCTCGAGCATCGTTCGCACCTGAGCTGTAGCCTGCTTCGACTGCTCTGCCAGCGCCTTCACTTCCTGCGCAACAACGGCGAAACCCTTGCCGTGCTCTCCGGCCTTAGCGGCCTCGATCGCCGCGTTGATCGCCAGTAAGTTCGACTGCTCTGCCAGCTCACTGACGGCCGTAATAATCTCGCCGATGGCTCGGCTCTGGTCACCGAGTTTCAGAACACTCTCCGCAATCGACTGCATCTGATCGCGCACGAGCGTCATTCCCTCGATGGCTTCCTGCACCGACTGCTCACCCGTTTGCGAGACCTGCACCGCGCGTTCGGCAATCATGGTCACGTCGGTCGCCCGCTGATTCGACAATTGCGACGTCTGCTTCACTTCTTCCACCGTGGTAGCCGCTTCGGTCACCGACGCGGCAGTTTCGGTGGCGCCGGACACAACCTGCGTCATCGAGGTCAAGATCCTGCTCACGGCCTCGGACACAACGCCAACGCCCTGAATCACTTCCTGCGCTTGGGCGCGCAGGTCCTCTTCGATCTTAGTCCGCTCCGCAACCTCTCGCTCGAGCTCTCGCTTGGCCCCCTCCTGGGCCTCGACATAGCGCTGCATCTCGCTCGACGACGAGCCCGACAACACCATCAGCGCGATCAAGCCCAAGGCCACCACGCCGCCCAGAGTCAGCAGCCAGAATCGCAAGCCGGGATCCGCCACTGCAGCGATCTGCTCGACCGGCAGGCTGACCTCAATCGCCGTCTTCTTGTCGGGATTGCCGCTAAAGTAGCGCAATCGTTCGCGCCCTCCGACAGAGGAAGTTTGATACCAACCTTCGCCAGGAGCAGCGCGCAGAGTCTGCACCGCGGTGTTCTGTATCTCATCGACGCCGGCCCCCTGAATCGAGCGAACCTGCACCACCGATGCCGGTGAGCGATACTTCTGAATCAAGTCGACGACTTCGTTCGCGCTAGGAATCCCGGCGAGTGCCACAGCAGCGCTCGGGTTGTTGCGCAGCGGCGCTATCCGCCGCTCGACCTCGTTCATGTACAGTTCGCGAAACGACTCCACGGACCGAGCGACCGCCGCCGCATTTTCAGCGGCGAGATCCTCGATAACCGCGTCTTGCCGGGAAGTCAGATACAGCATGATCGCTGTCATCACGCCGAGCACTACCAAAAGCACGGCCAGGGCTGTTCTGTCCTTGAACAGCTCGCCTAAGAATCCTGCCGAACCACGCCCGCGATCCGGGTGCATCGTGTTCGAAGCCATTGGTCAACCTCCGTTGATCATCGCGTTCAAGCGAATATACGTTCGATTCATTGTCGTCATCGGACCGGCTCCTCGCCGCTCGTGACGACACTCCCATCGGGTGAACCTGCAACGCCGAAGAGTCGGCAAAGCAAATCGCCGATTTCGGGCGGTGGAAGAATATGTTGCGCCGCGCCAATCTTGATGGCCTCGGCCGGCATCCCGAATACCGTGCAACTTTCCTGATCCTGCGCCACCGTGACAGCGTGGAGATCTGCCAGGTGCTTGAGCTCTACGGCGCCGTCCGAGCCCATGCCGGTTAGCAACACCGCAACGGAGTCGCCGGCAAATGCGTGCGCCACCGAGCGAAAGAGGTACGATACCGCAGGTCGCTGGCTGCGCTCGAGGGGTCCATCATCGAGCACGATTCGGCCGCGCCGGTCGATTCCGAGGTGTCGATCGCTGGGTGAGACGTACACGTGACCGCCAAACGCGGTTTCGCCTGCTTCCGCGAGATGAACTTCGAGGGGCGTCACTCGACGCAGCCAGTCGATCAAACCGCTGACAAAACCATCAGCGATGTGCTGGACAACCAAGATCGGCGCTGGAAAACGCGCCGGAAGACGCGAAAGAATCGCCTCGAGAACGGGCGGCCCACCGGTCGACACACCGATCGCAACGACCCTGCGAGTTCCAGAAGACTGCCGTTTCGCCACTGGGCGATCCGATCCATTCGACGGTCGCCCCTGGCCGTTGCGAGCCCAGCGCCGCACGACTTTCACGGCTGCGCTCCGGCGCACGGTTTGTAGTAACTCTTCGCAAATTGAACCATATCCCGAAAGTTCCGGATCGGTCGGCTTGCGTGCTCCCGCGACGGCGCCACATTCGTAAACCCGAGACACTTCGCCGGAGTCCCCAGACCTCCAGCCCTCACTGAGCAGTACAACCGGACGAGGGCTGACCTCCATGATTCGCTCCGTCGTCTTGAGGCCATCCATCGCCGGCATTTGCCAGTCCATCGCAATCACATCAGGCTCGTGCTCGGCGGCCAAATCGATCGCGTCGGTCCCGCAGTTTGCCGCCGCGACGACGTGCACGTCGGGCGCCGCCTCCAGGATACCGCGCAACCTCTCGCAGTCGGCTTCGCAATCGTCGACGATCAATACCGAGATCATCCGGTCCCACAGAATCGTCGAATGGCTTCGAGCAAATTGCTCTGCTCGAAGCTGCCCTTGATAATGTATTCATTGGCGCCCGCCGCCAGTCCGCGCTCTCGCTCCTCGTCACGCTCGAGGCCCGTGACGAGGATCACCGGCAAATCTGCCCATCGAGGATCCGCTCGAATATGCTCGGTCAGTTCGAATCCATTCATCCGCGGCATCTCGACGTCCGAAACGACGAGATCGAAGACCTCTTGCTCGAGCGTTGTGACCGCCTCAGCCCCATTGATCGCTGTCGACACTGTGTATCCAGCTGACTCGAGAATCTCCTTCAGCAACATGCGCGAGGTGATCGAATCCTCGACGACCAGCACCGATCGCGTCGTGTCTTCGACAACGGCTTCTGGCTCAATCGAGACAGGCGTCGCAGCAACGACGACATTCTCGGCATAAACCGCGTCAATCATCTCCGGCGCATTGAGAATCGGAACAACCATGCCTGTCCCAAGGATCGTTGCTCCCGACACGTTGGGGACATGGACCAGATAGCTCCCGAGGTCCTTGAAAAGGACCTCTTGCTCATCCGTCACCTGGTCAATCGCGAACGCAACTCGGCGATTGCCGGAGCGAAGAATCGCCGCAACCGAACGCGAACCATCGCGCGTACGCGGATTCTCCAAACCGAGAAAACGATCCAAGTATTGTAGCGAAATTGACTCCCCTCGCTCGGTAATCGTCTCCTTGCCATTGACTGAAGTAATCGATTCCGGCGTAAGCCGAATGACCCTCTCGGTATTGGCGGTCGGCCACGCAAACGTCTGGCGCCCTGCCTCGACCATCAACACACGGTACGTAGCCAGCGCCAGCGGCAATGAAATGCGAAACGAAGTGCCCTGACCCGTCTCACTTTCGATCCGAATGGTCCCGCCTAGCCGCTCGACGCCTTCGCGGCAAATCGCCATCCCGAGTCCACGACCAGAAATGTTCGAAACCGTCGCACTGGTCGAAACCCCAGAGCGAAAGATCAGCTGCAGCAACTCGTCGCGGCCCAACACCCCGGCTTGCGACTCGGTCATCACCCGATTCTTTACGGCCGCCGCGCGGACGCGGTCGACGTCGATGCCGCGCCCGTCGTCACGCACCAGCAACTCGACCTCATCGGCCGCCGCCTGCGATACCTCGATCGATATCGTGCCCCGCTTAGTCTTGCCTTGCGCCTCGCGCTCGTCAGGCGCTTCTACACCGTGGTCAACACAGTTGCGCAAGAGATGCATCAGGGGGTCGCGCATCTCATCGAGGATGCGTTTGTCGACTTCGACATCGTCCCCCTGGACTTCGAAATCGAGCATCTTCTTTTGCGAGCGCGCAACCTCGCGCACCATGCGAGGCAGGCCCTTAAACAACGTGGACAGCGGTAACATCAGCGCACGCTTGGTCTCGTCGACCAGCGTATCGACCATCAAGCCGAAGCTCTGCTGGTCGTCGAACATGCGCCGAGTCAGCTCGCGCACACGGCTCTCCAGCGTACGGACACGCTTTTGACTCCACTCCAGAAACCGCACCGTACTGGCTGCTAAGCCGTAGATTCCGGAGGGATCGCTCTGCTCGTCTGTTTTCTCGACCCAAGACTGGAGGCGGTAGACATCTGTGTCCACACGCGACCATTCCGCCTGCCATTCGCGCAGGGCGTTTGCCAGCTCTCGCACCTCAGAACTGCGTTGGCGCATCGCCAGTTTGGAGACAAGCATCTCCTGAGACTGTCGCAGGACATTGTCCAGCTTCTCGGTCGCGACCCGGACAGTCTGTGACGCGCGGCGCGCCAGCGCCTGCCCCGGGGCGGGCTCGGGTGCGGCAACCGGAGGTTGCGGCGGAACCACAGGCTCGGGCGCTGCCTCGGGTACAAATGTCCCGACCGCAGCGAGATCCGCCATCGTGTCGTTGAGCGAGCCCTCGTTGATGTTCTCGGGCGTGTCCAACAGGCTCTGCACCAGTGACGCGGCGCTCTCAAAAAGATCATAGAGCTCCGGGTACGGTTCCACTTCCTTACGCGTCAGCTTCGCCGCGGCGTACTCGAACTCCTTGCAAACAGCGCTGATGTGGCTGAGCTTCATGGTGCGCGCTCCGCCCTTCAAACTGTGAGCATCGCGCATCACGTTCTCGAACAAGACGTGCTGTCTCTCGTCCGCAGAGGCGCCGCCACGAAGCTCTTCCAAGGCATGCGCAATCGACTCGAGACGTTCGTCCGCCTCGGCCCGAAAAATCGGCAGAAGCTTCTGCAGGAGCTCTTGCTCCTCCGGCGTCATCGGGGCCTCTTCCACCTCGACCACAGGTGGCTTCGGCGGCGTGGGCGGCGTGGGCGTTTCGACCAGAGGCGGCGCTTCAGCAGCCGCCGGATCGGAAATCAGCTGTTCGAGTAGTGCAACCGTTTCGACCGAAGCTTGGGTGCGACCGTCGGCCGGGGACGACACCAGATCGCCGAGCACGCCAACGGTCTGATGACAAAGGTCCAGGACTTCCCCGCTCCACTCGAGCTCGCCGCCCTGGATCTCGATGAGGATGGTCTCAAACGCGTGCGTGACGTCCTCAACGGCGCCCAAATTGACCGCGCGAGCTCCGCCCTTGAGGCTGTGCATTTCCCGTAGTAGCGCTTCCACGAGCTCTGCGTGCTCGCTCGAGTCACTCGAATCTTCGATCGCCGCCAGAGACCCTGAGATCGAATTCAGGCGCTCTTCGCACTCCGACTGAAAGAGCGGGAGCAACTCTTCGAGCACGTCACGCGCTTCAGACATGACACGCCCCGACGGATTTCCGCGGGCGACGACTCATGCGGCTGCTCCGCTGGCCAGCGAAGCCGCAGTCTGACGTGTGTCGCCGATAATTCGCTCGACATCGAGAACCCGGACATCGTTGCCGTCCGTCGCTTTGAAGTAATTCGATTCGCCGGAGGCCACTGGCAACAAGCGACTCTTCGCAATGCGCGCCACACCGCATTCAATCGCCGCAAATCCGACGTCGACTCCACCGACATCGACGATGACCACTTGCCCCCTCGCGAACGGTGTGGCGCCGTGCCCTAGCACCGTGCCCAGGTCCAAGACGGCGACGATGCGACCGCGAACGTTAACCAATCCAATGACGAACTCTGGCGCGGTCGGCAGGCGCGCAACCTCTTTGACCGCCAACACTTCGCGCACGGAATCCGCCTGGATCGCGTAGGCAGACTGGTCAAAGTCCACAATCACGTACTCCGAAGTCTCTTCGAGTTCGCCGCCACGCAGAGGACGAGCCAGGGTTTCAGCGCGATGACGCAGGGTACGCTGAATCTCCTCGCGACTCACGACGCTGGCGATTGGCAGAGCGTCATCTTTATGTTCGATCGTCTCGGACATCCTGGGTCAGCACTGCGCCAGTGCGAGCTCGGCAATCTCGGAGAGTTCGCCGGCGGTCAGTCCTTCGGAATCCGGAAGAGTTTCTTCCGGGTGATAGTGGTGCAGGAGGGCGAGAGTCCTTTCGTAATGGGTACGGGCGCGCGCGCCCCCATACTGGCGGCGGTGCAAATTACCGAGGGCAAAGCGCGCCAGAACGTAGCGGTCATCAGCCACCAGGGCACGTTCCAAGCTCGATTCAGCCTCGGACGGACAGTCCCGCTCGAGGAGAACGGAGGCGAGCAGGTAGTGAAGCGGTGCGTCGAGCCTGTGTTCGGAAATCGCCTCCTCGCACCAACTCTGAGCTTCCTCGAGCTGGCCGAGGTTCGCGCAAGCCTTGGCCATCATTCTCATCGCGCGCCCGCGATCGGCACGGCTGGGGCGCCCTTGGTTGAGGTAGCGGCGCAAGTCGCGCACCACCGCGCCATAGTCGCCTCGATCGAACAAAGCTTGCAGCTCGACTGGAAACGGCATTGCGCGAACAATTGCGGGGGGCGGCGGCTTCGGCGGACTCTGGTTGGGCGCGCCAACAGCGTCAATCGGGCCGCGGCGATACCAGTAATCATCCAGGATACTGACCGGTTCGAAGCCTTCGACTTTTTCGGGCACGCGTTCGCTACGCCCGAGCGCGAGCCATCCGCCGGGCAACAGACTCGATCGCAATCGGCCAACCACGCGCTCGACGGCTGGCTGATCAAAGTAGATGAGGACATTGCGACACAGTACGACGTCCATGGCATTCGTATTGTTGAAAACCGATGGGTACAGGCTCTCCGCAAGGTTGAGATAATCAAACGTCACCATCTGCCGAATCGCGCTTTTCAGTTCGAACTTGCCTTCGGCCTGGGGCTCAAAGAACTGTCGCGACATCCAGGCCGGCGTCCTGCGAAACGACCACTTGCCGTACACCCCGCGCTGCGCGCGGAGGAGAAACTCTGCGTTCACATCGGTCGCGAGAATGGTGATGTTCCAATCGGCAAGGTCCGGGATTAGGCGCGTCAAGATCATCGCCACCGTGTAGGGCTCTTCGCCGGTACAGCATCCAGCGCTCCATACGCGTAGCCGTTTCTCGTTCTGGCGGCGCGCTTCGATGAGACTCGGGAAAATTTCGCGTTCCAGGGCGCGGAACACACTCGGATCGCGGTAGAAACTCGTTTCACCCACGGTTAGGGCCTGCGCCAGCGCCTTCAATTCGTCCGACGAGAGCGGCTGATCGACAATCCGGCGAGCGCACTCCTCCGCACCGTCACAGTGCAGTGCGGCGGCGACGTGATGCATGGCGCCTTCCAGTTCGCGCACCCGTTCGATCGGGTAGTGCAAACCCAGACGTCCCCGGATCACGGCTCCGACTTCGACCAGGAGTTCCGCTGAAATCGGGGTGCTCAACCGGCAGCTCCCTGAGCCAAGACTCGGCGTGCCAGCTGAGCCTCCTCACCAGACACTAAGCGAGAAACCTCGAGGATCGACACCACTCCGTCCGAGAGGCGCGCCTCTGCTACCAGGCACTCCTGTCCGCCCACCATGTCAAAGATCGAAGACTTGGGAAATTGGACGACACCGACAACCCCATCGGTCACCAGCAACCAGCGCCACACGCCGCGCTGCAAGAGCACGAACTGATCAGAAAGTTCGAGTTCACGTTCCGACAAGCCCAATCGACGACGCAAGTCGACGACCGGGACGATATCGCCGCGCACGTCGACGGTGCCGACGATGACGGCAGGAAGACCATCGACCGGAGAGATCTCGACAGAATGTGTCACGCGATCCACTTGACTCAGATCGACCGCGATTCGGCGGTCGGCAACTGCGAACATTAGGTATCGCTTACCGCCTTCCGCCGACGCGCTCATCTCGTTCGTACCCATCGAATGTTACCCTGAGTTAGTTCGACGCAAGAGTCGTACCGCCCCCACAAGCTACATGTGAAAAACTATGCGAGCCGCAAACATACGCCTCCCACCTCAATAAACCGTGGCACACCGTCGCGCGGAGATTGGCCACGGATCAGTGAGCCGTTGGCGCACTGACCTCTAGGCCACTCTCTCCGCTCACCTGCGGCGAAACCTTCGGAGCCGAAGGCGATATCGCTTCATCCAGAGCCTGCGGTAGAGCCGAACCAGCCCCCACGACAGTCTCGACGCCGTGTTTCGCCAGAACATCGCGATCGGACATCCCGTCCCGCGTCCCCTCGGTCGCGACACCAATGAGCCCAACGCGGCGCCCCTCAGGCAGCTGCTTGACCAGTTCGAGTTGATCCCACGCTCCGGACGCTGAAATGGCTTCAACAACGATATGGCTGGGACCAAAGACGCGGGTCATCAAAGGCAACTGGCGGTAGTCTGAACACACCATCGCCGTCGTCCAAGCTTCCCCCTTCTCTTGGGCAATGCTCTTGAATCGCTCCAGCAAGTCACCGGACTGCGTACATACGAACATGACGCGCGGCTGATTGTCGCGTATGACCTCGTTCTGCAAGGCACCATCACGCGAAGCGCGGAACAACAACCGACAGAACCGCCGGTACGCATCGAGCAATGAATCGTCGAGCGATCGTATGGAGCCGTCGCTACACAAGTTGAACCTCGCGCCGGACGTGGTCTGATCGAGGGTCTCTCGCAGCTGGCGCGTCAAACGATCCGCCAGCTCGCTGTGCGACCTCGACTCGTCCGCCGCAGCACCCGCCCGGGTGTCGCCTTCTTCGACAAACACACCTTCGAGCGAACCTCGTAACGTCTCGAACATCGCTTCGAGACCATCGCGGGTAACGGCCCGATCGACCGGCGCCGCAACCACCGCATCGTCGGCCTGATCCCAATCCGCTTCGGCTTCCTCGAAGTCTTCGGACGGCTGTGAGCCATTGGCAGCGTGCGCCGTATCGCCGTACTCCGAAGTCTGCTCCGGTGCGGCCGCCACGACTTCTTCGATCTCAACGGTCGTCGAGATCGCCTCGTCGATCACGCTGGTCACGCCTGCCGGAGTAAACGGCTTCGTGATGTAGCTCACGACACTCGGAATATTGTCATAAGCCTGCCGAATCTCGGCACCCTTCGCTGAGATCAGGACAATCGGAATATCCGCCGTTGTCGGGTCCTCGCTCAGTTTCTCGCAAACATCGGCGCCGCGCATGTCCGGCAGGATAAAGTCCAGCAGGATGACGGCGGGTTGAAACTCCTTCGCCTTCGCCACAGCTTCGGCGCCGCTCGCCGCAAGCTCGAGATCATACTCGGCCGGGTCAAGAACAAGTTCCATCGCCTTACGAATGGTCGCACTGTCATCGACAGCCAGTACTCTTGGTCGATCGCTCATCTTTACTCGCCTCGTCTCTTCGAGCTACGCCTCAGCGGGCGCGCCGCTTCCGTTGCTCCAATGCAACGGCCTCCAGGGATGAAATCAACGTCGCGGCGCTACTTTCCGATATCCTCACCGGGTGCTGCGCCAGATCGCGCTCGCGAAACGATGTTCTTCCTTCGCTCTTTGCGAGTAAGCTCCGCAGCGCCATGCGCCCCCATTCCGAGCCGTGCTGCGCATCGATCACCCGCCCGGAAGAAAGATAGACGGAACCAAGCTGCGTGCCGCTGTCGCTATCAATGTCCAACACACCGGTTCCACTGGATCCAGCAATCCGAACAATCTCGGAAACGATGCGCTCGGCGACGCTTCCCGAATCGCTCGAAAGACCGCCGTCCAGACCCTTCAACACCGTGCGTGCCGCAGCCCCGCCGCGAGGACGTCCGTTGCGGCCACACAACCTCGCGAAAACCTTAATGCTTTCCGCACTGGGCTCCTTGCAGACCACCTGCCAGGTCTCATTCATTTTTGCCTGGCGTTCAGCATAGGCTTTGGCGCGCGTCCATATCGGCTCCATCGACGTGCGCCGCGCCCCGCTCAACAACCGGTGCGGATCCAGAACCACCAGCATCCGCTCTTCCTTCTGGACCACATGTCCGACTGGAATGCCGCCATCCCGGAGGAGACTGGAAGGCGCAGGCGTCTGCGCTCCGAGGTCCAAATCTTGAACCCCTGCGACCTGATCGATTCCGACCGCGAGTCGGTAGCCGCCTGATTGCACGACCACGTAGGCGGAACGCTCCGTTTCGCCGAGCACACCTGCCACATCAAAGGCTTCGCGAAGATCGACGCAAAGGGCCGGATCGCCTCGGTGCAATAGGAACCCCCGCCACGGCCCTCTCTCGACACGAACCCTATGGGTTTCGACCGCACGGCTCTCGTAGACTGCCTCCACCCAGTCGAGGTGAAGGCTAAACAGCCCGTCATCGACCGAAAAGACAAGCACTCGGCCAACCTGCGATTCCCCAGAAAGGCTTGCTCGCTCAGATGCCAGATCCATTCATATCCTCCAAAACACTCGTTCAAATTTCGCGAAATTGTAAGAAATTGTCTTGCCTCCCACACTCAAAGCAAAGCGCATGCCACCGGGTGCAGGTCAACTGAGCATCCGGACCGGCCCTCTGCGATGTGACAACATCTGACACTCCGACGTTCGATTCAGTGCATTCTCGCCGCAGGCGCCCCATTCTGGCCGCCGGCGCCCTACGACTCCAACTGGAACCCAGCAGGCCACCTCGCTGATCATATGCCATATCGCAGGTCGAAAACAGCAGGGATTTGCCTAGGCGAAATCTGACCAAGCACCTCGTTTGCTTGACAAAGTGCCATCGCAAAATCGATAAGCGCCAAATGAGGTCCACAATCATTGGCTTGGTGATCATTCTGGCGAGCAGCTGCGCTTCGCCATATCGCAACGTTCCACTGGCAGCTCCGCTGTCCTACGCCCAGGCCGAGCAAGCTCTCGATCGAGGCGAGTACATGGAGGCTTCACAGCATCTGAGCGCCTACCTCGACAGCGGCCGCCGAACCTACCGGGCCCGCGCCCTCTACCAAATGGCCAGGGCTCGTTATCAGATGGAGGACTACCAGGGTGCGATCAAGTCCCTGCACGACCTCGACGATGAGTTCCCGGGTTTCGGAAGCAAACAATCCACTGCGTTGCGCGGGGATTTGGCCTACGCACTCGGCAACCGTACCGACGCGGTTCTGCTGTGGGAGGAAGCCTACTCCAAGTCGACGCCGGCCGAGCGCACGGTGCTCGACCCGCGAATCGCATCGGCGATCCGCTCGCTGAGTACAGAAGAAGCAGAAGAACTCGCGCGACTGGTTACCGTTCCCGAAATCTACGAGATGACCATCGACCGAATCTCCGGACCCACTGGAACCGTAGTCGGATCTGGAATCGTAACGGCGCCGCCGGACCTCGACGTCGTCGCGATCAACCGCGCAACTGTGCCGTCCACCGAAATTTACAGCGACGAGGTGGTGGTGAGCGATGGCGAAGTCCGGCTTGTCTATCCTGAGGATCTCACCGACGAGGAGCGTCTCGCCCTGGAATCTAGCGGCGTCATCGTCCCGCCGCCGTCCGTGGCCGTCGAAGCACCGGATGTCGTTTACCTCGATGAAAACGGCAATCAGATTGTCGTCGAGGCGGCCGAGGCCGCTGAGATCGAAGCTCTCATGGTTGAGAACGGCAATCAAATCGTCGATGACGCAGACACCTCCGTCGTCGCCGCCGCGGACACCTCCATCGCCGCCGCGGACACCTCCGTCGCCGCCGCGGACACCTCCCTCGTCGCCGCAGACACCTCCTTCGTCGGCGCAGACACCTCCGTCGTCGTCGCAGACACCTCCGTCGTCGTGGCCGCCGTCGAGCCAGCCGAGGTTTACGTTGCCGAAGCGATTGTTCCCGAACAACGCCCGGGTCCGCGCGTCGCGTGCCTGTTGCCATTGACCGGCAGCGGACGAGCCGAAGGCCAACGCGCCCTGTCAACCATCCGGCAATCGCTCGATGACGATTCACTCATCATTCGCGACACAGGCTCGGATGCAACCGAGGCGCGGACGTTGCTCGAGCAGCTGGCCCAGGACAGCAACGTGATCGCCGTCCTCGGCCCGGTGCTGCCATCGACCATCAACGCAACCGGGGCCAGCGCAAAGCGTCTCGGACTACCTCTCGTCACATTGCGATCGGGCGCGGTGAAAACGACGGCAACCGCCAATGCCTCATCACGCCTCGCCTCGCACGCCGTGCATTCCCTCGGAGCGCGCCGGATCGCAACTCTGGCGCCGGCAGCCGCGGGCAATCAAGGATTTGCCGAGGCTGTCACCGCCGCCGGCGCCGCGTACGTCGGCCACTACGCCTACGACAGCGCAGAAGCCGAATTGTCCGGAGTCCTTTCGGCGGTGCAAGGTTGGATTGACGCTGGCGGACTGGACGCGGTGTATATCGAAGACCGCGCTACGGTCGCGACCCGAGTCGCAGCCGCCGCAAGAGCTGTCGCGCCTCAGATCATTCTCCTGGGGAGCGAGCAGTGGAACGACGCAGAAGCGCTCACCGCGGCCGGTGCGGCGATCGAGGGTGCCATCATCGCCACCGACACTCCCGCCACCAGTAGCGACTTGAATGACCGGATCCGGGCGGCCTCCGAGGCTCTGCGACGTGCGCTCCTCGCGGGCGATGCTAGTCGGGCTACGGCACAGACGGCAATCGCGCGTATGAGTTCGCCAGCCGCAGGGCCCACCCTGATGAAGGTCGTCGACGGCCGTCCGATCAGCCTGGACTAGCCAGCATAGCGGTGCAGCCCACAAGGGCAACAGCCGGGAAGCCGATTGCTCGTCGACTCAATGCAACGAACTACGATCCAGGACACTAGACGGCGGCGTTGAAATCCTGGATTCTAGGCGGATGAGGATCCTCATCATGGGCTGTGGTGGTGTCGGCGGCTGGATCGCAGCGGAGTTGACGCGGGCCGGGCACGACGTGCTGCCGGTGACGCACAATCCCGAGATCGCAGCAGCCATCAACCAGCACGGCTTTCGACAAAGGCAAGGCGATCGCATCGAGAGTGTCCCAGGACAGGCAGTCGCGAAGCTCGGCGATGAGCGGGATTTCGATATCGCCTTTCTGGCTACACAGCCGGCTGCTGTCGTCAGCGCTGCGCTGTCCGCGATCCCATCTCTGGCACCGCAGGCTCCCCTCGTTTGCCTACAAAATGGGCTCTGCGAGGGTCGCGTCATCGAGGTCGCTGGAGCAGATCGGGTGATCGGTGCGGTCGTCGGATGGGGTGCCTCCATGCCAGCGCCGGGAGAGTACGACCGTACATCCGAGGGCGGCTTTACGATCGGCCGACTCGACAGAGTTTCCGACCCACGTCTCGACACGGTCGCCGGCATACTCGCTCCGATTGGCGAAGTGCGCATCACGCAAAACCTCCTGGGGGCACGGTGGAGCAAGCTAGCAATCAACTGTGCAATCTCAGGCCTCGGAACGATCGGCGGCGAACGCCTCGGCAAGCTGATCCGACACCGATTCGTGCGCCGGCTGGCCATCGAGATCATGACCGAGGTTTGTCAAACAACCGACCGTCTCGGCATCGATCTCGAGAAGATCTCCGGAACTTTCGATCCCCACGTCATTACACTGGACGCAGCGGACCTCGATCACAATTCGCCTCGGCTCATGATGAAGCACGCCCTGCTCCTCGGCGTTGGCGCTCGATTTCGCCGACTGCGTTCATCGATGCTCGCTGCGATCGAACGCGGCCGGGAGCCCGCGGTCGACTACTTGAACGGCGAAGTCGTGCGCCACGGCGCCTCGGTTGGAGTACTGACTCCGGTCAACCACCGCGTCCAACAGACGATCCACGCAATCGCTCGCGGCGAACTCGCGTCCAGCGTCGATCTGTTACACCGCCTCTACCGTGAGAGTCGTCAAGAGGTTCGCCACGCCGCCTCGATGGACTACGAAGCAAACGCCGCCGACCGAACGGTTGCCCCGAACGCAAGACGGGACGACCCGACCATTCAGCCCTGAACAAGCTGCGATAATCAGCCCTCACTCGGGCCGCGGTGTGGCGACGAGAGCGTCGGTCGTGCTCTCCAGTCGATCGCTCAAGATTCTCGTCAAATTGAGAAAGACCTTTGCCGCAATGCGCGGATAGCGGCGCTGGATGCGCTCGAGAAAACCGTTGTCCAGCACCAAGTACTCGGTGTCCTCACGCACAACGACATCTGCCGAGCGGACCTGATGGCGGACCAATCCCATCTCGCCGATCACGTCGCCACGGCCGAGGCTGCGGATCACTTTTTCCCCGGAAGCACGCCGCACATCGACGACCCCATTGAGCAGGACATAGAGTTCTTCCTTCAGCTCACCGCGCTTCGTAATTAGCTCGCCCGGTTTGGCGGAGGCCAGCTGCCCCATGAGTACGACGATCTTCGCCTGCAGAGGTCCCAGGTCCTGAAAGAGCGGAATCTCCTTATGCGGCTGAGGCCCAAGCTTTACGTACATGAGATCCCAAAGGGTGATGATCGTGGTCGTCATGACCAACGCCGGCAGGAGAATCAGATCGGTGAACAAAGCCGTAGCCATGGTCGCCCCGGCGAGGAAGCCAAAGTGTTGAATCGGCCGGAAGTTGGACAAACACACGATCAGGAAGCCCAAGCAAAGCGCGACGGAAGTAAAGATAATCGGCCGACCAACCGTCCGTCCGACGTAGACGACAGCGCGACGCTGATCACCGATTCGCCGCACTTCGGTGTTGAACGCGGTCAGGTAATGAATGGTGTCGTCAATCGCGATGCCGATCGCGATCACCGCAATCATGCTCGTCGAAATATTGAGCGAGATACCACTCCAACCCATGATGCCAAACAAAATGATGATCGGGAAGATATTTGGAATCAACGACAGCAGGCCAGCGCGCAGCGAGAGAAAGAGCAGCGACATGAGGACAAAAAGAACAAACAGGACCTGAAGAAGACCTGTCAACTGAGCCCGAGCCAATGTGTCTGCGGAGCGATTGAGCAAAACCATCGAGCCGGTCGCATGGACACCAATGCCACGTCGAAAACGGGATCGCGCGTACTCCTCGACATTGGCGACCAAGTCGTTCACCTCGGCTGATCCAGACAATCGAGTGCGAACCAAGATATTCGCACGACCGAAGTCGCGCGTCACCAAAGGGGCGACATCGTCGGGGTTCAGAAAAACCAGGATCTGCGACAAGTCGCTGTCCAAGGACGGCAACGGATGGCGCGAGTCCGGGTTCAGGGCCCCGTGCACAACAGACAGATAGTCGGCGATCGAAAAAGTCATATCGACCCCCGGCTGTTCATTAATGAACTGCTGCAGATCAAGGATCGCGGTCAAGACCGGCACCGTCCCGATCGACCGAGCACCATCCCCGTCGACCGTTACATAGATCGGTTGCGTCCCCCCCAACTCGGCCGCAATCCGGGTATTCTCCGCCAGCATCGGACTATCTGGCGAGAAGAAGCTCAGGTAGTCCGTCTCGACTTCGATCTTGGTAGCCCCCCACAATGCGAGACCGCACAACACGACAGCGGTCAGCAAAACCAACCCGCGGTTGCGAATGGCAAATAAGCCGAGTTTTTCGAGCAGTCCGGACACCAAACCCGACCGCGGCACTCCAAAGGAACCGCGCTCTGGCCGCGGCGACAGCATCAGAGCTGCCGGCAAGAAGAACATCGACATGAGGAAAATCGCGGCAATGCCGAAAACCGCGTAACGCCCAAAATCGCTGATCGCTGCAATTGGATTGAGAATGAGCGCTGCAAAACCGATCAGGGTCGTCAACGAGGCAATCGAAACGGGCAGTCGAGAGTGCGCCATGGTCGCCTCGACGACTTCCTGTTTCGACCGGTCGCTCTCGACCTCCAAATAGTATCGGCTGACGATGTGAATCGCGTAGGCGATACCAATCGCCATCAACAACGGAGGCAGGACCAGCGTGCCCATGTTGATGTCACTGCCAGTCAACACCATCACGCCGACGGTCCAGATGACCCCGATTGAAACAGCCGCCAACGGAAGGAGTACACCGCGGATCGTGCGAAACGAGAGAGCGAGAACGACGACGACCAGAACGAAAGACAACGGCAAGAACTTCATCAGGTCTTGCTCCATCATCGCCGCGCCGCGGACCTTGAGAGACTGGATCCCCGTGATCGCATAGTCCAGGTCGCCAGCGGTCTCCGCAACTCGCTGTCGGATCTTCCCGTCAATGCCCCGCTCGAGAAACTCCTCGTCGCTCAAGAGGTCGAAAAGGATCAGGATCCCCGACGCTTTCGCGTTCTCCGAGACTAAATTGCCGACGTAGAGCGGGCTAGCAAAAACCTTGTTGCGGTAGGCCTCCGATTCTTCCAAGGTTTTCGGCAGCTTGAGCAACAGCCGGCCAACGTTGAGACTGAACCCGGTGGTCTGCACCCCTTTCACATTGCTCAGGCTGATGACCTCGCGGACACCGTCGATCTCCGACAGAGATCGGGTAATGCGATCGATTCCCGCGAGAGTCTCCGGCGCGAAAACATCGTCGGCGAAAATGCCCACGATATTCGCCTCTTCACTCCCGAAATCGCGGCGTACACCCTCGTAGTACAAACGGTCCGGGTTGCCAGTCGGCAACAAGTTGTCCACTGCGCTGTCGACCTTGATCCACAATCCAAACCAGCCGAGAATCAGTGTCACAAACGCTATCACGGCGACAGTTTCGCGCGGCCGACGAACGGGGAGGTCTAGGATGCGAGAAACCATCGATCCGCCATGACATCAGGAATTGATCGGGTCAACCATCGGCGCTGGCACACCATCGGCGCTGGCACCCGCCGCCACCCAAGATCGAGAACCGCCGGAAACGACTTTCGCGAAGGCCCCGGAATCGATAGTTTGGGATTTTGCACAATGGGAGAATCGGGATGTCAATGGAAGGAAAGGTCGCCATCGTAACGGGTTCGGCCGTCGGTACCGGCCGCGAGACCGCGCTGCTGTTGGCGCGTCAGGGTTGTGATGTTTGCGTCAACTACTCACGATCGGCGAGCGACGCCGAAGAGACCGCCCAAATGATCCGAGATCTAGGTCGACGCACCATCTGCATCAAAGCCGATGTTGCCGACGACAGCGCGGTACGCAAACTCGTGCAACAGACCGAGACGGAGTTCGGCCGCATCGACATCCTCATCAACAACGCGGGAACGACTTCTTTCATCCCCCACAACGAGCTCGAGAAGGTGACCGAAGACGACTGGAATAAAATCCTTTCAGTCAACCTCAAGGGACCCTTCTATGCCGTGCGCGCCGCCGCACCGGCGCTGCGCACGGCACGCGGAGCGGTCGTCAATGTCTCCAGCGTCGCTGGCGTTTCGGGCAACGGCAGCTCGATTCCCTACTGTGCCTCAAAGGCCGCACTCAACAATATGACGGTCACGATGGCACGTGCGTTGGCACCGGAAATTCGCGTCAACGCGGTCGCTCCAGGATTCATCGACACGAGATGGTTCAAAGAGCTAGAGCACTACGAGGTCATCAAGCAGTTCGCGACCGAAAAGTCTCCGCTCAAACGCGTCTGCAGCCCTGAAGATGTCGCGAAGACCATCGTCGATCTCGCCACCTCGGAATTGATCACCGGACAAGTCCTCGTCATCGACGGCGGAATGACGATCGCGGACTAGCCCCGGCCGCGGCTGCTGGATGAAAAGAATCGCAATCGTCAACCGCGGCGAAGCTGCGGGCCGATGCATTCGCGCCATCAAAGAACTGCGTTTGCGTGAATCCAGCGGCAGGGCTGGACGCGCCACCGGCTCTCCTGACGGCCTCATCGCAATCGCGCTGTATACCGACCCCGATGCCAATGCCCCATTTGTCAGACAGGCTGACGTAGCGATCTCGATCGGATCTGCGCTGCGCACCAGTCGCGACGGTCGGACACGGCTCGCATACCTCGATCACACCCGGGTCCTAGCCGCGCTGCGCGCAGTTGGCGCCGACGCAGTTTGGCCGGGCTGGGGCTTCGTGAGCGAAGATGCCGACTTCGTCGAAGCCTTGGAAGATCGCGGCATTACCTTCGTCGGGCCATCGAGCCAGACAATCCGCATGGTCGGTGACAAGATCTCCGCAAAAAAACTCGCCCAAAGCGCCGGTGTTCCGGTCGCTCCATGGTCGAACGGCCCCGTCGAGAACGACGTCGAAACCATCGCGTCGGAAATAGGATATCCCTTGCTCATCAAGGCAAGCGCGGGCGGTGGAGGGCGCGGCATCAGACTCGTACAACACGAGAGCGAACTCGCCGCCGCTCTTGCGAGTGCCCGATCCGAAGCGCGCAATGCCTTCGGCGACGACGCTGTGTATCTGGAAGCAATTGTCGAGAGACCTCGCCATATCGAGGTACAAATTGCAGCCGACACCCATGGGACGATCGCCAGCTTCGGACTACGCGACTGCTCGGTTCAGCGAAGACATCAGAAAGTAGTGGAAGAGTCGCCCCCAGCGGGTCTGCCCCCTTCCACCGCAAGCGCGATCGAAGAGGCCGCGATCGAGATCGCACGGCGCGCGAAGTACCGAGGTGTGGGAACCGTAGAGTTCCTTGTGACTGAGGATCTTCACTTCGTCTTCCTCGAGGTCAACCCACGCCTCCAGGTCGAGCACGGCGTCACCGAAGCCGTCACCGGGTGCGACCTCGTGGTCGCACAGCTGTTGATTGCGCGCGGGGATCGGATCCCTTCCCCCGGGCCGACCAGGGGTCACGCGATCGAGGCGCGCATTTGTGCCGAAGACCCTGAGAGGCAATTTTCGCCCGCTCCCGGCACAATCGCCCTACTCGATCTACCGACAGGCCCCGGAATCCGCACAGACTGTAGCGCCGCCGCCGGAACCACCATTCCTTCCGAGTTCGACTCTCTGGTTGCCAAAGTCATTGCCCACGGCGAGTCACGCCCGGCCGCGATGGCGCGACTGCAAGCAGCTCTCGGCGACCTTCGGCTGATGGTCGCTGGCGGAGCGACGAACCGGAGCTTTCTTCTCAACATGCTCGAGGATCGCGAGTACCGAGCTGGCGGTGTCGACATCGGGTGGCTGGACCGGCGCATCGACTCTCTCGCCCCTTCGCGTCTGGCAGCCGAAGCACTCGTCGTCGCATCGATCCTCGCATATCTGCGTGAGCGAGCCACACAGAGGCTCAACTTTTTCGCCGAGGCGTCGCGCGGGGAGCCACAGTCCATCCCAACGGCTCACGGTAAGACCGTCGATCTCACGCATCGCGGTACCACCTACAAAGTCCGCGTGCTCGCTCTCGGCGATTGGCAGTATCGCGTCGAGCTGGGCAGCAGCGGATGTACCGCTGAGCTGCGCGATCACGAGCCGTTTGCTTGCCAGTTAGTGATCGGAGAAAGCCGTCATACAGTTGAATACGTCGAGGGGCCTTCGTCGCTGCAACTCGAGGTAGACGGACACAGGCACGCAATCGACTTCGACACCGGAGGAGAAGTGCGCGCCGCGGCCCCATCGGTCGTCGTGGCGATCAAGGCGGGCAGCGGCGAGCGGGTGGACGCCGGTCAGCAGATCGGTGTTCTCGAAACCATGAAGATCGAGATCGCACTGCTCGCACCAATTTCCGGCACCATCGGCGAAATACGAGTGCGTCCAAACCAACGCGTGGCGGCCGGTGACGTCCTCCTCCTGATCCAGGCAGAAGACGAGCAAAGCGACAAAGCCCCGGTCCCGATCACTTTGCCCGACGACAGCGCCAAAGGCGATCCCTTCGAGGCGGTCTACGCGGACGACCGGTTCGTACGCGAACAGGGGCGCCAGGAAATCCACAATATCGCACGCCGGGTCCTGCTCGGGTACGACACCGAAGCCGACGACGTCAGCGTCTTGCGCGCGTTCTTCGACAGCCCCCTTCCGACGGCGCCATCCGCTGAAGTCGTCAACGAGCTAGGTGAGATTCGCGCCCTGATCAACGTCTTCGCCGATATCGAGGTCTTGTTCTCACGCCGCCAATCAGCGGCACCGGAAGCGGGCACATCGAGGTCAAACGACGCCGAGCTTCGGCGCTACCTGCAACGCATCGAGGCCGGTGAAGCGGGACTTGACGATCACTTCAATGAGCGACTGAAGGCCGCTTTGCGTCACTACAAGATCCAGAAGCTCGACTCCTCTGAGCCCCTGCAGCGCGCATTGTTGCGATTGTACGCCGCAAGAAGGCAACGGCGCGAACGACACGGGCTCGTCGAGGCGATTCTCCGCCATCTTGGCCGACTCGTCCAAGCGGGCCTGCGACCGGCAAGTGACCCCACCCTCGAAGCCAGTCTGCGGCATTGCTTAGTGCTTCGCGGCGACGTACCGGACGCCCTCGCCGATGCCGCCGCGGAGATCCGGGCCGCATTCTTCGAAGCCCCTGAGGTCGAGCGGCGCACCCAACTCGCGGAACAGACAGTCGCAAGCGTTCTTGCCCGAATCGAGCAACAGCAGAGAGAGGTCTACCAGTCGGCCGCCGCCGGCGACACGATGACCAGGAGTTCGCTTAGCGATCTCGATCAGGCAACGGCGCTCGCGGCCAGTGCCCCACAAATCTTCGACGCACTACTCACCCAAGAGGCCGACACGGCGCGACAGACTCTGGCACTGCAGGCACTCATCCTACGTCTCTACGCCCCGGCGACCCCTCTCAGTGCTGCGGTGGCGGCTCGTGCGAAGTACGGCATCGTGCGCCTCGAGCTAAGCGACCAAACCACGGTCGCGGCGGTTATCGCGCGCCCTGGCCATTTCGCCGACACCTGGACCTGCCTCATGGAGAGTGGCTGCTGCTCCTCGACCGATCGAATCGAGATCATCGTACACCTCGCCGCGCCAACCTCGCCGGCGGCCCTGCGCGACCTCGCCGCGCAGGAACTCGGCAACCAGCAGCTCGATCCATGGCGGGTCACTTTCACAGCTCTCCACCGCAACATGCCCGAGACGGCGGTGAGCTACAGCGATGGGCAATGGTCCAGTTGCCACGACCTTCATCCCAGGACTCCGAAGCGAATCGGGCTCGATCGCCTGGCCGGCTTTTCACTGGAGAGACTCAGTGCACCACGCTCGACGTTTGCATTCTTCGGGAAGAGCACGCGGCAGCCCAGCGACCAGCGGATCTTCATTTTCGGTGAGGTCCACGCAGCCGTCCCCGGCTTTGCCGGGACACTGCACGAGGCAAGCTTCGTCAGCACCTTTACTCAGGCGGTCCGCACCCTGCGACGACTGCGGGCAGAGGAGCCTGCCTGGCAGCGCCTGCACTGGAATCGCATCGTGCTGCAAATCCGCCCGTCGTTTCATCTGGCCCCTGAGACACTACAGCGCCTCATCGACGAGCTCCTGCCTGCGACCAACCACCTGGGGCTCGAGCGGATCATCGTCCAACTCGAGCTGCGCGAATCCGAGGGGAACGCCAGCAAGAGTCGGGAGTTGGTCATCGAACCAGCACTGAGCGGCCGCCCGCGCATCGCCTGGCGAGCACCCCATCGCGAACCTTTGCAGCCGGCAGACCGGCACGCGCAGAGGGTCGCGGCGGCCAGGCGACGCGGCCTCGTGTATCCGTACGAAGCCATTCGGATGTTTGCTGAAGTCCGCCACGGGCTGCACCACTTTGTCGAATACGACCTGGACGAAAAGACCGGCAAGCCGGTATCGGTCGACCGCCCGCCCGGACAGAATCTCAGCGCCATCGTTTTCGGAAGGTCGATCGCCGGCAGCGCGCTGCATCCAAACGGCATCGAGCGCATCACGATCTTGAGTGATCCGACTCATCACATGGGGGCCCTCACCAGCGCCGAGACGACGCGAATCGTCGCTGCCATCGAGATGGCGGAAATAGAACAGATTCCGCTTGAGTGGCTCGCGACATCCGGCGGCGCGCGCATCGCCATGGACAGTGGCACCGAGAATCTCGATGCCGTCGCCGAAGTCGTTCGCAAGATTGTCCGCTTCACGCAATCAGGTGGGGAAATCAACGTCATCGTCGCGGGGATCAACGTCGGTGCACAGAGCTACTTCGACGCACTTGCAACGATGCTCATGCACACCCGTGGCATCCTCATTATGACCCACGCCGGCGCCATGGTCCTGACCGGCAAGCGTGCCCTCGAAGCATCGGGTGGCGTGTCGGCCGAAGACGAGAACGCGATCGGTGGTTACGAAGACATCATGGGTCCAAACGGGCAGGCTCAGTACTACGCCGAGACGGTTGAGCAGGCGTTCGGAATCTTGATGCGGCACTACGAACTCACCTACGTGGTCGCCGAAGAGGCGCACCCGCGCCGCGCCGCGACCAGCGACCCACCCGGACGCAACATTGCCAACGAACCATTCGTCACCGACGGAGGTCACTCATCGCCAACCACGGAGACGGTCGCGGACTATCTCGGCGTGGACCGGAACCCCGACCGAAAGAAACCCTTTGCCATTCGACCCGTCATGCGCGCTTTGATCGATCGCGACGCAGACGCGCTCGAACGCTGGGCGGGAATGCGTGGCGCCGAGACCGCCGTCGTCTGGGACACCCGCCTGGGCGGCCACGCTATTTGCCTGATCGGCGTCGAAAACCGCGCCATTCCACGCGACCGCCACCCACCTCCAGATGGACCGGCGGAATGGGCTGGAGCTACACTTTTCCCGGGCTCGGCCAAAAAAATTGCCCGCGCCCTCAATGCAGCGTCGGGACAACGAACGGCGGTCATCCTCGCGAACCTCGCCGGATTCGATGGCTCGCCGGAGTCGATGCGCGAGCTCCAACTCGAATATGGCGCCGAGATCGCCCGTGCGGTCGTGAACTTTCGCACCAAACTCTTGTTCGTCGTCACATCCCGCTACCACGGTGGTGCCTACGTTGTTTTTTCGACTCGGCTCAACCCCAACGTGCACGCACTCGCGCTCCAGGGCTCATTCGCATCCGTCATTGGCGGTGGCCCAGCGGCGACGGTCATCTTCGAAGCCCAAATCCAACACCGGACGAACACCGACCCCCGCGTGCTGGCAATCACCGCCAAACTCGAACGGTCTCGTTCGCGCTTTGAAAAAGCCGCACTCCAGTCGCAGCTAGCCACCGTCCGGGGCGACGTCTATTCCGAACATCACCGCAACGTTGCAAACGAATTCGACTCGATTCATTCAGTTGACCGAGCTCTCAAAGTCGGCTCGCTGCACGAGATCGTAGCGACCGCGCAGCTCCGCGAGACCCTGATCGGGCAACTCGACTCGCCATAAAAAAAGGGCGGGGGAAACCCCCGCCCTTTGCTTCGTTGCTCTTCCCGAAACCGGTCCTGCTATGGGCAACCCGACCCGCCCGAAGAACAGTCCGGAGTACGACCGACCAGCGAAATACCTTGGGTCGCTACTTTCGCCGTGTCCGTCCCAACCATTCCAAACTCGAACACTTCAAAGTCGAGATCTTGCATCGTCACGCGAACATCCGTGCAACGCGGATCGATCAAGCCGACAGGAACCAGAAGATCGCCACCACAAGTCGCACGATCCACCTGCTGCTTGCAGAACATACTGGACGTGGCGATCGTTTCGACACTATCCGCGCCAGCATCCGGGCAATCGCTATCGGGATCGACCGTATCCCAAATCAAACGCGCCGTAACAATGGCCTCCAGCGAACTCGGCAACACGCCCGACTGCACGCCCAACAGACGAATTCTTCCAATCTTGCGCTTAGCCAACGGCTTCGGTTGTTTGAATCGGTTGACATGCGCCGATCCCGATTCGAAGTGAACCCCCGGATCGCACGGACCTGTCGTGCAGAAAGCCCGAATCATTCGAACACGCGTCTTCGCGGTAGCGACTTCCTGGGCATCGACATCCGACGAACCAACGACCCCAACAACAACGACAATCGCAGACAAGAGAATTGTTCTCATTTCGCGTCTTCCTCCTATCCGACGAGTCACGGGCAGCCCGCGCCACCGGAATCACAGTCCGGCGTTTTGCCGATTCCGAGGATTCCGTTCTGCGCCAACTTCTGCGCGTCGTCACCGACCCCACCGTCCTCAAAAACCTCAACCAGGAGGTCGGAGATGAAGACCTGAACATCCGTGCAATCGGGGTCGTCCAGAACACCGCTCACCAGCACCACGTCGCCACGGCAGCTCGTCGTCGTCGAACCCTTCTGCGTGCAACTCAGAGACGACGTCGCAATCACCTGGGTCACATCAGTGCCAACAGCAACGCAATCCGAATCAGGGTCCACCGTGTCGTAATTCACACGCGCAGTAATCTGGCCATCCAAACTGGCCGGAAGGCTTGGTCCCGTCGTCGAAACCCCGTCGAGACGCATTCTTCCGATGTCGCGGTCGGTCATTGGCTTCGGCTGGCGAAGCTTCTTAATCTGTGTCGATCCAGTTCTAAAGTTAAACGCCGGAGCACAAGGCCCCGTCGTGCAAATGGCTCGAACCATTCGCACGCGCGATGTCGCCGTACCTTTGAGCTGCGCGCTGACGGGCCCCGCAATAACCAATACGAGAACTGCCCCCACCGCCACTCGAAGGAGATTCAACATAATCCCTCCTCTGGCCCGCAAAACGCCTAGACCCCCGCATTGCATGGCACTAGTAATGTGATGACTTTTTACGACTGATCGCATACCGGAAGGTAGTTTTTCAATGAGATTGTGCCAGGAAGTCACAATTCATCAAAAACACCCAATAAATCGGCGACTTGGTGTCTCATTATATTCTGATCGGTCGGACAGCCCGATGGACGATCGCGCCACGACGCGCCGAAGAGGGCCGATCTAAGGTGCCCTGGCAGAGACCAGCGCAGCCGCACAGCCGCCGCGAGGCCCCGTCACCACACTCGGCAGCCTTGTCCCATGCTGGTGCCAGAGGCCTCGTCCTTGGCCTCCATGAGGCCCGCTCTCGCGGATGAGGCCTCTCTCGCGGGGGGGCGCTCTCTCTGGGACGCCTTCCGCGGTCCAACCTCAGAGTGACAGGGGACCTAGGATTCAGCCCGCCGCCCACTATCCCGTTGGCCAATAGCTCTCGAAAGTGAGCGACCGGCTCACCTCGAAAGAGAGCGACCGGCTCACCACGAAAAATAGTGAGACCGGCTCACCACGATAAATTGAGCGACCGGCTCACCACGAAAAATAGTGAGACCGGCTC
>JAJCZJ010000114.1 GCA_029262455.1 Deltaproteobacteria bacterium | reverse complement strand
AGCGCAGCCGAGGTCAATCAGGTCGCTCTCAGCCAGTCGCTGGGAATGACCGACGATATCTTTGGACCGGCACCGCGTCCGATCGCCTCGATCGAATCGGATCGGGACGCGCACCGCTGCCAACTTCAGGTAGCGCGTCGCTCCAACGCCTTGCTCGAGTCGATGCTTCGCTCTGCCCTGAAACAGGCGACACGCGGGCTCAAGGACACGACGACGAACAGTGCCGATCTGGCGCGGGGCATGCTCGGTAGGATCAACGACGACCCCGATCAGTTGATCGCGCGTTTCCGATCGATCCTCGGTCGGCGAATCGAGCGCCACTGCCACGAGAACGGCGTGGACATCGCAACGCACCTACCCGGAGCGTGCGCAGGCAGTGGTGCTGAAGTCTCGGACCTGGTCGATTGCCTCGAGACGCGAGCGCGCTGCCGAGCTTGCCGCACGATGAACGGCGTCCACGGTTCTGCTCTCTCCTGCGACTATTTCGACGATGGGGAGTCGGTGAATCTGAGCTGCCCGTAGCGCCGCAGCCAATCGCTGTCCAAGGCCGAATCAGTGCAAGACGTTGGTGGGGTTCTGTGCTGGCTCTTGCGCGACCAACAACCTCACGAGTCGTTCGATCCGGTCGCTGTCGATTCGCTGGCCTTGCTCGGGGAGAACGAGACCGGATTGTCCCATCACCGGCCGGAACAAGATCGGCTCGGCGTGACTGTTGTATCCCAGTTGAACAAGCTGCTCCTGCTTGAACGTAAAGCAGAGCTTTTCGCAGCAGGTGAACTCGCTCGCCACTCGGTAGATCCCCTCGGCCGCCAACACTTCGAGGGTTTGTGCGGACGCCTCGTCGGGCAAAGTGAATCCGTCCTTGCGAAAAACCGCGCGATTGAAGTTCCAAGACTCGGGTAGGTAGATGCCCGGTCCCGGATCACCGTGATTGTGGAAGTACACGAGGTGCCCTGGAGTAACCGAGCCAATGGTCGCCGTGGTCTTGTAGATGCCGCACTGTGGTAAGCTCATGGTCTGTTCCCTTTGGTTTGTTGTGGCTCAGAGCTGAGGGCCTTTCTCGCCAGAACCGACATCGCTCCTGCGAGGACCCGAACGATATCAGGATAACTCTGACTTGCGCATCCACCTTGCAAGAAGCCATTTTCTTGCGGCTCTTATGCTACCTTTTCCATTGCCAGGACCGTGCCGGGCCGGTAGGTTCGACAACTGTATAGTGGCCTACGACCGATCGAACCGTTTGAGGGGAAGTGACGATGTCTAAGATTGCTAGAAGTTTTTTTCCACTCCCGACCTTTGTGGTCGTTCTCGTTGGCGCCGTGCTGTGCGGCCCTCGAATCGCTTCGGCGGGCATTGCTTCGGACGTGGATACTCAGCTGATCGCAACGTTGTCCGACCAAGTCGTTCACATTGCCAACAGCGGGGTCGCTGGTGACGACCGGCTGTTTCTCGTCCGAAAACGCGGCATCGTCGAGATCTACGACGGCGCGTCAGTTTTGGGGACGCCGTTTCTGGATATCGACAGTCTCGTACACACGCCGACGGGCACCGGCGACGAACGCGGGCTACTGAGCATCGCGTTCCATCCAGACTACGGTACCAACGGCCTTTTCTACGTCAACTACATCAACAACAGCGGCGACACCGTGATCGAAGAGTACGACACATCCGGCGATCCCAACGTAGCCGACACGAGTACGCCCTTGACGATCATCGAGATCGCGCAAACCGCGTCCAACCACAACGGTGGTCAGCTACAGTTCGGGCCGACCGACGACTACCTTTATATCGGCATGGGCGATGGCGGTGGTGGGTGCGACAGTTCTGGCACGGGATGCAATGCTCAGAAGACCGATTCCCTGCTCGGCGCGATGCTACGCATTGACGTCGACGCTGACGACTTCCCTGCCGACGCGACGCGCAACTACGCGATTCCGTTGACCAACCCTTTCGTTCTCGACGGCGACGTCGAAGACGAGATCTGGTCGTACGGTTTGCGGAATCCGTGGCGGTTCTCGTTCGATCGCTTGACCGGCGACATGTATATCGGCGATGTCGGACAGAGCGGTCTATCGCGGCGCGAAGAAGTCAACATGCAGACCGCCGGTGTCGGCGGTCAGAACTACGGTTGGCCCATCGCCGAAGGTACGCAATGTGACCCAGGTACTTGCGGGACTGGAGCTTGCCCGACGCCACTTCCGTCCTGTGCCAGCTTTGTTGATCCTCTGTATGAATACACCGCTGGCGGATCTTGCGCGGTAACCGGCGGCTTTGTCTACCGGGGAAGTGCAATCCCCAGCTTGGTCGGTCGCTATGTTTTCGGGGACTACTGCAACGGTGATGTCATCGCCCTCGACCTCGGTACGCTCGACGACCCGATTATCGCCGACACCGGGTTCGAATTGACCAGCTTCGGCGAAGACATCGACGGCGAGCTGTATGCGGCCGTCGGCGACGACGTCTATCGTTTCATCTCGACGACCCCAGCTCCGACGCCCACTCCTGCACCGGTTGCGACGTGTCCCGCCGCACCTGACGTAGGATGCCGCACGGCGGCGAAGGGTATCCTGAAGATCAACGATCGCACCGACGACACAAAAGATTTGCTCCTCTGGAAGTGGATCGGCGGCGCGGCCACGACGCAAACGGAGATGGGCGCCGATCCAGTAAACGGTACGACCAGCTACGCCATCTGCCTGTACGATCAATCTGCCAGCGTCCCCAGCTTATCGGTAGATCTGCAGATCGCCCGTGGTGGTGACGTTTGCGGGTCAAAGCCCTGCTTCAAGGCCCTCGGCGGCGACCCACCGAGCGGCAAGGGGTGGAAGTACAAGGACACGGCCCGGAGTGCGGATGGGGTTCTCAAACTCATCATGCGCGCAGGCGATGCGGGCAAGTCGAAGATCATTCTCAAGGCCAAGGGCGCTGCGATCCCGCTGACAGGTGCGGTGAGTGGCTCCATGTACTTTGAGCAGGACTCCGAGGTGCTCGTCCAACTCGTCTCTAGCGACGGCGGCGCGTGTTTCGAGACGACTCTCTCGATGCCAGCGACCAAGAACGTAGTCGAGCAGTTCAAGGACAAGCTCTAGACCAATCGCAAGAGTTCCGTTGGCATCGGGAGCCCAACGGAACTCTTGCCGGGCAATCACGAGCGCGTGGGTCGCTCGAGTCGCCCGGCGATCTCTGATCGAGAACCAATCCGCGAATACCGAAACAGGGCAGAGATGCGATCCGAGTTCATCAGTGGACTTGGTGATTCGTGATTGGTGATTCGTGATTGGTGAGGCGGTTGGTCGGGTCGTGCGTAGCCTCTTCCGCTGGTGTGGATGTCTAAACCTCGATTTACCCGGCGGGGTTCGCGGCCAAGCCGTCGAATTTGCCGGCAGGGCGACGACGTCGGTACTCTTCGACGATCGGGGCGAGTTCGAACGGACTCGCCCCGTGTAGGATCACACCGTCACAGCCGAGATCGAACTGCCCCTGGATCTTGTCGACGCAATGCGCCGCACTCCCAGTCGCGGCAGCGCTGAGCCACTCCGCGGGGAGCAGAGTTGCAACGTGCTCGAGTTCTTCTTCGGTCGCGGTCGCGTCGAGAGCGCCGCGAAATCCTTTGACCAAGTCGTCGTCGCGAAATCGGCGCAGCACGTCGGGATCCCAACGGTTTGTTTTGACCATCAAGTCGCCGTACCCTTGCAAGTACGTAGCCATACGACCGACTGTTTTCTTCCGGCGCAACGCTTCTGGAAGATGGTCACCGACGGTGGCGAAACACGACCAGACTCGTACGTCCGCCGGATCCCGGCCCGCCTCTTCTGCAGCTTTCTTGACGGTTCGCACGCAGCGCTCGGTGGTCTCGTCAGTGAAGAATGTATGCAGGACGACGGCATCGAATGCCCTGCCCCCAAGTCGCAGCGACGCGGGAGCGAAGGCCGTTAAGGTCATCGGGATTTCAGACTTATACTCCGGCCCCATGGCCAGCAGTGGGTATTTCCCTGCCGGTCCATCGTGACCGAAGACGACTTCGCCGGCCCACACTTGTCGCATGAGTCCGGCAAAGTCTTCGATCTCTGCCGTCTTCAGATGAGGCAGACCGAAGGCGTCGAAAATCGCAGCGATACCGCGGCCCAGCCCGAGGGAAAATCGGCCACCGGTCAGTTTGTGCATCGTCATGGCGAAAGCTGCGGTCACCATCGGGTGGCGGGTGTTGTGATTGGTGGCGGCTGTCGCGATGCCGAGTTCCGTCGACACGGCGCCAACGGCGCCGGCGAGGGTTGCCGCCTCTTTGATGTTGAAACGTTCAGAGATGAACGCTGAGCCGAGGCCGAGACGCTCGCCTTCTTGCACTTCGGCGATTAGATCGCGCGGTGTCTTTGGCGCACCGGCGAGGGTGTAGAATCCTAGTTCGTTCATTCGTTTCATAGTGTGCCTCTCGATTGCGATGCCGGCTTTCCGCGGCGGCGTTGGGTGAATCGACTACCCCTAGCCCCCTTCTTGGGTCAGAGACTGTCGATCTTCTCGAAATGACGGGCAAAGCCCAACAAAATCTCCTCTCCCGCATTGCAGCACGCGGGAGAGGATAAAAGGTGAGGGTTCGTTCTAGAACGTGTGCGCGAAAGCCCTGCGGCACAGGGGCAAGAAGGGAGTTGGCATTTCGATCCCCTTAACCCTCTCCCGGAGGTAGAGGGGAAGGCTTCCGGGTTTCCCGCAATACTAGTGTCGCTGCACTAATCGATAGCCTCCGGAGGGAGAGGAGATTCGGGTGGGTTGGTCGACGGAACTTCGAAGTCTGCATGGATCGACATTCTCTCGGTAAGGATGAGGAATTTCGGAGGGCGGCCCTCTACGAGGGTTTGCGGCGGACGACTCTTGGTCGGGTTTTGCCGATTCCTTTCAGTCTCATTCTCGGGAGGCTGCGCAGATCGAAGTCGCCAGCTTCTTCGAGCTGCACGGCAGCGTCTTCGGAGACGAGGACAGTACCTGGGTGGGCTACATTGACCAGCCGACTCGCCAGATTGACCGTCGGGCCGTAGACGTCTCCGCCCCACGCGACGGTTGGGCCAGTCGCCATCCCGACGCGAAGGTCGGGTACTACGTCGTCGAGAGCGGCGGCTTCGACCAGGCCGAGTGAAATCTCGGCACACGCCGCCGCGTTGGCGGTGGTGAACATCACCTCGTCGCCGATCATTTTGATGACGGTACCGCCGTGCTCGGGAATATGCTCGTAGGCGAGCGTTTCAAAGCGTGAGATCGTTCGCGCGATCTCGCGGTCGGAAAGTTGCTGACTTTGAGCGGTGAAGCCAACGATGTCCGCAAACGCTACGGCGTGGTTCGCCTCGTCGCCCAGGTGCGGAGTTGCGCTGGCCGCAGTCTGAGCGACCCGCGCTAGCAGGTGGCGCCGCCAAGCGTAGTTCAGAAAGGGAATGACCGTCGTCATCATGGACTCACTTGCCGAGACCACAGCGTTCGCCGCCTCGGTGTCGGTTTTGGCTGAGGATCGCATCGCATCGCTGATCTCGTGCGAGATCGGAAGAATCTGCACGGCGAGCATGCGCGACAGAGCTTGCCCGGAGACGCGGGTAATCTGCAGGAGCACCTCGGCGTCGGCTTCGTCGTGCTCCATCATGCTGCGGACGATTTTCAGCGCTTCGACGTCGCCTCGGGTGAATACCTTCTGATCACGCGGAACGTGAGGAAAGCCGAGGGCACGCCAAAATTTCTCACCAAGTGTCTGGTCGATACCAGCCTCGGCGGCCGCTTCCGGGCCAGTGAATTGCGGCTTGCCCAACAAGGTTTCACCAAGAGCCGAAGACACTCGATCATAGCGCAGCGTCATGAGCCAGCCTCGCCTTCGTTTTCGACTCCGAGAACCAGAACGACAAACTCCGTCGCGCCTGAATTCACTAACTCATGTCGTTCGCCCGGCTCCACAACCACGCAGACGCCAGGTCGTATCTCCTGCGATTGACTGTCCACATAGAGGTGTCCGGTGCCGCTGACGCCGTGAAACACTTCCCACATGTCGACATGCTGGTGGGCGCTGGCGCGTTGCCCGGGCTGCAACGTGGCTTGAGCGAATTGATTGACGTGGGGGAGTTCTCCTCGACGCATCAACACCCGTTTGGAGATCTCTGGATTGTGCGAGACCGGCTCTGCCGGCACCTCGGCAAGATCGCTGTACTTCACCCCTGACTCCTCAACTATCAGAACCATGACGGCCGTAGTCGCCGCCCCTTGCTCACTGCCCGACGCAGCATTGCAGAGTTCATGACACCCTGTCGACTTCAGGGCGGCGAGGCCGAGATAGCCGCTTGGCTTGCTTGTTCGACATCGTGTAGCACGGCCGAGCCGGCCGCTTGGCTTGATTCGGCGGAAGTTCCATGTGATGGCTGGCCGCCGAAATGTCCGAACAAAAACAACCTGATAGCGGTTCGGTGGGAGTTCCCTTGCGGCGTGAGATCTTCCTGATCTCGCTCGCCGCGATTCTTCTCGAGGTTAGCTACACGCGAATCTTTTCGTTCAAGTTGGTCTACTATTTCACCTACGTCATCATCGGCATCGCTTTACTCGGCCTCGGAGTCGGAGCGATCGCGGTGGCATTGACTCCCGCCCTTCGCAAAATGCGCCCGTCGTTGACCGTAGGCTGGTGCGCGCTGATGGGCGCGGGCGCGATCCTACTCAGTTACTTCGTGGTGGCTCTGGTTCAGGTCAACGCAGTTGCCTTGATTGAGGCGATCTCATTCGGGTTGCCGCGCGTCGTGGTGGGCGAAGGAATCAAGCTGGGGCTTCTCTGCCTGAGCCTCTTCATTCCTTTCTTGACCGTGGGCGTCGCCATCGCCCTGATCCTTTCGACGTATCCACAGAATGCCAACAAGCTCTACTTCGCGGACTTGGTCGGCGCCGGTCTGGGCTGTGCGGCTGTCGTCCCGCTCATGAAGGTACTCACGCCCCCCGGGGTCGTGATGATGTCGGGAGTCATTCTGTGCTTGGCGGCGTGGAAAGAGCTTCGTGGCAAGGCGCTCCTGCCGCTGCTGCCGCTACTCGTAGCGACAGCGGTACCGTCGCTCCTGCCAGATCCGGTTACCGACGAGATTAAAACGATGAGCCCGCAACGGCATCGGTCCGATGTCGTGTTCTCTCAGTGGGACCCCGTCTTCCGCGTCGACGCGACCCAGTACGGGCCCGATGCCCTGCGTCTGATTCACGACGGCATGTGGGGCTCGCTGCTGCCAAAGTTCAATGGCGACGTAGAATCGTTGACGCGATATGACAACAACATTCGCGCCCTCCCCTTTTCGGTACTGCCGCCGCGGCCAGACGTCGTCATCGTCGGGTCGGCGGGCGGCAACGAGATCTACGCATCGCTGCGGCGCAAAGCGAAGCGTATTCGTGGCGTCGAGCTGAACCCGGTTACGGTTTCCCTGTTGACGGACCATTTCGCCGATTTCGCCGGCCACGTCACGGAGCGGCCCGATGTCGAGGTGCACAACGCGGAGGGGCGCTCTTTCGTCACCCGGATGACAGAGCCAGTCGATCTGATCTGGTTCGTTGCGCCCGACAGCTATGCAGCGATGAACTCTTCGACGTCTGGCGCTTTTGTCTTGTCGGAGAGTTACCTCTACACGGTGGAGATGATCGAAGTGGCAATGCAGCGCCTGACCGATGATGGCGTGGTTTGCGCACAGTTCGGCGAATACGATCTCGAAAAGGGTGTCGCGCGTACAGGTCGCTACCTAGCCTCGGCGCGCGAGGCGTTTCGTCGAATGGGAATCGACGACTTTCGTCGCCATGTCATGGTTTCGACCGGCCGGGGTTTTTTTACGAGTTCGACGATTCTGCTGAGCCGCACGCCGTTCAGCGAAGACGATGCGCGAGATTTCGGCGCGGCGGTCAAGGCAATGCCCAATGGCAAGCTACGCTACTCCTTGCTCGAACGAGACTCTGAGCTGGACGAGCTGACAATCATCGACTTACCCGAGGCAGAGCTAGCGGACTGGTTTGCGGCGTCACCCGTGTCCATCGATCCCATCACGGACGACGGCCCATTCTTCTGGCACTTCGTCAGATTTCGCGACGCCTTGTGGGCGAGCCCAGACGGCAGTCTCGAGAGAGGCCTCGGCGAGAAGCTGCTGCTCATGTTGTTGGTTGTCGTGACCCTCTTCGCTCTCACCTTTGTCGCCCTTCCGATCGTCGTGCGCCGCGATCTCTGGCGTAGCATCCCACATAAGGCCAGCGCTGGCGTATTCTTCGCCGCCCTAGGCATGGGCTTCATGTTGATCGAAGTGACCCTGATCCAGCGACTAACGTTGTTTCTCGGGTATCCCACCTACTCGTTGTCGATTACGTTGTTCTCGATTCTCATCTTCACAGGGATCGGGAGCATGTTGAGCGACCGCTTCGAGCGTCCACAACAGCTGTTGCCCGCAATGCTCGGAGTTCTCTTCGTGCTCGTATTGTTCTACGCATTCGGCCTTGGACCACTCGTCGAAAGCTTGATCGGCACCCCCTTTCCTGTCCGCGTGGCGCTCTGCCTAGTCATCCTAGCGCCGCTCGGGTTGTGCTTGGGAACATTCATGCCCCTGGGCTTGCGCACGGTGGCTGGATGGAGCGACCACAGCCAGGAGTACGTTGCCTGGGCTTGGGCGGTGAACGGGTTCTTTTCGGTGATCTCGTCGGTCGGGGCGACGATTTTGGCAATGGCCTACGGATTCACGGTGGTCATACTCTGTGCCATGGCGTTGTACGTTATCGGGACCGTGTCGCTCCTTCGCGTGGCGGCCGCGAAGTGAATTACGCGCGTTTGAACGCAGCACTCGGTGTGCATGGGAGTTCCAAATGAGTATGAACTTTGCCGACATTTGGGAGGCGGTCGCACGCACCGTTCCCGATTGCGTCGCTCAAGTCCATGGAGACAAGCGGTCGACGTACGGACAATTCGAAGAGCGATCGGCGCGTCTAGCTCGGGCCTTTGAGGAGCGTGGCGTCGGCCCAGGCGACAAAGTCGCCCTGTACCTCTTCAACGCCCCTGAATACCTGGAAACGGTCTTCGCGGCCCTGAAGTTGCGGGCCATCCCGGTCAACGTGAACTATCGCTATCTGAGCGACGAGCTTCGCTACCTGCTCGACAATGCCGACGCCAAAGTCGTCGTCTACCACGGCGAACTGGCGCCCCGAATCCAGGATGTACGTGGCGACTTGCCCAACCTGCAGGTCTTGGTCCAGGTGCGAACCACGGACGCCGACGAGGTTGTGGTCCTGGACGGCGCGGATGAGTACGAAGAGGTGATCGCGAGGCATGCACCGCTCGAATCCATCGAGCGCTCGCCAGACGACTACATTTTTCTCTACACCGGCGGCACCACCGGCATGCCCAAGGGAGTCATGTGGAAGCACGCCGACCTCTACACCACACTTTCGAGGGGGTTTGCGCCACTGGGTGAGTTCGTGCCCAAGACGACGGATGAGATCGTGACGGCTACGAAGCGACTCCACGAGATCGACGCTGCTCCACGTGGGATCGCGGCGGCGCCGCTGATGCACGGGATGGCGTGGTTCTCGTCGATGGGGAATCTCATTACCGCCGGCACAGTGATCTCGTTGGCAAACCGGTCCTTTAATCCCGACGAGCTCTGGCAGCTAGTACAGCGCGAGCGCGCGACCACCTGTACGATCGTGGGCGACGCGTTTGCCCGTCCGATGGTCGAGGCGTTGGACCGGGCCGAACAACGCGGAGAGCCGTACACGATCAACACGTTGTTCGCTGTGATCTCCGGTGGCGTCATGTGGACGCCGAAGTTCAAAAAGCCATTGCTCGATCGCGGCGTTGTCATGTTGATCGACGGCCTCGGTTCGAGTGAGGCTCCGGGCATGGCGATGCGAATCGATACGGCGGACAGTGACTTGATGACCGCGAAGTTTGATCTTGGGCCCGATGCCCGCGTGATCACGGATGAAGGACGTTTTGCGGAGCCGGGCTCCGGACAGATCGGCTTGGTTGGGCTGAGCTCCGGAATTCCATCCGGGTATTACAAGGATGAAGCGAAAAGCGCCGAAACCTTCAAGGTCGTCAACGGCGTGCGCTACTCGATCCCTGGGGACTACGCCAAGGTGGAGGCGGACGGCTCGATCACCTTGTTGGGCCGCGGGTCCGTGTGCATCAACACCGGCGGTGAGAAAGTCTTCCCCGAGGAGGTCGAGGAAGCACTCAAGTTGCACGAAGACGTCCGCGACTCGACTGTGGTTGGGGTCAGCGACGACAAATGGGGGGAGGTCGTCACCGCTGTCGTCGCCCTAGAGCCCGGCCGGACAGCCGACGAAGCAAAGCTCATCGCCTGGGCCAAGGAGCAGCTCGCAGCATTCAAGGCTCCAAAGCGGGTCATCTATGTCGACCGGATCATCCGCAGCCCTTCCGGAAAGTCGGACTATCGTTGGGCCAAATCAATCGCGAGTGTTGAGTAGTCGGACGAGCCGACCGACGCATCGATAGACCGGCGTTTGCGCTTTGCTCTGCAGCGCGTCGGCGAATCGCACCACCCAGTCGCCGAGCGCATGGGTGTATAGCCGATCGCCGGTTTTCCGATCCTCGGAATCCGCGGATGTTGCGGCGCTAGCCGCGAGGTCCAAGACGAAGCCTAGGTGATCGATCGGAACGTTGCCGACCCGTGACTCGGTTGTGACTCGGCGCCCGAGATCTAGCATCGCGTGATTCACGAGGTCCGAGGCGCAACCTTGACCCGATTCCCAGGCAGACGCTCGAGGTGTGACTCCGCCGGGCAACAGGAAGAGTCGCGCGAACTCCTCACGCGAGGCCGTCGCCCGGTCGTCGATCTCCCAGCCCTCGAGATAAGTATCGATGCCGGGCTCCGCCGTTTTGAGAACGGTCATCACTTCACGCCGGCGCAAGCCGTCCACCAACGGGGCATCGAGCTCTTCGAGGAGCAGTCTCGCCAACAAGAAGTCGATTGGGGCGCGTTCCACCGGAGACAGCAGCACGTTCAAACCCTCCGGACTTTGCATACGTTGTCGAACCAGTTCTGTCCGCCGACCAACGGCTGCGGGTTGATCGGCAGAATGTCATTGATGTGTTCGCCGTTGCCGACGCCATCGAGGTCGCTGGCCCACCAGAGATTCTGGGCTATGTCGGCGTCCGCGAGATCGGGCGACGCACCGGCGTGGAGCTGTGTCGCTCGTGCGGCCGCCTTCGCTACCGCGCCGTGCTCCCAATGCCCGGCGTGATGCGCGCACGCGATGACACGCGGATGCATCCCTCTCAGGATACGGACCGGTTTCTCGATCGAACCGATCGGAGCAGACTCGTTGTTGCGATAGGTGCGACCTTTTGGGCGAAAGGTCGTTATTTCGATCCGATCTCCGTCTGTCACACCAAGGGTAGCGGCCGTCTCTGGGCACAAGAAGGCCGGGTTCGTGTGAACAATTTCCGCGTGGTACTTCCAGTACGCGGATCGTCCCTGTGTGTGAACGTTCCACTTGAAGGTTGTGAATATGTAATCGTCTTCACCGAGTCCGACATGTTCGGGCACCCGCTCGTACGTCGGCAATGGGGAAGCATTGATATCATCGAGCGGCACCCCGCAGTGTTTCGCTGCGAGAGGGAACACTGGGTCCCATACTTGAATTCTTCGCGTAGGGGTCGGGAACCCGCGCACGGCCACGCCCTCTTGCATGATCCCGATGGGTTTCCTTTTCTTCCCCGCCGTCGCGTAGATCACCTGAGTTTCAGCGTCGATCTCGCTTTCGGCCAGCTCTTCGACCGACAGTTGTCGTTCGTACAGCTCGTAGTCGAGTGGACGCGACTCGTCCTGCCAGATCCCGCGACGTTTCAGCTCAGTCCAGGAGATCGGAACATTCGCGTACCATTCCCGGTAGTAATCTTCGATGTCGTCGAACGCAAAGTTCTCCTCCATGCCATCGCCAATGCGTCGAGCCAGATCTCGAAGAATTACCTGCACCGAGCGGGCGGCTCCCATGGGCGGTACGAGCGGTTGGCGAATCCCGGTATAGGGTCGCAGGCCATAGCTATTGGTCGAATGCGCATCCCAGCGCTCCAGGCTGGTTGCGTCTGGCAGGATCAAATCGGCCAATGCGGCCTGCTCGCTGTAGTTGATATCGATCGCAACGTGGAACGGAATCAGGCTCTCGTCCTTGAGAACCTCGCGATTGAGGCCGGCTTCGGGGAAACCGAAGGACGCTCCGAGTGTGTACGACATGTACACCCCGACCTTCTGGCGGCCCTCGGCGATATAACTCGGCACGAGTTGTCCCACGCGCATCGGGTACCAGTGCCAGGACAAGATGTACTCGCTCGGGGTGGCCAGCTCGCCGAAGTATCGTTGCTGCCAGTCTTCGGGCCAACTGGCGACACGTTCTTGAACGTCCCGCGGCAGCTCGGAAAATTCCCGCGTTCCAGGCAACCAGGGCTTCGGCGGGGCTGGCTTGGGAGCGGGTTGGTCGATGATCGGAAGTCCCTCTTGGCCGTAGCGGTTGTTCCACATCCTCAAAGTCGACAGGCAAAAGCCTCCCGGGCGCCCGACATTGCCGACGAGAACGTCGAGCATTCGAATCGCGCGGTCGGCTTGGACACCGTTGTAGTGCTTGGCCGAACCGCGGTTCGACAGAGTCGTGCACTGCGGGGCGGCTTCTGCGAAGGAGACCGCCAAGCGGATGATATCGTCGGCCGGGACGCCGCTCTCGACCGAGGCCATCTGCGGCGAGAACCTACGAATCTGTTGCTTCAGCTCATCGAGATCGCAGTTGGCCCAACGGTTCCAGAACTCCACATCGACGAGCCCCCGATCGATGATCACATTGGCCATGGCGAGAGCGATAGCGCCGTCTGATGCTGGCGCGATCGAGTGGAATTCATCCGACACGGACGCGGTTGCCGAGGGACGTACCTCGAATGTCACGAGCTTCGCCCCGCGGTCGATGCGCGCGTCCATGATCCGTTTGATCATAAACAGCCCACCCTGGTGGGCCTCCATCGGATTGGCGCCGAAGTTCAGGATCATCTTGGTGTTTTGGAAGTCCTGCGACTCCCACTCGAAGTCGCGCCCATAGAAACTCATCAAAGGGACGCGGCGGTTGGAGCTGCAGATCGACCTTCGATTGAGACGGTTGGGCGTCCCGAAGGCGTCCGTGAAGCGCTTCGTATAACCTTTCGTCTTGTCCCGGCCATAGTGGAAGACGAAACGCTCCGGCGTGCCCGCTTCGCGGAGGGCCCGCATCTTGGTTGCTATCTCGTCGAGAGCCGCGTCCCACGAAATGCGCTGCCAGCGCCCCTCGCCGCGTGCCCCGATGCGTTTCATCGGATACAGAACACGCTCCGGGTAGTAGGTATAGCTGATCATGCCCTGCGCCTTGGAGCACAGAGTGCCCTGCGTGTTCGGATCCAACGGGTTCCCATCGATCTTCCGTACTCGACCGTTTTCGACCCACCCCACCACGCCGCAGTGGGTCGTGCAGCCAAAACAGATCGTCGGGACGGGAGTCGCATCCGCGTAGTTGATAGGACCGGGCTCCGGCTTGGCGCCGCTGACGCTCGTGCGCGCTGGCGAACCGCTCTTGCCCGCAAGCACCGAGCAGCCAACTAGGCTCGCGGCACCGAACGTCGCCGACAGACTACCCGCCAGGGCAAGAAACTCGCGGCGCCCTAGAGAAGGTGCCGATTCATCGTTGCTCATAGATGATATCTTCGTCGCGTCGGTCGAGTTCGCATCCTTTGTGGATGGCTTTGTGTTGCCACTCTTCGGCGCCAATGTAGAGAACACCGTCCTTCAGGTTCGCCTCAGGTGCGTTCAGCGGCTTCGCGTCGTGGTCGCGAGTCAACCGCGCCACCTCCGCCTCAGGGTCGTCGGCATCACCGAAGGTGAGGGCATGCGTGGGGCAGGCGTCGACACAGGCCGGTTGCATCCCGTAGCTACGGCGATTCACTCCAAAGTCGCAAAGGGATCCATCGAACAACGGAACGAAAGCGATGGTTGGGCGATCGGGCCGTGGTAGCCAACGTACTCGCATTCGAAAGGTCCCGAGCGGGACAGCGTGCTCGGTCTTGCACGCGATGCTACAGGCGTGGCAGCCGATGCAACGCCGCAAATCGACCAGCATCGCGGGGTCTTCGGGAAGATCGCGATCCTGCCCTCCACGACCGTCTCGAATCTCCCACGGGAGAACTTCCCCGCCGTCCATCACTCCCCTCCCCCGTCTTGCTGGCCGCTGCTCGGCAGATGCCGAGTATCGGCTGCGAACTGTTGTCGTCGAAGTCGAAAAACTCGGATGTTTCGCGATGTGCGCTGTTCGTAGACGTTCATCTGCGGAATCGATTCCTTGACCGCGGGCCAGATCTCGTCCTTTTCCAAGTCGGACAGAACTTCCGCGACAGCAGCAAAACGTTGCCCCTTGAGCTGGACCTCAACGTTTGGGTTGGCTTCGAGATTGTATCGCCAAGCAGGGTGTCGCTTTTGTCCCATTGCGCTCGCTACCACCAGGTAGTCCGAGCCGTCAGCCACGTACGCCAACTGGACCGCGTGAGGTTTGCCCGAGCGGCGCCCGACCGCTGTGACAGCGAGCATCGGCAGGGTCGGGATGCCGGTCGATGTAAATCTTCCATTGGTTGCCTGGAACAGGACGGGATCGATTTTCGATGAGACGTTTTTGACGATCCACGAGCCAAGCCGAGTCGCTGAGAACTTGTTCACCAGTCGCGAATACATTCTTGCCGAACTCCAATGCGTTCAATACCGGGCCGACTCTAGCCACGCGATGCGGCGCGCACCAGTCGTTCGTTGACAGCGCGCAGCCCGGGCTCGTCTTCCATGTCTTCGAACAGGTCCCGGGCACGGCGATAGGTGGAGATCGCTTCGTCGTTCGCATCGAGAGACAGTGCCAGGTCCCCAGCGCTTAGGAGTACGTTCGCTCGCATCGCCGGATCTGAGACTTCAGACGCGACTCGCTTGACCTCGCCCAGGGATGCCAGCGCGAAAGCCTGTCGCCCGGCCTGTCGTTCCAACAGAGCGATCTCGCTGAGGGCTGCGAGCTCACCGCGCGGGTCGTTGAGCTGTTGGTAGTGGACTCGGGCGCGCGTGTAGTGATTGCGCGCGATGTCGTTTTTGGCTCCCTTGAGAGCGACGTGCCCCAATCCGAGTTCGGCACGGGCTTGTCCGGCGACATCCCCGAGCGCCTTATACAGTTGAAGGCTGCGGCGAAACGCGTCGCGCGCCTGGCGTTGATTTCCATGGGTGGCTTGCACCGAACCAAAGCGAAGAGCGGCTTGCGCTTCGCCGCGCCGATCGGAGAGCTCGGCGTACATTCGCTTCGACTGCCTGAAAGCTGCGCTGGCTTCCTCGAAACGTTCTCCTGCCTCATCGAGCGTTCCCATATGGAGTAGCATGGCCGCTTGGCCACCTTCATCCTCCAGCTCTCGATACATCGCGAAGGCGTGGTAGTAGCGCCCATAGGCGCGCCGCCGGCGTCCGAGGCGTGCGTCGAGTTCTCCCATCGCCAGCAGCGTCCCGATCTGCCCATGTCGGTCACGCAGCGATTGATAGACGCCATGGGCTCGACGGTACCATTCGTAGGAGGTCTCGAGCTCGACCCGATCGCGATCGATCGCAGCCAAAGAAAGCAGTGCCGCGACTTCGCCCTCGACGTCACCCGTCTTTTCGTGGTGCGCCAACAGCTTCAGGTGCGTGTCGCGCGAGCGGCTATGGTCACCGAGGCGCGATGACAACGAGACGATATCTTCCAAGATCTCTCGGCTTCGGGAATCGTCAAAACCGCTGACGTCGTCGTAAAGCTTCTCTGCCACCTCGAGCTGCGCCCTGAGATCGCCAGACAGCATCACGATCGACAGGATTTCCTCCAGAGCACGGACCTGTCCTTTGGTGTCGAGACTCTGTTTCGACAACACATAAGACTCTTCGAAAGCCTGGGTGGCAGCTGCGCTATCACCACGTTCGAGCGCACTGCGGCCATCCAGCACCCACTTCGCCGCCGCACTACGAGCCAATTGAAGGGCCTGTCTTTCGAGCCGCTCCTCACCGCTAGCGCCGGCCGTCTGCGCAGGCCCGGTGGTGTTCAAGTCGCTGAAGACGACGCGGCTGATCTCATGGAAGATAACCCCGAAACCAATTGCCATGGCCAGGAGGACGACCGGTGCAGATATACCGAGCTGACGAGCACCGACGATCGCGAGGATGGCCCCAAACAGTGCCACAATGAAATGGGTCGCGGATCCGATTGAGACGATTCCACCGATCCAGTCTCCGATCTCCGGAATCAGCGTCGACCCCGCAAATAGGTCGGGCAGGATGGCAAAGCCAGCGCCGACCAGCAACAGACCGACGCCGATCCAAATCGTCCAAGAAGAATCGCCCGACGATTTGGAAACCGCCTTGTGGATGCCGGGTGCAGTCGCTCGGCGCCGCACTGGAGTCGCCGGCGCTTTACCGCCCGACACCCCCTGCCGCTCGCGGAGGCAGACGCGCTGCATCATCGACGGGGCGTACCGGCGCGAGTCCGAGACGCGGGCGGGTAGCGGAGCATCGTTGCTACCTGAGGCCTCACGCCCGACATGATCGGCAAACAGTCGCTGGGCGAGTTCAAGTTGTTGATTCGCTTCTTGCGGATCCCCCTCCAACGCCATCGTGCCGACCCGGAAGGCGGTGTGCGCTTGGCCGAGGGTATCGTCGAGTTTGGCGAAGATCTCGCCAGCGCTCTCGAAACAAGCCAAAGCCCCGGTCGAGTCACCGAACGCAACCAGCGCATCTCCTTCGCTCAAGGCGCAGTCGGCTTCCTTGCTAGGCTCCGCGAGGCGCTGGTAGAGATCGCGAGCTTGCTGAAACGAGCGCGCCGCAGGCTCGTAACGGTGCAGGCGCATATCCATGTTGCCGACGGTGACCGACAGGCCCGCCGCGGCGTCGGAGTTGCCCGTCAGTTGATACAGATAGCGCGCCTTCGAGTACGCCTCGCGCGCGACATCGTCCATCCGCGCGGCGCGTTGTAAGTCGCCCAGCTTTCTTAGGGCACTGGCTTCGGCCGCCTGGTCCCCTTCTTCCGAGGCCGCACGGCGCTCCTGATCGAGCTCGGCAAGGCGCTTCTCTAACTCGATGCGGCGTTCGTCTTGCGACGGGCCGTCTGCTGCTTGATCAACTTCTTGTGGTTCATCGGATGCCATCGACAGGTCTGCGATCCTACTTTTGACAGTAGATCACACTCCTCGCGAATCTGTGATCCATGGCGGTAAAGGACCTGCCGTCACCGCAGCCGTGGTGCGAGCACAGTGGGACGGACGAAGTCCCGTCGAATATCTCGAAGGCCGTTTGGAAGTGGGACTCTTTTAGCTGAATTCATTGAGGTTTTCCCGCCTCGAGTGTTCTCGATGGCAATTTCCGTACGCAGGGCCATTGACCCTCTATATAACGGTAGCCGCCAGACGCTTTGCTGTCCATCAACATTTTGTGCTTGCCGCGACCCATCTCGCCGTGGCAAAAACCTGCGTCGCTGCGCCAAGCAGGCCAACCGCCGAGGGGCACACTCAACTGGATGTGCCGTCTTTTATAGCAGCCGTTTGGTGGTCACTGCGAGCCTGCTATGGTCGGCTACCGGGTCCGACCGATGTCTGATGAATCCCCTCGCCATTTTTCGCTGATTCGCGAGTTTCACCTCGCTGATTTTTTCACAATCGCCAATGGCTGTTGCGGAGTCGGGGCGATCTTCTGGGCGATGAAATTTGTCGAGTTTGGAAACTTGCGGTCGCTCGTTGTAGCGACGGCACTGATCCCGGTAGCCTTGGTCTGTGACGTGCTCGACGGCAGGGTTGCGAGATGGCGCCACAAGGCCTCGCCGATGGGGAGAGAGCTCGATTCGCTCGCCGATCTGATTTCCTTCGGTGTGGCCCCGGCAACAATCGCCTATAGCCTTGGGCTCAAGACTACGTGGGACCAAATCGGTCTGACTTTCTTTGTCGTTTGCGGGCTGAGTCGACTTGCCCGCTACAATATCACGGCCGAGGACCTTGCAGGTACGAGCGACAAAGTCCCCTACTTCGAGGGCACGCCAATCCCTACATCACTCGTACCACTCCTAATGTGCCTCGCTCTATGGCAAGCCGACTACCTCGGACTCGTTGCGATCGGCGGCCAAAGTTTTCACCTAGCAACATTCCTGTTCGTTGTTTCGGGTGGTTTGATGGCGAGCCGCACGATTCACATTCCGAAACCGTAGGGACCGACGACCGCACCGTTGGGGCCTGCTTGAAAACTGAAACAGCCTATGGCCTCATACGACGATTCGACCACATCGCGGCCGTCTGTAAGGAGGAGTAAGGGACGATGAGTTCAGAGGAAAATATCACGATCAACGCTGTCGATTCGTCGACGCCGACGATGAAAGAGAAGTCACGCGGGTTGGCTCGCTCCCTGATCGTTGGCGTAGTAACCGGCCTCGTGCTGGGCTTCCTCGTCGCAATTTGGATCGCTGGTTCCGATTGGCTCGGCACCATGGTCGCGACCTCATTGTCGGTGATGGGCGCCTCTGCGGCCCTTGGCGGGCTTCTCGCTGCGAATTTCGCTCCAGAGTGAGCGCAGTCCGTCTAGTTAGCCAGCCCTGGCCAGCCGGCCGACGACCGGCGGACACTTGACGGGAGAGTCTCCGCTCGCATCTTCATCGACTGACATGAGATTAGGTAATGTCAGTGTAATTGCGGTGCCTCCGGTCGCCGGAATCTCGGCATGTAGCGATCCGCCGTGCGCGATCGCGACCGCAGCGGAGATAAATAGGCCGAGACCCGAGCCGCTCCCGGTCACATCGGCATCGATGAGGTGCTTTCGTCCGACGTCCCCCAGCAAATGCGTTGGAATGCCAGGACCGCTATCTCTGATTTCCACCGCCCAAGCGCCATCGGAGTGAGTCAGCGAACAAGCGACGTTGCCATTTTCTGGGGTAAACTTGATGGCGTTCCCCAATAAATTCGCCAGCGAGCGCTCGATCTGAACAGCGTCTACATCGGCGATGGCGGGCACGTCCGGAAGATTGGTCTTCAGCGAGATTCGCTTCAGATCCGCCGCCGTCGCGGCCGTAACCAAGGTCCCTTCGATCACAGCCCGCAGGTCGACCTTCTTGGTTCGCAGCGAAAAGTTGCCGACGTCGATCCGCTCCGCCTCGATCAGATTGTTCGACAAGTTGAGTACCTGGCGGATACTGACAAGGATTCGCTGAACCAGGTTGGCCTGCTCGCTGCTGAGCTCTCCAGCATCGCCATCGATCAGCAAATCTGCCAACGACTCGATCACGCCGAGGGGATTTCGCAGATCGTGGCTAACCGTGGAAAGGAACTCCATCCGTTGGGCCCGGCGCTCTCGTTCCGCCGCTAGTCGTTGCTTTGCACGAGCCGACTGCACGAGGTTCCCGAAGAACAGGGCAACGGCAAACAAGAACGGAATGCGAACCATGTATCCGCGCCGCACCAGCTCCCCAATCTCCAGAAACCCGGATGCGGTGTAAAGGTGGGCAATCCCGACAAACACAGCGGCCCCGACAGCGAGGCCGACCCCATCGGCCAGCGCGCTTGCGAACAACACGACGAAGTACAAGACGAAAAGTTCGCCCGTTGGCTCGCCCGTCAAGAAGAGCGCAAGGCTGACAGCTGTCACATCCAATAGGACGACACCCCACTCAAAGAGAGGTGAACGCTGCATGTGTGCGACGATCTTTTGTACGACCAGGTTCGATCCCAAATACAACGCGATGAAAATCGACGCGGCTGGTGTGATCATCGCCAATGGACGACTGAACAACACTAAGTACGCGATCGCGATGATCAGCACCCAACGCAGCAGAATCAACATCTCGACGTCGCTTCTAGCGCCGTCTTGGTTCGCATCACCCGAACCGGTCTCCCTACCGATCATAGGCATGTCAGCAACCTCCCTCCGTTTAGCCTTCCCCACACCCTTCTCCAGCTGATTCCGTGCCAACTACGAGCGTGCAATCCCGCGCGTGTACCGCTGCCGATAGACCAAATACTGGCGCTAGGGTGAACTAGTGCCGGTCGCTTGCGCTGCTTAGCCCCTTGGTTTTCCGGCGAAATCCGTCAACGTCACCGAATTGCCAGTATGTCCGAATTTCGCCGGATTACCCCGCAAGGACCATATCACCTAGCCATCCACCGAGCAGCATTTCCTACTTTCGTTGGGTTTTACCGCGAACCATGGTTCGGATTCAGGGAATTTGCGGCGAGCTGCGGGCTCTTATATCGTACCGTGATACGCGGCTGGGCATTTCACTGGGGGCAAGAGGTTTCTGGTGGTCGGTTTTCCCTTTAGCGTAGCTGGATTACTGATAACCGAAGGAGATGCAAAAGATGCGAAAATTCCTGGGTCACCTGATTCTGACGGCCGCCCTGCTCTTTGGGGTAGGCGTGTCGATGTCACTTGGTGACAGTGCGGAAGATCCGAAAGAGTTGGTTCGAAAGGTTCTCGCCAATCTGCCGAAAGATTCGTTCGAAGCGAAGATGACCGTCTCATCTGGGGATTTCGAACCACGTGAACTGAGGATGGTGCGGCGGGTGGTCGATGGCGCCCACGGAACCTACCTCGAGGTTTCGAGCCCGGAGGACTTGGAAGGCATCCGCTTCCTATTCCTCGAGCGCCGCGGCGCACCGAACGAGCAGTACATCAAAGTAAAAGCTAGTCGGAGCGCGATTCAAGTGTCGGAGGAAGTTCGCCGACAACCATTCCTGGGCTCCTCGTTCTACGTTTCAGACCTGGTCATGCCAAACGTCGACGACTACACCTACAAGTACCTCGGCAAGGACGTCGTTGCGGACCGCACCGTGACCTTGGTCGAAATGACCCCAAAGGATACGGAAGCGGACATTTACAGTCGGACGGTTGCTGCCCTGGACCCGAAAGACCTCATCGTCGTCCGACGCGAGTACTTCGACAAAGATGACACGAAGATCAAGGTTTGGACGGTAGACAAGATCGACAAGATCAAGGATGTCCTCAGCCCGATGGGACAGAAGATGGTCGATCTTCGAACTGGGACGTCGTCTCGTTTGGACGTCAGCAAAGTCGATTTTGAAGCCGAAGTGACAGACGCAATTTTCGAACCGAAGTATCTACTCCGGTAGATTGTCCGGTCCGGCATGCAGCGCGGTGGAGACGAGTCTCCCCGCGCTGTAGGTCAGGGCTGCCAACAACATCCCAAGGCAAAACCCCAGCCCAACCCCCAACGCGTCTACGATGGTTCCGTCCGCGGAGGCAAGTTGATGAGCCAAGAGGATGATGTCATCTCCCCTCCAGCGCTCAATCGGTACACTGGCAAATCCGTGCAAGATTCGCGAAACGACGATTGACCCCATCTCGTAGTAGTCGCCAGGCAGCGAAATGGCCGGGGCAAATGCGACCGGCACGGCTGCTCCGAGAAGCATTGCGGCGCGGCGCGGCGACAGCACCTCGGGCACTCTTTTTAGCATCGGAACGCCGACGAAGATGGTCATCAGGAACGGCGCAAAGTCCGTTGCCAAGTAGGTCACGTCACTGCCGCCAGTGTCGAATCCGGTGAGCTGGCCGGCATATTCTGAGCCGACTGCAACGAAGGGAAACACCTCTTGCAGAAGCGCCGCACCGTAGATCGGGTCGATCTCGAGCCGCGTTACTGTCCCTCCGCCAGCGAGACACCCAAAGGCGTGCGCAAGCTCGTGCAGCGGAACATAGATCCACCACGAAAGGATAGCGGAAAGTGCCACTACAAACGCGGTCTTCCAATCCGCGGCTGGAAGAATTGCTTCTAGGGCGTCGAGGTAGTCGTCGAGCGGTGCTCGCCAGAGTGCCCTGAACATCAGCGCCCGTCGAAGGAAGGAATGCGGCGTTCGATGAAAGACGCAATCCCCTCGTTGCGATCGTCGGTGGTCTGCAGGAGAACATACAGGTCCTGTTCGAGCCGGATTCCTTGGCGCAAGGTCATCGCGCTTCCATTCAGAATGGCTTCCTTCGCGTAGCGAAGAGCTACCGGCCCCCTTTTGGCGAGCTCTTCCGCCTGCTCGCGGACACGGGCTTCGAGTTCGCGCGGCGCGACTCGGCTAGAGACCAATCCCACCCGCTCCGCCTCGGCGGCGAGGATCGACCTCCCGCTCAGGATCATTTCGAGGGCCCTCATACGCCCTACCTGCAAGGCTAGCGTTTGCGTCCCACCGAATCGGGGCAGTCGACCGGCGCCAACCTGCCCGAAGCTGAATCGCGTGTTTCGACTGGCGATTCGAATATCCGCCAGGAGAGCCAACTCCGCACCTTCGTCTGCGACGTCGCCATGAAGCGCCGCGATGATCGGCGGCTCCAATTTTCGTAGCGCGAGCGCCCAGTTGGGCGTCCCTGCTGCATACGCCCCACCTCGACAAAACGACTTGCCAGCGCTGCGAATCACAACCACCGCCACCCTATCGTCGTGGGCAATGCTCTCAGCGGCGTCGCACAATTCTCGAGCCGCCGCCGTATCCAACACATTCTCCTTCAGGCGCAACTCGACCGTCGCGACGCGACGCCGTACCTGGACAAGCACGGACTTCTTCATTTGGCCTCTGCTGCCCACACGCCAGCGCCCGCCGGCAAGCTCAACCCATCGGGGTCCTCTCTCCAACGCACTAACCGTTTCACTGCGACCCGTAGGCCGGTGTCGAGCGCCGCACATTTCTCGGCGATTCGAGTCACCCGCGCGCGCAAGTGCGGTTCGGGCCACACTCCTTGCACGAGTCCAAGATTGGCGGCTGCGCGTACTTCGAGTGGCACGCCAGTCAATGTTAGCTCGAGAGCCCGTCCGCATCCGACCAGACGAGGCAACGTCTGAGTGCCCGCCACGCCTGGGATCATTCCGAGGCCTGTCTCAGGCAGGGCGAACGACGTGCCCTTGGCGGCATATACGAGGTCGCAGAGCATCAGCATCTCAAAGCCGCCACCGGCGACAGACCCGTGCGCGCCGGCGATCGTTATCTGGGGGAGATCCCAAAGGGTGCCCCAGACATCGCGTAGCCAACGAACTTGCCGGGCACTGACCGGTGACTCGGCACTGCCAAATTCCCGCAGATCGCCGCCGCTGCCAAACGACGGTCCGTTGCCAAAGAGGACCACCGCTCCGACCTCCGGATCGTCGCGGATCGCCGTTAGAACTTCGAATAGCCGATCGCGCATCGCCACGTTGTAGGCGTTCCGCACGTGCGGGCGATTGAGGACGACATGCGCGACGCCTCCCCTCTTCTCATACAACACAACCTCCGGGGCGGGATTGGTCATAGAAGTGGTCTTCAAGAGTGGCCAGGGCCCCCTGCCCCGGGGAACTCGACCAACCTGCACGGATGGGGCCCGACCACTAAATCATCACCGCTTCGCCCCTTGCGATGCAACAATCCCAAGGCCAATGTACCGCCCAACCGGGATGACTCGACCGCGCTGGTTACCCGACCGACCGTCGCCCCCGCTGCGGTCTTAACGTCCATCGGCAACGGCTCGAGCGACCCAATCGCAGCGTCGATCAGGAATCCCTGAAGTGTGCGCTGGACCTGTCCACGCGAGCTAACCCGTTCGACGACCTCCTGACCGAGATAGCACCCCTTCGTACGGCTGATGGCGTTGTCGAGCCCAATCTCCATCAGCAAGGTGTCCTCGCCCATGTCGACCCCCGCCCACGCAATACCGGCTTCGACTCGCAAGATCTGGAGCGCGTCCAAACCCGCCACGGTTGCACCGGCCGTGCGGCACGCATCGACCGTGGCCTGTCGCGATTCTGAGGGTCCAAACACCGTGAGACCGTCGCCGCCAATCTCAGAAAAGCGAACGACTTCGACGGCCACCCCTCCGAGCTCAGCCTTCACGGCCGAACCCGATGCTAGACCCTTATGATCACCACCAAAGACCCGATCTGCCAACTCGACTGCTTTTGGCCCCTCGAGTGATACCAGCGGCGCGATGTCTTGTGCGACGCCCAACTCGACGTCATCGGCGACGAGAAACTTGTTTAAGCCCGTGACCAGAATGTCGGCGCGCCAAACTAGGCAATCCAGGAGCAGGCGGTCGGCGCGGCAGTGCACGCGCGGCGTCGCCACCACCTTGCCACTGTCAGTCAGAAAAGCCGCTTCACAACCTTGCCATTCTTGTAGTTGTTTAATGTCGTTGCTCAGCATGCCTTGCATGAACTCAGCACGATCGTCGCCGGTGGCCTCGATGAGGGTTCGATGGTTCAACGTGAAGATGGCACAGCCGCTCGTTGCGGCGGCCAACTCGTCTTCAATCGGGTTGCCGCTCGGCTCCATACCAGACGCTTGCAACAACGCCTTTGCATCGACGGATTCCATACCCGATCAGACGAAGTCGGCGAAGCCCGCGAGCTTCTCGACCCATTCATCGGGAAGCAGACTCACGTCACCACCGAACTGTTTCGTGTAAAGGAAGATCTTTGCTGTCTCTTCGAGCTGCATGGCCCGCGTTGCAGCCTTGCGGAGGGTCGGCCCAACAGTCATCAGTCCGTGGTTTTGTAAGATGGCTCCGCGGCTCTTGGTCAGTGCGTCGCCGACGGCGTCGGCGAGTTCGACCGAGCCGGGCATGAACCACGGAACCGTTTCGGTATCGCGCAGAAAGACCGCATCCGTGTTGATCGGAGGGAACTTCTGGTTGCAGATACCAAAAGCCGTGGCGACGGGCGCATGAGTGTGCACCGCACCGGTCGAGTCGGGGCGCACTTCGTAGGCCCGAGCGTGCATCTGAAACTCGATCGACGGCTTGCGATCGCCTTCGACTGTGGTTCCGTCGTGGCGAATCCGCACGAGATCTTCCTCCTTGAGTCCGCCTTTGTACATCTGACTGGGAGTGATCCAGAGGGTACCTTCTTCATTGGCCAATGAACTGATGTTTCCTCCGGTAGCGGTCAGCAACCCCATCGAGAAAAGATCGTTGGTGATCTGAATCACTAACTCCTTGGCCTCGTGGTCTGTCGGTCTTGCCATGGTGCCCTCCCTGATCGCCCCAACTTCGCGTCGAGCGCGGCGCGAGTCAAGCATTCGTGGCAACAGGTCTTCTTCGTCGGCAAGCAGGCCTCTGGCTTTGGCCAAACAAGAAACGACTGCGGTCGGGTGTTCCTACTTGATGGTCAAGCGCAGCGCACGGCGCTTTCCGACCTGAACCAAGACCGCCGCACCGCGGGGTACGGCGAACTCCTCATCCTTGACCGGGTCTCCGTCGATCCGGACCGCTCCCTGCTGCATCATACGGCGACCATCCGAGTTGGATGCGACCAAGTCGAGCACCTTCAATAGAGCCGGCACACGAGGAGGTACATCAGCGGCAGCCAGCACGACCTCGGGGAGGCTCTCGGCTTCAATCACCCGTTTCTGGAAACGCTGTTCGAACGACTGGCGGGCGCTCTCGCCCTCCGCCTCCGTGTGGAACCGACCCGCGAGGATTTCACCCAACTGCTTTTTCAAGTCCATCGGGTGCACCGCCCCCGAATCGACCGACTTTCTCAGCGGCGCAATGTCCCGCCCATCGAGTAGCTCGTAGTAACGAAACATCAAGTCATCAGAGATCGACATCACTTTGCCGAAGATCTCGGACGGCGACTCGGACACGCCAATATGATTGGCGAGAGACTTACTCATCTTCTGCGTTCCGTCGGTGCCCTCGAGCAGTGGCAACACGACGACCACCTGTGGAGGCTGCCCAGCGTTCTTCTGAAGCTGACGAGCCAGCAGCAGGTTGAAGGTTTGGTCGGTACCGCCCACTTCGATGTCCGCACGCACTTCGACTGAGTCGTAGGCCTGCAGCAGTGGGTAAAGAAACTCGTGTATACCGATGGGGGTGCCAGCCTTGTAGCGTTTCGCGAAATCGTCCCGTTCGAGCATGCGAGCCACGGTCGTTTGGGCACCGAGACGAACAATGGCTTGGGTGTCGAGCGCCCCGAGCCAGGTGCTGTTGTAGTGGACCTCCGTACGCTCTGCGTCGAGCACCTTGAAGACTTGTTCGGTGTAGCTGTCGGCTGCTTCTTTGATCGCGGCTTCGTCGAGTTGCGGGCGTGTCGCCGAGCGGCCGCTCGGGTCTCCGATCCGCGCAGTGAAATCACCAATGATCAGGACGGCCAGGTGTCCCAGGTCCTGTAATTGGCGTAGCTTCGAAAGCGGGACGGTATGCCCGAGGTGAATGTCCGGCGCAGTCGGGTCGACGCCGAACTTGACCCGCAACGGCCTGCCGAGCTTCAGTTTTTCGTTCAGCTCTTCGAGCGGAATAATGTCGGCCACACCGCGCTGGATGGCGGCGAGCTGCTGATCGATTTCCTTCACTCAACGTACTCCTGGATGCGAGTCACGCTCGTCGAGCGCCCTGTCTGCTCATCGATCGAGATCGTCACACCTTGCACCACAGCTCGTCCGCTGGCTGTTTCGAAGCGGGTCGGACGTTGTGTTACGAAGCGCTCGATCGCAAGCTCTGGCTTGACACCAATCACCGAGTCCACTGGTCCGCACATTCCGGCGTCAGAGATGAACCCTGTGCCCTGCGGCAATACCCGATCGTCGGCTGTTTGCACGTGGGTATGGCTGCCGACCACAGCACTTACCTTGCCGTCGAGGAACCATCCCATCGCACCTTTTTCCGAGGTCGCGTCACAGTGCATGTCCACGACGACGGGCCGGTGTCCCGTCCCGATTTCCTCAACGATCTGCTCGGCCGCGCGAAATGGGCAATCCACACTCGCCATGAACACACGGCCGATCAGGTTGACGACGACGACCTCACAACCCGTATTTGACGTAAAGACACCGACGCCACGACCGGGAGCGGGACCCGGAAAGTTATCCGGCCGGAGCAGCTTACCGTCTTCTTTATCCAGGTAAATTTCGATCTCGCGTTTTCGCCAAATGTGGTTACCCGACGTCAATGCGTCGACGCCAGCCGCCAACAATTCGTCGCAACTCTTGGCGTCGACACCTGCACCTCCGGAGACATTTTCACAGTTGGCAATCACAAAATCCGCACGCTCTCGCTCGATCAGCTGAGGTAGGATGCTCGACAACGCCCGCCTCCCGATCTTGCCGACGACATCTCCAAAGAAGAGGACGTTCATGAAAAGCTGTAGAGGGAGCTGCCGGGCGGGGCAGCGCCCATGGTCTGCCCCCATATCCGCCCAATGGTCCGCCCCAAGATCCGCCCAATGGTCCGCCCAATGGTCCGCCCCAAGATCCGCCCAATGGTCCGCCCAATGGTCCGCCCAATGGTCCGCCCAATGATCTTGGCCTCGGCCCGAGCGCCCGCAGCCGGTTCAAGAACCGAGCGCGGGCTGCAAACGGACTTTCGGCGCCCTGGCTGAGTTGCGAAATCCTCAACCAAAGCTTGCGCTTTGCCCCCCTCCGTCGCCAAGGCTTCGGAGGACAGCTCAGTTTCGCACCTTGCCAGCGCGCCGAAATCCACGTTTTCGCTTCCGCACCTGCTATTCAACGGACTGCTAGCGAGCATACTCAGATGTGCGCATCTCGCGGATCACCGTGACCTTGATCTGGCCCGGGTAAGTCATCTCTCCTTCGATCTTACGCGCCACATCGTGCGCGATCATCGCCGCCCGATCGTCTCCAACAGCCTCAGGCTGCACGACGATTCGAACCTCACGACCAGCCTGTACGGCGAAACACTTTTGGACACCATCAAACGAGAGGCTGATGCGTTCCAGATCGTCGAGTCGACGCACATAGCTCTCGAGCATTTCCCGCCGCGCTCCGGGTCGCGCTCCGGACAGCGCATCCGCAGCGTCGACGAGCGGCGCGAGAGCCGTCTCCGCTTTGACTTCCTCGTGATGGGCGGCAATGGCATTGACGACCTTTGCCGACTCCCCGTACTTGCGCGCGATATCCGCGCCGATCACCGCATGCGACCCCTCGACCTCGTGAGTGAGCGCTTTTCCGATGTCGTGCATCAAACCGGCGCGTCTTGCCTGCTTGACGTTGAGGCCCAACTCGGCCGCCATCGCACCGCAGATGAACGCGCACTCCATCGAATGAGTGAGAACGTTTTGGGCATAGCTGTAGCGGAACTGAAGCATTCCGATCAGTTTCACGAGCTCCGGATGGACTCCGTGGATACCAACCTCGAAGACCGCCTTTTGGCCGGCTTCCTTGATCGATTCCTCAACCCCGTCTTCTGCCTTTCGCACCACTTCTTCGATCCGACCCGGATGGATGCGGCCGTCCACCAAAAGCCTGTCCAGCGCACGCTTGGCGATCTCCCGTCGAATCGGATTGTGGCACGAGATCACCACCGCCTCAGGCGTGTCGTCGATGATCAGGTCGACTCCAGTCGCTGCTTCGAGCGCACGGATATTGCGCCCTTCACGCCCGATGAT
>JAJCZJ010000113.1 GCA_029262455.1 Deltaproteobacteria bacterium | reverse complement strand
GGGCAACGTGCGCACTGCCGGCGAAGAATGCTGACCCCCATGTATCGGTCGCCTCCGTGACGGTCATTGCTTTGACCTGGGCGTCGGTGAGGATCTGGCTGAAATCGAAGGTGAACGAGGAAGCCCCAGTCGGATCGTCGGTGTTGGTAGGGGTTCCGCCGGTCAGCGGAATGTCGGTGCCCGTCGTGTTGTGGATCGTGAATGTCATTACGTTGAGCGAGGGATCAGACGTGATGTAGATCAACGGAGCCCCGGCCTTGTCGTTGATGATCGTGAAGTCTGCCTTGGGAATCCTTGTTGGGGCGCTGCTCAGCGCCGGGCCCTCTTCGCTTCGCGGTTCTACCGCTGGTTGTTTAAGTTGGGCTGCGTGGATTGCCCTACGGTGACTCGGGGATGTGACGAGCAAGGCCGCTGTCAACAGAGCCAGAAGCAGCCGGAACTCTGGGTTCGATCGAATCGTCGGCAGTCTCTTTGATCCATGGCGACCTATTTGCGTCACGAGGCTCTCCTGTTGCGAACTTTGTCTGAGAGTTGCCCCTGGGCGTCGACTGCTTGGGGCACGGAGCCGTAGCGCCGGCCTTGGCGCGGTCTTGGATCACGCGGCGGACTTCCAGTATCGATACTCGAACACTGGTGGTGCAAGTAGGAAGTCGTCGGCTTCGGTGGAGATGTGGCTGACGTCGACGGTCGGGTCGATATCGAAGCCGTTGTCGTTGAGTGCCGCGAGGATGTCTGGGCGTCCGGCTGGGGCTTGGATGGTTTGCTCTAGTTGGGTGTACGGCTCAGCGGGCTGGGTGGGGCCTGTCACCAGAGTTGGAGCCGACCAGGTCAGCGCTGGGGTGTAGGACAGCGGCTCGGTCAGCAACTGCGCAACATCGGCCCAGGGGGATTGGTCCGGAGTGATGACACCGGTCGAGATCGAAAAGCCGACGAGCACCTTCTCGATCAGAGTCTCGTTGCTGAGGCCCGGCTCCTCGTCGGCCCACATGGCTTTTGGTACGTCCGCGATGATTGCGGTCGCCATGAACTGTACCTTGTCGCTGATCGTACCGTGACTGTAGCTGATGACGATTTCGTGATCTGATTCGAAGTCGTCGTGATCGACGGCCACGGGTCCCACTCCGAAGTCGGTGTTGATGGCGTCCAGATCGGACTGATTTGTGATCTCGACCTTTCCGGTCCAACCCTTGACCGTGATCTTGTGGGTCTTTGCCGGGATCAGCGTGTTTGTTTGCAGCGAAGTGCCGTGTGGCTGGACGATCCAGCTGATTTCGTCAGGGTTGTCGCTCGCGGTTGGATCGAGATCCTTGACCAGGCCGCTTAGCACTCTGGCGGAAGCGACCGGCTGATTGTTTGGCACTGGCGTCGCGTCTGCCAACATCGCGGTCAAGGCTTGGCCCTTGCCTGAAGTCGGAGGCAGAAAAGAGCTCTCGAAGTCCGCCCAGGAGATAGGCGGCGGCGTGGTCGATGCACCTGCGCCGAAGTTGACAGTGAACGAGATGATCCAAAGGTGGATGTGTGCGGTTCCGGAGAATGGGGGGCCCCAGATGCTGAGGTCGGCGCCGAGGCTTACGGAAATGTTTTTCGTAATCTTCGCGCCTAGGATGTCTATCTTGAACGTGTAGGAGACTCCGAAGTTGAGATACATCTCCGCTTCGTAGTGATAGGGCTTCCACGCGATGAGGAAGTTTGCGCCGACGTCGAACCATGCCTTCAGGTCGCCGCTTTGCCAGAGTGCTTCGAGACTGCCGCCGGCCATGAGGCAGGTGGGTGTCAGCGCGAAGTACATCCCGCCTTTGATGGTCAGCTCGGAGCTGACAACCCAGTTGAAACCGAGACGAGGAACCGTGGGGTAGTAGTCGGGTGGTACGAAGTTGGGATGGTAGCCGCCCAACGTTACGACGAAATCCCCCGCGTGCTCGTTGCTTCCGAACCAGATGTAGAACGCGAAACCTCCGGTCAGGTGGCAGGCCGTGTCGAGTAGGTAGGAGTTGGAGGAAAGCTTGGCTTCGACGGAGACGAGCCCGTCGTCAGGGAGGATACGCACCAACAGGTCCAGCTCGGCGTATACCAGAGGTCGCGGGTCGCCGGTTGGGATCGAAGCGACCGTCGTTCCGATCAGGGCGATCTCGAGATCGGTTCCGAACTCCACCACGACCAGGGCGAAGGACTGAAGCATTTCGAAGGAGGTGAAGCGGACGCCGGCCGCCAACCAGTCCTCACCGATCTGTACTGGAACAACGTTGTCGGAGACCAGCACTTCGAGCGCCTGGCCGGGATCCGAGCTGCTGAAGGGACTGCTCTTGCCGGGCGCGAATCCGGCCGTCAGCGGGAAGCTCGACACGCCGTCGATGTCGGGGATCTTCAGGTCGCGGTTGTAGCCGAAGCCTGCTGCGACGCCGGTGATGAAAAAGTACGACGGCCCTCCGAGCGGTGGATCTGTGATCAGCGCGAAGATGAACATCGACGTCTGCCCGTCGACCTTGGCGTAAGAGCCGAGAGCGGAGAGAGCAAAGGTGCCCACTTTGATCAGAGCTTCCCCATTGTACTCCGTGACACCGTCGACCTCCTGCTTGATGAAGCCTGCGGAAATTTCGACAGCGCCTGAGTTGAACGTGATGCTCAGGCCCTGCAGGCCGAACACCGGATCGAACTTTGACAGCGGGTTGCCGACCATCAAGCTATCGAGAGTGATGCTGAGAGCGCCGAAATTCAGAGAGAAATCGAACAACAACTCGAGGTCACCGTTCTCGTAGTTGATGCCGACCTTGTCCATGTAGACGGCGGCGATGGACTTCTTTACCGAGATCCAAAACCCACCCGGGCTCTTGGTCGTGTTCGTATCGCTCGTGGACACATCCGCAGCTTGTAGGGCGAGGACTTCCGTTGAAGTCGTGACCGACTCGGGCGCGGCCTCACCGCCGCTACCATTGCTGCCACCCGATGTCGTATCGAAGTTGACGGGGATCTCCAGGCTCGGCGCCTCGAAGGTCATGCTGAAGTTCAGGCCTTTCTGTAGGCCGTCTTTTGTGTCGGGAAGCGTCGGCAACGACGCGTCCTCGGCGGTAATCAGTTTGTTGATCGTCTCGAGGTCTTCTTGGCTGATGATGCCAGAGCAGATCAGCAGGTGAAGATCCTTGATCTCGAAGGTGCCCAACTTGCCGATGTCGGTACCGATCAGGGGGAGTTTGGTCAGATCGATCGCGTTGAGGGCGACGAGGAAGCTGAAGACCCAACTTCCGGAGGACTTCGTACAAATGAAGACGAGGTCGCCGTAGTCGGACACGGCGGAGAATACGAGATCCTTGTTGGTGAAGTCGTAGGTAAAGGCAATCTTGCTGAGCTTGAAGTCTTTGACGGGTGAGTCGGCGACGATGGATACGAAGTCTGCGCTGCCGAAGATTGTCGCGATGTCGGCGAGAGTGAGCTCTCCGCTCCATGTCGCAGCCAATTTCTCGTCCGAGTCGCTCTTGGTGAAATCCAGGGTGAACTCTTGGCCGGAGATGGTCAGCGTCCCCGACACTTCGAGCTCGTAACTCCCAGAGTCGTGGGTCAGAGAAAACTTGATCTCCAGCTCGCAGGGCTTGTCGCAGATCGTCGAATCGGCGGTAACATCGAAGGAGAAGTCCTTGGTCTCGGTGTTGAAGCTGGTGGCCAAGTCTTTGAGCGTGATGGACTGGATCCAGCTCGGCGGAGGTGGTGCGCCGAAGGAATCGGCGAGGTACTTGATGAAATCCCCGATTGAGATTTGCTGGCCTTCGCCTGTCTTTCCCGTAAACTCCCAGCCTTGGTCGGTTGTGTAGTCGGCGGTGATTGAAATATCGACAGAGACCACCGCCAGCATGCCGGAGAAGTTGGCGGTCAATTCCGAGGAAGCATACTCAACCGAGAACCCCAACTGCTTGACGACGAGGGCGAGGCTCTGGTCACTGTTGATTGGCCAGTAGCCAACGATATCAATCTCGAAGGTGTAGTCGTCGGCCTGCAGATCGAAGTACAAAGTGTCGATGGAGAGGTCTGGGACCCCCTGGCACGGTCCGACGAACTGCTCGATGAATTCTTCGATGCTGAGTACCGAGCCTTCGGTGAGGTAGCCGAGAACGTCGAAGTTTGGATACTTGGCCGATACGAAGAGGTCGGCATTCGCCGTCAGCTCGATCGTCCCGCCGAGGTCTAGATATGGCGCGGGACTGGAGAACGGGTTCACCACGGAGAAGTCGAGTTTGATTCCCTTGGCGACAAGGGTCTTGTTGGTACTTTCGATGTGGACGATCGTCCAAGGCTGTGTGCTGGCCACTTGCAAGCCTATGTCATCGACGGCTTGGCCCTTCGAATTGACGTCCATGTAGAGCTGGGTGAACGTCAAAACGTTTTCGATCGGGAAGCTCGACGACGGTGGGAGGGTCTTTGTGAGGTCGGCGCCTCCGACCAGGTCCGCCAGTGCTTGCAGCGTCGCGTCGATCGTGTCCGCTATGTCGGCGACAAAGCGAAGGTCCGCCGTCCAGTTGGTCACCTGGACAGCGATCGGGAGGCTGTAGTTTTTTCCAGATGAAGTGAATGGGATGCTGGCGGCGAGCTGGACGAATGGAATCGGTTTGGACTCTTTCGTGGTCGGGTTTGTGACCGTGTAGTTTTCCACAGCAAACTTGACCGCCAAGTCTTTGGCCATCCATAGATTGACGTCGGCGACGTCGGGTCCGGTCAGGTCGAGCGAAATAAAGTCCGCAGCGCCGCTCTCGAGAATGATCGGTCCGTCGACCTTCTCGTTGGTGATTCCCAAGAGCGTGGCGACACCGACCGTCATCGACTTGAAGTCGATGGTGCCGTCGAAATTGAGACCGGGGGGGAGACTGTTTTGCGTATCCGACAGCAGGGACAGCGTTGGCGGCGACGGGGTGCCTTGGAACTTGAGCGAGGACCCGATGTTGTTGGCGAACACACCGAAGGACTTTTCGAGAGTCCAGTCCTTGTCTCCAGTTGCCACCAAAGTGAGTGCCGCCTCGCCACCGCTGCCGATGTAGAACGTTGCCTCCACTGGCAGGCCGGCGAGGGGTGAATCGATGCCGGTCCCTTTGACGATAATGCTGGTATTCGCGGGTGGCTCGATGATGGGAGTCGTCGGGTCGGGGGTGACCTGGAGTGTCGCATTGGGCAGGTAGTTTGCAGCGAGGGCCGTGATCGAAGTCGACTGGAGGGTAGCTGTATCGAGGGAGTACTTCCCGCCGCTCAGGCCGGCCTTGACGAGTGTCTTCAGTTGTCCGATGTCGATGGTTGCCATTTCACATTATCCCAGCTTCTTTGGAACCGAGAATTCCGGTTTCGTAGATGTCCTTTGTGCACGTCACCCGGTACAAGAAGTAGCCGTCGTAGGTGAAGCCGTAGAAGCCGGTACCGCTCTTGCCAGGAGATGCGTCGGCAGGATCTGACAGCCAAAAGAATGTTCTGCTGTCGTTGTTGAGGACCGTGTAGTCTTTCCAGGTGTCGGTCAGGATTGCTTGTAGGTCGGAGTGGGAGTCGTATCCGTCCACTTCGCCGGGTGTCTTCCAGTAGTCGAGCACGTAGTTGGCATTCCGCAGTCGGGATCCGCCGCTCCAAGCGTTGAGGACATCATAGCGTGGAAGGTTGTATGAGTCGTTGAGCATCCCGACGCTGACGAGGATCGACTCGGGGTTTACAGTGTTCTTGAAGGTCGTGGTCGGTGTGCTGCTGGCGCTGCCGTGATGTGGAAGCTGGAAGAGGGATGCGTTTGTGATGTGCCCGGACTGCGCGCTCTGTAGATACGCAAGGGTCTCGGTCGTTGCATCGCCGGTGAGGACCAGTTTCTCCGTTCCCACCTGTGCGACGGTGCAGAGACTCACGACATTGCTTTGTTGGGAACTTACCTTCGACTTGGTTGTCACGTTTCCGGCGACAATGGTTAGGCTCCAGGCTTGACCGGATGTTGTTGTTCCGGAGGCAATGACGTAGCCGGTGGCGGGAATATTCTCGCTCAACGGACTCTCATAGTCGTAGAGGCTCACCCATTTCTTCACCGTGTGGGCTGTGGAGTTTAGGGTGACCTCGACGAGTAGGGGGTTGCCGAGGATCCCGAGATTTCTCCCGAGCGCGGACTCTTTGTAATAGCCCAGGGGGCTCTTGTCCGACTTTGCACGGCTGAAGAAGATCGTGCTCAAACCGACCTTTGGCTTCGGTGTCAGCAGCGAAATGAGCTTGTTGTAGTGATCTTTATCCGGGTGCGTGAGCACCACCCATACCCCGTTTCCGTTCTCCCATTGCCGCACGAGTGCCTGCGCCGCGGCGAAGGCGTCGTCTTCCAGTCCTCCGCTGCTTCCGCAGTCAACGATGTACACGCGGTTGTTCGGGCAGCTGATGATGGTGCAGTCGCCCTGACCCATATCGATGAAGGCGAAGTTCATCTCGTCGATGCTCGCCTGAGGCGCTTCGAGAGCGACCGCGTTGTTCGATGAGCCGAAAGATTTGAAGAGGTGCATGATGTCTATCCCTGCATTTGGCCGTTGTTGCGCAAACGGGTCGTCCGAAAGATCATCGACATAGGCTCGCAGTGGTTGCCTGGGCATGACTCGTGCTGGCAACTTGTTGCACGGACAAGATCGAGACGTCGAGATTGCTGTCGGAGATCGATCCGACGCAGTTTGGGTTACGGTTCTTGAAGTACTCCTTGGCGATATAGAGATCGGTGTAGCTGCTGAGAGCGGGGGACGTAGCGATGTCGATGGGATTGCCGTTGTTCGTACCGAGACTCACCGTGTCCACGGTTTCGTTGTCCAGCAGATTGAAGATAGTCAGGGACTTGTCGCAATAGTTCGACACGAACATCAGACTCCCGTTCGTACTCAGGGCGACGTCGGAGGGGCCTTTCCCCACGGTGATGGAGCTCGTCGTGTTGTCGGCAGTGTTGATGACCGAAACCGTCGTGCCGCCCATATTGGGCACGTAGATTTTGTTGGAGTCTGGGCTCACGGTGAGCTGGAAGGGGCGGCTCCCCACCTCGACTTCGGATGTAAACGTAAGTGTTTTGGTGTCGATAAGGGCGACTTTGCTCCCGCCTGAGCAGGCGACGTAGAGAGTGTCGTTGACGAGTGCCAACGCTCGCGGTTGGGTGGTCTGGAGGCCGATCGTTTTGGCGACGGTGTTGTTGGCGACGTCGATCACGGAGATCGACTTGCTGTCGTAGTTCGCGACGTACAGGTACTTCGGGGACGCGCCGGAATCGAACACGTATGCTCGGGGACTTGTTCCGACGGGGATATCCTTCACTGGGGTGAGCGTTGTGGCCGATGACAGATTGACGCTGAACACGGATATTGCAGAGAGCCCGTGCCGTTGGAGCGCGAAAATTTTCGCTCCGTTGGGAGTTAGGGCCATCTGGTAGGGCGGCGCGGTCATGACACCCGATCCGACGAGGGCGCGTGTCTGGGTGTTGTAGTTGAACGTCTTTGGGGACACGGCAGTTGCCGAGTTCTGAGTGTCGAGCAGTCTCGTGTCGGAGCCGCCGAGCGTCATGACCGTGCCATTCAGGTTGCCCGGATAGAGCTTCTTCGTGGACTGGTTGATCTGGTAAGTCTGCCCGGTTGCCGCGTTGGCGGCGTAGACCACCGAGCCGGTCTGGTTCGGCACGACGAGTGGCAGAGCCTGGAAGGTCGTGCCGGGGCCGGGTGTGCCGACTTCTACTGGCGTGTAGGTCTTGTAAGCAAAGACGGTGATGGTCTTGTGAACGGGTGACTCAGTCGTGCCGAAGGGGATAGCGGTCAAGGTGAACTGCTGAGTTCCGGCGATGGGGACGACCTTCGACGTCCCTGTGACAGTGTTGCCGTTAAGCTCGAGTGACTGCTGGTTCTTGACGTCCCAGGTGAGGGTTGTTTGGCTGGATTTGTTCGTGTCGACCAAGACTGGCGAAGCTGTAAAAGACGTGATCTCAGCGGGCGGCTCGATGACGGTTACGGACTGCTTCGCCTGACCTGCTGCGTTCGGGCTGGAGTCGTAGACCGTCATGACGATCTCGGTGTCCTGCTTGGACGGTGCTGTGGTCAGCGCGCAATTGGTGTCGGTGAGGGTCATCTGCCCCAGGCTGCTGTCGAAGTGGTTGT
>JAJCZJ010000112.1 GCA_029262455.1 Deltaproteobacteria bacterium | reverse complement strand
GCCGAGCCGCGCAAGCGTCTGGAGAGGAAACACCCGGGAGGGAGAGGCGCCCGCCGAGCCGCGCAAGCGTCTGGAGAGGAAACACCCGGGAGGGAGAGGCGCCCGCCGAGCCGCGCAAGCGTCTTGAGAGGAAACACCCGGGAGGGAGAGGCGCCCGCCGAGCCGCAAGCGTCTTGGGACGAAACACTTGGGAGGGAGAGGCGCCTGCCGAGCCGCGCAAGCGTCTTGAGAGGAAACACCCGGGAGGGAGAGGCGCCTGCCGAGCCGTGCCTCCTTGGCGATCAGTTCTACGGCAAGACCGTCTTGCTCGACGGAATGCAGAGCAAAAACGCTTTCTTCGCCTCCAGCTCCAGTGGTCCGAGTTGATTGAACGCTTGGACTCGGGGCCGTTGGTCGGGATCGAGTTTCGGTCCCTTCGATTTGTAGCAGGTGAGGTGGTCGGCTTGGTTGACGATCCCTTCGCCATCGACGTTTGCAGGATTGCACAACAAAAACGGCTTGATTACGTCGAAGTTGCCATCGTTGATCTCAAACTGATCCTGCAGCGCGACGGTCGTCTTGGTGAACTTGGGATTCTTCAGGTCTTTGACCTTGTAGCACTTGAACGGATCAACGTTCGGCGCGTAGCCGCTGCCCTCAACGAGAGTCATCTTTGTATTGACGGCTCCCGGGGCGGCGAAGGTTTCTTCGAGGCCGTTTGGCCAGCGCACGAAGATGGACTGGATGTTGGTCGAGTCACCTAGCCCGAATGTAAGAATCTTGCTGTTCGTCGAGAGAAAGCTCGATCCCCCGTAGATCTCTTTGATTTGCGTCAGGCCCTCGCTTCGTACGCGAACGCGGGCACCGATGGCGTCGCGATTGCTGACGGTGCCGCGTAGCTCGACCTGGAGCCAGTTGTTGCCGTCGCTTGCCAGATTTCGGTACAGCACTGGACGCCCCATGTCGTTGTTCAAGTCGTCGGTCATGACCACGAGGTCCTCGTAGCCGTCGTTGTCGTAGTCGGCCGTGGCGACGCCTGATGTGTAGCGATCACTCAGGTCGAGCGGTTGCATCGCTGTGATATCCGCAAAGGTGAAGTCTTGGTTGTTGCGGAAGAGGCGGCCGGCGTTGCCGGATCCGCTGCCGATGGCAGGGAAGGGGCCCAAAGGCAGGCTGCCGGCGAAGAAGATGTCGGCCCATCCGTCGTTGTCAAAGTCGGAGGAGCTGCAACCCCAGCCGAACTCACCCGACGCTACTCCTGCGGAAGCTGCGACGTCGGTGAACGTTGCGCTGCCTTGGCTGAGGTTCGAACTGTAGAGGGCGTGCGGTGTAAGTCCGCCGAGCGGCGACCCGTAGTTGGTCGTGAACATATCGGTGTCACCGTCGTTGTCGAAGTCGGCCGGGCACAGACCCATCCAAAGTCCGCCGGCTGCCAGTCCTACAGTGGCGGTATCGTTGTCGAAGGTGAGGTTGCCGTTATTCGTGAATACTTCGATCGGTGTCAGCGATAGGTTCGGTCCGTTGCAGTTGCCGACGAACAGGTCGACGAGCTCATCCCGATTGTAGTCGGTAAAGATCGCTTCGCAGGCGCCGATCATCGTGTCGACGCCGGAACTCGCGCTGATGTTCTGAAACGTCATGCCGCCGAGATTTCGGTAGAGCTCGCTCTTGTGATTGACTCCGAGTACGAAGCTGCCGATCGCCGCGATGTAAACGTCCAACAGGCCGTCGCTGTCTATGTCCCCGACGGTCGGGCTTGCGTGGGTCGCTGGTCCGGTGATTCCCGAGGCGGCGGTCACGTCGCTGAACGTGTCGTTGCCCAGGTTACGGTAGAGAATGATGGGCGAGTCGCCGGAGCCAACCCAGCCTCCATCTCCGGTTACGAGGAGATCCTCGAAGCCGTCGTTGTCGAGGTCGGCTGCGACGACGCCGCTGTTGCCGAGACCGTTGGCGACGCCAGCTGCGGTGGCGACGTCAGTGAACGAGCCGTCGCCGTTGTTGTGAAACAGTGCGTTATCCTCGCCCTTTCCGTTGGTGAGGAACAAGTCGAGAAAGCCGTCGCGATTGTAGTCGAGCCATGCCGCGCCGGCGATGCCGTCACCGTTTGATCCAAGCCCGGTAAAGCTCTTGTGCGAGAATCCTGCAATCTCGACTGACTGATCCTCGAACTGCTGTTGTGCTCGCATCGGCAAGACGGTGCATAGGATTGAAAGAGCGACGGACAGAACGAACTTGGTCTGCATCACGAGTCCTCCTAGAACGCGTGCATCATCGGCCGGCGGGCAAGTGATAGTCAACTGCCGCGATGCGCAAATTGACCTGGACTGCTGGCGAATCGTCGTTGGTCATGTCCGAGATGGCCAGACGATTGGCCGACCCGGCCGCGCGGTGCGTCGTTTAGAAGCGGTAGGACAACTCAGCTCCGTAGGTCCGGGGCGGCGCGTAGGACGCAATGGCGTTTCCAAACGTATTCACCGTCGCGGTCAGGAAGTTGGCGTAGTAGAGTTCGTCGCTGAGATTGAGTCCCCAGAGTGCAATCTGTGCTCGATCCTCGAGGAAGGAGTAGGAGAGACGCGCGTTGAACAGGTTGAGGCTCGGCTGCGAACCTTCCGGTATTTCGGGTGCGCCGAAAAGTTCGCGGTCGCGGTACGACCACTCGATCCGAGGGGTCAGGTTCCCCGCGAGCCAGCCGTCGGCCTCAATCGGTATTGCGTACTGGGCCGAGAGGAAAGCTGTGTAGCTGGGCGTGCGTAGGAATGGTTCGCCAGTGCGGTCGATGTCACGCCCGTCAAATTGACTGGCGGGACATGTGCGGAAGACGTCGGGGTCGGTTTGATTTTCACACCCCGTTCCGAAGGAATCGTAGGTCGCGTCGATGTAGCCGAACGAGCCTTGCAGAGTCAGGTGGTCGATTGGGATCAAGGTCCCTTCGACCTCGATTCCGCGCATTGTCGCTTCGGCGGCGTTGAGTGTCAGGTTGTTGACCAGGACGCCGGTCGCTTCTCCGGTCATCTCGTCGATGATCGGCGCGGTGCGGATGACGCTGCGCTGGATGTCGTCGTACTGGCTCTCGAAAAACGCGACGTTCATCGACAGACGTCGATCGAAAGCGAACGTCTTGATGCCGACCTCGAAGTTGTCAAGGGTCTCTGGCCCGAACGGGATCAAGCCCTCTTCGGTGGACGCGGCGAGGACGGCGTTGAGACCGCCTCCCTTAAAGCCGCGGGAGTATGTGAAGTAGGTCATGAAGTGGTCGAGATTGGCCGCGTCGAGCACTCGATCCGGGGCGAAGAGCGCGATGCTGGCCATTGGGGTCCAGGACTTGAAGGTCTTGGCATCGCTGACCCTTCCGGTGATCTCGCCTGGTGGTCCGCCGGCGAAGTCGGTGTTGATCTGTGCGGCTCCCTTCTTGTCTTGCGTGTAGCGGATGCCGGCAGTCAGACTCAGCCAATCCGTCACTTCCGCGGTTGCCTGGCCGAACAGAGCCCAAGTCCAGTTGCTGGTGGTGATTTGGTTCTCGGTGAGTGTGTTGACGAGTGGCAGCCTGATTCCGTTGGAGCGGTCGGCGTCTTCCCAGAATCCGAAGAGTCCGGTCACCATCTTCAGCCGCCCATCCAACGCGTTGGCGTTGAACTGGATCTCTTGTTGAATCTGCTCGGCCTCGCCGGCTCGCCCGTCCGCGTTGCTGTCGTCGCCGCCGTAGTTTGCGATTGCAACGCCTTCCACGCGGGTTCCGTCGAAGTCGTTGCGGCTCGGGCTCAGCTGGCGGCGCCAGGAGCCGATCAACTTGGCGCTCGTCTCTTCGAGGGGGCCGAGGTCGCCGACGTCCCAGCTGAGATTACCCCAAACGCCCCAGCTGCTGCTGCTGGCGACGGCGTTCTCATTCGTGGTGATACGACGAGGTCGCGTCCGGCGACATTCGTCGAAGAAGCCGAGCGCTTGGCCGAGGCCCGAGTCGGGGCGGATGACGAAGCAGTGGCCGGCGGGGTTGTGTGTATGGTCGCGGAACCACGTCCCGCTGACGTCGAGGGTGACATCGTCTCGCGGAATGAGACGGAGCGATCCGAGAAAGGTGATGCCGCTCTCTTCGCCCCAGTCCTGATTGAATGTTTCGTTGAAGGTGAATCCGTCTCGGTTCCGGGTTGCCAACGCGAAGCGGGTGAAGAGTTTGTCTTCGAACCACCCGCGATCGATTGGGATGTTTAATACGGCTCGCGTTCGGATTGCGTTGAGGTTCCCCGGCCGAACGAAGATCGAGCCGCTGAGTTCTTCCGTAGGTTTCGCGGTGGTGATGCTGACCGCGCCGCCGACGGTGTTCTTGCCAAACAACGTCCCCTGCGGCCCGCGTAGAACTTCGACTTGTTGGATATCGAGGGCGTCGAAGACCGACACTTGTGCGCGCGGCATGAAGACGCCGTCGATATACAAGCCGACGCCGGGGTCGAAGGCGACGCCAGTGCCGCCGGTTGTTCCGACTCCGCGGAGAGTGAGCTGGGCCGATTGCCCTGCGCCGCCGGTGTCGAAACTGAAATTGGGAACGATCTTGGTGATGTCGTCGATGCGCTGAACGTTGGCCTCGCGCAGGACGCGGTCGCTGAGAGCCGTGACGGCGATCGGCGTATCTTGGATCAACTCCTCGCGCTTGCGGGCGCGGACGACGATCTCTTCGATACCGCGCGAGTCCGCTGCGCGAGCCTGCGTTGTGGTCAAAAAATCGCCCGCCGCTAGTATCGCCACGACTGTGGCGGCGAAACCGTACCTACTTCGTTCCATTTTCCCCTCCGACGATTGTTTTCGGAGGTGACAAAGTCCTAGAAAGTAGTGGAAAGGTCAAAGCGAATCGGTGTGAGCGATCGGAGATGAAGTGCTCACTTGGAACGATGCAAGGAGATGCGGGATGCCACGACTACGACAGATTCCCCCTGAAGAAGCTCACGATGCGGCGCGCAACATGTACAAGATGCTGTTTGGCGACAGGGACCCAATCAAAGAGCCGGGAACAGCCAGCGGTACGCCGGGTAATTGGTGGACCGTGTTCGCCGCTTCGCCAGACGTTTTCGATCACTGCCTCGGCGGTTTTCTTCTCTACCGAAATCCAGACCGAAAGCTCGATCCCAAACTGCGTGAGTTGGGCCAATGTCGCACTGGGTTTACGCGCGGCAGCCAGTTCGTGTTCTCGCAACATTGCAAGGCCTGCCGCGACGTCGGACTGACCGAGGAGCAGGTCGCTGCGATCCCGTCGTGGCAGGTCGCGGACTGTTTTTCCGCGGTTGAGCGCGCGGTCCTGGCCTACACCGATTGCCTCGTGTTGGAAGGCGGCCGCGTGTCGGACGGAGTGTTCGAAGCTCTGCACGCCGAGCTCTCGGACGAAGAGATTATCGAACTGACGTACATTACTTGCACCTACGAAATGCATGCGACCATGTGTCGCGCCTTGCGGCTCGAGTACGACGACGTCGATGAACGAGTCGTCGAGATCCTGGGGCCCGGCGGATCGCGCTCCCTCGACATCATGGCCACCGTCGACGACGCGAAGAAATAGCAGAGAGCCTGTAGTCCCCCCTCCCTGCGAGACTGTCGATTTTCTCGAAATGATGGGCAAAGCCCAACAAAATCTCCTCTCCCGCATGGCAGCACGCGGGAGAGGATGAAAGGTGAGGGTTCGTTCTTGAACGGGCGCGCCAAAGCACTGCCGCACAAGGGCGGGAAGGATGTTGGCATTTTGATCCCCTCACCATTAACCCTCTCCCGGAGGTAGAGGGGAAGGCTCTCAGGTTGTCGGCAATTACACCAAACTTGCCAAGGAGGGGAGGCTGGCTCAGGGTGACGGGCGGCCGACTGGCCGATCGACCATGGGGCTTCGCCTAATCCTTCCCCGGGCGCACCGGCGAATGCGCGACGTCATCCGGGCCCATCTCTCTCGTCCATGCCGCAAACTCCAACAGCGTTCCGTCCGGGTCTTTGAAGTAAACCGAGCGGACGAACACTCCCTCGTGCAACTCGCGCGAGACGCCCCACTCGCTATCGTCGTGATTCCAGACTTCACTGCATTCGACCCCCGCGTCGAGTAAGGCCTGGCGGTACCCGTCGATCTTCTCGAGCGGTACCGAGAATGCCACGTGATTCATCGACCCCACAGCGGTCTCTGTCTCGCCGGTGTCCGGGCGCGCCTTCGGAGAAGCGATTCCGGGTGCCGGGCCCGGACCATTGGCGAAGTAGAAAAACGCGACTTGATTGCCACCGCCGCAGTCGAAGAAAAAGTGTTGCCCCATGCCGGCCGGCAACTCGACGGTCTTGACCAGGGGCATGCCGAGGACGCCCTGGTAGAAATCGACGGTTCGCGCCATGTCGCTGCTGACAAGGGCCAGGTGGTTGATGCCGAGGAAGTCGAATCTTTTGGACATTTTGAACCTTTCTCCGATGAATCCCGATAGCGCGATTTTGGCATTAAAGCCAAACCTGAGACTTCGAAACGGTGGGTCGGGTTTGGTTCCACATTATTGTGTGAGGCGGCGAGGAGTCGACGCTGATGTCGTAGGGATGTTAGTCCCTAGGAGATTGGGTCGAACTTGCTCGGCCGATTTCTGGAGGTGCGAAATTGATGAAGCTTGGAATCAGCCTGGGTTACTCCGGGCGCAACATCACTGTCCCTGTCGACCTAATCAAAGAAGCCGAGGCGATGGGCTGCGATTCCGTTTGGAGCGCCGAAGCCTATGGTTCAGACGCTTTGACGCCGCTGGCCTGGATTGGCGCCCACACCAGCAAGATCAAGCTGGCAACGGGTATCATTCAGCTCTCGGCGCGAACCCCGGCGGCGACGGCGATGGCAGCGATGACGCTCGATCAAATGAGTGGCGGGCGTATGATTCTGGGGCTCGGCGTATCTGGCCCGCAGGTCGTCGAGGGTTGGTACGGGATGCCTTATAAGCGCCCGCTTGGACGCATGCGCGAGTACATCGGCATCATGCGCGATATCTTCAAACGCGAAGAACCGGTCGCGCTTGACGGCAAGCACTATCAACTGCCGTATCACGGCGAGGGGGCGGTCGGGTTGGGCAAACCGCTGAAAAGTATTTTGCACGGCCGCGCGGACATTCCGATCGTCGTCGGAGCGGAAGGCCCGAAGAATATCGAGCAGACTGCCGAGATCGCCGATGGATGGCTGGCGATGCTGTTGTCGCCGCTGCACTTCGACCGCGTCTACCGTGAAAAGTTGGAGTCCGGGTTTGCCAAGGCCGGTGGAGGCAAGTCGATCGAAGACTTTGGCATCTACGTAGCGCAGCCGATCATCCCCGGTAAGGATATCGACGCCTGCCGCGACCAGGTGCGGCCGTACCTGGCGCTCTACATCGGCGGCATGGGCGCGAAGGACCAGAACTTTCACAAGAATGCGATCGATCGATACGGTTACCAAGATGCGACCGAGGGGATTCAGAACCTGTACCTGGCCGGCAAAAAGAACGAGGCGGCGGCGGCAATTCCGACCGATCTGATCGATCAATTGGCGCTCCTTGGTCCCAAAGAGCACATGCGCGATCAGTTGCAGTCGTGGAAGGCTCTCAACATCGACTTTACGATGCTGGTTGGCCTCGACGCGCGCCAACCCGAACGCCAGCTTAGTGTCATACGCGATCTGAGCGAGATGCTGTAAACCGTCGCGAAGCGATTGCCGAATCGCCGGGCGTGCGGCGAATAGACGGAAGTTCTTAAGGAGAAAATTAGATGGCAGATGAAATCCTGGTAGAAAAACATGGCCGCGTGCGGCTGATCACTCTGAATCGGCCGGAGGCGAAGAACTCGGTCAACACGTCGCTAGCCCAGGGGTTGACCGCGGCGATCGAGGAGATCGATTCCGACGATGGTGTTACTGCCGCTGTGCTAACCGGCGCCGGCGGTGGATTCAGCGCCGGGATGGATTTGAAGGCGTTCGCGAAGGAGGGGCCGCCGCAGGGTTTCACGGAGTTCTTGCAGAACGGCAGCAAGAAGCCGCTGATCGCAGCGGTGGAAGGGTTTGCGCTCGCTGGTGGCTTGGAGATCGCGTTGACCTGCGATCTCATCGTCGCCGCCAAGGGCGTGCGACTGGGCATTCCCGAGGTCAATGTCGGGCTCTTCGCCGCGGGCGGCGGACTTTTCCGGCTGCCGGAACGCGTGCCGTATGGGGTGGCGATGGAGATGGCTCTGACGTCGGATCCGATCACGGCGGAACAGGCGCATGAGCTCGGCCTGGTGTCGCGACTCGCTGAGAAAGGGAAAGCTGCAGAGGTCGCGCTAGAGTTGGCCGAGCGCATCGCACGCAACGCTCCATTGGCTGTTGCAGCGAGCAAACAGGTCATTCGCCAAACGCGCGGTATGGTGGAAGAAGATGCGTGGAAGATGCAGGGCCCGCTGCTCGGCAAGGTCTTCATGAGCGAAGACGCCAAGGAAGGTCCACGCGCGTTTGCCGAAAAGCGCGCGCCGAAGTGGTCGGGGAAGTAGTTTTGAGCGTGCGGCCGCGAAAGTTTTGGCCACGGATGAATACGGATGAATCCAGACCAGCCACTGGCCGACACCAAACCGCTGATGAACGCCGGTGAACGCTGACGCCGCGCTCGAAAAAGGCCACGGATGAACACGGATCTTCGTTGCCGCTGAAAATCTTCGCGCGGCGCACCGAAACAAGATCTTTGCTGCGCGGATGTCAAACAGAATCGGCCGGGTTGGCCTATCGCGAAACCTCGTCCGAGTGGTGGCCGTAGACACCGGGCGTTGAGTTTCTTGCCCTGGTCGGAAACAACCATTGTGTTGGCGACTTGCGAAACGAATGGATGACCTACGACTGGCCCTCGAGCCTCTCTACTTCTACCTCAAGGCGATTCATGTCGTCTCGGTATCAATCTGGAGCTTCTCGACGGCGGTGGCGTGGGTCTTCTATTTGAAACCGGCCTTCTTGGCGTCGCGCCGAAACCCGGAAGACTCTGTAGCGCGAGGGCGCCGCGACGATTTCATGGAGCGCTTCGACGCCGGAGCGAGTTTGGAGCACGTCGCCTTCGTCGTGATGGTTTTGACCGCGCTCGCGTTGATTTGGCTCCGCGATGTGAACTTGACGCATTGGAGCTTCATTCCGTTCAAGTTTTGGATTGGAGTAGCGATCATTCTGCCGATGGAAGTGGTGGACATCTATCTGTCTCACCTGGGAGGCAACAAGAGGCAAATCCGCGCCAGCGGCGATCACGACCGATACGAGGCGATGATGGAATGGCACTGGCGCTTCTTCCGGATCACGGAGCCCCTCGTAGTCATCCTGATCCCAACCATGTTTTTCATCGCGATCGTCAAACCGTTCTAAGGCCGAAGCCAAATTCAAAACCCTCTCGAAAAGAGCCCGTGTGCTCATAGTAAGTTGCAGGATCTTCGTGTCTTTGAGTTGAAAATCACGAACGAGTGTCGCATTGGGCTCAGGCAGTCGGATACAGGGGCTGTGTCCCGTGCCGCATTTGGCAGACCTGGTGACGAAAAAGATTCAACACGAAGACACAAAGACGCGGAGACACAAAGGGGGTTGTCAGGATCTCTTGGATCGGTCGCTAGTAGCCGTTGACCACTCGATGGATGCCGTCTTTGACGACCGCTGCGCCGAAGTTGATGACCAGGGCGAGTCGCAGATCGAGAAGCCGGAGGTAGGTCAGTGCCTGCGATTTGAAGACCGGGTTCCAACTGCTGGCAGCCTTGCACTCGATGACGACTCGATTCTCAACCAAAACATCGACCCGAAGCGCAGCCGTCAGGCATCGTCCCTTATAAACGAGTGGAACCGTTTTCTGCCGTTCGAACCCAAGATGCCTAGAACGAAGCTCATAGCAAAAGGCTTCCTCGTAGACCGCTTCCAAGAGTCCCGGCCCACCAAGTGTCTGGTGCACCTCAATCGCTGCCCCAATCACCTGCGTCGCCACGACTTCATCGTCTAGCATTTCGTAATGATACTGACGACGTAGCATTATTGCAACTGGCTGACTTTCAAGCCGGGATATCTTCGTGTCTTCGTGTCTTCGTGTCTTCGTGTTGAATCTCTTCGCGCACGAGGTCCGGTGAGTGCGGAAGGTAATGGGGCTACTCTGTCCCTCGGCCGATCCCTTGAGCCCGATGAAGCAGTCGTTCGTGTTTTTCAACACAAAGACACGAAGACACAAAGGGGTTGTCAGGATTTCCCGCCTGGCGAGGTGTTGCGAGACGGCCCTTCTCTTTCTGCAAGCGGTCGGGAAATGCTAGCTAATTGGGATCGGGTGATGATCTAGGCCCGTCGAGGCTCGGAAGGAGATTGCGTGCGATGGATATGAAAACATTGGAAGTCGAGAGACTCTCGGGCTCACTGGGGGCGGAAGTTCGAGGGTTGGTCCTGGAGCAGGCCGGACCGTCCGACGTCGATGCGCTGCGGGCTCTCTTGCTCGAGCACATGGTGCTGTTTTTCCCGGGTCAGAAGCTGACGCCCGACTCCCACATTGCTTTTGGGCGACTCTTTGGTGAGCTCGAGGCGCACCCGAATCTGAGCTTCAATGCCGAACGGCCGGAGTTCTTCGAGCTTCACGCCTCAGGGGGCCAGGGTGCGATCGCCGATGAGTGGCACAGCGACCTGACGTGTCAGGCCAGTCCATCGGTCATGGCGATTCTCAATATGGTGCAATGCCCTGCGGTTGGCGGGGATACGATGTGGGCCAATATGTACAAGGCCTACGCAGAACTCTCACCGGCGATGCGCGAGTTCTGCGAAGGACTGACCGCGCTGCACGACGCCCACCCGCACGGGAACCCGGAGCGAATGGCCGTGCACCCTGTCGTCAGGGTACATCCGGAAACTGGGCGCAAGTCGCTGTTCGTGAACGAGCACTTTACGCGCCGCATCGTCGAGCTCGGCCACGAAGAGAGCGCTAGTCTGTTGGGCTTCCTGACGCGCTGGGCGACCAGTCCACGGTTCACGGTCCGCTACCGCTGGTCGCAAGGGACGGTTGCGATTTGGGACAACCGATGTACGCAGCACAACGTTCTGAACGACTTCGAAGGCGAGAGGGTGATTCAGCGCGTAACGGTCATGGGCGACCACCCCGAGCCGGCCGCGCCGAAGCGCTGGGAGCCCTATCTAAAGCCGCTCAGCGCTGCGAGCCGACACGATCGCCAGCTTTGGGAGTATCTCGGTAGCGAAACGTCAAAATGACCTGCGACCGGCCTCGGTGAAAGGCCGGTCGTTCCATCCTGACCTGACCTCTAGGCGACCAGCCTGCTAGGCGATCTCGAAACGAGCGAGGATCGACTTCTTTCCGTGTGGCTGACCGTCGCGTTCTGTGACGAACACTTGGCCAAACGCTTCGCTGTCGGAGGTCTTCCAAAGCCGCAACTCGAGCTTGTCGCCAGCCTTGACCGGTCCGACCGTCGACAGAATCCCGCTCTTGATTCGGCGCATTTTTCCGCCGCCCAGGACGTCGGCTGCCTCGGACCACAACATTCCGCCGATGCACAGGCCCTGCGTCGGAGGGAACGCCAAGCCGGCTTTTTCCGCGGCAGACTGGCTGCGGCAATGTGGGTTCTCGTCCCAAGGGGCGAATCGAATCCCGAGGAATTCGTCGGTTTGGACCGCTCGTGCCGACGTGGGATCGGTGTCTGGGATTTCGGTTCGCGCGTCTAGCGGATGGAAGTCGCCGTCGCGCTGTTGCGATGGCTCGCCCCAGCCGAATGACGCCAGATTGATCTTGTTCTGGCTGCGGCAAAAAACCTCGCCGTCGATGACGGTCTCGAATTCTGACGTGACCCGTACGGCCTTGCCGTCGCCACCGTTCTTGATGTCGATGACCTTGCCCTTGGTGACAGCCTCACCGCTCGTCGGGAGCGAGGATAGAACTTCGAGGTACTGTCCGATTTGAACGACATGGTGGCGCTCGAGTCCGAGCTTTGCGAGTCGGGCATTGAGCGTGCGACGCGCTTCCATCGCGAGGTACGTACCGTAGAAGGTGACAGGGTCGAAGGATTCCTCTAGATCGCGAAAATGATCGGAAGAGGCGTGGACGGCAAGTCCGTAGTTGGCGAGTTGTACTCCGTCCCACTGGACCGTGGATGGTCCGAGGTCGAGTCCCAGTTCGAGTTCACTTACAGGCATATCGTCTCTCCAGATGTTCGTTCATCTAACAGTCGTCCGTCTTCCATGAAGCGCTAGCTGCTAGTCTTGTCAACGATCCTGAGGGCCATCAAGCCCCCTGTGGATCACCGCCGGTGGCGAAGTGACTAGCACCTCGCCGAGACGGGCGCGGGCTGCAAACGGTCTTTGATCGGTATCGCTGCGTTGCGAGGTCCTCAAGAAACATCTGGGCGCGCCTCCCACCTCCGCCAAGGCTCCGGTCGGCAGGCCGGTTCGCTGCCTTGCTGTGTCACGAAACTTTTCATTTCGGCTTGCGCACCTGTTTCTCGACGGACTGCTCGGCGCTACTCTTTGACAGCGTGAAGGCATTTGACCGGGATCGTGAGAGGGAGGCTACCGTTCTTCGCGGCCGTTTCGTTCAGATTCGCTTCGAGGGCGCGCATGACCTCGTCGACGTGATCGACTGGCGCGATCGCCTTCCAGTCGGGATAGAATCCGGCGCGGATCAGGTGGTGTCGCAGCATCGATGATCCGTCGGCGAAGCGCATCGTGAAGGTGCTGGTGCTGACCTCTTTGACAGCGAATCCGGAGGACTGGATCCGGGCGGACACGGACTCCTGGGTGCCGCGGTGTCGGATATGCTCGTCGAGGGTCTGCAGGCTGCTCCGGTGTCCAAGGTCGATCAAGGTATCGCGATAGATTTCGTAGAACTCCGCCATATGTCCCTGAACGTTGGTGGCGATCAGGAGATCAGCGCCGCTTCGCGCCGCGCGATAGCAAACCTCGAGAGCGGCCTGCGGGCCGGCGAAGTTGTTGAGGCCGAGATTCGAAACGATCAGGTCGAGACTCTCGGCTTCGAGCCGGGCGGTGAGGATGTCTTGTTCAACGCAGACGACGTTACCCAACTCCAGCCGGTCGACCTTTTGGCGCAATCGACTCATCGCGTGCTGCCACGGGTCGACGGCGATGATGGTTGACGTCGGGCCGCATCGCTCCGCGAGTTCGATGGTCAGAAAGCCTGTGCCGGCGCCGACGTCGAGCACGGTGATTCCAGCCCGAATTGGCGCATGATCGAGGAGCAACGTGGCAAAGGGAGCGGACCACAGGGGGAGTTCGTCAAACCATGTGGCGAAGTCGGCGGTGGTCGGATCGAAGGGGCTCAGATCAGACATCGGAGCGAATTCGCGCCTTGAGGGCGCGGAGCTGTTTCTCGTCGCGCTTGTAGAAGGTCCATTGGTGCCTCCTTGTCGGAATGATCAGGCCGGCATCTGTCAAGATCTTCAGATGTCGGGCGCAGGTCGGCTGACTGACTCCGAGCTTGTGTCCAATCTCCAATGCGCAGGCACCGTCGCGGACCAGATCGCCACCGACTTGCTGTGGAGGAAAGTGAGCCATCGGCTCCTTGAGCCAGTCAAGGATCTGCAGCCGCCGGTCGCTGGCGAGAGCTTTGAGCTGCGATTCGAGAGTGCTTATTGCCCTATAGCTACTTCGCTATGTGGGAAAGGTCCCGTTCTGTGGAGAGAGTGCCGCGGTGGTGTTGGGCTCGGGGAGTTGGTCAAGGCCTTCTACTTTTTGGTTTCTCCGGCTGATACTAATTCCGGCTATGAGATCACGGTGCCGTCGGTTGCTGGACCAAGAAGTGCTCCTTTTTCGCCTTCATCGAGGGGTGCTCCCTCTTGAGGGGCTCAACGCGGCGCAGTGCCTCGACAAGGAGCTGGAATGAACTCGGTTCGAAAGACGAAGCGCCCGTCGATTTCGATCGGGGGGGTTGAGATCGCCGCAGGTGAGCGCAAGTCCGTGCGCATTCCAGTGGCGCGGCGGTATACGCAGGCAGAGATCTTCTTGCCGGCGCATGTCGTTCACGGGAAGCGGCCCGGCCCGCGGTTGTTTGTGTCGGCGGCCATCCACGGCGACGAAATCAACGGTGTCGAGATCATCCGCAGGTTGCTTCGTATTCCGTCGATCAATCGCCTGCGTGGGACGCTGGTCGCTGTTCCGATTGTGAATGTCTACGGTTTCCTCAGCCACACGCGTTATCTGCCGGATCGACGTGACCTCAACCGATCTTTTCCGGGCTCACCGACAGGATCGTTGGCCGCCCGCCTGGCGCATCAGTTCATGGAAGAAGTGGTCAAGGACGCCACACACGGGATCGATCTACACACCGGCGCGGCGAATCGAAGTAATCTTCCGCAGATTCGGGCCTGTCTGGACGATCCGGAAACGGCGGCGTTGGCGCAGACGTTCGGCGTTCCGGTGGTGCTCAATGCCAACATCCGTGACGGATCGCTGCGCCAATCGGTCTTCGAAAAGGGAGTACCGATGCTGGTCTACGAGGCTGGAGAGGCTCTTCGCTTCGACGAGTCGTCGATTCGCGGCGGATTGCGCGGTGTGCTGGCGGTGATGCGCTCACTCGAAATGTTGCCCAAGGCCGGCCGCGACAAGACAAACGCGGATCCGTTTGTCGCCCGTTCCAGCGCCTGGGTGCGCGCGCCGGACAGCGGCATTCTCCAGACGACGCTCGCCTTGGGCGCTCGCGTCAAAGAGGGCGACAGTCTCGGATTTGTCTCGGATCCCCTGGGCGACGAGGAAGTTGAAGTGAAATCGGGCGTGTCTGGAATTGTGATCGGCAAGTCCCAGCTGCCGTTGGTCAACGAAGGCGATGCCATTTTCCACATCGCGTCGTTCAAACAGCCGGGTCGAGTCGCCGAACAGTTAGAGGGCTTCGAGGCGGATTTAGCCGACGATGATGAGGCGGGCGGTTTTCCCGAAGACTCGGAATGAGTTCTTAGGCGACGGAGCCGAAAAACCCTGACAACCCCTTCGTGTCTTCGTGCCATCGTGTTGAAAATCACGAACGACTGCTTCATCGGGATCGGGGAATCGGCCGCCGCGGCTGTGCCATGACGGTGAGGGGAATACACCGGGACCTGGTGCGGGAAAAGATTCAACACGAAGGCACAAAGGCACGAAGATTGCGCAGCTTGCTATGGGCCGCACGGAGCTGTTTCGAGACGGTTCGGACTTCGGCATCGGTCTCAGAGGTCACATCCCGAATTTTTTCAGCTTGTACCAAAGGGTGCGCTCGGCGATCTTGAGAAGTCGTGCAGCTTTGGCCTTGTTGTCGCCGGTTTTGCTGAGAGCTTGTAGGATCAGTCGGCGTTCGAGGCTCTCGACTGCGCTGTCGAGGCCGTCTTCTTGTGTCTCATCGTCGGTCTCGTGGGACATTGTCGCAGGGAGCAGGGATCGGACGAAACGCGGGCCCAAGGTGGTCTCTTCGCAGAGAACGGATGCGCGCTCCATTAGATTGCGGAGTTCCCGGACGTTGCCCGGCCAGGCGTACGTTTCCAGGATGCGGGCTGTGTCTGGTCTGATCGTGGGTGGTATTTTACCGAGCTGTGAGCAGTAGCGCTCGAGAAAGACTTGCGCCAGCTGCACGATGTCGTCGGCACGTTGCCGAAGCGGTGGCATCTGTACCTGAAAGACGTTGAGCCGGTAGAAGAGGTCCTCGCGAAAGTGGTTCTCTGCAATGGCAACGGACAGATCACGGTTGGTCGAAGAAATGATCCGGACGTCGATGTCTAGTTGCGTATTGGAGCCGACGCGTTCGACCACTCCCTCCTCGAGAACACGCAAGAGCTTGGCTTGTAGATCGTAGGGCATGTCGCCGATCTCATCGAGGAACAAGGTGCCGCCGTCGGCGACTTCGAATTTCCCGGGGCGCGGCGAGTCGGCGCCGGTGAACGCTCCGCGTACATGCCCGAAGAGCTCGCTTTCCAGGAGCTGTGAAGGAATTGCGGCGCAGTTGAGCGCTACAAAGAGTTCTGACTTGCGGGGACTCGATCGGTGAATCGCTTGTGCTGCCAACTCTTTGCCGGTACCGGTTTCCCCGGTGATGAGGACCGGACTCTTGGTTGGTGCGACTTTGGAGATCAGGCTGATGACTTCTTGGATCGCTGCCGAGTTGCCTTGGATTCCTCGAGTCTCGGGCTTTTCTTCTAGCTGTTCTCGCAGAAGTTGGTTTTCGATCTCGATGCGACGAAACGCCAGAGCGCGACGAATCACTGCTTCGAGCGTGTCGGCGTCAAAGGGTCGTAGAATGTAGTCGAAGGCCCCGTTCTTCATCGCTTCGACCGCGGTTTGGACGGTTCCGTAGGCCGTCAGGATGATCACCGGCAGCTCTGTGTCGGACGCGCGAATTTCCTTGAGCAATTGGAGGCCACTCATTCCCGGCATCTTGAGGTCGGTCAGGACGAGATGGACTGTTTCGTTTTGGAGGTGCTCGAGTGCTCCCTCGCCGCTTTCGGCGGCGATCGAGGACAATCCGAGCTCTTCGATCATAATCTGCAAAACGCGGCGGCCACTACGCTCGTCATCGACAACCAATACCCGCTTCATGCGACCTCCTCAGCGACCGGCAATGTGACCCGAAACGTGGCGCCTGTGCCCTTAGAACTGGTGACGCTCAGTGTGCCGCGATGCGCGGTGACGATGCGATCGACCAAAGCGAGTCCGAGACCGGTTCCGGATTCTCGCGTCGTGAAAAAGGGCGCGAAAATCTTTTCTTGAACATCGTCGGATATCCCCGGCCCGTCGTCAGCGACTTCGAAGGCGACTCGCCCTGATCGCGCTGGGTCCAGCCGGACGACAACTGTTCCGCCTGAGTCGAGGCTCTGCGTTGCATTGACGATGAGGTTGAGCGCGACCTGATAGATTTGCTCCGGATCGCACCAAGCCGGGGAAGGGTCGTCGGTAAAGTCTTGTCGCAGCGTGACCCCTTTGTGGACAGCTTGGGCGTTGACAAACTCCACTGCTCTGGCGAGCACTGGCTCGAGGTACGCGCTCTGGGCGGAGGGTACTTTGGGACCGGCCAGGTCCAGGAATTCATTGACGACATGCGAGAGCCGATCTGTTTCAGCCACCATGATGTCAAGGAGCTCTGTTTCCTTTGGAGTTCTCGCGTCGGTCGATCGCCGCAATACCTGAGCCGCAGTGCGTAGGATTCCGAGCGGTGTTCGGACCTCGTGTGCAATCCCGGCCGCCATTTCGCCGACCAGTGCCAGGCGTGCGGCGTTGATCAGTTCGCGGCGAGCTCTTCGTAGCTCGCTGGCCATTGTGTTGAAGGCGGCGGTCAGTTGTCCGATCTCGTCACTCGAGGTGACGGCCAATAGTTTCGTCTCCTCGCCGAGAAGCCGGATCTCCTGAGTGGCTTCGGTGAGCGCCTGCAGGGGCCGAATCATTCTTTCGGCGAGTAGGCCCGCCATAAGAAGGCCGACCAGGACCACGGCGGCGAGAGCGATCGTCCACCTTCTGCGCAGATTGGCCACAGGAGCGAGCGCCTCGCCGATCGGTTGCGTGACCAACACGCGCCAATCGGCGCGGACCGCATCCAGGTCAGAGTATCCCGCAAAGACCTGGGCGACTTGCTCCTCCTCGAATCCGCGCGAAGGCGCGTCGGGCATTCGGGATCGGGCTGAGTTCCAGCCAGCGTCCCGCAAGTTCTGTCCGATGGGCGCGGCCACTGTCTCTTGTCCAGTCCCACTCCCAGAGCGACTCCAAGACCCACCCCAAGACCCATCCCAAGACCCGCCAATGACGGTTCCGTCTTCGTTGAGGATTGAAATGCCGACTCTAGTGCCGAGCTCTGCGAGATTCTCGCGAAGCTGGAGTGCGGTTCGATCGAGCGCGCCGGAGTCGTAGTATGCGACGAGCACGCCGATCGATCGCTCGGGTTGATCTGGGTGAGGAATGACTTCACGCGCTTCGAAAAGTGGACGCGGGTACGGCGAACGTGAAATCGGGCCGCGGATCGTGTTGACCCGCTGACTCAATCCGATCTTGATCGATTGTCCAACGAGGCCCGGCGCGCTGGCCGCTACCACCTCGCCATCGGTGTTGGCGCAGATTAGGTCGAAGTAGGACTCGCCTCCCTTCTGAATGGTCTGGAGAAGCCTTGCGATGCGCTTATCGACGTCTTCGACCATGATGTCTCGCATGACTTCGTTGCGCGCCCAGCGATGCAGGTCGTCGCGGACGTTGGTCATCTCGACCGCGATGTTGTCCGCTTGATCGCGCGCGGCTTCGACCAATTGGCGCCCTGCGGCGCTGCGGAGTGCATCGTGTGCAGCGGAGAAGGCCAGGGCTGCGAAGACGGCGCCCGGGACTGCGACGAGTAGGAGCGACAACGCGAGTAGCTTGGGTCGAAGTGAGAACCGAACCGCTTCCCGGACCGATTGTGCATCCGAAGACTTTGCGGTTAATCTGCTTGGCTTCATGGAGTGCGATCGAAAATGAAGGAGACCTGTCAATGCGTCAAGGTCGGATCGGCTCTCACAATCTTGTGTTTCTTGATGCTGTTGGGATTGGCTGGCTCGCGTTCGTTGGCGGATGAAATCCCTGATGATCCGGCGACCGCCCCTTCAGGCGCGGTATCTCGTTTGCTCGACGGCGATGTTGGGTCGCTTTCCTACGTGCCGGGGCGGGGGCTTCGTTTCGGGACGTCGGGCCTCGTCCTCGGAGGATATACCAGCGTCGATTTCACACGCGACGAAGGAGGACCGGGGCATCTGAACCTGGAGGACTTGAGCCTCTTCGTGATGCTTCAGGGTTTCGAGAGATTCACTTTTTTTTCTGAGCTGGAGTTTGAAGACCTGTTGAGCATTGACTCCGACGGGAATGCGGGAAGCTCAGGTGAGCGCTTCGAGATCGAGCGCCTCTACGCAGACTTTGCCTACAGTGATCAGCTGAAGGTGCGGGTGGGTAAGTTTCTAACTCCAGTGGGGCGTTGGAACGTCATTCACGCGCAGCCGTTGGTCTGGACTACGTCGCGGCCGTTGGTCACGGAGCTGCCGTTCGACGAGAACACCACCGGCGTCAGCCTGTCTGGCGAGTTGCTGAGCGGCCGGATCGGTTATGATGTCTTCGGTCAGTTCACGAATCAGTTGGAGCCGACGCCGCAGTTCGTCGAGGCGGATCGCAGCGGCGGCGCACGATTGACGATCCAGCCAAGGCCCGGTCTTTCTCTCGGTTCCACCTATCTGGCGTTTCGCTCCAGGGACGAATGGTTCCATTTGGGTGGCCTCGACGCGGTTTGGCGGGACGGGCCGATCGAGTGGATGTCGGAGCTCAGCTTCGACGAAGGCGCGGGCACTTCGGGTTCCCAATGGGGGCTCTACTCGCAACTTGCGGTCCAGTTTTTTTCACAAGTCTACGGCATTGGCCGCTATGAGCACTTCGCTCCGCGCGGTGCTGGGAGGAGCCTGAATCAGGTCGTGGTGGGCGCAGCGTACCGGCCGGCGCCGTACGCGACCTTCAAGGTCGAGTATCAGATTGTCGATCACCACTCCGATTTGACCGAGGCGGGCTTTCGTTCGTCGTTGGCCATCTTGTTCTGAAGAATGCGCTTTTTCGGCATATTCTGCATCGTTGCGATTCTCTGTTGCGATCTAGCGGCAGCCGAGTCTCCTTTGGTCGTGATCGTTCACCGCAGTAGGCATTCGCCAATTTCTGTCGAGGAAGTGGCGCGAATCTTCCTGAAGAAGCAGCGCTACTGGAAAGATGGGGCGCCGGTTGTCCCGATCAATCGCGAAGCGCGAAGCGCATCGCGTCGGGTCTTCGAGCAGTACTTCTTGGTCAGGGTCAGGTCGGACCTGGTAGCCTATTGGAATGAGCAGTATTTCCACGGCGTTTTTCCGCCAGCGACTCTGGAATCGGACGAGGCCGTAAAGCGCTACGTGGGGGCAGACTCGAACGCGATTGGCTACATTGCGGCCGATCTCGTCGACGACTCGGTGCGCGTTGTCCATCGTCTGGACTAGAACCCTGCAAGTTTTCTCGTGGTCGAGTGCAGCGATTCCATGTTCTGAACGCTGAACCCGTCCTCCGGGAGGCGCTCCTAGCCAGCGCCGGTGCTGGCACGCGTGTTGCGTTGTTGGAGTCCAGTGCACGGGCCAGATCGACCGAATTCACGGTCGTCCCCGTGCGCATGAGAACGGTGTGTGGCATGCAGATTCAGGCGGTAGGCAGGGCGTTGCCGTCCAACTACTACTCCCAGAAATCGCTCCTGTCGGCTCTGAAGGATGTCTGGGATCCGACCGGTCGGGTGACCAGCCGGCTCGAGCGAGTGCACGATGCCGTTCAGGTCAGCGGACGCCACTTGGCGCTGCCGATCGAGGAATATCGGAATCTTTCGACCTTCGAAGCGACGAACGACGCCTACGTTCGCAGCGCGCTCGAGCTTGGTCAAAATGCCCTATGTGATGGATTGGCGCATGCCGGTGCCGCCCCGTCGGAGATTGACCACATCTTCTTTACGACGGTAACGGGGATTGCGGTACCGTCGATCGACGCTCGTATGGTCAATCGCCTGGGGATGCGTCCCGACGTCAAGCGCACGCCGATCTTTGGTTTGGGTTGTGTCGCCGGTGCCGCAGGGATCGCGCGCGTTGCGGACTATCTGAAGGCGTTTCCCGACCAACTCGCGGTGTTGGTGGCCGTCGAGTTGTGTAGTCTCACCCTACAGCGAGGCGATCATTCGGTGGCGAACATGATTGCCAGCGCGTTGTTCGGCGACGGCGCGGCTGCGGTCGTGATGACGGGTGCCGACCGACTCGAGAAGGACCGACACAAGAAGGGGCCGACTGTTGTCGCGTCGCGCTCAGTGCTCTTCCCCGATACGGAAGATGTGATGGGCTGGGAGGTGTGCGACCAGGGGTTCAGCATTGTCCTCAACGCCGGCGTACCGAATTTGGTCCGGGAAAAGATTCGCCCAAATGTCGATGGTTTCTTGGCGGATCAGGGACTTTCGCTGGGCGACATCGCACACTTCGTTTTTCACTCTGGTGGCCCGAAGGTGCTCGAGGCCTTCGAGGACGCACTCGAGTTGCCGAGCAAGGCTCTGGACTTAACGTGGAAGAGTCTCGATCGCCTCGGGAATCTCTCTAGCGTCTCGGTGCTGATGGTGCTGCGCGACACGATGCGGGAATTGAAGCCGGCTGCCGGAAGCTACGGATTGCTCCTCGCCATGGGGCCGGGCTTCTGCGCCGAGATGGTACTCCTTCAGTGGTAAGTGTGTACTCGATATTCCTCGGTCTGCTGGCGGCAGAGCGGCTCTTCGAGTTGCGCCTGAGTCGGCGAAACGAGGTGGTAGCGCTTGCGCGCGGCGGATTCGAAGTGGGGCGGCAGCACTTTTTTTGGATGCGCGTACTTCACGTGTCGTTCTTTGTCGGTTGTGTGAGCGAGGTACTACTGCTGAACCGCCCCTTCGTTCCGGTCCTGGGCTACTCGATGTTCGCGGTCGCTGTCGTTGCGCAATTGTTGCGTTATTGGGCGATCACTTCGCTCGGTTCGCGCTGGAACGTCCGAGTGATCGTCGTGCCCGGGGATCCCGTCGTCACTTCGGGGCCGTACCGCTATTTGCGGCATCCCAACTACCTGGCGGTGATTCTCGAAGAATTCGCCGTGCCGTTGATGCACAGTGCCTGGCTGACGGCGGTGGCTTTCTCTTTGCTCAACGCGTTCCTCCTGGTCGTGCGGATTCGTTGCGAAGAGGCCGTTTTGAATGAAGTCGGAGGGTACGCGGAGCGATTTGCGGATCGACGTAGACTGTTGCCCTTGGGGCCGCGAATGAAGGCGGCGTCCTAGTGGCCATCGGCTACGACCTCGTGATAGCCGGAGCGGGCCCAGTCGGCTTGGCGACGGCGATTCGTGCGCGACTTGCGGGTCTCACAGCAATCGTCGTGGAGGCTCGGCGCAACCCGCAGGAAAAGGCGTGCGGCGAGGGCGTCATGCCTCGTGGGCGTGATCAGCTGCGGGATATGGGAGTGCGGCTGTCACCCGATGCCTATTCTCCCTTCCTCGGGATTCGATTCGTCGATGGAGCGACCGCGGCCGAGGGGCGATTCTCTTCTGGGCCGGGGTGGGGAGTCCGCCGCACGGCGCTCTGGGCCGCGATGTCGGATCGTGCAACAGAGCTTGGGGCGACGATCTCTTTGGGCGACGAAGTTCTTGCGTGGAAGAAGTCCTCGACCGGTGTCGAGGTCTGTACGACGCAGCGTCGCGTGTCAGCGCGGATTCTGATCGGAGCCGACGGTCTTCACAGCAGCATCCGGAAGTCGGCAAGCCTTGATATGGGGCTGAGCCGTTGTCGTCGTTTCGGAATGCGCCAGCACTACGATTGCAAGCCCTGGTCGCGGTTCGTTGAAGTGCACTGGGCCGACTCAGCCGAGGCTTACGTCACACCCGTCGGTGACAGTACTGTGGGTGTAGCAATCTTGGGTCCGGGTGATGGCCAAAGTTACGCGAAGCGGCTCGAGCAATTTGGAGATCTCCGCGCAAGGTTAAATGGCGCTAACGCCGTCGACAGTGTGCGCGGAGCGGGGCCGTTCTTTCAAAAAGTAAAACGCAGGTTTGGTTCTGGGGTCGCGCTAGTTGGGGATGCTGCTGGATATGTGGATCCTCTGACCGGCGAGGGACTTACTCTTGGGTTCGAATCGGCTAGGGCATTGATCGAGATTCTGTCCCGTGGTCGCAGTCTGCGCGAGTACGAGCGGGCGTATCGGCGTCTCAGTCGAAATCATGTTCTCCTGACGCGCGGGTTGCTGGCGATTGCGGCACGGCCGGGGCTGCGGCGCCGCGTCGTCCGAGGCCTCGCGCGCGACCCGAACCTGTTTGATTCGTTTCTCGCGATCAACGCTGGGGAGCAGCCTCTCGCTGACTTCGGATTAGGGGGTGCGATGCGTGCCCTGTTGACGGTGCTTGGATGAGGTTGCTGCGAACGGAGTCAGCGGCGTCGCTGGTCGCGCTTTTGCTTGCATTGGTAGCGTTGTTGGTCGTGGCTTTGCCTGCGTACGGCGCCGGAGCCAGAGGCTCTCTGGATGTGACTTTCACCGGAAGCTCGACGCTACACGGCTTTGAAGGACGTGTGGAAGACATTCCCTATGTTGCTCGATCAGGGGACGACGGCGATGGTTGGAGCGTCGACATCGCCGTGCCGGTAGAGTCCTTGGATACGGGCAACGGAGTGCGGGATCACAAGATGCGATCGATGTTCGATGCGGAGCATTTCCCCCACATCGGTGCCACGATTCGTGGCGCGCGCTTCGTCGTCGTCGACGGCCGCGTCGCCGTGCCGGAAACGATCGAGCTCGATCTGACGATCCGCGATATTACCCGACGCGTTCGGGCTGTTGTGTCGGGAGTGCACCAGGTTGGTGAGCAACTGTCGTTCGAGGCCGGCTTGCAGATTTCGCTGCACGAGTTCGGATTGGTGCCGCCGTCAGTGCTGTTCGTAAAGGTAGCCGACGCCGTCGATGTTCGTATCACCGTTCGGACAGTCGAGTTTTGAGTCGGATCGCGAATGGCGCAGACGAGATTCATTGTGGCGGGGGTTCCTCGGGGACGGGCCTTGTTGTCGGCGCAGCGGGTGTGTCTGACCCGGTGCCGGTGTGAAGGGAAGCAGAATGAATGAGAGAAGTGTCGGAGACGGAACTCGGCGGCCTGGAGCGTACCTGGTCGGACAGCGGGTCTTCGGGGTGCTGTACGGGACTATCTGCCACGCCACCTTTGCGGTGGCGATCTCGGCGATGATGTATGGACTCTATTCAGGCATGAGTAGCGGCCTCGGGCGTCTTCAGGGAACGTCAGCACTGTTCGTGAATGCTGCACTGCTGCTGCAGTTCCCGCTGTTGCACTCGCTGCTGTTGACTGAGCGAGGGAGGCGTCACGTCTTGTCTCGCTTGGTACCCGGGCGGCTCGGTCCGTCACTTGCGACGACGACATTTGCCACGATCTCTTCGCTGCAGATTCTCTCGGTCTTCGCGCTTTGGAGCTTTTCCGACGTCGTTTGGTGGCAACCCCGTGGGCTGAATTTGGTCCTGTGGGGCCTTGCCTTTTGTGCTTCGTGGATACTTCTGCTCAAGGCCATGTGGGATGCTGGCTTGGCAGTCCAAACGGGCTTTCATGGCTGGGCGGCCGTGGCGCGGGGAACCGATCCGGCGAAGGTGCGACTGAGTCGAAGTGGAACTTTTCGCTACGTACGGCAACCGGTTTACGTAGCCTTTGCTCTAACGTTGTGGACGGGGCCGGTGTGGACTCCCGACCATCTTGCGATCGCCGTCATGTGGACAGCGTACTGTGTTTTTGGGCCGCTCCTCAAGGAAAGGCGGTATCTGCAGTTCTACGGTGAAGCCTTCCGCGAGTACCGAAACACCGTGCCGTATTGGCTGCCGCTGGGGACGCTAGTTCGCCGCATGAGCCCGGTACGATGAGTGCAATACGGTCTATCGCCGCTGAACCAGAGTGGGCTCCGGCGCCGGAACTCGCGGCGATCGAGGCGATCGCGGTGCGATGGAGTTTGATCGCTGTGCTGGCGCTGGTTGCTGCCATTTCGCTCGGCGGTGTCTTGTCGCTGCCGCTCGCCGAGCCGGATGAAGCACGCTACGCAGAGACGGCACGATTGATGTTCGAGTCCGGCGACTGGATCGTGCCGCAACTCGGATCTGCTGTGTTTTTGGACAAACCCCCGTTGCTGTACTGGCTGAGCGCGTTGTCCTTTCACTTCTTCGGCGTCGGCGATGCGAGTGCGAGGCTACCGATTTTTCTCGCTGCTCTTGGTTGTCTGGCTGTGACTTTTGAGTTCTCTCGAAGACTGTTTGGCTCCAGCACAGCTTGGCTTTCTGTGACACTGCTGGCGTCGTGCCCGCTCTTCTTCGGACTGGCAGAACTGTTGACGATGGATATGCTCCTGACCTTCTGGACGATGGCTGGGATGGCAGCGGTCTGGTTCGCTATCCAAGGTGAGAACCCCGCTTGGGTTCGCTTTACCTATTTGGTTAGTGCGTTCGGAGTTCTCACCAAGGGACCGATTGCGGTTGTGTTGATTTGGTGTCCGGCCATCTTGTTCCTGTCTTGGCACAAGCAGCTGGCCATGGTTCGACGGTTGTGGGATTGGCGGGGCCTCGCATTGTTCGCGCTCCTGTGTGCTCCCTGGTTTCTGCTCGTCGAAACGCGGCAGCCTGGATTCATTGCGAATTTCCTGTGGCACCACCATGTAGAGAGATTCGTCGCTCCGTGGCATCACCGTGAGCCGGTCTGGTTCTTTGCCCCAGTCCTCATCGTCGGCCTCTTGCCCTGGAGCGTTCTGTGGCTTCTCGACCCGCGGCGGTCGTGGTCGGAGATTGTAAGTCTCTCTCGACTGTCGGCCGGCGCCTATCTTTTCTTCTGTGCTGCGTGCCCGCTCATCGTATTCTCCATGTCGTCGTCGAAGCTGATACCGTACGTACTTCCTTCGGTGCCACCACTGGCGATTGCCCTGGGTGTTGTCTATCGCCGGCATCTCGATACGGCAGCCACAACATTCCTGCCGCGGGCGGGTGGATTGGTGGCGATTTCTGGGTTCGTTGCCCTCGCTTGTGGACTCCTATTCGTCGTTTGGGTTCCACACTGGCGGGTTCCGACCCTGCGGCCTCTATTGTTGTTCGGCGGTTGTGCCCTGATGGCGACTGGCTTGATGGTGCGATTTCTTGCGGCGCGTGGTTCGTCGATTGACGCACTCGCTGCACTTCTGGTCAGCGTTGCGGTCTTGCTGCTGATGATCCAGACGGGTCGAGGCGAACTTGCCGGGAATTTCCGAGAGTTGGCTTCGATTGTGCGTGAGGAACTTCCCGCGGCGACGAAGGTCATCTCGGCGGTTGGCTATCAGCCAGGAATCGACTTCTATCTTGGACGCCAGATTGAGACCGTCGAGAGCGGAGCTGTGGAACACCTTCGAAACAGTTGGGATGGATCGGGGCCGGTCGCAGTCCTTGTCAGTTCCAGCGATGTGGAGCGGGTGATGTCGGTGTTGCGAGGCGGCAAGATCGTTGGCCGGCAGCGTCACTCGGTGCTGGTGTTCAATGGGGGGAGCTAGCAAGGTTCCTGCTCAGAGTTAGCGGCGCAGGTCCGGTTCACGCCGGTATTGCCGACAAGTCTCTACCTGAGCCGATTCCTGCGCTTGCCCTCGAGCGGTTCTTTAGCGAAGTCCAAGCAATACCCACAGATCGTCCGGGCTGGTGGCGTCGATAGGGCGAAGGCGTCGAGCAATGTCGGCCGCGCCACTTTCGTTGATGCCATGTTTGCTTGTGGGTGGGGGGACTGGGACGCGAGAAGGCCCGAGCGAACTCGCCCGGGCCTCCGGTATCAGCGCTTAGTCGTCGTCTTCTTCGTCCTCTTCGTCTTCTTCGTCTTCTTCATCCTCGTCGTCTTCCTCATCTTCTTCATCTTCTTCGTCATCGTCGTCGAAGCCGTCATTGTCATCGTCGTCATCGACATCATCCGGGCTGCCATCGTTGTCCTCGTCGTCAACCTCGATCTCGTTGGCGACAAACCCAGCTGCAAGGTTCCCCTGCACATCCACCTCTACGTGGGCACCACCGTTCGCAGCAAAGCTTGTCGCGAGATCCTCGCAGGACCCAACCCCCTCGTACTCGGTGCCAGTTGTCACTTCGATGGTAATTCCGAGGACTACGATGGAAGAGGCGGTCCCACAAGTGATGGCGTCGACGTTCCCTTCGATTTCACTATCGAGCTCGTCAGCGGGGTCCATGTCGTCCCCGTCGTCCTCACCGTCGTCGTCGGAATCGGGGTCGTTCGGGTCCGTCCCGTTGGCGACTTCGTCGCCGTCGTCGATGCCGTCGTCGTCTGAGTCAGGATCCCTGTGCGAGGTTCCTGTGATGTGTTTCTCTCGACAGTTGCTGAGGCCGTCGAAGTCTCGGTCGCCGCGGCCCTTGGTCGCTAGCCGTTCGTCGGATCTAGCACAGCGGTCCAAATTCTGCGCCATGGCTCCCGAGGATACCAGCGCGATGAAAGTCAACATCAGGGTTGCGAGGACAATTCCTCGCCGGATTCGTGCATTCATCTTTTTCTCCTTGATCCAAGCTTTGGGGGTACCAGCACTTCGTTGAACGAGTAGGGCAGGAGCGAAGCTGCTAATCCCCGTCAGGAAAATCGGTCTCGATTTGCAGAGCTATCGATGTGAACTCTCGAAACGTCGCGTTGATGAAGTGTCCCGCGGTGATTTGCGCGAGGTTTGCCGACACACTCCCCTTGAACACAGTCTCTGAGGTGACGGTGAGCGTCATCGTCCCGCCACTGAACACGTCGATCGTAACCGTGGACAACGCCAAATCCTTGGAAGCTACAAGACCTTCCACGTCAATTCCGGACTCCGTATCAGTTCCGGGCGGCTGGGTTGGACCCTGTGTGGAAGTGACGACAGGAGTGTTGTTACTACACGACCAGCCGACACAGGCCGTGGGTTTGGATGTTGGAGTTGGCGTGGGAGGTTGCGTCCCCACACCACATTGCCAACTCGCACACGGCGTGGTCGGAACGACGGTGGGCGTGTTTGTCGGCGCAATGGCGGTGTTGGTTGGTGGTATGGCGGTAGCCGTCGCGGTTGTTCGAATGGGAGTATCGGTTGGCGGAACCGGAGTGTCCGTCGGCGGACTCTCAGTAGGTGTGTCGGTTGGTAGAACTGGAGGATCGGTCGGTACGGCCACCGCGGCTGTGGACGTCGCCAATGTGGTCGGGGTGTCGGCTGGGGATATTGGAGTGCTTGTCGGCGGCGCCGGCGTTGGCGTGGGAGGCGGTGTGCCGCCGTTACATTGCCAGCCGACGCAACCCGTGGGCGTAGCGGGGGGATTGGCAGCACCGTTGTCGATCGTTACCAGTACGCGCCGCGGACGCCTCTTGCCGGAACGATCAATTGCTATCGCTTTGACCTTCACCCGCTCGTCGGCGAAAGCGGTGGTGTCCCAGTCCATCGTGAACGGCGCGGTGAAATCTTGCCCCAGCTTTGTCGTGCCGATCTTGAAGACCACCTTTGCAATGCCCACGTCATCGGTTGCCGTTGCTGCGATCGTAATGATTCCCGATACCACGCTATTGTTCAGGGGGAAAAGCATCGTAACGTCGGGGCGGACCAGGTCCTGCTGGGGAGTGGCGGTAGGGGTAGGTGCGACGGGTGTGTCCGTTGCGGTTGCGGGTATCGCAGTATTTGTCGCTGGTACCGGCGTCTCAATTACCGGCACGGCAGTAGGCGTTGGTGACGACTCCGCGACGACCATGAGCGCCCGAGCCGCATCCTCCTCCACTTGCGCTTGGACGATGAGGGCACCGCGCAATACCGCATCCGATTCTTCGATCGCGTCGTTTGTTAGGTCTTGAGCATCTTGTAGGTGACCGAGCGCATCCTCATGCAACTCGCCCTGATTAAGAACCTCGATGGCGTCGCCGAGGTCCGCGCTGGCGACGACGAGTAGCTTCTGGGCATCGGCAGTCTCGGCTTGGGCGGCGCGCGAGTGAAACGCGCGGGCCGAGCGGATATTCTCGACCGCGTTGATCACCCGCAGAAAGGCAGCGAGGGCGTCCACTTCAACATCCAGCTCCTGCTCGGCCGAATCCATTGACTTGAGCAGCAGGCCCAGGGGAGAGTGCTTGAACTCGGAACTGTCATAGAATCCGATGGCTTCTTCCAGGGTTCCGGCAACATTGTTGTGAAAGTACGGAGGTGTATCAGCCGCTTCCACTAGTGTGGTGGTGTTGAAGGCACCGTTGCCAAATCCGCCGGCACCGTCCGGAGTCGTTCCAAACCCGCCGTCGCGAGGGCGCAGCTCGCCAGTGAGATCGGCCGGATGGAGCAAGTCCTCGACGCCGGTGTTGAAGTTCTCGTTCACTCCCGGGTCGAGTGCAGAGAGAGCACCAGCGTTCTGGTGGCATATGTTGCACTTTGCCGCCTTGACCGTCTTGTTCAATGAGTCCTCTGCCATAAACAGGCGGCGCCCCTCTTCTGCATCTCCGTCCGCCAGGCGAAGCTCGTTGAGATCCAGCTCCTGTTGGCGGCCGAGCGAGAGCATGAACGCTTCCATCGCGTCGAGCTCGCTCTCGGTCGGAAGACGGAAGTCCTCACCGTCTACTCGATTCAGTGTTCGCGGGAAGTGCTGTTTGACAGCACCGATCGAAAACTCACGCAGCGTGCCGTTGCCGGGAGCACCATCGCCGGACCACCCAGTCTGCTCAAACGGCGGTTCCGTCCTGTGCGACGCAAGTGAGGTGGACAGTGCCAGCATGTGGGGCACGCTCCGCATGACGAACTTTTCCGCAGGATCCTCGAAGCCGTCGAGGTTGGCCAGAATGAGCCCGAAGCCTCGCATCAGGGTTGGGTTCTCTAGATCTGCTAGAGCGGGATCGTTCTCGGCGACAAAGAGCGGATCGTCGGCCGGCAGCGTCGCAATGAAATCAGGATCAATCGTAAAGTTGTGCTGAGAGGGGTGGCAGGTACCGCAAGTGCGTCCGTTTCCTCCAAACGTCTCGTTGAAGAAGAGATCTTCGCCCTCGGCTACCAAAGCGTTCAGATCTGCAGTCATCCCTGCGAGCTGCGCCCGGTCCTGCGCATAGGCCGGGGCGGGCAATAGGAACGCGAATGGTAGCGCGGCGGTCTTGTCGGGCTGTCCCTGTAGTTCGGCGTAGTACATTCGCTGGAAGAGATTGGGGGCGCCAACGACGAGGCTGTTTGCTTCTGGCGCGGTGCCGCGTGGGGCTATCGCGATCGCGTCCAGAGCGAACCCTGACCACTCGCTGCGATCGAGTTCGGTCCGGAGCGTCATTGCAGTCCCGGATCGCTTCAGTCCACCGACATTTCGATAGGCCGTCTCTGACAGAGCCGGGCTCCGATCGACGAACCACACATCGTAGAGATCCTCGGCCAGCTCCTCCACCTCCACATCGAGAATTCCATTGTGGAGGTCGATCGAGGCTTTGCCTCTCGCCGTCGAGAAGCGGGCCGACCGGCCACGGGAGAAAGTAAGGGGAAGGAGCAGCTCTCCCGGTGCAGGTTGCAGGTCCTTCCAGTGCTCGTACGCTGCCAGCAACGATTCCGTACTGCCGATGGAGACTGCTGGTGCAACACTGCGGGTCTCTGGTTGGTGGTCAATATGCGGTGTGAGCAGCAGCATCAGCGCTACCACCCCTAGAACGCGGCCTTGTCTATTCGTCATCTTCCCCTCCAAGCAAAATCGCCGGCTGCGTGCCGGTGCGTGAGTCATACGCTTCCTCAGCAGAGCTCGTCAAGAAGAAAATGGGAAATAATCCCATTTTGGGGCTTTTCTCTGTACGGCCACAATGCTACTGGTTGTGCCGTGGCCAAGAGCAATATTCATAGCGCATTGCTGCGTGCGGCCCGCGCGGCAATGCGGCCTTATGTCCGGCGAATGTTGTCGGAGGGCGTCACCTACGGAGAGCTCGAGGGGGAGCTGCGCGCGTTGTTTGTGGAAGTTGCTGAGTGTGACTTTGCGACCGCTAAACCCAAGCAGACTGACAGCCGAATCGCGGTACTCACCGGCATCAACCGCAAGGAAGTGCGGCGACTGCGAGGGAAAGCCGCGCAGGTCGTGGTGCGGCAATCGTTCGCGCGCAACTGGGCGGCGGACCTAGTCAATCGATGGATCAACGAGCCAGAGGGGACTGGCCCGTCGGGGCGCCCCGTACCGCTACCGTATACTTCGGGCAGCGGGCTCAGCTTCGTGAAGCTTGCAGAACAGACGACGGCGGACGTTCAGCCCCGTGCCCTGTTGGACGTTCTCCTCAGCGCCGGAGCTGCAGAGCTTCGTAAGGGGAAGGTCGTCGCGCTCACGCGGGCGTCGTACGTGCCGCGGCGCGGGCACTCGGAAGGTCTAGCCATGCTCGCTGACGACCCGCCGGAGTTGATCGAAACAATGTTGCACAACGTTTTAACGGAAGATCCGCCGCGGCTGCAACGAAAATTGGCCTTCGACAACATCGGTAGTGAGGGCCTCGAACGGCTGCAAATGGCGTTGCGCAAAGAAGCAGAGCGATTTCTCAAAAAGTCGGAGCGAGTGCTGAATCGGCACGATCGAGATCGCAACCCTAAGGGACCGGCGGGGGAACGCAGCTATGCCGGCATTGGTGTCTACTACTTTGAGTCGGCGACGCCGGAACCAGAAACCGATCCAACCGCCGTGAGAAAACGACCGAGAAAGACAACAGGAGACCCAGCATGACCCGAGTTTGCCGAAGTATCCTTGCCGCGATCGCCGCGTGCTGCACCTTATCGGGGTGTGGAGGCGCGGGTTTGCAAGCAGGCGGGGGAGAAAGCGGAACCGGGATCTTTAGCATCCGCGGCAACGTCATTGATATTGCCGACAGCGCTTCCGACGTGTCTGGGATCCGAGTTTCGGTTGTTGGTACTCGGATTGAAAATTTCACCGACGACGCCGGAAGGTTCGCTCTTGCCGGTGACCTCGACGGTCAGACCACACTCCGGTTCGAAAGGGGCGTGATCTTTGCAGAAACCACCGTCACAATCCCTACCGGCGGATCGCTTCTGCTGGAAGACATTGTGATCGATAGCGGCCAAGCGCGACCGACCGTGGTGCGCGTCGAGTTCGAGGGGTTTGTCGAGTCGCTAGATTGCTCGGCAGAAACTTTGTCGGTGATCCCGAAAGAGAATCGGGATGGTACTGTGTTCTTGGTAGATCTGTCCTCCGCAACGATCCGCAAGGACAGCGTCTTTCTCGGTTGCAGTGACTTGCTGGTCGACGATCGCATTCAGGTGAAGGCCGAGACGGTCGACGGCGTCACGCTCATACGGGCTTCCATCGTGCTGGAGGATCGGGAGGGCGCCGAAGAACCGGATGAGCCCGAAGAACCGGATGAGCCGGAAGAACCAGAGGAGCCCGAAGAACCAGAGGAGCCGGAAGAACCGGAAGAGCCCGAAGAACCGGAAGGGCCAGGGGACACCGAGGTGGAATTCGAAGGATTCGTTGTCTCGCTCAACTGTGGGGCGAGCTCTCTAAGTGTACGTAGCAAAGAGGACAATGCGCGTTTCCAGATCGACCTTTCCTCGGCCATGATCCGCCAGGGCAGGGTGGTCCTTGGTTGCACCGACCTCCTGGTCGACGATCGCATTCAGGTGAAGGCGGAGACGGCTGACGGCGTCACGCTCGAACGCGCTACCATCGTGCTGGAGGATCGTGAGGACCCCGAGGAACCCGAAGATCCAGAAGACCCAGAGGAGCCAGAGGAGCCGGGGGACACGGAGGTAGAGTTTGAGGGAACCGTTGAATCCCTATCCTGTGCGCAGAATCTCATTGTGGTTGTCGCGAAGGAGAATGGTGCGAAGAGCACGATTGACGCGGGAGCGGCTGTGCTTCTCCGAGATCGCACTCGGCTGACCTGCGCCGATCTCCAACCCGGCGATCGATTTGAGCTACGAGCCGAGCGAGAGGGCGACGCACTGGTCAATATCGTGATCGAATTCGAGGATCGAGAAGATCGATAGAATCCATTCGGGATTCCGGAGCCAGCAATAACGGCGGGCGAATCCAAAAGAATCCAGATTCCAGAAGCGGGTCCCAAATTTCGGATTCGCGTTTGAGATTTGGAATTCCAATACATACATTTCTTGCGGTTGTATCTACGCGAGGCTACATGAGCGACATGAAGGCGGTGGCGGTCAGGGAGCTCAAGAACCGGCTCAGCGCTTATCTTCGCGAGGTCAAAGCGGGGGAGGTGGTGTTGGTGACTGATCGGGGAACTGTCGTTGCCGAGCTTCGCCAACCGACCGCGGAGGTGGTGCTCAGTGACACCGACGCGGCACTGGCGAGACTCAGTGCGGATGGTCTGCTTGTCCCGGGGCTGCCGCAGAGCCCGGAGGCTTATGGTGAGTCGCCGCTTGGTGAGGCAGTTTCGAGTGCCGATCTGCTCGATGCGGAGCGCGGTGATTCTTGAACGTCGACGCCGAGTCGAGTGCGGTACTACGCTGGCTCTTCGCGGAGGATGTTGGCGAGGCCGTGCGCCTGACACTCTCGGCCTGCCGACCAAGCCCTGAGGGTTCAGGTGGCGCATTCTTGCAAGGAGCAATGATTCCCAGCAACTGCGTCGTGCCGAGCGTCAATTGCCAACGCGAGATACAAGACATCCGCGAGCCGCGATCACCAGCTGCGAGTACGTTACTGGTTAGTACCGGATTCTCGGTTTCGTACGCGAGACCCTGACCTCTTCGGGTTTGGTCAAATAAAAGGGAGGGCGAGGCTCCGTCCGAGCCGCGTTAGCGGCATCGACCCCTTCAGCTTTTCGTCTTCGCTCGGGTAGCGAATGGACGGTTGGTATTTTCTTTCAACACAAAGGCACGAAGACACAAAGGGGTATCAGGCTCTCGGATTTGCGAAACCGATGAGTGCCGGCGTGATTCCGGCGAAACTGCTGATCGCTCGCGGACTGCTGTCGGACGTAACCAAGCATACGGCGGGCGTCCGCGCCTGCTGCCTGAGATCCTCACCTCATTCAATATTGCCGTCGTCTCTGTCCAAACAACGGCGATCGCGTTTGCCCAAGGTCCTGCCGGTCACGTGTGGCCGCTTGTGGCTATCGGGTGCGACAGCTCGTTAGCCGATGAGCCTATCGTATCCGTACCGATCCAAAACCGGCGACTTAGTGCGGTCGATGGCCCTGTCGGCAGATAGCGTGCGAAGATGCGCTCTGGTGCGGACGTTAGTTGCAACGGCTTGTCATGCGACCTGTTGCATCTTGTTGGCGAAATCGCGTCCCGACGTAGGGGGAGGTAGTGGCGTGTTGTCGCTCTTGTGAAGAGCGATGGCTTCCTCCACGATTTCACACAGTTCGTCGAACACGTCACGTTCATCGGCGCCGTGACATCCGCCGTAGATCAGCCCCGGTGAGCTGCCCACGTAGCACTGGTCCTCTTCCGACCACTCGACGATCTTGACGTATCGCGCGCTCTCTTTCATTTCTTCGACTCCTCAATCGCGAGCTGCACGGCCCGGACTTGGTATCGTTTTGCATCATCGCCCAGATTGCCCGACATGACCACTGGTTTGTCGACCTTCTGGTGAACGAAGTTTCGATGGCTACCTTTGCCCCCACGGTTGACGAATCCTGCCCGTTCCAAGTCAGCGATGAGCCGTCTCACTTTCGTTGGCACGAGCTAGTCCCTTATCGCTGGGAGGCCAAACTATGAATTATTCGGATCCAGATAAGAACGGCGCCGTGCTCGTTTGCCGCAGATGCCGCTTTAGGGAAGTCCAGGTTATTCATTTCTTTTAGGCATGTTACGTGCGTTCACGATCGAGCGAAAGAGTTACCTGGTTTCCGCACGGGTAGTGCGGGGACAGGCCCCGATTATTTCAAGAATCCCTCACAACATCAGGAACTTGCCCGCGATATTAGGGGCCTTCCAATGGGTGTCCCGTGTTTTTCCGTAGTCGGCGAAGACCTGCAACTTGTGGTCAGACATCACTTGCTTTCTCGACGTGGCATTTCGGATATCCTGGATTCATCTCGTCCCCGTAGAGGGATAGGCGAACTCGCCTGTGCTCGGCAGATAGCGTGCGATGATGTGATCCGGTTGGTTTTCGTGACTGAGTACGACGGGGCGATCAAGAGCCTGGCCAAGCCGGCAGATAAACTCCGACAGTGCCACAAGACTTGCGGGGGTGGATATCGCCCTGGGGTCGATGTCGAATTCGATCTCGTCAGCGGTGAAGAAGTGAGCCTGCACCGTGATGCCGGAGATGTTGATACGGCGACTCGGCGCAGCGCGCTCCCGAATCTGAAACGCCGCCACCGCCGATTGCGGGAGTTGTGTGGGCACTCCGTCCACTAGGAAACTTGTCTCAAAGGGCCACGACGAAAGCGCTGCGAGAAGCGTGCCCCAATCGGACTCCGACGTCTCAAGCACGTAGATATCCCTGAGCGAGCCATCCCAGTCGAGTTCAGCGGTTACCTTCGCCCATTCCATATGTGACTCAAGGTGCGGCATAGCCAGCTGATTGGCTTCGTGTGGAGTTCCCCGGGTGCGCTGGCTTACCGGCTGTACGTAGTCCCGGGGGACCGTGCGGTTTGTTATCGTACGTCGTGATGTTACGCCGTTGTTGGGTTCGAGGGAAGTTTTGTCTGACTTCCGCACATCGGGGCGATGAGGGACACTCGCCTCTTGATTGGTACAAGAGAGCCGCGATCGCCAGCTGGGAGTACCTTCGAGGTTGTTACTGGATTCTCGGTTTCGTACGCGAGATTCGGTGGCATTTTCTTTCAACACAAAGGCACGAAGACACGAAGGGGTACCAGGCTCTCGGCCGATGAGTGCCGGCGTGATTGCGGCGAAACTGCCGACGTAACCGCTGTCTTTGTGTCTTCGTGCCTTTGTGTTGAATACTTCTGTGTTCCGAGGGCCGGACGGCTCACTTGTTCCTAGCTGCCAGAAGAGAACTCGGATCCCAGAAGCGCGTCCCTGATTGGGATTTCGTAGACGCTCACCTCGCTGACTCGCCTGCGGCCGTACCTTAGGCTACTGGTTCTGGTGGTCCGAAATGGGAGCCGGACGCACGCCCAGTCTCCAACTCGATGAGCAGATGCCCGATGGTCTCGTGCAGCGCGTCTTGGTTGCACTGGCACCTGTCGATGACACCGGACTCAGTGTATTGCGACCGATTGAACCCGTGTTCGATGTCGTTGTACCAGACCACCGTTTGCCCGACTAGCGCGACGAACCAGAAGCCACTCCCTTTGTCACCCCATGTGTGCAACTGCCATTTCTGCGGTGCGACTTCGACGAGATCCCACAGCCGCCGTTGGGTCGAGGTCATCTGTTGCACTCGATCGTAGACGTCTAGTTGCAGCTCTTCTCTCGATGTCGGTTCCCAGCGCATAACGGTTGACTAGTTGGGAACTCACTGCCTTGAGAATAGTGGATTCGAAAGAAGCCGCTGTGCGCACACGACCTAGGCGACGGAACGAACTGCAACGAGGTCATTATCCTGCACTTGGCGAACATCTGAGACGTTCAACGTTACCAATGCTTGGCTCTTGCCAGATGCGGTGACAAACTCGACCTCCAAGCCATCGGGCTTGTAGATCTCGACAACGGTTCCGAGGTCACCCTCTTGAAGGCCGTGTGCATCAAGGTCCCTAGCCAGCACAACCGTGTCGAGCGTTTTGAAAGTCATGTCTTGCCTCCAGGAAATGCCGTTACAAAACGGGGCGAACTCTCGCCCCGCAGAATGATCCAGGCAGTTACCACCTCCGCGGTTCGCCCGTTTGGCCCGGAGAGGGTACCACGAACCTCGTATTTCTGGCCATACGAACTTGAAAGGCCAGCCACCGCGTCTTCTGTGCAACCCAGCGCGTCAAGATCGTCTCGGAGGCGCTCCCAATGCTCCGCCGAATAGCCAAGGCTGGTGAAGAAAGTTGCTTTGAAACGGCCAACCGGATGTTCCGCGGAGAGCAGATAGTCTCGGATCTTTGCTGGATCAATCGTCGCAGCACCTGCTCCCGGGAGTTTCATCTGTCTCGATACGAGTCCCGCGCGTCAGCGACCTGGCGTAGCCCGGTCCATATCTACGCGCTTCTTAGGCGTCGTCATCATGGTCGAACTGCTTCTTGAGTTCCAAGTAGTCCGCGTACCGCATCTCTCGGACCTCCTCGTCAGTGTAGGGATTCTCCTGCACCGCCTTGTCCGATCGGTAGCGCTTCAATGGCGGGTTGACCGAGTCGGTTTCGAATACTTCAATCTCGATCCTGTCTCCCAAGGACATCTCCCGATCTGCCCATCGGAAATGCTGGCAATATCCCTCCGCCAACTCGTGGGACAGCCCGCCCAAGTTCAGACGGATGTAGTCGTTGACGTCGCGCTCTTGGTTGCCGCGACTAGCCACCAGATTTGTCGTTAGTATCGACATGTCCTCTTGGCCGATCGTCGCGACGAGTTCGCCGTTTATCCTGATCCTGAATGCAATCATCGCTCGGCTTTTCGGCTAGCTATTCATGATGCGGATCGGGTAAGACCGGCCGTCGCTCTCGTTTTCCGCATATGACACTCTTCAGTCGACCCGGCTGCTTCGAGCCGGTCGGGTTCATTAGTCGAAACTGCTGATCGCTCGAGCACAAATCTCACGTTCGATCGCTTCAACCTTTGCCATCTCCTCAAGCGTACCATCACAGTCCGGATTCGGCCAACGTCCTGCCGGTGCCTGGTCCCCCGCGGCCCGCTTGTGGTCATCGTGTGCACTGGCCTGTTGTGCCGAACGCTACCGCATTGCAGCGCCTCCCAGCAGAGCAGATGGCCCCCCTAAAGAAAATCCCAGGCCCCAAAGCACTTTCCCGATTTGGGATTTGCGTTTGAGATCTGGGATTTCGAAGAGCGGGCGACCGGGGTTCCCCCTTCGCTGCGCTACGGAGGACAGGCGAACCGGCGACCGAGGAATCCCTTAAAAGAAAATCCCAAATCCCAAAGCGCGCCCTGTGTGGGATTTGCGTTTGAGATCTGGGATTTCGAAGAGCGGGCGACCGGGGTCGAACCGGCGACCTTATGCTTGGCAAGCATACGCTCTAGCCAACTGAGCTACGCCCGCAATGGGATTCTTCTTAGCCGAGCATTGAAGGGCTCGCAAGCCTGGTGGCATTTGCCTGGTGGCATTTGTCCAGGACGGGTTCATTCTTCCGGCCAGAGCCTCGAGGTGTCTAACTGTAGGTCGCTGAATAGTCTCGTCACCAGGGCTTGTCCCTCGGAATACACCCCGGCAGCGTCGTAGGCGCCGCCTGCCAGTTCGTAGACTTCAATTTGCTTGGCTGCCGGATCCACGATCCAGTAGTGCTCAATCCCGAACCGCGCGTAGATCGTTGCCTTTGTCACGCGGTCGCGGCGTGCGGTCGCGGGCGACAGGATTTCGATCATCAGTTGCGGGCTTCCTTCGATCGCACGGCTGGTGATGATTGTAATTTGTGCCTTTGCCACGAATACAAGATCTGGCTGTACGATGGTCGTTTCGTCGAGAATCACGTCGATCGGCGCTTGTAGGACCTCGCCGAGATTTCGTTCGGCCACGTGGTTGTGGAGGGCGAGCTGTAGATTCCGGCTGACGATCTGATGAAGGGGCCGCGGGGCAGGTGTCACGTAATGCTCTCCCTCGATGACTTCGTGACGACGACCGTCTTCCGGAAACGAGACGTAGTCGTCGTAGGTCAAAACGAGTTTGCCGGCCGGAGCCCCACCCGGGATGGCTGTCATGCCCCGATCGTACCAAACCGCGTCTTTATTGGGTAGCGAGAGAACCCGTTGGGCCAAGGGTTGGGCTGAGACAAATGGCGATGAACCTTTTTCCCGTCACCACCGTACTACTTGCCAGACCACGAGAATTGGGAGGGAATCATGTCTGAAATGAAACGCTGTTCTTATTGTGCTGAGGAGATTCGGGCGGAGGCGACTCGTTGCCGCTATTGCCGGAGTCGCCTGGTCGCGATTGATCCTACGACCTGGCACCGCAGCCATGGGGATTCGAGGATCGCCGGTGTTTGCTCGGCCTTGGCGGCGGCTTTCGCGGTGCCGGTTGGGGCGGTGCGAGCTGCCTTCGTCGTTTTGGCGATCTTGCCGATGCATTTGAGTGTCCTGGCCTACCCGGCGCTTTGGCTGGTGATCCCGCGCCGCCCGGGCGGTGAATCCAAACTGGAGCACTTCATGCGCTGCGGTCTTTCCGCCGCCGGCAGAATGAGCGGTCGTCACCACAAAAACGCTGACGCGCCGAGCACGACGACCTATCAGGAATCCTGATTTTGGTAGCGGCCTGATTTTTGTAGCGGAATGGTACTATGTCGGTTGAATGGTCCCTGATGAGGAGCTCGCGACTCGTGTCGCGGCTGGCGATGAGGCGGCGCTGGGCGAGCTCCTGCAGCGCTATGAGCGGGGTCTGTCGGCCTTCGTCTTCCGCAACACCGGCGGGCGTGACGTCGAAGATATCTATCAAGAGACCTGGCTGCGTGTCGTGCGCAGCGCCGACCGATTTGATCCAACGAAGAAATTTTCGACGTGGCTCTTTCAGATTGCCATCAACCTGTGCCGCGATTGGTGGAGGCGTCCGCCGCCGGAACCAACGGAGCTCGATCCGGACCGTTCCGGCGCAGATTCGGTTGACTACGCACGCTCAGAAGCAGGGATTGATGCCGAGCGATTGCTCGGCGAGTTGCCGGCCGAGCAACGTGAGGTTGTGATCTTGCGCTACTACCACGATTTACGCGAGAGCGATGTGGCCGAGATCCTCGGTGTACCAAAGGGTACCGTCAAGAGTCGCATGCACAACGCGTTGAACAAGCTGGCTGCCGTTGTCGAGGTTGAGAATGAACGATAACCGCGAACGATTGCGAGAGATGATGCGAGACGCCGGTTGCGAGAAGAGCTGGTCGCGTCTGTCGTCGGCGCTGCACTGGCCGGTCGAATGCGACGCAGCGGCTTGGTCTACGCGAATGTTGGCGGTGGCCAGCAGCGAGCTTGAGCGTCACGCACTGCGCGTTTGGCGCAGGCAGATCGCGGTCGTCGTGTTGTTGGCCTTGGTGACGCTGCCGCTGACGTTGCTATCCGGTGGCTATGTTGTTTCGTTTGCGTACGGGCTGCTATGCGGCGTCGTACCGACGGGTGTTGCGACCTACTTGGTGTCGACGTACGCGCTCGTCGCGCTCGGCTTGCTGGGTCTGTTCTACGCCATGATCCCGATCGCTGTCGGGCAGTCGCGCGATCGCATGGTACTGGCACTGGTTGATTGAGGAGTCCTGTGATGAAGAAATGTCCCTATTGCGCAGAAGAAATCCAGGACGCCGCGATCAAGTGCCGCTATTGCGGTAGCGTGTTGCAGCGTTCGGCGCTTGTGACCGAATGGTACCGCCGCCGCGAGGGCAGTATGATCGCCGGCGTTTGCTCGGGCTTGGCCAACCATTTTGGCATCTCCGTAACGGCGCTCCGGCTGGCGTTCGTCATCCTCGGCCTATTCGCGTGGGGATTCTTGGTCTATCCGGTCTTGTGGATCATCATGCCGATGCAACGCGACGAGATAGGCTATTCCGAGCCCCCGATGTCGATGCCGAGCGATCGCGCCCGTGAAGCCATGCGCGAGAAGCGTTAGCAGGGGAGCGACTCGCTGCGCCGGAGCTTTGCCCCAACGACTGGGGATGGACGTTCTCGCACCGCTCCTTAGAGTCGCTCAGCGTTGCCGCATCGAGGCTGGGCAACGGGCGACCGCGGTCGACAGATGCCGAGCGATATCGAGATCAGTGCGAAAGACCGTGCGGGTTGCTGCTAGCGATTTGTTCCGGCTGATCGCGCTAGATGCATCGACCCGAGCCCTATCGCGGCGCCAGCGATGAAGTCAGGTGCGCTGCCCCTCAGGGCATCGACCAGGGGGCCAGGCTGGAAACCAGCGTCGAAGAGGACGACCAGGAACGCTCCGGTTAGGACTGCGGTCAAGAGCTCGACGTTCCACCCAGCAATCCACCGGAAAGCAATGCCGACAAATGTGCCGGCCACCCACAAATCGAGAAGTGCGACGAAATCCATGGCTCATTGTAGAAGCAAAGCTGGGGCCACTTTTGTTTTGGACTCGTTGTCGGGGTTATACTTTTCGGCTCGCATGGCAGTCGCTCATGGTCGGGTGACACTTTGCGGTGTAGTGACAATACTTTGTCGCATCTTTCTTCGGATGCCATGCGGGTTAGTGCCGTCGCGGAGGTGTCGTTTCCTGCGGTTGGGAGCGTCTCGGGTCCGGGCGGCGTGCGAGTTGGTATGGCGAAGCGCAGGGAGAAACCTCGCACTCAGGCTGTGATTTCGAGCAGGTTGATCTTCTTTTGGAGGGCGCGCACGGAGATTCCCAACTTGGCCGCGCTGTGTGTTCGGTTGCCATTGTTCTTGATGAGCTCTTGGGTGATCAGGCGCCTTTCGACATCGCGTAGACGACCGCGTAGCGAACCATTGCCGTTGCTGATCTCCGCGACTTCGCGATCGCCGACGACCTCGGTGGAAAGCAGATCGATGTCGATCGTCTCTCCCGGATTGGCCAGAGCGACAGCACGCTCGATTTCGTTCTCCAACTCGCGAACGTTCCCAGGGAACGAGTGCTCACTCAGCGCTTGCACGGCGGCTGTGGTGAACCCCGCCAAGCGCTTCGAAGACCTTGTCATATACTTCTCGAGAAAATGCTTGGCGAGCAGGGTGACGTCACCATTGCGATCGCGCAGAGGCGGCAGCGGGACGCGCAAAACATCGAGTCGATAGTACAGGTCGCGTCGGAAGCGACCGGCCTCGACCTCTTCGCGCAGGTTCTTGTGTGTCGCGCTGACGATCCGGACGTCGACGTGGATGGCATCGTTGCTGCCGACCCGGCGGACTTCGCCCTCCTCGAGCACGCGCAACAGTTTGACCTGCATCGGCAGTGGCATGTCGCCGATCTCGTCGAGGAATAACGTGCCCCCGTCCGCTTCTTCGAAGAGCCCGCGGTGGTCTTTGACGGCGCCCGTGAACGAACCGCGCGCGTGTCCGAAGAGCTCGCTTTCGAGTAACGCCTCGGGCATCGACCCGCAGTTTTGCGCAACGAACTTCTGGTCGCGGCGGGCACCATTATAGTGGATGGCGCGGGCGATCAGTTCTTTGCCGGTTCCGGTCTCGCCGTTGATCAACACCGTGGCGTCCGACGCGATCGCCTTCTCGGCGATCTGGAACGCTTTCTTCATCGCCGAGCTTACCCCGATGATGTTGTCGAGCCGAAATCCGCCGGAGACTTCCTTCTTCAGGGTGACGTTCTCGCGCCGCAAGTCGAGGTTGGCCTGGCGGAGCTCTTCGACGAGGTTCGTGTTTTGCTCGAGGAGATGGCTGTTCTTGCGTCGCAAGTTGTAGGTCTCCAGCGCTGAACGCACCGTCATTGCCAGCTCGCGGTTGTCCCACGGTTTGGCAATATACTGAAAGACTTTCCCCGTGTTGATGGCCTCGGTCAGCGTGTCGATGTCGGCGTATGCGGTGAGAATGATGCGGACGATGTCCGGGTGGTGCAGCATTGCCTGGCCGAGGAGTTCGGTGCCGCTCATCTCGGGCATTCTTTGGTCGGCAACAATGACGCCGATGTGCGCTTGCTCGAGCTGCGCGAGTGCTTCTTTTCCGTTGCACGCGGTGAGTACAGGAATCTCGCGACCGAACAATTGGCGAAGCAAAACCAACGTACTGGGTTCGTCGTCGACCACCAAAACGGCCGGCGGCGTCGGATCAGTGAGAGGTGTCGAGTTGGTCATGTGTTGCTCCGTTGGTCGGTAGAGTTACGGTGAAGGTCGTTCCAGAACCAAGGGTCGAGACGACTCCAATCTCGCCGCCGTGGGCGTTGACGAGCGATCGAACGATGCTCAATCCCAACCCCGTGCCCTTGCCGACTTCCTTGGTCGTGTAGAACGGATCGAAGATCTTCGATGCTGTTGTTTCGTTCATTCCGGGTCCGTCGTCTGTGATCGAGACAGTGACTCGGTCGCCACCGTTCGCGGTACGGACGGTGACGACCCCTTTGGCGGGGATGGCCTGGGTGGCGTTGGCGAGAAGGTTGAGGAAGACCTGGGAGATCTGGCCGGAATCACAAGACACCTGGGGGACTTCGCCGTACTCCCGCTCGATCGTGATGCGCCCTTTGATTTCGCCCTGCAGCAAGCGCAGGCTTTGCTCGAGAGTCTCGTGCAGGTCGGTCGGTTCGCGACCCGTCACCCCGGGCCGTGAAAAGGTGCGAAGGTCTTGAACGATACGCGCCGCGCGCCGCGCGCCGTCTTTGCAGATGGCGGCATTCTCGAGCAGTGTTGTCAGTCGTTCGTCGGCATCGACCTCGGCGTGTAGGGCCGCAACTGTACTCGATTCGTCGGCGAGGTGACGATCGAGAATCTCCTTGAGCTCTTCGATCGAGTCGGCGATCAGATCGATACTGCTGTGAACGAAGCTCACCGGGTTGTTGATCTCGTGGGCAACGCCGGCGACTAGGGTGCCAAGTGCCGCCATTTTCTCTGAATGGACGAGCTGAGCCTGGGTTTCGCGCAGATCGTCGTAGGCACGTGATAGCTGGCCGTGCGAGATCCTCAGCTCCGCTTCCATGGATCGAATGCGCAGGAGGGCAGCGACCCGTGCGTTGAGCTCGTCAGGGTGAAACGGTTTGGTGATGTAGTCGTCCGCACCGGCCGCCAGGCCGGTGAGTTTACTGTCGAGGGATGCTCGTGCGGTCAGAAGAATGAGGGGGATGTGGCGGAGATCGGGGTCTTCCTTGAGGGTTTGGCAAAGCGCGATGCCATCCGGACCCGGCATCATGATGTCGCTGACGATCAGATCGAGATGTTTGGTGCGGGCCTTGGCGATGGCTTCGCCCGCGTCGGCGGCAGATTCGAGGTTGTAGGTCTTGTTGAGGACGGCCCGGACAAACTCACGCATCTCCGCATTGTCTTCGACAATCAAAACTGTTGGTCGATCGGTTGCGCCCTGCTTGGCGACCGGCAGTCCGCTGTGACTGCGGGCCGCGGAGGCGGCCAGTGCCGTCAAGCCCTTGTCGGCTAGGGCCGCCAAACTCTCGTCGGCTAGGGCTCGTGGAGCCGTTGTGTCGCTGGCGCTCGGGGCGCCAGCCGGGAGCGTGATGTGGAAGGTCGTGCCGTGTCCGACTTGGCTGGTGACGTCGATCCGTCCGCCTTGCAGTTCGACCAGTTCACGAGCCAGGGCCAAGCCAATGCCACTGCCGGTGAATCCTGAGTGACTCGCGGTCGAAGCCTGGCGATAGCGCTCGAAGATTTGTGGTAGCTCCTCGGCTGGGATCCCGGGTCCAGTGTCGTGCACTTCTAAGCAAACTTTGTCGCCGACCCGACTTGCTCGGACGGCGACCTCGCCGTCGCGGGTGAACTTGAGAGCGTTGGCCAGAAGGTTGCCGACGACCTTGGCGATCATATTGCGATCACATCGAGCCGTGATCTCGCGATCGCCCTCGAGCCGAATCGCGACCGTGCGCTGCTCCGCGAGCCAGCGAAACGGTTCTACGATGGCTTCCGTCATGCCGAGCAATGGCTCGTCGCCAAGGGTGGGACGCATCTGACCGTAGTCGATGCGTGAAATGTCCAGCAGGGTGTCCGTCAAGACCAGGAGCGTTGCGGCGTTGCTCCGGGCTGTTTCAGCGAGCTTGCGCGGGCCGTCGGGAAGGTTGTTGGATTGTCGAACCAACTCTTCTAGCGGCCCGAGGACGAGCGTCAGCGGTGTCCGCAATTCGTGGCTGGCGTCGGCGAAGAACTGCGTCTTGAGCCGGTCGAGCTCGCGCAAACGTTCGTTCGAACGCCGCAGCTCTTCCTGAGTTTGTTGGAGCTCGTGGGTTCGCTCCTCGACCCGGGTCTCGAGTGAAGCGAGGAGCTCCGTGACTCGGTTGTAGGAAGCCGCGTTGCGCAAGGCCATCGCGGTTTGGTTGGCTAGAGTGCGCAGTAGCTCGAGGTCGTGCGGGCCGTAGGTTGTTCCCGAATTCTTCGGCCCGAGTTGCAGCACTCCTTCGAGGCGGTCCTCGAAACACAGCGGAACGAGGAGTGCGGTGGGCGGGAGGGCGGCGCTGGTTTCGCGCGGTAGTTTGCCGCCGTCGATGATCCGACCTTGGCCCAGGGTTTGGACGGTTGCGGTGTCGAGTTGGACGGCGACCGCGGTCTCTTGGATCGGCTCGAAGTTCCCGCCGATGGCCCGGTAGATGCCGGTATCGGTCGGGGCCATGGTGTTGTTCAGAGTTTCGCGAACGTGCTCGGCGATTTCTTCGGCGCTGAGGGTTTGATTGAGTGCTTGGCTGACGGCGCGAGTTGTCTCGGCGTAGTCGAAGCGGGTGCGAAAAAACAATCGATCGACGGTTCTCTGCAGTCCCTCGCGCAACGGGTGGAAACAAGCCAGGACTGCGAGGGAGAAGAGCAGGGTGAACCAAGGAGAGGTGGTGAGCTGGAGACTGTAGAAACCATGGCTCAGAAAGCCGAGGACTGCGGCGTAGACTAGGAAGACACTGGTACTCAACGCGACGTACGTGGAGGCACGCCGCAGGAAGACGTCGATCTCGAATAGGTCGCGCTGCACGATGGCGTAGGCAAGTGTTGCGGGAAAGATCCACCACCCAGCGGTTACGATATTGAGGGGCAGTTCGGCACCGACCAGTTGTGAGAAACCGAGTAGGAGGAACGGCAGCCCGAACGCGGTCACGATCCCGAGGAGAACGATCTTGCGTTTTTCTTGATCGATCGGTGAAGCGGCGCGGTTTTCTCGCCAGGCTGTGTGGACCGATAACAAGATCACAAGGACCACCCAAACGACGCCGGCGCGGTAGGCGAGAGTCCAGATGCGCGGCGCGGTGTCGTAGAGCACGACGTTGAGGGCAGCCAAGAGAGCACTCGAAGCGACGACGACTCGCAGCATGCCGCGGCGACTGTGCAGGGGACGCTCTGTCGGAAAGCACAGGGTGAGGTAGAACAGCGACGCCGGGACAAAGCCCTCGGCGATGGCGAGGAGAGCGCGGAAGTGGAACGAAGAGAAGTCCGCCAAACCGATGATCAAGCTCGTGCCCCAACTCAGCGAGAAGAGTAGGAGCGCTTGAGCGGCGCGTAGCTCCGGGCGCAGCAAGACGACAAAGAACCCAATCGCCAGGAGGGCGAGCCCGTTGATCAGGTAATTGGCGAACAGGCCGATCCAATCACCCACCGTGAACGTGATGACCGGTATTTCTAACTCGGTGACTCGACTGCCGTCGCTGAAGCCGTAGCGCAGCTTGGCCCCATCACCTGCTTCTGCCGCGATTCTCAGTGCGTCTTCGGTGCTTGCCAGAGGTTCGCCGTCAATGCTGACAACCTGCGACCAATAGGGAATATTGGCGGCACGCCCGCTCCAACTCGGGAGATCGATCGGCGCAACGATGCGATTGCGTCCCATCAGGAAGCCGTTGAAAGGCGCGCCCACCCATTGCAGGCTGGCGTGGACACAGACAGCCGTAATAGCGACCACTGCGAACAAAAGTGCGCACAATGCGATTCGGAATCCCGGTCGAGAGCCGTAAGTCCCTGAAATGTTGTATGGGTTTGCTGTTCGCATGGCTGGTGCTGGTTAATGAACGCAAAAAATAGACCATGGCGGTTGGGGCTGTCGATTGTTTCGGCCGGACTTTTGACTCTAAGTCACGCGCCTTGGTCGATTCCTGGCCTCGGTGTAGTCGCCTTAGTTCCACTAATGGTGGCGTTTAGCGATTGTAGCGCCCGCGAGCGATTTTTGTACGGTTGGCTCTGCGGTACGCTGTGGTCGCTCTTCTTCGTAGGGATTTGGCTGGGGCCCGCGACTCTCGGCGCGCTGGATATCGGAGTGGTGGGGGCGGCTGCGGTGGCTCTGTTGGCGACGCAGATCTTTGGCGGCTTCCACCTGGCCCTTTTCGGCCTGGTCCTATCGCGCCGCAAGCGCGGGCCCTTGGCGATCGCCGCTCTTTGGGTGGGCATCGAGGCGCTCCGTTCGCCGGCTTTTGGCGGGATTCCTTGGGGATTGCTCGGCCATACGGTCTCGGCCCAGCCGGTCTGGATTCAGCTGGCATCGGTCGCCGGGGTAGCGGGAGTTTCGTTCTGGCTGGCTGCGGTGAACGCGGCGTTCGCTGATATCGTGATTGCCGGCCGCTTTCGACCAGCTCGCGTCGTGCCTGTAATGTCTCTGGTTGCGGCTACGTTTCTGTTCGGCTCCTGGCGATTGTCTGGCGGGCCGGTTGCAAGCGCGATGGATGTTCAGGTGGTGTCTTCTGATTGGCGCACTCTCGGGCCCGACGACAGCCAGCCTCTGCTAGATCGGCTCGTCGAGGAGACGCTTGCCGTAAGGATTGATGCCGAGCTGGCCGTGTGGCCTGAAGGGTCAGCGCGTTTTCTTCCGACGGCCGCTCCGAGCCTGGCTCACCAGATCTTCGAGCTGGCCGCCGCACGCGATTTGGACTTGGTTTTTGGCGGGCCGCGATTGGAGCGCGGCATGCTCTACAATGCGGTGTATCGCGTATCGGCTAGACCCGGTGATGTGGTCGCGACGCGAGACAAGCGTCGGCTCGTACCGATGGCGGAAGCGCCGTGGAGCGGATTGCCGGCGGGAGTGACAGGGTTCTCCAGTGGGCACGTTGCGGAGCCATTGCCGATCCTCGCAGGTGCTAGACAGTTAGGCGTGCTGGTTTGTTACGAGGCATTGTTCCCCGATCTCGCCGTCGGACTGGAGGTCGACGTGCTAGTGAATCCGACCAACGATGTCCGAGTCGGATACGGGGCGGAGCAGCAGGCGGCCATGGCGGTGTTTCGCGCGGTTGAGAATGGCATTCCGCTGTTGCGGGTTGCCAATGTCGGTCCGACGCTCGCCGTCGATGCTTTCGGCCGTGTGACACATCGCATGAGAGGCTGGCGAAGTGAGGTGTGGCCGATCGGGTCGAGGGGGCCGACCCCCCCGTTTGCGGCCATCTCCGCATGGTTGCCGCGACGATTTGCGGGTGATGGCCCGCTTTCATTGATGTGCCTGGGCTATGCGTTGTACGTCGGTTTGGGGCGATCGTGGCGCAGCAAATGATAGCAACCGCGCCATCTCCCCAGTTGTGGGTGGGCAATGAGGCGTCGTCTAGGAGCGACTCGTTGTTCGCTTCGCTACGAACAAAAGTTCGCAGGCGGAGCGAATCCTCGATCGCCCACTGTGGCATAGGTCGGAAGGCGTGCGCCGCGGGGCCGCGGCATGTACATTGCATTAGTTGAGTTTGGACGGGTGAATTCGGAATGAAGATCTATTTAGCACGGGTGCTGGTTGCGGCGGCGATGACGATGTCATCGGCGGTGAGCGCAACCGCGTGGTGTATTGGCGCGCCTCTCGGCAGCAACGGTCTCCCGATCGTCGAGCCGGTGCTGGACATTGATGGCGACGGCTTGAACAACCTGCAGGAGGCGTTTCTCGGCACCGACGAGAACCTCGCCGACACCGACGGTGATGGAATTGGCGACGCCTTCGAGGTGATCGACGGCGTACGCAATCTCGATCGCCCGTCGTTGTTTTCGGTTGAGCGCTATGCAGACCCGAACGCGCCGCTGGATCGGCAGATCGTCGTGCTCGAAGGGACGAACCTTTTTCGCGGCCGACGCCCAGTGGGCGCGGCGTGGATCGGCTTTGAGGACACCGGGCGGCGGCGTCTGGTCCGGCAGTCGTTGCGCGGTAACAATCAAAACCGGATTGCGCTGCATCTGCCCAACGGGCGAGCGCAGCGACTGCTTGGCTCGCTGCCGTCGACTTTGTTCGTTCGCTCGTTTGGCCGGCGAACGACCAACCGACTGGACTTGCAGCCGATGGATATCGATTGCGACACGCCCCATTTGATGGGAGCTGCGTTGATTCGCTTGCACGCCGAGATCGACGGTGGGATCCAGACCTTCGAGTACATTGGCATTGGCGGATGTGGCTTGGTCCAGCGCCGCAATACCTTAGATGTCGAGACGACGGTGATTTTGTCCGACCACAACCTTCCCATCGACGGCGAGTACCGCTTCCGATTGGTTGGACGGGGGCAGAGCGTTTCTCTCATTGGTTCTCGGATCCTGACCCCAGTGCGGCCGATGATTGTGCCGGACGCTCTCAATCCGATTCCGGCAGCGAACGACGAGGTTCGGGTCGGCGATCGGCTGGCAGTCGTGCGAAACATCGATGGGGTGACCCCGGCGACGACGATCCTGGTCGAGGGGCTGACGGCGGAGTTGACGATCCCGGAGTCCAACTTGTTGGCCGATCACGACGGAGACGGGATCTCGAGTGCGACAGAGATTCGGTCGGGGACGGATCCCCTCGTCTATGACACCGACCGCGATGGTCTGCACGATGGTATCGAGCGCCGCCTCGACATGTTTAGTCCGAACGATCCCGACACCGACGACGACGGCGTCTCGGACGCCGAGCAATTCGCCAACATGCAGCCGGTTCAGCCACTGCAGTTGTTTCCGAGAGTGCGCGGCAGTCGCCGACACGTCGGCCGTCGCCGCTGAGTCGGACGTCTGGTGCGCACTTCGGGTGCGAACTTTGCAGCGGTCAGAGATGACCACGATTTCAGTGACTTAAGCGGTTTCCTGTATTTTTCTTCGAGGCGTTGGGGCGAACCGTCGGGAAGTTTGGGATGGGACTTCGCGGTCGCTGTGTCGCTCGGATTGGTGGCACGCTTCTTCCTCTAGTCGAGGGGCAGAACGCCGAATCGTCGGCGCAAACTGTTTCTGGATAAAGGAGAGAAGAAGATGAGCAATCGGATTTTGCTGGTGGCGGCGGTGGTAGTCGGTTTGGCGACAGCGTCTTACGGTCAGGGAATTGGCGCGGTCGCGATCGACGCGACGGTGATGGCGGACGTGATCGAAGAGATCGAGCCCAAACCGCCGGTATACTCGATCAACTCGGCCATCGTCCTGACCAATCCGCACGGACGCCCGTCTGGCTTCAAGATCGAGCTCTTCGACAACGAGGGGAATTCTGCCGGCGGTGGCAGCGTCACCGTCGCGCCGCGTGGACTCGAAGTGATCTGGGTGTCGACCCTGCTCGATGATCCAGGTGTGCGTTTCGTCGGTTGGGGGATCGCCAAGAGCGAGCGACCTCTGCAGTGCAACGCCTTCTTGGCCGGCGTCGGCCTCTCGCAGTTGCCGGTCGAAAATCATCGAGTTCGAAGCGCCGACTCACTGAGCCGGCGTAAGTTGTTCTCGGTTCTCGCAGCTCTGTAGCACCGGAGCACACGGGCAAGGGGGTGGCGTTTCCTACCTCCTCGCCCGTGTGCGGAGACTCCGTACCCTGCGAATCGCGAACTTTTGGGGGGCGGATTTCATGTTGTCTGTGGTGTGGTGCACGGCTACTCTGAGCCGATGGAGTCGGTCTTCTACGTATTCCTCGGCTGCCTCATTTTTTTGGCGATTGGAGCGGTCGGCTATTTCGCCATTGTCTACAATGGTTTGGTCTCTCTGCGGGAGAATGTCGGTCGCGCCTGGGCCAACATCGATGTGATTCTCAAGCAGCGATTCGACGAGTTGCCAAAACTGATCTCGGTCTGTGAGGGCTACGCCAAGTATGAGCGCGCCACGATCGAGCGGATCGTGACCGCGCGCAGCCACTTTCAGAAGGCTGGCACCGTCGAAGAAAAGGCTGCGGCGAGCAAAGAGCTCAGTCGCGGGCTATCGGGTATCTTTGCCCTGGCAGAGGCCTACCCGGAGTTGGGTTCGAACGAGCAGTTCGTGAGACTCCAAAAGCGGATCTCGCACCTCGAAGAGACGCTTTCTGACCGGCGTGAACTCTACAACGATACTGTCAATAACCTGAATGTTCGAATCCAGCAGTTTCCGGACCTTCTCGTAGCTCGGATGTTGGAGTACGACAGAGTTCAGTTGTTCGCGGTTGCAGCTTCCGAGCGTCAAGATGTCGAGGTCAAGTTCGATCTCCCAGCTTAGCGGTCCGTTCCCGGACGGATCGCGGTGGATGTCGGGACACTGTCGTGAGAAGCAGTAGCTGCACGCCGGGCAGCGACGCACTTGGGGAGCCCCCGGATCCTAGGTGGAAGGGGCAGCGTTGATGTTTTGGGTCGTTTTCGGGATCCTCCTCTTCTCCTATATTGGGGGGATTCTGTTGCACAAAGGGTCATACTCCCTCCGTACACTTCGTACGATCGAAGATAGTCCTACGGTTCGGATCGCCACGGGAGCCTTGGGGACCAACGTCGAGATCTCGGGACGAGCCTTCTCGCCTCCCGGGCAGGTTTTGATCGCGCCCGATGGATCCCCTGCGGTGCTCTATGAGCTCAAGATTGAGAGGCATCGCAAACAAAAACGGTGGGATCGGGTCGAGACAGTTGTCTCGACAGATCCCTTTTGGGTCGATGACGGTAGCGGCGCGCTCGCAATGGTATGGCCGGCCAAGTGTGATTTGCGGCTGTCTGGACGAAAATGTGAGTGGGAGTATTCCTCGCACCAATTCGACTCACTGCCGCCGGATTTTGCAAAGGCGCTACGGCGTCACAGTGGGGACTTCGTGAGCTTCAAGTTCCGCACGCAGTCACGGGCCCTGAGTTCTAAGTACCGCTTCACACAACGACTCCTGCTGCCCGGGTACAAGGCTTACGTCATGGGCTTTGCCGACAAACCCGAGGGTGCCTCGACGATACCGAAGCCTTACGATTCGCTTCCTGCGGACAGCGCTGAGCGCTTCGGGAAAATGATTCGACGGGACAAATGGCTGAAGCTGAGGTTCGACACGGATGGTGATGGTGAATTGTCTGATGCTGAGGTGGCGGCTGGAACTGTCGCGATGGGTCGTGAGATGTTTGGCCTTCGTGGGGGCGCGGGGCAAGAAGAGGGGAGTATCGAAGGGGGAGAGTCCTCGGCGGATGTACGGATGACCATCCGCAAAAAAGAGGGTGCCTTGCTGCTGATCAGCGATCACTCCGAGACCGCGTTGGTCGACTCGCTCAGGAGTCGGCTCAACAACTCGATTTTCATGGGTGTGTACTCGGTCGTTGTGCTTCTTTGGTATGCATTGGCCCATGCGGATGTCGTGTTGAGCCCGGATGAAATCATGGATGGGCTGATGCAAGCTCTGCTAGGCCGCTGAAAGGACTGAGCCTAGTGCGGCCTGGCTGGCCGCCAATCCGCCTTCCGGAGTGGTCGAACTTTTAGCAACGGTCGGTCTGTGACCGAGCGTCGATGACCGAGCCTGTGGCCGAGCGTTGCTAACGTTGCGCGCGCCTGTAAGGCTGATCGGGTGCGGCACGCGTTGGCAACTTTGATTGGGACTGCCGGCCGGACCATTCGGCGGCATGCGATGGTTCTTCCCGGCGATCGGGTTTTGGCCGCGGTCTCAGGGGGGGCCGACTCGATTGGATTGGTTCTCGTGTTGCGTGCGTTACGGTCACAGCTGGAGTGCGAGGTCATGATCGGCCACGTGAACCACTGCTTGCGCGGGGCGGAATCGGACGCTGACGCAATAGCTGTCGAACACTTGGCCGCGGCCCTTGAACTACCGTTCGCCGGTCGTGTGGCAGCGGTTGGGGACGGGTCGAATCTCGAGGAGCGTGCGCGCGATGTTCGCTACGACGCATTGCGAGAGATTGCGGCGGCGAACCAATGCAACCGCATCGCCGTCGGCCACACGCGTGACGATCAAGCTGAAACCTTTCTGATCAGGCTAGTGCGCGGAGCTGGGCCGGTTGGCCTGGCCGGGATCCACCCGCTTCGGTCGGACGGTGTGATTCGCCCGCTGCTCGACTGCGACCGCAGCGCGGTTGCGGCGGTCGTGGCCGACGAGGGCTTCGTGCCGCGCGAGGACGCTTCGAATTCCGATCAGCGTTTTTTGCGCAATCGTATTCGAGCGGAGTTGATTCCTTTGCTGCGTTCGTTCAACCCCGACATTGTCGCGGCCTGCGCCAGGGCCTCCGATCATTTGCGCGGAGCCGGTATGGCCGAAGCGTTGTGGGCTGAGAACCTGCTCGAAACCGATGGCGGAGGGCTGCCGACCGGGCAGGTCTCGGCGTTGGACCCTGCGCTCCGCGGGGCGTTGTTGCGCGCTTGGGTTGAGAAGCAGGCCGCGGCGGCGGTGCCGGGATCGCGGCAAATTGCTGCAATCGAGGATCTTGCTTGCAGTGATGGGCCTGGGGTTTGCGTTGAATTGGCAGGCGGATGGTCGGTGTTGCGAAGCGGCGGCGAGTTGCAGGTTCGTCGGATTTGCGGGCAGCCGACGGTGCTCGAGCCGACGGCGTTGCCGATTGGGGCAACGATTGAGGTGGCGGGCTGGCAGCTGCGCTGTGAACCGGCGAGGTCGCCATTGGCGTTACCGAAAGACCTATGGACGGCGGTCTGCGATCTCGCTGGCGGGACCGGCGCGGGCCTCGGCGTCCGCGCCCCGCGGAGCGGCGAGCGAGTTACTCCCATGGGGATGACCGGATCGAAGTCGATCTTTCGACTTCTTGGGGAACATGGGATTCCACGTTTGTCGAGGGCTGCGTATCCCGTCGTGACGCTCTCAGACCGTCCGTTGTGGATCCCTGGAGTCGTGCGAAGCACCGAAACTGCCGTTTGCGACAGTACGGCCGATGCCGTGCTACTATCGGCGCGGAGGCTGAACCGAATTGAAGATCGGGAAGATCCAGCGAATTTTCGAGGCGGGTAGGCTTTTAGGGGCCAGGTTGGCCGAGTATGGTGAAAGGCGCAGGCCGGATGGGGACTATTTTGTTGCCCGATACTGCCGTTGCCGGACATATGGACCCATGATATCTTTGATCGGTACCATCACTCTTTGAGGGAGTCGTGAATCAATTGTCGCGAAGCGTTGCACTCTGGCTCGTATTGGCCTTGATGTTTGTTCTCTTGGTCAACCTGTTGAACAAGCAGCAGACCAAGCCGCCTGATGTCCCATTCAGCGAGTTCCTCGCTGCGGTGGAGTCCGGTGAGGTCACCGAAGTGACCCTGGAGGGGCAGGTCATCACCGGGAAGTACCTGGCTGGTGACGAATTCAAGAGCTTCGCTCCGGAAGACGCTGAGGTCAGCAAGCTCTTGCAGACTTCGAAGGTCACGGTGACGGCGAAGCCCGAGGCTGGCGATCCGATTTATTACGTGGTCCTGGTGCAGTGGTTCCCGATCCTGTTGCTCATTGGTGTGTGGATCTTCTTCATGCGCCAAATGCAGGTCGGTGGCGGCAAGGCGATGTCTTTTGGCAAGAGCCGAGCCAAGCTCCTCAATGAGAATACGACAAAGGTGACGTTTAGCGATGTCGCTGGGATCGACGAAGCCAAAGACGAGCTCGAGGAAATCATCGCCTTCCTCAAGGACCCGAAGAAGTTTACGAAACTCGGTGGTCGGATCCCCAAGGGCGTCTTATTGGTTGGTCCTCCGGGGACCGGAAAGACCCTGCTGGCTCGGGCGATTGCTGGCGAAGCTGGCGTGCCGTTCTTCTCGATCAGTGGGTCGGACTTCGTCGAGATGTTCGTCGGTGTTGGTGCCTCACGCGTTCGCGATCTCTTTATCCAGGGTAAAAAGAACGCTCCGTGCATCATTTTCATAGACGAAATCGACGCAGTTGGACGTCATCGGGGTGCAGGCCTCGGTGGTGGTCACGACGAGCGCGAACAGACTTTGAATCAGCTGCTCGTCGAGATGGACGGCTTCGAGGCGAACGAAGGAGTCATCCTGATCGCCGCGACCAACCGCCCAGACGTGCTGGATCCGGCGTTGCTGCGGCCCGGGCGATTTGATCGCCGTGTGGTGGTTCCACGTCCTGACGTAAAGGGCCGCGAAGGGATCTTGCGGGTCCACACTCGGCGGTTACCTCTCGGAGACGATGTCGACATTGCTGTTTTGGCGCGCGGAACGCCGGGATTTGCCGGTGCCGATTTGGAGAACCTGGTCAACGAGGCCGCGTTGTTGGCGGCTCGGATGAGCAAAGATCAGGTCGCGATGGAGGACTTCGAGGTCGCCAAGGACAAGGTGATGATGGGCTCCGAGCGCAAGAGCATGGTCATCAGCATGGACGAGCGTCGCAACACGGCCTACCACGAGTCTGGACACGCGCTGGTGGCGAAGCTGACTCCGGGGTCTGATCCGGTCCACAAGGTGACGATCATTCCGCGCGGCATGGCGCTCGGCGTGACGATGCAGCTGCCTCTCGACGAGCGTCACACCTGGTCGAAGAAGTACATCCTCAGCCGCATCACGATGTTGCTCGGGGGACGCGCTGCAGAAGAGCTGGTGCTGGGCGAAACCACGACGGGAGCGGGTGATGACCTGCAGAAAGCGACGGATCTTTCGCGTCGCATGATCTGCGAATGGGGCATGAGCGACAAGCTCGGTCCGGTCACGTTCGGCAAGAAAGACGAAGAAGTCTTTCTCGGTCGCGATTTTGGCCAGGTGCAGGACTACTCGGACAGCACGGCAGTCGAGATCGATACGGAAGTGCGGGACATTCTGAAGACGTCTTACGCCAAGGCGCTCAAGCTGCTCGGGGACAATATGGGACTGTTGCACAAAATGGCTGAGCAGCTCCTGGAACGCGAGTCTCTCGACAGTACCGCGATCGAAGACCTCATTCGGCAGTATCGAGAATCGGGTGGAGGCGGGACGCTCAGCGCGGCCGGCGCCGACTCAAGCGCGTGATCGCGATGCTTCGCGGACGGGTGAACAGGCAGTGGCCTGATCCGGTCTGCGCTTCATCTCACAACTGTTCCCCAACGGCCCGCCGCCGGTTTCGGTATGCGGGCGCCGACCTCTGAGAGGTCGGCGTGCAGGAGCTATTAGCCAACTTCCGGCTCGTGGATGCCGTCGACATTGGCGTCATCGCGTTCCTCGTCTACCAGACTCTCGACCTGATCCGGGGAACGCGTGCGGCGCGGATGCTGCTCGGTCTTGGGATCCTTTTTCTCATCTACTTGGTTTCGCAGTTTTTTGACCTCTATACCGTCAATTGGCTGCTCGACAATTTTCTCTCTTCGATCTTGTTGTTGATCGTCGTGATCTTTCAGAATGACATCCGCCGGGCCCTCACCCAGGTTGGTACGGGACCGTTCTTTGGTGGAAATCCGGGATTGCAGCGGGCCGACATCGAAGCGGTGGTGCGGGCGGCAGTGACGTTGGCGACCAAGCATATCGGTGGTTTGGTTGCGATCCAGCGCGATGTTGGACTCAATGAGTACATCGAAGGCGGGACGACGCTAGACGCAGAGATCAGTCGAGAGCTGATCGTCAGTGTGTTCTTTACGAACTCGCCGATGCACGACGGGGCCTTGATCATCTGCGAGCGCCGTATCGCAGCAGCTGGATGCTTCTTACCGCTGACGACGAACCCGAATGTCAGCAAAGCGCTGGGGACGCGGCATCGGGCGGCGATCGGGCTGACCGAAGAGACGGACGCTGTGGTGGTCGTGGTTTCAGAGGAGGATGGTCGCATTTCCCTCGTGCGTGATGGACGGTTGACGCGAGATCTCGACGCAGCGAATTTGCGCGAGAAGCTCGAGCAATGGTTGGTTTGAGGAGAGGCCGTTGGGTGGGTTGAGACAGCTTGGCGAGGTGTTGCGCGGACTCTTTTTGCACAATGTCTTGCTCAAACTCTTGGCGGTGGTGATCGCCGCGGGGTTGTGGTTTTTCGTGAACGCGGCTGAGCGCGATAGTGAAGCCGAGTTCCCGGTTGCCCTACGCTATGACAATGAACCGACTGAATTGATGTTGGTGAGCCCCCGGATTGAGGAAGTCGCTCTCAAGGTCAGCGGACCGAGTACCCTCCTGAGTCGGATTGAGAATGAGCCTTTAACCATCAATCTCGATTTGCGGCGCGTCCGCCCTGGCGCTACGACAATTCGACTCCGGGCGAACCGATTAGAACTGCCTCGAGGGGTCTCTGCGATGCGGATGACGCCTTCTGAGATTACCCTCGAGTTTGCCAAGGTTGAGCGCAAACGGGTGCCGGTGCAGATCGTCATGGACGGACGGCCGGCAGGCGACCTGAGCATTGCCGAGAGCCGAGTGAGTCCCGATCAAGTCGATATCAGCGGTCCTGGTCGAATCGTACGCGAAATCGCTGTGGCCAAGACGCAGGCTGTAGACCTGAGTGAGGCCAAACCGGGTCGACTTCGTGTCGAGGCAGCTCTGGATCTCGAGGCCGAGTTCCTCACCGTCTCGGCGCCGACCGTCAATGTCGAGATTCTCCTTGCCGAGCCGGTCGACAAGCGCAAGTTGGGCAAGGTCGCCGTGATCGTGCGCAATGCGTCGGGACAAGCCAACGTAAAGCCTTCGGAGATCGAGCTTCAAGTCAGCGGCGCCCGCAGCAAGGTCAAAGTTCTTGAGCTGCCGAATGGCGCGGTCTATGTGGATGCGAAGGAGCTTGCGGTCGGCGTCCATCGAGTACACCCGCAGGCCTCACTACCGGCTGGGATCGAGCTGGTCGGAGAACTTGCGGAAGTGAAAGTGACGATCGAAGAGATGGCCCCAACCCCGACGCCCAGTGCGATGGCGACTGGCGTACCGACAACGCAGGGGACCCCGCTCACGCCCCAAGCTGACGCGAGGGTCAGTGAAGAGGTTCTAAGTAGTAGGGATCGAGACAATGCGGGGTGAGATTCGACGATTATTCGGCACGGACGGAGTTCGAGGAACAGCGAACATCGAGCCGATGACGTCGGAGACGATTCTCGGATTGGGGCGGGCGATTGCGCACGTTGTCAAATCGGACCCGCGCCGACACAAGATCATCATCGGTAAGGATACGCGCTTATCCGGCTACATGCTCGAGAGTGCGCTGACCTCGGGCATCTGTTCGATGGGTGTCGATGTCTTGTTGGTTGGCCCGTTGCCGACACCGGGGATTGCGTTCCTCACCCGGAGCATGCGTGCGGATGCTGGCGTCGTGATCTCGGCATCCCACAATCCGTTTCAAGACAACGGCATCAAGTTCTTCGATAGCACCGGCTTCAAGCTACCGGATCAGACCGAGCGAGAAATCGAGCGCTTGCTCAGCAAGGATGAGATTTCGCACTTGCGTCCGACGGCCACTGCGGTGGGCAAGGCCCACAGGATCGACGATGCGACGGGCCGGTACAACGTATTCTTGAAGAGTACCTTTCCGAGAGAGCTGAGCCTGGACGGTCTCAAGGTTGTTGTCGATTGCGCCAATGGAGCCGGTTATCGGGTGGGTCCTGAGGTCTTCTACGAGCTTGGGGCCGATGTGGTCTCGCTGGGTGTGGAGCCAAACGGGGAGAACATCAACGAAGGCTGCGGGGCGCTGCATCCGGAAAAGTTGGGTGAGCGAGTGCGCGCCGAGGGCGCCAATGTCGGGATTGCGATCGACGGCGATGGCGACCGCGTGATTTTTATCGACGAGCTCGGTGCGGTCGTCGACGGAGACGAGCTGTTGGCGATCCTCGCCTTTGCCTTGTCGGACCAAGGGGCTCTTTCCAACAACGCGATCGTGGCAACGGTGATGAGCAACGTTGGGCTCGAGGTCGCACTGCGCGAGAAGGGTATCGGCCTGATCCGCGTTGGCGTAGGCGATCGCTACGTCGTCGAGGAGATGCGGCGTGGAGGCTATATCCTCGGTGGTGAGCAATCTGGGCACGTGGTGTGTCTCGACCAAAGTACGACGGGGGATGGACTGCTGACGGCACTGCGGGTCCTGGCGTTGATCGTCGAGAGTGGCAAGCCGTTGTCCGAGCTTCGCTCGGTCATGCAGCGCTTCCCGCAGCAACTGGTCAACATCAAAGTGCGGGAGCGCAGGGAGATCGAGGGCATCCCGGCGATCACGGATGGTATCGCCGAGGCGAACCGCGAGCTCGGCGACCGTGGTCGTGTGCTGGTTCGCTATTCCGGCACAGAGCCTCTGGTTCGAGTCATGGTCGAGGGCGATCAACCGACGGTGGTAGACCGTCTGGTGAACGATATTGCCGACCGGGTTCGTACCGAGCTCGCCTGAGTCGATCGGCTAGGGCGATGGGGCGGGTCTCCGCTGAGCCACAAGTCGTGCTCGATGAGGGGAGTTTGCCGCTCGTCTCGTCTGCACAGATGCGCACCCTCGATCAGCGCACGATTGAGTTGGGGACTCCTGGTCACGTCTTGATGGAACGCGCCGGCGCCGGCGCGTGTGAGATGTTGTGCTCCGTTTTCCCCCATATCCTGGCGCCGCGTGCGCGGGTTGTCGTGATCGCCGGCAAAGGCAACAACGGGGGCGATGGGTTGGTGATCGCACGCCTGCTGCAGCGCCGCGGCGTGCGGACTGTCGTGGCGCTGTTGGCTTCCGCGGCTGACTTGCGCGGCGATGCGCTGCGCAATCTGCGAGCTTATCGACGTAGTCGCGGGGCGGTGCACGAGATCGCGGATAGCGGCGCCCTCGCCAAGTTGTTGCCGGAGATGCAGCGCGCAGCGTGCGTCGTCGACGCGCTCCTGGGTACTGGATTGCGGTCGGAAGTGACCGGGCTCTACGCCGACGCGATCGAAATGATCAACAGTTGTGGTGCGCCAGTGCTGGCAGTGGATATTCCTTCCGGCCTGGATCCGGACACCGGTGCGGCGGAGGGGGCCGTGGTGCAGGCCGACGCGACGGCGACATTTGGATTTGCCAAGCTTGGGCAGGTTCAGCACCCGGGGATTGGTCACTGTGGTGCACTGGCAGTGGTCGATATCGGGATTGATGGTGAGGCGTTGCTCGAGAATCCGCCGCGAGCAGCCCTGCTGCGAGGTGAGTCGGTAACGGACTTGGTGCCGCGTCGGTCGCCGGTAGCCCACAAGGGCAGCGCCGGTCACTTGGCGGTGATTGCGGGTGCGCTCGGCAAGGCCGGAGCCGCGATTCTGGCGACCCGTGCCGGGTTGCGTGGCGGCGCTGGGCTCGTGACGATGGCCGGTCCCCACTCGGTCAACGCAGTTTGCGCCAGTGCGGTGCCAGAGGCGATGACCGAACCATGGCCGGACCGGAAAGGCGAATTGATCTTCGAGGCCGACCGTGTGTCGGCCCTGGTCGAGACACGGTCCGCCGTCACCGCCGGCCCGGGGCTCGGCACGGGCCCGGGCGTCAGAGCGACGGTCGGATGGCTGCTGCGCTACTGTCACAAGCCCTTGGTGCTGGACGCAGATGCTCTCAATGTAGTCGCTGGAAGATTGGCGCCGTTGCGTCGCGCTGTGGCCCCTGTCGTGCTTACGCCGCACCCAGGAGAGATGAGTCGGCTCGCGGGCGTGAGTACGGCCGAAGTGCAAGCCGACAGAGTCGGTATCGCCCGGGCGTTTGCGAGCGACCATCGGTGCGTCGTCGTCCTCAAAGGGGCGGGGACAGTCGTGGCGGCTCCCGACGGGCAGATCTGGATCAATTCGAGTGGCAATCCGGGGATGGCCTCTGGTGGCATGGGCGATGTGCTCGCCGGTTTGATTGGTGCCCTGCTCGCGCAGGGGTTGGCTGCGGAAGAGGCAGCGCGGCTGGGAGTGTATTTGCACGGCTACGCGGCAGATTTGGCAGCTGCCCGCGGTACGATCGGTTTGATCGCTTCGGATGTGATCGACTTCCTGCCGGAGGCGATGCGGCGTATCGATGAACAGCTCACAGACTGAAGTCGTCGAAGTGACGAGTGCGAGCGAGGACGACACCGAGCGCTTCGGAGCGGCGATCGGCGGCGCCTTGCGCGGCGGCCAACGGATTGGTTTGCGCGGTGATCTCGGTGCGGGCAAGACCTGCCTGGTGCGGGGCATCGCGGCCGGATTGCAGATCGAAGATGGGATCGTCCGCAGTCCGTCCTTCCCGGTGATTCTCCCTTACGAGGGGGGACGGCTGCCGCTTTACCATATCGACCTCTTTCGTCAGGCCCAGGGCGCCGGTGATATCGAGGAGCTACGTGAGTATCTCTATGGCGACGGCATCGCCGCTGTTGAGTGGTACGAGCGTCTGGCCGAGCCGATGGTCGACTACCTCTCGATCGTACTCACGTTCGTGGCAAAGGAGAGCCGAAGCCTGGTGGTTGCGGCCTGTGGTGTCGGCTATGATCCCGTACTTGCCGCGCTGCGGAAACTGTCATGAAGACTGTCGTTCAAAAATATGGGGGTACCTCAGTAGGCTCGATCGAGCGTATCCAAGCCGTGGCAGACCGTGTTTCAACTCTCAGGGCTACCGGGGCCGCGGTTGTGACGGTGGTGTCTGCCATGTCGGGAGAGACCAATCGTCTGATCGGGCTCGCCAAGGAATTGGCGCCGCAACCGACTTTGCGGGAGATGGATGTTCTGCTGTCCACGGGCGAGCAAGTATCTGCATCACTCTTGGCCGTGGCGCTGAATCACCGCGGCGTCAGAGCTCGCTCGTTTTTGGGACATCAGATTCGCATCGATACGGACAGCTGTTTCGGACGTGCCCGCATCCGCAATATCGATGTGGCCGGCTTGCGAAAGTCGCTTGATGCGGGAGAGGTTGCGGTCGTCGCCGGCTTTCAGGGGGTCGATCCGGAGGCCAACATCACGACCCTCGGACGTGGCGGTAGCGATACGTCGGCGGTGGCAGTGGCGGCAGCGCTGCAAGCCGATTCGTGCGAGATCCTGACGGATGTGGACGGTGTGTACACAACCGATCCGCGGATCTGTCCGGAGGCCCGCAAGCTCGACCGCATTTCCTATGACGAGATGTTGGAGCTGGCGAGTCTCGGTGCCAAGGTGTTGCAGATCCGGTCGGTCGAGGCTGCCAAACGCTTTGATGTGCCGGTTTGCGTACGCACGAGTTTTAGCGATGAGCCGGGCACATGGGTGGTTCGGGAGGAAGAAGGAATGGAAGACGTCGTGGTATCCGGAGTCGCCCTCGATCGCGATCAAGCAAAGATCACCGTGCGCGGAGTGCCCGACAAGCCGGGCTTAGCGTCGAAACTGCTTGGGCCAATGGCATCGGCCGGCATCGTCGTCGACATGATCATTCAGAACGCCAGCGAGGCGGGTGATACGGACATGACCTTTACGGTGCCGCAGGCTGACTACGAGCGCGCACTTCCGATGCTCGAAGCGGTTGCCCAGGAGATCGGAGCGGGCGGTGTCACGGCCGACGCCAACGTCGTCAAAGTCTCGGTTGTGGGTCTTGGTATGCGGAGTCACGCAGGTGTCGCGGCTCGCATGTTCGACGTACTCGCAACAGAAGGCATCAATATCCAGATGATCTCCACTTCGGAGATCAAGATCTCTGTCGTGCTCGAGGCCAAGTACGGCGAGCTTGCGGTTCGAGTACTGCATCGAGCGCTTGTCGAGGAGGCTCTATGAGCCGGATGGTTACGATCTACGACACGACGTTGCGCGATGGTTGTCAGGCTGAAGACATCGCCCTGACGATCGAGGACAAGCTGCGCATCACGGAACGGCTCGATTCCATGGGAGTCCACTACGTCGAAGGGGGCTGGCCTGGGTCCAATCCGCGTGACGAGGCCTACTTCAAGGAAGTGCAGGGGCTCAAACTGAAATCGATCCGGGTCGCGGCGTTTGGCTCGACGCGCCGTGCCGGCACGCGCGCCAGCGAGGATCGCAATGTCGCCAAGTTGGTGCGCACGGGAACGCCGGTAGTAACGATCTTTGGCAAGACTTGGGACTTGCACGTTCGCGACGACCTACGCATTCCGCTCGAAGAAAACCTCGATCTCATCCACGACACGGTTCGCTACCTGAAGAAGCACGTCGATGAGGTGATCTTCGATGCCGAGCATTTCTTCGATGGGTTCCGCAACAATCGCGAGTACGCGCTGCGATGTTTGGCAGCTGCCGTAGACGGCGGCGCCGATTTGCTGTGCCTGTGCGAGACGAATGGCGGTCGCTTGCCGGATGAGGTCGCCGAAGGTGTAGACGCGGCGGTCGAGGCGACGGGGGCTGCGATCGGAATTCATTGTCACAACGACTCGGATCTTGCCGTTGCCAACACGCTGGCTGCGGTCAAGCGCGGCGCCTGCCATGTGCAGGGCACGATCAACGGCTTCGGTGAGCGTTGCGGCAACGTCAATCTGGTGTCGGTGATTGCAAACCTTCAGCTCAAGATGGGAATGAAGGTCTTGTCGGACGCGAACCTGCGCCGGTTGCAGGACTTGTCGACGTTCGTCTACGAGCTTGCCAACATCGAGCCGAACAAGCGCCAGCCCTTTGTCGGCCGCAGCGCCTTCGCTCACAAGGGCGGAGTGCACGTCGCTGCGGTGCAGCGCAACGCTCTGACCTACGAGCACATCGATCCGACGATTGTTGGCAATGTGCAGAGAGTGTTGGTCTCGGATCTCTCCGGTCGGGCCAATTTGATCTACAAGGCAAAGCAATTCGGCATCGATCTGGACGGGCTCAATTCCCATGTCCGCAAGCTCGTCGACGAAGTCAAAGAACTCGAGCACAAAGGGTACCAGTTTGAGGGAGCTGAAGCTTCACTCGAGTTGCGCATGCAGCGCGTGCTTGGCGAGGTGCCTCACTTCTTCGACTTGGTGCAATTTCGAGTCGTCGACGAAAAGGGATACATGCGCCGCGTCTTCGAGGGCGACGGTAGCTTTGCCATCGCGTCAGACGAGGCGTTCGAACACGACCCGGCGACGGCTTGGGCGGCGGTGATGTTGGCTGGGCCAGGGGGAGAGGTCGAACACACGGCGGCCGAGGGGAACGGGCCGGTCAACGCCCTGGACAAAGCGCTGCGGCGAGGGCTGGTGCGGTTTTACCCCGGGATCGAGGAAGTGCAGCTTCGCGACTACAAGGTGCGCGTGCTCGGCGGCGAACAGGGCAGCGCGGCGCAGGTCCGAGTGTTGATCGAATCCGGCGACGCCCACGAGCGCTGGGGTACGGTCGGGGTCTCGGTGAACGTCATCGAAGCGAGTTGGCAGGCTCTGGTGGACAGTTTCGAGTACAAGCTGTTCAAAGACCGTCGGCGGTCGAAGAAAAGCGGTGCAAAAAAGCGTCGCAAGACGGCAAAGAAGACGGCCCGGGGCAAGGTCGGCCGCTTAGCAGCCCGTTGAGCAAGTAGGGCCGGAACGATACGGAGCTGTCGGCCCGTCGGCCTGATCCGGGCTTCGATGGGCAGCAGTCGCCCGCAAGGGTGCTACTGCGCAGTCAAGGCACTTTGGCCACCGCAGGCGGCTGCCGGGCGTCTCAGGTGTATGGAGTTGGCGAAAAGAGGATTGCACTCGAAGCTGCCCTACCGGGAGCCAACTAAGGTTTAAGTCCTTTTGCGATTCCCTCCCGAGCTGCCTGCCAGAACTCGCTAGCTCTACCAGCAGCCTGCGCGACCCTTCGGGACAAGGGCGCTTCGGCGCCCACACCGGGTTACGCGCGCGAGAGCCCCACGGGAGGCAGCCTGACTACGCCAGCCCTCTTCCCTCGTTATCGCGCGGGAACCTTGGAGGCGTGCGGTTCATCCAACAAGACCACGAGTCGGACAGTCGGCTCCACGACCTCCTGTCTTCCGAGAACAAGATGAATAATTCTTATGAGACGCCCGACTGTCTCGTTGTTCGGAGGCGCTCGACACAGCCGCCTGCGCTTCAGCACGTCATCTTACAATAATTCCTGCCGATAGACGACGCCGGACCGCCCAAGAAACAGGCTCCGGCGCGCGGTCCGGCCCGGGGCCGCCAATCGAAATCGTCATTCCGTAATGAGGTACTCCCTCACGACCAGGTAATATTACGGTGACTACGGTGAGTACATCTGTTGCACATTTCGTGAGAGAAAATTATTGCAAGAGATGATCACCTCAGTACACCTAGTGCACTAGGAGATGAACAACTACTGCTTAAGCAGGAAATAGGCGGATTACAGTGATAGTGCGACACTGGCAACAGCAACAAGACCTCGAACGACAGCTAGTCACTGGCTGGTAGCGTCGGAGACCTTTTATGTCGTATTTGGTCGGAATCGTTCTAGGCCTTGTTGTTCAAGGTATTCTGCTGTTGCGGCAGGGCGCCGACGCGGGGCGCTGGCGAATCATCGCCCTCCTGTCGGGGATGGGTGTTGCAGCAGGCTTCGGGGCAAAGCTGTACTCAGTGATCGAGCGCGGCGGCTTCGTTTGGCACGATCCAGCCTGGGAACTCAGCAGTGGGTACCGTTACCCAGGCGCTTCCATCGCCGTGCTCCTGACTCTCCCGATACTGCACTGCCTTCTGCGTCCAGGAGTTGCTCTCGCGCGGATTTTCGATGTATCGGCCCTCGGGGCTTGCGTGGCCATGGTTGTCATTCGCATCGGCTGTTTTCAGGCGGGCTGTTGCCACGGCACGGTGACGGACCTGGCGTGGGCGACGCAATACGCCTCCGGGAGCGCCCCCTGGCATGCCCACGTCGGCGCTGGCCTTATTCCAAGGTCCACAGAGCTGAGTGCTTACGCTCACCCACTGCAAATTTATTTCCTGATCGCGATCGTCGTGATCGGAGCGTTTCTACGGACGTGGCAGGTCAGCTCACCAAGAGTTTTCGCGATGGCATGGGACGCGATGTCGAGGTCGAGTCTTACCGGCTGAATATTTTCTACATCCTCTATTCAACTTCCGAGTCAGTATTCGATGGCTTGGGGCGGCTCCTTGCGGTGTATCAGAACCGAGCTGACGCTGACATTCCCATGAAAACGATGCAGTACGATACGGCCGGTCGTAAATTGGTAACAGACGATCGCGACTCGGGCATCTGGAAGTACGGCTATGACAACGTTGGGAACCTGCTTTGGCAAGAGGACCCGAAGGAAGGGCAGCATCTGCAGTTCTGCTATGACGATCTAGACCGGCCGCTGCACAAGTGCATCTTCAATTCCGACGACTTCGGCGACATTGGAGGTGCGCACTATGCGTGCACGCCGGCGCTGTGTGACGAGAGTGTGGACTACGAGTACGACAATGAGACGCAGTCTCAGCTGTCGATCGGCGCTCTGACCAGGGTCAGCGACGCCGCAGGTGAGATGCGTAGCCTTGACTTCGACACACGGGGCCGATCAACCGGGTACGTGCGGCAGATCGGGTACGAGGACGAAATGGGTGCGACCGTAGTGGGCGAGGCCGAGTTTCACTACGGGTACAACATCAACGACGAGGTCGTAAGGACTACGTATCCCGACGGTGAGGTGATCGAGACCACGTATGACGAAAGCGGGCAGCCGATCATGCTGAGTAATCAGGGTGGCCAGTTTTTCGTGTCGTCGGTCCACTACGACGTACGCGGCCGGCCCAAATCTGTCGTCAAGGGGAACAGCACCACTGACGAGTCCTTCTACCACGGCGCCACGAAGAACCACCGACTGAGAAGTACGCAGTTCATAAGAGTCAACCACCTCGAGTACGAGCAAACGTACGAATACAACGCCCGCGGTCAGGTGGAGACCCTCGCAACACTGACCGGCACCAACTCCCCGCTGCACAACGGCGGCGTCTACAGCTACGACGCTTTCGGTCGAATGACCGGTTACGACTCGACACGAGACGGAGTCGGGCAGAAGACCTACCAGTACAACAAGTGGGGGAACATTACCCGGCGCGACACGCACATCTTTTCGTATCCCGATCCTCTCGTCGCGGTATCACCGCCGCACCAGGTCTCAACCGTGACGGTCGGCGGTGGCAGCCCCAGCGGTGTCAACCACGACGCCAACGGCAATCGCTCGGAAAGCAGAGCCGAAGGCGTCCTTTCAGTGTTGTCGTACGACGCAGAAGATCGACTCGAGAGATCGATCACGCAAGGCGATATCGTCGAGTACGTATACGACCACTCTGGGCAACAGGCGATGCGCACCTTTGTCGGTCCTTCCGGCGATGAGATCACCAAGTACTACGCACCGGAGATGGTCGTACAACCGGACGGGACGACGGTGAAATCGTACTTCCTCGGCGGGCAACGTATTGCCAGTGTCACTCTGGGCGATTCGAACTGGCAAACCGCGTCGATCGATTCCTCGCTGTGGGGTTCGCCGGTCGAGTTCGCCAGCCAATGGGCGGGTGTGCCCGTTGTCATGGTCACGCTCTCCCGCTCGGCGGAGCAAATTCTCGCGGGCTCCCTATCCCTGTTTCTGGTGACTCTATTCCTGATGCCGCCCGGGCGTCGCCGGAGGGTCGGACTCGGTCTCAGGATAGGGAGGGCGCCCGTCACACTCGTGGCCGTGACCATTCTCACCGGCACGATGCCGTGGCCGCTATTGGTCGAGCCCGCAGCGGCATGTGAGGGCTGCGATTGTCCAACCCCGACTCCGATCCCAGCTGCGGACATTGATTACTACCACTACGGGTATCTTGGATCCCCGCTCATGGTCACAGACGGCGACGGAGCGGTCGTCGAGCACATACGCTACGATCCCTACGGCAAGGTGCGCGGCCGCTATGACAGCAGCGGTGCCCCGATCACAGACCCGGGACCGCAAGAAGTGCGCTACGAGTTTACCGGGTACGAAGCCGAACGGACGACGGGACTGCTCTACGCCAATGCTCGCTTCTATGATCCCGAGATGGGGAGTTTCCTCACCCACGATCCGGCAGCGGAGTTCTGGAGTCCGTATACGTATGCTGGTTGGGACCCTGGGAACCTTACTGACCCGACCGGTGAGTCTGTCGGACTGGCGTTTGCGGCAGTAGGGATTTTTCTACTCGGCTTCGCAGTCAGCGCCCTTGTCGCAGACAATCGGGGCGCGAGCACCGGTGAGGCGCTGAAGGCCGGAGCGATCGGTGGTGCGTCTGCGGTTGTCGGTGCTGGAGTTGGCTATTTCATTCTCGCCCCCGTCACCTCCACTGCGGTCGCCGCGGTGGTTGGTCCTTCGGTAGGGGGAGTGGCCGCCAGTGACATTGCTGCTGCGGTTTTGTTCTCTGCTGGCCTTGGCCAATCGGCCTACAGTGCATCGCAAGGAGACCCCTCAGGCTTGATAAGCCTTGGGATCGGACTGGCTGTTGGGGCAATTGCTGGACGCTTGGCCAAGGGTGCCCAGGCGTCTGGGGCGAAGGCCTCCCAAGGGGATAATGGAGTGCAGCTTGCTGCCGACTATGGCAGCATATCCGATGCCAGTAATGATATTCGCAATCCACAGATAGTAGAGGAAATCAGAATTGTAGCGAGCCGGGTAGATGGGTTGCGAGAGCCGTGGTTCAGCCCAATCGATGTCATTACCGGCCTTGCTGGTGCCGGCTTGGCCTATCGCGGGATAGTCGGGGCTGGATCGCGCGCTGTCGCCGCAAGGGGGGGAGGCAAGTGGACCAAGGAGGTGGTTACACGCAAGGCCCCGGGAGCGGACGGGGCAACCTCTCGGCACATCCTTGAGAAGTTGGACGGCAAGACGAACTCCGTCACACACCAAGTGACCAAGGACGGAAAGGTCATACCTCAACACCAGACGCACATCGGCACGAACGGAGGCCAAAGGCAGTTCCCAGATGAGTGGGTCGAGTTCCCGAAGATCCCTGGGGGTGGGCAGTGACCATCCAGGAACTTGCAGCCCGAATCCGCGAGGCTGGCCGGGAAGAGCTGGAGACCTTCCGCTGCGTGCTTGAGGGGGCCGGTCTGTCGTGGACCGGGCCGGAGATCGTATTCGACCAGGGAAACCCGGCGAGGTTGACAGCCGAGTTTAAGGTCGAGTTCTACCGCGCCGGCGATCTCGTCGACCTATTTGAGTTCCATGTCTGCCGAGATGGCAAGCCGGTTGTCTCGGAAGACGAGGTGCGGGAGTGGGTTCGCCAGAACGTCCCTGATGTACTGGAGAAGCGGGATCTACCAGGATGATTCAGGTTGGGCCCGGGGTTTTGAGCCTGCTGCTTGTTGCGGTTCTCTTGAGCTTGCTCGCTCCCCGGGCTGCACACGGGAATGCATCCTTGAGCGCCGGAGCCCTGGGCTATCAGGTAAACCCTCAAGAGTCTCAGGAGGAGTGCAGCCCCGAGGTCGAGTCTCGGACTGCCTCCCGGCTCGAAGCAACGGGCAGGTGTGGATGCGGAACTCTCGCGTCGGATTGCCTCCTTGCCGCAAGGGGGGTAGGCGCACTCAGCAAGGCTGGCCAGGTTGCGGATCGTGCAGGCCTGACCAAGGCCGGTCGAGCGCTAGCGAAGCATGGAGGGCGTCGGGGTAGTGTATTTCCAAAGGCGACCGGCAATCCGGCGGCGCTCAACAAGCAAGGACAGGCGGTGCTGGATGACATTCTTGGAAACGTGTCGAAGAGGAGTCCCAACAAGTTCGGTGGGACGGATTTCTTCGGTGGAAGCCGAGGGGGAGGAGCGCGTTTCGATGGCAGAGGCAATTTCAGAGGGTTTCTTGAGCCATGAAGAGCGATTTTCGAATCACAGTAGGCAGCGATTCAGACTTTGAAGACCTCGTTGGTGACCTGTACTACCGCGACCAAATTGTAGCGGTGCTCACCCAGGAAGAAGGTGCAGACGCGATGCGAATTGAGCTGCATCCGGCGCCTGGAGGAGCTTCCTGGCATTTCTCGTTAAAGGACTTCGAAGAAGCATTGGCGGTTTTGAAGAACCGCATGTGGGAGCTTCGGCGTACCGAGGCTGACGAAGCTGACTGATCGGGGCCTCGCGCGCGAGATCCTCGAAGTGCCATGCAACGGGACCCCTCGGTGTCCGCCCAATGGGGCAAAGCTAAGCTGCAAGGCGCGTAGCTGCGACGTCTTCTGACGGACAAGGCGAGTGATGATCTGAAAGGGTCGCGCTTGCCTTGTCAGCTTCTTGGTCCGAAAAACCCTGACAACCACCTTTGTGTCTTTGTGTCTTCGTGTCTTTGTGTTGAAGAAAACGAACGAGTGCCTCGTCGGGCTCGGTTGATCGGCCGCGTGGCTGCGCCCCAACGGTTACAGGACAGTGCAATCCCGTTACGTTGCCGCCCCTAAGCGGACATGGTGCGGGAAAAGATTTCAACACGAAGGCACAAAGGCACGGAGATCGCGCAGCCTACGATGGATGCACGGACTCGTTTCGAGACGGAGTCCATGGCGTGACTAGCTACGGAGCCGAAAAAACCCTGACCACCCCTTTGTGTCTTCGTGTCTTCGTGTCTTTGTGTTGAAAAAACGAACGACTGCTTCATCGGGCTCGGGGAATCGGCCGCGGAGGCTCATTTCTGACGGTGCAGGGCAATGCGAGCCGATCCCTTGCCTCACTCGTTGGTGCGGGAAAAGATTCAACACGAAGACACAAAGACACGAAGACACGAAGCATGCGCTACTTGTTATGGTCACACGGACTCGTTTCGGGACGGAGTCCCTGGCGTGTGGCTAGCTACGGAGCCGGAAGTCCTTCTCTGCGGGGAATGAAGGATATCCACTCTTTGACTTTCGCGGCTCTTGCGTCTGGCCTATATCCATCAACTCTGGTCTCAGCTTCTGGTGGAGTCTCATCCCGGGGCCGGGCCCGTATTGGACCTTGGCCGGGGAGGGGATATGGTTCCCGGACTCGATGATTTACCTCGATCACAATGCGACAGCTCCGCTGCGGCGCGAATCTCAGGACGCGATGGCGGCTCACTTTGCCGTTTTTGGCAATGCGTCGAGTGCCTACCAGAGCGGCCGCGAGGCGCGCTCCGCGCTCGAATCTGCGCGTCGTCAGATTGCCCAGATCGTTGGTTGTGAGCCGCGCGAGGTGTTTTGGACGTCGGGCGGGACCGAAAGCAACAATATGGCGCTCTTTGGCTGCATCGATCCGGGACGTGGTGACGAGGTCCTGTTGGCCGCTACCGAGCATAGCTCGGTGGTGGAATCCGCGCGCGAGCTGGAGCGCCGTGGGGCTCGTGTTCAGTGGCTTCGGGTCGATCAGCGCGGTCGTGTCGACCCGTCTGAGGTGAGCGCGGGCATCAATAACTCGACGCGATTGGTTAGTGTTGGCTGGGCCAACAATGAGGTTGGTACGATTCAAGACATCGCCGCAATCGCTGCGATCTGTCGCGAACGCGCAGTGGTCCTCCATTGCGATGCCGTGCAGGGCCTGGGGAAGGTCGGTACGGAGCTTCCCGACGCGGATCTACTGTCGATCACCGCGCACAAGGTGGGCGGACCGAAGGGAATCGGCGCTCTGATTCGTCGGCGCAACGTTGAAGTGCGACCGCTGCTATTTGGCGGCTCGCAGGAGCGTGGATTGCGCCCGGGTACGGAGAACCCTGTCTCGGCGACCGGCTTCGCGGCGGCGCTGGTTGCTGCGCAAGCGAGCGGGACCTGGACCGCCGATCTTCGCGAACAGCTGTGGCGCGGGATCGAGACGATTGAAGGTGCGCGACGCTACAGCGCAAGCGATGATTGTCTGCCGAATACGTTGCTCGCCGGCTTCGACGGATTGCGTGGTGAGTCGGTGGTTGCCGCGCTGGATCTCGAGGGGATCGCAGTTTCGGTCGGTTCGGCTTGTTCGGCCGGCTCCGGCGAACCGTCTCATGTTCTGCAAGCGCTGGGCTATTCCGACGACGAGGCGCGCGGCGGGGTTCGTTTCAGCACCGGGCCGACAACGACCGCGGAAGAGATCGCCGAAGTCGTCGCTGCTGCCGAGCGGGTGGTGCAGCGGATCCGCGCTGTCGGGGCGACTCCGATGAAGGCGGCGGCATCATGAGTCGAGGGCGAGTCGTGGTCGGGATGAGTGGTGGCGTCGATAGCTCCGTGTCGGCCGCGCTTCTAGTCGAGCAAGGGTATGATGTCATCGGTGTCGCGATGCGTTTGTGGGAAGGCGAGACGGAGAGTGGTTGTTGCTCGTTGGACGACTTCCTCGATGCTCGGCTGGTCTCTGAGCAACTGAAGATCCCGTTCTACGTCATGGACTTTCGCGATGAGTTCCGCGCCACCGTGGTCGCCAACTTCGTCGAGGAGTATCGCCGCGGCAGAACTCCAAACCCCTGCGCTCGCTGCAATCACTCGGTGAAGTTCGCGTCGTTCTGGGACCGCGCCAGGGAGCTCGGCGGCGAGTGGATTGCGACCGGGCACTATGCGCAGCGCCGCGACGGTGCCGACGGCGTCGAGCTGTTGCGCGGTGCCGACCGATCCAAGGATCAGTCCTACTTTCTTTTTTCGATGGGACGCGCGGCGCTCGAGCAGACACTCTTCCCGGTCGGTCACATGCACAAGGACGAGGTGCGCGCCGAGGCCGAGCGCCGAGGGCTCCCGGTTGCCGACAAGCCGGACAGCCAGGAGATCTGCTTTGCCCCGCGCGGCACGCACGCGGCGTTTGTCGAAGCGCAGCCGTCGTCCGTGCCGATTCTGGCAGGGGCGATCGTGGACGACTCCGGCGCAGAGCTGGCGCGACACGGAGGTGTTCACCGCTTTACCATCGGCCAACGCCGAGGTCTCGGAATTGCCGCTGAGCGGCCGCTGTATGTGACCGGCATCGATGCCGAGAGCGGTGCGGTTCGGGTCGGCAACGATGCGGATGTGCGCAGTGCGGGATTGGTCGCTCGCGAACCCCAATGGCTCTCCGATCCACCTGCGGTCGGCACCTCGGTCACGGTGAAGATCAGGTCGAGGTTTGAGCCGCAAGCTGCTGTAATCACGAGTATATCGGGTGATGGATTTGAGTTGGAATCGGCGCTGCTGCGAGCTGTGGCGCCGGGACAGGCCGCGGTCTTGTACGACGGCGACCGCGTCCTCGGCGGCGGTTGGATTCGCACAGCCAAGGCGGCTACGGCTGGGGCGACAGCGGAGGTCGGCGATGCCCGCAACTGAGCCTGAAGTCGGGCGCCGCGAGCTGACCGTGGCCTTCGCGACGCTGGGTTGCAAGGTCAATCAATACGACACGGCGACGATGGAGACTTTCTTGTCGGCCAACGACTGCCGGGTCGTTCCGTTTGATCGTGGCGCTGACGTTTACGTCGTGAACAGCTGCACGGTGACAGATCGGGCCGATGCCGAAAGCCGACGGTTGGCGCGCCGGGCGCGGCGCTGCAATCCGGATGCGCGCGTCGTTGTGACGGGTTGTTATGCGCAGACCAGTCCCGACGAAGCCGCGGCGGTCGAGGGGGTCGACTATGTCGTCGGCATCGGGCGCTTGCCGGACATTCTGCGGGCGGTGCGCGATGATGCTGGCGACGAGCGCATCTTCGTTCACGACGTTCGCAAGGAAACAGAGGTTACGACCCTCGGTGCCGATGTCTTTTCCGGACAGACCCGCGCGTTTTTGAAGCTGCAGGAAGGTTGTGATCTGTTTTGCACGTTCTGCATCGTGCCGTTTGCGCGCGGCCGTAGTCGCAGTGTCGAACCGCGCCGCGTCCTCGAGGAAATGCAGCGGCTTGCCGCGGCCGGGTTTCGCGAGGTGGTGCTGACCGGTGTCCACTTGGGTGGGTACGGTCGCGACCTCGATGCTCGTCTCGACTTGGCGGACCTCGTCGAAATGATCGCCGAGCACGCCCCGGTCGAGCGCGTTCGACTGTCCTCGATCGATCCACCCGAGGTCAGCCCGAGGTTGCTCAAGATCGTTGCGCAAAGCGACATCATCCTACCGCATCTGCACATGCCGGTTCAGGCCGCTGCCGACCCGGTGCTCAAGCGGATGCGACGGCAATACGACGTCGCCGAGTTGGGCGATGTCGTCGAGGAAATCGCGGCGACGCTACCGGGCTGTGGGCTCGGCACCGATGTCATCGCCGGGTTTCCGGGCGAGACCGATTCTGATTTCGCCATCGGGCTGGAGCGATTGTCGGCCATGCCCTTTACCTACTTCCACGTTTTTCCCTATTCGCAGCGTCGTGGCACGACCGCGGCTAAGGCGAGCGATCAGCTGCCGCGTGAGGTCGTGAAGAAGAGGGCGCTTCAGCTGCGGGTACTCGGGCAGGATCTGCGCTCCGCCTTTCACCGGCGTTGTATTGGTACGACGATGCCGGTGTTGGCCGAGCACACACGTGATGCCGACAGTGGGGGGTTGGTGGGGTATGGCCCAACCTATGCGCGCGTCGTCTTTGACGGCGGCGACGACCTCATGAATCAGATCGTGCCGGTACGTGCGACGGGCGTTCTCGGCGACCGAGTGCGCGGCGTCGCTGCTTGACTTCGATGGGCGGTTCGCGGATTTCGACGACCGATGTCGAGACCAACGTCGGCTACCGCTTTTCCGAGGTGTCTTTGCTCGAAGCCGCATTGACGCACTCGTCGGCAGTGCCTCCAGGGGCCGTGCGCGCCGGAGAGCAGCTGGAATTCCTCGGCGATGCCGTTCTCGACCTGGCCATCGCCGATCTGTTGTTGGAGCGATTTCCACGTAAGAACGAAGGCACCCTTTCAAAGACGCGGTCGCGTCTCGTCTGCACCGCCTTTCTCGCGGAAAAGGGTCGTCAACTCGGCCTGGGTGAGGCGCTCGCGTTGGGGCGTGGCGAAGATCGCAGCGGCGGGCGCGACAAAGACTCAATCCTGGCGGCTGCCTACGAGGCTGTCCTGGGGGCGATCTATCGCGATGCCGGATTCTTTCGTACCAGGGCGATCGTGCGCCGTCATTTCAAAGCCGACTTAGGCGCGAGCGACGTGCTCGAGACGCACGATTGGAAGACGCGATTTCAGGAGCGGACACAGAAGCAATGGCGTGAGCTGCCGGAGTATCGCCACGTCGATGAGGAAGGCCCACCCCACGCGCGCACGTTTCGCGTCGAGGTTTGGGTCGCGGGCGCTCGTTTCGCCGCCGGCGAGGGTGGAAGCAAACGCGAGGCAGAGCAGAATGCTGCGGAGAGTGCCCTCGCCCAAGCCGACGAGATCGCCGACGAGATGGCTGACGAGGCGGCTGACGAGGCGGCTGACGAGGGCACCCTCGACTAATCTTTGACGTTTAGCTCCACCCGGCGGTTCCTGGCGCGTCCGTCTTCGGAATCGTTCTCGGCGACCGGGCTACTTTCGCCCTTACCTTCGACATTGAGGCGCTCCGGTTTGACGCCGCGATTTACGAGATAACGGTAGACTGACTCGGCCCTGCGAATCGACAATTGCCGGTTATAGTCTTCAGAGCCCTTCGCGTCGGTGTGCCCGATGACGGTCACGGTAACGTCGGGATTGGTTCGTAGTTGGCGTACCGCCTCATCGAGGACTGGCTTTGCGCTGTCGTTGATGATGCTGGAATCGAACGCAAAGTTGATACCGCGCAGGACGATTCTCCTGATCACGACCGGTGGCACGATCGGCTCTTCGATGATGACCGGAGTCGGTGCTGGTGTTGCCGGCGGCGGCGGGGGCGGCGGCGTTGGGACGAAGGGGGGCGGATCGAGGAACACGTGTCCAGCCACGCCACAGAGGACGGCTCCGACGGCGGCCCCGATGACAGCACCTTGCCAGTACTCGCGATCATCGCAGTCTTTGAAGTTGCTGCCCTCGATGGTGTTGCAGCCCCTTGTGGCTTCCTGGATACCCACTCCGGTGCCACCGCCGACGAGTGCGCAAACCGCCGCTGGTATCCATGTCCCCTTGCCAAAGGGCTTGTTCCACGATGGCTGCTGGATGGCGCCGCAGCCGATCTGCAGGGTCAATGTGGCTACAATGGCCACCGTCAGGACTCGATTCTTAGAAAACATAAGCCTCCTCGCCAACAATTCCGAATTAATCCGACAATCTCAAAGCTGATCGTCCTCGCCGGCTGGCGCGGCCCGACCATGTATGCGTCCGAATTGCAGGGCGTCAAGAGCCCGTCTACTCGAGCGATTCCTGAAACTAGGCTTGAGTCGCAATATCTTCGCTGACATAAAGGAGGGATGGTGCAAGAAGATCAGTCGTCTCCTGACGAGTCGGGATCGTTCCCGCGTCGCATTTGGACCCAGTGGCGTCGAGCCGCACATGCGATCGGAGTCGTGCAGGCGCGGTTCTTCATGCTGATGATCTACGCTTTCGTGGTGATTCCGACAGGCATTTTCATGAAGACGTCGAGCGATCCACTGCATCTGGCAGCACCGAAAGAAACGAACTGTGTCGAGTCTAGGCAGGCAGAGCGGGATTTGGAATCGGCCCGCCGCCAGTTCTAATCTTTCTGGAAATCAGTCCCTAGAAAGATCGTCCGGCCGCGCGAAATCGTTCTCCGCGGCCAGCTCAAACCGGATCTGCGCGATCGCCGGCTTGACACCTATCCGCCCCGGGGGCTGGATGAGCAATGACCACATGACAATACCTTTCCTCCATGAATCCTGAGCTGCCAGAGGGCCACCGGTCCGGGTTTGTCGCAATTTTTGGACGTCCCAACGCCGGCAAGTCCACGCTCCTGAACCGAGTCCTCGGCCAGAAGATCGCGATTGTTACGCCGAAGCCGCAGACCACCCGTCGTCGATTGCTTGGCGTGCGCACGGATCCCAACTGGCAGATGGTTTTCATCGACACACCTGGCTACCACCGCGCTTCTGGCTTGTTGAACGAGAGGATGCTTACGAACGCACTGCGGGCGCTGCCGGACGCCGATGTGGTTCTGTGGATGATCGATGCCGGGGCTGGCCTGAATGAGCTCGAAGTTGAGATCGCCCAGCGCTTGCCGAAAAAGAGCGCTGTCGTGATGGCGCTCAACAAGGTGGACGCGGTGCGCAAGGATTCCTTGCTGCCGATCATCGAGCGGATGGCGTCTCTGGCGCCGGGTGCGGTGATCGTGCCGATCAGTGCGCGCACCGGCGAGGGATTTCCGGTCTTGTTGGAAAGCCTCGAAAACGCACTTCCGGAAGGCCCGCGCTACTACAACAGCGACACCATCACCGACGAGACCGAACGAGCCTTGGTGGCAGAGTTCGTCCGCGAAAAAGTCATGATGCAGACGCGGCAGGAGATTCCGTACTCGGTGGCGGTGACGGTCGATGCGTTCGATGAACGCCCAGAGCGCAACTTGTGTGTCATCACCGCGACGATTCACGTCGAACGCGAGTCGCAAAAGGGGATCCTGATCGGGCGCGGTGGCCAGATGCTCAAGGAGATCGGAGCCAGCGCGCGTCGCGACATCGAGCGACTGCTCGACTCGCGGGTGTTCTTGGAGCTCTTCGTCCGCGTGCAAAAGGAGTGGACCAAGCGTGCGTCGACTCTGAAAGATTTCGGGGTCTAGGGGTGAAGTCGCGACCAAAGAGGAGGCCTCTAGGGTCCCGCGGGAAGAGCAAGGGCGCGCAGCCAGGGCAGCGCGGTTCTTGGGATGCGGTGCTGCCTGACGCAGAAGAGGTCGCGCGTCTGCCGGTCGTCGCCTTGGTCGGGCGACCCAACACCGGGAAGTCGACTCTGTTCAACCGGCTGACGCGTTCGCGTCGCGCCCTGGTGGCAAGTGAACCGGGAGTGACCCGCGATCGCAACATCGGGATAGCCGAGTACGAGGGGCACCGCTTCATTCTGATCGACACCGGTGGTTTCGAAGCGGACGAGCACGAGGAAATCGGCAAGGCGGTGCGCGGCCAGGCGGTCATGGCCGCCGAGCAGGCCGACGTCGTGGTCGTTGTCGTCGATGGTCGCGCTGGTGTCAGCGCCCTCGATCAGGCGTTGTTCGAAACACTGCGGTCTCTCGCACAGGCACCCTTGGTGGCCGTCAATAAGATCGACACCATGGGGCAGCAGCACCTCCCGACCGACTTCTATTCACTTGGTATCGAGCAATTGTTTGCGACATCGGCCGAGCACGGGATTGGCGTCGGCGAATTGATGGATGCGGTTGTTGAGCAGCTGCCGAAACCGCCGGAGGAGGGCACGGAGGAGGGTGCGGCGGAGGGCAGTGCATCGGCCCGTACCGCGGTGGCGATCATTGGCCGTCCAAACGTCGGCAAGTCGTCTCTGGTGAACCGCTTGGTCGGCTACGACCGTGCGATCGTCACCGACATTCCGGGCACGACGCGCGATCCACTCGACACGCCGATCACGCACGAAGGACGAGACTACTTGCTCGTAGACACCGCCGGTATTCGCCGGCGTCCAAAAGTGCATCAGCATCTGGAGCGGGCTAGCGTGGTGCGGGCTTTTCGTGCGCTCGAGCGGTCGCACGTCGGACTGCTCCTGATCGACGCGGTCGAAGGGCTCACCGAACAGGATGCACGCATCGCCGGCTACGCATGGGAGCGCGGACGGGCCTTGGTGATGCTGGTCAACAAGTGGGACGCGATCGAAAAATCCGACCGCGACCGCGACCTGATCATCCGAAAAGCCGAGGAGCGTTTCCCGAGCTTGGAAGTCGTGCCGAAGCTCTTTGGCTCAGCGTTGACCGGGAGCGGGGTCCACAAGATCTGGGCGGCGATCGACCGCGTGACCGAAGCACACCGATTCAAGATGCCGACGCCCGAGATCAATCGCGTCCTGCAAGACGCGATCCGGCGCCAGGCGCCTTCGGCCGTTCGGGGCCGCCGCCCGCGCTTGTTGTACGCCACCCAGACCGCGACGGCTCCACCGACACTCATGATCTTCGGCTCGCCAGCCGAGCGCATTGCGAAGACTTATCAGCGCTATCTGGTCAATCAATTCCGCGAGGCCTTTCCGCTCGAAGGGACGCCGCTGCGCCTGATCTTCAAAGCCAAAGACCGAAAAGCCCTCGATCGGGATGGCTAGCGGCGGTTTGGCCTCGCGGGACGGATAAGCTACGACGGCGCGGATGTTAGGACGACGGCTGGTATCGACGGCGATCGTGGGGTTGTGGGCTGCGTGTCTTCACGGTTCGGAAGTGGCGCGCGCGCTGGTGATTGGAGAGCCGGTTCTGGTTCGCGATATCAATAGCCAGCCCTTGGTGGTCTCGTCGCAACCGCAGGACATCGTCGATTTCGCGGGAAGGGCCTACTTCGTCGCATCTGATGGCGATCTGATCGGGCTCTGGCGCAGCGATGGCTTGCCGGCTGGAACGGAACTCGTTGCGCGAATCGGGACCGGATCGTCTCCGACGGATTCGTTTCTGTCGATTTTGGGGCAGCGATTGGTTTTCGTCGGGCGCAGCGGTGCCGAGGGCCAAGAGCTGTGGAGCAGCGACGGCACGACGGCCGGTACCGGGGTGTTGGCGGATGTACGCGACGGACCGCTGGGGTCGTTTCCCAGCGATTTGACGACTAGTGGCGATCGGCTCTTTTTCGTCGCCGATGACGGGATCAGCGGACGCGAGCTTTGGGTGAGCGACGGGACGTCGGTAGGAACCCGACGTGTGCGCGACATCGTCGAGGGAGCGGCAGGCTCTTTGCCGACGTTCCTTACAGCCTACGACGGCGGGGTTGCGTTCGTTGCGTCCGGTGACGGAACCGGTGACGAGCTTTGGTTCAGCGATGGGAGTGCCGACGGCACCCGTCTGGTGCGCGATATCCTGGTTGGCTCGCAAGGGGCGAATCCGTCCGGTTTGGTCGTCGCCAACGACGTCGTCTTCTTCTCCGCCGACGATGGCGAGAACGGCGCCGAGCTGTGGCGCAGTGACGCTACCGCGGACGGCACGGTGTTGGTCGAAGACATTCGCGAAGGCGAGGTCGGCTCGGATCCGCTGTCGTTGGTGCGAGTCGGCGAGCGAGTCTTTTTCTCGGCCGATGACGGTGAGAACGGTGAGGAGCTGTGGGTCAGTGATGGCAGCTCCGCGGGGACCCGCTTGGTCGCCGACTTGGGTGAGGGATCGGTTGGCTCGGTGCCGTTGTTTCTCTTTGATTTTGACGGGACGTTACTGTTTTCCGCGGATCTCGATGTCGGCGGTCGCGAGTTGTGGCGCAGCGACGGCACACCCGAAGGAACGTCACTGGTCGCCGATTTGCGCCCCGGCGCCGCGTCGTCGCGACCGCTTGGTTTCGTGAACCTCGACGGTGTTGTTTTGTTTTCGGCACAGACGGACGGCGAAGGGGTTGAGCTGTGGCGCAGCGATGGCTCCGGGGCCGGTACCGAGCTGGTGCGCGACATTCGCGAAGGCGCCGCGTCGTCGGCGCCGGCTCGCTTCGTCGCGGTGGACGGCGAGGTCCTCTTTGCGGCCAACGACGGATCGACCGGCGTCGAGTTGTGGGCGTCGGACGGCAGTACAGACGGCACCCGTCAGGTGGCCAATATTGCAGCCGACGACGCGGTTGCGAGCTCGTTTCCCGCAGGACTCACGCCGCTGGGCGGAGATGTCTACTTTGTGGCTGACGATGGAGTCACGGGTCTAGAGCTCTGGCGCAGCGACGGTAGTGCCGACGGGACCGAGCTGGTCGCCGACGTCAATCCCGACGGCGATGCGTTTAGCGGCTTCGTGTCGATCGTGCGCTACGACGATGTGTTGGTGTTTGCCGCCGACGGTGGTGATCTCGGTGTCGAGCTTTGGCGTAGCGATGGAACAGCGGACGGCACTCGCATGATCGCCGACATTCGTGAGGGACCGCAGGGTTCGTTTCCCGGAAGTCTGACTGTTCACGACGGAGAGGTCTTCTTCGTCGCCGACGACGGCGAGAGAGGGCCCGAGCTCTGGCGCACCGACGGCACCGAAGCGGGCACTGCGATCGTTCGCGACGTGCGCGAGGGCCCGATCGGATCGTTTCCGGGATTTCCGGCGAGTATCGGCGGTCAGTTGTTCTTCATTGCCGACGACGGCGTATTGGGGCTCGAGCTATACATCACCAACGGGAGCGATGAGGGCACGCGTTTGGTTGATGACATCAACCCGGAAGGCGGAGCGTTTCCGGTTCCCGGGTTTCTCTTTTTCACCGAGCTCGACGGCGACATCGTGTTCGGGGCGGACGACGGAACCAACGGCAACGAATTGTGGCGCAGCGACGGTACGGCGGCCGGGACAGAGATGATTCGCGACGTCTTTTCCGGGCCCGAGAGCTCGACTCCGAGCTTTCTGCGCAATGTGAACGGCCGATTGTTCTTTGTGGCCGACGATGGGATTCGCGATCAGGAACTATTCGTGAGCAACGGCACGGACGCTGGCACGCGCCGTGTCGCCGACATCAATCCCTTTGGAAGCGCTTTTGGGTTCTTCACGTTCTTCTTTTCCTTCGCGGCGGTCGATCAGCAGGTGTTTCTCGCCGCCGATGACGGCGACAGGGGTGTCGAGCTGTGGCGCAGCGACGGCAGTGAAGCGGGGACTGCCCTCGTGCGTGAGATCAATCCGGGACCGGCGGGGTCGTTCCCAGCGTTCCTGACACCGAGCAGCGGCCGTACGACGGTGTTTCAGGCCTGCGACGCCGCCTTTGGTTGTGAGCTCTGGGAGAGTGACGGCAGCGAGGCTGGAACCCGTCGGCTGACGGATCTAGCCGCAGCGGATCGGTCTTCGAGTCCGAACGGGATTACCGTCGTCGGGGATACGATCTACTTCGTAGCCGACGCCGACGAGAGTGGGACCGAGCTGTGGTCCGTGCAGCGGGAGTTCTGCCCCGGCGACTGCGGCGGCGACGGCGCGGTTGCGGTGAGCGAGTTGGTGCGGGCGGTGACGATTGCGCTCGGCACCAACAAGGTCGAGCGATGCCTGGACGCCGACGCCAACGGCGACGGCGAAGTCGCGATCAACGAGCTCATCCGCGGTGTGCGCAGTGCCCTGAATGGCTGTCCCAGTGCTCCGCCGAGCTGAAGGCCCTTCTGAGATCGGCCTGGTCCGCAGCGCGACTAGATTCCTTGTTCTTTGTAGCGAGCTCCGTTGAGGACGTAGTTCTCGGCCGACCTCTTCAGTTTGGCGAGTTCTTCGGCGCGCAGCGGGCGCTTGACCTTGGCCGGATGGCCAAGGACCAGCGATCGCGGCGGGACCATGGTGCCTGGGGCGAGCAGGGAGCCGGCGCCGATCAGGGACTGCTCGCCGACCTCGCAGTGGTCGAGGACGATCGCTCCGATGCCGACGAGGGAGCCGTCGCCGATGGTGCAACCGTGCAGGATGACGCCGTGGCCAACAGTGACATCGTCGCCGATCTCGGTCGCGTAGCGACCGCTGGTGACGTGCACCGTCGAGTTGTCCTGGATGCTGGTGCGCGCTCCAACGCGGATGGAGTGAACGTCGCCACGCAGGACCGTGTTGAACCAAATACTGCTGTGGGGCCCGATACGGACGTCGCCGATCACTTGGGCTGTCGCCTGGACGTAAGCGCTGGGGGCGACTTGAGGGCTTAGGCCGTCGAGGGTGATGAGCATCTGGCCACGATAGCGCCGTGCCGAGGCCGCCCACAAGGGTTTCGAGGCCACAGGCTAGGGATGCGCTATCCACAAGATGTAGTGGTGGGTGGGGGGAGCTTGCCAAAGACCTAGCGGTTTAGTAAGTAATCGCATGGTTGGCGGGAAACCGGTCGTGAGGCGCCTCGAGAAGGGCTCGGGTGTGCGCACAGACCGCCGCTGGCGGGGATATCGTTTCGATGTGTGGGTGTCTCGAGAACGAGGTATTGTCGACGCCGGAGTGATGGAATCCGGGTGTGAAGGAGGGTCGCATGTTCACCTATGACATGCCGGAGGGGTACACGTTCGACGATGTCCTGCTGGTGCCGGGAGAGTCGAATTTTCTGCCGAGCGACGCCGATGTTTCGACGCAGCTGTCGCGCAATGTGAGATTGAATATTCCACTCCTGTCGGCGGCCATGGATACCGTGACCGAGTCGGCGATGGCGATCGCCATGGCGCAAGAGGGCGGGATGGGCGTCATTCATCGCAATCTGGCGATTGAAGAACAGGCGCACGAAGTAGCGAAGGTCAAAAAGTCCGAGAGCGGCCTGATTCTCGACCCGGTCACTGTGCACCCGGATCAGAAGATCTCAGAAGCGCTGGAGATCATGCAGCACAACCGCATCTCGGGTCTTCCGGTTTCCGTCGACGGCCGCGCGGTCGGGATCTTGACGAACCGTGACTTGCGCTTCGAGAAGCGCATGGATCGCACGGTGTCGGAGGTCATGACCGGAGGCGACAAGCTGATCACCGGGAGTCCGGGCATCAGCCTCGATCAGGCGAAGGAAGTTCTGCACGACAACCGCATCGAGAAACTGCCCATCGTCGACAGCGAGGGCCGCCTGCAGGGCCTCATCACCGTGAAGGACATCGAAAAGACGGCGACCTTTCCTGCCGCGTGCAAGGACGAGTGGGGCCGCCTGCGGGTGGCGGCTGCGATCGGAACCGGGCCGGATCGAGTCGAACGCGCGCTGGCGGTGATCGAGGCCGGCGCGGATGTTTTGGTGATCGACACGGCGCACGGCCACTCGCAGAATGTGATCGATACGGTGCGCGAGGTGAAAAAGGCACATCCCGGGACCGATGTCATCGCCGGCAACGTCGCCACCGGTGAGGGAGCCGCAGCGTTGGCCGAGGCTGGAGCCGATGCTCTGAAGATCGGCATGGGGCCGGCGTCGATCTGTACGACGCGCGTCGTCTCTGGTGTTGGCGTGCCGCAGTTGACCGCGATTGCCGCGGCCGCAGTCGTCGGCAAGAAGCACGGTATTCCGGTGATCGCCGACGGCGGCATCAAGTTTTCCGGCGACATCCCCAAGGCGCTCGCGTCGGGCGCCGATTCGGTCATGCTCGGTGGACTCTTCGCCGGCACCGAGGAAAGTCCGGGCGAGACCATTCTCTACCAGGGACGAACCTACAAACTGTATCGTGGGATGGGCTCGTTGGAAGCGATGAAAGAGCGCGAAGGCAGCCGCAATCGCTACGGTCAAGTGGAAGGTACCGACAATAATAAGCTCGTGCCGGAAGGCATCGAAGGGCGCGTGCCGCACAAAGGGCCGCTGACGTACATTGTGGCTCAGTTGGTCGGTGGTTTGCGCGCCGGCATGGGGTACTGCGGCTGTCGCACGATTGGCGAACTGCAGGAGAAGGCTCGTTTCATGCGCGTGTCCGATGCCTCGCTGCAGGAGAGTCACGTGCACGACGTGTTTATCGCCAAGGAGGCGCCCAACTATCGTCGCGAAGGCTGATCGGCGATGATTCTGATCCTCGATTTCGGTTCGCAGTATACGCAGCTAATCGCGCGACGTGTGCGTGAGGCGCATGTCTACTGCGAGATCCATCCCTTCAATCTATCGATTGATCGAATTCGCGCGATCCAGCCCGAAGGGGTGATTCTTTCGGGCGGGCCAGCCAGCGTCTATGCGGACGACGCACCGATGCCGGACCCGGGCGTCACGGAGCTCGGCGTCCCGGTGCTCGGCATTTGCTATGGGATGGGCGTTCTGGCGCAGCGAGCAGGCGGTGCGGTCGAGCGCGCGGACCATCGTGAGTTCGGCCCGGCGGATCTCGTCATCGACGATGCCGAAGGTCTGTTTGCCGGCTTCTCTCGTGGGACGAGCACCCCGGTTTGGATGAGTCACGGCGACCGGCTCGAGCGGATGCCCCCGGGCTGGGTGGTCCTGGCCCATAGCGACAACTCGCCCGTGGCGGCGTGTCGCGACGCAGAATCGGGGCAGTTCTCGATCCAGTTCCATCCGGAGGTCGTCCATTCTGCGCGCGGTCGCGAAGTCCTCGAAAATTTTGTCCTGCGGATCTGCGGCGCCACGGCGGATTGGACGATGGACAACTTCATCGAGCGCGAAACCGAGCGGATTCGGGAGCTTGTCGGGTCGGATGGTGTGGTCTGCGGCCTGAGTGGGGGAGTGGATTCGACGGTTACGGCGGCGCTCATCCACCGCGCCATCGGAGACCAGCTGACCTGTATCTTCGTCGACAACGGCGTCCTGCGGCGCGACGAGGCAACCACCGTGATGTCGGTTCTCGGTGAGGCGATGGACTGTCGCATCAAGGCGGTCGATGCGCGGAAACGATTCTTGGATCGCTTGGCGGGTGAGGAAGACCCGGAAAAGAAGCGCAAGGCCATTGGACTGACCTTCATCGAGGTATTCGAGGAAGAGGCGGGCAAGCTCGATGACGTTTCCTACCTCGCGCAGGGTACCTTGTACCCAGACGTGATCGAGTCGGTTTCGTTCAAGGGGCCGTCGGCGACCATCAAGTCGCATCACAACGTCGGTGGGTTGCCCGAGCGGATGAAGTTAAAGCTAGTCGAGCCGCTGCGCGAGCTCTTCAAGGATGAAGTGCGCGCGCTCGGATTGGCGCTCGGCCTGCCTGGAGATCTCATTGGTCGGCATCCGTTTCCGGGTCCGGGGCTGGCGATCCGTATCCTCGGCGCGGTGGACGAGGCGCGGGTGGGTATTGTGCAAGCGGCGGACGCGATCCTGCACGAGGAAGTGCGGCGCGCCGGTTGGTACGATAAGATTTGGCAGATGTTCGCAGTGTTGTTGCCGGTACGGACGGTTGGCGTGATGGGCGACGAGCGCACCTACGAGAACGTGGTGGCGATTCGTGCTGTCGATAGTGTCGACGGGATGACGGCTGACTGGAGCAGGTTGCCGGGCGATCTATTGGCGAAGATCTCGAGTCGGATCATCAACGAGGTGCAGGGAGTCAATCGGGTGGTATATGATATTTCGTCGAAGCCACCGGCGACGATCGAGTGGGAGTGATTTCGGGTACGGTAGGTTGTGAGTGCAGCGGGCCGTGAATTCGACGCGCTGATGGTGGGGAGGTTAGGGCAATGAGCTTCGTTCATCTGCATCTTCATACGCAGTACAGCCTTTTGGACGGCGCCAACAAGATCAAGAACCTAGTGCCGCGGGTCAATGAGTGTGGAATGCCGGCGGTCGCGATGACCGATCACGGCAACATGTTCGGCGCGGTCGAGTTCTACAAGACAGCGGCGAAGGCCGGCGTAAAACCGATCATCGGATGCGAGGTGTACGTCGCGCCCGGTGACCGTCGCGACAAGAAGCGTGTTGTTCGCGGCGACGATCACGAGACCGCCGGCAATTACCACATGGTCCTGCTGGCGATGAACAAAGAAGGCTACCAGAACCTCTGCCGGCTGGTGACGATGGCCTATACCGAAGGGTTCTATTACAAGCCGCGCATCGACAAGGAGCTGCTGCAGGAATTCAACGGTGGCCTGATCGCGCTGTCCGGGTGTCTGGCAAGTGAGGTCAACCGTGCGATCGCGGCAGGGTCCCTCGATCGTGCCAAATCCGTGATGGAAGAGTATCGCCAGATGTTCGACGGGCGGTACTACGTCGAGATCCAAGACAACCACTTGAAGGAGCAGGATCACGCCAACCAGGCCTTGGTCGGGCTGGCGCACGAGCTCTCCCTGCCGTTGGTGGCGACCAACGACTGTCACTACCTCAGTCCCGAAGACGCGCACGCGCACGACGTGCTGCTGTGTATTCAGACGGGGAAGACTCTGAGTGACGAGAGCCGGTGGCGCTTTGGCACCGATCAACTCTACGTCAAGAGTGCCGAGGAGATGTTGGCTGCGTTCCCGGATACGCCCGAGGCGATTTCGAACACCGTCGATATCGCCAAGCGGATCGACCTCGAGCTCGAGTTCGGGCGCTATCAGTTTCCGGTGTTTGCGACGTCCGAAGGCCTCACCTTGGAGCAGCAACTGGAGCGTGATGCACAGCAAGGCTTGGACGAGCGTCTCGAGCTGCTGCGTGCGAAGGATGATTGGAGCGACGAGCGGGAGACCGAGTACAAGGAACGCCTCGAACACGAGATCAAGGTCATCCACGACATGGGTTTCTCGGGCTACTTCCTGATCGTGTCCGACTTTACCATCTACGCCAAAGCGCAGGGCATTCCTGTCGGTCCCGGGCGTGGCTCCGCCGCAGGCAGTCTGGTGGCGTGGGCGCTCAAAATCACGGATCTCGACCCGATTCCCTACAATCTGCTGTTCGAGCGCTTTCTGAATCCAGAGCGCAAGTCGATGCCGGACATCGACATGGACTTCTGCTTCGAACGGCGCGACGAGGTGATTCGTTATGTCCGCGAGAAGTACGGGGAGGATCACGTCGCCCAGATCGTGACGTTTGGAACTCTAAAAGGGAAGGCCGCGATCAAAGACGTCGGGCGCGTGCTCGATTTTACCTTTGGCGAGACAGACCGCATTGCGAAGATGTATCCGGCGCCGAAGCAGGGCAAGGACTTTCCGCTTGCCCAGGCGTTGGAGATGGAGCCGCGCCTCAAGGAGATGCGTAAGAAGGGCGGGCGCGACGAGCAGCTCTTCGACTTTGCGCTGCGTCTCGAGGGCTTGTTGCGACACGCGTCGAAGCACGCCGCCGGCATTGTGATCGGTAGCCGGCCGTTGGTCGAGGATCTGCCTCTCTTCGTGGACAAAGAGGGCAGCGTCATGACGCAGTTCTCCGGTCCGCATATCGAAGACATCGGATTGATCAAGTTCGACTTCCTGGGGCTCAAGACACTCACCTTGCTGTCGAACATCGTGCGCCGGATTCGCGATGGTCGCGGCATCGAGGTCGATCTGGCGACGCTGCCGCTCGACGACAAGGCGACGTATCAACTTCTGATCCGAGCCGATGCGATCGGTGTCTTTCAAATGGAGTCGAGCGGCATGCGCAAGCTGCTGGCGCAGCTGCGGCCGAGCACGTTCGAGGAAATCGTCGCCGTGCTCGCTCTGTTCCGGCCGGGGCCGCTCGATAGCGGCATGGTCGACCTCTACATCAAGCGCAAGCACGGTAAGGAAGAGGTCTCGTATCCGCACCCCAAGCTGAAGCCGATCCTCGAGCCGACGTACGGTGTTATCGTGTACCAAGAGCAGGTGATGCAGATCGCCCAGGTGCTAGCGGGTTACTCGTTGGGCGATGCGGACAACTTGCGTCGGGCGATGGGCAAGAAAGACGCCGAGAAGATGAAGGTCGAGCGCGATCGCTTCGTCGGTGGGGCACGCGAGCTCGGCGTCGCCGACAAGCAGGCGACCGAGATCTTCGATCAGATGGAAACGTTTGCGATGTACGGGTTCAACAAGTCGCATTCGGCTGCGTACGCACTGATTTCGTATCAGACCGCCTATCTCAAAGCTCACTACCTCGAGGAGTTTCTCGCCGGACTGTTGACGTTGGAGATGGGCGATACGGATAAGACGTTCAAGAACATCGCCGAGTGCCGCGATCACGGGATTCGGATTCTGCCGCCAGACGTCAATGAGAGCCGCGAGGCCTTCACAGTTTTGGCGCCGGAGAGTAGCGGTGTTCGGCCCATCCGCTTTGGTTTGGGTGCAGTTCGGGGCGTCGGTGCGAAGGCCATCGACTCGATCCTCGCTGTACGCGACGACGAGGGCCCCTTTGTGTCATTGGCAGAGTTTTGCAAGCGGACGCAGGGCAAGCAGGTCAATAAGAAGGTGGTCGAAGGTTTGATCAAGTGCGGCGCGTTTGACTTCACCAGCGAGTCGCGGCGTCGATTGTTGGAGGGGCTCGACCTCGCACTGCAATGGGCCGCTTCGGAGGCCCGCGATGCCGAGAGCAATCAGATGGGATTGTTTTCGGGTGGTGGCAGCGGGGTCACGCCGGAGCCGCCGTTGCCCGATGTCGCACCTTGGGTGGACAAAGAGATGCTCAAGGCCGAGCGCGAGGCTCTGGGCTTCTACATATCGGGGCATCCGCTGGATAAGTACGAACGCCATCTCAAGCACGTCATTAGCGCGACGACGATGCAGCTGCGATCGCGGCAAGAATCTGGCAAGGTTGCGGTGAGCGGTGTGATCCAAGGTCTGCGTTTGCGCAATAGCCGCAAGGGCGACCGCTACGCGAGTTTTACCCTCGAGGACAAGACCGGCACGGTCGAGGTCATTTGTTGGCCGGAGACGTACCGGAGGACCGAGACAGACTTTTCGACGGACGAACCGGTCTGCATCAAGGGGACGCTCGAGGTCGGGGACGAGCGATGCCAGATCATCGCCGATGAAGTTCTGTTGCTGGTCGACGAGCGCGAGCAGGCCGTCAATCAGGTGCACTTTGCGTTGCGGGCTGACCGCATCGACGAGGATGGATTGCGCCAGCTGCGAGGTGCGCTGGAAGCGCACTCGGGTACATGTCCGGCCTTTTTGCATCTACTGCTTCCCGACGAAACGGAAACGGTGATCGAGCTCCCGAGCGCTCTGCGGGTTGCCGTAACTGATGGCATGGTGGATGCGGTCGAATGTTTGTTCGGTGTCGGGACGACGTCGTTTCAGTGAAGTGGCTTCGACGAGCGAGGAATTTTCCAGCTTGACTGGTTGTGGCGCAGCGTGGTTGGGTCGCTGATGGAGGCGAACATGGAACGAGCGGTGCTGGTCGCTGTCGAAAGGCAGACGGCGGACTTGCTCGACGCCGAAGAGTCCTTGCGCGAGCTGGCGAGCCTCGCCACGACTGCCGGTCTAGAAGTAGCGGCGAGTGCCGTGCAGACCCTCAAAAAGCCAAATCCGCGGACGCTGATCGGCTCCGGCAAGATCGAAGAGATTCGACTCTTGATCGAGAGCGTCCATGCTCAAGCGGTGCTGTTTGACGATGAGCTGACACCGGTGCAGCAGCGGAATCTGGAGAAGATGTTTTGCACGAAGGTCGTTGATCGGACGCAGCTCATTCTCGACATCTTTGCTCAGCGAGCCACCAGCCAAGAGGGTAAACTGCAGGTCGAGTTGGCTCAGTTGCAGTACCTGATGCCGCGGCTGACACGGCAGTGGCTTCACCTGTCGCGGCAGCGCGGTGGAGGCGTCGGTACGCGCGGCCCCGGTGAGACGCAGTTGGAAGTCGACCGACGGCGTGTGCGCGAGCGCATTGCGATGCTGCGTCGGCGGCTCAAGCAGGTGAAGCGGACTCGAGGCCTGCATCGATCAAAACGCGCCAGTGTCCCGTACCCGATCGTTGCCCTGGTAGGCTATACCAATGCGGGCAAATCGAGCTTGATGAATTCCCTCACCGAGGCTGGCGTGTTGGTCGAGAATAAGCTGTTCGCCACACTCGATCCGACGGTACGCATGCTCAAGCTGCCGGACGGATTGGAGACGTTGGTGGTCGACACAGTTGGCTTCATCCACAAGCTTCCGCACAGTTTTGTCGAAGCCTTCGAGAGCACGCTCGAGGAGGTGAGCAAAGCGAGTTTGTTGCTGCATGTGGTCGACGGGTCGCACAAACTGGCCGCTGAGCAAATCGAAGTCGTGAACGGAGTTCTCGGGGATATCGGGGCTGGGGACCGGCAGCGTATTACCGTCTTCAATAAGTCGGACAAGCTCGGCTCAGAGCAGCATCTGCCGACGGTCAGTGGTGCGGTTTGTCGGGTTTCTGCAAAGACCGGAGACGGGACCGAGCAATTGCTGAGGCAGATCGGAACGATGCTGGCAGCGCAACAGGAGAAGCTGCGTGTCGTGATTCCCATCGGCCGGGCCGACTTGATGGCCGCGTTGCACCGGAGTGGTCGGGTTGTCCAGGAAGCTCTCAGCGAGGCGCAGGATTCGTTTGACGTGGTGGCATATGTCCCGGCGGCGGTGGCAGGGCGAGTGCGCAAGGAGCTGGCGCTCTCTGTGCCGGAGGTCGCGGTTGATCCGATCTGAGTCGCCGGCATCTCGACCGTTGGAACGCGGGAGTTTCCCAAACTCCGTGCATTGCGTACAATCCCCGCACCGTGCTGACCCTTCCGAACTTCCTCACCCTGCTGCGAATCATTGCGATTCCCGTCTTCTTGACGCTCCTGGCCCGCAACAACTACGCGGCGGCGTTTGTCTTGTTGGTGGGCGCCGGAGTGACCGATGTCGTCGACGGATCGGTGGCGCGGCTGACGGACTCGCGATCGAGTCTTGGGGCCGTGATGGATCCGATCGCGGACAAGCTCTTGCTGTTGAGCTCGTTCTTGATGCTCGGCCTGGCGGGTTTGTTGCCGGCTTGGTTGGTGACCCTCGTCGTCATGCGCGACGTGATCGTCGTTCTGGGGTACGTGTCGATTTTTGTCGTCGATCAAGAGTGGGTCGAGATCGATCCCAGTCGGCTCGGCAAGATGAGTACGTTCGTTCAGTTGTTCACAGTCGGATTCGCTTTGGTCGGTGAGGCCAGGCCAGACCTTCCGCTCACCTGGTTCATCCGGTGCATGATTGGATTGACAGCGCTCGTCTCGGCGGCATCGGGCGTACAGTACGTTTACCTCGGTTTGCTGTGGCATCAGCGGCACGGTAGCGTCGACGACGAGAACTGACGGCGATGCGCTTCCGATTCCTGATCTACACGACTCTCACCTTGGCCGGCCTGTTGATCGGCATTGCGCTGGCGGACGCAACGCAATCCGAGAACGACGATCCGCGGTCGAGGAAGATCCTCGACCGCGCCGCGGAGCTTAGCCGCAGTACCCGGGATTGGCGTGACCGGCGGCAAGAGTTGGGATTGCAGATCACCGATCGTCGCGGAGGCGTGCGCGAGCGCAGCCTCGAGATGTGGACCAAGCGCCAGGGGAAGGATTCGAGCCGGACGATTTTGTTCTTTCGAGAACCTCCCCAAGCGAGGGGAGTCGGATTTCTGCAATGGGTTGATGCCGACGGCCCGGACCGGCAGTGGCTGTACCTACCGTCGTCGAAGCGGGTGCGTCAGATTACCGGTTCTCGAAAAAAGGAGAGTTTTGTCGGCACGGACTTCTCTTACGAAGATCTTGGCCTAATGATGGAAGTCGTGCGTTGGGGAGTCGAAGATGCCAACAGCACATTGTTGCGCGAGGAAGACCTCGAAGGTGTAAGCTGTGCGGTGCTGCGGCTGGTCCCGACACCCAAGCAGGACGTCAGCTATGGGGAAATGCGGCTGTGGGTCGGCTTGGGTGATTTTTTGGTCCGGCGCTACGACTTTCTCGACGCCGATGGGGTTGTGCTGAAGACACTCCGGCTCAAGGATATTCGCCAGGTTGACGGGATTCCGGCGCCACACGAGCTGCGGATCTTCAACGTGGATGCAGGGAGCCACACGGTTGCTGTCGTGCGATCGTTGCAATTCAACACGGGACTCGATGATGACGCCTTTACGAAACGGCGTTTGGAACGAGGCGGATGAGGGCCACCGGCGTTGCCGTTGCCCGGCCAAAGCCATAAGTTAGAAGCTGATTGTTTTTCCGAGGCTTCGCGAGTCCCATTTGTCGTGGACCGCGGCCTCGAATCGGCAACCCCAGGGAGGTTCTGACATGGGAGGTTCTGACATGGCAGGTCGAGATACGTTTGGTGCGCGGAGAGTATTGAAGGCAGCGGGTACGGACTACACGTACTTTTCGTTAGCCGCCCTGTCCGAAGAGACAGGGAAGGGAGTCGACGGTCTGCCGTACTGTATCCGGGTTCTGGTCGAGAACGTCCTGCGCAACGAGGATGGGGCGATGATCCGAGGTGAGGACGTCGAGGCAATTGCCGCCTGGGATGGTGGCGGCGGCGAACGGGAAGTTCCGTACATGCCGGCCCGAGTGCTGTTGCAGGACTTTACCGGGGTCCCGGCGGTCGTCGATTTAGCGGCGATGCGGGATGCAGTGAAGCGATTGGGCGCGGATGCTTCGCGGATCAATCCCAAAATCCCGGTGGATTTAGTCATCGATCACTCGGTTCAGGTCGACGAATTTGGCACTTCCGCAGCCTTCCGTGTCAACGGCGAGCGCGAGTTCGAACGCAACGGCGAACGCTATGTGTTTCTGCGGTGGGGCAAGGACAGCTTCGAGAATTTTCGTGTCGTCCCCCCGGAGACGGGGATTTGTCACCAGGTCAACCTGGAATACCTTGCGCAGGTAGCGTTTCGCGGCAGTATCGGAGGCGAAGCCGCCGTTTATCCGGACACGCTCGTCGGCACCGACTCCCATACGACGATGATCAATGGAATCGGAGTTTTGGGTTGGGGAGTCGGCGGGATCGAAGCCGAGGCGGTGATGCTGGGGCAGCCGTACTACATGCTCATGCCTAAAGTCGTCGGCATGAAGTTGACTGGTCAGCTGGCGGCCGGGGCAACAGCCACCGATCTTGTGCTGACCGCTACCCAGATCTTGCGCAAGCACGGAGTGGTTGGGAAGTTCGTCGAGTTTTACGGCGACGGGTTGACTGCTCTGTCGGTCGCTGACCGTGCGACGCTCGCAAATATGGCACCCGAGTACGGCGCCACGATGGGCTTCTGCCCGGTTGATGAAGGAACCCTCGAGTATTTACGTGCCAGTGGGCGATCAGCTGAGCAGGTCTCCCTGGTCGACACGTACTTCCGCGAGCAGAGCATGTTTAGGACCGATGGCGCTGCGGATCCGAAATATTCGGAAACTCTGTCTCTGGATATCAGTACCGTCGAGCCGAGCTTGGCGGGACCGAAGCGGCCGCAAGATCGGATCCCCCTGTCGGCGATGAAGTCCAGCTTCAACGAAGCGATGCGCAGTGAATACCATAAGGACGTGGCGGCGCTCGGCGCGGCGGGGAGTGCGCGCACCGCGGAGCGTGAAGCGACGTACTCTGGCGCGACGGTGGACGTAAAAAGTGACGAGGGCTTCGGCCTGACGCACGGGGACGTCGTGATCGCGGCGATCACCAGCTGCACGAACACCTCCAACCCGACCGTGATGGTAGGGGCCGGTATGCTGGCCAAGAATGCGAGCGAGCGTGGGCTGACGGTGAAACCGTGGGTAAAAACCAGTCTGGCCCCGGGGTCGAAGGTCGTGACCGAATACCTGCGCAAGGCCGGCCTGATCGAAGCGCTGGAGGCGCTGCGTTTTCACCTCGTCGGGTACGGCTGTACGACGTGTATCGGGAACAGTGGACCGTTGCCCGAACCGATCGCGGAGGCGGTCCAGAACAACGGTCTCGTTGCGGCTTCGGTGCTGAGTGGAAACCGCAACTTCGAAGGCCGAGTCAATCCGCACACCCTGGCCAATTATCTCGCGTCGCCGCCGCTCGTGGTTGCCTACGCCCTCGCCGGGACCGTTGATATCGACTTCGAGCGCGAACCGATCGGCAAGGGATCTGACGGAAAGCCAGTTTATCTCAGTGAGATCTGGCCGTCTGGGCAGGAGATTGCCAGCCTTGTTCGCTCGTCTCTGTCTCCGGAGCAGTTCAAGGAGCAGTACGAGAGTGTTTTCGAGGGAGACGCCCGCTGGCAAGCGTTGCCGGTCCCGCAAGGGGAGATTTACGATTGGGATCCGGCCTCGACCTACATCAAGAATCCGCCCTTCTTCGAGGGGATGACTCTGGATGTCCAGGCCTTGGCGAACATCGAGGGCGCTCGGGTGTTGGCGCTGCTCGGCGATTCGGTCACCACCGATCATATTTCTCCGGCCGGCTCGATTCCGGCCGATGGGCCGGCTGGGAAGTTCCTGATCGGCCAGGGAGTGTCACCAGCCCAATTCAACTCCTTTGGCGCCCGCCGAGGAAACCACGACGTCATGATGCGCGGAACGTTTGCGAATATTCGCTTGCGCAATCAGCTCGCCCCGGGCACCGAAGGCGGGGTGACCCGTCATCTGCCCTCTGGGGAACAAACCTCGATTTACGAAGCGGCGATGCAGTACAAGTCTGAGGGTGTGCCGCTGATCGTCTTAGCTGGGAAGGAATACGGCACCGGGAGCTCGCGTGACTGGGCCGCCAAGGGAACCCGGTTGCTCGGAGTGAAGGCGGTGATCGCCGAGAGTTTCGAGCGGATCCATCGGAGCAATCTGGTCGGCATGGGCGTATTGCCGTTGCAGTTCCTCGACGGTGAAGGATCTGGGCCTCTCGGGCTGAGCGGCGAAGAGGTGTTTGAGATTGCGGGTATTGAAGGCGACTTTCAGCCTCGTGTCCGGCTTCGGGTTTGCGCTACCAAGGCCGACGGAGGCAAGGTCGAGTTCGAGGTCCTGTCGCGCATCGACTCCAGCGTCGAGGTCGACTACTACCGCCACGGCGGGATCCTTCAGGCTGTCATGCGTGGAATGATCGCATCGAAGTGAGTCTTGAATGGCAGATCTTTTTTCGCGGCTTCGCCACCATTTGCAGCAAAGTGAGCAGTGTTGACATCCATGTAAGCGGGAATAGCATTTGAAATGGCCCAATCTCTCGCTAGCATGAGGTAGAAGTGCGACCAGTTTTAGTAGCTCCTAGATGTTATCGGATCGGCCCCATGGCCGGGTCGCTTTTGGCGCTCGGAATCGTTGTTCTAACGCTTGCGGCCGGCGCTGAGGCGACTTCCGGGCCGGTGGTGTCCTGGGCCGGGGTGGTCAACCAGGGCGGCTGTCCTGATTGTTGCAATTTTTCTTGTCGTCAGACGCCAACGCCAACGCCCGAGTTCGATTCGTTCGGAAGGCGCGTTTTTACTCGTTCTCTCGGTCGTTTCTTGTTTATTGCCGAAGGGGCCATCGGAGAATCATTGTTGCCCCCCAGCGTTACTGGAACGCGCGATAGCCGGGGGCGGCTAGAAGGCTTGGGCGACTTTGACCGCCCGGGAATGCAGGTTCTCTTCAGTCGGGCTCTTGGCAACGGCGACCCCTTTATCGAATGCGAGACCAACGTCAGCGGTGGGGTTCCAGCTGGTGATGGTCTGGACGAGGCGGCAACGACCGACGCGATGGTCGATGCTGCTTGTCGCTTCGAGTGGGTCTCGAGCGGCACACCTTGTACGCGCAACCGTTTCGGCGGGTTTTCGACGATGAGCCCGTCTACCAGCCGGCAATTCTGCTTTCAGGTGCCAACGGCGGCAGAGTTTCCACCTGGCGAAACCGTGGTTTCAGTGCAGATGATGGATCGTGCGGGCAATGTTGGGCCGGTCGAGCAGGTTGTCGTGCGGGTGGGGACACCGGTCGCGACCCCGACCCCGACACCGACAGCTGTTGGGCCACACGACGTTTCGGGATCGGTTCTACACTTTGCGACAGGCGCACCTGTCGCAGGAGTCGAGGTATCGACGATGTCGGGCTCCGACGACACGACCGGAGCCGATGGCAGCTATTCCTTCATCGACCTGGTCGCCATGAACGAGAGCATCGTTCCGCGCAAGGAAGGCGGTGTCGGTTCCGCAGTGAGCGCCCTCGACGCGGCCTACGTGCTGCAGTTCGCGGCGGCTACGCGCAGCTTTACTTCGTTGCAAGAACTCGCCTGCGATGTAACGGGCGACGGTACGGTGAGTGCGCTCGATGCTTCTCAGATTCTCAAGCAGCAGGTTGGGTTGATCGGCGACTTCGCGGTCACGGGCGCGAGTTTGTGTGACTCCGACTGGGGCTTTTTCCCGTTCCCAGATGTACAGCCGAATCAGACAACGACGGTTCCCGCGATCAGTGGGTCGTCCTGCGTCCCGGGATCGATCAACTTTGCTCCGTTGTCCGCGAATGCGACCGGACAGTCGTTTATCGCCTATGCGTTCGGCGACTGTACGGGAAACTGGCAGTCCGGAGCCGGGGCGGCGACTCAGGCGGTTGACGGAGGAGGTTTGCGGATTGGGCGCGTCCGCCGCGCTCGTTCGGGTCGGATCAAAGTGCCAGTCTATCTCGATTCAGCTGCGGACGATTTCCAGTCGGTGGCGTTTGATGTGCACTACGATGCACAGGCCCTCGTGCCGGTTGCTGTTCGTCGAGCCGGAGTTGCGCAATCGGCACTCGTTGCCGCTAGCGCCGATGCCAGCGGGCGTTTGCGTGTCGCGCTCGCTTCGCCGATTCGTATCGCGTCGGACGGTCGGCCAGTCGCGATACTCAGGTTTTCTGCTCTGCGTGGAGGACGCCGAGGGGCACCGGAAATACGGTTGACGAACGCAATCTTGGACGAGCGGTCCATCCATTAGCCATTGGCTAGTTCGCTCGGATGTGGTTTCCGAAGCGATCTCAGGTGTTCTCGCGCGCCGGCCTCGGTCCGATCCGTCCGGCGAGAATCTCCCCGAGCGGCGCCGTAAGGTCTAGCTTCTCGAAAAAGATCTTCATCACCGCGGTGATCGGAGTTGCGAGGAGCATCCCGACGATGCCCCACAGTGTTCCCCAGACCACGAGGGCGAGCAGAATCGTGACGGGATGGAGGTCGAGCGACGTCCCCATCAGTTTGGGCTCGATGATGTTGCCGATGGTGAACTGAATCGCCGCGGGGATGCCGATGGCGAAAGCAGCGGTGGTGGCGCTCAATTCTGGGTTGAAGAGCACCACCGGCAGCGGCAGCAGGGTCGCAATCACGGACCCGATGCTGGGAATGAAGTTCAGAAGGAAAGCGAACAGGCCGAAGACCAATGCGAGGTCGATGTCGAGAATTGAGAGGACCATGAACACCAGGGATCCGGTCGTTCCAGAAGTAACGACCTTCGTAACCACGTATCGTTTGATCCGCGATTCGATCTGAGCCCAAACCCCAGCAGTGGCTTCGGGAGTCACCGTACGCCCGGCGAGCAAGAAGAAAAGAAAGATCATGACCAGAGTGCCCTGCGAGAGCACACCGACGACGGCATTTGTGGTCGACATGAGTAAGCCGCCGATGGTCCCGGGCTGGATCAGGGAAATTGGGCTGAACGCATCGGGTGTGCGAATGCCGTAGCTTGCCAGCGCATCCTCGACGTACTGGGGGAGACGCTCGATCTGTTGTTGATAGGCAGCAGCGTTGGCCGTCAGTTCGCTCACCGAGGCGGACACCAAGGTCCCGAGCAGCGTCAAGATGACGAATCCCAGCGTCAACGTCGCTGTAACCGCCACCCCGTTGGGCATGCGGAGAAGACGCACCTGCAAGTCGATGAAAGGGCTCAACGCGACGGAAAAGAAGAGCGCGAGTACGAATGGAATCATCGCCGAACGCAGCCAATAGAGCGCGAAGGCGATTCCAAGACTGGTAAGGACCAGAAGGCAAATGGTCTGAAATCGTTGTTCTTGGCGGTCGCTGGGCACTGCGGCTAGACAATAGCCGTGATCGATCCTGGATGCCACGTCGCATGTGGCTTCGATGGAACTAACCTGAAATCAGGTAGTTGGCTGTTCGATAGCTCCTGACTCAACTACCTGCGGGCGTTGCGAGATTGCGGGACTTGCTGTTGCAACTTTGCGACTCTGAGCGAATTCGAAAAGGCCAAAATAGATTGGCGAGATACGACGTCAGCCCGGCATGACATTTGCTTCGAAGGGATTTGTCAGGAGCGATGAGAAATCAATGACTTGCGATCCGATAATTCCTACCGATCCGAATATGCAGCGTGTTTTTGACGTCGCCCGACGGCTGGCTCGATCCGATGAGCCGGTGTTGATTGTTGGTGAGCCGGGTACCGGGCGATCCGTGGTTGCCAAGTATCTGCACGACCAGGGCGAATCGCCGCAGAGTCCGTTTGTCGCTCTCGACTGCGAAGCACAGGAGAACCTCGTGTTCCTCGAGGCAGGGGGACGCGGGACGGCTTTTCTGTCCGGCGTCGAGTGGTTGCATTTAGCGCTGCAGGACCTTCTTGCGGAGCATATTGAAGCTGGCGGCACAGGTCTGAGGATCGTCTGCAGCGCAGAGGCGGATATCCAGCAAATGACGGATCGGGGGCTGTTTCGCGAGCGGCTCTATGACCTTCTGACAGCTTCATCGTCAGTCGCCGTCCCTCCATTGCGCGACCATAGTGTCGATATCCCTACGCTGCTGGACGGATTTCTCGGCCAGGCGGGTGCGGGACATCTGAGGCTCGCTGAGGCTGCGATGGGGTATTTGTTCAGCTACGACTGGCCAGGCAACATTGGCGAGCTCGAGCAGCTAGCGTCGCGGTTCGCTGATCGAGTTCGGAGCGACATTGTCACTGTCGATGACCTCCCACCGCAGATTCGTTGGTCTCCGGCGCGGTCGATGGAGCGAGTCGCAGGTTCGAAGGATGACGTCGGCCTCAATCCCATGTCGGAGGAGTTTCAGTTTCGGATCATTGCCGACGCGCTGCGGCGCACCCAAGAGAGCTGATCGCTCCTCAAGGGAAAAGTCGCTAACGCTGCAGCAAAGTCCAGGTTCTCTGCATCCGATATCTTGGAGGGTCTAAGGGCCTTTCGTTCGGGATGGGTGCGATGCGGAGAATGATATTCCTGGCGGCAGTGTTGGTGGCCGCGATGTTTCACCAGGGCGTTTCTTGGGCGCAGGGTCCAGCGATTGCCTGCGTTGGCGACTGTAACTCCGATCGGCGCGTCAGTATCAATGAGCTGATTCTCGGGGTGGGGGCGCTGATCGGAACAGGCTCGACCGCTGACTGCCCGGCGATGGACGCCAACGGCGACGTTCGAATCCAGATCAACGAACTGGTCCAAGGGGTTCGCAACTTGCTACAGGGTTGTGTTGGGGATGTCGTGACGCCGACGCCCACCCCGACAGCCGGGTTGGTGGATACTCCGACGTCGACGCCGACCCCGACGCCGACCCCGACAGCGGGGTTGGTGGATTCTCCGACGCCGACGTCGACCCCTACCGGTGGGTTGTTGGATTCTCCGACGCCGACGTCGACTCCCACTTGGACGCTCATCGATTCCCTGACCCCGGCGGCTACCGATACTCCCTCGTCGCCCCCCACTCGTACGCCGACGGCGACTCGCACGGGAACGAATACGCGGTCGCCGAGCCCGACCAGGACGCCGACGATTACGCGGACTCCTACGAGGACTCGGACATTCACCCGCACAGGGACTCGTACACGGACGCGCACGTTCACACGCACGCCTTCGGTGACCCGGACTCCGCCACGAACGCGGACTTGGACCGCCACGCGTACGACCAATGGCGGGACGCGCACGCCGACGAGCACCCGGACGGTCACTGGTACACGTACGCCGACGATCACGCGCACCCCCTCTCACACGAGAACGAATACCCGGACCCGTACGTTTACCCGGACACGGACGGAGACGCGGGTCCCGAGCAGCACGCGTACCCGGACCGGTACGCGGACGCCGACGAGTACGCGCACGGAGACCGGCACTCGCACTTCCACGAGGACGCGGACATTTACGCGCACGCGGACTGAGACGCGAACTCCAACGGTAACCCGGACTCCCACTGGGACCCGTACGCAGACGTCGACGCGAACTCCTTCGGGCACTCGCACGAACACGCGAACCCGTACCCCGACGCGCACCCGGACGTTTGTCGGCACACCGACGGCGACACGGACGCACACCTCGACCCGCACGCCAACGAACACGCGAACACCGTCGTTTACGCGGACCTCGACACGAACCCGCACCCCTACGTCGCCGCCAGCGCCGACTGCGACCCCGACCCCCACAGTAGAGGGCTCAGGCGCGGTGGTGACCTACTTGGGGGTTGCCCGCGCCGACGGTATCGTCACTGATCCGATCGGCACCAGTCCCCAGGGGTTCTCGATCTACGATCGGCCACTAGGCAGCGGGTTTCTTCTGGTCGCCGAGGCGCGACGTGGTCCGGATTTTCTTCGCGTAGGGTCGCAGACCTTCGTGCCGAACGGCCTGCCTGACTTCCGACTGGTTGCGAGCCGGCCGCTCGGCAATGGCAGTACCATTGTATGCGATGATGGCAGTGCGGGCCTGTTGGGTGGCGTGCCTGCTGTCGTTCCGATTGAGTTCGGTGCACCAGCGGCGGCCGCGCTCAATGACATGGGCTGTCGATTCACGCCGCGTGGCAACGACGGTGATGCTTGTACCCGAGACTTTACGGCGGTCTCATCCTTCGTCGAGTCGACCAGTCAAATTCAATTCTGTTCGTCGCCGGGTGTCGGAACGGAGATCGCCTTTCCCCCGGGGGATACCGTGCTCACGGTGCGGATCGCGAATATCGCCGGACAACTCGGCGAAGCCGTGAGCATTGTCATCCGCGTCCAGTAGACTGCTGCGCGCGGGTCTATCTACCAGAAGATCGACTCGCGCTCGGCGACGCCGTCGGCCAGCATGGTTTGAATGCGGTCCTTCACGCGTGCGACCTTCTTGCGGATGATCGCGTCTTCGTCGTCGGGATCTCCCCGGAAGTTCATCGGTGTGCCGAAGTAGATGCGATATTTTACCGGGAGCGGCAACATGCCGAGCGGCCCGAGTAGCGGAAAGGTCGGTGTGATTGGAAACGCGGGCATGCCGAGGAGGCGGGCCAGCGGCTTCAGATTGGCCAGGCCAGGTGCCTGCTCTTCCGAACCGACGACCGCGACGGGGATGATTGGAGTATCGTTGGTGAGCGCGAGACGCATGAAACCGTTGCCAAAGTGTTGCAGCTTGTAGCGCTCGGCAAACAGCTTGTTCATGCCGCCGACGCCCTCCGGAAACGCAATCACAGCCTCGCCAGCATCGAGGAGGTCGTTGCAGTTCTTGGGGGTGCCGACCACCGAGCCAGTGCGAACCATTGCCTCACTGACAAACGGGAGCGTTGGCAACCAGTACTCTCCCATTCCGCGAATGATGCGCGGTGGTTCGGCTTCCATGACCGTTGCGACACCGATCATCGCACCGTCGATGGCGATCTGCCCGGCGTGGTTGGAGATGAGCAGCATCTTTCCGTCCGGCAGATTGTCAATGCCGAAGACCTCAACGCGGAAGTAGTAGCGGTAGAGGGCCACGGCCATCGTGAGCGCTGACTGCACCGATCGGATATCCAGTCCCCATCGATCGTATCCGTACTCGTTGAGTGATGTCGGGATACGCTCGAGCCGCTCCGCGACCTCGTCCTCGATCTCACGCAGTACTGTTGGTCGAATTAGGTCGAACCAAGACTGCTCCGTTGGTGGAGTTCGGCGCGGCTTCCACTTTTTTTCGGCGCGTTCTCTGGGCTTCTGTGCCATTTGCAGGGACTCCGGTCTGACTACACGCTTGCGTCCGAGAACGTCTCAGCGAGCGAGTGTTGAGGCTCGTAGCCGGTGGCCTCTCTGAATCTCGAGTCATCGAGTGTGCACTGATACTTAGCAAAATCGATCGCGCCGGGTGGGAACGGATAGAGCCCCCAGCGAAAAAAGCGCTGTACGACGGTGCGCAGGAGAATGTCGGGGATAGGAAGCGCTGTACCGCCGATCGCTTCGATCGCCGCGTGCAGAGGCACCGCCCCGGGGCCTGCGATATTGAATGCGCCGCGCAGCTTGTTTTGAACGGCAAGCACGAATGCCTGCGCGAAATCGTTCTCGTGCACGAACTGCATCATTGGATTGAACCCGATGACAGTCGGTACGAGTTCTCTGCGCAGGTACTTGCCGATGGCGTTGCGCACGCGCTGCCCGAGTACGTTGACCGGCCTCATCACCGCGATGGCGACCTCGGGATGTCGCCAGAGGGAGGATGTCGCTACCATGTCCATTTCTGCCAGATCGCGAACGTCCGGGTAGGTTTGGCTGACGCTGAGAGGGAAGGATTCGTCCATGTAGTACGGGTTCTCTGGTAGGGCGCCGTAAACGTAGGAGCTGGAGTTGATGATAATCTGACCGACTCCGTGTTGAAGGGCGAACTCGATCAGCTTCTTGGTGCCGACGACGTTGATCTGGTGACGTGTTGCGGCGTTGGCCCGAAAGTGACGAATGGACGCGAGATGAATGATTGCATCCGGTTTGGCGCGTCGGATGACGTCGTCGAACTTTCGTTGGCGAACGTCGGCGACGGTCATGTGAATTTCGCGCGGCCGCCCCGGCCAGGGCTTCCGATCGACACCGAATACTTCAAACTTGCCCGTAGAGCTGGTCAGCAGGTGCTGTGCGACGAGCATGCCTTGGGCGCCAGCAATGCCGGTGATGAGTACCCGCTTCATTGTGGCCACAGCTAACGTATCGACTTGCGGATTGAAAGAAACCTTCCATGAGCAAAATTTGGCACTCGGCGAGGTGGCCAAACGCCACCGCGAGGAATGGCTGGAATCCCCTGCGCTCTCTGGGTGACGAGATCTGTCCTTGGCATGTGGTTTGCTCTCCATACTGCCCGAGAGCGGAGGATGTTAATGCTCGCGGAAAAAACTGCAGGACACACGGTTGAGACGCTCGCTTCATCTGAGCTGGACCTCGATCGACTGGTTCATGACTTGCGAAGCCCGTTGTCGGTGATCATTGCATTCGCTGAAACCCTTGAAGACGCGGGGCATGACGAGCGAGCGCGTTTCACGCAGAGGCTAGTGGCCAACGCTCACCGGGCTTTGGCGCTTCTCGAGGAGTTCTCTGCTTTGAACGATCTGCGTGCCGGACAGATTGAGGTTCGACCGGGTTCGGTCGATCTAAGCGAGCTTGTGCGCCAGGCCTGTATGGTCGCTCGCGACGTCGGCTCGCGAGCCGCCGAAACGAGATACCTGAGCGACGGCGAAGTACTCGTCCATGCCGATCGAGACCTTCTGGGAATGGCGGTGCGGGCGGCCTTGCGAAAGATCGTCATTGACGCAGGGTCCGACAACTTACTGCGACTGCGAGTCTCAGCGGAGGATGTCTTCGGAGTGCTCGAGATCAGTTTACCCGATCGCGGCCCAGCGCAGGCAGCAGTCGTGGATCCATCTGATCCGGAGTTGGAGATTCTGCAGCGTGTCGTCGCCCTTCACGGTGGGCGGTTGGTTTTCGAAGGCTTCGAAGACGGTCTGACCGTACGCGTACTGATTCCGAGACGCTCTGTGGAGCCCGTGCCACTCCGTAGCCGTCGATCAGGTGCCCGAATCGTAGGCGCCGTTTGACAACTAGCGCACGGTCGATTTGGGTCGACCAATGGCGTCGTCAATTGCGCGGGCCCGTTTGGCGGGAGTTGATGTTGGTGGAGGCGCGCCGGTGCGAATCATGGCGGCGATCAATGTCAGTCCGGAATCGTTCTACGGCGATTCCGTGAAGGACACAGGCTCGATCCGGGCAGCAGCAGCTCGCTGCGTTCGCGACGGTGCAGATTTCATTGATCTTGGCGCGATGTCGACGGCACCGTATCTCGATACGGCCATCTCTGAGCAGGAGGAGTCCGACCGCATGGTGGCGGCGGTACGGGCGGTCGCCGCGGAAGTCGATGTCCCGATCTCTGCAGACACCACGCGCACCGAGGTGGCGGCGGCTGCGTTGGATGCTGGGGCTAGGTTGGTCAACGATGTTCGCGGGCTGCGAAGCCCCGGGATGGGCGTCGTGGCTGCGCGCAGTGATGGAGTCGTGTTGATGGCGTCGCCGCCGGCGGATGTGGAAGTGCTGGATGCGGGTACTCCGGTGCAGGAGGTCACCAAGGATCTGAGGTCGGCGCTCGCGCGCGCGCAGGCGGCAGGTGTGGACCGCACGAAGATCGTACTCGACCCGGGGATTGGGTTCTACAGGAACAGTTCCGTACCGCCAACGGAGTTTGCCTGCGCGTCACTGCGCCATCTATCTCAATTTCTCGTCCTCGGTTTACCGATTCTCGTGGGAGTATCACGCAAGTCATTTATTGGTGACTTGAGTGGCCGAAAGTCCCCTGCGGATCGCTTGGCAGGTTCGTTGGCCGCCGCTGCGGTGGCGGTATGGAACGGCGCCTCCGTGATTCGAACGCATGACGTGGCTGCGACAGTGGATGCGGTCCGCGTGACCGCCGGTGTGATGGGACACAGCGGATTGCGCACAGCCGACCGCGACGAGTGAGATTGCTCAGGGCGGGGCAAAGCGTCGACCGGTCTACCCGAGTCCAATCGAGCTTGGAGGATTGTCGAGGGTATGCTTTGATTTGTTCTGTGAAGTTGTGGATTGGCCTGATGATTGGAGTTGTAGTGGGCGGTATGGCGATCGCCGCCCCCGAGCCCCCGGCTTCGGAATCGTTGCGTTACTCGGAGGAAGATTTTCTTCGCAAGGCTGCAACGAAGCTGGTTTATCAATATCTTCGCAACGACGATTTTCGGCGCGAGAGTTCTGTCATCGGGCATCGCCGGTTCTATGTGCCGCAACGGGGCGATACGTTTCTAGACTTGGCGAGGTTCTATGGTCTCGGGTACAACGAGATCGAAGAAGCCAACCCTGGCGCGGATCCGTGGTTGCCGGAGGAGCAACGGTCAGTGTTGTTGCCGACAGAGTGGCTGTTGCCATCGGTCGATCGTGCGGGAGTCGTGGTCAATATCCCGGAGATGCGCCTGTATCACTTCCGCGAGGGGAGCGGACACGCCGAGGGCCAGGTGACCACCTACCCGGTAGGACTCGGTCGCGACGAGTGGCGGACCCCGAATGGGGCTTTTAAGATTCAAGGCAAGACCAAGGATCCGACTTGGGTGATCCCGGAATCGATTCGGCAAGAAAGAATTCAGGAGGAGGGGCTAGACGAGCGATCGATCCCCGGCGGTGACCCGCGCAATCCTTTGGGGAAGTATCGACTCGAGTTGACGATGCCCGGGTACCGGATTCACGGCACCAATAAGACCTACGGGGTTGGAATGCAGGTGAGTCACGGGTGTGTACGGCTCTACCCGGAAGATATCGAGCGCTTATATGGCTCCGTGAATGTGGGTAGTGCCGGGGAGTTCGTCTACCAGCCGGTAAAGGTCGGCGCCCGGGGTGGGCGGATTTACGTCGAGGTCCACCGAGATATTTATACCCTGACTCCCGGGTTGTTCAGTGAAGCGGTTCGCTTGCTGCGCAAGCGTGGCTGGGCATCGTTCGTGGATGCTCGAAAACTGCAGAAGGCGGTCGAGGCCCAGAACGGTGTCCCGACGGAAATTACACGCGGCGCTAAGGGACGGACGAATGATGCGAGGAAACGCAATCCGTCCGAGCGCAGCGACACTGTGCCGCCACCGTCTCTGTGAGGCGGCGGTCGCGACCATTGGTTGGCAGGTTAGTACACGAGCGCGGCCGCACGCATCGGAGCTCCGTTGCCGATTGCGAGGGCAAGGGGAAATCCGATGAACACGATTTGGGGTTCCTTTGCGATGACCTCGAGGTGTGAAAGTCCGGCGATGACGGGGATCTGACTCTGAAAGAAGGGTAAGTACTCGGCCCAGATGACTTCGGGGGGATGCCCCTTCTCCATCCGGTCGGAGATGTCGTCGAGGCGTGCGAGCATCGGCATATCAGTTGCGATTGCTTTGATTCCCTTTGCGGCGAGCCATCGCGCGGCCTGTTCTGAAAGTGGCGCGAAGCGCGGCCAATGCTCTGGTTTCGGAGCCTCGTATCCGGTCAGCAAGATCGCGATATCACCCGCCTTCGGCGGCTTGAGCTCGAGATCCGTGATTTCGATTGGCGACTGGCGATTGTGCCATCGTAGATCGATGACATGTGCCTTTCCGAACACCTTGTCGAGACCGATCCGCGAGGGTGATTCTCCGCCACGGAGAAGGCGAGAGGGGGCATCGAGGTGGGCCCCGGTGTGCGAGAGAATCCGGATCTCGTCGAGTCCGAAAGCCTGGTTGGCCATCGGCGGAACGAGCGGGGACGTGCGCGTCCTACCGTCGGTACCAAGAAAGTCCAGTGCCCGGCTTCCGAGCCGACGAACCATGAGGTCGGGGCTGATTACCGGTGACAGATCTACGATCTTACGCGGCATAGGCGGGGAGGGTTCACCTTGACAGCCAACCAGGGCGAGCAAAGAGATGGCGCTAGTGGAGAGCAGGTTGGAAAGGTGAAGGTTGCGCATGATTCGATACCGCCTTTGGATGGCTCAATTGTAAACCCAAAAGCGTGTCGGCTCAATCGGTATGGCTGGTTGTCGCTTTACGACGTAGCACTGATTTCGAAATAGATGATTCGTTCGCGGTCGCAGTGTGAGCACTCCAAGCGAGCGAAGCGAACGTCGGGTGCGTCGACCGACGGCCCTTCTCCCAGCAGGCGAAAGTCACCGCCGCACGCGCAGGATTGGTTTCCGAGCGTGTCATCGATGTCACGAAAGCTAGAGATTGCGATGGGTCGTCGGGGGGTGGCGCCGAGTTCTTTGTTGCCATCGCGCGATCGGTTTCGGTAGGCTCGTGCGAGCACGACGATCGCTGCGAAGAAGGCAGTTAAACCTAGAATTGAGGCCACGGGTCACCGCTCAGCTTGTGAAGGATCGGCCGGCACGTGGGGCCCGTTGGGACGGGTTTGAAGACGTCGGTGCGATTCGGTAGCCTGCCGGGATTGCCGAGGAGGAGGTTCCATGCCGCAATCATACGCCATCACAGCTGAAGCGATCCAGGCCGAGAGGTCGAGGGTCGACAACGACCTAGACAAATTCGACGCAGCGAATGTGATCAAACTCGACGAGCTGGTTCTACCTGAGCTTGGACCAAAGGACGTTCATTTCCGCGTCCTCGTGGTCTCGGTTGAGCACAACATCGACCACGCGGTGCTGGCCGACACTGTCAACATCACGGAGCTGCGGGGGGGCAAGATCTACCCGGGTAACAGCGCTGTTGGTGAGGTCGTCAAGGTTGGCGACCAGGTCACCCGATTCAAGCCGGGAGACGTAGTGATTACTCACTGCAATGGTGAGCCGGACATTTACGGGTACCCGAAGCGAATCTGGGCCTACGACAAGCCGGAATCGATCGGTTGGTACGGCCAAGAAGCGGTGGTCGAGGACTGGCAGCTGATCCCTGCGCCGCTTGATTGCGGCTTGAACTTGTGGGAGATCGCTGCCTTGCCGTTGCGGGCACCGACGGCCTACCATCTCTGGCGCCGCGCCCTCGGGATCTTGCGCCTGAAGATCGATCGGGAGAATCTTGCGCGGTTGAATGTGCTGGGCTTTGGTGGGGGCGTCTCGGAGCTGTTTCTGATGCTGGCGCGGCATGAAGGGCATCGCGCCTTCTTTTGTTCTGGCAGTGCTGAGCGGCGGGAGCACCTTGAGGAGCAGGGGATTGAGCCGATTGACCAAAAGAAGTTCAATCGATTTGCCAGCAGCGGCGACGTCAAGGGCTTCTCCAAGGAGGTCAAAAAGCTGACCGACGGTGAGGGGATTCACATCGTGTGTGACATGCTGCGCGGCGCGGTGTTTCCGGCCGGCTTGGCCGCCTTATCGCGGCAGGGGGTCAACGTCAGCGCGGGATGGCAGCTCGGCCAGAAGATTAGCTACGACTCGGCCTTGTTGTCTGTGAAGCAGGTGACGCTGGACCACACTCACTACGACACAGTGGTGGGCTGCAACGCTTGCACTGAACTGTACGGGGTAGTGTTCAAGCCAACGGTTCACAAGGAGATCTACACGTTTGCGGAACTTCCGAGGGCCGTGCGCGAGATGCACCACAATACCCAGACCGGAATTCCAATCGTGCAGGTCGCCGAGGATTTGCCCGCATCGGTCAAGTCGCTAGCGGTATGATCGAAGTCGTTCTGGCCTAGGCAGTTGCGGGCGGCGTTGTGCAGCGGAGCTCGATTGATCGAGCTCCGCGAAGTTCCGGAGCCCATTCCCGGTCCTGAGGACGCGGTCGTGCGGGTGCTCGCGTGCGGTATTTGCGGGAGCGATTTGCATTGGTTCAGCGGTGGCGCCCCTCCGCCGTCGGTGTGTCCGGGCCATGAGATGGTGGGTCAGGTCGCCTCTGCTCCGCGCACGTCGGCGGTGCGCGAAGGGGATCGGGTTGCGGTTGAGCCGTTGCGACCTTGCCTCAATTGCGCGGAATGCCGTCGCGGCGAATACAATGTTTGCCCACGTTTGCATATCTTAGGGGTCCACGAGGATGGCGGTCTGGCGGACTTGGTGCGGGTTCCTGCGGGGGCGTTGTACAAGCTCCCCGACGGGCTGGCGTTGAGTGACGCAGTGCTTACCGAGCCGCTAGCTGTGGCGGTACACGCCCTCAGGTTGGCGCCGCTCCAGCCCGATCAGCGCGTTTTGGTTCTGGGGTCAGGATCGATAGGATTGCTGACCATCGTTGCGGCTCTGCATTTGGGTGCGGGGGAAGTGTGGGCGACGGCCCGTCATCCCCACCAGGCTGCTTTGGCCCGACGTTTGGGGGCGTGTCGGGTCTTCGATACCGAGAGGGAAGGGCGCCGCGCATTGCGTGATGCGGCGTCAAAGAACGCCGTCCATGTCGTCGCGGAGACGGTTGGTGGCGCCGCCTCGACCCTGCGGCAAGGGGTGAATGCAGTTGCGCCGGGCGGGACGGTGTTACTCCTGGGACTCTTCGATGGAGATCCACCGTTCCCGGCGATCGGCGTCCTCATCAAGGAAGTCAGAGTCGTGGGGTCCATCGTCTACAATCGCCGTGCAGGCGAGAGCGATTTTGAACGATCCATCGCGATCCTGCACTCTGATAGCGCTCGACTCCGTGAGCTGATCACACACCGTTTCGACCTGAGTGAGATTCAAAACGCTTTCGAGACAGCCAGCGATAAGACGACGGGCGCGGTGAAAGTAGTGCTGGAACCGTCTGCCTGACAGCTAGTCGTTGAAAAACAGTGCACGCGCGTCAAATGGTCTTCTCGCGCCGCAGATACGTCGCGCGCCGTTCTCGAGGAACGACTAAGCCGCAGAGCGCGCGGCTCCTTCGAGCTCGATCGGGATCCTGACGGAGAACGTGGTGCCTTCCTGGGGCGTACTGTCGACGTCGATCGTGCCGCGTAGGAGGTCGACGTTGCGACGGACGATCGCGAGTCCTAGTCCGACGCCGCCAAACGTCCGTGTGTCAGAACCATCGGCTTGGCGAAATGGCTCGAAGACACTGCGTAACTCGTTCGGCTCAATCCCGATGCCGGTGTCACGCACGATGAATGTGGCGTGGTCGTCGTGGGCGAGCACGCGCAGGGACACGGTGCCGCGCGGGGTGAACTTGAGGGCGTTGAGCATGAGATTGCTGAGTACAGAGAAGAGACGGTCGTAGTCGGTGGCGAAATCGACTCTGCCGTCTTGTTGAATGTCGAGGGAGACATCCACAGTACTGCGCACGTCGTTGCAGAGACCTCGGAGTTCTAAGAGCAAGTGGTCCGAGGAAAAGTTCGTCGGTATCACCATCATACGACCGCGATCGAGTCGGGCGTACTCGAGGATGCTCTCGACCATGCGGTGGAGAGCCCGCGATGCGGCGCTGATCCGGTCGAGGAATGAGCGTGCGTCGCTGTTGATTGGCATGTCGATCTCTTCGGAAATGAGGTCGGCGTATCCGATAATGACGTTGAGCGGCGTTCTGAGCTCGTGGGACATGTTGGCGACGAACTCGTCTTGGAGGCGATTCGACTCCTGTAGGCGCATCAGTAGAGCGCGGGTCTCTTCGTCACGGCGGCGGCGTTCGGTTACATCGCGAGCGATACATTGGAAGAGAGCGGGGTCTTGCCCCGGTGGCGAGATCGATCGCGTGCGAATCTCGAGGGTTGCCTCGTTGCCGTTGGGGAGATTGACGCGAACTTCGAAAGGGTTTCCCGATGCGCCGCTGCGGCGACGAGCCCATTGGCCTAGTCGCTTCAAGAGCGCGATTTCTCTGTCCGCCAGGTAACGAGTCCAGCTCACGTCGTGGATACTGCCCGCGTCGATGCTGAAGAATGTGAGGGCAGCGTGGTTGGCGAAGCGGATCCCCCCTCCGCTATCAGCGACGAAGATGAGATCGGTCGCACGTTCGAAGAGGTCGCGATAGGCGGCTTCCGATTGTGTTAGATCGTCGTAGAGCCGGGTGTTGTTGATGGTGACGGCGGCGTGCGCAGCGATTCCGGTCATGAGTGAGCGATGGTGAATGTCGTACTCGGCGCTGCTCCCCTCGAGCATTCCCGCTGCTAGGACGCCGCGCACTTCGCCACCGCTGCGTATTGGGCTGAATGCGAGGCAACGAACGTTGGACTCCTCGAGATAATGCAACGGGAAGAGGTCTTGGTTGTGAATGTCGTTGATGACGATGGTATCGCCGAGTGAGACTGCGCTTTCGATGCGGCTGCCCTTCCAGCCGGGAAACTGAGAGCCGACGGCGACGGAACGGTTGGCGCTCTTTGAATGGATGGACGCCAATGTGATCGCATCGTCGTCCACGGTGAAGACAGCGGAAAAGTCGGAGCCCGTGGATTCGCTTGTCGCTTTGGTGAGGCTCTCCAGTGTTGAGTGCATGTCGGCCAGTCTGCTGGTTTGGTTGGCAATCGAGAGCAAGACTCGTTCGTGATCGAGGGCTAGTCGAAGTCGCGCTTGCGAGGCTTCGATCTCGCGACTGTGACGAGCGAGTTGGTAGTCAGCGCGCGACGAACTGCGGCAACCGGCGGAGGCTAGCAAAGCGGCCAGGAAGGGCGCGACGACTTGGTGGGTTTCTTCGATATGGAACCCGCTCGCCCAAACAATGCCGAGGTACAGGGTGTTGGTGATGAGTCCCGAAAGATCCTGTTGCAGTGGCGACCATGGGAGGAGGATTGCCGTTGCGAGCAGCTTGAGGCAGATCGAGATCGCTGTGGTCGACAGGTCCACGCCCGGTGCCAGGAGCGAACTTAAGATCGCAAGGGTGAAAAATATGTCGGTGGCGAAGGCGAGGAGTTCCGGATGCCGACGCGCGACAGGGCTGTTGGTGAGAGCAGCGCTTAGCAAAGGGACGAGGATGATCGTCGCCCAAATCGCCATGCTGAGCGGCGGCGGTGTCCCGTCACGGATGAGATCGAAGATCAGCTGCAGGCACGTGAGTCCGGATGCTATTAGGAAAACCGGCCGCAATCGCGAACCGAGATCTTCGCGGCGGGAGTCGGCGGGATTGGAGGTCATGTCGCGGCTGTTGGCAGGCTCTGCACACGGATCAGACATAGCGCAAAGCCAATGGTACCTTAGCAATGGGGTGTCAGGAAGCGAGAACTTCTGGCCCACTTTGATGCTCGTGATGAAGATGCCATGGATGAGCGCACAGCATGTGTTCGTTCGGAGGGGAATTTGCGGCGGGGGCCAGAGTCCTGTTAGGTAGGTGTCGATGACTCCTTTCGTTCCATTCGCCTTGGGCGGGCTGGTCTGGCTTCTCTGGCGGACCGTTAAGATCGTCCGCGAGTATGAACGTGGTGTGATCTTGCGCCTTGGGCGGTTGGTCGGTACGCGAGGCCCAGGAGTGGTCATCGTCGTCCCGTTTCTAGAGCAGATGCTGAGGATGGACTTGCGGACGATCACGCACGATGTGCCGTCGCAGGACGTAATCACGCGCGACAACGTGTCGGTGAAGGTTAGCGCGGTGTTGTATTTTCGCATCGTTGACCCCGCCAAAGCTGTGATTGACGTGCAAGATTACTCGCAGGCCACATCACAGTTGGCGCAGACGACGCTGCGCAGTGTTTGTGGCCAGGTCCCCCTCGATTCTCTGCTCGCCGATCGTGATCGACTGAACGAGCAGCTGCAGGAGATCATCGACACCAGCACGGAGCCTTGGGGTATCAAGGTGATGTTGGTCGAGATCAAGCACATCGACTTGCCCGCGGACATGCAGCGCGCGATGGCGCGCCAGGCCGAAGCGGAACGCCTGCGGCGAGCGAAGGTTATCGGGGCCGAGGGTGAGTTCCAGGCTTCGGCACGGCTTGCGGAGGCGGCCGAGGTGATGGAGGACGAAGACATCGCGATCCAGCTTCGTATGCTCCAAACGCTCTCGCAGGTCGGCACCGAGAAGAACAAGACGATCATTGTCCCGTTGCCCCTCGACGTGATTCGCAACTTCTTCCGCACCCGGTGAGTATTCCATGCCGATGACGGCGGAGTTTTACCGCCAGCGACGACGAAAGCTCTCGGAATCCATGGGGCACGGATCGGTGGCCCTTGTTCCAGCCGCGTCCGAGAAGATGCGCTCAAATGATGTCGAGTACCGTTTCCGTCAGTCCAGCGACTTCGACTATCTGTGCGGATTTCCCGAGCCTGATGCGCTTTGTCTTTTGCTGCCGGGCAGCGCGGACTCCGAGTTCGTGTTGTTCGTGCGACCACGGGATCAGGAGCGGGAGACTTGGACAGGGCGCCGCTCGGGTGTCGAAGGCGCAGTGGCGAGCTACGGCGCTTCTGCGGCTTTCCCGTTGGAGGAGCTCGACGATCGGGTCCCTGAACTGATCAAGGATTGTGAAGCGGTCTACTACAGCATTGACGGAGCAGGCGACTACAACGGTCGCATCCTTGGGTGGATCGAATCGCTCCAGACGAACCGACAGCGCAGCGGCAGGGCACCTTCGATTCTGCATGACTTGCGGCCGTCGATTCACGAGATGCGGCTGATCAAGAGTGCAGAAGAGATCGAGCGGATGCGAGAGGCTGCCGCGATCTCGTGCCTGGCGCACGAGGAGGCGATGCGTTCCGTGCGTCCCGGTGAGCGTGAGTATGAAGTCGAAGCGAGACTGGAGTACGCTTTCCGGCGTCGCGGTGCGAGTGGGCCGGCCTATCCGTCCATCGTCGCGGGCGGTGCCAATGCGACGATCTTGCACTACACCGAAAACTGTTGCGAGCTCGAGGAAGATGCTCTCTTGCTGATCGATGCTGGCGCAGAGCTAGAGTGCTATTGCGGCGACGTCACGCGCACCTTTCCGGTCGCCGAACGTTTCGATGGTAGACAACGGGCGGTCTACGAGATCGTGCTGGCGGCCCAAAAATCCGCGGTGGAATCGGTGCGGCCGGAGGTAACCTTCGACTCTGTGCACGATGTGGCCTTGCGTGTTCTGGTCGAGGGACTCGTGGATCTTGGGATACTTGCGGGAAGGGTCGAGGATATCGTCGAGGAGGAGGGCTACCGGCCGTTCTACATGCACCGCACCAGTCATTGGCTCGGCAAGGACGTGCACGACGTCGGCGGCTACAGGGAAGGGGATGCGTCGCGGATCCTGGAGCCGGGGATGGTCCTGACGGTTGAGCCGGGCTTGTATCTCGCTGAGCATACCGACGTCGCACCGCAATGGCAGGGGATCGGTGTCCGGATCGAGGACGATGTGTTGGTCACCGAAAATGGATGCGAAGTCTTGAGTGATGCGGCCCCGAAGGAAATCGACGAGATCGAAGCATTGCGGCGCAGCTGACGTCGGGATCGGAGGGCTGGCTCGAACTTGGGCGCCAACCCTCCGGTTGCGACGACTACTTCGGTTGGGGCACGACTCGCAGATAGGGTTTGAGCGTCTTCCAGCCATCCGGGAATCGCTTTTTCGCATCATCGTCTGAGAGCGCTGGGACGATGATGACATCATCGCCGTGCTGCCAATTGACGGGCGTCGCGACCTTGTGTTTGTCGGTCAGCTGAAGCGAGTCAATAGCGCGGAGGATCTCGGAGAAGTTGCGGCCGGTGCTGGCAGGGTAGGTCAGGATCAAGCGGACTTTCTTGTTGGCGTCGATGACGAATACCGAACGCACGGTGAGAGTGTCATTGGCGTTTGGATGGATCATGTCGTAGAGATCCGACACTTTTCGATCGGCATCGGCGATCAAAGGGAAGTTCAGCGCGTGCCCCTGGGTTTCTTCGATGTCGGAAGCCCACTTCTTGTGCGAGTCGGCTGGATCGACGCTCAAGCCGATGACCTTAACTCCGCGCTTTGCGAACTCGGGCTTGAGCCGCGCCACTTCTCCGAGCTCGGTTGTACAAACCGGCGTGAAATCCTTTGGATGGGAAAACAGTACGGTCCAATCGCTTCCGATCCAGTCGTGGAACGAAATCGGCCCATCGGTCGAATCAGCTTTGAAATCAGGGGCGGTGTCACCCAGACGTAGAGCCATGAATTTCTCCTCCTTGGTTTGTGAAGTTGCGACGTGTGGCTAAAGTGATGGTACGACCCCTCCCATTGCCGAGGTCGAAGGTTGTGTCAAGTTAAGCGAATGTGAGAGCGTTGATTCGAGTTTCTGGGTCGTGAGTGATGGTACCGACCCTGCCGACGAACTCTTCTGACTCCATCGTAGGCAAGACTGACGGGTCGTAGATGTTCGCCCAGGACCGACTGCCGTCTGCTGTGCGAACGGCAGCGACTCCAAAATTCTCTTTGTCGCTGCGTCCGTGGTAGACGGTGTATGCTTCGATTGTCGCGGTGCCGCTCGGAGATTCGTCGACCGCTGGATGGGGAGTGCCGTCGAGGGAGGTTTGGTCGGTTGTAAAATCGTGACGCTGCCACGGGGTTTCGGGCTCGGTGTTGGAATAGATTCCGACCGAGTGTTTGGTCATGTACCAGCCGATTCCCGACGCGAGTCCGTGACTCGTCGAAGATTGGCTTCTGATCCGGTCGACGATCTGGGCGACAGCGTGCGTGCTGTAGTTGCTGCCAGGGCCACCGTGGTAGGGCAGCGCTCCAGTCGTCGTTAGTGGGATACTTCCGTCGTCGGGGAGCCCCAACATTCGAGCTCCGATTTGGATGGCCGATGGAAAACAGCTGTACAGGTCGATGTGCTCGATCTCGGAAGGATCGATACCCGACTGTTGGTACGCTCGCTGCCCGGCCAAGCGGATTGCCGGCGACGAGTGGAGGTCGGTGCGATTGCTCACATGCCACAAGTCGTGCGCGTCCCCGCATCCGCGGACGTAGACCCACTTGGATTCCGGGATGCCTAAGTGACGCGCTTTACCGGTGCTGGTCAGGATGATAGCGGCGCCCTGGTCGACGTTCATGATGGCGTTCATGTACTTCCGGTAGGGAAACGAGATCATCCGGTTATCAGGTGTATCTCCGCCAATGACGGCTTCGTCCTTCGGCGCGCGAAACCAGGCGTACGGGTTGGATCCGGCAACGCGAGAAAGGCTAGCGCAGAGCCGCGCTATATGGCGCTGATTCTCTTCGATCGACATCTTGCGTTCGGCACGCAGGGCGCTCTCGAAGAGGGGGTAGACGCGAATGGGCATTTGCGCCTGATGTCGGCTTTCGATCTCGTTGGTGCCTTTTCTTTCGTCGCCGACGATGGTTCCCGGAGAGCCGGTGGGTCCCCAGTTTAGCTCGGCGCCGGCGTTGCGAGCGATCTTCAGGGAGTGGAATGCCTCTGCCCCAGCGATGAGCGCGCAATCGAGCTCCCCGTTGGCGATTTTCTGCGACGTCTCGTTGATGCGTAACTGGGGGGAATTCCCGCCCATCGACGTCATGACTTTTTCGGTCGGGCTAGTGCCGATGCGGGCCGCGAGCTGTGCCGCGGGGTCGGCATATCGGTGCGAGATCAAATTGATAACTGAGATCGATTGAAGGTGCGGCAGGATGCTGGCGCCGCAGTCTTCGCCAGCTGCCTCGGTGCAGCGCGCCATCATTTCCAGGGGCTCGAGGATGTCGGCAGGCGAGCTGGGGCGGTTCGTAAGCTGGCCGACTCCGACGATGACGGGGGTATTTTGTGACGACATAGGCGGCTCCCTTTGATCCGCAGACTTCCCAGAGCAGCCGATGGCAGTCAAGGTAGCGTCGCTCGGAGAACGCGTTACCCGGACGACCGCAACCGAACGCGCGGCCGGGCTTTCGGTTCGACGATCCCGATGGATTGAGGACGGCCTTAGCGGCGGCGCGGCGAGTCGGCGTCACGAGTCGCCCTTTGATATGGTTCCCTGATCGGTGACCTCGGCGAACATACCGTCGAACACGAATCCCAATTGATCGGTCGCTTGCACGAACAGGTTGGCGGTCAGGATCCCTGTCCTCGATCCGGCGCCCGCGTGCGGCGATTCGATTCGCGGTCTTTTACGCGAAGCGTCGTTAAATTGCCGCCCGCATCTTCGTTTCCGAATACTCTCCTCCAGGAGGTCTCCCTTTCAGAAGGGTTTGCGCCCGAGACCCGCCTGGCATCGAGACCAAAAGCCCCATCCAGAATGCTGTTTTCTGCAACCTAATCGTCTCCAACTCATTGATTCCTTTTCTGTTTTGTATTCAGAAACTTTGTTTTATTGCACAAAATCAGGGCTTTGAGGCCATCGCGGCGTATGAATAATATTTCTTCCAGGACCGAAGTTTTTTGAGCGATTTCTATTGTAGATGTGGTTTGTCCATGATAAGAAAACTGCATCTAAACCACAAGTGATTGGAGATTCACTAATGGGACGAATTAGCGGGGGCGGAGCCAAGCAGCAGGGGCGGGTACCAAAGATGTGGTCGAGTGTGCCGGATGACATACTCGCGCCAGATTTTGCTCTCCCGTCACAGCTCAAGGACATCTGGCACAAGACGAGGGCGATCCGGCCGGAACGCGCTTTGGCTTTGTCGGTGGTCGAGCAGTCGATGGAAGATCTTCGGAAGTTTCGGTTTGCGGAGCGTCGTCGTCAGCAACGTCTTTATATGGAGGCGTATCGCTGGGTGATGTCCAATGACAGACAGTGGCCGTACTCGTTTGTCTGTCTGTGCGACCAGCTTGATCTAGAGGTTGAGCCGATGCGTCGCGGACTTCTCGGCGATGCGGCGCCAGCAGTATGTACGGCGGAGCCGGGAATTCCGGCGCAGGACAACAGCTCGGACTCCAACGAGCACCACCAAGCTGCCTAAGCAGCACCCGGACCTCTAGTTCGTCATTAGGAGTGAATGCCGCGCTCGCCGACCGCGAGCGCGGCTTCCTTCATTCCCTCTGCGAGAGTTGGATGGGCGTGCACTGAGCGCGCAATATCCTCTGCGCTTGCGGAGAATTCCATGGCGACCGCGGCTTCGGCGATGAGTTCCGATGCGTGTGGGCCAAGGATGTGCACCCCGAGGATGGTGTCGTTCGAGGCGTCGGCTACGATTTTCACGAAGCCGTCGATGGTCCCGGAACACCTCGCTCGACCATTGGCACGAAACGCGGCGGTGCCGACGCGAACAGCATGCCCGGCCTGCTCAGCGGCTTCTGCGCTGCTGCCGACCGATGCCGCTTCGGGCCAGGTGTAGACGACGTTCGGAATCGTCTTGTAGTTGACGTGGCCGGCGACTCCGGCCATCTGCTCAACCGCAGCAATGCCCTCCTCTTCGGCCTTGTGCGCCAACATCGGGCCGGTGATGACATCGCCGATCGCGAACACCCCCTCGACGGAGGTTTGAAACTTTTGATCGACGACGATGCGGCCGCGCTCGTCGGTTCGAACATCGATCGTCTCGAGGCCTAGACCTGTCGTATGTGCGGTCCGTCCCACCGCTACCAGGACATGGTCGGCACGAAGCGAGTCAGTGCCGTCGCCGGTGTCGAGGTTTAGGGTGACTCCACTGTCGTCGGACTCGGCCGAAACCATGCGGGTCTTGAGGCGGAAGCGTATTCCTTGCTTCTCGAGGCTCTTGCGCAGGCCACTTGCAACCTCGGAGTCCATTCCCGGCAACACTTCGTCTAGGATTTCGACGACAGTGACCTCCGCACCGAGGCGATTCCAGACCGATCCTAGCTCGAGGCCGATTGCGCCGCCGCCGATGACCGCGAGACTCTGCGGTACCGCTTCTAGCTCGAGAGCCTCGGTCGAAGAGAGAATGCGGCGACCGTCGAAGGGGGCGACCGGTAGCTCGATGGGGGAGCTTCCAGTTGCGATCAGGATCCGTTTCGCCCGAATGCGTTGCGGCGCCTCGCCGTCGACCTGGATCTCGGTTGGGGATACGAAGCTCGCGCTACCGACGACGGAGTCCACGGCGTTCTTGCGCAGCAGGCTGCTGATGCCTTTTGTGAGGGTTTGCACGACGCGCCGCTTGCGTTTCATCATCTTGTCGAGGTCGAGTTGTAGTTCGCCGACCTCGATCCCGTGGTCGGACAGTCCGTTGCGCGCTTCAGCGTAGCGTTCGCTAGAATCGAGAAGCGCCTTGCTGGGTATGCAGCCGACGTTCAGGCAGGTTCCGCCCAGCGACTTGTCGCGGTCGATGCAGACCACGGACATGCCCAGCTGTGCTGCTCGGATGGCGGCGACGTAGCCGCCCGGGCCAGCGCCGATGACGGCGAGGTCGTAGTTCGAGGTCGACATGGTGCGCTCCTTACGTGTCGGGGTTCAAAGTCCGAGCAACAGCTTTTCGGGCGCCTCGATGCGCTCTTTGACACGAACCAAGAAAGTGACCGCGTCGGCCCCGTCGATCAGGCGGTGATCGTAGGACAAAGCCAAGTACATCATCGGGCGAATGACGATTTCGTCGTCGACCACGATCGGTCGCTTTTCGATCTTGTGCATGCCGAGAATTCCGCTTTGCGGTGGATTCAAGATGGGAGTCGATAACAACGATCCGTACACGCCACCGTTGGAGATGGTGAAGGTTCCGCCCGACAAGTCGGCGATCGACAGCTTGTTGTTCTGGGCGCGTTCGGCGAGGCGCGCAATCTCCGCCTCGATTCCTGCGAACGACAGTCCATCGGCGTTGTGTACGACCGGCACGACCAGGCCCCTTTCGGTTCCGACTGCTACGCCTAGGTGGATGGCGCGTGGCTGGACGATCTCTTCTCCCTCGATGCGAGCATTGACCCTGGGCACGTCGCGTGTGGCTGCGACGCACGCGGCGGCAAAAAACGACATGAATCCGAGACGTGTTCCGTGGCGCTTCTCAAATGCCTCTTTGTAGCGGCTGCGTATCGAGAGAACGGCGCTCATGTCGACCTCATTGAAGGTCGTTAGGATGGCTGCTTGGCGTTGTGCTTCGAGCAAGCGCTCGGCGATACGCTTGCGCATGCGGCTCATGGGGATGCGCTCGACATCGCCTGATGGGGCGTCGGCGTCCGCTGGCTGGTCCGAGGGGTAGGGCGTCGGCGCTCGAGGCGGCTTTGTCTCAGATGCCGTATCGCCCTGTAGGTGCTGCATCACGTCGGCCTTTGTGATGCGACCACCGCGCCCAGTCCCGGTGATCACGCTCGGATCGAGCCCATTCTCGTCGACCAGGCGGCGCACCGCTGGACTCAATGGTTGATCTGATTGGACCTGGTCGGCGGCCTTGGCTTGGCGCCTTCCTTGTCCGTCGTTTTCCTCTTTCGCTGCAATCTCGGCGCCAGATGCTTTGTCTGAGGAATCGGATTTCTCCTCCTCGACCTTCTTGCTGTCCGACGCGCTCACAGGTGCCGGGTTTTTCGTCGCATCGGCTGCGCCTTCGTCCTGACTGGCTTTGGCGCCGGCCGTCGGGTCGATCTGCGCGACCACGTCACCTACTTGAACGGTATCCCCGGCGGCGCTGCGTTGGTGCAGCACGCCGGCGACGGGAGAAGGAATTTCTACGCTGGCTTTGTCGGTCTCGAGCTCGAGCACCGCCTCGTCTACGGCGACGCTGTCGCCGTCGTTCTTTATCCAACGGACGATGACGCCTTCGGTAATCGATTCTCCGAGTGGCGGTACTGTGATTGATTCCATTCGTCGTTCCTCGATGGTGGTTTTCTTCGACTAGGCGAGGGCCCGATCGATAATTTCGCTTTGCTCGCGTGCGTGCTCTTTGTACGAGCCGATGGCCGGACTCGCGGCTTCGTCTCGACCGATGTACTCGATGCGGCGTGAGTCGGGTAGAAACTCGTGCTTGCGCACCGCAATGTACTGCCATGCACCCATGTTCCACGGTTCTTCTTGCACCCAGCAAAGTTCCGCGCGTTTAGGGATAGTCGCGAGAGCGGCTTCGATCTCTCGAGCCGGGAACGGGTAAAGCTGTTCGACCCGGATGATCGCGATATCGTCCTTGTCTCGCTCTTTCTTGACGCGTTCGATGTCGTAGTAGATTTTGCCGCTGCACAAGACCGCGCGCCGGATCTTCTTGCCTGTCGGAGCCTCCGCAATAATCGGCTGAAAAGTACCCGCGCTGAGATCTTGCACAGTGGAGCGTGCGGCCGGCAGCCGGAGTAGGCTCTTGGGGCTCATGATGACCAGGGGTTTTCGGAATGAGCGCAGTTGTTGTCGACGCAGGGCATGGAAATACTGCGCCGGCGTGGACAAGTTGCAGACCTGCAAATTGTCGTCGGCGCAGAGCTGCAGGTAGCGCTCGAGCCGTGCGCTGGAATGCTCCGGTCCCTGGCCCTCGTAGCCATGCGGCAACAACAACACGAGCCCGCTCATTCGCTGCCACTTCGACTCGGCCGACGCGATGAATTGATCGATGGCGATTTGTGCGCCGTTGGCGAAATCTCCAAACTGCGCTTCCCAGATCACTAGATTGCGGGGATCGGCCGAGCTGAAACCGTACTCGAAACCGAGAGCTGCGGCTTCGGATAACATCGAGTCGGCGATGATGAACCAACCCTGATCATCGCTTAAATGCTGAAGCGGGACATGGAGTTCGGCGGTTTTTAGGTCGGTGAGGACGGCGTGGCGGTGGCTGAAGGTACCGCGACCGCTATCTTGTCCGGTCAGGCGGACATTGATCCCTTCCTGCAGGAGTGATCCAAGGGCCAGCATCTCTGCACACCCCCAATCGATTTGATTGTCACCATCGAGCATGGCGACCCGGCCGTCGAGCAGCTTGCGTGCGCGCGGATGGACCGAAAAAGATTTGGGGGTCTGCGCAGCCTTTGCGGCGATCGCTCTGAGATCGTCTCCGGCGACGGCCGTGTCTGCGTCCCGATTTGCCCCAGCCCATTGCATTCCCTGCCAGACGCCCCCGAGTGCGAACACTTTCTGGCGCGGCAGAAAGTCGCGGGCGTAGTCGATCGCGGCGTCGAAAATTTCGCGCTGCTCTGACTTTCGGGATTCGTAGTCTGCCTCGGTGATGACGCCAGCCTGAAGAAGCTCTTGCGCGTAGATGTCGCGTGGTGTGTCGAGCGCACGGATCTTCTCGTACATTACGGGGTGGGTAAACGTCGGATCGTCGGCTTCGTTGTGGCCGTGCCGCCGATAGCAGACGAGATCGATGATGACATCGACCTTGAATCGATGGCGGAAACGGGAAGCCAGCCGTGCGGCGTGAACCGCCGCTTCTGGGTCATTGCCGTTTACGTGGAAAACGGGCGCCTGAATGAACTTGCCGATGTCGCTCGGGTATCTGGTGAAGCAATAGTCGGCCGGTGAGGCGGTGAAGCCGACTTGGTTGTTGATGATGATGTGAATGGTGCCGCCGGTCTTGTAGGCCGGCAGTTCGGATAGGGCCAGCGTCTCGGCAACGATCCCCTGTCCGGTGAATGCGGCGTCTCCGTGTAGGAGCAACGGCATGACGCGCGTACACTCGGTGTCCAGAAGATAGCGTTGCTTCGCTCGTACGATGCCCTCGACGACAGGATCGACTGCCTCGAGATGGCTGGGGTTGGGTAGGAGGGAGACGTGGACGCGCTGTGCGCTCCTGGTGGTGTGATCGTGGGCGTATCCGAGGTGGTACTTTACGTCGCCATCGCCTGCGATGTCGGCCGGAAGAAAGCTGCCCTCGTACTCGGCAAAGATCATCTCATAGGGTTTGCGAAGAATGCTGGCCATGACGTTCAGCCGGCCGCGGTGTGGCATACCGGCGACGATTTCGGATACGCCAAGTTCTCCTGATTCCTCGATAACGGCATGGAGGAGCGGAATGAGAGACTCACCTCCTTCGAGGGAGAATCGCTTTTGTCCGACGTACTTCGCGTGCAGGAACTCTTCGAAACCCGTAGCGGCGACCAGGCTCTCGAGTATCTGAAGTTGTTCTTCGCGGCTGAGCTTTGGATCGTTGAGTGATGGTTCGATCTGTTCCTGGAGCCACCCTCTTTGTTCGGCGTCGTCGATGTACATGTAGTCGACGCCCATGGTTCGGCAGTAGGTGGCCTTCATGAGGGCGACGACCTCAGAGAGACTCGCCTCGACTTGACCGGTTGGCGTTGGGCAGCTCATGCGACGGCTCAAGTCAGCGTCGGTGAACCCGAATTGGTCTAGGGCGAGCAGCGGGTGGCTTTGGGGGCTGCTTCCCAGGGGGTCGAGGTCTGCGATCAGGTGGCCGAGTTCACGGTAGGAGTGGATTAAGTCGAGAACGCCGACGGTTGGTTCGGGTCTGCCCGGTTTGCTTTGGCCCATTTCGAAACCGGCGAAGAAGTGCGACCAATCCTCGCCGACGGAGGAGCGGTCCGCGAGGTATCGTTCGTACAGATCGTCAACGTAGGTCGGATTGGTCCGCAGGATGAAATCCAAGTCCATCTCCGAACCATAGCAAGATTGGAGTGCGGACGCATCGGGTCGGGTCTTGACTCGCGTCGGGTCTTGATTCGCGTCGGTGAGCGAAGACGGCGGCCGCCGGCGGCACGATCTCAACGCTCATTCAATGGAACAATTTGGGCATTTCCTGGCATCCGCAGGCTACGTTGACTTCATTTCGGCGATCAGACACCGTTGCAGCGTGTCGGAATCTGAGTCGGATATTCAACTGTCTAAGGCTGGCCACAACGGGGTCGTCGGTGCGAACCCGGAGCCGTGTTCGGAGCGGAGCTCGCTGATGAACGTTGGCCGACGGGTCGACTACGCGATTCGGGCCCTCGCTTACATGGCCGGCCAAGAGCAGCATCGTCTGATCCGACGATCCGAGATCGAGGCCTGTCAGGGGATTCCGCGTCACTTTCTGTCGAAGATCTTACGCTCCTTGGTCGCTGCCGGGTTTCTCGAATCGGTTGCTGGCGCGCGCGGCGGATTTCGGTTGCACAAGCCGGCGTCTGAGATTTCTTTTCTGCAAGTGTACGAGTGCTTCGAAGGTGAGCTCTGTCTGATCGAGTGCCTTCGAGACACCGGTTCTTCATGCTCGTTTACGGATGGCTGCACTCAGATTGACGTTTGGAAAGTGGCCCGGCAAAAACTCTTCGACTATCTCGACTCCGTGTCGATAGCCGACGTGGCAGATTCAGTGGGCTTGCAACGTCGTTGCAGCGTCACGGCATCAGTTCCGGCCGTAGCGGTCGAGTCGTCAGAAACGACCTAGTCGCAACCCTCTCCGTCGGCAGCCGCCGTCCGTTGGGTACCCTTTTAGTCGAGGTCGAGTCGAGCTTTCATTGCGTGGATCCCGTGGATCTCGATCTCGAGCCCGACAGTGCGGCGCTCCTCACCGCTGGCTCCCGGACGCGTGTCTTTCTCCGAGTCCGGAATTTCGTGGGCTCGCCCGTTGATGATGGCGGCGGCGCCGCCCGGGCCCCAGGTCGTGAGCGCTACCGCCGGATTGTTTTGGAGGTCCCGGCGGCGCACGGCGTTGACGTAGATGGTCGTCCGGAGCCTGCCCATCTCGAACGATGCGTGGATCGGTGCGATGTGCGGAGTCCCGCGCGGGCTCGTTGTGGCCATTGCTTTGACCTTGGTTCCATTCCAAAACTTGACGAACTCGATCGCCGTCATGTGGCGGTCGGCGCGATCAAAAGTGGCGCTTGCAGCTGGCCCGGCGCTGGCCCGGGTTTCTACGAGAATGTCGTCGAGTTTGGCGATGGCGGCTGCTGGCCAACTGTTTGGGTCGCGCTTTCGATGCTTGTCGGTGTCGGATGCCATTCCACTCTCCCAAAATCGAAGTGCGCGTTGTTTGACAGTCGCTTTCGCCAATCGTTCTCGTCCGTTTTCGTCGGCGCGCTGGCCGGCGTTCGTGACCGCTCGCGTCGATGCGATTGACGACGGGTCGAGACAGCCCCTACAAGTCGTTCTCGACATCGAAGGAGGATCGGATGATACGTACCATTCTCATTGCTTGTGTGACTCTTAGCGCAGCGACAGCCTGGAGTCTGCCCCTGCCGGGTGGAGGATCTCCGGAGACTGATTGTCATGTGGAGTTTGCCAGCACGCGAATGAAACTCAACTATCCTCCGTTCAATCCGCGCGCTCCGGAGGCGCGCACAGAAGTGCGCTGCTTTGACGGCGATGCCGGTTGCGACCTCGACGGCGAGGTGAATGGCCAGTGCACCTTCGACGTGGATGTCTGCCTCCGCAACGCGGACCCGGATCTACCGGAGTGTGTCCCGCAAGACATCTCGGCTGCCAGCAGCTCTCTAGAAAGCCTGGGGACTGCGCTTGCCGGGATCTTGCCGGCGACCGAGACGGCTTGCACCGACGGCCAGACCGAGATCGTCAACCTTGGAAGGGAAGTTGCCTCGGTTACGGTTGCAGTGTCGGCGACGACAAGCGGAGATGTGACGGACGCGGACCAAGTGATTTTTACATGCGTTCCGCATGGCTGGCCGACGCATGGTTTCAGCTACGCGAACCATCGGTCGAATCCCATGGAAGAGTCGATCGATGTCAGCAACGTCGGTGCGCTGGGCATCAAGTGGCGATTTGACCTCGCCGGGGCCGGGTTGAAGTCGGTGACTTCGACACCGGCGGTTGGCAACGGTATGGTCTACTTCACTTCTTGGAATCGGCGAATCTACGCTCTCGACCAGGCGACAGGTGATGTGGTTTGGGAGTACGCGAACGAAGCGGCCAATTTCCTCGGTCTCGAAGGGAGTCCGACGCTGACGGCGGATGGGCGTGTCCTGATCACGGCAGATCAAACCCTAGAGTGTCTCGACGCGCGGGATGGCACTTTGCTTTGGTCGACGCTGCTCACCGACAACGCTCAGATGGAAATGTGGGGAGCTGCTAGGGTCGCCAACAACCGAGTGTTCGTCGGGTTGGCGTCGAAGACGGACTCTCCGTGCGCTTTTGACGGACAGCTCGTCGCCGCCGACCTGGATACGGGTGAAGTCCTTTGGCGCTTTATCACGACGCCGGAGAAGATCTGCCGAACGGATACCAGCGTCATTTGCAACGAGTCGAGCGACTGCCCGGGTGGCGGGGAGTGTCTCGTCGCTGAGGGCGCGGGAATTACGGCGCAGCCCTCGGTGGATCCCACCGGCGAAATCGTCTTCGCGAATACGGTGGGCTGTCTTACATTTCCCTCGATCGGAGACTCCGACTCCATCCTGTCGTTTGTAGCGGCGACCGGGGAGTTGCGTTGGAAAAACCGGGTGCGTCCGCCCGAACAGTTTGGATTTTGTCGCGAGGAAAACAACACCGAATGTCGCGATGATGATGATTGCCCTGCCGGCGGATGTCGCAGCAAGGGGGTATTCCACGATTTCGGATTTCTCAACGGCCCGCTGTATATCGCCGAGGGGGAGGCGGGAATCGGGCGGTCACTGGTCGTCTCGGGTAGCAAGGATGGGTCGCTGTATGCGTTGGACTCCGACACCGGAGAACACGTCTGGACCAACGAAGTCGTTCCAGTTCCTGTCTCTCCCGGCTTGGCGGCATGGGGCCTCTTCAACGGCGCGATTGCCTACTCGTCGGGCCACATCTATGCTGGCCTCCACGACGTTTCACCGACCGTTGGGCCGGCTCACCTGCAGGCCTTTCGGGTCACTGATGGTATGACCGCTTGGACACAGGACTTCGAGCGGACCTGGAGCGATACCACTGTCGCGAACGGCGTCATGTTTGTCGGCGATTGTGGAAGCAATGGAACTTGCAGGCCCGACTGCGGCGAAGAGGGAGTGGAATGCGGACCCGGTGCCTACTACGCGGTCGACGCTTCCGACGGGCGCATCCTGAAGCGGTTCGAGATGCCGGCACCGATCCGAGGTGGTTCCGCGATTGTCGACGGGGTTGCCTATAGCGGCTACGGCTTGTCCGGGACCTTTGGTGGGGTGGTGGCTCTAGCCATCGCGTGCCCGGGCGACTGTAACTTCGATGGTCGTCCCGAGGTCCATGAGTTGACGCTCGGCGTGCGCCAAGCTCTTGGTTTGCCTGTGTCGGAAGGTTGCGAGATCTTTGATCGCAATGCAGACGGACGGGTTGCGGTCGCGGAGTTGGTGCTCGCGGTTCGTGCGGCACTGGATGGTTGCCAGGGCTAATCAATCCGGCGCTCACGCCGGCGAGTCCGGCGCTCTGTGGTCAAGTGAAAGGGGGTTTGGCGGTACATCCGCCAAACCCCCTTTTCTAACCGAATCAGGTCTCTGTCTTACGGCAACCGATCGAGAAGTCTGGTCGGGATGAAGTAGCCGAACATGTTGCACATGTCATCGTCGGCGAGCTCTCCGAATACCAACGGGATCGGCTCACCTTCTTGGTAGACGCGCGCCTCGTCGTGGAATCCGAGTTGGACACCGCGTCGAAAGACGCAGGTTCGATTGTCGGCCTCCCAGCCGCACGACTCGCAGCCTTCGTGGCAAACCTTCGGCGGGTAATTCGGGTCTCCCTCGACGCCGTTGATGTGCTCACAGGTCCAACGCAGTCCAGCGTCTCTCGGAACACTCAGGTAGGGGGCGGGGTAGTCGACCACAGGGGCGTTGTCCCAAGAGTTCGTCTTGTAGATCGTCGTATCCTCGAGATCCGCTCCGGTTACGCAGACCTGACCTGGGACGCAGTTGCGGTCGGCGTTGCGACATCGACAATCGGCATCGGTGGCGCAAAGGTCTCCGTCCTCGGAGCACGACCCGCCGTTGATGAGGTCGATTTGGAACAAAGTTCCCCGTTTGTGCATGTGTCCGAAGAGCTGGAACAGCGAAGCGTCGTCTCGTCCGGTGATGATTCCTCTAGGCTGCCAGATGGTGCTCATGCGGCGTGTCTCGAATGGCTCGACGAACAGATCGTTGAAGCCGATTGCGAAGACTCCGTCGAGTAGTGCTTTGAACTCTCCGGGTTGGTGGAAATAGAAGTTCAACCAAGCCTCCGCGACGATGTCTTGGGCTGGTTGGAACGGATTGGTGTAATGCAGGTTCGCGATAATCACCGCTTGGGGGTTCAGAACAGGAATGCCAACGCCCTCAGGGTAGAAGACTTGGTAGCGGGTGCCAGCGACCTGCGTGCCGCCGATTGGCAGGATGCTTCGGCCATCAGGCGGGCACTCCCGACAGTCGGTATCGTCACTACACGAATTGCCCACCTTGCCGGAGCTGCAGGTTCCGTCGGTGCAGATGCCGGGGTTGATGCAATTTCCGGCCGAACACGGGAAGTGCCCTTCCGGCCATTCCCAATCGGTGTGCTCACCGAAGTACGAGTAGACCAAGAGGTGATGGCTGCCGTCGTGCATCCGGTATTCCTGCCACTTGATGGTTGGACTGCCGTTGATGCCGACATTGCGACCGGCCTCTCTCCAGTCGACCTTGAAAGCGACGCAAGTCTCCCACTCCTCACCGGAGTCCACGTCTTTCGGTGGGACGTAGAGCTGAATCCCCTCGTTCGGAGCGGGTACTGCGAGGGCGGGTTGCGGCTTCCAGACGAAGTCTCCTGGCTCGATGGGCTCGGAGTCGCAGACCGTTTGCACGTCGCCACCGTGAGCCCCGCTACCTTCGAATCCTTCTTCCTCACCCAGTGCGGCGCACTCTTCGAGGGTCTCGTGGGCACCGCGGGCGATCCAGTCTTCGATGACCTGGATGATCTCTTCGGACAGCATCACGCCGCCTTCCGGCATCGGGCCACCGGGACCCATGTGGCGCAGCTTGCGAAGTAGAAAGCTGTTCTCAGGATTGCTGGAGTCCACTCTCATCAGGCCATCGGCGAGGGCGTCTGGATGGTCGGGGACTACATCGACGAGGCTCGCGTACGAGACCTCCTCGGACGCGAGGACTAAGCCGCCCTTGCGTGCGATCGCCGAGTGGCAGGTGCTGAACGCACAGCTTTGGTCGAAGATCTGTTGCACCGACCGAAAAGTTTTTGCCTGCAAGTTGATCGGGCAGCCGTCGAGCGCCGCTCGCACGGCTTGGACCATCTCGTTGACGGTTACTCTCTCGTCGCCGCCGACGTCGAGATTTGAGCACATTGTCGTGCGCATAGTTCCCAGGGTGATATTGACCCCGACCATCAACTCGCTGACCGAAACCTCACCGTCGCTGTTGCAATCTCCAACGCACATTGCGAATGCGCCCGGTTGCGCAAAGCACAACAGGCCGATGGTTGCGACCGCGACCGCGAGGGAATGTCGTTTCATGGGTGACATCCTGTGGCTCCTCCACTCCGTTGCTCGATAAAACGCCGAAAAGACGTCTCTCACAAGTATTAGTCATATTCTAAAATGGACCACCCGGTCAATTTAATGCAGCTTTCTGGCCGTCCCGAGAATCGTGTAGTCCCTGCGCGGGATAACCGGTCGGGAACTGGGGCGGCCGGTGTCTAGTGTCCGGCGAGCGAAGCGACAAGCAAAAGACCAAAGGTCGCCCAGCACCATTTGGTGAATGACCGTTCACCGTGGCTAAACTCTTCGCCGATCATGTCGAGGCTCGCAATGTAGAGAAATGTTCCTCCGGCAATCGCGGAGAAGCTCGCCTCGAATGCTTGGCCGGCGGTGCCGGACATCGAGCCTGCCGCGATCATACCGAGCGCGATACCGATCGGAGTCGCCGTCGCGAAGGCTGCGAGTAGCCGAAGGGCCTGTGCCTGCGCGACTTCGCTACTTGCCAGACTGACCCCGATGGCGAATCCCTCGGTTGCCTTGTGAGCCACGATAGCGACCAGCACCGCGATCGTGCCGCGGACCTCGGATTGCGCGCCGAGCGCGATTCCGGCGAGGAGGGAGTGGATCGATAGCCCGACCAATAGAACGTACGCGGAGATCGGGCGATCGGCGGCGTGCACGGCCAGCTCACCGGCTAGCTCGTGCGTGCCGTGCGGAGCGAGTTCTCCGTGACGGTGGCCACGGTGGCTGAGCAGCACGTGCTCGATCAGCAACAGCAGGAGGAACGCGAGGCCGGCGAGAAAGGGCGCCACGGGGTAGTGCGGATAGAGGTCGTTCCAAACGTGCGAGGCCTCCGGCAGCATGTGAAGCAAGCCGGTGCCGAGCACCACACCCGACGCAAAGGCGTTGCTATATCCGAGCCCGTGATGGCCGAGGCGCAATCGGCTTGGCCCATAGCCCAGCCAACCGCCGACCCATGCGGCGGCCAGGACAATCCCCGCCGTAGCCCACTTGATCGCAGAAAGGTCCATTGACACGCAGCCCATACACGGACCTTCCTGGCGCGAGCAAACGCCAGCGGTGTGGACTGTTGGTCAAACGAACCCCGAGGCGACCGTTTGGGCGGCCTGCATTGACACAATTCGGTCACTCGGTAGTTAGTCAGCAGGGACTGAATTGAGGAAAGGGTTGGTAAATGATGCAAGTTTTTCGAGTCTTGGTGGTTGCGGCGATTTTGATCGGCGTGTCCGGATCGCACCTGGCTGCCCAGAGCTGTCCAGGTGATTGTAATGGCAACGACGTGGTTGCAGTCAACGAGTTGGTGACCGGTGTGAACATTTTGCTCGGTCGCGCCTTGCGAGATTCCTGTCCGGCGATGGACGTGAACAATAATGGTGCCGTCGCGATCAACGAGCTGGTCGCGGCTGTCAATTCGAGTTTGAACGGCTGTGGGTTCGAAACTCCAACAAGAACTCCAACCGAGGTTGACACAGAGGCTCCGACCGCAACGCCGACGCAGACGCCGGTCGACACCGTGGCGTTTTCAGAGGTGCAGGCGATCTTGACCGACAAGTGCGCGATTCCCGGTTGTCACGTTGGGCAGTTCGCGTCGGGGGATCTCTCGCTTGCGGAAGGTGAGTCTTTCGATGAGCTCGTCGGGGTAGCGCCGGCGAATGGCGCAGCTGCTGAGGATGGGATTCTGCGCGTCGATCCCGGCGACGCGACGAATAGTTTTCTGGTGGTCAAGACCGCTTCGAACCCGCCGCCGATCTTTGGCAGTCGGATGCCGCTGATCGGTTCTCTAACCGATCAGGAAATTAGTACGATTCGAGAGTGGGTAAACGGCGGCGCCAACAACCCCTAGCAGTCGGTTCGATAGCGTGGGGTCGGCATGGCGCCGGTCCCGCGTTATCGCTTTGGCGGGCGCCCGCGCCTTGGCGTGCGGCGTTGTATGGGCTTTCGACTCCTGGCTGACGGCGTCGTTTGCACCAACACATCAAGGCCTTCGTTGAGCAGGGCCACGACAGTGGCGGTTTTAGATGAACCCAGCTCACGCGAGATGCGGTCAATCGCGCTACTGACCGAATCGGGAACTTTGACGTTCATCAACTTGCTCGGAGCCTTGTGACCACCCAGATCTTTGAGGCGAAGCTCGGATCGCATGGGTCTTCCCTCCGTTTGAGTTTTTGCTCGTGGCAGTGTCTGTAGTTGATCGGTCCTGACGGCTGTCGATGCCAAGTGTGGGCAGGCGCCGATTTCCTGCCGCATATAGGAAATCGTATGGTGCGACAAGGTTAACTGAGGGATGGGATAAAATTTACGTAAGTCGGCGAATCTCGGGGTAAGGGTATGGGGCATGGTTGAGAACACGACGATGGAGAAATTGTTCGGCGGAACCATGATGAGTCCGATCGTAGATCCGTATTCAGTTTACGGTCGTCTACGTAAGGAAGTTCCTGTAATTGCAGTCGATACTATGCTCGGCGTCAATTACCTCGTGACTCGTTACGACGATGTCGCAACGGTTCTCCGCGATGCCGAGCGCTTCTCGTCGCGCGGCAACGCCAGGGGGATTGGCATGGTGATGGGCCGCACGATCCTCGAAATGGACGGCAAGGAACATATTCGCCATCGGTCGATTATCGCACCTTTTTTTTCTCCACTCGCCATGCGGTCGAGCATGCCCCCGGTCGTTGTCGAGATTGTCAATGAACTGATCGACAAGTTTGCTGCGGGTGGGGCCGCCGATCTGGTGCCGGAGTTTACTTTCATATTCCCGATGCGTGTCATCGCCGAAATTATCGGTGTTCCGATAGACGATCATAGTGCCTTCCACCGCATGGCGCTCGACCTCATCTCGATCACGGAAGATCCAGCGAAAGGCTTCGAAGCCGCTGAGTCGTTGTCGATTTACTTGAAACCGTTGATCGAGCGCCGCCGGGTCGAGCCGGGCGACGACTTGCTCTCGAAGTTACTGCACGCTGAAGTGGAAGGGCACAAGCTGGGGGATGAGGAGGTGCTGGGGTTTCTTCGCCTACTTTTACCGGCCGGGGCTGACACGACCTATCGCTTGACTGGCACGTGTCTTTGGGTGCTGCTCGACAATGCGGATCTAATGGGCCGTGTCCGAGAGGACCGATCCCTGATCGACGACTTGATCGACGAAGTCCTGCGCTGGGAGTCTCCTGTGCAGCTGGTCTCGCGCGAGACGACGTGTGATACGCACCTGGGGGAACTTGAGATCCCGGCGGATCAAATCGTTTCGGCCTTGATTGGTTCGGCCAACCGTGACGAAAGCCACTTCGACGACCCAGACCTCTTTGATATCGAGCGGAATAACGAAAGCCACCTGGGTTTCGGGTTTGGCCAACACTTCTGTGCCGGATCGCACTTGGCGCGCCTCGAAACAAAAACGGCAATCAATGCGCTATTGGATCGCTTGCCCAAACTGCGCCTCGAGAGTGATGCCGGTGTGCAGATCGTCGGCATGGCGTTCCGTTCGCCAAACCGCCTGCCCGTGCGGTTCGACTGACGCATCCGGCTAACAGTCCGTTGAAAAACAGGCGCGCGAGCGAACATGAGGATTTTGGCGTTAGAGCAAGGCGCGAAGCCCTCAACAAAAAGCTTTGGCTCTGCCTCCGCTTCGTTTTGATGCGGGGACTTGTTCCTCAATGGGCTGGGGCAATTCGCGACTCGGGCGCTGCCCTGCGGGTCGTGTTTGGTTGGAACTAGTGCGCCGCGCAACAACGAAAACAGATTCGCTCTCGCGTTTGCTGACGTGGATCGAGGACTTGCGTGAGGCGCCGCACCATCGCCGCATCGAGCTCGCGATGCAACGTGCGCAGTCCGACATGCAGTCGGCGGGGTTTGTGATCCGAAGCCAGGCTGAGCGAATTCCGGAGCGGAAGTTTCTGTGCTTTCCGGATGAAACGGTGACCTTCGGTGCGTACAACGCACGCGTAAATCAGTATTTGCGCGTTATCACAGAAGCCGGTGTCGGGCGCGGTGATCCAATCGGCATCATGATGGAGAACTCAGCGGACTTTCTGATGGCGCAGGGGGCCTGTGCGAAGCTCGGTGTGATCGGCGCCCTGATCAACACATCGCTGCGCGGCGACGCGTTGTCGCACGTGTTGAACGCAAGTGGCGCGCGCTTGGTGTTGGCTGATCGCGAATGTGCTCGTGCGCTGGTTGCGGACGATCGACTCGCAGCCTCCGCGGATAGGCACATCTTGGCCCTCGGAGGGGCCGATTGCGGAGTGGAGGATCTAGATCAAGCGCTCGCGGCCGTAGACTCCACCGAAGTCGATATCGCCGACGTCGGGTTGGGCGATGTGTTTCTCTATATCTACACATCGGGCACGACTGGCTATCCCAAGCCGGCCGTCGTGCGTCACGCGCGCTTCACCATGGGCGGCGTCTCGTTGGCCGCGACCCTCGGGATCGAGCAGGGCGATTGCTCGTATGCGCCGACGCCGCTCTACCATGGGTACTCCAACTTCGTCGGCTTTTCGCCGGCGCTGCACGGTGGCACCACTTTCGCCAGTAGGAATCGGTTTTCGGCGCGCCACTTTCTCGGGGATGTGCGACGGGTTGGCGCGACCCACTTCATGTATGTAGGGGAGTTGTGCCGCTACCTCTTGAATCAACCGCCGAGTGAGTTCGACAGAGCGCACTCGATTCGGCTGGCGACCGGACCGGGCCTACGGCCCGACATTTGGCGGCGTTTTCGGGAGCGCTTCGGGATCGATCAGATCTTCGAGACGTACGGCCAAACCGAGGCCAACGTAAGCTTGATGAATCGTCGCGGGCGGGTTGGCTCGATCGGTAGGGCGGCCCCGGGAACTCATGACAATCTCAAGTTAGTGCGCTTTGATCCAGACGAGCAGGTTCCGCAACGCAACCAGGATGGACGCTTGATCGAATGCCGCGTCGGCCAGGTCGGAGAGTTGGTGAGCGTGGTCTCTAGTAAGACGCGGATGCGCTTCGATGGCTATGTGAATTCCGCGGACAACGAGCAAAAGTTGATCCGTGACTGCTTCGAGGTTGGTGACGTCTATTTGCGGACGGGCGATCTGATGCGCCGAGATCGCGCCGGCTACTACTACTTTGTCGATCGCATCGGCGATACGTTCCGGTGGAAAGGGGAGAACGTCTCGACCGCGGAAGTCGCGGAGCTTTTGAACGGGGCCCCAAAGGTTCTAGAGACGGCTGTCTACGGCGTACGCGTTCCTGGGACCGAGGGGAGAGCGGGGATGGCATTGGTCGTCTTGGAAGACGATGCCGACTTCGACCCGGTCGGGTACTACGATTTCGCTGCTCGCGTCCTGCCGCCGTACGCGCGCCCACTGTTCGTCCGACTCTCGAGGTCTATGGATACGACGGGGACACTGAAGCACAGTAAAACGCGCCTACAGCGCGAGGGGTACGATCTCTCGGAGGTGGCCGAATCAGTCTTTTTTCGCTCGGACGGAGACCGACGCTATCTCCGACTCGACCCGCCTTTGGTCGCTCGAATCGTGTCAGGTGTCGAGCGCGTCTGACGCCGCCGTCACTGCGTGCTGAAGAGGAACCACACGTACGTCGCGTAGGCGGAGATCAGTACCGCCCCCTCCATGCGACTGATCCGCTGCTTTGTGAGCAACATCGGAACTAGGGCCAAAGAGAGAGCCATCATCACGCCGACGTCGATGGTCATCGATCCGGGGTCCACTGCGATCGGACGTGACGCGGCCGTGAGGCCGAGGACCGCGAGAATGTTGAAGACGTTGGATCCGACGACGTTACCCAGCGCGATATCGGCTTCGCGGCGCAACGCCGCGACGATGGCGGTTGCCAACTCGGGAAGGCTCGTGCCGAAGGCCACTACGGTAATGCCGATGACCCGCTCAGAGATTCCCCACTGGCGAGCTAGCGCCACCGCCCCCTCGACTAACGCGGTTGCTCCCAAAATTAGAAGAAGGGCACCGCCGACAACAAAGCCCACGGCCTGCATGGGGCTACCTGTTGCATCGCCGTATTCTTGCTCGAATTCCTTCTCGACATCGGCGCTGCCTTTTTGGCGCAGCAGGAGCCACAGGTATGGAATCACCAAGGCACTTAGCATGATGCCTTCTAGGCGACTTACTGTGTGGTCTGCGAGTACGAGAGGGACCAATGCGGTGACGGCGACGAGGATCGGAGTTTCGCGGCGAAGGAACTCGGAGCGTGCCGCGATTGGAAAGAGGCAGGCGGCGCACCCGAGGATGAGTCCAATATTCGCGATGTTCGAGCCAACGACGTTACCGACCGCGATGGCGGGGGCTTCGCGCCAAACTGCGATCAAGCTCGACGCGAGTTCTGGGGTCGATGTGCCGAACGCCACCACCGTTAGGCCGATGACCATTGGGCTCAATTCGTAGAGCCGCGACAGGTTTACTGCTCCCTTCACCAGCAACTCTCCCCCAGCGTAGAGCAGGAGGGCGCCGAGCAGCGCGAGCAGGATCTCCATAGCGAATGGCAAGACTGGATGAGGCTGGGACCAAAGGCAACTGCCCCATTCCGGCCCTCCGTGACCGCCCCATAAGTTATTCATTTACCTACACTTCGAAGCCTGGTATCCAATGTAGTCGAGGGGGAGCCCACACCGGTGGGTCCGATCGATCTAATGAGTCGTATTTGGGAAGCATTGCAGAAGGTCGAGAAGGCCCGTGACGAAGAGGTGGAAGCCGTAGTCCCGGTGGAAGTCGGGCGCATGCGGCTGACTCCCAAGCAGCAGGTGGCCGTCCAGGCTCTGTTGCGCACGTCGACTCTCGAGGAGGCCGCGGTCGCAGCTGAAGTGACGGAGATGACCTTGCGCCGATGGTTGGGGCGACCGGGATTCGTGGCTGAATATTACGCGGCGGGAAGGGCGGAAATCGAGCGATCGATGCAGCGCCTGGATCGTGCGACAGAGACCGCGGCGGCTGTTCTCGCGCAGGCAAATCGGTTGCTGGGCGGTGTTCGAGAGCGCGCCGAGCTAGCAAGCAACGGGGCGAAGACGGAAGGCGAGCCGGTCGCTGCAAACGGGAGCGCCGGGCCGACTGAGATGAACGGCCATCGTGCCCGGACCTAGCTCGGCCGTGGATCAGATTCCAGCTTGTGAGCCTGGAGCCCACATCGCACAGCAGGCTCGTATTCAAGTTGCAACCGGGCGCGAGGCGACGGGCCGAGCAGTTTCGGACGAATCCGGAGGCGTGCAGAGGTAGTTCTCAGGGCGAGGCCTGTGTGGCAACGTTGCATTCGGTGGAGGTCGTCGGGCGATGAGCAAGATTTGGGATGCGCTGCAAAAGGTTGAGGAGAATCGGGAAGGGCCTCCTGGTACCCCCTCCGAACTCCCGTATCGGATTCAGCTCACTCCGAAACAAATCGCATCGATTCGGGGCTTGCTCGAAACGGACACTCTCGCCGAAGCCGCAAAAATTGGCGGCGTAAAGGAGAGTACGCTGCGCAAATGGCTCGAGCAACCGAGCTTTGTGGCGGCCTATTACGCCGCGGGGCGAGCCCGGCTGTCGCAGTCGTTGCAACGTTTGCGCGCGACCACCGGGGATGCAGTCGAAGTGCTCAAGAAGGCGTTGGGCGATGACGATCCGATGGTTCGAATTCGAGCCGCTGCAGCAATCCTGCAAAGCGCTGCCGCGAATCCGATGCTAGGGCCGACGCAATCGGAGGAGGGTTCGGGCGAAGATTCCGCGTCTGGCTGATCCGATTGACTGTGCGAAGCAGGACGACGTTGTGTCACCGGTGTCGCGATTGCGACGGCGCTCGTGTCGATGCTTTGAAAGACGCTGATTTTGGCAAGTTGGCGAGGTCGACCAAGGGATGGCACCGTTGTTGCTGATTGGGTGGTGTGGTGAAGGTGTTCTCAAAGAATCTAAAGCGCGCCCTTGTGTTTGCGACATGCATCACTGGGGGGGCGGCGGCGCACGCCGCGTTGATTTCGGGCGAGATCATGTATTACGACACAGCAGAACCGGTCACGGATGTGTCGGTCGCCATCGTCGGCGGCGGTGGTGTTGGCGGCGAAAGCGATAAATCGGGATTCTACGACGGCGCCGGTTCGGCCGGTGCGACGGTCACTATCGAGCCCGGCAAGTCCGGCGGCTGGGACGAGGCGGTTACGGCTTTGGACGCCGCCTACGTTTTGCAAGCGGTCGTTGGGATGAAAGAGATTGGGACGTTTGAGTCCCTCGCTTGTGACGTCACCGGGGACGGTAGCGTTTCGGCTCTCGATGCCGCACACATCTTGCGGTTCGCGATCGGGTCACTGGTCCGCTTTGAAGCGGCCGAGGCATGTGACTCGGATTGGCTGTTCGTACCGCTGGCCTCTTCGGGGGAGAACCAGACCGTCGCCGATCCGAGCTTGTCGAGTGGCAGCTGCCAGCCTGGAGGGATCGGCTACCATCCATTGACAGGCGATGCTCCTTCGCAGGATTTTGCGGCGATTCTGATCGGCGATTGTTCGGGTAGTTGGGGAGTCGACGAAGATCCGATCCCGACGAACACTCCGACGGCCACTGTCGTGGAGGCGTCACCGACGGCAACGTCGACTGACACTCCGACTCAAACGAACACTCCCACTGCCACGGTCATCGAGGCGACGCCGACGGCAACCTCGACTGACACTCCGACGCCGACTCAGACCGGAACGCCGACTCGCACTGGTACGCCGACGAGGACCGACACACCGACGAGGACCGAGACACCGACTCACACAGCCACGCGGACCAGGACCGCAACGCGAACGAAGACATTTACCCGAACCTTCACGCCGACCCGCACGGTCACTCATACGCGCACGCCGACTGCGACGCGTACGCCGAGCTATACACCGAGCAATACGCGGACACGGACTTCGACGCGGACAAAGACGCCGTCTTACACTCCGACCATTACTCGGACGCCAACCAACACACGGACGCGAACGTTTACGCGGACGATGACGTGGACGAAGACGCCGACGATTACACGCACGCCCACGCCGACGGCGACGGCTAGTCCGACGTCGACTCCGTCATGTCCTGGGGGTCTCGACTGGCAATTGTCCCCGCCGGTGAGTATCAGCAACCAGGCCTTCGGAAACTTGTGGCTGACGGACACCGTCACCACCGACGACGGCTGGGGCATTTTCTGGCTCCGCGATGACCCGGGATTTTCCTCTGTGGCCCGGCTCTACTACGCCCATGTCAAGACCGACGGCGAAGTGTCGGATGGTCCAATGTTGATTGCGAGCATTCCCAAGATCCAGTGGCGCAATCGCTATTACATGGCTGCCTGGCATGAGGATCACTTTGGTGTTCTGACGGCCGAACAGTCGTCGATGTACTATCACACCGTCACCAAGGCCGGGGCTGTTTCGGCGCGACGCAAAGTTGGTCCGAAGCTGCTCTACTCCTCGATTTGGGACAGTGAGGCAGACGGCGACATTGAGAGCTACGAAGACGGCTTTGTTGCGGTGGTCGAGGGCGACTGTGTCGGGCACTCCTGTAGTTATGGTTTCAAGCTCAGCCCGACCGGTGCGGAGACGGCCTTTGTCAACCTGGTGGATTTCGATCTTACACACCAGTTCTATCCCCGTGTCGCTCATGACGGCCAGGGCAACGCGATCCTCAGCGTCAAAGACATCAAGATCGCAACCGGTGGTGTCATGACCAAGTATTGGGAGCCGACTGGACAGATGCGCCCCCATATCAAGGTGGTGCCAAGCAAAGAATACAACTGGGATGAGTTCCCCGATCTCGCCTACAACGGCAGCCACTACGCCGCGGTATGGACCGAGAACGCTATCCGCCAGCACGGATCAAACTGGCAGATTCGATTTGCGACTTTCGATCGCCTCTCGACCAGCGGAAGCGTCATTGCCGACAAGGTGCTGCACGGTCCGGACGACAAGTCGAACCACCGATGGACGACGCGGGTTCATGCGAGCGGCAACGACTGGGTGGTTCACTACGCCAAGCGGCTCTCCGACGGAAGCAATCAGGCGGTCTTCGACCTGGTCGACACGGCCGGTGAAAAGCGCGCTACCATCACGCCGTTCTCACTCACTGCCGACTCGTTGGGGTCGAGTCCCCACTCGCTTCCCGGCTTCGAGAGGACCATCGGGGTGGTGCGGGGTGACAACAACGCCATGGACACGCAGGTGACGTTCTACTTCCTGGACGCTCCTACCTGCGACTAGGGAGCAACTACGGCTGTTTCGCCTTGCGCAACGCAGCGGCGTGCTTGAGGACCTCGAGGTGGTCGCGATAGCGCGATCGAATGTCCATGAGACGCTCATTCGGAATGTTGAGCGCGTGGGAGATCGTGCGGATCTCCTGGTCCTCGATGTTTGATACCGTGTCGTCTGCTGCGCCGACGGCATACAGACAGTCCACCAACGCCTCCTTCTCTTCCGCACTGGCGTGATTGTTGATGGCACGGTTGAGTTGGAATTCCTCGGTGCCGCGCAGTGCTTCGAGCTGGGCGACCAGTAGATCGATGACGGCGTCGGCTTCGCGTGACTGGAGAATCGACCGTTCCCGCAGGACCCTTGTGATTGCGGTGCGTTCGACCTCGGATACGTCGTTGTCCGCGTAGGCAACCCGGGTCAACTGCCCGGCGAATCCCGCCACATATTCGAGGCGTTCTGGGGCGAGTTCTGTCAGGTGTTCGGCGAGCTTCTTTGCGAAGGGATTTCGAGAGGCTGCGGCTTCGGACGACGAGCCGAACAGAGCGAGCAGACGTTGCATGGGCATGATGTGGCCTTTCCTCGGGATGGCGTGTCGCGGGATCGTGTGGCACTTTCGATGCACCGGTTCCCGGTGTCAACCGGGGCGCGAAGGCCTGAGGAGAGTGGTGATGAGGAAAGTGATTGTTGTAGCGCTGTTGGCAGTTGTGAGTGCGGGCTGCTCTCTGTGGTCGGGTGATCCAGACAAGCATCTCGAGAAGGGGAGAATTCTCTTCGAGTCGTTTCGTCTGGAAATGGAGTGGGGGTACGAGCTGAAAGGCATCTACATCGACTCCGACGGTCTCGTGTGGAGCTACCAACGCGACAAGCCGTGGTACCCGGCCGAGATGAAGTCATCGGTCGTGCGCGAATCGGACCTGCTCAGCAAGTACGCTGACTCCAAGCGAGTCGGATCGATCGATCCGCGGGTTCTGCGCGAGAAGGTTGCCCTGATCGACGGGGCGGCCGGCGGGCGCGTGATGCGCGATCCTCTGTCCTTTGAGCGCAGTGGTGGGCTCGATGTCGCCTACGTCTTCGATTCGCGCGAGGCGCGGTACAATCAAGTGTTCCTGGCTGGTACGGGGGACTGGGTTGCCAAAAACTTTTCCGTCGAGGCGCGCGATCTGGTCGCGTGGCTGGGTGAAGTAAAGCGCAGCGTCGGGTTCGAGTGAGATTGCGGGGCGCTCGAATTGGTCGAGCCCGAGCGCCCCGCACAGATGAATATCTAGCCTGGATCTTCTGGATTTTTCAGGCTAACGCTCGACGTAGAAGGCTCCCATCAGGATGTACATCTCATCCTCGGTGGTCACACCGCCGCGTAAGACGCATGCATCGCAAACGCCATCGCCGGCTCCGGGCGACGTGTCGCACGAAGTGTCGCGGGCGGCGGCGGTATCGCCACTACAGTCCGCTCCGACCTGTCCCTCGGTACAACCGGACGCTTCGGGGCAGGGACCACCCGGGGCGAGCGCACCGAACGGTGTTGGCGGCGAGGTGGATTTCTTTTTGACCTCGTCCGGATCGGTGTAACCGTTGTCGTAGACCGAGCAGTACGTCAGGGTTCGCTCGGCAGCGCTCCGCGAAAGCCCAGGGTACTCGCGCGGGGGATTGTACCTGACAACGGTCGGATCGTTGTAGACCAGATTGGTGTAAAGCAATTCGGCCTCTGCGTCGTCGATCGTCGGGCCGTCGAGTGCAGCATTCACCGCCCTGACCAGTTCGTTCACGGTGACCTTGCCGTCCTCGTTCGCGTCGCCGGTTTGGCACCGACGAAGTGGCACCGTTCCAAGTGAAATGTTGACGCAGGTGGTGAGGTCGGAGATGCCGACCCGCCCGTCACCGTTGCAGTCGCCCATCTCCGGCGGAATCATCCGGACGCAGGGCGCGCCAGCGCAAAGATCCGGAATCTCGAAAGAGGTCTCCTCAATTGGTGAGCAGGCCGCACCTGCATTCGCGCCGCCGTCGCAAACGTACCGCCCCTGGAAAGTGCGGAAGCGTTTACCGCGCTGGTGGTTGTGCGAGTTCAGTTCGAATAGGCGTGTGTCTGGAGGGAATACGTGGTGGTTGCACAGCTCTTCTGCCTCGAAGGGGGGAGTGTTCATCCCGAAGATTTGGCTGTTATTGAAAATCCCGCTGACGCGAAACTTCTGATCCTCGGGTTCGGCGAAGTCGAAATTCGTCCACGCTTGAAGCCCACCGTCTTCATCGGTCAGGTTGAAGGCGTGTGAATTCCACACTAGTAGCCCCTTGGTGGGGAGCTCGTTGTAGACACCCGGGGGATAGTTCTGTTCAAAAGATGCTTCTTGGGTGCCGGGGAACCCAATGCCCCGCGTGCGAAGATCCGGTGGTCCAAAGGCGATGCATGCGATGGACCGTCTCGGCTCACTTCCACATAGTCCCTCGCCGCAAAACTCGAGGTCGGTCGGTGCGCAGGCCTGGCCTTCCTTGTCTCCACCGCGGCACTTGAATGCGCCCCAGCTCGGGTCGTCAAACGCAGCCGTACCATTGTAGTACGTGACAATGAGGTGATGGCTCAGGGGGTCTTGGCGGATCTGGCTTCTCTTGAAGCGGAATCGTTCGCCGTCTTCTGAGAGGAATCTCTCGGGGATACCTTCGGAAATGTCGAAGTAGCTGGCGAAGCAAACTTCGTCTTCGCTCCCTGCAGGTAGGGTCCATTTCGGCATCCGAATCTGGCGGCCGACTTCGGGATCTGGAGCCGGTAGTGGAACGATCGGAAGTGGCTTGGCGGGTGGCAAGCAGGCGTTTAAGAGTTCCCCTGTTCCCGGCACTGTCCCTTCTCGGGGAGCGCCTTGTTCGATCCAAGAGCGTACCGCTTCCAATTCGTCTGTCGTGAGCGGGTCTAGCCCAAGCGGCATGGAGCGCAGCGGAACCTGCCACTGGTCGGGCAGAGTGCCCGCTGCCAAGTTCAGGAAGAGGAGGCTTTGGTCCTTCTGGCCGGGGACAACCCGCTTGATGCCTGGGATGTCGTTCGTGGTGACCGTCGTCGCTGCCTGCTCGATCAGGTTGTCGTACGACACGTCGGCGCTCAGATCGAGTCCGCCGGCTGCGTCCGCGCCGTGGCAGGCTTGGGCTGTACAGCCTTTGTTTTCGAAGATCGCCTCTTGGATCAGCTCGTAGGTGCTGTCAAAGGATTTTTCGCATTCCTGAGCCGCGGCACCGGTCGACAAGAGTGTAACGACGGGTAGAAGCAGGAATCTGGACGGAATTTGCATGGTTGTTCCCCTTCGGAGTGGCAGTATTGAACGCTGTGTTGGATAAGCTCAGGTGATGCTTACCGGTTGTAAACCATCTGGCAAGAGGCGAGGCGATTGATCGGTTGAATCGGGCGCTCAACGGTCTCGTGACCGGGTGACGAGCGGGGCTTTGGGCAGGACCCGTGCCGTGTCCCCCTGCCAACCGGAGATTGTTCTTGCGCACGTCAGGTGGCTTGTGGGATGAATGCCGTGATAGTTGTACCTGATCGGACAATACCTTTGGGGGGAATTTATGATGCTCAATTCTGTGCGACGCGCAGTCGTATTCGTTTGTCTGCTTTTCGCGGGGCAAGTTTCTGGACAGACCATCATCGACGATTTTGGTGACGCCGGTGCTAATACTCAGGATCCCCCGGGGGTAACGCGCACCACCGTCGGCTCGACGGCCGCGACCGACTCCGGGCTGAGCGGTGTCATAGGCGGTACGCGCACGCTCACCGTCGAGATGACAGCTGCCGGTGGTGGGAGCCCGAATGTGACGGCGGGGGTGATCCCTGCAGTCGAGATCATGTCGTACTCTTCGACCGTGTTCGCGGACGGCGGGGTCGAACTCTTTTACGATGCCAGCGGCGCTGGACTCGCCGCCGATCTCAGTTCGGGCACAGGGATTCAAATTGAGCTCGCGACCGATGCTTCTTCCGTCCCGTACGCACTCACACTGACGCTCTCGGACGGCATCATCGTCGAGAGCGATGTCCAGGCTGGAACGATGAGTGGTCTTGCCCTCGTGCAGTTTGAGTATGCAGATTTTCCTACGGTCGATCTGGCGAACATTGACAGCATCGAGCTGTTCATCGATCCCAGCTTGGCCGGTGACTTCGAGACGTCGGGACCAGGATTGGTGACCTTCGGTGAGCCGGTCTGTGGCAACGGTATCCTCGAAACGTTCATCGGTGAGGAGTGTGACGACGGCAATTCGTTCTCTGGTGACGGTTGCGAGAACGACTGCATGATCTCAGCCGCTTGCACGTTTTCTCATGCGGGAATACCGACCGAGCGTTTCGTCGGAGGTTGTGGAGCGCCGGACTTCGCGGACATTCAGTCCGCAGTCAGCGCATCGTCGCCCGGTGATATCGTTTCTGTTTGTCCGGGAACGTACTTCGAGAGTGTTGCCGTGGACCAGGAAGTCACCATTCGTTCGAGTGCTGGCGCGGCCCTGACAACTCTTCATGCTGGGTCGGCCGCCAACGTTATCTTCGATGTGCAGCGAAGTGGTGTGACGATTTCCGATTTGACTCTCGTCGCTGGGACGGCGACAGCCGTCGTATTGGCCGATAATATCTGCGGCCTCGGTGAAGGGGCGTGTGCTGACCCTGGCTTCGGCTCCAACCTGACGATCAGCGACAACGTGATCCGCGACGGCATCGCCGGTTTGAACTGGGTATTCGCAAAGGTTGATTGTCTGCTGGTTACGGGAAATTCGATTACCGATGTGACGTCTGCACCGGTGCGAATTGGCAATGGTGTGGGACCCCACTCGGTTCTTGTCACGATCACCGCCAACACGGTCACCGGTGGGTTGATCAACGACGCCGTCAGCCTGGCCGGGCATGGTCATGGGCTCTTGGTGGGACAGAACATCGTCGATGGGAACGCCGGTCGAGGCATCCATCTGTCCGACATCCCGACCGCGCTGCTGACGCCCACGCTCGTCGAGAATCAGATCACCAACAACGGCCTGGGAATTGATGTTGGCTCCGACGCTTCGGCGATTCGGATCGTGCAGAACAATATCGAAGACAATCTTGTGGGCCTGCGCAATATCGCGACAGACGGAGTCCTCGATGCAACCCTGAACTGGTGGGGCTCGCAGACGGGGCCGTTTCATCCGACCGAGCGTCCGGCCGGGCTGGGTGACTCGATCGACGATATTCTCGGACTCGATACGGACTTCGTCGAGTTTCTCTGTGCTCCCGCACCTGCTGGGTTCCCGAGTGTAGGGGGATTGTGCCCCGAGGTGGAGCCTGAGGAGGAGGTGCTCTTCGTCGCCATCGGCAACAGCCCCGATGTTTCATCGAGCGGTCGTTTCATCTCCTTCGTGTCGGGAGAAGATCTGAACGGCGACGAGCGTGTGAGCATCGATAATACCGATGCTAGCGATGAGGCCTTTCTGCTGAATCGCAAGCCGAGCCGCCGTGCGGGGGCTTTTTGTCTCGGCGGCACGAACCCAGGGGCGCCGTGTACGCGGCAGCGTGATTGCCCTGAAAATCTAGGTTCGGACCCGATCGTGACTGCGGGCGCCTGTGTGTTGATCACGCAGATCTCGAACGACCCGAGTGGTGCGGGTGCGACATTGAACCCCCGCGTCAACCGACGCGGTGATGTCGTGTTCGCTGCTGACGCAGATCTGGTTGGCGGAAATCCCGATCTGTCGCTCGAGGCTTTGGTCTGGAGCCGACGCGACTTTCGTCGAAATGAGCCGCCCGATCCGAACATTGTCATCTCCGAGATTTCCGACGGTTCGAATCTCGAGGAGTCCACGGCACCGGAGGCGGATCGCTCGGCACGGCGCGTGATGTTCGAGTCGCTTTCCGATCTCACCGGCCAGAACGCCGATGGTAACCGTGAAATCTTCGTCTACGACAGTCGCAAGGATGAGTATACGCAGATCACTGTTTCAACGGTTGTCGAGAATCGTCGCCCCTCGACGCAGACCGGCCGCCAGGTGATGTTCGACTCTGACGGTGACCTGGTGAGCGGACAGAACGCCGACGGGAACCGCGAGATCTTCTTGGCGGAGTTCAAGCGTGGTTCCTGGAGGATCACGCAAATGACCAACACCGTTGCACCTGTCGAGAACACCGCTGGCGGATTGGGCCGGCGCGGCAAGGCGCTTTCGTTTAGCTCGAACGGCGATTTCACGGGCCAGAACGCCGATGGCAACATCGAGGTTTTCGTGATCGAGAAGGGTGTGTTCGAGCAGATCACGACGACGACCGTCGGCGAGAACATTGCGCCAGATATCAACCCGCGCGGGCGTTTCGTGACCTTCGAGTCAACTTCCAACGTCGAGGCCACGGGAGATACGTTGACCAACCGCAGGGTCATCCTTTTCGATCGCAAGAAGGGGACGACGATCGTGATCTCTCGGTCTTTCTTCGGCGAGAACACCAAGCCGCGCCTCTCGAACGGACGATTTGTCGTGTGGGAATCAACGGCGAATCTGACCGGCGGCAACCCGGGCGCGGACAAGGTGATCTACCTATTTGATCGCCGCAAAGACAACTAGCACTTCGTGAGTCATGCGAGGCCGGTTCGGGGGGCGTTGGCCCCTCGAACCGGTCTTTGATCTGGTCGCGGTTGCCGCTTGTCTAAACCGCTGATCAGCGTTTACCGGCGTTGATCTGCGGTTCCTCTGGTCAGGGAGTTCGCTTCTCGACCTCCCAACCGATTCGTTCCTGATCGGTCATCCCTTGCTCGCTGCCAAGCGATTCGACGTAGTGGGCGAGATGCCACATGTCGTCGTCGTCGAACAGCAGATGGTATGAGGGCATTGGGGTGCCGTTTAATCCGGTGACGACACTTCTGAGGATGTCGGCGGCCGTCGAGCCTCCCTTGAGCGGATGTCGGGCCAGATTGGTCGGAGCGATCGATAGATCGGCGGCAGAGCGCCCGTCACCGCGGCCTGTATCGCCGTGGCAACCGTCGCAGCCAGCTTCGCCGTAGACTTCGCGACCGCGACTGAGGTCGACTACCTCCGGGGCCTTCGGCAACTTGACGATTTTCGCGCGAGGCTCATCTGCGAAGCCCGGGTTCATCGACTTGATGAAGTCGATGACCGCTTCAACCTCGGTGTCGTTTAAGTGATTCTGCGGCACCATTCCGGTGCCGCCGAGCCCCGCCACGACACTGCGGCGCAGATCGTCATCGGTCGGTAGCTTGCCCGAGCCAGTCGAGCGAAAACGGTACTCGCCCTTGATGAAGTCCCTTGGTGCCGCGGTGAAGCGCTTCGCCTCGGGACCATCACCTTTGCCGGTGTCGCCGTGGCAGATGGCGCAGTGTTCTGCGTAGACGGTGGCTCCGGTCGCCGGTCGCGCAACCGCCGTTGGCGAGGCGCCGTTACTCGGGGGAGTGTTGCACGCGGCGCAGAGGAAGCCCGCGAGTGCGAGCTTCCCCAGGCCACTGAGATAGTGCATGCCTATTCGAGTACGACGATCTGCCCCGCGACGTGTGGCGGGTGGAGCTGGCAGGAGATAGGGAAGATTCCGGCTTTGTCGGCGGTGAAGTTGACGGTCTCGGCCGATTCCGCTGCGACCACCTTCTCGACACCGAACGCGTGAATCGAGTAGCCGTGTTCTTTGTCGAGCTTGTTGATCAGCCGCAGCTGAACCGTGTCGCCCTTTTTGGCAAAGATCGACTCGGGCGTCCAAATCTTCACGCCCTGCGGTGTCATGACGTTCACGATGGTGAGGCGGACATCAGGTTTACTTTCCTTGGCCTCGCCTTCTGCGTGATGGTCGGCGCAGGCGGCCGACGACAACATGGCTACAGCAAAGGCGATCACCGAAAGTCGTAGTGATTTCAGAAGCATTGATTCCTCCATTCTTTGGGGTTGAGCGTAAGCAAGCGCAAGAGCCATAGCAAGTCGATGAGAGCCGACGAAAAGCGGCGCTGCTATTGCGTTGCGGGTAACTTTGAGGAACGCGCCAACTGAGCTGCCCTCGATGCCATGTCGAGGACGACGTCGCCAAACGCGGCCATCTTCGGATTGTCGGCGCCGCCCCCAACGTATCGAGCGTAACCACCCTCGAGCACGCAAGCCATTTTGAACCGAGCGAGGACGACGTAATAGTCGATCAGCTCAACGGGTAGGCCGGTTTGCCTCGCGTACCGCTCGATCAGCTCGTCGCGCGACTGCATGCCCTCGTAGTCGAAGTATTGCTTCGACGCTTGCTCTTCTTCTGGGTTCGGCCAACTCATCAATACCCACGCCAAATCGAGCAACGGGTCGCCGATGGTCGACATCTCCCAATCAACGACAGCGGCCATCCGTGCCGGTGCGCCATGGTGAAACATGACATTGGCGAACTGGTAGTCACCGTGGATGATCCCGGGCCGGAAAGATTTCGGCGTGTGCGCACGCAGCCAAGAACCCGCCTCTTCGAGCCCGGGCAGCTCGCGGAACTTGAACTTGGACAAATGGTGTAACCAACGATCTACCTGTCGGTCGAGGAAGCCCTCTGGCTTGCCAAAATCCTCGAGCCCGCCAGCGCGCCAATCGACTTGTGCAAGTTGGGCAATCGCATCGATCAGCTCCCACCCGAGACCGCGTTTGGCCTCGATGTCAGTATCGAATGGTGGATCGATTCGTCCCATTGGTGTCCAGCCATCAACGTGGTCCATGATGTAGAAGCACGCCCCGATGACGTCGGTGTCGTCGCACCAGGCATGGGCGCGGCTGTGCGGAACCTCGCTGTCCCGCAGAGCCGAGATGACGCGAAACTCTCGCAGCATCGTCGCGTTGCGCCCTTGGGGAACATTGCGCGGCGGTCGCCGCAGAACTAAGCGTTCGGTGCCGCGCCGCAGCTCGAAAATTTCATTCGACGCACCGCCCGCGATGGCCGTCGCCGAGAGGGGTGCACCAGACCCGGGGAGCTGGTGCTCGTCCATCCAACGGGCCAAGCGCTGGATGTCGAGGAGCCCTTCGGTTCCAGTCGATGTGTCGCTTGGCGGGCTGCTTTCCTCTGCCATTGTGTGTCTCCGAGTCTTCATCGGTTCTCTAGTACATTGTGCCTTGCGAGTGCGAGGTCTACGTGTTTGCGGCGGAACCCTGGGAGGGCCCGGTTCCTGCCGAGCCGCGTTTGCGATTGATCCGCGGCTCGGCCGGAGCCGCGACCTCCCTGGTATCGTGTCGGAGGTTGAAGGCGGCGGGGTTCGTGCCCCTAGTCGCGGTTGCGGACGACCATCGACTGGCTGGCCGTCGCCAAAAGGTCTCCGGACTCGGTCCACAGGTGCATGGCGCCGTGGGCGTAGCCGTTGCGTACGGCGTGCATCCGGATGTCGCATAGGACCCAGTCGGTTTGCAGCACCTGTACGATTCGCAGGGTGTTGTCGAGGCTGCTGACGTAGAGCATGCGGCCGAGTGCCTGACCGACTCCCGAGGGGACCCAGTCGGCGATGATTGCCAGCGACCCGGCTGAGACGGGGATGTCGGGAATGCGCGTCCACAGCGCGGATCGGCCGTCTGTGCTGTGGGTGCCGTCGCGCTCTTCGCCGTAGCGGCCGTTGGCGACCCGAAACTCGATCCGGGTTGCGATCGACTCGAGCGACGTGTCCAAATCGGGCATCGGCGGACACTCCAATGGCGGTCGGACGGTTGGTGCAACAGCCCATTCCCTTGCGTCGGGCCAGGGGCGATCACCGAGTGCCGCGTTGACGGTGAAGATCTCGGAGTCGAGGACGTGCCCGATGGCGCGTGCCTGTGTCGTGTTGTGGCCGGCTACCGGAATCGTCACGTCGATGTCGACGATCGAGGGCGGTTTGGCGAACGACAGGTACTGCGCCGTTGCCCAGACCAAATTGCGCTCGGATGTTGACTCGAGCGCCGCGACCGCGGCCGCGAGCCCGGCCCCACCAAACATGAAGCCGCCGCGTGTGCAGACCTTCTTTTCGACCGGCAGGATCCACCGGTGCCTATTGTGCGTGGCCCTGAGGCCGAGAAAAGACCCGATGTCCATCAATTCGGGGCGTTGGATGCGTCATCGGCGCCGGGCGAGGAAACGCCTGCGTTGCGTTCGACGTGCAGCGCCAGGATTGCCTCGTATGCGCGTTCGGCGATGACCTCGTATAGCGGCCCGTTTGGATGCGCTCCGGATAGCCACTCAAATCCGTTCTCGTCATTGAACTCAGGCAGTTCGGGCCAGAGGATGATCGGTGTGCCGGTTTCGGTCCCCGCTTTGACGATGCCGCGGTTGGCCGCACCGAAAGCGGACTCGGGCGATGGGTACGTCACCAGGACGAACTCGATGCCCAGGGCATGAAGCCAGGCGCGCATCGCGATGACGTCTTGGTACGTTTGTTCTTCCATCTCTTCGACCGAGCGCATGTTGCGCCCGGTGCCGCGCACTTCTTCTTTGTAGCTCGGGTGCTTGATGGTCCAGATGCGTTTTTCGAAGTCGAATTTCTGCGGTTGGCGGCGACCCAACCCGCGCTCCTCCGCGGCGACCGATTGGTCGAGCGATCGGTGGTGCAGCAGGACGCGAACGAACCGGTACACCTTGGATTGTGAAGCAATCCTGTCGCCGAGATTTCGCAACTGATCCGTGCGCGACAAATTGCCGGTGCGATTCCAGGCATTGTTCACACCGCCCCAAAGGATCACCATCTGCGGGTGATAGGTGTCGATCAAGGTCGGTAGACGAGTCAGTGCTTGCGCGGTGTTGGTTCCGGGGACGCCAAGGTTGAATACCGAGTACTTGCCCGGTTGGGCGGCTTCGAGTTTTGCCTGGAGATGGGCGGGAAATGCCTCTTTCTCCGGAATCATGGCGCCGTACGCGTGAGAGTCTCCGATGACCATGATACGGAAGCGATCGCCGTCGGTGGGGACCTGGTTCTCTCGACCGCCGACGAACGCGCCGGCAATGCGAAATGCCACTTCCGCGGTCAGAATCAAGGACAGGGATGAGACGACGAGGCACAGCAGCAGAGTCTTGATCCGGCTTCGGTTCTGATGCTTTGCAGTGGCCATAAGTGGGAACCTCGCACCGTACGTGACGGCCCCGAAGCTTGCAATTCGTAGCCGCATTCGTCGCCACGAGGTGGCTTGGTTCAGTCGATACCGTGTTTTCTCATCAGCCGGTAGAGCGTCGTGCGTTCGATTCCGAGGATTTCGGCCGCATCGCCGCGATTGCCGTTGGTTGCGGCGAGCGCTTGGCGAACCTGACCGGCGGTCTCGCGATCCAAGTGCTCGCGCAGGGTGACACCGCCGCCGCTGCTCTCTTGGGCCGAGGCTGGTGGTGTGATCATGAGGTCGTGCGCTTCAATCTGAGTCCCCGTGGCGAGGACGACGGCGCGTTCGATGGCGTTTTCCAGCTCGCGAACATTTCCGCTCCACCGTTGCTGTTGCAGCGTAGCGATGCATTCGCCGGTGAAGCTCAAGTCGCGGCCCTCGGCTCGGCAATAGGAGGCGAGGAAAAACTCGGCCAAGGGCAGGATGTCGGCCGGGCGCTCGCGCAGGGGGGCGATTTGGACTGGGATGACGTTCAACCGAAAAAACAGATCCTCGCGGAAGTTGCCGCTGCTCACCTCCGCCCGGAGGTCGCGATTGGTTGCGGCGACGACACGGGCGCGCATCGGCCGCGGCTGTTCAGCCCCCACCGGCAATACCTCGCGATCTTGCAGAACGCGCAGCAGCTTGGCTTGAAAATCGGGAGAAACTTCGCCGATCTCGTCGAGGAAGAGGGTGCCCTCGGCGGCGCGTTCGAAGCACCCACGTCGGTCGGCCGTTGCTCCCGTAAAGGCGCCCTTGCTGTGTCCGAAGAGCTCGCTCTCGAGCACGCCCTCGGCGAATGCTTTACAGTTCACTGCGACGAACGGCTCGCCGACACGGTTGCTCCAATAGTGGAGCAACCGGGCGACCAGTTCCTTCCCGGTCCCGCTTTCGCCCTGGACCAGCACGGTGGCTTTGCTCGGTGCCACGCGCTGCAGGATCTCGAGCAGCTCGCGCATCGGGGGACTCTCGGCGACGATCGATGACGGCGCATAGCGCTCGCCGACGTCTTTGCGCAGGTTGCGATTTTCTTTGCGCAGACGGTGCACTTCGGCGGCACGACCAACGATGGCGCGCAGTTCGTCGTTGTCGAAGGGTTTTGTGACGTAGTCGAAGGCCCCATCGCGCATGGCGGCGACTGCGTTGGCGACGGTTCCGTGTGCGGTGATCAGGATTACCGGAGGTGGATCGGACCCTTGGCGGACGCGGCTCAACACCTCGAGGCCGTCGATGTCCGGCATCTTGAGATCGGTAATGACGACGTCGGTGGCGTTCGTCTCAATGTGGGCCAAGGCTGCGGCGGGGTCAGTGAATGGGTGGCACTCGTATTCGTTGCGCTGCAGGGCGATGGCGATGATCTGTCCCATGCGCTCTTCGTCATCGATGATTACTACGGAAGTGTTCACCGGCCCGATTGTCGCGGAACCGGTGCGCCGTGGCAATCGTTGGACAGCTTGGCGGAATGCTTGGCGATTCTGGCCATCGCCGCCCGGCGTGCGATGCCGGGGAGCATGTGGTACGCAGGCGTCGATGAGTGAACAGAGCCGCCCCTGGTATCGTGAATTGCATTGGCAGATCTTGATTGGTCTGGTCGTCGGAGTCTTGGCTGGGATGGTCTTCGGCGAGTCCGTGACGATTGTGTCGCCGCTCGGCGACGTTTTCCTCCGTCTCCTGAGGATGGTGATCGTCCCGCTGGTGGTCTCGTCGTTGGTCGTCGGCACGACTGGGATCGGTGATGCAACCCGCATCGGCCGGCTCGGGGGCAAGGCGGCCCTGTATTATTTGGCTACGAGCATGGCCTCGATTTTCGTTGGTCTGATTGCGGTGAACCTCATTCGTCCGGGTGTCGGCGCGGAAGTGCCCTTGCAGGAGGTCCCCGAGGGGCTCTCGGTTGGTGTTGACAGCATCGGTGGCCTGTTGTTGCGCATCATTCCCTCGAACCCGATCCAGGCCATGGCCGACGGCGATATGCTGGGGATCATCTTCTTTTCCTTGGTCCTCGGAATCTTTACGAACCAGCTGCCAGCCGATCAGAAGCGCACGATCGTCGGGTTCTTTTCTGCCTTTTTCGATCTGATGATGCGCGTGACCGACTTCATCATCCGCTTGGCGCCGATCGGCGTATTTGCCCTGATGGCTAAGGTCGTCGGAACGGCCGGGATCGAAGTCTTTGGCCCGTTGCTGAAGTTCATGCTGACGGTGGTGCTGAGCTTGGGCACGCACGCCTTCCTGACGCTGCCGCTGGCGCTCTACCTGATCACCGGGCGCAACCCGATCGAGTATGCCCGCAGCCTGTCGCCGGCACTGCTGACAGCGTTCTCCAGCGCCTCAAGCTCCGCGACCTTGCCGCTGACGATGGACTGCGTCGAGCGCCGGGCCGGCGTCCCGAATCAGGTGTCCTCCTTCGTCTTACCTCTCGGCGCGACGGTCAACATGGATGGAACAGCGCTCTACGAATGCGTCGCCGCGATGTTCATCGCCCAGGTCTACGGAATCGAGATCAGCTTCTCGGAGCAGATTTTGGTCTTCTTCACGGCCCTGCTAGCCTCGATCGGCGCCGCGGGGATTCCGATGGCCGGCCTGGTGATGATTGCCGTCGTGTTGCGCGCCGTCGGCCTACCGATGGAAGGCGTCGGATTGATCCTCGCCGTCGACCGAGTTCTCGACATGTGTCGCACCAGCGTCAACGTATGGAGCGACAGCGTCGGCGCCGCAATCATAGCCCGCTGGGAGAACCTGGAGTAGGGCGACCGCAAGCACTCCCCGCATGCCGCCAGCGCCACGATCGTAGGCTCGTAGGCTCGTAGGCTCGTAGGCTCGCAGGCTCGCAGGCTCATACGATCGTACCACTGTATCACCGAATCACCGTAGGTCAGGCTTCAGCCTGACAATCGTTCCAACTAGGCCCTACCTCTCGCCCCCGCGATCCCTTCCACCACCAACCTCAATGCCGAAGCAACGCCGGCCCAAGCCTCGTCGCGGTCATCAAATGCGGACACCGGCGCGGCACCCTCGGGCAGCCTTTGGACGGCGCCAAACGGTGCACCCTTCCAGTCGCAGTGTCGAATGAAAATCGGGACTACCGTCGTATCCCCGGCCTCGTGTCGCCATAGGCTCCTGCAACCATTGAGTCCAAGCCGGGGCATCGCGCCGATGGTTGGAGTTTCACGCCTGTGAATTCTCTGGATTCCTAGTGTTCCAGTCGTCACGAACAACGGGGATCCATGAGTAGACTCAAGTTGGTGGCTCTTGGATTGTGAGCGGTCTTTTGCGTCCCTATCGGAAGGAAGTATTGCGCTAAGGTTGCGCTTCCCGGTCCCGCCGATGGGTTCGTTTACGCGCGTGAGGGTGCGACTCATCAACTGGGATGGGGAATGCAGCGGCGCCTCGAGGAGCCGAATGAGAGGAGCCGAATGATTTGAAAATGTGCGCCGAACTCAGCGTCTGATTCTCTAACGGATCGTTCGGGTGCTCATTGGCACAGGCTTGCGACTGTCGCGTCGGGGGCGTGAGGAGTGGGAGCCAGCCCTTGTACGGACAAGATCGACACGTTGAGGTCAGTGTCGGAGATCGAACCGGGGCAGAATCGGCTGCCCGGGGTCATTAGTTCTTGTGAAGAGCGGTACGCCTTAGCGATATAGAGATCCGTGTAGTTGTTCAGGTCCGGGTATGTAGCGATGTCGAGGGGGTTGCCGTTGTTGCTACCGAGGCTTACGGTGCCTACGGTTTCTTTGTTCATCAGGTCGAAGATGGTCAGAGTCTTGTCGCAGTAGTTCGACACGAACGTCAGACTACCATTGGGACTCAGAGCGACATCAGAGGGGCCATTGCCCGCGGGGATCGAGCTGACTGTATTGTCGGTGGTATCGATGACCGAAACCGTCGAGCCGGCACTATTCGGGACGAAGATCTTCTTTGAGTCCGGGCTCACGATGAGCCGGAACGGGCCATTGCCAACGGTGATCTGGGATGTGTGGGTCAAGGTCTTTGTGTCGAACAAGTGAACTACCGCCCCGGATGTACAGGCGACGTAGAGAGCGTCGTTGACGACAGCCATCGAGTGTACGAAATAGCAGTAGGTGTCGCTCGATTTTGCGGCGACCGTGTTGGTGGCGACATCGATCGCAAAGAGCCGCCCCTCGCCGGTAGGCGTGATTCCCGAGTAGTTGCCAGCCCAGACGTAAAGGTATTTCGGTGCCACACCTTCGTCGAATACGAATGCTGTCGGGTAGGATCCGGCGTCGATACCCTTCATAGGCGTTAGCGGGTTGGGTGGATCCACGCTGAACACCGTTATTGAGGACTCGCTTGTTGACCATGGGGTGAGAACGAATAGTTTGGTTCCGTCGGGGGTCAAGGCGACCTGGTAGACGAAGAGTGCGTCGAGCGTACTAGATCCGACCAGGGCTTTAGTCCCGGGGTCGTAATAGAAAGTCGTGTTGGTGAACGTGGGACCCTGCCACCTGCGAGTAGCGAGCAATGTCGTCTCGGATGCGTCGAGCGCGATCAATGTGCCGTCTATCGTGCCCGGATAGAGCGTTTTCGTCGCCGGGTTGATCTGGTAGGTCACCCTGGTCCTTGGGTTGGCGGCGTAGATCACGCTTGCCGTTCGGTTCGCCACCACCAGCGAAGGGGGCTGGTTGAACACGTAGCCGAAAGGCGCGTCAGCAGCGCCGACGAGTACGGGATCGTAAGTCTTGTAGGCAAAGACGGTAATCGTCTTCTGGACGGGTAAGTCTGTTGTGCCGAACGGGATAGCTGTCAGGGTAAATTGCTGAGTTCCGGTGATAGGGTAGACCTTCGATGTCCCTGTGACGGTTTTACCGTTTATCTGGACCCCTCGCTGGTTTTTGACGGACCAGGTGAGCTTGACTTGGCTAGAAGTTGTCAGGTCGACCAAGTTCGGCGTCGCCGAAAACGACGTGATCTCGGCCGGCGGTTCGAGGACTGTCACGGACCGCTTCGCCTGACCTGCTGCGTTCGGGCTGGAGTCGTAGACCGTCATGACGATCTCGGTGTCCTGCTTGGACGGTGCTGTGGTCAGCGCGCAATTGGTGTCGGTGAGGGTCATCTGCCCCAGGCTGCTGTCGAAGTGGTTGT
>JAJCZJ010000111.1 GCA_029262455.1 Deltaproteobacteria bacterium | reverse complement strand
GAGCCGCGTTAGCGGTCCCCCCCGTTGGAGGGCGAGGTTCCACCCGAGCCGCGTTAGCGGTCCCCCCCGTTGGAGGGCGAGGCTCCGCCGAGCCGCGTTACCGGTCCCCCCGTTGGAGGGAGAGGCTCCGCCGAGCCGCGTTACCGGTCCCCCCGTTGGAGGGAGAGGCTCCGCCGAGCCGCGTTACCGGTCCCCCCCGGTGGAGGGCGAGGCTCCGCCCGCGCCGCGTTACCGCGGCCAGCTGATCTCATTGAGTTCCCCCTGATACGGCCAATCTTGACTGCGGAGAACCAAGCCGGCGCGGACCGGGTTGTTCTGCACATATTCCCATTTCTCCTGATAGCTCTCGTTGCGGCGAAGGAGGGTGTCCCAAAAGCCGGCTTGCCATTGTCCGACTTCTGTTCCTGGCGTTCTCGAGAAGCGTGATTTCCAGAACTTCACCCAACTTTTTAGTGGGAGGCTGTCATCGGTTGACGGTGTACAGAAGAGGTGAAGGTGATCGGGCATGAGGACGTACCGTCCGACTTTCCATGCTGACGACTCTCTCCATATCTTTCTTAAAGCGGTGTGGACCGAGGGGCTTGCTATCCAGGGTCTTCGGTTCTTGCTGCAGACGGTGAGGAAGACGACGGGTGGGGTGTTAGAAAACGGTTGATGCCATTGCGAGGGGCGTTTTCGATTTGGTCGGTTGTTCATTGGCTCGATGGTGCGCGGCTCGGCAGGAGCCTCTCCCTCCATAAGTTTGGTGTTGGTTGTTGTTGGGGTTCATTGGCTCGGTTGTTGGGGTTCAATTGGCTCAATAGTTAATAACTAACACTATAGATATCTATATGCTATCTTTTGCCCGGAAAACCCCTTTCGTTTGAAAAAGGCGAAGATTTAGCGAAAATAGGCCGCGTGTCTCCTACAATGCGGCAGAGCGTCGCGGCGATTGCTTCACCTGATGAGGAATGGGTTGAGCAATCGTCGCCTGAGCCCGTGGCGAAAGTGCGCCGTGAGCAAATCGGGATTGGCGATGAGCGGAGTGCAGAGGGTGTTCGGGGGTTCGTCGAGGAGGCTCTGCCCGGTCAGGTCTGGGTGGGGGAGGCGCCTGGCCAACCTCTGCGCCTGTTGGGTAGCGGGATTCCCGAAATCGATCAGTTGCTCGGCGGCGGTATCCCGCGCGGTGATGTGAGTGAGATCGTGGGGGCGCGGTCGACTGGGCGCACGGCTCTGACGTGTGCGTTGTTGGCGTCTTCGACGCGTGAGGGGGAGTTGGTAGCGGTCGTCGATCTGCCGGATGCACTGCACCCGCTGTCGCTGGAGATGAGCCGCGCCGCCCTCGAGCGAGTCCTGTGGGTGCGGCCGCCTTCCGTCAAGGTTGCTCTCAAGAGTACCGAACTGATTCTTGGAGCGGGGGGCTTTGGCGCCGTTCTTCTCGATCTCGACACCCCCATAGCGCCGCGTCTGCCGGGGCACGTCTGGCCGCGTCTGCAGCGCGACGCGCGCCGTGCCGGAGTTGCCCTGATCGTTCTCTCTTCGCACGGGGTGACCGGTAGTTTTGCCGCCGTTCGGGTCGGCCTCGAATCTACGCGCGTTCTTTGGAAGCACCGGGTCTTCACGGGAATGGCAACCGAGATGAAGCCGCTGCGTCACCGGGGGGTCTTGGTGCCGGGCGGATGCATGGTGATTCGCGACCGTTTCTCATCGGGTGAAAAAGCGTGCGAGTAGCCTGCCTGCAAGTTCCAAACTTTTCTCTCGCGGTGTGTTTACGCGCGGAGCCGGAGTTGCGTGGCGAGTGCGTAGTGGTCACCGATGGGGACGGGCCGCGAGCGCCGGTCGTCGCCTGCTCGGCCGAGGCGGAGAGTTATGGAGCTCGACCGGGGCTGAGCACGGCGCAGGCGCGCAACATCTATGACGGGTTGTGCTTTCGCAGCGTTTCCGCCGATGCGATGCGAGCTGCGCAAGCGGCGTTGTGCGATGTTGCGTACGCTCATTCCCCGCGCATCGAGGAAGGTGGGCCAGGGGATGGAGAGGGTGGGAGCGATCCAGGTCTGGTTTTTCTCGAGATCGGCGGATTGGAGTCTTTGTACGATTCGGAGACGGTGTTGGTGAAGAGTCTGGTGCGCAGTGCGAACGCCGTTGGCTTCGAGGTCGCGGTGGGGGTTGCGTCGACCAAGGTTGCGGCGCGCTTGGCGGCATTCAATGGCAGCGGTCGCGCGATTATTCCACCGCGCGAAGAGTGGAGTTTTTTGGCGCCGCTGCCGGTGGCCATGCTCGAACCCAGCGACCAGCTGCGCGAAACGCTGGTACGTTGGGGGATTCGCACCCTCGGTGATCTCGCGGCTTTGCCGGCGAGTGCCGTGGCGAGCCGGCTCGGGCCCGAAGGCGCGCTCCTGGTGCGCCGTGCTCGGGGAGAAGACGAGAAGCCTTTTGTTACCCGCGTCGTCCCCTTGGCTTTTGAAGAAGTCATCGAGGTCGACTACGGCATCGAGACCATTGAGCCGTTTTTGTTTGTGGTTCGTCCGATGATCGAGCGACTGATGACGCGGCTCGCGGTGCGCGGTTTGGTGTGTGGAGATTTGCGCCTTTCGCTTGGTCTGGCCAATCGAGGTCGTGATGAGCGCACGGTTGTGGTGGCTGCTCCGAGTCGTGAGGTGAAGCCGTTGTTGATGCTCTTGCGTCTGCATCTCGAAACTCACCCGCCGCCGGCACCGGTGGAGCGAATCGTGGTCGTTGCGGTTGCCGAACAACTCAGGCCGACGCAGCTCGACCTTTTGCGCCCGAATGGTCCGGCACCGGAGAAGTTGGCGGTGACCTTGGCCAAATTGACGGCGCTGTGTGGCGACGCCGATCGTGTCGGCACGCCGGTGGTCGCCGATTCGCATTGTCCCGATGCGTATGGGGTTGGAAAATTCCAGCTCTCTAATTCCAAATTCCAGAAAGAAGAGGGAAGGGCTTCGCCCTGTGTGGCCTTACGTGCAGTGCGCCCTCCCAGTGAGCTCGAAGTCTTTGAGGACCGGGGGCGGCTTGATTTTGTTCGGCCGAGTGAGACGAACGCGCGCTCGGCATTGCGTTGTCAGGGGCGTGTCGTGATGAGCGCTGGTCCGTGGCGGGTGCACGGTGAGTGGTGGAAGGAGGAACCCTATCGCCGCGACTATTACGACGTGCAGTTGTCGGATGGAGGAGTCTACCGTTTGTTTTTCGACCCCGTCCGAACGAAGTGGTTTGTCGACGGCTACTACGATTGAGAAACCATGTCGTATGTTGAGCTCAGAACACGAAGTGCTTTTTCGTTCTTGACCGGGGCATCGGATCCGGAAGATCTGATCGAGCGCGCTGCCGATCTCGGTTACGCGGCGATGGCTTGTGGCGACCGTGATGGTGTCTACGGCGCACCGCGCTTTCACAAAGCGGCGAAGCGCGCCGGCCTGCGGGCGATCGTCGGCTGCAATTTACGTGTCGAGGAACGTTGGGGAGCGGTTTGTGAAATCTACCTTTTGGTGACGAGCCAGCGCGGCTATCGCAATCTTTGCCGGTTGATTACGCGTTCCAAATTGCGTGCCCCGAAAGGAGAAGCGGTGGCGACATGGGACGATCTGGAAGGCGCGACGGATGGGCTGATCTGCCTGGCTGGAGGCTTTGAGGGGCCGTTGTTTGCGGCGTTTCGCGGTGGATCCGGTGAGGCGATACGGGCCTGTGTCGATCGTCTGCAAAAACTGTTTCCCGGGCGGTTATACTTCGACCTGCAGCGCCACTTGGATGCCGAGGAAGAGAGGTGGAATGGAATCGTAGTTGATGTAGCGGAGCGTTATCGCGTGCCGCTGGTAGCGACGAATGACGTCCGGCATGCAACGCTTGCTGAGCGGCCGCTGCTCGATGTGCTGACATGTTTGTACGAGAAGACCAAGCTCGACGAAGCCGGGCGATTGCTCTTGCGCAATGCCGAACGCCACCTCAAGGCATCGCGCGATATGGTGGCGTTGTTTCGCGATATGCCGGCGGCGGTGGTGAATACAGAACGGATTGCCGAGTGCTGTGAGTTTTCCCTGGAGAATTTGGGGTACCGGTTCCCGGATTACCCAACTCCCATGGGGTTTGATGCCGTTGGCCATTTGCGTGAGCTGACTTATGCTGGGGCACGTCAACGCCATGGCAGGGTGTCGGCGCGGGTGCGGCGTCAGCTCGAGCACGAGTTGGCCCTCATTGGTGAGCTCGAGTTGGCGGGGTACTTCTTGATCGTCTGGGATATCGTTCGCTTTTGTCGAGACAACGGAATTCTGGCGCAGGGTCGCGGCTCGGCGGCGAACTCTGCGGTGTGTTACGCGCTCGGCATAACCGCCGTCGACCCGGTGAAGATGGAGCTTTTGTTCGAGCGCTTTTTGTCGCGCGAGCGCTGCGAATGGCCGGACATCGATATCGATCTGCCGAGTGGCGACCAGCGAGAGCGTGTCATCCAGTATGTTTACCAGCGCTACGGCACGCACGGCGCGGCGATGACGGCAAACGTCATCACCTACCGCACGCGCAGCGCCGTGCGCGAGGTCGGCAAGGTGTTGGGTTTTCACGAGCAGCAGATCGATCGCTTGTCGAAATTACTCAACCGCTTTGAGTTTCGTGACGACCGCGACGAATTGGCCAAGCAGCTGCGCGAAGGTGGAGTCGACGCCGATGCTCCTCGCGTGCGCCGATTGGTCGATTTAGTCGGGCAGATCCAGGGTTTGCCGCGACATCTTGGTCAGCATTCGGGCGGTATGGTGATGGCGGCGGGGCGCCTCGACGACGTCGTCCCGCTCGAGCCGGCCTCCATGGAAGGACGTGTGGTGGTGCAATGGGATAAGGACGACTGCGCCGACCTCGGTATCATCAAGGTCGACCTTCTGGGGCTCGGTATGATGGCGGTGCTGGAAGACGCGATTCCGTTGATTCGCACGCACGAGGGAGTCGAGGTCGATCTCGGGCAACTGCCACCCGATGATCCCAAGGTGTACGGAATGTTGCAGCGCGCCGATACGATTGGAGTGTTTCAGGTCGAGAGCCGTGCGCAGATGGCGACCCTGCCACGTCTCAAGCCCCGTTGTTTTTACGATCTGGTCGTCGAAGTGGCGATCATTCGTCCGGGCCCCATCGTCGGCCAGATGGTGCATCCGTATTTGAACCGGCGGGCAGGGACCGAGCCTGTAACCTATGACCATCCTCTGCTCGAGCCGATTTTGAAACGCACGCTCGGGGTCCCTCTGTTTCAGGAACAATTGCTGCGCATGGCGATGGCGATCTCCGGGTTCTCGGCTGGCGAAGCGGAAGAGCTGCGCCGCGCCATGGGTTTTAAGCGTTCGGAAGGGCGCATGCGCGAAATTGAGGTGCGGCTGCGTGCCGGGATGAAAAAGAACGGCATCGATGGCGAGATGGCGGATCGTATCGTGCGCAGCATCACTTCGTTTGCTCTGTACGGATTCCCCGAGAGCCATGCCGCCAGTTTTGCCCTGATCGCCTATGCTTCGGCGTATCTGAGAGCGCATCACTTACCGGCATTTCTCTGTGCCATGCTCAATAACTGGCCGATGGGCTTTTACCATCCGGCAACGCTGGTCAAAGACGCGCAACGACATGGGCTTCATGTTCGCCCAATCGATATTGCGAAGTCGAGTTGGCGATGCACGTTGGAGGATCGCAACGAATCCGGATCTGCAGGCGAATGGAGTTTGGAAGTACGGTTGGGGTTTCGTTATGTGGCGGGGTTGCGGGCCGAGGCAGGAGAGCGCATCGAGCGGGCACGCGCCGAAGCTGCTTTCGTTTCGGTTGACGATGTGGCGACGCGGGCAGGGCTGCACGACGACGAGTTGCAGGCGTTGGCGCATGTAGGTGCCTTTGCGCCGTTTGGGGTGACGCGGCGCGAAGCGTTATGGCAGGCCTCGTCGGTGCCGGCGCGCGGTACTTTGTGGGCATCTCAAACCGCTTCGAAGACGGCGGGGACAGCCCGCCGTGGTGCTTCGCCGTTGCCGGAGATGTCGAAAATGGAGCGGACCCTGGCCGACTATCGCGGCAGCGGGATTACGGTCGGCCCGCATTTGATCCGTTATCTACGTCCCGAGTTGTCACGCCAGGGTGTGGTGCGAGCGCGAGACTTGGCGACCATGCGCGATGGGCGATGGGTCAAGGTTGCGGGGCTGGTCATCGTGCGCCAGCGACCGGGGACGGCCAAAGGGTTTTGTTTCATTACGCTCGAGGATGAGACGGGGGTTAGCAATGCCGTGGTTGTGCCGGATCTGTTTCAGCGCCATCGGTCTTTGATTCATCGGGCCTCACTTTTACAAGTGGAAGGCCCGCTGCAGGTTGTGGACGGCGTGATTCATGTTCGCGCACGTCATTTCCAAGAGCTGGAGTTGCCGAATAAGTGGATTCACCAGAAAGGCCGAGGTTACCGGATGCGAGTCGTTCCCGAGGAAAACCCCGCGACACTGCCGAAATCGCACGACTTTCACTGAGCCCAAGGTTGCTCCAAACGTTTCTCGCGATGTTGGCAAAGACTCGAGCGCCCGTATATTCTCACGATCTATGTACAATCTTAGATTCGCTCAGATCTTCGTCGTCGCGGCAGCTACCTCCGGTATTCTTCCGTTTGCTGCTTCGGCCGCGACGATTTCGGTCTCGTCCGCAACGGTCACGAAGCCTCATCAGGAACGGGCACAACTCTGCGTGAGCCTGACCAACCGGGGAGGTGAGGAGGTTGCGGGAACCGAAAACGAGTTGATGTGGGATGGTGACTGCGCGACGATGTTGCCGAATTCCTGCGAAGCGAATTCCGCCCACGGTAAGAATCTCAGTGGAACCCTGTCGCAGCAACGGGACTTTGTTTACAAGGGGTTGGTCCTGAGCTTCAGCAATACCAATCCAATCCCCTCGGGCGAGTTGTATTGCTGTGAATTTCTCGTCCACCTCGAATCCCCGGGTAGCTGTTGTCGGATTCGCGTCGTCAGGCCCGGAGGCAGTGATTCCGACGGTAATACAGTGTCAGTGGCCGCCAGTGGCCCCGGCCAGCTTTGTCTTGCTGATGACGATGCGCCCCGGGGTGGGGGAGTCCGCGGTCCGTCCAACAACGTTGATGTGGGATCCGGAGGAGGTGGCAATTTTGACGGTGGTGACCCCGGTGGCGGTCCCGTGGCGGGCGGTGGCGGTACGACCGACGGCGGTGCTGGCACAGTCGCTGGCGGTGGCTCGGGCACGACCGGTGGCGGCTCTGGGACGACCGGCGGTGGCTCCGGTACGAGCGGCGGTGGCACACAAGCGACCACGACTGGGGGAGGTGTCACGACAGCTGGCCCGGCGGCCGGCGGAATCGGTGGCGGCGTCCCACCGGTTGTGATCGCAGACCTCGGCGGCGGGCGGCGGCCTGAGCTGCCGGAAGTATTGCAAGATCTGGACTTGGGAGGTCTGAGCGAAGCTGAGCTCGAGCGTCTCGAGGCTTTGGTCAACAAGGACGGAAGCCCTTCTGAGATGGTCGGTCAACCGGACCGACCAAAGCCTGCGGCGCCGCAGCCCGATAGAGGAGCGCCTGCGGCACGCCGACCACCTGTAGATCCTGAGGTGCCGGCCTTGGATTCGGTCGAGCCGCCACAGCCAAACATTGCCCAAGAATTGGATACGACGGAAGCCGCTGCACCGAGTTCGGCCGACGAGGAAGTTCCAGGTGTCGAGATCGAGGCTCCGTCGGTACCGACCATCCCCGCGCTGCCCGCCGATCAGGCGAAACCCAGTCCTCGCGACGTACCTCTCGGGCAACGATCTGGGACGACTCGGCCTCGGCGATTGCCGCTCGACGAGGACGAAGGGTGGTTTGGTTGCCAGATCGGCGCAGATCCTTCTGGGTCAGCCTTTTGGCTTGTCGGCTCTGGGCTATTCCTGCTGCTGATGCGCCGTCGGCCTTGACGGAACCGCCGACCGCCCTGTAACCGGGGTGGTTGTTCCCAGAACAGATTCAGCAAAATCGATCTCGGGTGGCCCGAAGCGGGAGCCCTGTTCGCGGTTTTGACACTTCGAAAATTACCAAGGAGAAACCATTGATGCTCGGAACAATGACTCGGCCCTCTTGGCTCGCTGTGACTACGCTTGCCACTGTTGCCTTCTGTGGATCGGCTGCGGCAGTCGATTTGAAACTAGAGCGACGATCATCGCCAGCTGGATCGGCCCGCGTTTGTGTGACCCTTGACTCCAAGGGTGCAGATGTTGCCGGAACACAGAACGACCTTACGTTTGATTCGAGCTGCGCGACTCTCGATCCCGACAAGTGTGTGGCCTCCGAAGGTCACGGCAAGCCGCTACATGGCAGCATCCCGGCCAATATGCCCTCGACCTTCCGGTCGTTGGTGTTCGCACTGGACAATGTTGATCCGATGGTCGACGGCGACGTCTACTGTTGCGATTTCGCTCTAAAGGAGGGCGGAGACGCTTGTTGTGCCGCGGAGCTATCCGGGCTCGGCGTGAGTGATCCGCAGGGCGTTGCCCTAGATGTAACCGCCGCACCGGGTCGAGTCTGCCTCGCCGGAGACGCCGGCGCACCGGCCGCGCCAGTCGCAAAGTCGGCACCGGAAACACAGTCCCCAGCACCGGCAGCGTCTGCCCCGAGCTGGGTGTGGGTTGTATTGTTTGCCGCCGCCGTGATGGCGATTCTGTTCTTCGCCTTGCGAAAGGCCGACTAGAGCGTTGCCGATTTCCGCGCGGCTGTTACGCGATATAGCCGCGCGGTCCGGATGCGACGGTGATCGGCGCCGCGAAGGCGACAGTCTTGTCGGCGCGGATCTCGACTTGTTGTAGGACGATCGAGTGCCGGCGCAGGGGGGAGTAAAGCAGTACGGCGAGGTGTGCTCCGTCCTCGTTGCGCAGGACTGCCGGCTGGTGAGTTTCGAGTTCTTGTTCGACCTGCCACTCGCCTGATGAAACGATCTCAGCGAAGTCTTCGCGGCCGGTGACGACCCGGGTGTGGACCCATTCGGCACTAGCCCAAATCTCCTGCATCGCCATCCAGTATTGGAACACTCCGATCGCCGTTGGTTCGAAGGAGAAGTGTTGGTAGAGCAACTCGGCGTCACGGTTGGACGGTCGTTGCGCGGCGATGCCGCTGTCGGGTGGCGGGTGCCACTCGAGTACACTGCGAACCGCGGTCACGTCCGTCGTGCTGCGTGCGGCAAATGGGCGCACTTTGAGGTCGCCCTCGGTCCGTTCGAAGAAGCGGTAGCGAACCACATAACCGTCGGCGATACGAATTTCGTCGAGGGCGGCGAGGACCGCGGCCGCATTGGCCTCGAGCATACCCTGCCAGTGCTCCGGGTCGTCGATATCGGTTTCGGGCTCGTCACTTTCTTGGCTGACCGATCGGTGGGCGTTCTCGACCGCCGAAATGGCGGAGCGAATAGCCGCGGGGTCTAGCCGTTCGAGATCCATTAGCGCCGGTGGCGCCGCGGACCCGCCTGTGCCCTTGCAGCGCTGAGCGAAATCACGTTGTCAGGCAGCTCACGTTGCTCGACGTGCCGTTCGTGTTCCTCTGCGCTGCGAGCGCTGACCAGCCGGTCTTGATTGCGCAGCATTGCGGCGGCCTCGTCTTCAGTGATCGTGCGGCCGAACGGGCGCGGGCGTTCTTCGTCCTGATGATTGGCCCACACTGCGAGCTCGCTGGCGTTGGGTTGGTGACCAAGGTCTAGCGAACAACGACGGATCACAAATGCGATCGTCATTTTTGGGAGGCGAGCCATCGCGCACACGTACTTCTCGGATGAATCAGGCGGCGCCTGCAGACCTTTGTTCGATGAGGGCGTCGAGTTGAGAGCGCAAGGCGTCGAGGACGATGTCGTAGCCGTAGGAACCGACCTTTTCAGCCTTGCGTTTCAGGACGACCGTCGATGGGCCGCACCACAGGCCGAGATCGGCGTCGTCAGTTTCACCCGGGCCGTTCACACGACAGCCCATCACGGCGATCGTGATGTCGTGCTTGCTCGCGTACTCGGTCATTTCGCGCACGTCTTGGGCGAGATTGACGAATGCTTCGTTCTCAACGCGCGAACAACTTGGGCATGAGATGATGTTGAGGCCGCTCAGGTCGGGTACCGAAATGAAACGGCCGTTGGCCACGTCGTTGATGATTGCGTGGCCGACTTCGACTTCTTCGTGCTTGCGCTCGTTTGGAAGAGTCAACGAAACTCGGAGCGTGTCTCCAATCCCTTCGGCGAGCAACTTTTCAAACGCGACACGCGTCTTGATGATGCCCTGCGGCGGCAAGCCCGCTTCGGTGACGCCGAGGTGCAGCGGAACATCCGGTACCGCCTTTGCGAAGCGGCGATTGGCCGCGACGACTTTGGTCGGATCGGAGTCCTTCAGGGAAACCACGAACTGTTCGAATCCAAGGTCTTCAAGGAGGCCGCAGTGGTAGATTGCGGATTGAACGAGTGCCTCGAGTTGGTCGCCGGGATAGCGCTCGAGGAATTCGGGTGCGACCGATCCGCAGTTGACTCCGACTCGAAGCGCGCAGTCGTTGCTTCCGGCGACGTCAGCGAGCCAAGCGACCTTGTCGGCGATCGCTTTGTCTTTTTCGATGTGGTGCAGGTGCCCGGGATTGTATCGGATCTTGTCGACAAACGGTGCGACCTTGTCCGCAAGCTTGTAGTTCTCCTGCAAATCGACCGCCAGATTTGCCTTGGTCTGAGTGCGGATCTCACGCAGAGCGTCGACTTCCTTCTCGTTGTCTATAGCGATTCGAACGATTCCAGCGCCGGCTCTCTCGAGCTGGCTGGTTTGGGCGACCGTCGCATCGATATCGCGCGTCTTGGTTGCGCACATGCTCTGTACCGCAATCGGCGCATTGCCGCCGATTGCAGTGGTACCGACCGAGATCTCACGTGTCTCGCGCCTCTGAATTTGTTGCGTCATCTTGTCTCTAGAACGGTATAGGAAGCTTGTTGGGGGAACAAGCGAGTATCGGTGCGCCTTGCTGGAATGGATCTCATCTGACCAACTCGCACTCGGCACTTGATATGACGAACCGATGATGGAGAATTGGCGATTCAATGGCGATCGTGAACTTTCCAGACCCGCGCACCGCGAGCCCTGAGGGGATCGTGGCGATCGGCGGTGATCTGCACCCGGAATCGGTATTAGAAGCCTACCGCCGGGGAATCTTCCCGTGGCCTGTCGAAAGTCTACCGCTGTTGTGGTTTTGTCCCGCAGAACGGGCGATCTTGCGGTTCTCTGATCTGCATGTTCCGCGATCTCTCGCCCGGGCGCGCCGCAGCTGCCGATTGCGATTTACCTTCGATGTTGCCTTTGCCGAGGTCATTTGTGGGTGCGCGTCGACAATTCGGCCAGGGCAAGAGGGGACTTGGATTACTGATGAAGTGATCGATTCTTACATTCTTCTGAACGAGCTCGGGATCGCGCACAGCGTCGAGGCCTGGGATGACGACACACTGGTCGGCGGGCTGTACGGTGTCGCGATCGATGGGGCGTTTTCAGCGGAAAGCATGTTTTATCGGCAGACGAATGCGTCGAAACTCTGTATCTTGCATCTGGTTGATCACCTGGGGGCGCGTGGGCTGAGTTGGATGGACGTGCAAACGATGACCCCTCATATGGAACGGCTTGGCGCTGAGCTGATTGATCGAGAGGACTTCCTGAGTTTGCTCGGTGATACCCGCGAGCGCGGCTCGGTGTTGTTTGGTTGAAATGGGAATGGCGCAGTCGAACGTAATCGATATGGCCGCTGTCGATCAGCGGGGCGTGACCCGCGAGGAGGTCGATCGGCAGCTTGCATTGTTTCGTAATCCTCCCGGCTTCGCTGATCTGGTCCGTAGCTGCGCGATTGGCGACGGAATCGAACGCGTTCAGGACGAGAATGCGTGTCTCGATGCCTATGAGAATGCTCGACGGCTCGGGCGCTTGACCAAATTCGTTCCCGCCTCGGGGGCGGCCTCGCGAATGCTCCAGGCGCTGCTTGTCGTGCGTGACCGTGGACTGTCTGCAGCCGCAATTGCTGAAGCGGCAGAGCAAGGCGATTCTGCCGCTTCGCTTGCCATCGAATTTCTTCGAGGAATTCGGCGGCTTCCGTTCGTATCGGCGTTGCGTAGCGCCCTCGGCGCATCCGGAGACGACTTCGATCGAGCCGTCGCCGAAGGTCGCTTTGGAGATCTCGTAGATGCACTCGCCGGCGAGCGCGGACTCGGCTATGCCGCCTTGCCCAAGGGGCTGTTGCCGTTTCACCTGCATCCCGAAGGGGCGCGAACGCCCTTCGAGGAGCATCTGTCCGAAGCGACCGAACTGATCGGAGACGCCGAGGGTAGGGTGCGGGTGCACTTCACTGTCTCGCCTGAGCACGTCGACTTGTTTGAGACAAAGCTCGCAGAATGTCGTCGGCGACTCGAGTCCGGTGGTTATACACTCGATGTGACCTTCTCGACCCAGGCTCCACACACCGACACAGTCGCGGTCGATCTGGATGACGAGCTGTTGCTCGACGCCGATGGACGGGTCGTGTTTAGGCCCGGCGGGCACGGTGCTTTGCTCGAAAACTTGGCTGGCTGCGGTGCTGATATCGCCTTGGTTCAGAACATCGACAACATCCAACCTGCGGGACGAAGGCCGCCGAGCTTGCGTTGGAAGAAGGTTCTGTTGGGTCGTTTGATCCTGGCGCAAGCCGCAGACAACGAAACGAGCCGACCGAGTCGGGTCTGTGGGGTCGTCGAGAATAGTGGCGAGCCCGGTGGCGGCCCTTTTTGGGTGCGTGGGGCTGATGGTGATGTGTCCCTTCAAATCGTCGAAGGGGCCCAGGTAGACCATGAATCGTCGGCTCAGAAGGCCATTTTCGCCGGGGCGACCCACTTTAATCCGGTGCTTTTGGCTTGCGGTTTGCGCGATCGCGATGGCGAGCCTTTTGATTTGACTCACTTTGTCGATCAACGGGCGGTCTTTATCTCGCGCAAGAGCCTCGGCGGTCGAGACCTCAAAGCGCTGGAGCGGCCAGGGCTTTGGAATGGCTCGATGGCGCACTGGAATACTCGGTTTGTTGAGATTGGGGCCGAGGCGTTTACACCGGTGAAAACCGTCGTCGATCTGCTGCGCCCGGAGCATTTGGGTTAACTCCGTTAGAGTAACCGTAGATTTGCGACGCGAATCCTGTAGATTTCGACCGATATCATGAGCACGATTCTCGTTACCGGCGGAGCCGGATTCATCGGTTGCAATTTTGTTCGGGTCGCAATGCGACGCGACGACGTGCGGGTCGTCGTCTTGGACAAGATGACCTACGCCGGGCATCGTGAGAGCTTACTCGGTCTCGATGAACAGCGCCTCGAGATTGTGGTCGGAGACATTGCCGATCGCGACCTGGTGAGGGATGTTTATCAACAGCACCGTCCCGATTGGGTCGTGAACTTCGCTGCCGAGAGTCACGTCGACCGATCGATCGACGGACCGCGCGACTTCATCGAAGCGAATATTGTTGGAGCATTCGAGATGCTCGAAGGTGCCCGAAGGTATTGCGAGGCAGGCGCGCCTTCGGGGTTTCGCTTCTTGCACGTTTCGACCGACGAGGTCTACGGCAGCCTCGGGGAGACCGGTCTCTTCACGGAGACGACACCGTACCAGCCGAACTCGCCCTACGCTGCGAGTAAGGCTTCGGCAGACCACTTGGTCCGCGCCTACCGCGAGACCTACGACTTGCCCGTGCTATTGACGAATTGCTCAAACAACTACGGTCCATATCAATTTCCCGAAAAACTGATTCCGCTCATGATTCTCAATGCTGCTGGTGGGCGTGCGCTGCCAATTTACGGTGATGGTGGGAATGTGCGCGACTGGCTGTACGTCGAAGACCACTGCGAGGGGATTTTGCTTGCTCTAGAACGTGGTGAGCTCGGGCGAAAGTACAACATCGGCGGGGGCAACGAACGCACGAACGTTCAGATCGTCGACCGCATTTGTGCCACGCTCGACGAAGCCCTGCCGGCGTCGAGCAATGAAGGGCTGCGCTCAGCGGGTGTTTCTTCCTACGAAGGTTTGAAGCGATTCGTCAAAGATCGTCCCGGTCACGATCGCCGATACGCGATTGACGCGACCCGCATACGCGAAGAGCTCGGTTGGCAGCCGCGATTTGATTTTGATAGCGGGATCCGCGCGACCGTGCAGTGGTATCTCGATAACGGTGCCTGGTGCGATGCCGTGCAGGGCGATGAGGACGCGCAACGAAGGCTGGGCTTGTCGTCCACCGTAGCTGATTCGGGAGCATGACGTGAGGAAAGGTATTGTTCTGGCAGGTGGATCCGGCACGCGCTTGTATCCGGTGACGCGCGCCATGAGTAAGCAATTGTTGCCAATCTACGACAAGCCGATGGTTTATCATCCGGTTTCGACTCTGATGCTCGCTGGGATTCGCGAGATCCTCGTCATCACGACGCCACAGGACCGGGACGCGTACGAGCGAGTGCTTGGCGATGGGCGCGATCTCGGGATCGAGATCGAGTATGCGGTGCAAGCGGCTCCTGAAGGAATTGCGCAAGCGTTTTTGATTGGCGCCGATTTCATCGACGGCCAGCCGGTCACGCTGGCGCTGGGTGACAACATCTTTTACGGCCACGGCCTCCCCGAAGTATTGCGTCGCTCCGGCGCGCGGGATCAAGGAGCGACGGTCTTCGGGTACTGGGTGAGCGACCCCGAGCGCTACGGCGTGGTGGAATTCGACAAGACCGGTACCGCCGTCGGCCTTGAAGAAAAACCGACGAAGGCACGATCTTCGTATGCGGTGACGGGACTGTACTTTTACGACGACCAGGTCGTCGATATTGCGCGGTCTTTGAAACCCTCCGATCGCGGCGAGCTGGAGATCACCGATGTCAACTTGGTCTACCTCGAACGCCGGGACCTGACGGTCGAGAAGCTAGGCCGCGGATATGCTTGGCTCGACACCGGCACTCATGAGTCGTTGCTGCAGGCGTCGAACTTCATCCAGGCGATCGAGGAACGGCAAGGTCTGAAAGTTGCCTGCCTGGAAGAGATCGCGTTGCGCATGGGGTACATCAATGCGGAACAGGCGCGAGAGCTGGCGGCTCCGTTGGCCAAGACCGGCTATGGCGAGTACCTGATCCGCGTTCTCGATCAAGAGTTCTGACCAATGCCGAAGTTGACGCCCACACGACTGCCGGAGGTCATACTCGTCGAGCCCGACGTGCATCGCGACGATCGTGGATTCTTTCTCGAAGTCTACCATGCGGGGAAATACGGTGCGGGCGGTGTCGAAGAGACCTTCGTCCAGGACAATCATTCTCGTTCGGCGGGCGGCATTTTGCGTGGGCTTCACGGGCAGCGCGAGCGTCCGCAGGGCAAGCTCGTGCGCGCCATCGAGGGAGAAATCTTTGACGTCGCCGTAGATGTTCGGGTTGGTTCACCGAATTTCGGAAAGTGGGTAGGCGCTACTCTGCGTGGCGACAACTTCCACCAGCTCTATGTTCCGCCGGGATTCTTGCACGGCTTCTGCGTGGTCAGTGATCGCGCCGACGTCGAGTACAAGTGTACGGACTTCTATGATCCGGCGGATGAGATCGGTGTGCGATGGGACGATCCAGAGATTGGAATCGAGTGGCCGATGCGCGACCCGCAATTGTCGGGGAAGGACGCGGTGCTCCCTGCGCTCTCTGAGATTGGCGACCTCCTGCCGAGGTACAAGGGCTAGTTGGCGGACGCCGTGGACAACGCGATCTTGCTTACCGGCGCGGGCGGACAGCTCGGGCGCACCCTTTCTCAGCTACTCGGTGATGGCGGGTCGGGTGGGGGCCGGCAACTTGTTGCGCGCGGCCGTGCGGCCCTCGATATCTCGGACCTGGACGCTGTGCGCAGCTGCGTCGAGGATGCGAAACCGGGCCTCATCATTAACGCTGCTGCCTACAACGCGGTCGACGCTGCCGAAGATGATGTGGAAGGGGCCTACGCGGTCAACGCACGCGGGCCACGCAACTTGGCGTTAGCCTCAGCGGCGCTCGGGATTCCGCTCGTCCATGTCTCGACTGATTATGTCTTCGACGGACGGGCCGAGCGCCCCTATCACGAATACGATTTGACGGCCCCGCGCACGATCTACGGCGCCAGCAAGCTGGCCGGTGAGCAGGCCGTGCGCGCAGCCAACCCGCGACATTTCATTGTTCGCACGGCCTGGCTCTATCACCCGGATGGAATGAACTTCGTCAACACAATGCTCGGCTTCGCTGATCGGTCCGAAGTTCGCGTCGTGAGCGATCAATACGGCAGTCCGACGTTCGTGCCGCACTTGGCGCAGGGGATCGTCGAGCTGATGTCGAGTGAAGCGTTTGGGACCTTTCACCTTGCGAATCAGGGAGCGGCGAGTTGGTTCGACTTGACGCGGGCGGTCTACGAGGAGATGGGTATCGAAACACCGGTGCTGCCGGTCGCAACCGCGGATTTTCCGCGCCCAGCCGAGCGACCGCGCTATTCGGTCCTGACGACGATTCAGCAGCCGCGGATCGAGCTTCCCACTTGGCGCGAGGGCGTGCGAGCCTTCGTCCAGGCGAAGAAGCGATGACCCCGCTGCGGTCCTTCGCTGCCTAAGCCGGTTCGTTTTGTCGTACTTGGAAGCCATCCTACTCGGGCTCGTGCAAGCGTTCACCGAATTCTTGCCGGTATCGTCGTCTGGTCACCTGGTATTGACCCAGGCGTGGTGGGGCGAGCACGAGGTCGACGCACTGTTCAACGTGCTGTTGCACACCGCGACGACGGTTGCAGTGTTACTCTACTTCAGGCGCGAAATCGCGGAGATCGTCGTTGGGCTCTTCGGTTCGGCCGGCAAGACTCCTCCCTTCGCGGGGTTCGAGGCCAAGACAGTCTGGCTGATTGTCGTCGCCAACGTACCGACCGCTCTGTTGGGATTGGTCGTGAAGGTGTTCTTCGAAGACCATGTTTCGACCGTGCCGTTCGTCAGTTCGATGTTGTTGATCACTGGCGGACTTCTTTGGCTCGAGCGAGGCCGGGACCCGAAGCGGAAGATGTCCGAAATGACCTTGACCGACGCACTGGTGATCGGCGTTGCGCAGGGAGTCGCGGTGTTGCCGGGCCTGTCACGCTCCGGCCTGACCATTGTGACGGCCATGATGCTCGGCTTGGACCGGTTGTTGGCAGTCAAGTTCTCGCTGCTGATCTCGATCCCGGCCATCCTTGGCGCCACCTTGCTCGAAGCGCTGGACGTCAACAGTGTCGCGGGTTTGTCGTTTGGACCGTATCTCTCAGGGATGGTCGTTGCGGCGTTGGCCGGCTACGGCGCGGTTCACCTGATCCTCGTCTTGGTCGACCGCAAACACTTTTTTCGATTTGCGTTCTACTTGTGGCCAGTAGGTTTATTTGGACTGCTGAGCCATTGGTTCGGGCGCTAGAACAGTAGCACGAAGATGCCCAGCGCTGCGGCGCCGGCGATGCCGAGGCTCGACCAGAACTTCGGTTGGATCGCCCTGGCATCGGACGCGATACTGCGGACTTCGACCGCCGTCTTTTTGCCCGATGTGACGTCCTCGATCCAGGTCAGGCACTCGCGCGCGAGCAGCTCTTTGAACGCTTCGCCGATCTCGGCGGAGGCGACGGCAGGGACTCCCTTATACGATACCGCCGGTCCTGAGTAACCGTAGCGAGTGTTGAGGATCCAGCCGAGGCCACCCGATAGGTTGTTGACGATTTCTTGGGTCATGGAGGTGTCGGTTCCGCGCTTGTTTTGAAAATCCACGACCTTTTGGCCAACGTTCAGGAAGGGACGAAACACTGGTGGACCCTGGCGTTGTAGATGTTTGTAGCCCTCGTCGACCAAGTCTGGGTTTTGCGCCAGCATGAACGAAGTTTCCCAAGTGCCGGCATGCTCCCCACTCAACAACCCTTCTGTTTCGTCCTCGGTGAGTGCCCGGCCGAGGCTTTTGGCGACGAAGCCGTTGTGCTGACCTGTGGTGATGGCGTGCAGGACCGCAATGGAAGGGGTGAACATTGAAATCTTGGTGTCGCGCGAGACCTCGCGGCAAGCTGCTTCGAGAGCGGCGGCGTGACGCGGACCACCGTGGCCGTTGGTGACCACGACGTACTGGAATCCTGCCCGTGCGAAGGATCTGCCATGGTCGCGCAGGGCGGTGAAGACTGTCTTTTGGTTCGTATCCATTGTGCCGCCAAGGGGAAGCTCGTCGGTTCCGATGGTCAGAGCAGGGTACTGGATGACCGTCCAATCCGGGTGGGAATCGGCGAAGCGACGACCCGGCTCCTCGGCCATCCAGCGCGCCATATAGTAGTCCATTCCCAGCGGTAGGTGCGGGCCGTGAACCTCGAGTGCGCTGACCGGTAGGAGGCAAAGTGTCCGGCGTTTGTCGAGTTCTCGCACCTGCGAGTACGTCAGTTGCTCAGCTTTGACAACGGGCATTCCCAGAGCTTACCGCTTGCGCTTGGTGGCGTACAGAGGCTCGGCGCTGTCCGCGTTCGCAGCTGGCTGCTATGGAGGGGGGTCATGAGACGGGTGGCCCTGGGTTTATTGGTGGCGGCGGTGATTCTCGTTGGCTGCGCAGGGCTTTGGTTGCGAATATTTTCTCTGAATCCGACCGAGGCAGCCTGGGTGCCGCCGTTGCGGGGGGCCACTGCGGATGTCGTGCGACCGCGGCAATCTTGCGAAAGTAGACACGAATTGCGCCAAGCGTACTTCGGGGACCTGCATGTCCACAGCGGTTTCTCGATGGATGCGCGCACCAGGGATCTGACCCTGAGTCCGGATGAGGCATACCGCTATGCACGCGGCGAAGTTGTCAGATTGCCGCCGCTGGCAGCCGACGGTATGGGGACGCGCCCGGTTCGCATTGATCGGCCGTTGGACTTTGCGGCGGTCACGGATCATGCCGAGTGGATGGGGGAGGTTCGGCTTTGCACGGACCCGACCAGTGATCGATTCGGGCTGCGACCTTGCAAGATATTTCGCGGCGAGGAGAGCCATTGGTTCGCACGTCTCATCGGCGCAAAGGGTATGTTCGGGCGCATCCTGGGACTGATCGGCCGAAATGGTCGGTTGAGTGAGATTTGTGGCGACGACGCGGCGACTTGTCGTCGTGCCCTGCTGTCGGTCTGGCAGGAAACCCAAGACGCAGCCGAGCGTTGGTACGACCGCAGCTCGGCTTGTGAGTTCACGACCTTTCCGGGGTACGAGTACAGCGCTTCACCGAACCGTTCGAAGGTGCATCGGAACGTGATTTTTCGCAATGAAGTCGTACCCGAGCTGCCGATCTCGTGGATCGACGCCGCTACGCCCGAACGGTTTTGGAAGCTGCTCTCGGGGTCTTGTTTGCCGCATCTATCGACCTGTGAGGTCTTGGCGATTCCCCACAACCCGAACCTCTCGAATGGCAGGATGTTCACCTACGAATTCGCGCATCGCCCGATTCTACACCAACGGAACCTGGCAAAGTTGCGGCGTCGGCTCGAGCCGATTGTCGAGATGATGCAGGTCAAAGGCGAGTCCGAGTGCCGGGACGGAATGTTTGGCGTAATTGGCGACGCGGACGAGTTCTGCGACTTCGAGAAAGTCCGGACGTTGCGTGGCGATGACCCAGATGACTGCGAACTGTCGACGGGAAGCGGAGCGTTGGCCGGCCGCGGCTGCGAATCGCGACTCGACTACGTTCGCTATGCCCTGATCGAGGGACTGCGTCTGTTCGAGTCCCTCGATCTCAACCCCTACGGATTCGGATTCATCGGCAGCACCGACAACCACAACGCCAGCCCAGGCGCTGTGACCGAGTACGACTGGCCGGGGGCGATTGCCGCCGCCGATGCGACCGTGGAGCAGCGCTTGGAGTCGAATGGCCGTCAAGTTCTTGCGCGCAACCCCGGGGGATTGGCGGGTGTATGGGCCGAGGAGAATAGCCGGGACGCGCTTTTCGATGCATTGCAACGACGCGAAACGTTCGCGACCAGTGGGACGCGAATTCGGCCGCGCTTTTTCGGCGGGTGGGACTATCCATCTGATATCTGCATTCGCGGTGATCTCGTGGCGGTCGGCTACCAGGAAGGTGTTCCAATGGGTGGTGAGTTGGTTCCTCGGCCGAGCGATACCGATACCCCCGTTTTTGTCGTCGAAGCGTTGCGTGACCCCGGAACCGATGCACATGCCGGCGGACTTCTGCAGCGTGTTCAGATCATCAAGGGAACCTTTACCGACGCCGGCGAATTCAAGCAGGAGATCTACGACGTAGCTGGGCGCGACCTCAACGCGTCGGTGGACTTGTCAACGTGCGAGCCCTCGGGCGAGGGCAATGAGCAGCTTTGCGGGTTTTGGCGCGATCCGGACTTCGATCCCTACCGTCCCGCTGTCTACTATGCTCGCGTGCTGGAGAATCCGAGCTGTCGCTGGTCGTGGCGACAGTGCTCAGCGATGCCCGAGGCCGAGCGTCCGCCGGGTTGCTCTGCGGAAGATGTGCCGAAGGTCATCCAAGAGCGCGCTTGGACGTCGCCGATCTGGTACTACCCGCCGACATAGAGGCGCTCGCTTCGACCGCTGCTGCCGCGCTTTATTTGTATCCGCAGATGGCCGCAGATTTTTTGGTTGGGTAGCTATGTTTTTCTTTGTGCCTTCGTGCCTTTGTGTGAAATTTTCATGGGACTGTTTCCTCGGGGCAGGGGTGATTGCTACCGAGCAACGCCAAAAAGAAATTTCCACACTAAGGCGCAAAGGCACGAAGATTTTAAGGCACAAAGTTCGCGTTTAGTGTGGGGTCGCGTACCAAGTCGTGAGAATCTGCCGGGCTGCTTCTTCGGGATTCGGTGCGGCCATGATTGCGCGAATTACGGCGACGCCAGCGACGCCTGTGTCGCGGACTTCGTGTAAGTTGGACTCGTCGATTCCTCCGATTGCGATGACCGGAGTTAAAATGGTCGCGTCGACGCTGCGTAGGGTGCCGATTCCTTGCGGCTTCCCGTAACGACGCTTCTCTGGGGTGTCATAGACGGGCCCGAAGAGAATGAAGTCAGCGCCGGCGTTGGCTGCGGAGCGAGCTTCGGCGGCGCTGTGGGTTGATACGCCGATGAGCTTCTCGTTGCCGAGAAGTTGGCGGGCATCTTCGACGGCAAACGACGATGCGGGTAGTTGGACACCGTCGGCGTCGACGGCGAGGGCGATATCGGCCCGATCGTTGATGAGCAGCTTGGCGTCGTGCTCTTTGGTAATCAGCCGTAGCTCGCGAGCGAGACTGAGTAGGCTGTTGGTGGCGAGGTCTTTCTCCCGCAGCTGAACTCCAGTTGCGCCGCCGGTCACTGCGCCGCGGACGACATCGCAGAGCGTCCGGCCTGATGGGACGACTTTTCGATCTGTCACGACATAGAGGTCGAACATTTCCGCTCCCGACCCGCGCTGCGCGGCCAGCCTTGCGTAGGGCGGGCTTTAGCCCTCCAGTCGCGTCACTGTTGGCTGTTGGTACTAGTCCAGCAATCCCTCGATCGGGCTCGAGGCGGTGGCGTAGAGCTTGCGTGGAATGCGTCCGGCGCGAAAGGCCAGGCGTCCGGCCTCGACTCCGAGTTTCATCGCTTGCGCCATCATAATGGGCTGGTCGGCGCCGGCGATGGCGGTGTTCAATAGGACCGCGGTGCAGCCGAGTTCCATTGCCTTGGCGACGTCCGACGCGGTACCGACACCAGCGTCGACGATCACCGGTACGCTGCTCTGTTCGAGGATGATCTTGAGGTTGTACGGATTGCGGATCCCGAGTCCCGAGCCGATCGGGGCGGCCAAAGGCATGACTGCCGCGCAGCCGATGTCCGCCAAGCGCTGAGCCGCGATGGGATCGTCGTTGAGGTAGGGAAGGACCGTGAAGCCGTCGGCGACGAGTGTGCGCGCGGCATCGATGGTTGCCGGTACGTCGGGGAAAAGCGTTTTCTCGTCGCCAATCACCTCGAGCTTGACCAAGGACCCGACGCCGGCCTCGCGCGCCAGGCGACAGGTGCGGACGGCGTCTTCGGCGGTGTAGCAGCCGGCGGTGTTGGGCAGGATCGTGATGCGGTCGAGGTCGAGGAAGTCGAGTAGGTTGGCCTCGTCGCGGGTCGTGATATTGACGCGGCGCACGGCGACGGTGACGATTTCCGCTCCTGAGGCGTCAATCGCGGCGCGTGTTTGCTCGAAGTCGCGGTACTTTCCAGTGCCGACGATCAGGCGCGAGCGAAACGTCATGTCACCGATTGTGTAGGTATCCTCGGACATCCGCTTGTTTAGCCTCCTCCAATAAAGTGCACGACCTCGACGACGTCGCCGTCTTGCAAGATCTTCTCGTGATAGCTTTCGCGGGCGACGATAGCGCGGTTGACCTCGACGGCGATTCGTTTTTTTGTCAGGTCGAGATCAGCGAGCAAGTCGCGAATGGTAGCGCCGTTCGCGAGCTCGTGATCTTCGCCGTTGAGCTTCAGCCGCATCGCAAAACGATAAACAGGGCCTGGTGGCAATACAACCGGGCCAATTTGCCGGGAGCCGGCCCAAGTGAGTTTACTTCACTAATTCGGTTTGGTACTCGACCCCTTCTGTCCGTGAACCGCCGATCGCCACATCGAACTGTTGCCTATATCGACGAGGCAGGTTTGCGCGCTAATTTGCGAGAAGTCCGGGCGGCGACCGCCTCAGGTGTTGCGGTGATGGCGGTTGTGAAGGCCGATGCATACGGCCACGGTGCGGCCCAGGTGGCCGGAGTTCTCGAGGACGCGGGCGCGGACTCCTTCGGAGTCGCGACCGTCGACGAGGGCCTGGAGCTGCGTGCCGCGGGGATCCGACATCCCATCCTAGTGCTCTACGGGACCGATCCGAGCCGGGTTGCGGACGCGATCGGTGCTGACCTCGCTGTCTCGATTGTCGATGCCGAGGAGTTGGAGCCCATGATCGAGGCCGTCGGCGCGGGCCACCTGGTGGTGCACCTCGAGGTTGATACTGGGATGACCCGGCTCGGCGTCCGGCCGCAAGAGGTCGGTCTGTTGGCAGACCGCATCCGCCGGGCTGCCGGGCTCGAACTCGCCGGCCTTTTTTCGCATCTCGGCAACGCCGATAGTGCCCATACGGACTTTGCCGACGCGCAGGTCGAGATCTTCAGGGATGTCGTCGCCACGCTCGACGGCGCGGGAATGCTTCCGACTCATGTCCATTTGGCCAATAGCGTCGGGACGCTGACGCGGGCCGATACGCACTGGAACATGGTGCGGCCGGGAGTCTGTTTATACGGTGTTTTACCGGGTACCGCGGCGGGTATCATTCTGACCCCGGTGATGACCCTCGAGACCACGGTCTGGCGACTTTGGGAGGTCCCGGTCGGTCGCCACGTCGGCTACGATCAGACCTTTGTGACTCAGCGTCCGACCCGCATCGCGGTCTTGCCGATGGGCTACGCCGACGGCTATGGAAGGGGCTTTTCGAACCGGGGAGAAGTCGGCGTGCGGGGGCGCCGGGTGCCTGTGATCGGGCGGGTTTGCATGGACGTCACGATGGTTGACGTCAGTGATCTGGAGGACGTCGCTGTCGGCGACCCGGTTGTCGTCTGGGGCAATGCTCACGGCGTGGCCCTCCCTGTCGACGAGGTGGCACGGGCATGCGATACGATTCCCTACGAAGTCTTCACGCGAGTCGGAAGACGCGTACCTAGGGTAATTCGATAAGAAAGCGAGGAGGGGAGAGATGGCGAAGGTCATGCGCGCCCTGGTGAGCGTCAGCGACAAGACCGGTGTGGTGGATTTTGCTCGCGGTCTGCACGAGCAGGGGGTTGAGATCCTTTCGACCGGGGGTACGGCGAAGGCGATCGCGGATGCGGGCATTCCGGTGCGTTCGGTCTCTGACTTTACAGGCTCCCCCGAAATCCTCGACGGTCGGGTCAAGACACTGCACCCGAAAATTCATGGCGGTCTGCTGGGCCGGCGCGACCTCGATTCACATCGCCAACAAATGGCGGAGAACGATATAGCGCCGATCGATATGGTCGTGGTGAATCTGTATCCATTTGAAGCGACGGTCGCGAAGCCGGATTGTTCTCTCGAGGATGCGATCGAGAATATCGATATCGGCGGGCCGTCGATGTTGCGCTCGGCTGCGAAGAACCACCGCGACGTTACGGTGATCGTCGATCCTGCGGACTACGCAGTCGTGCTAGGGGAAATGCAGGAGAGTGGCGAGGTTGCCGACGCCACACGCTCGCGCCTGGCGCGCAAGGTCTTCCAGACGACGGCACGCTACGACGGTGCGATCGCAGACTACCTGGGGAGTCGCGGCGACGATGGACCGGTGTCCTTCGGGGAGACGATTCACGTAGGTCTACGCAAGGTGCAGGACTTGCGGTACGGCGAGAATCCGCACCAAACGGCAGCGCTCTACGGAGACTTTTTTGACGTCGTCGAGCAGTTGCACGGCAAGGAGCTGTCGTACAACAACATCGTCGATATCAATGCCGCGCTTTGGCTGATGCGCGAATTTCTCTCGGATGATCCGACGGTGGCGATTCTGAAGCACAACACCCCTTGTGGGGTTGGCAGTGCGTCGGATGTAGCCGAGGCTTACCGGCGCGCGTTCGCCACCGACCCCGAGTCGCCATTTGGTGGTATCTTGATCAGCAATCGACCTTGGTCTCTCGAGTTGGCGAAAATCGTCGACGAAATCTTCACGGAGGTGTTGATTGCACCCTCGTTCGAAGCCGACGCGCTCGACTTCCTCCGCAAGAAGAAGAACCGCCGTTTGATGACCTGGAACGCCGGCGCAATGGATGGTGTGACCCGCGACCTGCGCGGCGTCATTGGAGGAGCTTTGGCGGCGGACGTCGATTTGTCGATGGAAGACCCGGGAGCTATGCAAGTGGTGACCAAGCGACAACCGACTGCGGATGAGATCGCCGCCATGCGCTTTGGAATGAAAGTGGTCAAGCACGTGAAGTCGAATGCCATCGCGTTTGTTGAGAAAGATCGGACGCTCGCAGTGGGTGGCGGTGCTACGTCGCGGGTCGACCCGATTCACGCGGCGCGCGCGAAAGCCGGCCGTGTTGGGATCTCGCTCGAAGCTTCGGTGCTGGCGAGTGACGCGTTCTTTCCATTTCCGGACGGTGTCGAAGAGGCAGCAGCGGCTGGCGCGGTCGCGGTCGTTCAGCCTGGCGGAAGTGTTCGTGACGACGAAGTCGTCCAAGCCGCGGACAAGCTCGGACTGGCGATGGTGATGACCGGCGTCCGTCACTTCAGGCACTAGTCCCATGCGGGTCCTTGTCATTGGGGGCGGCGGTCGCGAGCACGCCTTGGTGTGGAAACTCAGCCAGTCTCCGTTGCTGACGAAGCTGTATTGCGCCCCAGGCAACGCCGGGATCGCGGAAGTGGCGGAGATCGTCGCGATCGCGGCCGACGACATCAAGGCTCTGGTTGCGTTTGCCCGGGCTGAGAAGATCGATCTGATCGTGCCGGGGCCCGAACTGCCGCTGACGCTCGGGATCGCTGATGCGCTCGAAGGTCATGGACTGCGTTGCTTCGGGCCGGTCGCGGCTGCGGCGCGCCTGGAAGGCTCGAAAGCCTTCACCAAGGATCTCTTGAGCGAGTGCGGTATCCCGACAGGCTTCTATTCGACATTCACCGACCCCGACGAAGCTCGGCGCTATGTCCGAGAGGTAGGTGCGCCGATCGTCGTCAAGGCGGACGGGCTGGCGGCCGGGAAGGGTGTGCTCCTCTGTAGCACCGTCGAGGAGGCGGAAGACGCGATCGATCGTACCATGCGATCGCGTGTTTTCGGTTCCGCCGGAGACAAAGTTGTCGTCGAAGAGTTTCTCGAGGGCGAAGAGGCATCTTTCATGGCGGTGACGGATGGTCAGACCGTCTTGCCGCTTGCCTCGTCGCAGGACCACAAGCGCGCCCTGGATGGCGACCGCGGTCCGAACACAGGGGGGATGGGTGCCTATTCGCCTGCTCCGGTCGTTACGGCAGAGTTGCACGAGCAGGTGATGGCTGAGGTGATGCGACCGGTCGTTACTGGCCTTGCTGATCGGGGCATCCGGTACCGCGGTGTGTTGTACGCCGGACTGATGGTTACGCGTGAAGGGCCCAAGGTGTTGGAGTTCAACGTCCGATTTGGCGACCCGGAGTGTCAGGCAATTTTGATGCGGTTGCGCGGGGATCTCCTCGAGATGATGAACGCGACCGTGGACGGCGAGTTGTCGACCCTGTCGCCGCAGTGGGATGAGCGGCCAGCGGTGTGTGTGGTGATGGCGGCAGAGGGATATCCTGGCAATTATGAAAAGGGTCGGGTGATCTCTGGCCTCGAAGACTTGCGAGAATGGTCGGACGGGGTCGTGTTTCACGCGGGTACCGCGACCGACGAGGGCCGTGTCGTAACCGCCGGCGGACGTGTTCTCGGTGTGACGGCGATCGGGTCGGATATCGATGCTGCGGTCGGCGAAGCGTATCGTGCTGTTGATGCGATTCGCTGGGAAGGCGTGCACTTTCGTCGCGACATCGCGCACCGGGCGTTGCGCCAGCGGTGAGGTGGATCTGATGTCGGATTGGGACTTTGGAAGACTTGGAGTTGGATACGATGGCTAAAGCGAAGCCGCGCGTAGCGGTATTGATGGGAAGTGATAGTGATTGGTCGGTCATGATGGGCGCGGTCGAGCGTTTGCGCGAACTGGGTATCGAATGTGACGCGCAGGTCATGTCGGCTCACCGCACACCGGATAGGGTTTCATCCTATGTCAGCGGTGCCGCCAAGCGCGGGATCCGAGTGTTTGTGGTCGGCGCCGGCGCCGCGGCGCACCTTGCCGGTGTCGTTGCGGCGCACACGACGTCGCCGGTGATTGGTGTGCCTCTCAACGCAACTCCGTTGCAGGGAATGGACGCCTTGTTGGCAACTGTACAGATGCCTTCGGGCGTTCCGGTTGCCACGGTCGCCGTAGGCGGTGCCGAGAATGCCGGAATCTTGGCGGCCCAGATCCTGGCCCTGAGCGATCCGCAGGTGGCGGCGGCTATGAAGCGATTCAAGAAAAACATGGCGAAAAAGGTCGAGGCGAAGAATGCCAAGTTGCAGCAACAGCTCTGAGCTGCGTCGGGTCTCGAGGTTGAACGAGCCGGGAATCGAGGAGATGAGATGATTACTGCGCGGCCTTTTCGGGCTCTTCACTACAATCCGGACGTTGTCGACATGGATACGGTCTTGGCACCGCCCTACGATGTCATTGACGACGCCGAGCGCGATGAGCTCTATGCGCGGAGTTCTCACAACGCTGTGCGACTGATTCTCAGCAAAGAAGCTGATCGCTATGCTGCAGCGGGCCGCGACCTCGCGGCTTGGCGCCGCGACGGCGTGCTCGTACGAGAAACATCGCCGAACTTCTATCTGTATGTTCAGGAGTTCGCGATGCCGGACGGTTCGCTACGCGAGCGCAGCGGTGTGCTGGCGTCTGTACGGCTCGAGCCGTTTGCCGATGGCAATATCATGCCTCACGAGCGCACCTTCCCGAAAGCGAAGGCCGATCGGCTGAAGATCATGGAGACGTGCCGCACGAATCTCAGCCCGATCTTTGGGATCTACCCCTCCGGAGACGATCGAATCGCAGAGATTTGCGCTCGAGCGCGCAAAGATTCGCCGTGGACCGACGCCGGTGACAATCGCGGCGGCCGCCATCGTGTTTGGCGTATCGGCGCTGCGGACGATGTGGCGGTGTTGCGCGACTGCTACGCGAATACGCGCGTTTTCATCGCGGACGGGCATCATCGTTATGAAACTGCCTTGGAGTATCGAGATCGCCGGCGCGCCGCCGGCGGTGACGAGCAGGCAGCCTACAACTATCTACTGATGTACCTCTGTCCGATGGAAGAGTCGGGACTGGTGATCCTACCGACGCACCGGTTGTGGTGTGGCCCGCTCGGTTCCTCCGATGAGTGGTTGGGCAAGCTGGAGCAGGCGTTCTCGGTCGAGGCGGTGGAAGTTTCGAACGCGAAAGATCTGCAAACGCGGCTCGAAGCGGAGTCGGCAAAAGGAGTGCTCGCCCTACGCTTGCGGGGGCACGGCGGGGCCTACTTGTTGCGACCGAAAGACTGGGGCGCGATCGAACGGGCATTGTCCGAGGTTCCGGCGGTCTTGCGCGATCTCGATGTGACGGTGCTCGACGCGTTTGTGTTCGAGCAGACGCTCGGAGTGGATTATCTCGAGGACACCGAGGCTGGGCGGGTTGTCTACACCCACGAGGATGACCTTGCGTTCTCGTCCGTTGAGAGCGGAAATGCTCAAGCGGCTTTTCTTTTGCGAGCTCCGAAGATCGAAGAGGTGCAGAGCGTCTGTCTTGCCGGTGAAGTCATGCCACAGAAGTCGACGTACTTTCACCCGAAGCTGCAGACAGGGTTGGTGTTTCACGTCCTTGACGATGAGTGAAAGTCTGACCCATAGCGAGTTTGACGAAGCCGAGCGCCGTGCGCTCGAGCCGTTCTTTACGAATTTGGATCGGCCTGTTTTCGCCTTACGCAACTTGCCCGAGGTGGTGAAGGCCGCCCTTTTTGCTCGCTACTCACGATCGCCGAAGAGCCTTCGTCGGTTGTTCCTCGATGAGTTCCTCGACGATGGAGGTGTCGGTGTCACGGCTGCCGTCGGGACACAGCGGTCGGAGAAGCTCTTCAAGCGAGTCCTATCCGAGTATGGTGATGATTCTGTCGCGCAGCTCGGAGGCGCGCATATCGCTGTGGAGGGGGCGTCGAACATTCTCACCAAGGTGCTCGAGTGGGGCCGGCTCATGGCGTACCTCGAGCAGTCGACCCGCTACATCCCGTATACCGACCGCGATCACGGCCGATGGCGCTATACGGTTCCCGCCGAAATCGTGGGGACGGAGTTAGAAGAGCGCTATCGCGTCTGCCTCGACCGAGTGTTTGAGGTCTATGCTCGCTGGATCGACCCGGCTGTGGCGTACTATACCGAGCGCTCGCCGCGCCAGGAAGGTGTGTCTGGCGGTGTCTACAGGGCGACGATTCGCGCCAAGGCGCTCGATGCATTGCGCGGTATGTTGCCGGCTGCGACGCAATCGAACGTCGGTATCTTCGGAACTGGCCAAGCTTACGAACAGTTGCTGCTGCGAATGCAGGCGCACGCTCTCGACGAGGTACGGTCGTGCGCCGATGCGATGCTCGTAGAGCTGCGCGAAGTCATTCCGGCGTTTCTGACTCGAGTCGACCGGGCGGATCGCGGCGGCGTGACGGTCGAGTACCTCGCGGCCGGGCGCCGCAACATGGAGGCCGTCGCGCGACGGTTGTTGGGTAACGATGTGCCAGTGCCAAGCCCGTTGGTGACGCTGACCGACTTTGAGCCCAACGGTGAAGAGAAGGTCGTGGCAGCGGCGTTGTACGCCGTCTCGGGTTTGGCGGATGAAGAGCTTCAGAAACGTGTCGGCGCGCTCACGGCGGCCGAGCGCGCCGAAGTGTTGCGGACCTACGTTGGCGACCGTACGAATCGCCGCCATCGCCCGGGTCGCGCATTCGAGCGAACTTCCTACCGCTTCGATGTGTTGGCTGATTACGGGGCTTTTCGAGACCTCCAGCGGCATCGGCTGTTGTCGATCGAGTGGCAGCCACTCAGCCCCGATCACGGCTATGTGATGTCACCGGCAGTGAGCTCGATCGGCGCCGAGGCGGATTGGCGATCTGTGATGGATGAAGCAGCGGAAGTTTATCGCGCCATCGCAGATGTCGGGCACACCGCTGTCGCTTCCTACGTGTTGCCGATGGCGTATCGGGTGCGGTTTTACATGGAGATGAATGCGCGCGAAGCGATGCATGTGATCGAACTGCGCACGACGCCTCAAGGGCACCAAGCCTATCGCGAAGTGTGTCAGCAGATGCATCGTTTGATCCGAGACGAAGCCGGACATCATGCGATCGCGGATTCGATGAAGTTCGTCGATCACAGCGGTGGGGAGGACGGTCGGCTGCAGGCGGAGCGAGCAGGCGAGGCCAAGCGCAAGGCTGCGGAGTGACGCACGAGCAGCGAGCATCTCTTCTCGAGGCCGTGGCGATCTACAACCGCGGCAACTACTTCGAGAGCCAGGAAGTGCTCGAAGATCTGCACAATGCGTGCGCCGAGGATGACCGCGACCTCGCCAAGTCGTTGACGATGATCGCCTGTGGCATGCACATTCACTTCCGCCGTGGCGGTGGGAGGGGGGCTCTCAACTTATTCCGCCAGGCTCTGATCATCCTCGATGACCTGCGGCCGCAATCCGAGGGAATTGCTACGGACGCGTTGTACGAGGAGCTCTTCGCCTACCTCGAGGAGCTACAAGAGCGGAAGAAGCCCGGTGCTGGGTTCTTCGATCGCTGGTTGGCGCCGAGGATCCGACAGGCTTGATCGAAGCATTAACCGTCTTCGGGTAGCTCGAGTCGCCACACCGGAGCAAGGTATCGATAGGTGAGAGCGAACCAAAGAATCACTGGGGCTCCGACGAAAGTCAGTAGGCCGAGGAAGGTGCCGGTGATGTCTTTGATATCGTTTGGGTTTCGCACCATCCACGGGTAGGCCAGCACGACGCAGAGGTCGAGCGCGAACAGTCCGCTGACTCCTGCGACAATGGCCCAGGCGGTGCGTCGCAAAGGCATCCCCGGGGTTGCTCCGACCAGACTCAGGAAAGGGAACAAGCCCAGCGCAAAGGCTGCCAAGCTGAGCTCGAAGCGCATCGACTCGGATCCGCGGCGAAAGCGCAGGCCGGACGGGCCTGCGTCTGCGGAGCGCTCAAACGACCACCCGTTGAGTGCTGGACTGGTGACACGTCCGACACTTTCCAGGGCCGAGGCGTAGTGGGTGGGGAAATCCGTAGTGGTGGCGAGCGGAATCAATACCGCGAAGGCAACAAGAAAACGGCCGACGAACCGCCACTTCATTTGACGCGCTCGACCCAGGACATCGCATAGGCGATGACCAGGACCAGGAAAACACCTTGCCAAACATACTCGTGAAAATGCGCGAACAGGTCCGGTCGTACTTCCGCGATCCGAATGAGCACGGCAATCCGAAAAATATTGACGACTGACAGGGCGGTGACTCCGACGGCCGCTCCCGCGGCCCGTGCCGCCCAACTCGCTGGATAGGCGATCAGGAACGCAAACAAGATGAGGAAGACGTAGATTCCGGTGCACTCGTAGTTGATGTGAATCGTAAGCCCGCTCACAAAAATTTGGTCGGCTTCGGGCTGATTGGCGCCACCGGTGAGAGAGGCCAGCTGTGAGGCAGAAGTGGCCAGGAATTTCTGCGGTACCGACAGTCGGTTCGGTAGCTCGACGGCCCAGCTCAGGACGCTGGCCGTGGCGAGCAGGATCATGAAGCGGGCCCCGAATCGCTGGGCTCTGGTGAGTTTGAACATGTTGTACGCCTTGCATAAGGGACAGCGCCCGCTGCGGCAACCACATGGAGAGTTGACCCGGCGCGAGGCGCCGCGTAGTCTCGATTGACGGTCGTGTAGGCGGCTAGTTTCGGGGTACGGGCTCTTTGGACAAGTGCGCGCGGAGGACACGACGTGAATAGCAGCAATGATTGTCGGAGGTTGATTCGCGCTTTTCTGGTGGCGTCTGTACTCGTCGGTGTGGTCACTTCTCCGGTGTTTGCCGAGGGACGCGAGGAACAGCTTCAAACATCACTGGACCAGTTCTGTGACATGTGGATGGGATTTCTCCGGCAGCGCGAGACTGACAACAAGGCCAAAGTTGCGTGGCGCGCGAGTGCTGAGGGAGTTGAAGGTGAGTTTGTCGGGTACGACAAGAAGTTCGAGTGCCGGCTCTCGAACTTCGATCCCAAAGCGGTACCCGTGGGTACGATCAAGTACCTCGAATTCAAGTACCGGCACCGAGGTGCATCGACGACCGAAGCGCTCGACAACCGCCCGAAAATCATCGAGGCGACGGAAGTGACCGAGATCTTTCGGTACTCCAAAACAAAGTGGGTCTACTGACGTAGAGTGTTAGTGGACGCGTCGCTGAGCGAGAAGAAGTTGCTCAGTGCCGCTATGGGTGGTGCATGAAGATTGGCATCGTCGGGTTTCCCCGATCTGGCAAGACAACTGTGTTCAACGCTCTGACTGGACTCGATGCTTCGGTAGGGTTTGGTGGCGGAGACCCGACCAAGCCGAATCTCGGTACGATCAAGGTTCCAGACGATCGAATCGATCGGCTGGCGGAGATCTTCCAGCCGAAGAAGACGACCTATGGAGAGGTCGTCTTCGTCGACTATCCGGGCCGGCCGGACGCCTCCAACTCGATCGATCGGTCGACCATCGCGCAGATGCGAGATGCCGACGCACTCGTCCAGGTCGTACGGGCGTTCTCCGATCCATCGGCGGACCGCGAGGCGGATCCGGCAGGAGACGTCGATAGCTTCAAAGCAGAATTGCTCTTGGCCGATTTAGAAGTCATCGAGAAGCGTTTGGATCGATTGCGCAGGGAGAAGGACAAGGGCAAGGAAACGGCCCTGCTCGAACTCTGCAAGGAGCATCTCGATGCAGAGAAGCCGCTGCGTGACGTCGAGCTCTCGGAGCTGGAAGAACGCGACCTGGCCGGCTTTGGGCTGCTGTCGAGATTGCCGATGATGGTGGTCGTGAACGTTGGCGAAGACCAGGCGGGAGCGCCGATCGACGATGCGCTCAAAGCCAGGCTCGATGCGGAGTCGATCTTGGGAATCGCTCTATCGGCACAGGTGGAGACGGAGATCGCCGGGCTCGACGAAGAGGATCGCGGTGCTTTCCTCGCCGACCTCGGACTCGAAGAGACGGCGCGGGCCCGATTTATCCGTGCCGCCTATGGGCTGCTCAACTTGATCTCGTTCCTCACGTCGGGCGAAGACGAGGTGCGCGCGTGGCCGATCGAACGGTCAACCTCGGCGGTGCGCGCGGCAGGCAAGATCCACAGCGATATCGAACGTGGCTTCATTCGTGCCGAAGTCGTGGCGTACGAGGACTTTATCGAGCTCGGATCGGACGCGAAGTGTCGCGACGCCGGAAAGTTGCGACTCGAGGGCAAGGAATACGAAGTGCGGGACGGCGACATCATCCACTTTCGGTTCAACGTCTAGACCGATTGCTTCGCGGCTTCTATGAGAGGTGGGAGGTAGGGAACGGTGAAATTGGGTATCGTTCCGGCGTCGGGATTGGCGGCCTGCATCGAGCGAAATTTCAGCTCTAGAATGATCGAGTAGCGAACCACGGTCAGGAGCTCGAAGTAGGGGATGTTAGCGATCGACAATCCTGTCCGCTCGGCCCAACGTTCGTAGAGTTCTCGCGGCTGTGGGACACCCACCAACGCAGGCGCGCCGAGGCCTTCACTGTTGCACTTGTCGATCCAAACCCACCATGCGAGGTCGCTCAGCGGATCGGCGATGTTGGCCATCTCCCAGTCGATGACGGCGACGGGTTTGAGGTCGCGCCAGATGACGTTCCCGACGCGAGAATCCCCCCAACAGAGCAATGCCTTCTCCGAGCGCGGGGGGTTTTTCGTCACGTAGTCCCACGCCGTCAGGATCATAGGGTCGGCCGACTCGCGGATCTCTGGTGTATACATCGAGTCGAATTTCCGCAGCTCGTTGGCGATTGTAGGCTCTCCAGATTCGGCCCGGGGCAGCCGGCTGAAGTCGTGCTTGGCGAGATCGATCTTGTGGATCGCCGCCAAGGTGTCGAGGCCGTTGTTCCACATGGCCCGGCGATCATTCGCGTCGAGGTCTTCGGTGACCCAGCTGCCAAAGGCCATCGGGGGGTTGTCCGGTGGAATGCGTCCGTCGACAAAGCCCATCACGTAGAAATCGCTGCCGACGAACGATGGATCCGGCTCGTACCCGATGAGCGGTGGGGCAGGAATGCCTTCGCGGTGCATGACTTCCATCATCTGAAACTGCAACAGTAGGTCGTGTGATTCGAATACGTCGCTCTGGCGCGGGACCATGCGGACGACCATCCCTTCCTCGCCGGAATCGTGGCGAACACGCAGGATGAGTGTAACGCTGCTTTCACCGCTCGCTTCGGGAAAGCGGAGCTCTTCAATGGTCAATCCCGATCGGTCCTTGAGGTTGTCTCGAAGCCATGTTTCGAGATTGGTTTGGATCTGGGCGCGGTCACCTATGTTCTGTTCTGCCATGGGGGGGTCTCATAGCAGCAAGACGGGGGCGGTTGTAGCAGTGGAGGACATTTGACCACGGGTGGTCACCTACACTCCGATGCGTCGTACTCAGTGCCCGTTGTCGCTCTACTCGCGGAGCAAGCGCCGTTGCTCGAAGCGGAAGTTTGCGCCCTTGCTCATCCTCGCGAGCTGCAGCTCTTCCGGTTCGGTCTGGGGCTCCCTGCTTGGGTCGATGGTGACGTCCCAGGCCAATGCCGCACCCTTTGCGTCTGCCGCGGGAATGCATCGCGCGTGGGGGTTGACCGCTTCGGCGATCGCGTCGAGGGCTGGATGAGCCTCGGTCTTCAGGGTAGCAAACCAAGAGTGACAATCTCCTTCGTCCAAGGCTGGGCTATCGGCGATGCTCAGCCGGGCCGACCGAGGGCCGGTGACTTCGACCTTGAAGTCCACGTATGTACGCGGAGCGAAACATGGGTGCATTTGAAAGACCTTCGCAATCGCCTGAATGTCGTCTCCCTCGATTGCGAGCGCTGCGCGGATGCGGCGCGCGGTCAGCGCAGCGATTCCCGTCCACTGCGCCGTGCCGAGATCGAGAGCGGCGGTGTCATCGCGACGCTGTGATGCGCACAGCATGAACGCCCGCGCCAGGAGATGACTTTGCACCGCGAACTCCTGATTGACTTTGACCAGAGCGCAGTGTGAGAGGTCTTCGAGCTGGAACCCTGGATCAAACGCTCCTTTGTAGCTGTCCCAACCGCCTGGCTCGCCGTTTTCGGTGGGGCAGTCGATGGGGATCGAGGCGATCTTTGAAGACCGTACGATGTCGAGGTTCGGATGCTGTTCGTAGGGTTCGGAATCTTCCCCGATGAAGACCTTCCAGCGGCAAGCTGGATAGCGTCCTTCGGGTACTCGCGGGGGTCTGTGGATCGGCCTCATCTTCATTTTCGGATGCGTCGCGGCCGCCGTCGCGTCGAAGGTTGGATCTTCGATGCTATGGCACATCAATTTGACCGACGCTTCTCCATATGGCTCGACGTCGGCGAGCGCTCCGCAGTGGGCCAACCAGAACTCACCGTAGTCGGGTCGATCGAGCCTGAACTGGAAATCCATGAACTGGTGCGGGGCGCCGATCTCGAGCTGCAAATTCTTGAACACTGTCGACACGTCGTGTCCTTCGAATTCCATGGCGCGCTGCATCCGCAGCGAGTAGATCGGGCTGGCGGCCATCCATTCCTCGATCGAGAAGTTGAGATACTCTTTGACGCCGAAGTGTCTGGCGACCAACGGAAGTCCGACGCGATCCTGTAGGTGTCCGTTGAGCAAGTACTCCCGCCCGAGGCATGCTAGGGCCTGCCGGGAGAAGGACGCGAGTCCGACGTCTGGATGAAAATCGCCAGAATAGTCGTCGAGAAGCTGTGTTTTCGGTGGCACGTTGGGGGTCCTCGTTTCTACATGATGTATGAGGATTTGCGCGGGATTGTTCAAGCTCGGTTTGGTGGCTAGTCTCGTGGCCACATGGGGACTGACTCGATCAATCTAGCGTCCGCCCTGCGCGACGACGACCAGCCGGGCTTTGCGTTGCATCGCGGATTCGCTGATGCCGCGATTGGGAATGCGATGCTGGATGAAGTGATCGCAATCGCCCGATCTGCGGCTTCAGGGAATGACGTGACCCCTGCGTGGGTGGTCAAAGAGAGCCAGGAGGGCTTCGTCGGGCACGCGCCTGAGGACTATGTCGCCAAGATCTTCAAGCTTCATCGTACGGGAACATTCCGGTCGTTTCTTGCGCTTCCGGAGGTAGCGAGCATCCTGGTCGCAGCGATCGGTCCCGACGTGGATTGTTTTCTTTCACAGTTCATCTTCAAGAACCCGGGTGCCTGGGGGCAACCGTGGCATCAGGATTCGTACTACTTTCCGTTCGAGCCGGCGCGACCGATCGTAGGACTTTGGCTGGCGGTGACGCGCGCAACTTTGGAGAACGGCTGCTTGCATGTACTCCCGGGCAGTCAGGCTGAACCAGTGCATCAGCACGTGCCGGATTCTCGTCCCGGCTCGGTTTACGGGTATGTTGAGATTGTCGACCACGATATGGATGCAAGCGCTCCGTGTCTCTTGTCTCCCGGCGATCTGATGGTTTTCGACAGCCATCTCATGCATCGCTCGACCGACAACCTGTCGGATGAGATCCGTGCGGCGATGGTGTGGCATTTCTGTCGGCCGGGAACAGTCGACCTCGGTATCGAGATCGCTGGGACCAAGATCGAGAGCCCACTGAACGACTTTATGCCCGTCATTCGCGACGGGATCGCTGTGGGCGATGCCGTGGGGAAATGAGCGCGCCGGATTTTTCTTCGCGATTTTCGGTCTCTCCTGACGACCTCGCCAGCTACCGTGAGCACGGTCACGTCATCGTTAGGGGCCTTGCGAGCGCAGGAGAAGTGGCGGCCTGCCGACCCGCACTCGTCGAGGCTGGTGAGGCTGGGCGATTTGAACGCCGCCCACTGCAGGAACGCGATACCTATGGCAAGGCGTTTCTGCAAATGTTCAACCTTTGGCGTCACAGCGAGCTGGCGAAAGCGTTTGTGTTTGCGCGCCGTTTCGCTCAGGTCGCGGCCGACCTGATGGGAGTTTCGGGAGTCCGCCTGTATCACGACCAGGCGTTATTCAAAGAGCCTCGAGGCGGCGCGACGCCCTGGCACCAGGACCAATTCTATTGGCCGCTGGATACCGACAAGACCATTACGCTTTGGATGCCGCTCATGCCGGTGGCGCCAGAGATGGGATTGATGACGTTTGCCTCCGGTTCCCATCGCGGCGGGAGCTGCGGCGACTTCGCGATCGGCGACGAGTCGCAGCGCGAACTCGACCGGATTGTCGACGAGCATGGGTTCGACCGCTCGCCCACTGGCCCGCTCGCGCCGGGCGATGCGAGTTTTCATTCGGGTTGGACGCTTCACTCAGCCCCGCCAAACGAGACCGACGTCATGCGCGAAGCGATGACGGTCATCTACTTTGCGGACGGCACCAAGGTCGGAGAGCTGGACCACCCGAACCGACGTTTCGACCGCGATGTTTGGCTCCGAGGATGCGAACCCGGCGACTTGGCGGCCGGACCCCTCAATCCAGTATTGTACAGCCGTTGACGATCAACTCCCGAATGGCCCGTGAGCCCGGCAGGGAGAGGCGCCCGCCGAGCCGCGCAAGCGTCTGAGAGGAAACACCCGGGAGGGAGAGGCGCCTGCCGAGCCGCGCAAGCGTCTTGAGAGGAAACACCCGGGAGGGAGAGGCGCCTGCCGAGCCGCGCAAGCGTCTGGAGAGGAAACACCCGGGAGGGAGAGGCGCCCGCCGAGCCGCGCAAGCGTCTGGAGAGGAAACACCCGGGAG
>JAJCZJ010000110.1 GCA_029262455.1 Deltaproteobacteria bacterium | reverse complement strand
CAGGGCGCAAAGCAATCTGTCTCGGCCTTTCTCTACGAAGACGAGGCCGGGCGCACGATCTACGTAGACCGGAGAGGACGGGCGCTCGACGATGCGCTTCTTCGTTACCCTCTTGAGTTCACCCGCATCACGTCAACTTTTTCCTACTCGCGCTTCCACCCGATCCTCAAGCGCCGCAAGCCACACCTGGGTGTCGATTTCGCGGCGCCGACCGGCACTCCGATTCGAGCCATCGGGTCCGGCACCGTGCGGTGGTCCGCATGGAAGGGGGCATTCGGCCGTCACGTCGAGATCGACCACGGCGGCGAATTAGTGTCCGCGTATTCGCATCTCAGCCGGATTCACAAGTCGGTCGCCACGGGAACTTATGTCGAGCGCGGCCAAGTAATCGGTTACGTTGGGCGCAGCGGGCGCGCCACTGGCCCCCACCTTCACTTCGCGATGTTCGAAAAGGGCCGCTACGTCAACCCGCTGAAAGTTCGCCGCGCACCCACGGTGACCAAGGTCGATCCGGGGCGGTTCATCACCCAGCGCGAGCTTCTTACGAGCCAACTAAGGGCCGTGACGACGCACCACCGACCGCAGCGCAGTTTGCGGCCGCTTCCCATCTCGTCTCTGCGGGTCGCCGAACATCTGGCGCCGGCAGCACTCACGTTCTGAACCGCGACGCGACCGAGATTGCCGACGCCGCGGCCGGGCGTTAGCGTACCCATTCATGAGCCGCGCAAACTACCTAGCCCCTCCGGGACCGCGAGTTTTTGGTCACCGCGGCGCCTGTGGCCTGGCACCGGAGAACACGCTCCCTTCTTTCGCTCTCGCAGCGGCGCTCGGAGCCAGCTACCTCGAGCTCGACGTCCACGCGACCCAAGACGGCACCGTCGTGGTGTTTCATGATGAAGTCCTCGACCGCACGACCAACGGTACCGGCCCGATCAAAGATCTGACCTGGAGCCAGCTCACCGAGCTCGACGCCGGATACCGATTCACGGCCGACGGCACGACGTTTCCCTACCGCGAAAACAACGTCATAGTCCCAACCCTTGCGTCAGTCCTGCAGGCTTTCCCTGCGCACCGTTTCAATATCGAAATAAAGCAAGGCGCTCCCGCGATCGTCGAAGAAGTCGTCTCCCTCTTGCGCAAGGCAAAGTGCAGCGAGCGAACCCTGCTCGCCGCTGAGCACGGCTCGATCATGCGCGACATCCGGGATCACGTAGGCGACGAGATCGCCACAGGATACAGCACGGACGACGTTCTGGAGTTCTTCGGTCACTTCGAGTCCGGCACCATGGCGGCCTACACCCCACCGGGCGTCGCTCTCCAAATCCCGACCGCCGCCATGGGGCGCGAGCTGGTGACGGCGCAGAGCATCGCTGCAGCACATTCGCTCGGCCTCGAGATCCACGTGTGGACCATCAACGACGCCGACGAGATCGGACGCCTATTCGAGCTCGGAGTCGACGGCGTCATGTCGGACTTCCCCGGCCTGGTCGCCACCGCTGTACGCCGACTCTCAGCTTGAATCAGTGCAGCGACGAACCCGGCGCTGCGCTCATCACTTCAGCGGAAAGCTCCCGCACCGCCTTCTTGAGCTCCGCCGCATTCGCACGCATCTCGCGTTCAAGCTCGCGGCGGCGCAGACGAGTCCCCGTCTGCAGGGCGCTGAGGTATTCTAACTGAAGGGTCTTTCGCTTGCGCAGCACTCGATCGGCAACCGCGAGCGACAACATGCCGACATTCGGGCCGTGGCGCTGATCCGACGCAGCAATCAAGCGACTCAACACACCTGTATGAAGTCTTTCCACTGCTGAAAAAAGTTCACGCGAACGCACCGGTTTCGTGTAGAGCGCCCCTGCGAAGGCGGACACCGCCGCGGCGAGGTTCCCCTCTTTCATCCGCGCATCGCCCCGCGCCACGCGATCCTCACATCCGCGCAAACGGCTGCGTTCAAAGCCGGAAAAAACCGGCCCCCCAGCCGCACGCCATAGGACGCGCAAGAGGTAGCCAACAATCGCCAACGCGACAGAACAAAGTACAACGGCAAGAAGAAGATTCGTCATGCGCTTTGATCATCACGTTTCCCGCAGGCCACGACAAGCCTTACCCTCGCCAGAAAAATTGACTTCCTAGATCGGCATCCGTACTTTGGCAGGATCACCCTGCGGAGGTATCAAATGTCGAAGTGTTTGCGGTGGGCAGTGTGTGCCCTGGCAGTCGCGGTCTTACCGAGCACAGTTCAAGCTGGTTGGGTCATCGAATGGGAGGGCACTCCGATCCGAAAGACCGGGAGGCAAGAGTCGCTCTCTTCGAAGTCCTACATCGCCAGCGACAAGCGGCTCGTCGAGCAGGAGCATATCCAAACGATTTACGACTACGGTAGCGGCACGTTCACATTGCTGAATCCAAAGAAGAAATACATTTGGTCGGGCACCATCGAGGAGTACGTCACCCGCTCTACGGAACGCCGCAACAAGGCCCTGCGAAAAAAGTTCGGAGGCAACAAGGATAAGGACGCCTCCAAACCCAAAGCGATCGACAAGGAATCACTTCCCCCTGTGGTCATCGAGCGAAAACCGGAAGAGAAAGATATCGCCGGCTACACCGCACTACGGTACGACGTCCTCGTAGACGGCCAGCTCTTCCAGGAGATCTGGGTCGCGGAAGGGTTGAATCTCGAAAGTGATCTCGACCCCGAAAAGCTGGTGAAGTACCAACAAGAGCGCAGCCGCGGATACATCGGCGCGTCCGCTGCACCACACAACGCCTTGTACCACAGCAAGGACTACCTCGATCTGTTGCGCAAGGGATTCGCTTTACAGACCACGACCTACCACCTCGCCGGCGGCTACGAGCAGCGGGCGAAGTCAGTCCGCGCGGCGGATATCGACGGAGCGCGCTTCAAGGCACCCGAAGACTATCGCAGGGTGCGGCTCACGGACATCTTTACACCCGACGAATAGCGGCCCCAGCTTATTGGACAACGACCGGCTGGATCGTCCGGCGGCGCTTCCCGGACGAGGATTCGCGCGCCGCATTCGCCTCCGGGGCGGGATCTGCCTGATCCGCTGTACCACGCTCGACTCGCAACTTGAGTTCGCGCAGGACCTGCAAGTCAGCCTGCATGCGCCCCAGAGACTCGATCAAACGATCCACTTCTTTGATCGCCGGATCGAGTTCCCCGACATCGACTGACTGTAGCCCTCGCTGGAGCTGATTGAAGAGCGTCACCAACGAAGCGGGGTCATCGACACCAACCTGCGTTAATCGGTTCTGCATCTTGCCGTAATAGCATAGCAAATCATTGGCTTGTTTTCGCAAGTCTTCCATCAGACCTCCTCAGTTGGTCCGCAAGAAATCAGCGAAATCTATGCCGTCGGGCCGACACTTGCTCGGCTATGTCGCCATTCTTATGAAAGCGACAAAGCTGACGCAGGTTACCGTTGAAAATTTGACGACCGCCGTCGTCAACCCTTTAGCTCCTGCCCACGAAAACGCTGTGGCATCGGGCCGCGCTCGGCAATGCGGCTCCAGACCTAGTCGGAATCCTCGCCGAAGTGCGCCCGCGTAATGCGTTCCTTGAGATACTCGAGAGTGCCGAGATCCTCGACGATCTCGCCGCCGGTGTCGTAAAAGAAGATCTCGCCGTCCTTGTTGCGACCTACCGCCACCAGCCAGTCGAGCTCCTCACGGTCCTTGAGGAGATAATTGATCGTCTGAGACACCCCACGCCCCGGAAGAATGGTGATCTTGGGTCGCGCAGGCCTCTTGTGCTGTCTCGGCATCTGTCAGGCTCACTCCGGCTCCGACGCTACCCTAGCTGTCAGCTCAAGAACAAGAACCATTCGCTAAATTGTGGATTTTCGTGCGGATCAGCCAAGGCACAGCCATTCGAAGAATCAATTCGCCATAGCCGTTTACAGCCCCACGCTTCAGGGGGTGAGTTCACACCGCACAACGGTCTCGACATGGTAGGTATGTGGGAACATATCGATGGGCTCGACTGCGGCCAAACGATAGCGAGTTTGCAGCACTTTGAGATCTCTCGCCAAGGTAGCGGGGTCGCAAGAGACATAAATCACGACCCGCGGCGCCATCCTGAGAATCGATTCGACGACGCCCTGAGCACCGCTACGCGGAGGGTCCAGAACGACGACATCGAACACATCCTGGCGGTCCGCCATCGCGAACAGAACCTTCTCGACCCGGCCGCGGATGATTGTCCAACCTCGCGCGGCCGCTGCCGCGTTCGCTTCGGCGCTTTCACACGCTTCCGCAGATTGCTCAACGGCAACCACCTGAGCTCCCCGTCTCGCGAGCGGAGCGGCCAGGTTGCCCGCGCCGGAGTAAGCGTCCAGCACACGACGCTCCGCCACCTCCCCCGCTAGCCGCACGACAGTACGAACCAGGTCCCGATTTGCGAGCGGATTGACCTGCGAGAATCCCATCGCCTCGAAGTGCACGGCGGGTTCATCGTCAACTTCGACATCGGCCCGGGTCTGCCCCCAGCGCCGCTGCCATCCGCGACCGCGAAGGAACAATCCAGTACATACATCACTCGACTCGAGCCAGCCCCGACAAATTGTCTCGTCACCGGGGGCTAGCGCACCTTCGATCTCGCCGACCACAACGACACCACGTTCCGCTCCGTGCCGCGCCACCATTTCAATCCGGCGAACATTCGACGAAAACTGATCGACGAGTCGCCGCACCGCAGGCAAGCACCGATCGATTTCACTCTCCGCCAGCGCGCAGTGGCCGACCTCGACCAAGTCGTGCGAGCCACCCGCGTAGTATCCGACTCGTTTTCCTTCGACCCGCAGCTTGATGCGTCGCCTATAGCCGTAAACCCGCGGCGATGGCCGGACTGGGGACACCACGACATCGACCCCGGCCACACGCTGCAACTGCTCGCTGACAATGCGCCGTTTCTCGGCGAGCTGGTGGGCGTAGCCCAGGTGCTGCCAAGGGCAACCGCCGCAGGATCCGGAGAGCGGGCATGCAGCGACTCGACGCACCTCGCTGGCCCGGCGAATCGCGACCACGTCAGCAAATGCGTGATTGCGCTTTCGCTCGCGCACCCGGACCTCGACACACTCCCCCGGCGCAGCACCTCGGACAAACACCACCAGACCTTCGTAGCGAGCAACCGCATGGGGGCCATACGCCATGTCTCGCGTCTCGACGATGATTCGGTCCCCCGCCTGACAACCCTCCATCGCTCGGACGACTATCGCACCACCTACCGCACTGTCGACATGCAGGACCCAGTACGTGTCCTCGGGCGGCAACGGCTGCTATGTCTTCGCCATGGAGTTCACGATCCGGCGGGTGCGGCGCGGCGATCTGGCCGCGATCCGTGATCTAGTTTCCAAGGTAGGCGTGCCGGTTCCAGACGAAACTCGAGCCACCCTCTCCAGATTCCGCCGTATCGTTGCGGACCTCGGCGCCGACTTCTACGTCGCCACCCAACGCAACAAGCCTGCCGGATTCTTCCACGTCTCGTACAGCCGCGACTTGCTCGAAGGTAGCCGCGCCCAATTGCTGGCACTGGTGGCGATCCAAAACGAATGCCGAGCCCAGCTCGCAGAAGCGGCCTGCAAGCGCGCCGCAAAGCGCGGATGCCGCGAGATGACCGTCGTGCCAGGCCCATGGACCCAGAACCTCGAAGACGCCGCGATCAGCCGGAACTGGCCACGGGCGGCCTGTTTTCTGGTTGACCTGCCAGCAGACCCGGGGCAGAGTGACGCGGTCTCGTAAAGAAGCCAAGGTGTTTCGCCGGTCGATCCGGCTGGAGCTCTTTTGCAACTCACGAATCAAGCGAGTCGGGACTTGTGTCCCGAAGAACTCGATTCGACGAGCGCCAACAAGGACAAATCTAGGTGGCACGCTTCAATAAAGCACTCGCCCAGCTCATGCAGCGGGAGGGGACAGAAGTCAGTCCGGAGCTGGCCAGCCAACCCCAAACCGTCATCGCCGAGCTACACCAACGCGTCTCAGGCGAAGAGTACAGTCTCCTCTCGCCGTTTGCCGACGCTCTTTTGCGTAACGGGCGCCTGCTCGAATCTGTCCTTTCAACGTCCGACATTGCCAGCCTAACGCTGGGCGCTTTCCGCTTTCTATGCGACCGCCATACGGCGCCCCTGGGCCTGCGCGCCTTCACACCATCTGCGGCCGAGGACGGCTGGCAATGCGACCAACTCGTCCTCGAAGTAGCCGCTGATAGTCGTCCGAATCTGATCGAATCGATTTGCGAAGTCGTCGAGCAGTCCACGGCCCAGATTGAAGTCATGCTGAGCGCAATCGTCCAGGTCGAGCGCGACGAGAAGGGCCTAGCGCTCGCCGTCAGCGCAGGGGGAGGGAGTTCAGACGAATGCCTGGTTCACCTGCATCTCAGCGGCGTCGGAAATCCAGTACCGCTCGAAGCCGCGGTACGTCGCCAGCTCGAGAACATCGCGCAGGACCAGCGTGAGGCGCAGTCCCTCGAAGTCCAGGCCGCAGAGGCCATCTCTCACCTGTCCGGTGGAAGCGACGATGATCGCGAGCTAGCCAGCTTGCTCGAGTGGCTCATCGATGGACGAATGACTTTGGCCGGCTATCAAGAAGTCGGTCCGCCGGAAGCACCCGGTACGCGTTCTCTCGGAATCTATCTAAACCCTTGCGACGGGATCGATCAGGCCTGGAGCGAAAACCCCGAGGACGGGTTATTTCTCGTCAAGACACGGGTGCCTCAACCCTCGCACCCAAGCCGATTTCTCGACGAATTGCGATTCCGTCCAGCAGCCCCCGCGGCCACGCGACCAACCGCGTATCGCATCGCTGGGGTATTTCGACCGCAAGCGTTTCGAGAGCCCACCAGTGCGATCCCCGGGGCCCGCACCGTGTGCAACGAGGTGCTTCTCGGTTTGGCTGAGTCGACGCCCCCGATCGACGGCAACATCGCCCGATCAATCTTTGACCAGCTTCCCGTCGACTTGGTCCTCTCAGCTTCGCCCGATGACATCCGACGACTGCTGATCGAGATCCACGGCGCAAACGCGGCGCCTGGATTCCGCTCTCATCTGACACCGGTCAACTCTGGCAACTTCTGTTTCTTGACCCTGTCCGTACCACGCCAGGACGTTACACGGCCCGACCTCGACCGCGTTGGCGCGGTAATCGGACAACGCTTTGCTCCCGTTCTTTCCGCCTACATGAAGTCCGACGATCTCGCCGTAGCGCGCCTCCACTTCAGTCTCGCGTGCCGATCCGACAAAGTACGCCCGGAAGCCCTCGACGACCTGAATGCCCACGTCCGTGAGCTACTTTCTAATTGGCGCAAAGCAACCGTCGACGGCACTACGGTATCTAAACCAACCCAGCCGAAGACTCCCGAAGTGGCCCCTTTGCCCACACCTACGGATGATCCCGGGCTCCATCCTCGGCCAAAAGAGGGCAGCATCGAAATCGCGCCCAGTGGCAGTGACGGCCGCAGCTTTCGAATCACCTGGGACCCGAGTCGTCGCGACCCGCTGCACGAGATCCTACGGTTGCTGGATCGATTGGGGTTGCGGGTTAGCGCGCACACGACGGCAGGCCCAACCCATGAGATTACCGTTGAGCTGCGCGGGGCGAGGGCGGTCTCCGCCGCTGACCTGAGAAGTGCACTCGATTCAGCGCGCGACGCCCCCATCGACGACTTCGCCGAACTCTGGCAAGCCGTCCAGAATCCGCACCAGTTGCAGATCCTCCGGGCCTACGCCGCGCTCGCCGGCATCAACGGCATTGCCGATGTCGGCACGATCGCCCATGCGCTCACGTCCGCCCCGGAAGCTGCCGCCCTCCTAGCCGAAACATTCGAAATAAAATTTGATCCAAGACGGCCGCTCTCCAGTCCCGCACAGCGCTCGCGCGAGGTCGACACCAGGCTCAGCGAGTACCGTGCTCAGATCGCTTCAGTCGCCGGCCGGCGCGCGCGCGCGATTCTCGAGGCACTGGCCGACTGCCTCGAAACGACGGTTCGCACTTCTCTCTACGCCTCTGAGCACGAATCACCTTGCCCTCCCCTAGCGCTCAAGACCCAACCCGCCGGGGCCGGCGCGTCGTTCGAAATCTTTGTCTTCGCTGAGGACTTTGAGGCATTGGTCTTGCGACAGGATCGCGTGTCGCGCGCAAGGCTCCGCATTTCAGACTCCGCGGAAGACCTGCGCCAAGATGCGCGGGAAGATCTGGCGACCCAGGCCCTCCGCTCGGGCAGCATCTCTACGACCGCCGCTGCCGCAGTGCTCGCAATCAAGTCGGCAAACACCGCGATGATTGACCAATCGTTTCGAGATCTGCTCACGACGACGCTTGCGGTCTTCGACAATATCGTTGGCGGCGAAGCGAAGGCCGCTAACGGAGTCGTCGTCTTCGACGAACCCGATCCATTTTTCTCACTGATGCTAGACGAGCGACCCACCGGCTGGGCCGACATCGCCGCCGCCGTCATTGCCGAGTCGGGATTTTGGATGGGCGACTCCTGCGTTACGCGCTACGACGCGCGCGTAGCGGCGGAGGGCGCTTGGGCTGCGACCCAACCCCTGCTGGCAAAGAGCCCGGAAGGCAGCCCGCCCGAAACGATCGCTTTCGGCTCTCCCCGCACTCTCCATCTGCCGCAAGCAATCCGCTTCGTCGCTGCATTTGATTCGGAAGAGATCTTCATTGACCCGTCCCCGGATCCAAAAAAGTCACACGAGGCCCTCGTCGGACTCAGTCGCCGCGCCCAGGCTACTTGGGCGGATTTCCCCAGCGAGATGCGGAGCCGTGGCAGCGCCGTTTTCGCTCGCACAGCGAACAAGATCGAACTGTCCGAAGAGGCGGCCGAACTTTTCGGGTTCGAGGACCATTCGACCAATCCACGCGATCTCATCGCCGCAATCTTGGCCCACCGCGCCGATCTACTATGGCTGCAAAGCGAGCGCATCGGAACGAAAGCTCACACCGAGCCCGCCCTCACCTCGAAGACGCTAGGCGCGCGAACGATCGTCGAGCTCGACCGCGATCACATTGCCGCGGCGATGCGCAGCGAGCTCGAACTCGCTGGACACACGATTCAGACCGCGGCCAGCAACGGTCTCGCAGCCGATTTGGTCGCCGATCGAGTCTCGAACACCGATCTGGCGTTGGTCAATTTGCAGTCCGAGCAGGCCTTCGTCTATACCCCAGAGCTCGCTGCGGATCTGCGTAGATCGGCTATCGATCTTCCGGCCCGTCAGACCTTCGCAACGACTCTCGATCAATTGCGCTCCCGCGAAGACTGGAATTCATTCGCGACGTGCCTTCGCCGTTCCGCCGCGACGGATCCCATCGCGCCGACCGACGATGCCGACACTAATTTCAAGCACACAGGCGCCAGCGTGCCATCGGCGAAAGCCTCTGGGCTACCACCACTCTCCGACCTGATCGAGCGGCAGTCGATCTATCCCGGACTGACTCGATCAGAGATCATCACGCTACGCTCGATCGTCGCTACCCGCATCAAAACACAGCTTCAAACGTCTTCGATGTGCGAAGACCCCTACCTAAGCGCCTGGATCGACGAGTATTTTCCCGAGATGATCCCTGAAAAGTTTCCCGAACTCATCGATCGGCATCCCCTGCGCCACGAAATCGCGGCCGTCGCAGTCTGCGAACGGACTCTCGAAGTCATGGGAGTGGCCTTCTCTGCCGATCTCGCCGAAGCACACGGAGCATCCGAGCTCGACGTGGTGAAGGCTTGGTGCGCGGCATTCATCTTCGGCGGAGCCCAAGAGGTGTGGACAGAGATTGAAGAAGCCGCTGCATCACTACCGGAGCGTGCGCACCAACTGTACCGCCTCGAACTAGCCGAGGCGCTGAAACTAGCAACACGACGACTGCTCGACATGCAGTCGAGTGAATTGAGCCTCGAGAAAATCATTGATCGATTCGGCGGCGCCGCTGGAGAACTACTCCGCGCCTGGCCAGAAATACTTCCCGAACCAATGAAATCGGCGCATGAGGCTGCCGTCGAGAAGCGCGCGCGCAATGGCCTCGCGCGGACGGTCGCCGATCATCTCGAACGCATTTCACACCTTGCCGAGATCGTCGATATCGGCGACCTGGCCATTCAGATCAACAGCCCGAGGAACAGCGTGGCCGCGGTCTTTCTGGCGTTGGAGGCATTGCTGCACTTCCGTGATACGCACGTTTGGTTATCTTCAATCAAAGATCTTGATCGCCGCTGGGGTGATCGGGCAGCGGTTCATCTCAGCGGACGGCTCACCAGTGTCCGTCGGGCGTTGACCGCTGACATTCTTTCCAATGCCGCAGGCCGCAACCCTATCGAACGCTACCTCGATGCCCACGGCCATGAATTGAGCAAAGTGCAGAGTATGCAAGGGGAGATCCACAGCGAGTCCCGCCCATCGATCGCTGCCCTCGAAGTACTGATCGCCAATCTCGAGCAACTGATCAGCCCCCACCGACGACGATCCTGGCAAAGCTGAAAGACAGGCGGTAAAAGTGGATCGTTAGATGGATGAAGAGTTAGTGAGCGTCAATCTAAAATTCTTGGGCACCGGAGACGCGTTCAACACGCGCGCGCAGTGTCACGCTTGCCACGTGGTGCGCAGCCCTGAATCCACCGCCCTGCTCGACTGCGGCCCAACCGCCCTCTTGGCTCTCAAGAAAGAGGGGCTCGCCGCCAACGAAATCGACTTCATTTTCCTCTCCCATCTGCACGGCGACCACTTCGCCGGAGTTCCGTTCCTGATGCTCGCCTCGGTTTACGACACACCGCGGACAAAACCGCTGACAGTCGTGGGCCCTCCCGGCACCGAAGCGCGTATCGCCGAGCTGTATCGCGCCATGTACAGAGATATTTCGCAGAGGCCATTGCCGTTTCGCTTCACCTGCATCGAAACAGACGGGGGCGAAGCGATCGAGGTCGGCGACATGCAAGTTCGAGGCTTCCAAGTACCTCACCAGCAGAATGAAACTTCGCTCGGCCTAAAAGTCGTCACCGCCGGCAAGTCCATCCTCTACTCCGGAGACACGGGTTGGACCGAAGACCTCGTCGAACAGTCAGAAGATACCGACGTATTCATCTGCGAGTGCTGCTTTTTCGAAACGCGAGTAGACTTCCACCTCGACTATCCGAGAATCGCCGAGAATCGTGATCGCTTCGGCTGCAAGCGATTGGTTCTTACCCATATCGGCCGTGAAGTCGCCGACCGGCAAGCCGAAGTGGAATGTGAAGTGTCCAGCGACGGAATGAGCATCGAGGTCTAACCGACCGCCCATCGCTCGCACGGCGCCGAATCGTTCGCTGGCACTCGCGAATCCCTACGGCATGCGGACGCGGTCGACCAAGGCTAGCGCTGAAGGCGGCGGCGGCGGCGTCACGGCGGCGACCGCATACGCGACCGCAAAGTTGAACAACATGCCGACAGACCCGATACCTTCCGGCGAGATACCGCCGAGCCAATGCTCCGGCGTGTTGTTGCCCGGCACCAGGAACTTGAAATAGATAATGTACCCCGCGGTGAAAGTGATGCCAGCAAGCATCCCTGCGACCGCACCGGCCGCATTCATTTTTTTCGAAAAAATTCCGAGAGTGATGGCCGGAAAGATTGAGGCCGCCGCCAATCCAAAAGCAAACGCCACGACCTGTGCGACGAACCCTGGCGGCCGAATCCCAAAGTAGGCCGCGACCAAGACCGCTGCCCCGGCAGCAACGCGCGCCGCGAGAAGTTCAGAGCGTTCGTCAATCTCGGGATAAAACGTCTTCTTGAGCAGGTCGTGCGCCACCGCGCTCGAAATCACCAGCAACAGGCCCGCAGCGGTAGACAACGCCGCAGCCAGAGCACCCGCGGCCACGAGCCCAACGACCCAAGCCGGCAATCCCGCAATCTCTGGATTCGCGAGAACCATGATATCGCGATCGATTCGAAGCTCGTTGCGTTCGACGCTTCTCGGACCAACGTACTGCACGATGCCGTCGCCGTTGTAATCTTCGAATTCAACGAGCCCAATACTCTCCCATTTGTGAACCCACGACGGTAGCTCAGAATACGAAGTCCCTGGCACTGTCTGCAAGAGATTTGTGCGCGCGAACGCCGCAACCGCAGGAGCCGTGGTGTAGAGGATGGCAATGAACACCAAGGCCCAACCCGCGGAGCTCCGAGCCGCAGACACCTTCGGCACGGTGTAAAAACGTACCACTACGTGCGGCAATCCCGCCGTTCCGATCATCAAGGCCGCGGTGATCGCAAACACATCGATAGTACTCTTCGTCCCTTCGGTAAATGCAACGAATCCGAGGTCGGTACTGAGCTGGTCAAGGCGGTCGAGTAGGGCCACCCCAGATCCGTCGGCCAACACCGATCCGAATCCGACCTGCGGCAAGATTCGATCGGTCATCAGGAGGGAGATGAAAATGGCGGGCACCAGGTATGAAAAAATCAGAACACAATACTGCGCCACTTGCGTATACGTGATGCCCTTCATCCCACCGAGCACTGCGTAAAAGAACACGATCGCCATGCCCACCAGGACGCCCGTCTCGATCTCGACATCGAGGAAACGAGAAAAGACGATACCGACTCCGCGCATCTGTCCTGCCACGTAGGTAAACGAAATAAAGATCGCGCAAGTCACCGCCACGATACGGGCTACCCGCGAATCGTAACGCTCACCGATAAAATCGGGCACTGTAAACTGGCCGAACTTGCGCAGGTAGGGCGCAACCAGCAGGGCGAGCAGAACATAGCCTCCGGTCCAACCCATGAGATAAACGGCTCCATCATAGCCCATGAACGAAATCAGACCCGCCATCGAAATGAACGAAGCGGCCGACATCCAGTCCGCCGCTGTCGCCATCCCGTTCAGAACCGGCGGCACGTCGCCCGAGGCTACGAAGAAGTCTGCGGTCGAACGCGCTCGTGTCCAGAATGCAATGCCGACATAGAGAGCAAACGACAGCCCAACCAGAATAAAAGTCCAGGCCTGGATGCTCATTCGGAGTCGCTCTCTTCCTCTTCGCCGAATTCGGCGTCGAGTCGATTCATGAGCCTCAAGTAAACAAAGATCAGTGCGACGAAGACGAGAATGGAGCCCTGCTGAGCAAACCAAAAGCCGAGTTTGAAGCCCCCGATTCGAATCGAATCAAGGGCTTCTCGCAACAGAATTCCGAAGCCAAACGAAACGACGAACCAAACTGCCAACAGAATCGAGAGGTACTGAAGGTTGCGGCGCCAATACACCGCGTGGCGCTCTTCGCTTGGATCTTCGCTCACCGGCCGCACCCTACTGCCAACAGCACCACGATCTCAAGGCTCTCTTCGCAGTCGCCAGAAGCGTCGTGGTATCACCGGTCTCTACGCGCCTGCCCCGGTGTGACGATCAGCGATGACTGCTGCTGATCTTCTTCTTTCTTTTTCGTCTCATCGACGAGCATTCCGATCGTTCGCCGCACGTAAATAGCGCAAAACGGAATCTCGGCGGCCTCCCCACCCTGGCGCAGAGCCAACGCAACCGCAGCCGCCCCAGCGGCGCCCTTGGCCCGTTTTGTCTCTTCGAAGTAGTATGACATTTCGGCGAGACGGCGTGCCCATGACTCGCGACGCTCGCCACCAAAGGTCTCCCCAACCACACGGTGATACACTTGGTTGAAGCGTTCCTGCACTTGCACTTCGTTCAACACCAACGGGCTGTCACGAATTTCGACCATCTCCTCGACAACCGACTCGGCCCGTTCCCGGTCGAGAAGCCAAGTGCGGAATTCCGGTTCGAGCAGGAGCTCGGCCGACGCTCCCAGCGCTTCCGCATCCACAGTCGCGGAGACTGCGTCGTCACTCAATGGCTCGGCTGCGAGCACCGGCTCCACGGTCAGTCGCGCACGCAACGCTGCGTAGTCACCATCGGTCGCCGTGCCGTGTTCACGCGCCCAGCGTACGCCCTGGTTCAAAATTGAATCCACTCTGCGCCAGTCCATCGCGACGAAGCGTATGTCATGTTTGGAGCCCAACTCACGCTGGATCTCCCGCAACGACTTCCTGGTCAAGCGATTGATCGCGACCTCACGCAGGCCAGCCGGGTCGTTGACGACTGCAAACAGGTGCAGCACACCACCCGTCCCGGGCTTGACCAACCACACCAGTCGATCGCCCCGTCCGTCGAACGCCGACAAATAGCCTTCCATCGCTGCGGTGACGCTAACCTTTCGCGGCGATCGGGTTTTCTCCGGCACTTCGACTCCACGCTGCTCGAGCCGATACAAAGACCGCTTGGCCTCTTTGCGGACTTCCTTGTCGGCACTCTCCTCGAGTCGCCGCAAGAGAACTCCGCCCGGCTCCTGTGAGCTCGCGCCGAGACGACTGGCTATCGCAAGATCCGCATCCGGCGAGCGTCCGAGGCAGGCTTCGAGTTCAGCCACCGTTGCCGACACCCCGACTCCCCAAGACTCCAACATCGTCTCGCCGCTGCGTCGGCGAACTTCTAGACGCTTATTGGCCATCGGCTTCGCCCTCCGTCAGAACCGTATGGGCAGGCGGGAAAGTACTGATCTTTGCATCTACATGGTCGCGCAGCCATTTTGCGTCCCACCATTCCGCAGGGTCGACGTGCACGCCGTGCACCATCGTCGAAAAGTGGAGGTGGTCGCCGCCAGCAAGCCCAGACTCACCACTACGTCCGAGGATGTGACCGACTTCGACTCGATCGCCGACCGCCACCTCGATCGAGCTCAAGTGACCGTAGAGCGTCGCCACGCCGAGACCATGATCGAGGACCACCGTAGCGCCATAAATCCCTAGATCACCCGCAAAAACGACCACTCCGTTCTGAGCCGCTCCGATTTCCGCGCGCTTGAGAGACGCCAGATCGACGCCAAGGTGAGTCTGCTTGTCAACAATCTTGCCCTCATAGGAATATGAGCGACGGTCGCCGAATTCACTCATCGTTTCCGAACGCGCCAAGCGCCGAAAGGCTCCCGACCAAAGAACGCGCGGCTCGGTCTTGCCAGCGACCTCGGCAAGTCGCTTCTCTGATTCCCGACGACCCTCACCATTGACGCGAAGATATCCCTCGAGCAAGCTCCCCGGCACTCCGAGCCCCTGCGCGGAGTAGAGTTGCGGGATCTTGCGCGCGAGGAACTGATCACCAATACGGAGCGTCCGTTCACGAAATTGCCGCGGGCGAATATCCGACCGAATCGGAACATCGAGGATATTGCCCACCGCATCCCTGACGCGAAGCGTAGGCTGGACAGACGGCAAGACGTCTTGTGGGACAGCAAACACGCCGAGCATGAGCGCCGGGTCTCGGAAGTATCCGCGGGTCACAGGAAAACGGTAGTTTCCAACGACAACCTCAACATCAGTCGCGTCGGGAGCAACCCGAAAGATCCCAATCGCGGACCCACCAACGCGTAGATTGTGTTGATCCGAGATCACTTCGCCCGAAGGCGGCGTACGATCTACGACCTGTGGAAATCGTCCGGCAATCGGGGCTGGCCTGTCGAAGAGTCGCCATCCGTGGGTTTCAACCAAGACCTCTAGCGCAGCCGGGCCTTCGGGGACCCCTAACGAACCGAGATCGGCCTCGACAGGCACTCGCAGCGCGTCGACGCCGCTGCCGAACCAACCATTCGCTTCAAAGCGACGTTCCGCTAAGGCGAAGTTGCGATCCCCTGAAACCAGGCGAATCTCGACCGAAGCGATTCCAGACCGACCAGGAGATCGGATATCGACCGCCCACTCGGCATTGCGTCCGACAACTTCGGAATCACCCTCGAGTCTGGCAACCGGCTCCGAACCGTCGACTTTGAACCACCACACCAATGCGCCGATGACGATCAATGCGCCACCAAGCGCTAAGTACAACTGCCGTCTCACCACATACCCACCGACGAACCTCCGTCGAGAAGATTCGATCTCGACCCTTCCCCAACGTCGGCGACGTGTCAATCGGAGCCCGGCTCGTCCGCGACACTTACGTTTGCCTTCGACGGCGCGCTGCTCTATCAGGCAGCGATATGATCGAACCAGGTGTGAACATTACTCCAGCAAACGGCAAGCTCGGCGTCCTACTGCCCGGTCTCGGCGCAGTCAGCACTACATTCATCGCGGGGGTCCTCCTCGTCCGCAAGAACCTCGGGGTACCGATCGGTTCGCTCACCCAGATGGGGACGATCCGACTCGGAAAACGCACAGAGGGCCGGACTCCATTCATCCGAGATTTCGTGCCTCTTGCGACGCTGGACCAATTGTCGTTTTGCGCCTGGGACATCTATTCCGAAAACGCGTACGAGAGCGCGATGAAGGCTGGCGTAGTCGCCCCTGATCTCCTCGCCCAGGTCCGCACCGAACTCGAGGCGATCCAGCCAAACCCAGGGGTTTTCGACCCAACTTTCATTCGCAACCTCGACGGCGAGCATCGCAAACACGGCGCGACGAAGAGAGAGCTCGCGGCTCAGGTGATCGCCGACATCGAATCCTTCCAGGAGAGCAGCGGTACCAGTCGATCGGTCATGGTGTGGTGCGGCAGCACGGAGGCATTCCACGCGCCCTCACCCGCACACCAGAGCCTCGACGCCTTCGAGACTGCCCTCGATCAGGATGACCCGTCGATCTCGCCCAGCATGATCTACGCCTACGCTGCGCTGAAGCTCGGTATCCCCTTCGCCAACGGTGCGCCAAACCTCACCGTGGACATCCCCGCAATGACCGAGTTGGCCGCCGCTCGGCAAGTTCCGATCTGCGGAAAAGACTTCAAGACCGGGCAGACCCTAATGAAAACCATCATCGCTCCCGGCCTCAAAGCCAGGCTGCTGGGCCTAGACGGATGGTTTTCTACCAACATCCTCGGCAATCGCGACGGTGAGGTACTCGACGACCCTGACTCATTCAAAACGAAAGAGGAAAGTAAGCTTTCTGTCCTCGACACAATCCTTCAAGCCGATCTTCACCCCGAACTATACAAGGATTTCGTCCACAAGGTCAGCATTCACTACTACCCACCACGCGGAGACAATAAAGAAGGTTGGGACAATATCGACGTCAAAGGCTGGCTCGGGTACCCGATGCAGATCAAGGTCAACTTCCTTTGTCGGGACTCCATCCTCGCCGCCCCCCTGGTCCTCGACCTCGCGCTGCTCCTCGATCTCGCACAGCGAGCCGGGATGAAGGGCATCCAAGAGTGGCTATCTTTCTACTTCAAGAGCCCTCAAACGGCACCGGGCCTCTACCCGGAGCACGACCTCTTTATCCAGCTCATGAAATTGAAAAATACATTGCGACACCTCCGCGGTGAGGATCTCATCACCCATTTAGGACTCGAATACTACGACTGACCGCCCGGACAGTGACGTCTTGAAGTCGGCCTGCTATCATAAGCGGCTTGACTCGCAGCCAACAGACGTTTAAATGAACTCAACCCAGCAGCGCCCTCTCGTTCGAGATGACAACCGCCTAGCTGGTAGATTTCCTTTGGTATTTCTCCGCGTAAAGAGAACGGCGCCGCTCGCGGGCAGCGTCGAGGATTCGCCGCGCTTCGTGGGCATTTGCCCCTACGATACGAACTAGTTCAGCGGCGGGGGAAGAAGGTTCGCGGTTTATGGAGAAGAAACGCACGAACTCCACAACAGCTCGCAAGAAAACTACAAAGAAGGCTCCTGCGAAGAAGACAGCTGCGAAAAAAGCAACCGCGTCAAGCGCAAAACCCAAGGCGCGCAAGACAGCAGGGGCCGCAAAAAAGGCCCCTGCGGGCAAGAATGCCCCGGAATCGGAGACTCCCGTCAAAGCGGCGAAGGCTGGCGACAAGCCCGAAGAGTTGGACGGCATGATTCCCGTGCTCGGCGAGATCGACGCCGACGCGGACGCCGACACTGACAACATCTCCGACGACGATTCCGACTTTGACAAGGAAGAAAGCGAGAAGGACTCCAGCGAATCGGACGACCCAAGCGGCGCACCGGCGCCGGCCCGGCGCGCCGGCTGGTCCGAAGAGACCCGCCCGGCCACCGCTCGAGCTGCGGCGCGGACCACCAGCTATGCCGAGGATACATCGGACCCAGTCCGCATGTATTTGCAGGAAATCGGGGCCGTCTCACTGCTCACGCGCGAGCAGGAAGTGGAAATTGCGAAGCAGATTGAGCAGGGCCAAGATCAGGTGCACGAACATGTCTTGGTCCACCCATTTACCATGCGCTATCTGTTGAACATCGCCGATCGGATCAAAGAGGGCGAGCTCAGCGAACGCGAGCTGGAGGATGAGGACGCTTCTTCCGAAGAGGACACGGACGCCGACGCCGAGGCGGCACCAGCCACCGACGGGGTGATCCTCAAGACGCTCGACAAGCTGCGGAAGCTCGCCAAAGAACACGAAGATCTGACGACCGAGATTCGCAAGCGGGCCAATCCTGACAAGGCGACTGTAAAAAAGCTGGCGAACGTTCAAAAGCGTATTCGTAAAATTCTCGACGACCTCCAGCTGAGCCGCCGCCACATCACGAGTGTGGTCGAGAAACTCAAGCGGGCGCGCCGCATCCTCGAAGACGAGACGGTTCTCGTCAGACGATGGGAACGGCGCACAAGGAAGACATCCAATCAGCTGTTGAGGCTCGCCCCAAAGCTACGCGGCGACGATACGAGGGCGGTCGCAGCGACAGCCCGAAGCCTGCGCATTTCGAGCATGGACGCACGTCGGATGATCGATGACCTGCGCAAGTCGCGACGTCGCATCGTCGAAATCGAGTCCGAGGTCGGCATGCCGTACGAGGAGCTGACGGCAACACTCAAAGTCATCCGCTCCGGCGAGCGTCTGGCCCAAGACGGACAAAAGCGCCTCATTGAGGCCAACCTTCGTCTCGTCGTGAGTATCGCAAAACGCTACACCAACCGCGGCCTCGGCTTCCTCGACCTGGTGCAGGAGGGCAATATCGGCCTAATGCGCGCCGTCGAAAAGTTCGAGTACCAACGCGGCTACAAGTTTTCGACCTACGCCACGTGGTGGATTCGTCAGTCGGTCAGTCGCGCAATCGCCGACCAGGCACGAACCATTCGTATCCCCGTGCACATGATCGAAACCATCAACAAGGTCGTGCGATCCTCGCGATATCTCGTCCAACAGCTCGGCCGCGAACCGACGCCGGAAGAGATCGCCCAAAAGATGGAGATGCCGCTCGACAAGGTTCGCAACGTCCTGCGCATCGTCAAGGAGCCGGTTTCTCTCGAGACACCAATCGGCGACGAAGAAGAGAGTTCCCTGGGAGATTTCGTCGAGGACAGGCAGACTGTCTCGCCGTCGGATGCAGCGGTCTACACCAGCCTCGAGGAACAAACTCGCAAGGTTCTTGCAACATTGACGCCGCGGGAAGAACAAATCCTTCGCATGCGCTTTGGAATCGGAGAGAAGTCAGACTACACTCTCGAAGAAGTCGGGCAACGTTTTGCCGTGACACGTGAGAGGATTCGACAGATCGAAGCAAAGGCTTTGCGCAAATTGCGTCATCCAAGCCGAGCGCGATCGATCGAATCGTTTGTGGGAAACTGACTGTGATGAGGTGGAGGGGTGGAAATGTTGGACAAAGGGTCAGGTATTGAGGAAGAGCTACGTCGTTGGCAAGCCGAACGCGCCCAAAAGGCGACTTCCGAAGGCACGGTAAGTTCAGCTCGCGATCGGCGCACCGTGCGGATCAACGGGCGCGAGGTAGAAATCGTCAAGCGGCCTCGGCGTCCCAGTAGCTAGCGGCTAGTCGCTAGTAGGGCCGAATTGACTTCCGGGCCCAATGCGGCCTAGCCTGGGTCGCATGCGATGTCTCAAAATCAGCTTGTTAGGTATCACCTCTCTACTGCTTGTGACGGTAGCCAACGGCGAGGCTCCGCCCTCGTGCGATCGACTGGTCGACGCGTTGGCGCGCAACCCAGATCACGGGCAAGTGGCGGACGATCTCGACACAACCCAGGCTCGGATCAGCGCGTGCGTGCGCTTAGCGGAAGTCCGGAGCAAGACAGCCGAGCGCCGAGCTCGCCTACACCGGGATCGGGCCGCACGCGGACTGGACCAGTAGAGCGCTCTTCCTAGCACCGATCCAAGACCGGCTGGTCATCAGCCGAAGCACTCCATCCCCGCAAAGTCAAAATCCCTCCACCACTACGGACCGCGAGTGGACCATGCTAACTTTCGGTCACCGATGACCGTGATCGCAAGGTTTCTGCGCCTCCCGCGCCCCTCAGAATCGCGCTGGACTTCCGTTAGGACGGTCGCACTGTCGGTCGTTCTTGCGGCAATCGGCCCGACACCGAGTAACGCCCAGACGATCGAGTTTATTCTGGGCGCAGGGAGCGAGATTCGCCGCACGTGTGCCGGCTGCGACAAGACGGCCGAGCCGATTCAAGGCAGCTTCGACCTGACTGTCATGCCAATCCCCGACGCGCATGCAATCGAAGCGGTTACCGCCGTACGCTGGTACAGCGAAAGCTTTCGGATCGTGGGGGCCGGGTTCCTCCAGAGACAAGGACGAAACCGGACATCAATGGTCATTGATGCCTTTGTGAACGGCGAACCCCTGCTGCTCACGAGTTCCTCCCACCCGACCAACGAGCGCTCTGGCCTGCACTTGTCCCTGTCGTCTCCGCCAGATTCGCCAATCGCCATCCAAATCGAGATGATGGCCCGCGCCAACACGACCGACGGCCCCGACGCAGACCGCGACGGAATTCCAGACATCCTCGATTTGTGCCCCAACGTGCCGGGTGCGTCCCAACGGGACGCGGATTTCGATGGAGTCGGCGACACTTGCGACAGTTGCCCCGCGACATCCCTCGGAAGCCCTGTCAAAAACAACGGCTGCGCCCCCAGCCAAGCGTGCCCTTGCATTGGTCCCGCCCCCGATCAGCCGTGGGCGAGCCAGCGCGCTTATGTATCCTGTATTGCGCGCACTCTTAAGGAGCTAGCCCAAGCCGAGGTATTGTCGCGACCGGAAGTGAGAAAGCTCGTTCAAGCCGCCGTCCGTTCCGGCTGCGGGAGTCCCATCCTGGCAACCCGTTAGTAATCCCGCGGTGCGCAAGCCGCCCAGCGCAAGAACTACCTTCCTTCGATCGCGCATTGACTCCCGACCAAGGCTGATCGCCCCAACGCGAAAAAAAGAGCTGCGAGCGAGCGGAAGTGGCAATCACAACGAGAGCCCGCCGGCAACTCCGTACGGGTCGTAACGCACCAATGTCCGCCGGGAGAGCGCTACTCTCTACTTCTTGCCCTTCTGCTGTTTGACCTTGTCCGCGCCGCCATACCCAGAGGTCGACTCAACAGCCGACTTGGTGGCGCTGTTCATCCGAGCGAGGATAGCGGGGGCGTCAAAGTACTCGAACAAGTACATCGATGCCGCACCCAAAATCATCCCGTAGAAAAACTCTCTCACCCGCCCAACCTCTCGGTTGCAGTATAACCGCGATCCAGCAGGTCGCAAGATCGTTTCCGGACGCTAGTGCTGACACTCCGCAGAGCAAATAGTCCCAGAAGTGCGGGCGAAATCTACGGAAAAATCACAGTCGAGGGACTTCCGCCCTCAACGTAGGGGTCGTTGGCCGACGTGTGAGTCGATCCATCCGGCCCTTCGAAACGGTCAATCACCATGCCGATCAGCGGCGACGACACACCGCGCACCACCAGGTGTGCGACATCCGTGCCGATGGTTGATTTCCTCAGCGTGGAAATCGCCGAGAACGGCAACGCGGTTAGACAAGTAAACGTCCTCGAAGACGAAAAGACTTGTTCGAACTCGTTTACGATCTGCATCTGGACGGCCGTCGTGGTGGCGATCTGATTCAGCAGATCCTCCTGGCACGGCGTCAGGATCAGAGTGCTGTTCGACCCGTTCTTTTGCGTCAACACCTGAAAATGCAGCCGCTCCGGGCACTGATCGTATGTGAAGCCATCCAACGACACGACATTCGAGAAATGGCCGTCGATTCGACGTTGAAACCCAACCGCGCCGTAGGCGACTGTATCTCCATCGCTGTCATCAAACACCGTCGCACGCCCCTGGAGAACGTTGTGCGCAACCAGATCCGGAAGGTCGGGATCGACAGCACACTTGAGCTCACCAGTTCCCGTAAACGGCGGCGCTGCAGTAAACGTCAAGGGATTGTTCGTCCCCTGACCGGCAAACCAAGAAAACGGCTGCAACGGCGTCAGGTTGATTACAAATCCAATCTCGAGGCACCCCAAGACCGGTCCAGCATCGCGGACAAAGAAGCAATTCACACGGACGTCACGGTTCGACATGTTGATCAACGTAAGTCGAGTATCCGTCGAAGAGTCGGCGCGAATGTACGGGAACACAAGGAAAGCCGAGGCCAAGCGCTGCGGCGGGGAGAGACTATTCGACGGTCCAAAGGCAAGCTGCCCAGAGGAAGGTTGCGTCGGAATCTCGGTCGGCGTGAACGTTACCGTCGGCGTGTTCGTCGGCGTCGGAGTCAACGTCCAAGTCGGCGTCGATGTCGGCGGCGGAGACGTGGGAGTCGGCGTCATCCGCGGAAACGGCGACAACCGCCAGGAGTCGAGCGCTACCCCAAGTGCACGAAGCACCGCCGTCCAGTCGACTTCTTCGACTTCAACCGCAGCCACCGGGCCACTTCCGCAAAGGAAGATCGCCAACACCCCAGCGATCAAACGCCGCCGCAACATTCCCGTCCTCATGGAATTTGAATCCTTGCCGAACGGCCGCGCGACAGAGCAGGCTCATTGCCGGCCACCGACGCAGCCCCTCCAGGCGTCTCAAACTTATCGACCAAGACCGCGATCACTGCACCCTGTACCCCGCGCACGATCACTTGTCCCGTCGGAGTGCCAAGAGTACTGCGAGAGAATACAGAGTTGATCTCACTCAGAACCCGGCGCGCATGACAGCGCACGGAAGTCGAGGCCGAGAAGAGTTCCTCGAATTCATTGATGATCCTGAACTGCACGACGACATTGGTAGAAATCAAATTCTCCAGGTCTTCGTCGCAAGTCGATAAAATCAGCTCGCTCTCGGTATCCGGATTGCCGGCCTCGCTGGCGAGGAAGGTGAAGTGATATTCGTCGGGACACTGGGCGTACGTCGCACCGTCCAGCTCCAATGTATTCGAGAACTCCCCTATCGCGACCCGAGGGATGCCGATCGCGCCAATGCTCTCGGTGTATCCGTCGGGACCGAACACCGTCGCTCGCCCCTGGATCGCGTTCTGATACTGCTCCTGCCCTTCAGCCGGTATCACCACACACTTCAAGCTACCCTCACCAAAGAACGGGGGTATCGCCAAACGCATACCAGGCTGACCGATCGTGCCCTGACTGGCTAGCCAGGAAATCGGCTGATTCGGCGTCAGGTGGATAAAGAAGTCGATCCCGAAACAGGTCGGCGAGGGGAGAAAGTGACACTTCACCTCCTGGTCCCGACCCGTCAGATTGACCATCATCACCCGGGTCTCGAAGGCCCCTTCGGCCACGATATTCGGATACATGATGATCGCCGACGGTACCCGCTGCGCGGGTGGCGTAGCGAGGACCATCACAGGCACCAGCAACATTGTTGCCGCTATCCATACTCGAACTATCTGTCTGCGCATTCCCATCATCCACCGGCGGCGCCACATACCATATGGCGCCCGCTCAATTCGGGCCAAAAACTTCCTCGGCCGCTGAGTTGTACGCCGACGAGCGGCCGAAATCAACTCCAAAACTACCTGACTAATCCTGGCGAAGATCCTGAAACAATAGGGGATTTTGCTGCACAGCTTTGAGAATCGGCACGCCCTGAGCAGCTGGCCTCGGCGAATCGTCGTGGACCTGCGACATTCTTGACAACGGGGCCCGATTCCCAGACAAATCTTGCTCCGGCACGGTTCCGTTGCCCGGCTCGTTCGACCAACATCCGCTTAAACCCACCTAATACACCTTTGGACGTACGTTAAGGAGAGATCATGGCAGGACTGCTCGAGGGGAAAGTTGCGATCGTTACAGGATCAGGCCGCGGGATTGGCCGGGAAGAGGCGCTGCTCTTGGCCGAACACGGCGCCAAAGTCGTCGTCAACGACCTCGGCGCCGGCTTCGACGGATCAGGGAAAGACGACAGCCCTGCTCATCAGGTTGTCAACGAAATCAAGGAAAAAGGCGGCGACGCGGTCGCAAATGGGGAGAGCGTCTCCGACTTCGCCGGCGCCAAACGCATCATCGAGTGCGCCCTCGACAACTTCGGCCAGCTCAACATCGTCGTCAACAACGCCGGGATTCTACGCGACCGCATGATCTTCAACATGGGCGAAGACGACTGGGACGCCGTCATCGCGGTCCACATGAAGGGCAGCTTCAACATGAGTCGCCACGCCTGTGAATACTGGAGAACAGAGCACAAGAAGGGCAATATCCTCAATGGCCGTATCATCAACACTTCATCCGACGCAGGGCTTCTGGGCAATGCCGGTCAAGTGAACTACGGGGCGGCAAAGGCGGCCCTGGCTCTGATGGCCATCACCATCGACAAGGAAATGTCCAAATACGGGGTTACCGCCAACGCGATCGCACCACTCGCCCGAACTCGAATGACGACCGACGCTACACCGCAGACGGCCGACATGATGGCCGCCCCTGATGAAGCCGAGAAGTTCGACGTCTTCAATCCGAAGAACATCGCCCCCCTCATTGCCTTTCTGGTCAGCGACGACGCTGCCGACGTTCACGGTCAAGTGTTCCGCGTCGGCGGAGGCGTGGTTTGGATGATGCGCCCGTGGACCACCGCAGGCCACGTAAAAAGTGAGGGCACGTGGGAGCCGGCCGATCTCGGCAACAAGCTTAAAGCTGAGCTCGCCAAAGGCATCACGCAAGGCGACGATCTCGGCAAGGTCTTCTCGGCGCTCGGCTAGAACAGACCGGGGGGTGAGCCACGCGTTCACCCCCCAAGGCCTCCTCCGTGACTCCTTCAGTCCTTTTCGTTTGCCACGCGAACGTCAGTCGCTCGGTGATGGCCGAAGCGATTCTGCGACAGATGCTCGACCGACACGCGCTTTCCGAACGTATCGAAATTCGCTCCGGCGGTGTGGCCTACTACGCCCGAAATGGAGCGTTGGCGTCTCTCGACGCCCGGTTCGCGCTCGAAGAAATCGGCATCGACCTGGACCCCAATACCGTCTCAACGGACCTCAAGAGCCACCGCCAACTGATCTCTGACGCCGCGCTGATCCTAGCCATGACCGACGAGCACCTGAAAATGATCCGCGACGGATTCCCAGAGGCCGCGGGGAAACGGGTCTTCACGTTAAAGGAATACTCGGGGAAGCCGGGCAATATCGAAGACCCCGCCGGGCAAAGCGAGTCGGTCTTCAGCGCATGCCGCGCCGAAATCGACGACTGCCTGCAGAAGTGCTTCGATCGGATTCTCGTCGATCTCGATATTCGCACAGACCATTCTCGGAGTTAGCGCGGGAGAACTCGAAGAGATGCGCGTATGCGGCGTCACCAACGTCGAGCCGCAGGTGTTGTACACAACCCGAGGGCCGCCGCCTACGGCGAAGCGACTCGACGTCTTTGCATCATCCGGGTCAGTGGAATGGGACACTCACCCGCTCAGCGATCTCCTTGGCCAGCGAGAGCCGGTCTTCGATCGACTCGGGGACGGTGTCAATCTTCTCGATCTCATGTAACCCAGCGAGCAACCCAACCCGGTTTGCGAGCTGAACATTGAGACCAGGTCTGGCGTTGAGTTCGAGAACCAACGGCCCCAGATCACGGTCGAGTACGACATCCACGCCGAGATAGCCCAGTCCAACTAGATCGGCACAGCGTGCACTGACCTCCAGGATGTCCGACCAATGCGGGATCGCAATGCCGGATATCGTGGCGCCCGTGTCGGGATGAACCTCCGCCAGATTGTTTCCTGTCACGCCGAATGTCGTGCAGCCATTGACCAGATCCACTCCGGCACCAAGGGCCCCCTGGTGTAAATTCGCCTTGCCATCGGAAGCCTGGGTCGGCAATCTCACCATCGCTGCCACCGGCATCCCGCGGAATACAATGACACGAATGTCGGGCACTCCCTGGTAGCTGACCTTTTCGAAAACTGGATTGAAACGTACCATATACTCGACGAGCGCCTTGTCTGGTAACCCGCCCAAGCTAAACAGGCCACTGACAATTCTCGTGCAGTGATATTGCAAAGCCTCCTCGGTGACCATCGTGCCGTTCGACAGTTGATAGAAATCCCCACGTCGGTCGGCCACCACCAGGATTCCCTCGCCACCTGCCCCGTGCGCGGGTTTCAAGACGAAACTATCGTGATCTTGAACGATCGCCCCGACATTTCTCGCTTCGTGCTGAATCGAAACGACACCGTACAGCTCCGGAACCGCTATCCCGTGCTCCTGCGCCAATCGTTTTGTCTGCAGCTTGTCATCGACCAACGGGTAGTTGCGACGGCGGTTGTAGGCCATCACAAAATTGCCGTTGCGCTCGTTCATTCCCATCACGCCAAGCCGCCGCAGCTCCGACGGCCACGCGAACATCATTGGTTCGACCTCATGGGTTCGACCTCATGGGTTCGACCTCATGGGTTCGACCTCATGGGTTCGACCTCATGGGTTCGACCTCATGGGTTCGACCTCATGGGTTCGACCTCATGGGTTCGACCTCATGGGTTCGACCGCGACGCTTCAACCGCCGATCGAAAACGCCACAATTCAGACAGTCGATACCCGGTGTAGCGCCCGAGCAACAACAAGATCCCCAGTACCACCAACAGGAGCTCGGGGAATACGAACATCAGATGAGACATGAGCTCGTCCGTCATCGCGAGATAACCCAACGACGCAACAATGAGACTCCCTACCCCCTGGATCAATGCTTCACCTGGGCCGTGCTCCTCCCAGACAATCGACATTCTCTCGATGACCATCGCAAGAATGACCATCGGGAACAGGGCCACCGAGAGCCCTCGTTGCATCCCCGTTTGCGCACTCACGATGCTGACGACGACCATCAGCATGACGACAATGGTCAACACCGCCGCCAACCGCGGCACCAACAGTAAGCGCAACTCTTCGAGATAGAATCGGAACAGCAATCCCACACCAACCAACATGACGAACATCGCGATCCCCGCCAGCAGCTGGGTCTCGCGGAATGCCAACCCCATGAGAACCGGCATGAAGGTACCAAAGGTACGCAGTCCGATGATGTTGCGCAGCACGACGATCAGCAGCGCGCCAATCGGGACCATCAACAACACCCGATAGACGTTCTGCACGTTGATCGGCAGACTGAGCAAAGAAAACTGGATCAAACGCGAGTCCGCGTGTCCGGCGCGCTTGCGGGCCACCTCGACAACCTCGCGCACCGAACGGGTCACAGCAAACCGAACTTCCGAATGAGCGACGCCTTCGGCACTCAGCAATGGAGTCAGACCTTCGTGCCACAGAAGAAACTCGTCGGGCATCCCACGCCGCCCAGTTGCTGGATCAAAATAGATCCACTTTTTACCGTTGAAAACGGCGAGTAACGGTTCCAATCGTGCGTCGTTCCTCGAGTCCCCGAGCGACAATCCGTGGGCGACGCGGCTCGGAATGCGCGCGCCGCGTAGAATCTCGGTGATCTTGAGAGCCCAATCGGAGGCATCGCGAGAGCTATCGCGAATCAGGTCGACGTTCTCATCCGGCTCCACAGAGTTGAGACGTAACAACAACTCGCGGGTAAACGACGCAATGTCAGCGGACTCCTCACGCACTCCGTCGAGGACCGCCCGCACCGCAGAGCCGTACGGCTCCTTGTACGTTGCCTTCGGCGGATACGTCGCCTTCGGCGCCGGGCCCGGCGCAGCGGAAGATTCTCCTAGGGTCAACGCCAGTCGATAGTACAGATACTGCTCTCCCGCGGCTCGACGCTTCGCCCAGCTGGCGCGCCGATCCCCACCGTCCTCCTCCACGACCAGACCGAAGCCCCCAGAGATAAAGTCCTCGTCGAGCACGACGAAACCCGGCGGCTTCTTGGGGATGAGAAGTCGAGCCTGGACCGGCCCGCCGCGCGAATGAAGACTGACCTGGGCCTGCACCGTCCAAGTCTCGGTATTCTCGCCGGGTCGCAAGGGAAGCCCGAGCTGTCTGACCTTGTAACTACAGAGCCCCAGACCGATGCCTATCAACAGGATCGCAACGATCCTGACATGCAGTTCACGCTTTTTCATTCGCGAGCGGACTCATCTGCCGCCGCTCTTGGGCGGCCGCTGCTTCGTCGAGCAAGTCGGGTTACCGAGAAACGTCCGAGCCGAGTCGACAATCGCAACCCCCTTCAAGAACCGTCGGCCGAGCAGGACCGGATAGTGAAAACCGCGCCGATCCGCGAGGGAAAACTGCACAGCATGCTGCCGACCGCCAAAACAGATCTCCAGCATGACCACGAGTCGCCGGGCTGAGGGGTCGTCGTGGTCTTTGATGCGTACCCCCCGGACTTTTTTGCGCTCTAGCATCACCGGTGGCGATGCCCCGGCCCGCTTCGCCCCATTTCCGTCGGCATGCAACACAAATCGGACCCAATCGTCGCCGTCACGCTCGAACTCTACAATCTCCGACGCACTAATCGACGACGTCTTCGCCCCGGTGTCCAGCTTTGCCTTGACGACTGCGCCGGTCGCCGCAACTGTAACGCGCTCGACCCACCCAGCAATCAAACGCGAGTTCGGAGCCTCACCACCAGCAACCGCGGCGGGCACCGGCAGGAATGAAAGCAGAAGAATTCCGAACGCAGCACACACGTGGCGATCCGCGTCACGAAAGACCCTTGATAAACTGATACTGCTCATGATGTGAACACTACTTCGGATCACTCACGGTGATCGTCAGGCTCCATTTCCGTCTCCGGTACCACCAAGTCATCGGATACGTCCTCGTCAACTCCGGGAATCGGCGTCAGCGATGACAAATCCCCCACGGCCCCTCTGGAGGGTTGTCGCCCCCCCCGGCCAGTCGCCAAACTCTTCGCAGCCTGCGCCACTCCGACGCTCCCAGTCAAGTGGCCAAGGTGAAACGCCGCAAATCCAGGCATGACAACTTGGTTGATCGCCATTCCAATCACACGGCCTTCAACAGGGCTGACAATCGATTTGCGTTCGTTCGTAATCGGATCGGTCACGGTTCCTAACAGTTGCCCAACCGATACAGTCTCGCCGAGCCCGACCTCCGCCAACAAGATTCCCCCGTCGTCGGCCCGCGACCAAGTCGATTGGTAGTAGACCGGCTGCACCTTGGGCTTCACCTCATCGCGCACCGTAACACCGAGCCCCGCCAGGAGATCTAAAATCCCATTGGCCCCAACTTCCACTTGCTCTGGCTGTAAACGCAACGGCTCACCAATTTCCATCGTGACCGCAGCAATACCCGCCTCCATCGCCGCACGCCTCAGGGTCCCTACGGTCCCAGGATTGTTGAGAACTGCAATGTCACCAAACATCCGCGCCAACTTCAGGATCGACGCATCGCCCAAATCGGCGCGGATTTGTGCCAGGTTCGTACGATGAAACGATCCCGTGTGGATATCGACCAGATAGCTGCAATGCCGAACGATCTCAGAGAATAAAGACTGTGCGAGCCGTGCCGCCGAGCTGCCCCGCGCATCGCCGGGGAAAAAACGATTGAGATCCCGACGATCCGGAAGGTAGCGCGAGCTGCGGCGAAAACCGTGTAAATTGACGATCGGAACCCCGACCACCGTGCCGTTCGTTTGAGTCGGATCGAGTCCGAACAGAACCCGGCGAATGATCTCCACACCATTCAACTCGTCGCCGTGCACAGCGCCTGTCAGACAAACTGTTGGACCCGGTTGGGCACCACTCACGATCAAGACCGGTGTGGGTACCGACAATCCCACCAAGGACTGTCCACTCGCCCAATAACGGTACTCGAAGGTCCCGCGAGTCACAGGCGGGCCCAAAATACGTGGCCCGACTTCGCCTCCCAAGGATGGACGAGGCCCCCTCTCCACCGACTCGGCGACAACCGCCGTCGCGACAAGCACGAAAGAAAGCGGCAGCCAGAGCCAAATCGGAATTACACTGTTGCTCAGAGTCTTCAATGTTCCCGGTTTATTCTTCGGCGGCGAAGCACGCAACTTGAAAGATCTAGTCGACACGAATGTTGACTGTCGCAGCGTCCGGGCTGACGGTCCCTCTGGTACCATCAATGGCCTGCGAAACACGCACCGTCACCGCAAACGTACCTGGCTGTTGCGGCGCGGCCAACACCATGTCGAAGCCGACGGTTTCGCCCGGGGATAGATTCTCGGGCAACGGAACGACTTCACCAACTCCCGGTAGAGGAGCGCCACCGTAGCTCCACGATTGTACGACAAACATCAGATGGCGAATGTCCAAGAGTCCTTTCCCCGAAAAAATTGGCCACGCCGCGGTACCTAGATTGGTCAGCTCGACGCGAATCTTGACACTCGATCCACGCCGCATCGACTTCGGCACTCCGCGCAGCTCGATACGACTCGCCAAATCGCTTACGTCCAAGGCTTCCAGTCTGGCCGCCACCGGATCGCGAAAAACATCGATGAAAATCGGCAACAAGTCGAAGCCTTTGAAGCCACTCGTCGCGGCCCGTGCAATCTGAAGATCGTGCCAATCCCAGACTCGCTCCGGTTGCGCGTCGATCGAAACGGGATGCCGGTTCCAATCGTCGTCTTCGAAGTAGACGCCTACCACTTGAACAAGAAAACCGAACGCGACCAGCGTCGACGCCACCCAACGAGCGCCCGCGTACCGCAAGAGCGGCACCAGTCCCCAAACCAAGAGCAGCACCAGTAAAGGCTGGACGTCTGTGAAATAGCGTGGGCCGTATGAAAATCCTGCGTGCCACTCGTCGAACTTCGCGTACAATCCGATGTGCAACAGCAACCCTACCGTCAGCATTCGCACCCATAGCGGAGCCCCAACCCGCCAAACCTGGACGGCACCCCAGAACGAAAAGATCGCCAACGGCGTGTAAACAAAGAGTCCGCGGTTGGGACTGACCAGAAGTCCGAGCACGCCCTGACGCAGCGGCATCGAGAAGTGACCCAGGCCACCATAGCCGCCGAATGCTCCGCCGAACGCCCAGATATTGTATCCAACGAGGGCGCCGCCAAACGTCAGCGACAGCAGTGCAAACGGAACCAAGGCGCGCCTCTCGCGCATCACAAAGAAAACTCCCGCAACGCCGGCAAAGATCGCCATCTGGGGGCGAGTAGCGACCATCGTCGCGCAAATAGCTCCCGCGGCAACCACGGTTCGCCACGACCACTCTTCACGCGCCATCGCCATGAACAACCCGACCAGACAAAGCTGCGAGACTGCATGTGGCCACAACGCCTGGCTCGCAATCGACCAGGTCGAGGTGCAGAGCGCGTAAATCAGCGTCAGTCCCAAGGCGCCGTCGACAGGCACGAACCGACTCAAGAAGAGAAAGAGTAGCGCGGATGACGTCGCTGCGACGACGGCCGCTACCAATTTCTCCATCAAGACAATGACGACGCGAGCCCGCGAGTCGACGTAGTCGATATCGTTCCACGCCAACCAAGCTGCCGGCAGAACATAGAAAGGCGTCACCACCAGCGCCGTGCCGATCGGGGACACCGAATAGTAGCTCCTATCCGGCTGTCGCCCAACGCCGTGGATATAATACGGCCACTCGCGCCCGGGGTTCTCAGCCCAAGTGAATTCGTTGAGATCGAGATTGCCTTCGCGCAAGATGCTGAAGGGAAGGACCCGTGTCGGCAGGCTGTCCCCCGAAGCCCGGAGCCGAAAATTGCAGAAGAAGAGGACGGTCAGTCCAAGAAATAAGCTAGCGGCAATGCGCCGGCGGCTGACGCCTACAAACCACCGCCTACGACCCGAAGTCACCGCCCCCGATGAAGGCGGCCGCTTCGACTTCGTGCGCTTTGCCATTCTCCCCCCTTCTCAACAGCGCTTCGACCCAGCGGCAGAGTTCACATCGATACAAGCCAGCATATTGCGACCAGACTCTGCCGACGATCCCGCGACACTAGGAATCCAGTCGCTCCAGATTCGTCCGATATAGAGCGTTGTCCGGTTCGATCTCCAACGCCCGACGCAACGCCGCACGCGCGCTGTCCCGATCTCCCATCAGGAAGGCAACGTTTGCACGATACTGAAAGAGCAGCGCCAAACGCGGCGCCATCCCCTGCGCCTCATCTAGTAACTTCATGGCGCCCGCATAGTCGCCGCGCCGCGCCGCTTGGCTCGCCCCATCCGCCAGCTCGAGAGCGCGCCGCTCTTCTGGCGTTCGCGCCTTCGGCCCTGCCGAAGGCGATGCCCCCAATCGTCGCAACGCACGACCAGAGGCCTCGTACCCCGGCGAGTACCGCAGTGCCTGGCGGTACTCTGCAATCGCCTGGTTCGGCTTTCCGAGCTTCTCGTAGATCACTCCTCGGTTGTGGTAACTTTCGGGGTTCAGCGGTGACAGACGTGTCGCCTCGTTGAGCTGCTCGAGGGACTGGTCGTAGCGCCCCATGGCGCCGAGCGCTCCTGCGAGACTGGCACGAAGCCCGCCGTCGTCCGGCTTCGCGGCGATGAGCTCGCGATAGGCCCGTGCAGCCTCTTCATAGCGCCCTTCCTGAAATAGCAACGCAGCGAGATTGCGGTCCCCCGTCGGAGATTCAGTGTCGAGGTATCCCAAGGCTCGCAATCTCTCGAGAATCGCCGGATCAACGCTCGCATCTTCGCGCTGAGCCGCCACCGCGCTGCCGCCAGACTCAAACGACGCGACCGTCCGGTCCTCGCGGCGCACATCCAACCCTTCGTAGAGAACTCTACCTGGCATGTCGCGGGCCGGGGACAGCCCGGCCAATGCCATTACCGTAGGCGCCACGTCCAACAGACGCGGCTGATCGAATCGGCGACGCGGCTTCACATTCTTTCCAACGGCGTAGATGATCCCCTCGATGTTGTGGAATTTCTCACTCACCCGGCGCATATCGCGCGTCTTGCTTGGATCGTCAGGCAGCTCACCGAGTTGAAATCCGTGATCGGAAACAACGACCAGCGTCGTGTCGTCATCCATCAACTCGAGATACTGACCAACGATTCGGTCGGCATAGAGATACATCTCTTCCACCGCTCGGCCATAACGCTTCTGCTGCTCGGCAAGTTCTCCAGCCAAGCCCTCGGCGCGAAAAAGGTGTCCAAACAAATGCGCCGTCGAATCCGTCCCCTCAACATAGACCATCAAGAGATCCGGCTTCTCGGTCTGCCACAAGTGTTGGCCGACTGCACGATACGTTTCCGCAGTCGCGTACGCCCACTTGAAGTGAGACAGATCATCGTCGAACGCGAAGGGTTTATCGAATTCCGCTGCGTCAACCTGCACGAAGCGAGCGACCTCATCACGGCCCACACTGGCCGGTCTCCGGACCATCGGCTCGATCTGCTGCTCCAACTCGATCGGGTAGGTCACCCCGGTCGAATCCGCACTACCCTCCTGACCTCCGTCAAAGAGAAAATGGTAACACGTGTGATCGCTGACGATCGCACCATTCACGGACTCGGCAGGCCAAGTTGCCCACCATCCAACCACGCCAACCTTCTTCTCGGCTTCCGAGAAGAGATTCCACAGCGCCTTGACGCCGCGCATCTGGCTGGTCACCGGCAACTGCTCACCGGTCTTTTCGTTCACAGCCACGAAGTGACCGATGCGATGGTCCGCTGGGGTCTTGCCGGTCGCGATCGTCGTCCAGATGATCGGTGAAAGGATCGGCCTACTCGAAATCAACCGCCCGTAGGCGCCTTCCTGTCGCATCCGAGCGAAGTTCGGCATCCGACCCTCCGACATCAACAAGTCGATGACTCCGGGGTCCATCCCATCCAGTCCCAGGACAATCACTCGGCTCGCAGAATCTGACGAGCATCCCGGAACCAACAGCCCGATCGGGAGCGTAAAAAGAGCAACGACGGCGGCGCGTTTGACCAATCCTGCGCGTCGCCACCCCATGATTCCTAACCGTCGAACCAACATCCGCCAGCACCTACCACGGCGCGGACCCGCGTGCACCCCGGAGAAAAGTCCACAGGGCCACAAGCAGGAAGCCGGCGCTGTACCAGGTGGCTCATCCTAGGTCGATGATCTCATGCCGACATCGATCACCGGAAATACGTAGTCGGGCTAAAGCGATCGGCAACGTGAAGCGGCGGGGCCCCGCGCTCCCAGGATTGAGGTACAACACCCCGCGCCTTCGTTCGGCCCCCGGCTTGTGTGAATGTCCGGTGACGACGACCGCGAACTCTGCCGCAACCGGGTCGAGGTCGAGATCCGCGATGTCGTGCATCAAATATATCATCGCCCCTCCGACCTCGACAACATCGCGCAACGGCAGACCGACAGCCCAAGCACCCCGGTCGACGTTGCCTCGCACCGCGCGCACGGGAGCGATCTGCTCGAGCTCATCCAACACCTCGGGACTTCCCACGTCTCCCGCGTGCAGGATCAGCTCGCAGGAGCGCAGGGCGTCGAGCGCCTCGGGTCGTACCAATCCGTGGGTATCGGAAATGACCCCGACCTCGGTCCCCTGATCAATCACTTCGTCCAGTCTCGCCATCCGGCCTGGTGAACCACCAGGCCCAAAGCCCAAGCACAAACTGAAACGGCAAACGCACCCAATTGACAACCGGAGATCCTGTTCCAGGAACCCCGTCGGGTCCAATGTTCTCGAGCAGCATGTTCACGTTGGCCGGATACACCGCGATCAGCAGTGCGATCGTACCCCAGGCGGCAAAGATGCGCGTGCGCGGTTCGAGTAAAAAGACTCCGAGAATGATTTCGGCCAAGCCAGAGAGCACATTCAGCCACTCCGGGTTCGGTAGCCCTCGCGGAATGATCTTCACAAAGAAGTCCGGATTGATCAGGTGCAAGAACCCCACGACACAAAGATTCAACGACAACAGATAGAGCAGAGGCTTTCGATAACGTTCCATTTCGTCCCTCCTTTCGTCGCCCAGCGTCCGAGAAGGCCGAGGAGACCCGCGAACTTAACCCGTGACGACCGTCGCCTCGCTCGCAGAACGCGACGCCAACAGCCACCAGACAAGCAATCCGGCAAGAAGCAAATCGCCGGCAAACGCCACCGCACTCACCAACGGTACATACCCGAGCGCCCAACACACAAAGACCAGCCCAAACGCGCCCGCCTTGCCGATCGCGCCGAATGCGACCATCGGCCGATCAATCGTAGGCTGCCTCGCGAGCCAGCCATACATCGCTCCAAACAGTAAGACGAAGTACGCCAGCAACGCCGCATGGACCACCGGCAAATCGTCGGGGAGTCCGATCAAACCCCCGACCGAGCCAGGGAACAGAAACAACATTGACCCGCCGACGTTGAATAGCGCAGCGACCGCCAATAGACGGCGGATCGCGCTCTCAGATGTCATTCGATTCGGCCTCCTTGTGCAGCATTTCCGTCCACTGCGCTAAAGCCCCCCCAAAGAGTCCCGCCGGCAACAACAGCACCCCGCCCACCGCGTCGAACCAAAACGGCTGCGACCCTACCCCGCCAAAGGGTAGAAAGACCAAGATCAATGCCGAGGACGCAACGGCGATCCACACACCGTGTCGCAGATGGTTTACGGCCGCAGAGCGCGCACCGATGAAAGAGCCTAGGATTGTACAGATCAGCCCGCCAACTAGCGTCGATAACAGGTAGTCTGGCGATTGCCCGAGCGCGCTCATCGCGGCCTCGGAAACCTTCTCATCGGAAGAGAACATATCCTCAGAGCTCAGCACCGTGACCAAGGCGATACCGAAGATGATCGTCGCGATATGGTCGACGATCACACCCAGAACGATCGCCTTTGGCACTAAGCCAGCAAAAGGCCCCTGCCGACTCGTCCCAGCTGCTGTGTCTTGGCTCATTCCCTCGACTCAGCGGTTGCGGGGCGAAAAGTCAACTCGCCGCTCTTCAGAAAAGGCCAAGCATGGCCCAAACCGAAGCGATCAAGAGGACCGCGTTCCTACCCCCACCCCAACGGGAAATTGAAGAATTCTGTGCTGCGTCAGCCCAAAGCTGTCGACACACAACGAAAAACGCCGAAACAATCGCAGCCCACTACCTTCACTCCCAGGGCCGATTGGTGTTGTCTGTGTACTCGCAAACAACAACACCACTAAGGAGGTCCAGCCGTGGAACCCACTTTCGACATGCCCCTCGACGAAGCCATGATGACCCAGCGCGCAATTCGCCGGCTCAAGACTGATCCTGTCGACGACGCACTCGTACTGCGAATCATCGAGCTCGCCTTGCGCGCGCCGACCGGCTCAAACGCGCAGAACTGGGAGTTCATCGTCGTGAAGGACCCCGCGGTGAAGGCCAAGCTGGCCAAGATGAACCGCAGCGCGTGGAACATCTACGGCGGCATCGGAAGAAGAATCGCCGAGAGACAGGGCGACGACACCATGAAACGGATTCTCAAGGCCGTGCAGTGGCAGGCAGATCACTTGGAGGAAACCCCGGTAATCGTCGTCGCATGCTTGCGAACGGTGATCCCCTGGTTTCCGCCAATCGCGGCGGCAAGTGCCTACGGGTCGATCTTTCCTTCAGTCCAAAATCTCCTTCTCGCCGCACGGGCCGCTGGCCTCGGCGCGGCTCTCATCACCCTGCCGCTGTGGAGCAAGATGCGCGCGCAGCGAGCTCTCGGGTTGCCGTTCTCAATATCCCCGTGCGCCGTCATCCCTCTCGGTTGGCCGAAAGGCAAGTATGGACCGACAACGCGCCGACCGGTCGGCGATGTAGTTTCGTTGGATCGCTACAAGAATCGGGCATACCAGTCCGCCGCCGGATAGCACCCTCTGACTCTCGGAAGCCGTCCGAGAAAAATTCTAGACTCTCGGGAGGATCCAACGGAGACAGGCGGCCAGCACCAGGGCGCCGATCCCGCCGATCACATAGGGAAGTTCAACGCTCGCGTTGTCCATCAGCCAACCAGTCAGGACGTTCGAGACTAACCCACCGGCACCAATCCCCATCATCGCGAACACATTCTGGGACGTCGAACGCAAGTGTTCCGGCACGACCTGCTCGAGATAGAGCGGCCCGCCCACCATCAGTCCCATGACGGTGATGCCGTGCAGAATCTGGACCGCATAGAAAGTCCCCAGCGTCGGTGCGAACGCACAGCCGAGCCATCGTAACCCACCGCTCGCGATACCCATAAACAGCAAGCCTCGTGCACCGACTCGCTGCAGCCCAGCCCCCGACAGAGCGATCAGTGGCACCTCGAGCAACAACATGATCACCCACAGATCGCCAACTGTTTTCATGTCACCACCGCGGGAGCGGACGAGTATCGGAAACAGCGCCATCGGTCCCTGCAGAAAAACGAACGCCGCAAACGCCACGAGCGCAACCATCAAGAAGGGTCGCAACCGTCCGAGCTCCCGCCAGTCGCCACTCTCGGCACGGCGCTCGACCGAGCCTCCACGCGGGATCAGCCAAGCCGTCGCCGACGCCGTACCGACGCCGATCGCTATGGCGATAAACATCATCCCAAGTAGAGGTTCCGAAACGCCGGGCACGAAATCGACAACGCTATCCCGCCCCCACCAGGCGAGAAAGCGCGGGAAACCTGCGACCGTGATCAGGTAGCCTAGAGTCCCCCATACACGCGCCAACCCGAACGCGTGCGGTCCCATTGACTCGAAGGTTGCCAACGCGACCGATATCGACATCGGAATCACAGCCGTCGACACCGATGCCAACAGCGCCGTCACCATCAGGAGCCCAGCGAATCCATCAACCCGGCCGATGTTGGCGTACGCAAGCGAAGTGCAAAGCGATAGGAGCGCAAGGACGATCGACCGGACACCGGTTCGATCAGCGACGTTGCCCCAAAAGGGCTGCGCCACGAGCCCAACCAGCGGAATCGCGGACAAGACGATCCCCGTTTCGGTGCCGCTCAGTCCAGCGTTCTCCCGCAAATACAAGCTGTAGTATGGGAAGAAGATCCCCAGCGCCCCGAAATAGAAGAACCAGAACAGGGCGATCGGGGCGCCGCGCAGCATTAGGGTCGTTCGTATTCCAAGGTTGATCGAATCTGCCGCAAACTATTGCCAGTGCCGGCGCAGCTCGCTCATTCCCTGCACCATTGCCATGACATCGACCGGTGCGTCGATCGGCTCCTCACGCAGCTCACGGTAAGCCCGCGCGACGTTGAAGATGAGACGCTCCGGCTCGTTCCAACCAGCGTAGGGGCCGAGATCGATCCGTTTCGCCGCCTCGATTTCGGTGAGTCCCGCCGCGTGGGAATCCGCCGATTCGGCCCGCACGTACTCGAGATAGGCCTTCATCTCGCGCGGACCTTCCAGGCCACACACCGGGCCGTGCCCGGGGACAATCACCTCAGGGTCCAGGTCGACGATTCTGTCCAACGCCGCGGTCCAGTTCGCGATCGTACCTTCCCATCCGATCGGCGTACAAAGTCGGAACAAAATATCACCTGCAAACACCACGCGCTGCTCCGGCAGATGAACGATGACGTCGCCAATCGTGTGCGCAGGGCCAACGTAAAGGAGTTCAACCGGAGTATCGTCGAGCATCAAATCGAAGCGCTCATCGAACAACGTCGTCGGCGGTGTCAGCTCGATTCCGGAAAAGTCGTAGTCACGCAGAGCTTCTGCGAAGTCAGCCAACGCCGGATCGCCCGCGCCGCCGTCGCGAATCTGCTGCATCATCTCCGGGCTCTCCTTGCCGAAAGCCTCGGCGCAGAGCCGGTGTCCAATAATCTCTGCTTCTGTAAAGAGCTGATTCCCCCAGCAATGATCGCCGTTGTGATGCGTGTTGGCGACTCGCTTCGCCGGTGCCGACGACACCCGCGCATAATGCTCCATCATCTGCCTAGTGCGCGGCAGGTCCCAAAAGGTATCGATGACGAGACCTCCAGCGCGATTCACCAGACCCGAGTTGCTCCACCCGAGACCCTTGTCTGGTTGGAGACAAGCGAACACATGATTCCCGATCTCGCGCAGTTCCATGCCTGATCACCTATCACAACACCTAGACTAGCGCCCAGAGTGCGGCACGGTTCCCCAGTATCCAAACCAACCGACGTAGCGGGAGCCACACCATAGGACATGCACGTCAATCAGGGCCTTGTCGCGTCACGGCCTCGCGGCCGAAACGACGGTGGCAGTTTCTTGCCGACCGGCGCCGCCACAACCGGAGGCAGACTGATTTGACCCCCCGCACACCACCAATAATTTTCCCCAAAACGAACCTGAATTCACTTGGTCCGCCGCTTGCACATGATTCCCTTACGCGACTATGGAAAAATTGAGAGCATCGAAATTTATCGCCCAGAATCCAGTGCCCACATCCGTCAGCGATGTGCGGTCTTACCTGCACCCCGCCAAGCGCAATCACATGCGCGGGACCTCGATCGTCGAACTCCTGGTCTCGATGCTCTTGTCTACCATGGTGCTCACGATCGTCGCTCGCGACTTCGGGTACTACGTCCATTCGCGCGCCGACATGGACCTTCTGGCAGAAACCCAGCAGGCCGCCAACTCGTCGATCACGTTTCTGACCCAAGAACTCCGGCAAGCCGGTGCTTGTCTTCCGGAACTCGGAAACTTTATTTCGCTCGACGGCGAAGACAACGGCACTCTCGATAGCATCACCCTGCGTATCGGAATTGCCGACGACCTCACGCTGCAGTGCAACCGAACCATCGTCAAGAAGCGAGCACTCAAGAACCAACCATTGGTGAAGGTTGAGGCGAGCCATCGATTCGAGCCCGGGCAGTGGCTCTACATGATCAAGGCTAGCGGCCACGGCAACTTCTTTCGTGTCGCCTCGGTCAGCGGTCAATGGCTCACGTTGGAATCCAATCTCGACAAGAACTACGGCCGAGGCAGCGGCGTCTACGCGCTAGAAGAGCGGACCTACACCGTCGAGCAATCCGGCAACGATTCGGTGTTGACCGTATCGGTCGACGGGAGTGACCCAGAACCAATGGCCAGGGGCATCGAAAGCCTCGACATCCAATACAAGATGGCCCCCTGTCCTCCTTGTAACGTTGTGGACGAGCCCAGCAGCGACGATCAATGGCGGGTCGTCAGGGAGGTCGTCCTATCGATTGTCGCCCGGTCCTCGCGTCCGGGCAAGGGAGGCGAATACCTCCGTATCGAGAACAGCAGTACCGTCAAACCACGAAACTTTCTCTAGGCGAGGGGCCGATTGGGAATGAAGATGAAACAACAAATGGCAGTACGCCAACGCAACGGTCAACGCGGAGCAGCGATGGTGACATCGCTCATTTTCCTCACGGCCCTGTCGGCGCTAGCAGCGGCCTACGCGATGAACGCGCGCGCGACGATTGCCCTAAACGGCGTTAGCGGCGTTCGCCGCTCGGCTTTCTACGCCGCCGAAGGTGGACTCAATATCGGGATTACCGCGTTCGCCAACATCTTCCAAAACAGCGGCATCCCAACTGGTCTCGACTTCAACCAGAGCGTTTCCTTCGCCGGCAAAGACGTCGAGATAAGCATGTCCGCGGGCGATGGCTGCGACCCATGCCCGCCGACGCAAATCCCCGACGGCGAAGTCTTCGGCGGTCTCAACACGATCCCCTATCGCTACGTCGTACAATCGACGTCGAAGGTCGAGCCAGGTGAGAGTACCGCTCACGTCGCGGGTGAGTTCGACATCCACAACATTCCGATCTTTCAGTTCTTGGCGTTTATCGATTCGCACCTGTTCGTGATGCCTTTGCCGGACATGATTCTACACGGGCGACTGCACACCAATAGCGATCTCTACATCCAGCCCGACAACACGCTGATCGTCGAAGACCAGCCACCAGAAATGCAGAACGTCCAGATCACGTCTGCCGGAGACATCTACCGCGGCGGCCGCAAGTACAACAGCTCGTGGCGTTGCTGGGGGACGACGATCATCGACAAGCTCGAAGATATCGTCGACCCGCCGGACAATCTCGATCCAAAAACCATGGCCTGTCCCGGTGGCACCAGTCCGCTCGACACCGCAACCATCGCATCGTGGAACGGCAGCATCAAAAACAATGTGCGCAACATCATCACGCCGCCGGTCGATATCATCGACAAGGGCACCGGCGAGTATTGGCAACGTGCAGACTTGCGTATCGTTCTCAACCTAAACGCTCTGCCCCTCCCCATCAACTTCGGGACTGGGGCGCTCTGCGCGGGCGCGATTCCACCTCTCACCAGCCCACCTCTGTTCCCGATCGAAGTACAAACCTCAAGTGGCAGTGTCGATCTAGTCAAGACGCTGAACCTGCAACGCTTCATGTGCGAGCGCCGCGGCAACATCTTTTACAACGATACTCCGACCAACCCCCTATCGCCGCCAAACGGCAACACCGGCGTTGTGACCAACCCGCTCAGCTACTTGCCGCCGTTCACCGATGCGCAGAAAATCTATCGGCGGGTCGGAGACGACACCAGCGGCGACGGAATGATCACAAACTGGGATCAAAACGATGATACTTGTCCGGCCGGAGCCGGCGCGCCTCCTTGGTGGATCCCGCCAAATTGTCCATGGCCCAACTTGCCGCCACTCTCGCCGACAAGCTGGTACAACGACATGGACTATCGGCGCGGTGGATTCTGGAATCACCGCGAGCAGCAGTGGATGACCCTGCTGAACATCAATTTGCGAGCGTTGATCGAATGGAACGAAGTCAACGGCGACATTCTTTTCAATCACGGCGACACCACCGACGGCGGTCTCGTGATGTTCTTCACAGTCGAGGGCCTCGAAAGTAACGCACCCAATAACCCCTACGGCGTAAGGGTATTCGACTCCGCAGATCTCGACACGCGCGACTCGACCTTCCCACCGGGCGTCCTCGATCCGACTGGCGTGACTGTCGTCAGTGATCAGTCGATTATCGTTCAGGGCAACTACAACACCAAAGACAAGTATCCGGCGGCGTTTCTCGCCGATGCTATTTGGATCCTCTCGCAGGGTTGGGAATCTCCTTCGTTCGCCGGTGATCCAAACGATCGGAAAACCATGCACAACCTGTCGAGCAACCGCCGCGATGTCCCGAGCCAAGACTCCCCGGGTGGTACGAACCAAGCCTCATTCACCACCTCGGACGCACTGGGCGTAAACGCCGCACTGCTCTTCGGGCTCGGCCCCAGTACCCGCGACCCCGATTGGTACAATGGCGGCCTCGAGAACTTCCCCAAGTTTCTCGAGAGCTGGAGCAGCCGGACGTTCAACTACAAGGGGTCCTTCGTGAGTCTCGGACTCCCCCAACACAAGGACAACCATTGGGTCTGCGGATCCGGCAACAGCTGCCTCGGGACCGGTGTGTACGATCCCCCGATCCGCGCATTCGACTACGACACGGACTTCAACCAGATCGAAAACCTGCCGCCGATGACGCCGAAAGTCGTCTACGTACAGCAGCGCATCTACACACGAATCTACGAGTGATCGACGGGATGCGGAACTCCGAGGTTCCGCATCCCTCTCATTCTTGTTTTGTGAGTCGCTGCACCCATCGCTCGTAGAGTTCGTACGGGTGCGCGCCGACGATAATCCCATCACCACCCTCGACCCGCACCGCCGGCACACCCGTAGCGCCGTGCTCCTGGGCCTCGTTGTGCTCGCGCAAAACCGCCTGCAGGATGGCCGGATCTTCCCGGCGCTCGAAGTCAGACTCGGGCAACCCAGCGTCCCGCCAAATCGACACCAACGTCTCGTCCGTCGTGATGTCGCGACTGTCAAAGAAATAGGCTCGCAACAACGCCTCGTGCACCTGCTCGAATGCTGCCGACCCCAACCTGGCCGCCGCCTTCGCTACCAAGTGCGGCGGAATGCTGTGGGACGGGGGTCCTTCGTCGGTTCGCCACTCCCTGAAGTTGCCGCTGTCCGAATCGGCCGCAGGCCGTTGCCAGCTCTTGGTGTATTCGCGAAACTTCTCGAGTGTCCGCCCGGGACTCGGCCGCGGCCTCAACAGGAAGCTGCGCCACTCTAGATCGATTTCGTCCCGATGATTCTCTTCAATCCGACGCAGGCGCACGGCTGCGTTGTAACACCACGGTCAAAGATAGTCGGAATAGACGATCAGTTTCGGCCGGCTCATGTCGCCAGCCTATCCCAGACACGAGCAGAATATCGAGCCCACAACAGCACGTTGAAACAGGTGATAAGCGGTCCTTCGCAGCAATCACCGCAAGCGCTGCATCCCCACAGACAAGTAAGGTCCCAAGCTGCCGTGAGGCTCTCCACCCACGGCAGTCCCCCGCGACGTTTCCGGGCCCCCTTCGGGGCCCGGAAACTGTCAGCGAACTTTCCAAAGCAAGCGATAACAGCCAGAATCTGCTCAATGGCGCTGATCAAGATCATGACCGTCGCAGCCACGACCTTGGCGCTGGGCGCGTGCACCGCAATTCGCTCTGAATCGATCCCGATCCCCGATGAAATCCCAAGGTCGGCAATCTCTCACGAAAAATTCGATCGAGTATTGCACGACTTCGTAGACCGAAACGGCCAAGTCGATTACGCGCGACTCAAAGAGAGTCCTCGAAATCTCAATGACTACGTCGCCCTGATTGCAGCCGTCAGCCCCGATTCACATCCGCATCTGTTCGGAACGAGAGAAGACCTCTTGGCATTCTGGATCAACGCCTACAATGCCAGCGTCATCCACGCAGTGACCGCCAAATACCCAATCGCCAGCGTTGGCGACGTCGGCATCTCATTTCAAAAGACCGGCTTCTTCGTACAACAACGCTTCGCAATCGGCGGCGCACAGATGAGCCTCTACTGCTTAGAAAACTCCATCGTTCGAGAACGATTTCGCGATCCACGCATTCACTTCGCTCTCAACTGCGCCTCCGCCAGCTGCCCGACGCTACCAAATCGAGCCTTCGTTCCAGCGACACTGGAGCAACGCTTGGACCAGGCAGCGCGGAACTTCGTCGCTGACAAGCGCAACGTCGACATCGATCATGCCCTACGAGTCGTCCGTCTCTCATCGATCTTCGACTGGTACGAAAGCGACTTCACGAAATGGCCAGAAGCGGCCGGCGGTGCCAGCACCAGTTTACTCGGCTATATCGAGCGGTACGCCAGCCCATCCCTGGCGGCGGAACTACAGAAAGCAGACGGCTACAAGATCAAATTCAACGACTACGACTGGTCTCTGAACGACCGGTCGCAAACGACCGCGGCCCCGCGAAAGTAGCGTCCTTCGACGGACTCAGAAAACTAGCAACCTTCAAGAGCCGAGCGGACGGCGCGCACCAACTCCGAGATCGTAATATCGCCGTCGCCGTTGCCGTCTGCGGCCGAGCAATCATCGACGCCAGCCGCACCGAGAGCGATCCGAACCGCGAGGACCAACTCGTTGATCGCCACCCTTCCGTTCCCATCACAATCGCCCGGGCAAGGCGGTGGCGGTGTCGCGGTGATCGTCGGTTGTGTCTCAATCGTCGGCGTCGCGGTCATCTCCGCCTCGGTCGCGGTGGCGGTCGCGGTCGGCAACGCCTCGATCACCTGGACTGCGCCGTTGATGCAATCCGCTTCGATCGTCGTTGCGTCAACAGTCCCGACTTCGGCAAAAGTACACACGAGAGGATAGCTACCCACAGCCGTGCCGAGAGCAACCTCAACATCGCACCGATACAAGACATCGCCATCCGTCAGCGGCACAATATCAAAACCAAGAACTACAGCGCCGAACTCCGTACACTCTCCGGGCGGGCATCCCTGTGGGCTAAACGCAAAGTCCGTTGCGGGCCGGTCAATAGCAGCGTTGGCAACGCAACTGACTACGTTCAGCGGCGGCCCCCACTCGACTCGATTGAGGGTACCGGCAACATCAGCGCGATCGGTACGCAACGAGATCTCGATCGTCGCGGTCGTGCCCGCAACCGCCTCTACAGTATTCACCTCGACCGCCGACTGTCCCTGTACGGGCTGACTCAGCCCGATGCCGACGGCGGCCACGAGAAACAAGATGCCGTATTTAGTCACGCTGCGGGAACCTCATTAGTGTCCGACCACTTAAGCGGAATTTGGATCGATCCGCCAGCGCTCGCGACGGCTTGTAACCCGTCAACGAAAACGAACTCCACGGGCTGCTAGTGGCCGCAGTGATGGTTGTGAACGTGATGTCGATGGGACGCCCTATGCACCCGGTGGACACGGCGGTCGGCTCGATGCGAGGCGCGATGCACTCCGTGGATACGAGGCCCGCGAACGTGAGCGTGGCAGCCGCTCCCAACAACGCCAAAAATCGTCAACACAACGGAAATTATTGCCAATTTTTTCCAGGTGCCCATCGGGTTCTCCTTCTATTCTCACAGCCCGACTTATGAGACGCCTGAAGCAAAGAAACGTTAAATACGAAGAAACGCTGAAGTGATTCGGAGTTGGCAAGCGAGAGTCCTTCGAAGTGCGGAGTCCGAGCTCGCGTGGAATCAGTCGGCGTAGAATATTCGGCGCTGCGGTACGACGGGCACTCCTGCGGCGATCGCCCGCGCCATCAGATCCGCGCCGAGTTGATTCACGTGGCAGCAGAAGTCGTTGTAGATGGTTCGCTTCTCCGCTGCGTACAACTGCGTCAGGTCTACGAAGGTGACTCCATGTCGGGAAGCGAGGCGACGGCCCCTTTCGACCAACATCGGATAGGCCACTGGAATCCGATCCGGTCCGGTGAAGTTTGGATCGAAGGCAACCTCCTGTTCTTCCGCGGTCAGGTCCTTGGACCCCGGCAGATACTGGTTCGGTTGCAGCACATGAACGTAAGTTGTGTCGTAGAGTTCACAAAGGCGCGACATCTGCAGCGACGAACGCGACCAGACATCGGCCAAATCTTCGAACAAGTCTTTATCGTTCGAGTGAACATAGGGCGGGCCAGCCACCTGCGCCGGCAAATCCTCGTCGTCGATCAACTGCTCCAGTCGGACTGTCTGTTGTCGAATTCGCGACTGCCGAGCGCGGTCGAGAAAGTCCCAGAGGGTCAAGGCGAAGGCGCTACGGCGCAAAATCGGGCCCGAAAACCGGTGTCGTAGATTGCGACGCTCCTCACGCAGCATTTCGATGCGAGCCAGAGCCGCGGACTGCTCCGTGTTCAACGCAAGCTGCGAATGCAGCTTCCAAGTGTGCGGATAAAAAGGATTGATCCCCGTCATGACATTGTCCGTTGCACTGTCGATCTCATTGAATCCGTCGATGTTGATGACAATGTCGTATTGAGCCCCGAGGCTCATCATGTACGAAAGCAACAACAGCTGCTGGGGCTGCTTGTAGCCGCCCACCGCGGTGGTGATCAGCTGGATCTCGCGGGCGGCGTACTCAGGGCGTGACTGCAACGCCTCGACCAGTGCCGAGCCTCCGAGATAGTACACTTGGTCAGCCACCGAGCCGCCCATGATCAGAACGATCAATTTTCCGGGCGCGCGACGCGTCAGCGGACTATCGCGAAAAAATCCCTGATCATTGACGCCGCGGTAGCCAGGATTGATGACGAAGCCAAAGTACGGATGCAGGATAACCGGCTGGTCCGGTACGGCATCGTCGCGCGGCAACTCCGCCGAGTCGTCGCTTTCGTCTCTCTCTTGGCCGACTCGATCGACGAGAAGTCGCGCCTGGACTTCGGTGCGAGAAAACCCCTCTCCGCGCACCATGCGGTACAGCAATCCAGCTCCGAGTTCGAGAGCCATCACCCCGACAACACAGGCTACCGCAAGCACCGCCAAACTCTTTGCCAAAGCGGACATAGACTCCCTAAAACAAGAAAGGCCGCGCCGACAAAGTGTCGACGCGGCCCCATCATGCCAAATCTGTCAGGCTGGTCTACATCTGCCAAGTTGAACGCAAGAGGCCAATCCGCTTTTTCTGCGCCTTGTCGAACTGCTTTTGCAGTCTCTTCACTTCCTCAGTCTCGCCCTTCTTACGGGCCGCCGAGAGCTTGCGCTGCAACGTGAGCACATCTTCCTCGACGCCAAGCAGCTCTTTCTCTTCCTCGTTCATCGGAGAGTTGCCCACATCCTGGGCCATCGCCGGCGCCATCATCAAAAAGGAAGCGACCGCTGCAACCGCTACGAAGATCCTCATATCACTTCTCCCCAGGCAACGACCGACATCGGCCGCGGAATTAATCCCGACTGGCCGCCGATGTCGTCGACCAGCTGTAAGCATTCGTAACAGTAGTCCACGATTGCGCTTCCGCCAACCTTAATTTCGAGGTTACCAGTCCACAACGAGCCCAGAATAAAGGCGTTCCCGAGGACGATCGTCTCATCACTCGCACTGCCCGTGTGGTTGATGACTGTATCCCCACGAACGATGATCAAGCCCGTAAAGTCCAAAGTCCCATTGATCTTTACCGAGCCATCCACAATCAGAATACCAGCTCCCGCGGCGTGACCATTCAGCTGGACGTCTGGGTGGGTCATGTAAGTAACCTGTGGTGTCGTCAACGTTCCAAAGACGTCGCCACCGTTAAATTTCTTCGTATGCGTCGTATACAAGGAGGGGTTCGTCAGTAGATCGGCAACAAATTGGTCGAGATCGTCAACACCGGGTCCGCCCACGGGAACGACACTGGGCGTCACAGGACTCGGGATGAAGCCAGTTCCGCGCACATTGTCCCGCTGATTGTTGTTCAAGCTGTCCGTGACGTCCTCGGCGACCTCTCCGTTGCGCGTCGAGATTCCAGGGATTTGGACCCCATCATTGAGCAGATCGCCAAACCGGTCGTGGTTGTTGCCGTCTACTTCGAATGCGTTTCCCGTGAATTGGCTGTCAACGCCGTCATCTGCCGCGATATGGATCGTTCCCGGTACACCGAAGAAGTCTCCCTTTCCCAGAGTGATCTGGATCGTTCGTCGCGCCAGCAACGGTCCCGTTCCAACCGCAGTTATAGTCCCGCGCTCCCGAGCATTGACCGGATCCGCAGCGACAGTGACAGTATAGCCGGAACGTGAGTCGCTCGGCATTGTATAGGGATCACTACCGAGCAACGACGCCCAGCGATTGACGATGTCAGCTTCGAAGTCGATGACGCCGGGACCGTTCATCGAGTTCAATGCGTGCATGAGGCCTGACTCTGCAGCATAGAATGCCCGATTGCCGGTATCGTAGTGGGAAGTCGAGCGGGTATCGATCGACGTATGCATCACACTGAACGAAGAAACGACCAGAAGTAACAGGACGACGATCAGCAGTCCCGCCATCGCGAAACCACGCTCATCTGAGATCCGGGCTTCATTACACATCTTCATGCAGCACCTCCGCAACCGTTCGTTGCGACGAAGAACCGATTCCGCAAATTGATGTCCGTCGAAGCCTGCGCCTTGATGGTCTCGCCGTGCGGAGTCTCTCGGTCAACGTCAAGGACGATCTGAACACGGCGCACTTCGTCTCGATCATCGCTGTCGAGCGGGTAGTTTCCACCGCCGATCTCCTCACCATCTGCATCAAAATAGTGAATTCGAGAGCCCCCCCACCCAACGCCACTGATGAGAAGCTCAGAGCTATTGCCTTCGTAACGCATGAAGTTTCCACTGTTGTACAGATACAGAATGGACTCGTCAGGACCGTCGATCGCACCACTGCCGTCGAGGTCGGATTTCAGGCGGATCCCCCAGTAAGCAGCGAAGTCGACGCCGTCGAAAGTTCCGGCGCAAGTCGGGTCAGAACCCGTGCGCCGCACTTCGCGCGCGAAGAGCTCCGTCACATCGCGGACCGTCTGCTGCAGATCCACCTGCTCGGCTTGGCCCTGCGCCGTCGAGACTTGGAACGTCGCCATCGAGAGATAGCCTACGATCACCATCGTACCGAGTGCGGTCGAAACCAGAATGTCGAGAATCGTAAACCCGCCCTGCCCGCGCAGTACATCGCTCTTCATGCGCATTTGTCTGTCACGCAGATGAATGTCGTCGCCGCGAGACTCTTGGGACCCGTAGCCGAGGTCCAGGTGACAGTGATGATCACCTCCGACATCCCGATGCTCGGGGTGTCGGCAACGACTTCCCAGCTACGTTCGTAGTGCCCCTCACTTTCGCCAGTCGCCGTCATCGGATTTTCCGCATCGATATGCAGGCCCGCCGCAAAGTCGGCAGGATCCGTCTCTGGATCCAAAGACCGCATCTCTTCGACTTTGTCTTGAATCAGAGCACTGGCGGCAGATGTCGCCCGGCTTGTCGTCGTCGACTTGATCGTAGCCATCGTCGTCCCGGCTAGACCCGAAACAACGATCGCAAACACCGTCATGCTTGCGAGAACTTCGACCAATGAGAACCCCGACTGACTCTTGCAACGCTCGATCATTCCAAATCTCCTCAGACTCTAGATGTTCTTGGATACGCTATCGATGACTACAGCCGGTTGACGCGACCGAGTTTCGAGGTCGTGATGGTCTTGTGTCCGGCACTGCCAATGACGATGATGCTGGTCGTCGAGGGAGTGATGCCCTGGCGATTGAACCTGGGTACTCCAGAAGAGCCGTTCATAACCGAAATGCCGTCGGGCAAGGGGATCACTTCCCCAAGCTGCTCGTAGCTCGTCCCATCCTCACTGCTCTCGAAGACGTAGCTATTGCCCGAGGCGAGCCGTAGGCGAATCGTCCGATTCTGCGCGATCGCCTGCATCCGCGCCTTCGAGATCTCCATCGCCATCTGGCGACTGGCGCCGTCGAGCTGATAGTGGCCACGAATCGCTGTGAGCGCCGGACTCGAAAGTCCCATCACAACACCGGTCAAACCGATCACCACAATCAGTTCTAGAATTGTGAAGCCTCCGTTGCCCCTTGCCTCTTTTCGATTGCTCATCATCTTGGACGCTTGAGATCTCCACACGGCATGCCAAGCAGCCGCGCGACCATTGAGCATGCAAAATCGACAGTATATTCAGCGCGATCGACCAGAAGCTCAGGACCGACAAGATATGTCCATTGCGGCGATCCAGTGTCGCTCTGCCGAGACTTTGCGTCGTCATGCAGCCAATCACTCGCCCGCTAGGAGGCAGTCAACTTGTCGCTCCACTCATCGACTGATCAGTGTACGGCGAAGAGCCAAAGCGATCGTCAAAGCACGTGATTCGGCATCAGCGGGCCTGAATCAACGCCGCCCGCAATATAATGACGCTGGAGTTCCGCTCGGCTGGACCCTGCCTCGCGGATCTTTCTGATTCAAACGCCCTGCAAGACGACCTGTCCCGCCTCAATGCGAATCGCAGCACCACCTCTCAGACGCAGGGCCTTGCCATCACAACTGCGACCGGTACGGATGTCGAACTCATAGCCATGCCACGGGCATCGAACTCGCCCATCCCCGTCGGCCTCCCCCAACGGCCCTAATGAGTGCGGGCAAGTCGCCGAATACGCGACGATCTCATCGTCCAATTCGACGATCCAGTAGGCCTGGCCGCCAAGTTCGACCTCGCGAGGAAGATTGGCGCGAACTTCCTGCACGGTCCCGAGGTCTACCATCGTTTGCAGTGAAGCGCCGCGCGAGCGCAGTAGATCCAACATCCGTTGGCGGTGCTGCATCATCGATTCGTCTTCATCCCACAACTGGGCATAAAGCGTTGTGTAGAAGTCTCCGAAATGCTCTTCCCGCCCCTCGGGGACGTCGCGCAGGCAAAAGCGCACCTCAATATCCGTGCGATGCGCGGCAGACTCGCGCACAGTCGTCCAGATCTCGTTGCCTGCGCCGGCGCCAGCCAGGGTTCGCGTGACATAGCGGCCGCGCGACTGCTCCGCGCACAACTCGATCTGCGCCTTCTGAGGTTCACTGCCGCCACTGCGGAGATCCACCGTCGCTCGCCAACCGCTATCGCCCGACTCTTCCACACCGATCGAGGAGAACGCATCGGCGTGCAGCCATGGCAGGTGTTCCCAGTCGAGAACGTTTTCCCAGACTCGCTCGAGACTAGCCTCGATGCAGCGACGGTAGACCGCCACCTCAGTCAGCGACGAATCCATATTCATCGCTGTGCCAGGCGATCCGCCTCATGAGCCATCGCGAAATCGGCCTCACTGAGACCGCCAACATCGTGGGTATTCCACTCGATGGCGACCCGATTGTATACATTGAACCACTCGGGGTGGTGGTTGCGCTCTTGCGCCACTAACGCCAAAGAGGACATGAAACCAAACGCCTGAACGAAGTCATCGAAGGTGAACTCACGCCGGAGCTTGCCGCTTGATAGCGTCCAATTCTCTAATTTCTCCAACTCAGTCTTGATCTCACCATCAGAAAGCTTGCGCACTAGACCATCCTCCCACTCGTGACGTTGTCGTGAACATTACCAGCATATCCGGTCCCAGAGCCCAACCCACCGATTCTGACGACCGGTCTGTGCGTGACGCCATGGCCGATGATTTCGCGCGATTGGCGCGTTGCTTGGCGCGCTCCTTCGAAACCGATCCTGTCTTGCAGTGGCTACTGCCTGACCCCGCTTCGCGTCTCGAACGAGCATCCGCCTTCTACGAGATCGTCCTCCAGCACTTTGCCGGGGCCGGTCAAATTTCAACCGACGGCACCCTACGAGGTTGCGCAATTTGGCAGCCGCCGACCCCGCCCAGCATCGGGATCGTCGCGCAGCTCTCCTATTCGTTGCGGATGATCGGCATCCTGCGCGGAACCTCCCTCAAAGGCTTCCGCATGCTCGGCGAGATGGAGCGCATCCATTACCGCCCACCACACTGGTACCTCGCCTTGCTCGGTACCGATCCGGACCACTGGGGACAAGGCGTTGCGTCCTCACTGCTCACACCCGTCCTCGACCGTTGCGATCGCGATGCTGTGCCGGCCTATCTGGAGTCCTCGAAGGAGTCCAACCTAAGCTTCTATCGACGCCACGGATTTGAGGTCGTCAAAAAGATCAAGGTCGACGACGGGCCGACGCTTTGGCCGATGCTGCGTTTACCAGCCTGAAACGTCCTGCATCAACCGAGCAACAATCGAACCGCCACGATGGCGCCGACAACCCCCGCGAAATCCGCCGCAAGGCCGGTCGCTACCGCATGACGCACCCGGCTGACGCCGACGGCCCCGAAATACACCGCTAAGACGTAGAAGGTCGTCTCCGTACTGCCCTGCAACGTCGAAACCAAATATCCTACCGTCGAGTCCGGACCTTCCGCTTGCATGATCTCGGCCATGATCGCATACGCGCCGGAACCCGACAGCGGTCGCAAGATCGCCATCGGCAGCGCCTCTGCCGGGAAACCGACAGCTGCCGTAACGCCGCCGACCGTCGCGATCAGTAAGTCGAGGCACCCGGACGCGCGAAACATCCCCGCCGCTACGACAATCGCAACCAAAAAAGGAATGATTCGCACGGCGACATCGAACCCTTCACGGGCGCCAGCAATCATGGTGTCGTAGAGCGGCACCCGCTTGGCGACACCGTAGCAAAGAATGGTTCCGATCAGCACAGGCAACAGCCAGCTCGATATCGCCGATCGCAAAATCTCACCAGTCGCTGTGCCGCTCGCCCACCCTTCCCGAAACGAGAGATAGAGAGCTACGGCAACCAGAAGCATGTACACAACACCGATCGCCTGCCCGAGACCCCAGCTCGGTCGATCTTCGCCGAGCTCTGTATCGACCGAACCGATCGGTTCACCCTGACCATCAACTGTACTCGCTTCATAAGACTCGACCGGTCGCGAAAACCTTTGAAAAGTCTTCGCCGCAACAATGCCGACGATGGTCGAGAAACTGGTCGCGAGCAACGTCGGCAGCCAGATGCCGGCCGCGTTTTCGGAACCCATGGCGGCCCGCAATCCGATGACTCCGAGCGGCGCCAACGCGACCCCCGACGTGTTGATGGCTAGGAACAAAATCATCGAGTTCGTCGCCACCCCGGGAACCGGATTCAGCCGATTGAGCTCGACCATCGCCTTGATTCCGAACGGTGTGGCCGCATTCGCAAGACCGAGCATGTTGGCCGCGATATTCATGATCATCGCGCTCATCGCGGGGTGCTCGACCGGCACGTCCGGAAACAGCCGGGTCATCAAAGGGCGAAGCCATCGCGCCAGGGTATGAAAGAATCCTCCCTCGCGAACGATCCGCATCATGCCGAGCCAAAACGCCATGACACCAATCAGCCCAATCGCCAGCTGAACGGCGGACTTCGCGGAATCGATCGAAGCCTTGCTGACCGCGTCCATCGTTCCGGCGAACGCCGCGTACACAACAGAGGCAACGATCAGTGTGAACCACACCCCATTCATCACCAACCACCGTTTGCGCCCCAATGCGCGCCCTTCTCACCCAGCATTACCCTACCCAAGCACGATTCCGCTCGGAGATCTGGCCGAAAGGGCGGCTTCGGAGCGAAAATTGCCAGCCCACTCATACCAAAACCAGCATCAGAATGCCGCCGACGACCATCACCACTCCGGGCAATTGGCGCCAAACTTCGCGCTCCTTCCAAACGACGACGGCCAGAACGACCGCCAACACAGCCTCGATCTGCCCCACCGCTTTGACGTACGCCGCCAAGGTCAGTGAGAACGACCAAAACCAACCCAGGCTACCAGCGAAACCCGCAGCCCCGATCCCCAACATCCGCTTCCAATGCGCCCGCACCTTGACGAACTCGTGCGGGCTGCGCAGCGAGAGCCAGGCGCTGAGGATCAAAACTTCGATCCACGTCGTGTGAAACAACGTCTGCGCCGCGACCTCGAACCGGTCTGTACCAACCCGAGGATTGAGCACAACGAGTTCGGCATTGGCCTCCTTGAGCAAAAAGGCGGCGAAGGTGAGTAGGAAGGCGGCCGCCAACGCCAACAGCGACCCAGCGTCCAGGTGGAAGGCCCGGCGCCAGCCCTCCGGTCCGGCATCGCGTCCGAGGTTCATGACCAAGACGCCGACGGTCGAGACCACAATGCCGACCCAACCGTAGCTCGACGGCATCTCGGAAAACAAAAGCACTCCAATGATCGCGGTGACGACCACCTCGAGCTTGTGCAACACGATCGACTGCGCGAAGTTCGCGTGGTCGAACGCCGCAACCAGCGCCACATTTCCAAGCAATTGCGTCGTCGCAGTCGCCAGACAAAACGCAAAGAAGCGACCATTTAGCTGCAGCACCCCTTGCAACGCGAAGAGCGCGACGACCAATACGGTCGAGAACGGCAAGTTGAACGTGAATCTCGACCAACTGCTGAGCGCTGGCGAGATCTTCCCAGCCAAAGAGCGAGCCAGACCATTGCGCGCCGTCTGCAAGCAACCCGCAGCCAGCGCTATCGGTAACCAGATCTCCACTAGAACAAGGCCCTCCCATCGGTCGTGCGAGTATCTATGATCAAAGCGCTGTCGTTGAGACGCGTCGACCGTCGACGTAACTAGCCGCCCGCACGCGTCCGACGCTTCTTTGGACCGCGCGACGCACGCGCCGTCGACGGGTCTTCCGGCCAATCATGTTTTGGGTAGCGGCCGCGCAACTGTTTGCGCACCTCCGGGTAGGTGTTCTCCCAAAAGCTACGCAGGTCCTCCGTAATCTGAACCGGGCGATTGTTGGGCGCCAATAATTCGACGACCAGCGGAACCGCGCCACCAACCAGCCTCGGCGTATCGACCAGACCAAAGAGTTCCTGCACCCGCGCCGAGATCGTCGGCGCGGGTGCACGTACATAGTCGATTGCCGCGGCGCGACCGCTTGGAATCTCGAAGCGTAGGGGGGCATAGGTCGCCAACGCCTGGCGCTGCTTGTACGTCAGCAACCCCGCGAGAATTTCCGCCAGGTCGATGCGCCCCAGTTCGTCAATCCCGGTCTTCCCAGCGCAAGCCGCGTCGACCGCAGACGACAACAGCTCTTCGGGGTCCGGCATGCCCAGATCGGGAAAACGGTGACGGACCAGCTCCAAGCGGCGCGGAATTGAGCCGGTGTCGCCGAGTACAGATCCACGGCGTCGAACGAAGTCAGCGAGTTTCTGAGACGCCTGCGCCGATGGTCGCCCGCGCCGCCGACTCTCGGATACGGTCAAATCACGATACTCGAACCGCTCGATTTCGACGACGCAGCCACGCTCCTCGTCGATCTCCACAACGGATTCAGCCGACATCGCCTCTGGAAAGCACTCTTCCAGCCAGTCGGGATGGATCGCGCAAGCCATTCGCACCGTCGCCTCCGAACGCTCTTCGCGGCGTCCGCTCGTAAGGTCGATGGCTATAAAGAAGTGCGCGTCGCGGACGACGCTGGTCGGGGCCAGCCGTATTCCCGTCCCGCCGACCATGACCGCCGACGCCTCGCCCTTGCGACGACGCCTTGCAACCCGATCTGGGAAAGCGCGCAACAGCGCTCGTCGCAAACTTTCGTCGTCACTGGCATCCGCCGGGCCTGCTAGGTCCCGCGTCGCACTCTCGTATTGACTGCGGGCTCTTTCGACCACCCGCACAGCGCCAGGCTCGAGGCCGAGATCTCGACATGCGGCCCCTGTCAGGTCGCGGCGCGCGGCGCGTTCGAACAGTTCAATCCGCACCGACAGATCGCAATTTCCCGCCGGCCTCGGCGCGCCGGCATCGGCAAAAGATCGGGCCTCGACCAAAACGTCGCGCTCGCCCAGCAACGCCCCCGCCAGGGCGCCACGTGCCCGACAGCCACTTCGCACCGTATCCAACAACAGCCTCGCTACGCGCGGGGAAGCTGGCAAGCGCATCATTGCATGCCCATCTCGACCGACCTGTCCCTGCGGTGAGATAGCACCAAGATCGGTGAGCAGTACGCGCGCCCTTGCAACCGCGCCCGGTGGGGGCTCGTCGAGCCACTCGAGTGCGTCGAACCCTTCGACTCCCCACCCTTGCAACTCGAGCATTGCCGATGACAACTCGGCCCTCCTAATCTCCGGCACCTCTTGCTCGCGGCGCGAAGCGTGCTCATCGGCAGTCCACAACCTCACACAACGGCCCGGACCCTGACGACCGGCGCGCCCCGCACGTTGGTCGGCCGACGCCTTGCTGATCGGCGCCAAGCGCAAGCGGTTGATGCCGCGACCCGAGTCGAGCTCCGCTACGCGCGCCAGACCCGAGTCGATGACCGTAGACACACCGTCGACCGTCACCGAGGTCTCGGCCACGTTGGTTGCGAGGACCACCCGACGCCGCGCCCCCGCTTGGAGGACGGCTCGCTGCCGATCCAGCGGAAGATCGCCGTGCAAAGGTAAGACATCGATGTCGCCGCGGCCCGACACAGCCGCAATCGCATCGGTGCAGCGGCGAATCTCTCCCACGCCCGGCAGAAACACCAGGACGTCGCCGCCTGAAAGATCGGCGGCGAGAGCCGAAGAGACCGCGGAAGCAACCCGCTCCGGCAACCGCCGCCGGTCCTGGTGGACATCGAAGACAATCTCGACTGGATGCGCACGGCCGGGACACTCGACGACCGGACAACCGCCGAGGTAGCGCGCAATGCCGACGGTATCGAGCGTTGCCGACATCACCAGCAGTCGCAAGTCTGGTCGCACGGTGCGACGCAACTCTCGCGCCACCGCCAACGCAACATCACCGGAAAGATGACGCTCGTGAAACTCGTCCAGTACCAGAATGCCGACATCGTCGAGGAAGGCGTCGTTGGCCAGCTTACGAGCGAACAGACCCTGGGTCATGAACCAAACGCGGGTCGACGCGCCCCCTTTTCGTGCGAAGCGCACCTGAAAGCCCACCTCGTCACCGAGGCGTTTACCGCGTTCGCGAGCAACCCACTCCGCAGCCGCGCGGGCCGCAATTCGCCGCGGCTCCAAGACCACGATCGACTTGTCACCGGCCAATCCCGCATCCAAGAGCGCCGCCGGCACACGGGTCGTCTTCCCGGCCCCGGGCTCCGCCTGCAACACGACTACACCATCGTGCCGCAGAGCGCCGCACAGCAGCGGCAATACTGAATCGATCGGCAGCTCAGCCAAAGAGAGCCCCTGACCCGTCACGGGCACTCGCCGCCGCCGCGATTGGTTGAGCACGCATGGGTTCGATCAACGGCGCACTTCGCTCGCGGCGCGACACAGCGCTGAGTTGATTCTCGATCCGCGATACGCAACACCTTCGAAACATCCTGGAGGGATCGATGAAGGTCAATGCAGCCATCTGTTGGGAACCAAAAAAACCGCTCGAGGTCGAGGAGATCAACCTCGATGGGCCCAAAGCAGGGGAGTGCTTGATACGACTCACCGCTACCGGCGTCTGTCACACCGACGCCTATACGATGAGCGGCGCCGATCCTTCCGGCCTCTTCCCGACCGTCCTCGGACACGAGGGCGGCGGCGTGGTCGAAGAGATCGGACCGGGAGTCACCAGCATCGAAGTCGGCGACCACGTCATTCCGCTGTACATTCCCGAGTGTCGTCACTGTAAGTTCTGCACCAGCGGAAAAACCAATCTCTGCAGCGCCTTGCTAGCGACACAAGGCCAAGGATTGATGCCCGACGGTACCAGCCGGCTCTCTCTCAAAGGCAAGCCGCTGCTCCACTACATGGGCACGTCAACGTTCGCCGAGTACACCGTCGTACCCGAGATCGCCCTCGCCAAGATCCGCAAGGACGCTCCCTTGGACAAGGTATGCCTCCTCGGTTGCGGAATCACGACAGGCATCGGGGCCGTACTCAACACCGCAAAAGTCGAACCCGGGTCGACCGTCGCAATCTTCGGTCTCGGTGGGATTGGAGTTTCCGTCGTCCAGGGGGCCGTGATGGCCGGGGCCACCCGCATCATCGGAGTCGATCTCAATCCGCAGAAGTTCGAATTGGCGAGACAGTTCGGCGCGACGGACATGGTCGACGCCAGCAAAATCGAGCTCGACAAGTTGGCCGAGGCAATCGTCGAGTTGACCGGCGGCGGTGCCGACTACACCTTCGACTGCACCGGTAATGTCGGAGTCATGACGCAGGCTCTTCAGTGCGCCCACAAGGGGTGGGGACAATCGGTCGTCATCGGTGTTGCCGGAGCCGGCGAAGAGATCCACAACCGCCCTTTTCTGCTCGTGACCGGGCGAACCTGGCGCGGCACTGCCTTCGGTGGCGCGCGCGGCCGCACCCAAGTTCCGACCTACGTCGATTGGTACATGGACGGACACCTCAAAGTGGACGAATACGTCACCCACACCATGCCCCTCGAAAAGATCAACGATGCATTCGAACTAATGCACGAAGGCAAGAGCATCCGCAGCATAATCCAGTACTGAGAATAGCACTCCGTTTACTGTTCGAAGCGGTAGCCGACTCCGCGCACAGTCAGAAAGTGCTGGGGCTGCTCGGGGTCGGGCTCGAGCTTGGCGCGCAGACGGCCGACGAAGTTGTCGATGGTGCGCTGAGTCAGGTAGTCGGTCTGCCATACCGCGTCGAGCAAGCGCTCGCGCGATAGCGCGACCCCCGGATGCTGCAGGAAGTAGGTCAGCAGCTCGAACTCGCGCGCCGTCATCGCAATCTCCCGGTCGCCGCGGGTAACCAAACGCCTAACGACATCGATCGTCGCGTCCCCGATCCGATACAACGCCTGTGTAGATTCCGACGTCTGCAGCCGTTGCCGCCGCAGTGCTGCGTTGATTCTGGCCAAAAGCTCACTCAGGGAAAAGGGCTTGCTGATATAGTCATCGGCCCCGAGTTGCAGGCCGAGCACTTTGTCGGCTTCCTCTCCTCGCGCCGACAAGATGAGGACCGGTGTCTCCGGGGAGCGGGCCCGCAGACGCCGCAAAACTTCGAGACCGTTCGCACCCGGCAGCATGATGTCGAGTAGAACCATGTCCGGAGACTCTTCACAGGCTACCTGAAAGCCGGTTTCGCCGTCAGCAGCGGACAGCACGCGGTAGCCTTCCAACGAGAGATTGAGCTCGAGACCCGACACAATGGCCGGATCGTCTTCGATCAGTAAAACGGTCTCCGATGCCATCGCAACAACCTCAGCTGGCGGCTGGCAATGAGATCGCGAATTCCGACCCGCCGCCAACGCGATCGCGAACGGAAACGCGTCCACCGTGCGCTTGTGCGACGTGGCGTACAATCGCCAAACCAAGTCCGCTTCCCTCTTGTCGACGACTCAGTCGATCGTCGATTCGGTAAAAACGATCGAAGATCCGGTGGCGTTCGCGACGCGGAATCCCGGGTCCATGGTCGGCAACCGACAATCGCACCTGACCACCCTGCGCGCTGCAGTCGAGAACGACCTCATTCCCGTCGCCCCCGTACTTGACCGCGTTCTGCAAAAGGTTGAGCAGCGCCTGCGACAACATCGCTCGATCGGCTCGCACTTTCGGAAGATCCGGCGCAACCCGTGTCTCCAGGCGCACACCACTGCCGAGGCAGATCGGTTCGAACGCCCGCAGCGTCGCCTCGACAACCGACTCGACCGATTCCGGTTGTCGATCGTAGGTCATCCGCCCAGCTTCCATCCGGCCGAAGTCCAGGAGCCGACCGATCATCGTATCGAGGCGGCCCGTCTCGCTCTCGAGCATGCGCAGACAGTGCTCGCGCTGCTCATCGGTGAGCGGCCGGGCGCCCGCCAGAGTCTCCGTGAACATCCGGATGCTGGTCAACGGCGTTTTGAACTCGTGCGACACCTTTGACAGAAAGTCGAGTTGGAGCTGCGACAGATCGGCCGCACGCTTCAACGACAACAGCATCAACGTCGCACCGACGAACAAGGCTGTGCAGAACGACAGGATCAGGATCCCGAGGGTTGTATCGACCGTCTCCCGGCGAAAGGCCAACACCAGGATTCCAACCACGACCAGCGCTACCGCCGGAGTGATCACGAAGATCGAGGCGACGTACCAGTTTCGACGCGTCCGCATCGCCAGGAATCGTGGCCAGCAACGCGCCCGAGGTCAAGGGCAGTCTGCCGCTCGACCCCTCAAACCGAATGTGCTCAGCGCTTGCGTTGCGGTTTCGCGCTCGCGTCTTGCGCGTCGCGACGGTTGGCCGCAACCTCGCGTCCCGGACGGCGAATCGCGACAACCATGTTCCAGCGCTTCTCCGACTTACTCCACTTACCCGTTGCAAATACTTTCATTGGGGTCTCCCTCCCGTTGGTTTCGACAGGGAAGGAGCGCAACCGGCGTGCCAAGAGGGAAAACCTCTTGCGATCTATACAAGAAATCGACTTCGCACGATTTCGTTCACCGGCTCGGTACGCAATCGAACTTCGTAAACAGCGTTCTATTTTACATGGCAGTGCTGGCGGATGATCGGAAACTCAGGCGTCCTGTAGGTAGCGATCTTGCTCCCAAGACGTCACCACACCGTCAAACCTAGCCTGCTCGTAGCGGCCGCAGTAGGCCAGCAACTCAACGAAACCTTCACCGATCGCTTGCCGCAGAAACGTCGATTGCGCGGCTAGCTCTGCTGCCTCGAGAATCCCCATCGGTGCGCGCGGCAGTGCCCGCAGAGCGCTCCCTTCAGCGATCTCGGCCGGGGCATCGGCCCGGGCCGACAAGCCGTCGAGGCCGGCCGCTAAGATCGCAGCACTCGCGACGAACGGGTTCGCGTCGGCCCCTGCCAACTTGCAGCTGACCTGACGACGTTTCTCATCACCCACGACGCGGAAGGCAACGGACGAGCGACTCGACGACCAACCGATGGCCGACGCCGACCCATCATCGACTCGGTAGCGTTTGTAGGAGTTCACCGTCGGGGCAAAACACAAGGTTGCGCTGCGCGCCTGGCGCAACAGCCCACCAATCCACCAGCGGCACGCAACCGGTAGGTCCGGACTGCGATCTCCCGGCTCGCGTGCGGAGAACAATGCCGCACCACGATCAGCCGAGGACAGACTCGTCTCGATCTCCATCCGGCTCGCCGAACACAGCTCCGTCGGCAGCGCCATAAACGATGCGCGCACGGAGTGCCGCGCCGCGACGTCTTTGATTGCCCATTTCGCAATCATCTGGCGATCGGCGACGTCGAGTAAGCCCGCCTCGCTCAGTCGAACCTCATATTGCCCCGCTCCGGTGCTGGCGCAGACATGCTCCAGAGCCACCCCCGAACCGGCCAACTCCCGCATCATCGCGCCGACCACACCGTGATCATCAGGCAGGCATGCCGCTCGCCCGCCCGCTCCAATGCTGAACGCTTCGCCTTCGCGCAGCTCCGGCCAATCCTCGTCTAGGAGATAGAACTCCGTCGTCATGGCTCCTCGCGGCACAACCGACGCCGAGCGAGCTCGTTCCATCTGACGCTTGAGCACCGAGCGACTCGACAGCTGAAACAGCTCGCCTGTCGCCGGATCGATGACATCGCACACAGCGACCACGGTGCGATCGAGCCAGGCCGCACGTCGCAGGGATCCGGTATCGGGGCGAATCGACAAGTCCTTGTGAATGTCTACGCGCGCGCCGGAAGGCAGCGCCAAGGACTGACCGGCGAAATCTCCGAACAACACTCGCGCGGGGAGGGCCACCTCGCGATCGAGGACTTCGTCGATGAAAAATCGCGCCCCGTAGCGCTTGCCCACAGGTCGCCCGTACAAATCCGGGGTGACTGCCCAAATCGCATCCACCTCACCACGGCTGACCAAGTCGCGCAGCTCAGCGGCCGTCAACATCCCCAGCGCCTGTTTGTCCGCCATCCCCGGCGTTGTAGCATGGGTTGCACACGTGGTCACCGCCAATTGTCGGCAATCGAGAAGTGTATTCTGGACCAATCGACGCTACGATCGCCTACAATCGCCCTACGCGCAGTCTCGTACGCTGCGACAATCGAAAGAGGAACCGATGCCAGAGGAAGACGAAAAGAAGGCCCCATCGGCCAAAGACCAGCAGATTACCGTTCAGATCGACCCCAGCAAGAGCGACGGTGTCTACTCCAACTTGATGATGATCAGCCACCGCAAAGAGGAGTTCGTCCTGGACTTTATGTTTCTCCAGCCGCAGCGCGGCACCAAGGGCCACAACGTCGCCACCCTTCGCTCCCGAGTCATTACATCTCCGGAGCACGCAAAACGCATCCTTCGCGCCCTGCAGGAAAACGTCTCGCGTTACGAAGCCGCGTACGGATCGATTCAAGAAGCCACGGACATTCCCAAGGTCGTTCACTAGCAACCGACCCCGTGCCTTTCCTCACCACAACGTTTCAGCTGGTTCTGCTCGGCTACCGCAACGACTTAGCGCGTGAGCGGACCCTATCCTTCTTGCGCAACCTGCCGCCCGACTGGGGTCCGGCCATCGATTTGTACCGCGACACCCCCCTCCCCCATGTGCTCCTCACCGACACCGACCACGAGCTCGGGCTTCGCTTGGCCACCGAACTGCGCGAACGCGGAGCCCAGGTTCAGCTTCGCGGCCGCGAAGAACAGACGCCGGACGCGCCGCCACCAACGCAAACCGCCCGAACACGCCCCTTCTCGACCCTTCTTACGTTGATCGCGTGCGGTTGCCTGGCGCTGGGCTGGCTCGCCGCAACTGGCTACCTCAAGCCCCGCGGTCCCGCCCTGCCGCCGATCGCGCAACCGCAGCTGGCGGCGCCCGGGATCCCGATGCAACAGCACCATCTCAACGACGAGGCGGTGCAACTCAATGCCTCAGGCCAATTCGAAGAAGCGGCGATCCGCTTGCGCGCTGCGATCGAGAACGCCCCGGACGAGGACGTCATCTACGCGAACCTCGTCGTGGTGTTGCGCAATTGGGCTGTCGCCGAGATCAACGCCGGTCGCCTCCAAACCGCCATCGAACTCATCGAGGAAGCACTCGACATCGACGAGGACCCCAGCTTGTTGGCTCTGCTAGGAGTTGCCCAACAGCGCCTGGGCGACTGGCACGACGCCGAGGAGAGCCTGCAGCGCGCCGTCGAGTTGGGCACCAGCGATCCAATGGCCTTCGTTGCATTGGGGCGCGTCTATCGCCAACAGGGCGACCAACAGGGTGCAGTGGAAATGTATCAGCGGGCCCGCGAGTCGGGCGCTTCGGGTCCTGAGTTTGCCACCATGCTGGAGCGCTTGGAGCGAGAGCTCGACGCCGAATGGGATTTCGTCGATCTCAGCACCCCGCACTTCCGTCTGTCCTTTGCCAACGGCGAAGATCAAGTCGCTGCCCAAGTTGTCTCGGCTGTTCTCGAAGAATCGTATTTCACGGTTGGCCGCAAGCTCGACCTCTTCCCAGAGTCGGCGACGGAGGTTGTCCTCTACGCCAGCGAAGACTTTCACGAGGTCACCCAAACACCGGACTGGACCGGCGGCGTGTACGATGGCCGAATCAAGCTTCCGGTGCGCGGAATCCAGCATGGGAGCGCACTGCTCCAGCGCACCGTGCGACACGAGTATGGCCACGTCCTGGTCACCCGCATCGGCAACGGCAGAATCCCGGTCTGGTTGAATGAAGGAATCGCCATCTGGGCCGAAGAGGAGGAGGACGGCGATCGCGAGGCTTGGGCTGAGTCGACAATCGCCGGCCGGCGCCTATTCAACTTGAGCGAGCTAATACCGCCGTTCACGCGCCTGCCAGCCGACCGCGTCCAAGTCGCCTACGCCCAGAGCTACCTCACCGTGCGCGCGATCCTGGACGAGTACGGCGACCGCCGCCTTCTCGATGTTCTGCGTTCCACCGGCCTCGGAGACCCGCTGGCAACGGCGTTCGAATCGGTGCTCTCAACCCGCCTCGCAGACTTCGAGGGTGCCTTGATCACAGAGCTCACGCGGGTTGACTAGCGACAACCGACCCCCGGGAAGAATCGGCCGACCCCCGATCGATACTCCTCGTAGCGGGCACCGTGAACGCTCTCGAGGTACGGCTCTTCGACCGCCCGCACCTGCACTTCGATACCAATCGACGTCAACAGCAGCGCAGCCACTGCGTATCCATTCGGAACTAAAAAGCAGAGGCCAAAGCCGCTCAAGAAAATGAACGAGAAGATCGGATTGCGGACCCAGCGGAAGATCCCTCCGGTCACCAACTCCGTTCGGTCCTGCTGATCGACGCCCACACGCCAGGAATCGCCCATCGTCAGCTGGGCTGCGAGAGCACCGACAATCCCAAGGGCCACGCCCACGGCGCCCAGCCAGTGGATCCCTGGCGCCAGAAAGATCAGGTCTCCACCGGGCCAGCCACGCAAAGCAGCTATCGGTGTGACGACGCCAAGCACGAGGCCCACACTCGCTACCACCCCGGCGTTCCACTCGAGCGACCCCACGGCGCCCGAAATCCCATGGACCCCCGTCTTGCCGGTCCGCCACCATTGGACCGCCGTGCGCAAGACAAACAGGGAGAGAAACCAAACTGCGACCAAAGCCAACCCAAGACGCGGCATCGCTCTATCTCCCGGCCTGCGCAGAATCGCCTGCGTTCCCTGGCGATTGATGCCGAAGGTGCTCGCGCGACAGATCCAAAAGCAGGCGAACATGCTCATCGTCTAGTCGGTAGTACATCATTCTCCCGTCGCGTCGGGCCCGCACGATCGAAGCCGTTCGCAATAACCGCAGGGCCTGGGAAACCGATGTTTCCGGAACCTCTACCGTCGCCGCGAGGTCGCACACACAGAGCTCCCCCGCCTCCAACAAGGCAAAGAGCAGCCGCGCCCGTGTGGCATCACCCAACAGTCGAAAAAGCTCGGCCAACCTCGACGCCTCGGAGCGATCGATCAATCGCTCCTGCGTCGCAGTCACCCGAGCACTGTCGATCACATTGTAAACACAACCATCCATCGAAACCGTCTTTGTATTCATACCTGAATACATATGCAGATATAAAGCTTTGAGCAACACCCCCTCGCCTGCGCCTGTCACTGCAGCCGCCACCAGCTGGCCCTTCGCAACTCTTGCACCAGGGAATTGCCTTCCGTCCTAGCGTATGATTCGTTTCGGCGTTCTAGTTAACCTCGTAGGAGCCCACAATATGGCAGCCCAAAATGCTCTCGAAGGCCTCCGCAAGCGCCATGCTGAGGCCCAACTCGGTGGCGGCGAAGATCGCATCAAGAAGCAACACGCAGCAGGCAAACTGACTGCGAGAGAACGAGTCGATCGCCTGCTGGACCCAGGAAGCTTCGTCGAGCTCGACAAGTTCAAGACCCATCGCTGCACCGATTTTGGGATGGAGTCGAAGAAGACGCCCGGGGACGGGGTTGTCACCGGTTACGGCAAAATCGACGGACGACACGTCGTCGTTTTCTCCCAGGATTTTACCGTTCTCGGAGGCTCACTCGGCGAGGCCTTCGCGGAGAAAGTCTGCAAGGTAATGGATTTCGCCACGAAACAGGGCTACCCGGTGATCGGATTGAACGATTCCGGCGGAGCGCGAATCCAAGAGGGGGTCGCGAGCCTCGGAGGCTACGCGGACATCTTCTTGCGCAACGCATTGGCGTCCGGCGTCGTCCCACAGATCTCAGCGATCATGGGACCGTGCGCCGGCGGAGCAGTGTATTCGCCAGCGATGACAGACTTCATCTTTATGGTCGAGAACACTAGCTACATGTTCATTACCGGGCCGGACGTCATCAAGACCGTGACCCGCGAAGAAGTCACCATGGAAGACCTCGGCGGAGCGATCACACACAACACCCGCAGCGGCGTCGCCGACCGACACTTCGTCAACGACGAAGAGTGCTTAGCCCGAATTCGCGAGCTGATGTCGTACTTGCCTGCAAACAACACTGAGGATCCGCCGACGCTGACGTGTACGGACGATCCAGAGCGCCGCGACGCGACACTCAACGACATCGTGCCGGAGAACCCGAATAAGCCCTACGACATGTTCGAGATCATCAACCGAGTCGTCGACGACGGGCAGTTCTTTGAGATCCAACCCGATTACGCAAAAAATATCGTGATCGGGTTCGCCCGGCTGAACGGCCGCAGCGTCGGCATCGTAGCCAACCAACCTTCCGTAATGGCCGGATGCCTCGACATCAACTCATCGATCAAGGCTGCGCGCTTCGTCAGATTTTGCGATTGCTTCAATATTCCGATCGTGACCTTCGTCGATGTCCCTGGATTCCTCCCCGGCACAGCCCAGGAGTACGGCGGCATCATCAAGCACGGAGCAAAGCTGCTCTACGCTTACTGCGAAGCGACAGTTCCGAAAGTCACCGTCATCACCCGCAAGGCTTATGGCGGCGCCTACGATGTCATGTCGTCAAAGCACATCCGCGGCGACATCAATCTCGCCTACCCCTCGGCCGAGATCGCGGTCATGGGTCCAGACGGTGCCGTCAACATTATCTTCCGCAAAGAGATCAAGGAAGCTGGAGATGACGCCAGCAAACGAACGGAGCTCGTCGACAACTACCGCGAGGCATTCGCCAATCCGTACAAAGCCGCCGAGCTCGGCTACATCGACGACATCATCGTCCCCGAGGACACACGACCTCAGCTAATCAACGCGCTCGAAATGCTCAAGACCAAGCGCGACACCAACCCGCCAAAGAAGCACGGCAACATTCCTCTCTAACGCGCCCTCCAAGGCATTCCGTCACAGACGAAAACGAAGTATTGCTTCCTCAGCCGACGCGAGAACAAAATCTATGGGAACACACAAATTCAAAATCGACGGCAAAGACTTCGAAGTCGAAGTCGGAACACGTCTGGGCAGCCGGGTGGACGTCAAAGTAAACGGCGCGAACTACGCAGTCGAGATCGAGTCGGGGAGCGCGACGCCGACGCCGGCACCCGTTGCAGCCGCTGCGCCCACTCCGGTACCGGCCGCCGCACCACAACCCGCCGCCGGAGGCGGTGGCGGTGAGGTGCGAGCGCCGATCTCCGGGGTCGTGCTCAGTATTGAAGTGTCCGCTGGACAGGTCGTCGAGCCAACTTCCAAGATCCTGCTGCTCGAAGCGATGAAGATGGAAAACGAGATCTTCGCGGCCATGAACGGTACGGTCGCCCAGATCCACGTACAGCCCCAGCAGGAGGTCCGCGAGGGGGACCTCCTGGCGACCATCACCCCAAGCTAAGACCGGCCTACGGGCCTGAGTCAGCCGCTAGGCAGAGCCCACCCTACCGCCATCCGTAGTCGCCTACCGACAGAACTCAGGATCGGAACCCGGGCCAAGTACGAAACGTCTAAGATCGTCGCGGGATCCGGTTCAGCTGATGATATCGCCCCGCAGACGCCCACGAAGAAGAGCTATTAGCAGACACCCCCGCCGTCGGCGCCGGACGCGACTCCAGAGCTAGGGCAACGCCAATTGCCGCAGCAGTTGCCGCATCGAGACCGTCCGCCGCGACGCTCGCCTCCCCACCCGTTGCGGCGCCAGCAGCCGGTGCTGCGATCTGCGCTGCCGCCCCAGGAGCCGACGCCAATGTCGCCGCCTCATCCGGGGCTTCGATTCGTCGCACGACGCGCGACGCAATCTGAAGGGCCACCTGCATGACCAACATCACAACGAAGACGCCGATGAATCGCACCACCAAAGTGATCATCGCGTAGTTCCAGTCGATACTGGGGTCGGCGTACTTGAACAACCAATCCATCGGGCTGGCCCTACTTGAACATCGCGATGAACATACCGGCCGCCGCGGCCGTTCCCATCACGCCCGCGAGGTTCGGCGCCATCGCATGCATCAGAAGATAGTTACCGGGCTTTTCTTCCAACCCCACAACCTGAGAAACTCGAGCTGCCATCGGCACCGCGGAGACTCCGGCAGAGCCGATGAGCGGGTTCATCTTCACCTTGCTGAACTTGTTGAGGAGCTGCACGGTCCAAATGCCGCCGGCAGTGCAAAAAACGAAGTCGACGATGCCGAAAGCTAGAATGGCCAGGGGCTTCCAGTCGAGAAAGGTCTCGGCCTTCATCGACGCGCCGACCGCCAATCCGAGAAAGATTGTGACGCCGTTCATCAGCGCGCCGCCACCAGTATCGACCAAGCGCTTCACGACCCCGGACTCACGCATGAAGTTTCCGAGCATGAACATGCCCATCAGAGGCGTTACCGCCGGGATCAGCAGCGCAATCACAGCCGTACCGATCAATGGAAACACGAGCTTCTCCAGCTGGGAGACTTGGCGCATGTTGTCCATTGTGATCCTGCGGTCTTCTTCCTTGATCAGGAAGCGCATGATCGGCGGCTGAATGATCGGCACCAGGGCCATGTACGAATACGCGGCAACTGCGTTCGCCCCCAACAGATGGGGCGCCAGCGCACTCGTCAGATAGACGGTTGTCGGGCCGTCCGCTCCGCCGATGATCCCCACCGACGCTGCTTCTTTGAGCGTGAAGCCACAGAGCAGCGTGCCGATGAAGGTGATGAACACACCCAACTGGGCGCCCGCCCCGACCACCAGAACCTTGGGATTTGCGATCAGTGGGCCAAAGTCGGTGAGCGTCCCGAGGCCCAGAAAAATAACCGAGGGCAAGATCTCCCATTCGAGCCCGTAATGGTAGAAGAAGTACAGGAATTGGGGCGCCCCGTGATCTCCCATTTCCATCAGCGGCGTCAGCGGGAAATTGACGATGAAGATCCCAAACCCAATCGGCACGAGCAGCAGCGGCTCGATGTTCTTGGTCGCCAGAAACATGAAAAACAGCCCGATACACCACATAAAAACATGGCCGAGGGTCAGGCTGGGGATCCCGGTTTGGGTGACGAAAATCGTGTACAGAATTTCTGCTAGCTGATCCCAGGACATGCGGGACGACTCCGAGGCTTTTTGTTTTTAGGAAGGTGCGAGAGCGGGCAGAACGCCCGGCGGCGTTGTAGCGCGCGCGCTACGCCAATTCAAGGAAACCGAGCCAATTGCATCACGGAGATCGTCCACCACTCGTCTCGGCGGCTTTCCCCAAATCTGCTGATTTCGGCAAGCTATCCGATCGCGGACCAGAAGACAGCAGGGGGCAGCTCAGATCAGCGCCGGCCCAATGTCCCCGTCGTCAGCGGCACGACCAAGTCCTCACCCGACTCCGCCCTCTCGAGATTGGCGCGAATGGCATCGTCACCGAGATCGCGACGGACGAGGTCTTCCAACAAGCCGACCGCTACCTCACGCCGACCTGAAACCGCCTCGACATAAGCCAACATGTGAGTTGCGCGAGCAATCTCAGACGGGTGTTCCAAAGCGCGCCCAAGCATATTTCTCGCAAACTCCACCCCTCCCCTCTCAAAGGCTTCTACGCCACCAAGGAGATTGGACTCAGCGATCTCCGCGTCCAGGCGCCGCGCGTAGCTGCCATCTTTTGCTGCCAGCTCATTGAGGCGCATCGCCGCTTCGTGCCACTCGCCTTGATGTCGCAGCAACCGCACGATCTCCAGCTCGAGCGTACGCCATCGCGGTTTCCGGACGAGCGCCTCCTCGAACATCCCGACCGCGGCTGCCGGGAAGCTCTGCGCCTTGTACAGCTTCCCAAGCTGCCTATAAGCGGCGGCCGAAACACTCTCCTCGCGAGATTCGGTCGCCGGCAACACGACATCTTCGGCTTCGGCCAGACGCCCCGCCCGCGAATAGAGATCGGCCAGCATGATGCGCGGAGTGCCCTGTTCTGGCCCGACTTCAACGGCACGCTCGAAGTGCTCGATCGCCTCAGCGCCGCGCCCAGCAGCCACCAGCGCACTTCCCAGACCGAAATGATTGCGCCAGTGCATCGGCGCCTTGCGCGCCGAATCCTGCGCCAGAGACAGCTCGCTCTGTAGAGTCTGGTTCCTCACAATCGTCCCGCAAGCCAGCGCTGCAACCCAGCAACCGGCGACCACCGCCGCTGTGCGCAGCGCAGCGCGCCGCCCCGAGCTAAGGCCATCGAGCCAATCCACCACACCGACAACAATCAGCAGCGTCGGACCCAACATCGGTAGATACATCCGATATTCGAAAGCCGCGTCGCGAATCGGGATGACACTCGACGATGGCGCGAGCATCAGAAAGAACCAACCCGCACAGAACAAGGGCCAACGATAACGGGAAAACACGGTAACTGCCGCCCCGACGAGGCATAGAAGGAATAGCAGAGGTATTAAAACCCCGGCACTGAAAAAGTTTTCAGCAAACGGCCACCCATAGTCAAAACACAACCAAGTCGGCAGCAGGTAGAGCCGCAAGTACCACACGATCACCCCAAACTGTGTGATCAGGTATCGCCACGGGTCGACCCCTTCGACGCCGAGCCCAGCACTCGGAATGAAGAGCCATGCACTCTGCGCTCCGTCGGCGTCACCGAACCCCGGCAACAAAAAGTGACGCGCTAGGAAGACCCCGTAGAGGACTGGAATCAGCGCAACAACGATCAGACGCCAATCCAGGCCGGAAAAGTTCCGGGAAGAATTAACCGCAGAGACATCCGGCGAGTCACCCGAAGCTCGGCTGCCGTCCCGCAAGAAACAGAAATGGTAGAGCAAGAGGATGGCCGGCAGACTGGCAACGGTCTCCTTCGAGAGGATGCCGAGAAAGCCCAAGCCTAGCAGCGACACGACGAGTACCGGACCCCGCAGCGCAACCTGGCCGCTGCGCACAGCGACGAACAACAGGACTGCAGATAGGTGAAACAGTGCCGCCAGACTCTCCGCCCGCTGCACGATGTAGGTGACCGCCATCGTCTGCAGGGGGTGTGCGACGAACACCAACGCCACGACCAGCGCCATCGCCGCAGCACGCCGCTCGTAACGGCCATGATGGATCGGCAGTCGAAGCGTCACTAGCATCAGCCCAAATACCAACAATGCATTGATGAGATGCACCACCACATTGACGAGGTGGTAGCCCCACACCTGTTCGCCACCCCAACTGTAGTTCAGAGCGTCGAGCAAATGCGGCAACCCGCGCGATTGGGTCAGGAAGCGGCCAACCGGCGCCACCGAATGCGCTTCCGGATTCGATACGATCACAAAGTAATCGTCGAACAAGAACGGCACCGAGAAGCTATTGGCGTAGACCGCGACGCCTAGAGCCACGATCGCCAGAGGCGCGAGCCAACCGAGCCCGGCGCTCGACGTGGCGCCCGAACCACGAAACCCATCGCCGGACTTCGATGGCGAAACGCCCCTGAGTTTCTTTCGCTGTTTCGCCCGCCCCATCGAAGGTCGCAGGTCTACTCGGAAACCGAGCGATAATCCAACGTCTGCAGGCACCCAAAGAAAAAGGCCCGCCTGCGTTTGCAGGCGGGCCTTTTCACGCGTCTCCCGGCGTTTACGGGAGAATCGTTTTCGAGGACGGGAAGCACATCAGGAACGACTTCTTGGCCTCGAGCTGAATCGTACCGAAGATATTCGAAACCTCGACACGCGGCCGAACCGCGAACTTCTCAGGCTTGGCCTTGTAGCAAACCAGATGGTCGGCGGCGTTGAAGATTCCACCGCCATTCACATCCGTCGGGTTGCAGTGCAAGAACGGCCGCTTCACCTGCGCGTTGGTCTCGTTTTGGAACTGGTCATCCAGCGACACGATCGTCGTCTTGACGAATTTCGGATTCTTCAAGTCCCGTGCCTTGTAACACTTGAAAGCATCGAGGTTGCCGGAAAGCGGCGTTCCATCGCAAACGCCCGCCGTGCATTGGTCCGCCACTGTCGAGGCTGAGCCGTCATCGCAACTCGTGCCGTCGGGCTCAAAGCCGTCCGCTGGGCAATTGATCCCGCCGCCGTCACACGTCTCCGCGACATCGCATTGACCCGTATCGGCACGGCATACCGAGCCTGTATCAAAGCCATCCGCGGGACAATTGATGCCACCGCCATCGCACGTCTCGGCGGCATCGCAAACACCCGCCGAGGTGCGACACTGAGTACCAGTATCAAAGCCATCGGCCGGGCAATTCGGACCTGTGCCATTACAACTTTCAGCAACGTCACATACACCGGCTGAGCCACGACACTCAGTACCGGTATCGAATCCATCGGCCGGGCAATTCGGACCCGCGCCATTGCAACTCTCAGCTACGTCACAAACGCCTGCGCTGGCGCGGCACTCCGCGCCCGAGCCGAAGGAATCGGGCGGGCAGGTAATGACGATTCCATCGCAAACCTCGGCGACGTCACAAATGCCGGCGACCGCACGACACTCGGTTCCGGCTCCTGCGATCACATCGGCCGGACAGATCTTGGTCACACCATCACACGTCTCTTCTGCGTCGCAACCAAACACTGCGGTGCGACACACGGTCCCACTGGGCTCCACCGCGTCGGACGGGCAAGTGGCACCGCCGCCCGTACAGAACTCGTCAACGTCGCACACCTCGCCACTCGAGGCGGCACGACACACGACAGTTGGCGGCTCGAAGCTATCGGCCGGACACGTTGGGCTAACGCCGTCACACGTCTCCTGAACGTCGCAGAAGTCCGCGTTCGGACGACAGACATCACCAGAGGTGCGCAGCTGACAAATGTTCGTACAGCAAGAATCACTGGCGCCGTTGGAAGCGCCCTCATCACAGGTCTCGCCGGCACCACCGTCGATGACCCCGTCGCCACAAAGCGAAGTCACGTTGAGGGTCCAAGTGCTGTTATATCCATCCGGCCCAACAGCCCGCCCCCAGGTCGCGTAATCGTCGGCGATGATTCGATCGCTGGTCCCGCCGCAACAGTCGTCAACGTTGTCGTAACCAAGCAGTACCGCGGCATCCTCTCCGCCCGATGCGCTGCTACAAATAAAACCGCTGCAACCGGAATCCGAAAACGCGTCCATATCGAAAGCGACAGTCACGACGAAGCTGCCGTTGCCAGATCCACTCGCGACAGTGGTGTCGGATCGTGTTCCAAGGAACGCTGTTGACGACGTGCTATTGTTGGAAGGATTTGCAGCATTGGAAGCTGGTGTGGCGGAAAAGCTGTAGTCCGTCGCATCCACATCAACGTCAATGACGGATATGTCGACCAAGCCGTTGTCCTGGGTCCCCACCGCGGTTGCCGCGCCGTCGCCAGCATGGCCGAACAGTCCACGGATCTCTTGCGCAAGATCAACCGTCCAATCCTCGACGATCAGCGCCGTGACATCGACGTTGACTGTGTAGCGAACCTTGCCCCGCTCGAACTCGTCTCCACCGAATTGCAAAAGAGCATCTGCGGCGACTCCACCATCAATATCAAAATCAATCGAAGTGCTACTGCCTGCACCAGCGCTCGACGCCGTCGTTCCCGAGTCGGTGACGCGCATGAAGTTACCGTCGCCAAGTCCGGGAAGTGCCTGCTCCGAACAAGCCTGATTACCGGTGCCGTAGGCTTCTTCTAGATCGTTGCCATTGTTCGCATCGGCGGTGACGCAAGTACTGTTGTTCGTCACACTCGTAATCGTGATGGTCGCCGCGTGAACCGGCGCGCCCGAGGCCACTAACGCGATCGACGCAACCAATGCCAACCAATGAAGTCTTCGATCCATGAATCCCCCTGGATTATCCCGCTCAAACGTACAAATGGGTACATTTATATCCCCGGAACCTATCAAACCGATGATTCCAAGCGCAAGAATTTTCTCGACTGTGGAAAAATCGATTGTAAGTACTTAATTTAACTGGTTATTTCTGACGATTGGTTGGGAAAACGACGCCCGCGAAGCGGCTGAAAGTCGGCAATTTCTACCAAGCGTTACTTTATTGATTGTCGTCCGAGCCACGGAACCTTGTCCACCACCTCCCGATTCTCGAGTAGGGCCCAAAGGGCGAGAACGCTGGCATGCGTGTCCGACCGATCCTCGCGCGGTGTCCGGGCCCATCCTCCGTCGCTTCTCTGAAGCTTCAGGATCTCGCGAATCCACTCCCGGCGCACCTGGGATCCAGCATCCAGGTAGTAGAGCATTACGACAGCTTCAAACCACATATCGGTTGCGGCCTCATAGCGGGCGCTCCACTGCCGTCGCTTGTCGACGAAATCGACCAGGAGGCCAATCTGCTCACTCTGCAAACCCGCGACGGCGGCCTCGTCGAGACACCCATTCTCAACCGTCCAACGGCTCGCCAACGCCGCATGGGTCAACGCATACCCGCCAGCGCGAGAGGCCTTGCCAAGGATTTCGACCCAGTTTGGCGGCAACGTGATGCGATCGCAGTGCAACGCCGAGGCCGTGATCCGATCCACCACGTGTTCTAAATCAGCGATCTCTTGCTTGGGGATCGTAGCCGCGGGATCGTCGATCCGCGCAAAGATCCGCGCCATGGGGGAAGAATCCTGGCCGGCACCGGACGGCGAACGAACCTCGAGCGGGATCCGAAAACGGCGATGCATGTAATTGACAAGTCCGGCCCAGCTCGGATCCGGACTGCCAACAGACCGCCCAACGAACTCGATCGCTCGCGTCACCGCTTCTTTCAAGTCGACCGCGCCAGCCTCGGGCACTCCATAGGCGCGGCGTTCGAAGTGCTTCCCAGCTGTAGACTCTTCATAGGCGGTCAGCAGGGTCCCGATCGGAATCTTACTCGTTTGAGTTTTCAGCCCCGATGGCCAGCGAATCGTCACTTCGTCGATGATCTTGGCTTGCCCGGTTCCGATCAGAAGAGTCGCGGAACTCTGCGCCGCCATCCCTTCGCCAGCGCGGTGCTCGCGTACCAACACCTTGTCACCAATCCGGGCCTCGATCACCGCTCCAAACCCGTCTCTGTTCGACAGCGAACTCACGGCACGATCACGATTCCCACCGACAAACCGCACCGCGACGAACCCTCCCCCGCTTATCTGATTTTGGTAGAGCTCGAACATCGGCGCATTCGCATTCGCCAACGCGATATCGGTGCGCCCATCCGAATCGAAATCGAGTAACGCAACGGCTCGGCCATCGGCGATGCTCGCGGTTCCCGACACACCACTGACATCGACGTAAGCCCCAGCCTCTGCCAAGAAGAGATGATTGCGCTCATGACCACTCTGCGAAACGCCATCTTGAAAATGACGCCCTGGGAGATTGATGCCTTGCGGCTTGAAGTCCTTGCTAAATGAAAGACCCGGATCGGTGCGCACGACCGCGCGCCACCAGTCGCTTCAAGTATCGACAGCAATCTCGACATCTTTCGGGGCCGTGTAGTAGCCACTCGCGACGTACAGATCGAGATTCGTATCGTTGTCAAAATCGGCGAAGTGCCCCCCCCAAGACCACCCGGCTTTCTCGACCTGGAGCGTTGGCGGCTCGAGCCCCGATACGCGCTGAAACCCTTTCCCGGTATTGCGAAATAGAGAATTACCCCGCGCCATCTTGGCGAAGCGGGCATCGAGATCGTCAAAGTAGGAGGTCACGCGGCGACCGGCCTTTGAGTACATGTTCGATACGTACAAGTCCTGTAGACCGTCCCCGTCGTAGTCGCCCCAAGTGACACCCATCCCGAAGCCGATGTCGGCAGTTCCCGTCGCTTCGGTGACATCGACAAATCGTCCGCCGTCGTTACGCAGCAACTGATTGGGTGCGAAGTCGTGCGCAAAGTATACGTCCGCATCACCGTCGCCGTCGTAGTCCGCCCAGGTCGCCTGGTAGGTGTTGCGATACGCGGCGACCAAAGGATCTGCCGACACTTCGAATCGATCGCCGCGATTCAAGAAAAGCACGTTCGGCGGACCAGGAAGGGCCAGGTACATATGGGCGCCCTTGGATCGAACTAGCCGGCTCAGCTCCGCCGCTTGCGCGGGTGGCAGGAAATCGCCGAGCAGCTTTGGCGGGGCAACGTTTCCGGGATTCTGCGCTTGGAACATTTTCAAATCATAGACAACCGTCTGCGCGGCGTACGTCGACACATAGAGATCGAGCAAACCGTCATTGTCGACGTCTACCGCGTTGACCGAACTCACCAGCGACGGCAGCTTTCCAGAGAACAACTCCTTACGCTCGACGAACCTACCGTCCCGATTCTCCAGATACAGGCTTGGCTGCATGGTACGTCCAAGGAAAAGGTCAGCGTCGCCGTCGTTGTCGAAGTCCGCAAAGATCGCCGCGGCGCTGTGGTCTTCGAACGCCAATCCCATCTCCGACGCACGTTCCACGAACTTGCCGTCCCCGGACGACACGAGGAGTTGATTCGCCCCCCACCGGCTCATCACGTAAATGTCGTCGAAACCGTCGCGGTTGACGTCCGCCACCGACAGGCCCGGATGGCGATCTTGCGAGCCGACAAAGAAATAGCGATGCGGCGATTCAAACGAATCGGGCGCGCGGATCTTGGCGAGCGCCTTCTCCTCGTGCACGGAGCGACGCAGCCGGGCGCGCGATGCTGGATCCGAGACAGCCAAACCCAGCGCCTCGACAAACAGCTCGTTCTCGGCTTCCACCGCTTCGAGTCGATGGCTGTGCCACCTGACGATACGCCAATCGGCGCCGCCCTCGGTCCGAAACTGGCGCCACAGCGTATCGGCACCGCTGCTGATCGAAGCGACGCTCCCATCGCGGGTCCTCGCTTCCGCGTGGAAGGACAGTTCGCAGGCAAACGTCGTTCGCTTCGGATCCGCGAACTTTCCGCCGACGACCTTGAACTCTGCTTCGACCACTTCGCGAGTTTCCGCGAACAGTCTGTTCCACAGCCGCAACTCATCGCGCCGGAACTTCCCATCCTGCGACTCGGGCTGCGCTCGACGCCGCCAGAGCCGGCGATTGCCGATCGCATCCTTCCCGGCGAATCCCGCCAAATCGCGTACCTCGACGACATCCGCGAACAACATCGAAGTCGTCTGGTCTGGCAAGCCACCGTGCTCAACCGAAAGGGCCAAACCCCGAAGAGCCGGCTTCAAGCGATGAATCAGCTCCTCGGCCTCAACCATCTCGGTCCATGCCGCATCGGCATCGTCTCCAACCGCCGGGGCAGAATGCACGAAGATCGCAACCGCCACGGCAGCTAAAACGGACCGACGCACGGTCCGTCCCCGAGAGTGATTGTCATACCGTCCCACCACCGGCGACAATGGTCGGCGGAGGTGGGACGGTCAAGACAGTGGCACTACGGCAGAACCGTCTTACTCGACGCAGTGCAGAAGTACGACGCCTTACGCGCTTCGAGTTGGATCGTGCCAAACTGGTCAGTGATCTCAATTCTCGGCGTCGCCGCCAGCTTCTCGCGTTTGATTTTGTAGCAAACTAGATGGTCGGCTGCGTTGTTGATCGCCGAACCATTCACCATCGCCGGGTTACATAGCAGCGCCGGTTTGCGTAGCTCGCTGTTCACCGAAGCGACGAATTGGTCGGAAACATCAGTGAATACGACCTTCTGGAACTTCGGATTGGCTAGATCTTTGACGCGATAACACTTGAATGGATCGAGCGGGAAATGCCCGACGCAATCGCCAAGTCGGCACTGATCGTTCGATGTGCCGGAGACGCCATCGTCACAGGATGTGCCGTTCGCAACATCGCCATCTTCCGGACAACTCGCCGTCGAACCGTCGCAGGTCTCCTCCGCATCACATACCCCTGTCGCGGGACGGCAGGCCGTGCCAACCGAAACAAAACCATCGAGCGGACAGGTCGCAACCGCTCCATCACAGGTCTCGGCTAGATCACAAATCCCGGCCGTTGCGCGACATTCTGTGCCCGACGGCACGACTACGTCAGCCGGACACGCAGCGCCAGAACCAGTGCACGATTCGGCCACGTCACAAGTACCTGCCGATGCCCGGCACTCCGTGCCCGCACTTTCAAAGCCGTCCACTGGGCAATCGGTTGCGGCGCCATCGCAGGACTCTTCCACGTCACAGTCGTCTGCCGACGTGCGGCAAACGGTACCAGCAGGTACGACCCCGTCGGCAGGACAGGCCGGATCGACCCCACTGCAGTTTTCAGACGTGTCACAGACACCCGCACTAGGTCGGCACTCGGTGGTTGCCGGCTCCAACGCATCGGCCGGACAATCGTCGCCCACGCCGTCACATGTTTCCGAAGAATCGCAGACGTCACTCGCCGGACGACACTCCGTAACCGAATCTTTCGCGTCAGGTGCGCAGGCTATGCCGACGCCGTCACAGGTCTCCTCCAAATCGCAGACACCGGCGGCCGTGCGGCAGACTGTACCCGACGGTTCCACCGCGTCGGCCGGGCAGGAACCAACCACCCCATCGCAAACTTCTTCGACGTCGCAGACGTCACCCGCAGCCCGGCACACTGTCCCCGACGACGAAACGATGTCCGTTGGGCAGGTCGTCGCAACACCGTCGCAGACCTCAGCCGCATCGCAGGATCCCGCCGACGCGCGACACTCGGTGCCGGCGTTCCCCGCTGGGTGTGTACAAGCCCCTGCTCCATCACAAACATCCGTCGTGCAGACAACACCGTCGTCCGTGCAAGCCGTCGAAGCCGGCTCAAAAACGTCGGCCGGACAAGAAACGCCGCCCCCGTCACAAGTCTCTTCGATATCACAATCACCGGCATCCGGTCGGCAGACACTACCGCTGTCAAATCCATCTGCTGGACAGGCCGCCCCGGTTCCGGTGCAGCTCTCGGCAACGTCACAAACGCCAGCCGTTGCGCGACACTCAGTCGTCGCTGGCTCAAAGGCATCCGCCGGACAATCGTTGGCGACGCCGTCGCATACTTCCTCGACATCGCAGACATCCCCCGCCGCGCGGCAGACGGTCCCACTCTCCTTGGCGTCCGCTGGACAACTCGCACCGGTCCCGGTGCAGGACTCTGCGATATCGCACACACCACCACTCGCACGACATTCGGTGGTTGCAGGCTCAAACGCATCGGCCGGGCAGTTGACACCGCTGCCGGTGCAGTTTTCCGCGATGTCGCAGGACCCCGCACTCGCGCGACACTCAGTCGTCCCCGGCTCGAACTGATCAGCCGGGCACGCCTCATCGGCGTTGCCACTACAGGTCTCTTCTAGGTCACAAGACCCGGCACTAGCACGGCAAGAGGTGCCGGCCGAAGCAACACTGTCGGCTGGGCAAGTTGCTCCAGGGACGCCGCTACAGGTTTCGTCCGGATCACAGACGTCTCCGGTGCCCGGGTTACAGACGTTGCCCGAATTGCCCGGCGCATCATCGGCCGGACAGGCCTCATCGGCGTTGCCCGAGCAGGTCTCATCGGCATCGCAAGAGTCACCCGAGCCAGCACGGCATGTCGTACCCGCCGAAGCCACGTTGTCAGACGGACAAGCCGCACCCGGTGTACCACTACAAGTTTCGTCCGGGTCACAGACATCTCCGGTACCAGGGTTACAAACGTTCCCCGAATTGCCCGGCGCATCGTCGACCGGACAAGCCACACCCGGCGTACCGCTACACGTCTCATCTACGTCACAAGAGTCGCCGGATCCCGTGCGACAGACACTCCCGGAATTGCCAGGAGCATCGTCGGCCGGGCAAGCCGCACCCGGCGTACCGCTACAAGTTTCATCTACATCGCAGGAGTCGCCGGAACCCGCACGGCAGACGCTCCCCGAGTTGCCCGGTGCATCATCGGCCGGACACGTAGCTCCCGGAGTACCCGTGCAAGTTTCGTCGGCATC
>JAJCZJ010000109.1 GCA_029262455.1 Deltaproteobacteria bacterium | reverse complement strand
AGTTGCACGCAAGGTTTACCAGCTCCGCTCAAAGGCGGGGCTGACGCAGCGGGAGCTGGCAAAACGGGTTGGCACGACGCCATCTGTCATTTCGCGTCTCGAAGCCGACGACTATCGCGGGCATTCTCTGTCAATGCTACGCCGCGTCGCAGGGGCGTGTGGTAAACGCGTTCAGATCCGATTCGTTGCGGCAAAGGAAACCGAGGCCGCCTGAGCATGGAGCGGGTCTCTATTCCCCGCATCCGCGATGAGTGTACGGCGCAGCGGTGGCGAAGCCTGTCGAGCGAAGCTTAGAACGCCCATCCCGGGGTTGGAATTGCACGTTCAAGGAAAAGTGGGAAAAGTGATTACCATTCGACGACACACTGGTCTTCTAGAGTGCGGCCACCTTGAACGAGTGAATCTCACCCTAGAGCTCGCCGCGCGGCGACGTGCACGAACGAAGTAGACCCGAAGAAGTAACTAGGACACTCCCGCAAAAGCCCGCCGATTTCACCACGGGATTCGTCTCCGATCTCCAGGCGGCAATGGAGCCGGCTATGGTTAGAAGTCGAGCTCGGACACGGGCCCTTGAAACGAGTCCTGAATATTGGTGCGGATGACCAAGGTCGGGTTAGGCAATTGAATGACTAGCTCTTCGGGCGTCACGTATGCGACGCCATCCGGCCGGCAGCGTGGATGTCTCGCCGGGGCGTCCTGGGTCTCGCGTAACTCGGATGTACTTGTCTCCCTCGGGCGAGATGAGTACCGCCGTCCGCCGGCACGCGTTGAAATTCAGCTCGTGAACTTTGGCGACGCGCGCTCCGATCAGGAGCGCTTCGTCGTCGAGCACAATCGGGGCCTCGATGAAAGTCGCCGGGTGTGCCCAGACGTGACCGAAGTGCTCCTGTACCGTGAGCGGGCCGTCCATCGCTGCACCGGGGGATCGAAAGAACCTGCCACCGTCGGGCTGCCCTTCCAGGGGGTTGTTCTTGGACCATTCATCCGGCAGCTCGATGGCGTCGAACTCAGCTTGTGTGATTTGAGTACTGAGCCAGACGACGATCTCCATGGGAGAGACGCGCTGAAGAATTTCGTGGCTGGCGCCTTGTTGGCTAGGGCGGTCGCTGATCTCTTCGCACGCGAGGGCGCCGTTTTTGCTGGCATAGAAATCGACCAGACGCCGCGCGATCTCCTCGCCTTGGGGTCGTCCTGCAGGAAGTGACTGGCCTCGGCAAGGCGGTCGTGCGGCTGCCCCAGTGCGCCGGGGATGGAGTCGATCAGGTTCTGCTGCGTCGCGCACTGACCGAGGTTCCCCGGATCATTCGACGCCCAGAGGGTCAGGAAGGGGCGCTCAAATGACATAAGTCCCTCCCAAGCCTCGTTGTTCAGGCCGCCGAGCTCGTTGACCAGCGAAGGGAAGACGCGCGGACCGGCCATGTAGACACGGCTCGGAAACGGCGCGTCGTACGCCGCCTCTTCGTCCTCCGGTAGGTCGAACCAGGTGATCCCTTCGAGCACCTCGGACGGGCGAAAGGAGGCGGCTTTCATCGAGTAGATCATCCAGGAGCCGAAGTTCCCCGGCGAGGGGAGGAGCAACTCGCAGCCGTCATAGAATGGGGGCTGCTGCGCCGGGATCAGTTCGAAAATGGATGGAATCTCGAGGATCTCATCCGGGTTCTCGACGACTGGGAACGGTTGTACGCCTTCGGGTACGACGGGCAGAGTCCCGTCGCCGACGGCGATCCTTGCGAATAGGTCGGGGTTCAATCCAGCGAGTCTCAGTCCGATCAGGCTGCCCCAGTCTTGGACGAACATGTTGATGTTGCCTAGGCCGAGATCGTTGATGAATCGTTCCAGCCGATCGTAGTGGCCGAGGAAGCTGTAGGATTGGATATCGATCGGCTTGTCGGAGCGGCCCATGCCCAGGTGGTCCATGGCGATGACTCGATAGCCGGCGTCGACGAGCACCGGGATCATCTTTCGGTACAGATACGACCAGCTGGGTTGGCCGTGCAGCAGGAGTACCACCGGTCCGTCCGCAGGGCCTTCGTTGACGTAAGATGTCGGTCTTTGAGATTTTCGTTTGGGATCTGAGATTAGAAAGAGCGAAGCCACCGCCCCTTGCCTGTGCCTATGCCCGTGCCTTTGCCTGCCGGGGCAACTTCGTCGCACCCGGCGTCGCTCACACTCTGCGGACTCATTGAATAGGCAAAGGCACGGGCTAAGGCTGAGGCTAAGGGGAAGCGGGCGACCGGGGTCGAACCGGCGACGTCCAGCTTGGGAAGCTGGCATTCTACCACTGAATTACACCCGCATTGGGTTGGACACTAAGGTAGCCGGCAAGGGCTGTCAATTTGCCCGAGCATGTTGCTTGGGCACGGCCTGGACGGCGATCAAGGCTCCCTGGTTGTTTTGCTTGTCTACGGCCAAGCCGGGAATCGGTTCGTAGCGGGCGCGCACCACCTCTGGTAGCTCGCGCCATGTCTGCTGCTGCACGACCACGATGGCTCGGTCGGGTAGAACTCCTGTGAGATCTTGTATCGGCACCGCGCCGCCGGCGTGGTAGGCGAAGCCGTAGTCGAAGATCGGCAGGGTCAGGACCGGTCGATCGCCCGCGACGCTGCGCACGCGCTCGACGAACGCGCTGCGGTCGCTGGCGCGAGCAATCGGCGGCAGGAAGCCGTTCTGCACCAATGGCAACACCGTGAAGACGAAGAGGAAGAGGGCGACCACGGTCGGTCTCCACGATTGCCTTTGCGCGAGCGCCGTCAGGGCAATGCCGGCAACACTTGCCGCTGCCGCCATCACCGCAATGCGTCGGCCGCCGGCCGCCAATCCGGCTGCGATCGCACTCGCGACCTGGTCGCCGGCGCCGGCACCGATCGCTGGACGGACGATCACTTCGAGTAAGTCGACCACTTCGATCTGCAGCGCGAAGGCTACGGCGACTGCACCGAAGAACACCGCGCCGAAAACCCCTAGTGCCATACAGACGAGGCGCAAGGCGGGTCGCCGCACCGGTTGCGCGGCGACCCGCGCTAGCCAGGTCCCGACGAGCAGGCTCGCTGCCGGATACAGCGGCAATAGGTAGACGGAGCGTTTGCTACTCGAGAGTGTGAAGAAACCGAACGTGACCCCGATCCAAATCAAGCAATGAACAAAAATAGCCGGTGACACGCCGCGCACCGACACCAAGGCAAACGGTAGAAACAGGATCCACGGCAGAAAGCCGGCCGCGAAGGCACCGAACAAATACCCCGGGCCGTGTTCGTGACCAACCGCTTCGGGAGAGGTGCCGAGAAAGCGACCGAAGTTTTCCGTCAGGATCTGTAGCTCGAAAAATTCACCACCGCCTTCGGCTAGCGCAAGTGCGTACCAAGCGGCGGTCGCGACGCCGACGATGGCGTAGCCGGGGATCGCCCCCAGCTGCCGGAGGCTTTGTGTCCCAGCGTACGTCAACAGCAACAGCCACACTGTGGCGGAGATACCGAGCGTCGGCAGCAGCGGCGCACCGAGCTGTGTCGCGCCGAATGCGAGCGCGGTGGTGGCGACTCCACCCGCCAGCCAGATCGTGCCGCGATCCAGGAGGATCCACGTTCCGATGCACAGCGTCGGCAAGATGATGCCGATCGGTCCCTTGGCGAGGGTGCCCCAAATCATTCCTCCGTAGAGCAGGGCGAGAGAAAGCGGCTTCTTGGTGCGACCGAACGTGCTCAGGCCGGCGAAGCTGGCGGTCGTTCCCAGTGCCAGGGTCATGTCGATACGAGCGCTGGTCGACGACCGAGCCCACTCGAGACTCGACAACAGCACCAAGGCGGCTAGGAGTCCCGCAGTCGGGTTCCCAAACGCGTAGCCGACGAAGAGTACGAGCAGGGCCGCGGCACACGACTGTAGGGCAGACGGAAGACGCACGGATCTTTCGTCGACGCGACCGTAAAACTTGGAGACTGCAGCGCCCAACCAATGAAAGAGCGGCGGTTTGCGTGGCATTTCCGACCCATTGCGCAGGGGTAAGGCGATGCGCTTAGAGCCGACTAGGTCCTGCACAGCTACAGCCTCACGTGGCTCGCCTTTGGTATGAAACGGAATCTCACCGAGACCTCGAATGTGCAGGAGCCACGATGCGAGCACGACTGCCACCGCCATCAAGAGCGTTACCCCGAACGGTGGCGGAGCCTTGGTTTGCGGCGCAGCCGAAGTCACAGTAGAATCGCTCGTGGTAGGGTCGTTCAACTGTGTGCCGCTTTCTTCTGTCATTTGTCGTTGCGATTCTAGCGACTCTGATCTCGTTGCCGAGTGCTTCTGCACTCACCGACACGACGATCCACGTCAATGGGGCTGCGCGCGCATCCCTCGACGACTGGCCGCTGGTAGTCAACCTTCCTGTGGCGCAGGGCACTTTGCAACCGGGGCAGGCTCTGACGCTGGCACACGGCTCGACGCGCTTGCCGACGCAAACGAAGGTCCTCGCCAAGTGGGAGGACGGCTCGGTTCGCTGGCTCCGACTCGATGCCTTGGCCGACATCCCGTCTGGCGGATCGTTGGAGTTGCATCCGACCCGCGGAACTCCCCCACGCCCAAAAAGCCAGCTGCAGATACGAGAACGGGCCGAGGCGATCGAAGTCGATACCGGCGCCGTCGCCTTCGAGATCCCGCGGCGGCGCTTTGCACTGGCTGAGAACGTTCGACCGGGAGTCGGGATGTCGGCTGTCTTCGGATCGGTCGGCAACAGCCTGGTCGCCGACGGTCGGGTGTACAGCGCCACAGCGCCTACTTCGGTACGTCTTGTCGACGCCGGTCCGGTACGCGCTACCGTCGAGTTAAAAGGGCGCCTATCGCCAGACTTTTCGTATCTCATCCGCATCGCGGTTGTCGCCGGGTCTTCTCTGGTACGTGTTCTCCATACCTACACCAAGGACGGAGGCCGGCCGGAGTCCATCGTCGAGAGACTTTCTGTGGACATTCCGTTTCGAAAGCCGTTGCTGGGCACCTTCGAAGCAGGACGCATGGGCTTGAAGCCGCTGAGCGGTGCGATTGCTGAGGGTACGAGCATCGAGTTGGCGCAAACCGACAGTGGTCACTTTCGAGCTGCCGACGTGCAACACGACGGCCGCCTCGCCGGATGGTTCGAAGGGGTCGCCAAACACGGTGCCGTCGGTATCGCAGCGCGTTACTTCTGGCAGGAATATCCGCAAGCGGTATCGATCGGGCCACAGGGTATCACTTACGACCTGTGGTCGCCGCGATCGGCCCCGGCGCGCATCGGTATGGGCTCGGCAAAGACGCATGAGTTCGTCTTCTGGGTCGCCAAGCGGGGGACCATCGGCAAGTCCCGCGCGCGTCTAGCGGGTCGTCCTCTGCGCGGTGTCGTCGACCCAGTGGCGTTGGCCCGTTCGCAGGCTTTGCCGGGTACCTTCGATCCGACGACCACCACCCTCGATGAAAAGCTCGTGGAGAGCGCGCGGCGATACAAGAAGCGCAACGCGAAAGAGAAATGGGACGACTGTGGCCGCGCACGCTGCGGGGCTGGAGCGGTACCAACCGAGCGCGTCGGTGCGTTTGGCATGCTCAATTGGGGCGACTGGAACTTCCCGGGCTACCAGGACACGGTCAAAGGCACCGACGCTTGGGGAAATTTGGAGTACGACACGACGCAGGTCCTCGCGTTGGCCTACGCCGCGAGCGGAAATCGGGAGGTGTTCGACCAAATGGTCGCCGCCGCCCGGCACTTCATGGACGTCGATACCATCCACGCCTTGCCGTCGCGCCGCGAGTGGGTCGGCATGAACCATCCGAAGAATCCCCGTCACTTCACCTTTGAGCTTGGCGGGGTGGACGTCGGCCACACCTGGATTGAAGGGTTGCTGTCCTACTACCTACTGACCGGCGACCAGCGTGGCTTCGACGTCGCCCGGGGAATCGCCGACTACCTGGTGCACCGCCTCAGTGACTTCTTGCGCGGCAATCCGCGCCAGTGGGGGTGGCCACAAATTGCTCTGACGGCAATGTACGATCTGACCCGCGAAGAGCGCTATCTGGCGGCCGCACAACGATATGCTGCTGGCGGGATGGCGGCGCACACCGTGGGCGAAGCAAAGCTGCCGTGGAAGCTCGGCATCCTCGCCGACGGTGTCTCGCGAACCCACGAAAGTGGCGGCGGCGGGAAGGCAATCGAAAGATGGCTGCAGCGATATGCGAATGCTGTGGTCAAGCGAGGCCTTGCCGATGCAAGGTTTTACCCGGGTGTGGCGTACGGCGGTGCGATCCTAAACAAACCCGCGTGGATTGCGGTGGCGAACGAGAAGGCGCAGCGCATCAAGATTGGCAATTGGGGGAAACCGTTCACCATCAACGGGCGGTTGCGGTTGCGTCTGGAAGCGTTGCGGCAGCAGTCGGCGGCAGCGGTTAAACGTTGAACGAAACCTGCCCATCAAATCCTCTCTCCTTGGCAGGAGACTGTGGATTTTCTCGAAATGACGGGCGAAGCCCAAGGGCAAGAAGGAAGTTGGCATTTCAATCCCCCTCACCCTGAACCCTCTCCCGCAGGTAGAGGGGAAGGCTCTCCGGCTATCGGCTTGGGGTTGCGCGCGTTGCGAATCACTTCTCTTTTCGCGTACCCCGTACCCCGTACCCCGTGCCCCGTACCCCGTACCCCCTACCCCCTACCCCGGAACCCCTACCCCCTAACCGGTACCCCCTACCCCGTACCCCCGGTAGAGGAGAAAGCTTTCCGGTTCCCAGCAACACTAGTGTCGCTGCATAAAACGACAGTCT
>JAJCZJ010000108.1 GCA_029262455.1 Deltaproteobacteria bacterium | reverse complement strand
TTGGCATGTAGGTCTATTCCGCAGTACAATTTCTCCATCTGTTTGGTTCTCCCTTCGGGTTTCGTGGTTTTGTGGTGAAACTCACGTTTGCCCGTTGGGGGACCTTTCTTCCAGATGATTCTCAAGGCGCCGCCGAGCCGCAACACGAGCAACAACGCATGGAGGGCGAGGCTCCCGCCGAGCCGTGTCCCGACACGACCAAAATCCGGTACCCCTATTGCCGTCGGCCAGCACCGGCGGAATCAACAACTGTAGATCCTTAACCGTTTCCCACCAGTCCAATCCCTGATACCCACCAAGAAACAAGACCGGCGCCGCCTCCCGACGTATAGCCCCTGTGCCCAGAACGTCCCCTCTCCTTCCGGGAGACGGCTAGGGTGAGGGGATCAGATAAGCGAAGCCACGGAATTCGAAATGCTAAAAGTTCACGACACGCTGAGCGGCAAGCTCGAGGAATTCAAGACAATCAAAGCCGGCAAGGTCGGAATGTACGTCTGCGGCGTGACCGTCTACGACCGTTCCCACATCGGTCACGCCCGCGCGCTTGTCGCCTTTGATGTAATCTACCGGTACCTGAAGTTCAGCGGGTACGAGGTAACGTTCGTTCGCAACTTGACCGACGTCGACGACAAGATCATCAACCGCGCCAACGAACGCGGTATCCCGGCGAAGGAACTCTCCGAAGAAAACATCGTCGCCTTCGGCGAAGACATGCGCGTGCTCGGATGCGAGCGCCCCGACCTCGAGCCGAAAGCCACCGATCACATCGCTGAGATGATCGAGCTCATCCGCGAGCTCGAAGAGAAAGATCTAGCGTACGAATCGGCCGGTGATGTGTACTTTGCCGTCGATAAGCTGCCCGCCTACGGGAAGCTTTCGCATCGACGCCTCGAAGACATGGTCGCTGGTTCTCGTGTTGACGTCGACGATCGCAAACGTCACCCGATGGACTTCGCCCTGTGGAAGGCGAGCAAACCGGGAGAGCCATCGTGGGAGAGCCCCTGGGGCGACGGCCGGCCGGGATGGCACATCGAATGCTCGGCGATGTGCAGCAAGTACCTGGGACAACCGTTTGATATTCACGGCGGTGGCAACGACTTGGTGTTTCCCCACCACGAGAACGAAATTGCGCAGTCCGAGGGCGCCAAGGGCGAGATGTTGGCTCGTTACTGGTTGCACAACGGCATGGTCAATTTGGGCACCGAGAAGATGTCGAAATCGCTCGGCAACTTCATGACCGTGCAGGAGTGCGCAGCAGAGTCCGGCGGCGAGGCCCTACGCTACCTCGTGCTCGGATCTCACTACCGCGGGCCGTTGGATTTCTCCAAAGAGCGACTACAGGAACAAAAGAAAGTACTCGATCGGTTCTACGAAAACCTGGGTCGAGCCGACGAAGCCCTCGCCTCGAACCCGGCAGAACCGGATACGGCGGTCGTGGAAGAGCACGTCGGCAACTTCCGAGAAGGCATGGACGACGACTTCAATACCTCACGAGGTCTCGCCGCGCTCCACGGCGCCCGCAGCGCCATGAACGGCTACCTCGACGCGTCGGACTGGAGCAAAGCCGCCGGATGTCGTGAAGCATTGCGACAGATCGGCACAGTGCTGGGTATCGGCGTCGAAAATCCGGCGACATATCTCGAAGCGCAGAAGCAGCAGGGGTTATCCGCTGGTGGAGTGTCGGCCGAAGAAATCGAAGCCTTGATCGCAGAACGCCTCGAAGCCCGCAAGAACAAGAATTTCGCCCGAGCCGACGAAATCCGCGACGACCTAAAAGCCCGCGGCGTAGTCTTAGAAGACGGCGCCGGCGGCACGACTTGGAAAACCGAATAGCGGCTTCGCCGCGTCGTTCCGCCGCTGGTCGAAGTCGCTTCGCTCCCTGGTCGAAGGTCGAAGATCGCCTGCGGCGGGTTTGGGTCGAAGGGGCGTTAGGTTTTTGGGCGGGCTTTGGTTGATCGATTGATGGGGGACTTTTGGATGTATCCGACGAGGTTTGCTATCGATTTGCTGATTGCTGGATCAGGTTGTTTGCTGTGTTGAGTTGCAGGTAACGCTCGTCGAGGGCGACGTAGGTTTGGGATCGGACTTCACCGCAGGATCCCTTCGCAATGAGCAAGAACCTGCGAAACTCTGGGTCGCTATTGCGTTCGAACCCCTCGGCGATATTCGACATGACCGACACCGCCGCTCGTCGAATTTGACTAACGAGATCCCGATCCCGACGAAACTCCGGTTCTCTGCTAGCCGCGTAGACCGACCGAACCAGAGCCCGGGCATCCCGCCAAACGACCAAGTCTTCAAACCGCCGAACCGCCATACCGACCCAGCGTGCCAGTCGGAATCTAAATGTCAAGTATCACCTGGATTGGCCTCCGACCCAAACTCGCCGAAGGCAGTCTTCGACCCAAGGAGCGAAGGCGGTCTTCGACCCCAGCGGCGTAGCCGCTTCGACCCAAACTCGCCGAAGGCGGTCTTCGACCCCAGGAGCGTAGCGACTTCGACTAGCGCGCGCCGCGCTACCGCCGCCGCACCAGCCGATCCCCGACGTCCGCGCGCCGCCGCGAAGCCCGATCATCAACCTGAGCGCGCCGCCGCGAATTCCGCTGCTGAATCCGTTCGCGCGCAGGAGCGGCACTACGTTTTTTGACGGCGCGACGCTGTTGTTGTTTGCGTTCGGTGCGGACGGCGTTGTCGCGTTTTCGACCGCTGCGGCGGTCATTTCTTGCGACGGGTGGATCTTGTCGGCGTCGGTCGCTACGTGTGCGCTGTTCTACCGGACGATCGTTACGACGGCTTTGTTGCCTGTCGTTCTGTCGTCCGTCGCGTAGCACGTGGCGACCGCGCCGTACGCGGTCATCAAACCTTGGACCCCGACGGTTGTCGTGGTTCCGGTCGTGTCCGCGATGGTGATTGCTGAAGTTGGAGGTAGCGTGACGGTTGTAGCGCCGTCCGTGGTCGGAGTGTCGCACTTGGTTGCGATTCCGAGTGGCGCGGAAGTGGTTGTGAGCGCGTGCGTGACCAAAGCGGCTACCGGTGAAGTGATTGTGCCGGCCGTTGAAGTGGTGCGCATGCTCGCGCACGTGTCCGTGGTTGCGATGCGCGTGACGGTAGCCCCTGTGGCGGCGGTGCAGAGTTGGTCCATAGCTGTGAATGTAGGTGAACACATAAGACGGGCCGTGGTCGATGTGTTCATCGTAGCAAACGTTGTCGTCGTGGTAATGCGGAAAAAGCAGATCGCCAATGATCGCGTGTCCGAGAGCCGCGACCTCATGAGCGACAATGCCCCCGAGTTCATACTTAAACGCGCTTTCAAACTCGTGGTCGGCACGCGCTTGCGGTGCGGCAGCCAGAAGCATTCCAGCACAGAAAATCCCCACAAAGGCACCGCGTTTTGAAGTCACCATCACAACCTCCGTCTTTAAGACTGCCTGTTCGACGAGGTGGCTTTCAACGAAATTCATCAATTCGCAGAAGAAATCGGCTAAGTCGCTAAAACTGTGAAAGAAATCACCAAAGATTTTCTTGAACGATCCCAAGGCGTTGGACTTTAGACCGCGCCGGCCCAGTTCCCGCTCCGTCCAACGTAGCTGGAACAGCGGAGTCGGAAGCTTCATCGAAGGGGGGGAAGGCGTCTTTGGGAGCGCGGAATGCCGCGCTTCGGGACCGGCGGCGCCGCCGAGCCGCCCACTAGCACCAAGCCGAAGCATCAACTATGTTCGCCGTCGCGTGGCCCGAACAGGCGGCGTCAGCGCCCGTAGCTCAGCTGGATAGAGCATCTGGCTTCGAACCAGAGGGTCGGCGGTTCGAGTCCGTCCGGGCGCATACTCCGGGCCCCCCGTGCGGGGGCCCGGGAATTTCAAGGTTCAGGATTCAAATTTCAGGCCGGCGCGCGCAAGAACCAGGACTTCGTTAGCGGTCTCCGAAAGGGGGCCCGGGAATTTCAAGGTTCAGGATTCAAATTTCAGGCCGGCGCGGCGGCACGGTGCTTGCGCCTTCAACTCTGAAATCACCGTGGACCCTATGGGCTATACTTTGGGTTGTAGCGCGTGCCTTGGATCTTGGATCGCCTGAGGTACTTGATCAGGCCACTGAGCATTCTGCTGATTTCGATGCAGCGGCTGGAAAGGTGTTTGTGGACTGAGGGGGCTACGTAGTTCTGGTCGGCGGCTACGTAGAGTTGGGCACGTACTTCTCCAGCGGAGCCTTTCGCGTGGTAGAGGAACTGCACGAACTCTCGATTACCATCGCGCTCGTAACCCTCAGCAATGTTCGAGACGATCGAGACCGCGGCGCGGCGAATCTGGTCTTGGAGCCCGCGGTCGCGAGCGAAGCCGCCTTCGCCGCTGATGCGGTAAATGTCCTTAGTCAAAGCCCGTGCCCGCTGCCAGACATCGAGATCCTCAAACCTTTTCGGCGTTGCCACAGCAGAGAGCGTATATATTGGTGTAATACTGGTCAAGTATCACATGGGCATACTGTGCGATGTTTGGGTCCACGATCGTTTCACTCCCCTGAAATCTGAACTATGAAATCTGAAATGGCTGCTGAGGATGTCGACCTCGACAAGGGAGTCGTGGCCGTTCGGCGAACGATCGTCGCCCATCCAAAGGGCGGCGGCTGGGATTTCGCGGAACCCAAGACATCGCAAAGCGCCCGCTCGATCCCGCTCCCACCGAGTGTCACCAAGTCGCTCGCCGAGCATAAGAAGAGGCAGGCCGCCGAGCGACTCAAGGCCGGACCGAAGTACGCCAGCCACGACCTGGTCTTTGCAACGGAGAAGGGCGAGCCGATCAATCAGCCCAACCTGGTCAACCGCCATCTGAAGCCGATTCTCGTGGCCGCCAAGTTGTCAGAGAGTTTTCGACTCTATGACCTGCGTCATAGCTGCGCGACATTGCTGTTGGTGTCAATCGGCGTCGAAAATTGACCCCCAATCGGCGTCCAAAATTGACCCCCCTGAGTCAGCGATTTTTCTTCTTGGATTTCGCCCCATCGGAGCCGGCGTAGCCGGCGGAGATGGGGCGGGCGCCGCTGGGCTCGGGGG
>JAJCZJ010000107.1 GCA_029262455.1 Deltaproteobacteria bacterium | reverse complement strand
GGGGGGGGGGGTTTGTTTGTTTTTACACTCAAATTTATTTAATGGCCTTCTTTTTGGGGTTGGTGACGCCCGCAAAAACGACGGAGTCCCAAGCCCCGCTTCGCGGGGCGTCCCAATCCCGCTTCGCGGGGCGTCCTGTATCTATTACTTGGCTCGGGTCGATGTGGGGGGTGCGAGGTGGTAGCTTCTTTTGATGGTTAAGCGGGCTCTTTCTATTCTTGGCTCTACGGGGTCGATCGGGACGACGACTCTGGCTCTGGTCGATCGGTTTCGTGATCGCTTTGATGTTGTGTCGATTGCGGGCGGGCGCAATATCGACTTGTTGGCGGAGCAGGTGCGGAGCTTCGAACCGGCGGTTGTTGCCGCGGGAGACGAGGCGGGTGCCGAGAAGTTGCGCGCTTTGGTGCCGGACTTTGGCGGTGAGATTGTCTGCGGTGTCGAGGGGCTGGATCGGGTGGCGACTGCGGACGGTGCTGATCTTTTGATCTCGGCCCTGGTTGGGGCGCTCGGTCTGCGCCCGACTCTTTGCGCGATTGATGCCGGTAAGGACGTGGCGCTGGCGAACAAGGAAGTGTTGGTGGTCGCTGGGGAGTTGGTGAGGAAGTCGGCGCAGAAGGCTGGCGTGAACGTCTTCCCCTTGGACAGTGAGCACAACGCGATCTTTCAGGCGATGCACGGTCAGAATCGTTCGGAAGTGAAGCGGATCATTCTGACAGCGTCGGGGGGGCCGTTCTTGCACACCCCGCGTGCGGAACTCGAGACCGTCACTCTGGCGCAAGCGCTCAAGCACCCGACCTGGAAGATGGGCGATAAGATCACCATCGACTCGTCGACTTTGATGAACAAAGGGCTGGAGGTCATCGAGGCGTTTTGGTTCTTCGACATGCCGACGGATCGCATCGACGTCGTGGTTCACCCGCAGAGCATCGTGCACTCGATGGTGGAGTACATCGATGGCTCGGTGATCGCTCAGTTGGGCATCCCGGACATGTCGGTCCCAATTTCGTATATCCTCGGCTATCCCGAGCGATTGCCGCTGTCGCACTTGCCGTCACTGGATTTGGTCGCGGCTGGGACGCTCGAGTTTCACGCGCCTGATACGGATCGTTTCCCGTGTCTGCGTTTGGCGTATGAGGCACTGGGTGTGTGTGGGACCGCTCCGGCGGTTCTCAACGGCGCCAACGAAGTTGTGGTTGCATCCTTCCTCGACGGGGAGATTGCGTACCTCGATATTCCGCGCATCCTCGAAGATGTGCTTGCCGATCATCCGCGGGTGGATGCGCCGGATCTGGCGCAGCTGATCGAGGCGGATCGCTGGTCACGTGAGAGGGCGCGCAGCGGAGTGGCGGCACGCGTCTAGCCACGCGGGTCGGCCCGAGGCAGGCTGAAGTGGTCTCGATTTCGAGCCGATCGCCAGGGGCATTGAGGCTGGAACCTGAGAACTGCCTATGGTAACTCTGAGCGGTTGCGAGGAGTTTCGACGTTGGAAGAAAAAGAGCTCGAATCGTTCAGAAGCCTGTTGCAGGGACGCCGTCACGATTTGCTGGCCGGGGCGGGCAAGACCGTGCACCGAATGACGGACGGCAAAGAGAATTTCCCCGAGCCCGTCGACCGGGCGGCGCTCGAGGCTGATCGGAACGCGACGCTGCGGATTCGCGATCGCGAGCGCAAGCTCATCTCGAAGATCGAGGAAGCGCTGGATCGAATCGAAGTAGGTACCTTCGGGGTATGCGAGGAATGCGGCGACGAGATCGGTCCCGGTCGCCTGCGCGCCCGACCGGTGACAACCCTTTGTATCGAATGCAAGAACGAGCAGGAGAAAAAGGAGACGCGATAGCCGCCGCTTCGCGGAAGTCTCAATCCCCGCTTCGCGGGCAGTCCCAATCCCCGCTTCGCGGGAAGTCCCAATCCCCGCTTCGCGGGAAGTCCCAATCCCGCTTCGCGGAAGTCCCAATCCCGCTTCGCGGAAGTCTCAATCCCGCTTCGCGGGAGCTGTCTACGACCGAAGCCTTTGGCGGCGAAGCATGAGTCTGGGACCGCGAAGCGCTGGGACCGCGAAGCGCTGGGACCGCGAAGCGCTGGGACCGCGAAGCGATGGGACCGCGAAGCGCTGGGACCGCGAAGCGCTGGGACCGCGAAGCGCTGGGACCGCGAAGCGCTGGGACCGCGAAGCGATGGGACCGCGAAGCGATGGGACCGCGAAGCGATGGGACCGCGAAGCGCTGGGACCGCGAAGCGATGGGACCGCGAAGCGTCGGTGTGCGTCGGTTGCCCAGGGGGTGGGAATCCGTTACATCCAGGAATTCTGGGGCCGTAGCTCAGCTGGGAGAGCGCTAGAATCGCACTCTAGAGGTCGTGGGTTCGATCCCCATCGGCTCCACCTTGCGCAACTCGGAGCAGCTTTGAGGCAAGTCATCGCCTCGAAGCTGCTCGGCGCGCCGCTATTTCGCTCGAAAATGATGCCGGCTATTGCAAACCGGCTGCGGCGAAGGCGAGATGGTGAGATGCGATCGGATGGAAAGCTTCGAGGCGTGTGGCGCTGCCGCTCTTGCACCGCCCTGGGGACCCTGCTCGCCTTCACGGTGTTGTCAGCCGCGGCCGAAGATGTGCCGGCGGCAGCCACCGAACCGACGAATTCGGTTGCCGCAAAGCCGATTGCCGTGTTCGGGTCGGCGACGATCCCCGAGGGAGCTCGAGAGGCGTTGGTCACCTGGACCTATGAAGTGGATGGCAAGCGCACTGAGTCGGTGGTGTCGCCGCCGCGCATGCGGGTGACCCGGATGTCGTCTAACGTGAAGCGCATGATGGTCCGACTGCCGACGGAGATCTTTGCGATCAAGATCGGCGATGAAGATATGCTGCGTGAGTTTCAGGAACCGATCCTGGTGGATACCGACCAGCCTACGGTCTGTACTTGCGCGATGAGAGACGACTGCGGCAAGGGGTCGCAGTTTCGGTGCGAAGTCGAAGCGTTTTTTCGCGCTGCGTCGCGCTAAAAAATGCTTCGAGTCCCAAGGGTCGCTTCGCTTCCCGTCTCATTGTCGGCTTTACCTCTGATTGGGGTGGCTCGTGGGGGTTTGATCGGGTACGGTTTTTTGGTGCGCATTTTCTCTTGTCTGATGGTCTGTCTCTTCTTTGCTGGTTCGGCTTCGGCGAAGCTTTGTGGCGACGATGTCGATGGTGTCGATGTCCCTTGCGCCTGTGGTGACACGGTCGTCGGCGATCTGGTGATCGATGGCGATCCGGTGACCGAGGCGGTGTGTGAGGGGAATGGACTTCTGGTCAAGGCGGCTGGGTTGGCGCCGCTGCAGATCGATCTTGCTGGGCATCTGATTCGCGGGGCGGGGCGCGGGCAGGGTGTGATGGTTCTTTTCGGCGGCGAGGGCGGTGCTCGGATTGTCTCTTCGGGCAGCTCGGCAATGCTTTCGGGGTTCGAGACCGGTGTGGTGGCTCTCGGTGCGAATACGCTGCAGCTGCTGGACAACATCGTTGTGGCCGACGCCAAGCGCGACGGCGTGCGGGTGCGCAGTGATGGCTGCACGATCCGCAACAGCGAGGTGAGAAGGGCTGGTCGCGACGGATTCGCACTCGCGGGCCGCAACTATCACTCGGTCGGAAATCGCAGCGACGCTAGTAAGCGGCACGGTTTCCAGATCATGGGGCAGGCCGGCACTCTGTCGGACGACGTTGCACTCGGCAGTGGCGGCGCTGGCTTCCAGGTGACTGGCGGCGGCCACTCGATCTCTGGTTGTCAGGCTCGCAACGGTGTTCGCAGCGGGTTGCATTTGGCCGCGACCAAGGTCTCGATCGAGGGCTGCCTGGCCGAGGCGAATCGGGGTAGCGGTATCGATGGCCACGGCACGCAGTGGACCCTGGCGGCGAACCGTGCCGACGGGAATGGTGGTGACGGTATCAACGTGCGTGGTGCGGGGATGCGGGACGACGGTGGGAATCACGGCGAGAACAACGGCAACGGTGATGCCGTGCAGTGTGTGATCGCTGGCGCCGCTTGCCGGGACGTCGTCGCTCCATGAGTTTGGCCGATCGCGATTGTGTACCCTGCAAGGGCGGCGTGCCGCCGTTGACGTCGACTGAGTGGGAGCCTCTTCTGGGTCAGGTCGAGGATTGGGAAGTCGTCGACGATCATCACCTGCAGCGACTCTACAAGGTGCGCAACTTTGTCGTCGCGCTTGATCTGGTCAACAAGATCGGGGCGGTTGCGGAAGAACAATTCCACCATCCGGACATCGAGCTTGCCTGGGGTAAGGTTGGGGTCAAGATTTGGACCCACAAGATCAATGGGCTGACCGAGAGCGACTTCGTGTTCGCCGCGAAATGCGATCGGCTCTTCACCGAGCTGCCGGCGGAAGCGCTGCCGAAGCCAAAGAGTTGAAGCGCCAGCGGCTCGTCCTCACCGCGGTCGTCATTGGCGGGAGTCTTCTGTTCGCCGGTGCACTCGTCGAGAATCTCTGTGCCGATAGCGGGTGGCAACCGTGTCGCGGATTCGGCGATCGGTTCGCTCTAGCGAGTCTCCTGCGCGCTGGTCTGGGCCTGCCGCTTCTGGCGTTGTGGTGGCAACCAAGAGACGCATACCGCAACCGGCCGTTGATCGCGGTGGTGGCCCTGGCGCCGTTGTGGATGGCGCTCTGGGCGTTGGCGGCGATGGCGAGCTTTGCGGTCAGTGATCAGCACTTCGTGCGCCAAGTGGTCGCGACCTCGCAGGGACCGCTATTGTGCGCCGCGATGGTCTTCGCTGCACCGCTGTATGAAGAGATGCTATTTCGCGGTGCGGTGCTCGGCGCTGGACGGCGTTGGTCGAGGTGGGTGGCGGTCATCGGGAGTGCGGCACTTTGGGCCTCAGTGCACGCCCAGTACGATCTCGTCGGAGTCGCGATACTGTTTGCGATGGGAGTGGTGCTCGGCGTGATGAGAGTTGTGACCGGCTCGGTGTGGCCATCGATCGTAGCGCACGGATGGTGGAACCTCGCGGTGTTGTGGGTCGCCTCTGTCTCGTCGATTCATCACTAGTTCGACTGAACCAGGCCGACGGGGCTTGCGCTCCGTTCGAGCGGATGATTTTTGTGCTCTTTCGCGCCAACACAGGACATCGAGAGCAGGAGCTGACTTCATGAAGATCGACGTATCGACCACCGACTTGGCCCACTATCAGGGCGACCTCATCGCGTTGCCCGTTTTCGAGGGTAAGCTGGACGAGGCTGGACCGTTTCAAGACGTAGACAGTGCGCTGAATGGACGTCTGACGAAGCTCGCCGAGTTGGAATCGTTCGAAGGTAAAGCGGAGCAGCACTTGGTCTACAACCCCGATGGCAAGCTCGGGGCCGGCCGCGTGTTGCTGTATGGTGTCGGGCCGCGTGCGAGTTTCTCTGGCCACGATGCGCGTCTGTTGGCGGTTGCGGCCGCACGGGCTGGCGGCTTTTGCAAGGCGAAGAGCATTGGTATTGCCGTTCCCAAAGTAGCCAAGGCGAAACAGGATGCGGTGATCCACGGGATCGCCAGTGGTGTTGTGATGGGCGGTTATTCGTTCGATACCTACAAGGCGGATGCGAAGCCGGCCGTGTTGGAGGATGTAACAATATTGTCGAAGGATCTCGGTGGTGCACGGCGGCGTCAGGCAAAGGCCTTGGTCGAAGCCGGGCAGCGGGTCGGGGTCGAGGTCAATCGAGCGCGTGATTTGGTCAATGGACCGGCCAATGACGTAACGCCGGAGACTCTCGCGGCGACCGCCAAAGCGATTGGCAAGGAGCACGGGGTCAAGGTCAAGGTCCGTAACCGCGCCGAGTGCGAGAAGCTCGGGATGGGCCTCT
>JAJCZJ010000106.1 GCA_029262455.1 Deltaproteobacteria bacterium | reverse complement strand
CGAACCACGCATTTCGCCCGAGCCTTGGGTGAAAGCGAGGCCAGCCAATCCACGAGCGGTGCACTGTCGTCTTCGTCACGGAAGAATAGAAGTTGGACTCTCGGCACCCATTGCCCTTTCGTCCTACTTCGCAAATTTGCGAAGTAGGGTCAAGCCGAACTTCTAACACCTCGACAAAACAGACCGGGAACGGTTCCCGGTTTCTCGGGCCAATCCGGGACATTTCGGGAAACGCCAGGATCTCGCAACACCCTGAACTCAAGAATTATTCCAACGTTTCCAAATAGTTGCGGATTTCCACCGTTTCAGCTTCCCAAGTTGGACGTCGCCGGCCTGTGCTTCGTAGCGTCAGCGAAGCAGCGAAGGAGGTTCCCGTGTCCTCCGAAGCGTAGCGTAGGGAGATTGTCCCGATTTGGTGGACGGCTAGGTTCCAGCCGCACCAGCTTCTCGGGTGAGCAGCACTACCAGACAGTGGCGACCTCGGGGAAATCCTGGATCGTCTGATCCTTGGTCAGCAGAGGGAGATTGTGCGCGATGGCGGTCGCGACGATGACGCGATCGGCTGGGTCGTTGTGATCCCAAGCGAGCGAAAGACTGTCCAGCCACAGCCGTGTGTCCACGGGCACGAACTCCACGGCGTTGCCCCGTTCGATACGGGTTGCGAGATCTTCGATGGCGACAGGAAGCTCCAGCTTGCCGCGCTTGATCTTGATCCCCAACTCCCAGATCGAGATCGCGCTGGCGAAGCCGCCGTGTCGTTCCATTTCGTCCACCAGGCCACGTGCGCGCCGCGAAAGTTTTTCGGGGTCAAGCGCCCACCAGAGCAACGCGTGGGTGTCGAGCACAATCACCGCTCGGGCCACTCGTCGGTGGTCGGTGCCATCACGTCTTCGTTGTAGACCACACGGCCTTGTAACCCGGCAAAGGAGTCAGCGCTGGACTGACGCTGCCGGATCGGCACGATGCGAAGCGTCGGCCGGTTGTTGTCGGTGACCACAAGTTCCTCGCCCGATTCTTCCACTCTGCGGAAGTACTCCAACATCTTGGCCTTGAGCGCGCTCTTCGAAACGGTCTCCATGCCCTGCCCAGAGTGCCTATGGTCATGACTCTAGTCAACCTGATTCTCGCCACACGAGAAAATGATGGGACGCCCGGTTCCCTAGTGTTCGGTCCGGGAACATCATTGGAGACTGAGCCTAGCGCGGCTTGAGCAAGACGACCGGAATGTCGCGCGGTGTCGCCTCTTGATACTTATCGTAGTCGGGCCACTGCGCGACCATGGTGGGCCAGACGCGTTTCTTGTCGGCCGCGGTGCCGGTGTGGGCCGTCACTGGAATCACGTCGCCCCAAACCTGGATCTCGACGTCCGGATGCGCGAGCAAGTTTTCGTACCAGCCCGGGTTGTCCTTCGCGCCGCCCTTCGACGCGACCAGCACGTAGTCGTCACCGTCCTTGCCGTAGATGAGCGGAGCTTTCCGCATCTTGCCGGACTTCCGGCCCTTGGCGCGCAAGATCAAGCAGCTGGTGGCGTTCCAGTCGTGTCCCACCTTGCCGTCGGTCTCTTCGTACTTTTCGACGTGATCGTCGCCAAACAAAGTGTAGTCGGCCATGAGCAGGTTCGTAGCACGAGTCCGCCGCGTATTGCGACTCGTCCGGTAGGAGCGAGTCGTCGCGCCCGACCCGTAGGGTCAAACGCGACGCAAGGCGCTTTCGGAAAAGAATCCTTCGGCCAGGAAGACACTCGTCAACACTGAATGCGTCGGGCGTCGACCGCGATGCCCAACGCCACACCACCAGTCTAGTCTACAACACTACCATGCCCTTTGCCGTCACGATCGAAGTTGCACCTGCACATGGCCGTTGAAGAGAACACCGATTTTCAACATTGGCGTGTGCGGATCAGGATGCCACGCCCTTGCGTGCCACCACTTTCGTGAGCGGAACGCGGACCAAAAGCTCTCCCTCGGCGGCGTTGCGCAGGCCGAAGGATTCGGCGCGATCTTCGCCGACGTACCGCCTGGCGATCCGCGTCGCGAAGGGCAGCAACTCGCTGGGAGAAAGAGCTTCAATTCTGGCCGAGCCTTCAATCAAAACGAAGGCGAAGGGAAACACTTCTTCATCCACTGAGATGGCCGCCTGTGGATTCGCCCGCAGGTTTTTCGCCTTGACGGTGTCCGACATCGTCATGAAGATGAAGTCGTCTTTGTCGAGAGTGAACCAGATGGGCGCGACATGAGGCCGGCCATCCGGTCTGACCGTCGCGAGCTTCCCGGTTCGCGAACCCGCGAGCAGAAAGTCGTGCCATTCGGGCTGGGTCATCTTCTCCATTTTGGTCCTCCGATCTACGGCCTACCCTGAGGAGGGGCGGCGCTATCGACATGGATCGTTCCAACGGCTCCCGCCTGCGACTTCGCGGCGCGGCGAAGCTCGTCCGCCTGTGTCAGGTAGTAGTTGCGGCCAGTGGCAGTGAGCAGGTTCTCGGCCAAGACTTCGAACGCGTCGGCCTTGATCTCCATCGCCGCGGCCGATGCCTCATCGAGCGCCAACAGATGGTCAGCCAGCTGCGCCGCCCACTGCGCATCCCCCGCGGCGAGCGCTTGTCTGGCCGCCTGCCGTAGCGCGTCCGGCCCTCCGACGAGCTGAGCGATGCGTCTGGCCTCCCCGGCTGGCGACAGTGGAAACAGGTTCGTCGCATTGCCGTCGAACCATCCGAGATAGCCGGAAAAGATCGAACGGACACCCCAGGCAGGGTGACCGTAGTAGGCGGCAAGGAAGTCGTGCTTTCTAAGTTCCGCCGGTACCTGAATCTCATGGGCGAGCTGGTCAGGGGAAAGACCCGCGTTCATCCCTTTGATTGTCTCGTCGAAGACGTAGTGGATGGCATCGCGATACGCAGTGAGCGCCTCTCGAGCGGCGTCGCGACCGAGCAGTGGTCGGGTGTGGCCGGGAACGACGTGTTCGGGATTTTCCGCAAGCATGCGGTCGATGCTCGCAGCCCAGGCTTGTACGTCCCTGTAGGGAGCACCCCGAATGGGATAGAGATTGGGCCAGGACCGGTAGAAGTTGTCTCCGGTGAAAACGACTCTGTCTGCAGGAAACCAGAGATAGAGTCCGTCGCTCGTCTCTCCAGGTGCCGCGACCAGATGGATCTCGATTCCGGCGACCTGTATCTCTCGACGTTGCTCGTCGAAGGTATGCGTCGGCTCGACGAAGCCCGATGCCTCGCCGCCGAACGGATCGGCGTGGTCCGGCCGGAAGGGAAGCGCCACACCATTGTTGATTCGCTTCTCATCGGGCAGCCGGAAGCCGCCCTGCCGCGCTCCGCGCAGCTGATTGATCGTGAGACCAGCCGAAGCGAAGGCGCGCCCCTCCGCGTTCAGACCCGAACGCGCCCAAACCTGCGGTTTGGCCCCCTCCGCAAACGCCGACGCTCCTCCCGTATGGTCGCCATGCCCATGCGTGTAGATGATGGCTTCGACCGGCAGGCTGGAAATCGTGCGAAACGCGTCGAGGACCTCCTTGGCGTGGGACGGGGACATGCCCGTGTCAACCACGACAAGTCCCGTCTTGCCGACGATGACCGAGACGTTCCCAGGGCTGAAACCAACGGCAGTGAACACCCGAGGCGTCACTTGGACCAACTCGCGACGCAGCTCGAGGGACTTGGCCTCTAGTTTTTGAGTTGCCTCGGTCTTGCTCGTGCCCTCGGTGTCCGCAGCCGCGCTTGTAGGCGCACCAAGAGCCAATAGCAGCAGGGCCGTACGAGCGGATAGAGTTCGAATTTTCACGCTACTGCTCCTTCATTGTTCGCGAACCCCGTGCAACCGTGAGCCGCGTAAAGATGGAGAATGCCCCAGAACACATAAGCAACTGCCGCTGCCAATCATTTCAGTTTCCCTGCTCCCCACCGTTCTCTGGGTTCGTAACATATTCCGTCGCGCTCGCCGATTCTGCGTCCACGCGGCAGCAACGGTTCTAGCGGTCATTTGATGACACTGTTGAGAACCGCCTCGATTGAGCGCACGACTTGATCTACTTTACTTGAATCCTTTGCCCGCCCGTCCGCCGAAGCTTCCGGCGCTGGTGGGTGGCTTTGCCTTTTGAATGAGTCCGAAGAGCGCGAGCGAGCCCGGGTGCAACAAAGTTGCACCGGCAGGCTGAGGCACGGGCACGGGCATAGGCAAGGGAACGAAAATCTCAAAGAAGAAGATCTTGTATTGAGATTTGATCTTTGGAATTCGCCGCCCGCTGCTGCAGATGTTGCACCGCCCGGCTACAGGCGCAGCGCTCGATTCACGCTTAGATCTCTGCTTTTTCGGCGTTCCCACCCAATCGCGTCCCCTGAGGTAGCATTGCGCCTCCCAAGGTAGCCCCTAACGGGTAGAGCCTGTCCACCTCGGACTAGGCCGTGGTTCGGGAGGGTGCACCATGAGATTCGCGAAAATCGCAATGATCGCCGCGGCGGTCTGGCTTCTGACGTCGCCAGCTTCGGTCTCCGCGCAGCTCTGCATCAATAACGCGCAGTGCAACGACGATCTGGCATGCACTGTCGATACCTGCGTCGCGGGTTTCTGCACGAATCTGCCGCTCATCTGCAACGACCTCAAGGGATGCACCAGCGACAGCTGCTCGGAAAACTCTGGCGGGTGCGTGTTCGAACCCAGGACAGGTGCTTTTTGCATCGGTGCCTTCGGCGCCGGCAGCTGTAACAGCGCTGGGAATTGCGTACCTCCGCCGACGCCGACTAGGACCCGCACGCCGACGCGAACCGGGACGACAACCAGGACCCGGACGGCGACGACGACGCCAACCGCCGTCATGCCGTTCTGCGTGAATAACGCGCAGTGCAATGATGATCAGGCATGCACTGTCGATACCTGCGTCTTGGGGGTCTGCACGAATCTCCCGCTCATCTGCAACGACTTCAACGGATGCACCGCCGACAGCTGCTCAGAAAGAGCTGGCGGGTGTGCCTTCGCACCCAGGCCCGGCGCATTTTGCATCGGCACCTTCGGCTCGGGCAGCTGTAACAACGCAGGGGTTTGCGTACCTCCGCCGACACCGACGAGGACCCGCACGCCGACGCGAACCAAGACCAGCACGACGACACCGACCGCCGCCCCGCCGTTCTGCGTCAGCAACGCGCAATGCAACGACGATCTGGCTTGCACCGTCGACACCTGCGTCTTGGGTTTCTGCACGAATCTTCCGCTCATCTGCAACGACCTCAACACATGCACGGGCGACACCTGCTCGGAAAGCGCTGGCGGATGCGAGTTTGAACCCAGAACGGGAGCATTCTGTCTAGGAATCTTCGGCGCCGGCAGCTGCACCGACGCCGGGATCTGCGTACCTCCGCCGACACCGACGCAGACCGGCAATCGGACGTTTATCCCGACCGCGACTCCAACCGGAACCGCAACCTTGACGTTCACTCCGATCGCCACTCCAACCGGAACCGCGACCAGTACGTTGATGTTCACGAGAACGCCGCCCCGCACCGAGACCCCTACCCAGGCCGCGACTCGAACCGGAAGCGCAACCAGTACCTTGATGTTCACGGAAACGCATACGCAGACTCGCACCGCTACCCAGACCTACACCGCGACTCCAGCCGGAACCGCTTCGCGCACAGTGACGGTTACGAGAACGCCAACAAACACTTACACCGCGACCCTTCCCCTGACCGAGACCCGGACTGAAACCCCATTCGCAACCGCGAGCTACACGCTGTCACCGACACAAGCGACAGCAACCCCAACCGAGGAGGCCGAGCCCACTGAGCCCCCGACTGCAACTCCCACTGGAACAGTTGCTGCAACCCTGGCGGTCACACCGACCGCATCGCCGACGCCAACGCCAACGGTCGAAGTCGTCGTCGGCGCATGCGTTGCCGACTGCAACGGAGATGGCCAGGTCCGGATCGCAGAGTTGGTTACCGCAGTCCGGATCGCTCTTGGAGAAGCCCCGCTCGAAGATTGCCCGGTGGCCGATGCGGACGGCGGCGGCGTGTCGATCAGCGATCTAATCCGGGCGGTGAGGTCGGCCCTCGACGGTTGCACCTGATCGCCTGTTTCCGAACCAGAGCATCTTCCGCGCTCACGGTCAGGTTATCTCGCAAGCGGCACCAGCTTCGATCGCCGAATCTTACGCTCTCTCGTCACCAGGGGGACGCGATGAACGACGCTCGTTGCGGCGTTCAGCTGGTCAGCGGAATCACTGCGAAAGTCGAGGTCGCAACTCGCGGCACAGACGTCGAGGGTAATCGGCCACGTGTGTATCGAGATCAGGGCCCGCCTCACCTCGGCGCTATCGATGTCGAGTTCAATACGGCCGAGCTGCTCCAGCTTGGAGATTTCCCACAGGACGCTGCGGAGATGCTCCGGGAATCTCCTCGAAGAAGCTTGTCCTCGGCCGGCTTGAGCTCGTCCGCCAGCGCATACAAGAGGACCTGGCTGTCAAGATTCAGCATCCCAGCTCAGCCCGGTGCTCGTGATGTCCCCTTTGATTCGAATTCGTCCTCGTAGCTTGCCGATCAGGGCAGCTGACGCGGCTTCAATCGGAACCAGCTTCGCGACCGGTTTGCCGTGCTTGGTGATGATGATTCCTTCGGCGTCGACATTATCGAGAACCGCCAGGCACTGCTCCTTGAACTTCGCCGCAGCCATCGTTTTCATGGCACGAGCCTACAACAAGTCAGAAAATGTATCCCTTTTTCAGACTTGCCACCTGCCGCGAGCCGTTCCCGCCTCGTCGGGCCAATCGGGGACGTTTCGGCAAGGTCTTCTGCGCAAGCCCCGAGAACGGAACGAAGCTGCGGCAGGAGATCTTCGCGCGCATTCCTGAGAAGATCTTCGTCGCGTCGTGACGCTCGTCAATGTTCTAGATCGACCGGGGAGTGTTGCGCGATCGCGAGGTCGCTATGAGCACGGTGCAGTTGAGGCAGTGAAAAGTTCACACCCCCGGATCGACGCCCGTCATTTCGATCGAAAGCTCCCATAGGCGCTTGGCCAGATCAGAGTCTTTGCTTTGTGGCGTCGAGTTGATCAGCCTCGCCGGACCCGCAGTCTCCCAGCGCTTGCTCGGGCCGAAGTACTGCCCATTCTCTGCTTCCGGATGGGTGGCGGCCATGAGCGTAGGCCACGCGCCACTTTGCGCGTCGTTGAACCAAGGACGTATCAAGGGTGCAAGAATCATGATCGCCTGAGGCCAGTGTCGGGAAAGCTCGGTATCCGCGATGCCCGGATGACAGGCCACGGCGATCGTCTTTGCCTTGCGGGCTTTCAGGCGACGTTCGAGTTCGTACATGTGTAACAGGTTGGCGAGCTTGCTCTGGTTGTAGCGCCCGACCTTGCTGTAACTCTTCTTCGCATCGAGGTCATCGAAGTCGATCGCGCCCATGCGATGTGCATGGCTGCTGGTGAGCACGATGCGACTGCCGGCCTGCTCGGCAAGCTTGGCGAGCAGCAATCCAGTGAGCGCAAACGTGCCCAAGTGGTTCACACCAAAATGGGACTCGAATCCGTCCTTCGTATACTCGAGCGGGGCGTGCATGATGCCGGCATTGTTTACCAACACGTCGAGCCGTTGCTCGCCGGCAACGATGTCGGCGGCGCGACGGACACTTGCCAGGTCGGCTTGATCGAGCGGGACGAATTCGAGGTCGGCTCCGGCGACGTCGGCTTCGATCTTGGCCATCGCCTCGCGTGCCTTCGCTTCACTGCGACAGCCGAGCAGCACGCGCGCGCCGCGCTGGGCGAGCGTTTTCGATGCTTCGAAGCCAAGGCCGGTATTGGCACCGGTTACGAAGAAGGTGCGACCGGACTGATCCGGAACGTCTGCGGCGGTAAATGTTTTGGACATCATCTCTCCTATACCTACTCCTATGCCCGTACCTTTGCACCCCGAGCTACCCAATGAGTCGGCAGAAAGACATCGACGGACCTCAAACCTGCCCACCGGTAGGCAATATTGCAGTGATCCAAACATTCCCTTTGGTCCCCCGAGGTAGAACGGCTCCGGGTGCGATAAGCCGCGATTCGAAAGTGGGATCTGGGATTTGATCTTTCAGATTGCTTCGCGGTTTGACTACCAGCGAGCACGGCGGCCTCGCGTGTCGACGTGGATGAACGGGCCCCGATGGGGCGCCGGGCCGTAGATCCCCAAGCCGCCGACGAAGGGGCGATACCACGGGTGATTGGCGAGTCCTTCGACGACGGTCGCCATCGCCTGTGCGTCGGCGCGGTCGACCGTGCCACTCCCATCGATGTCATCCATGCGGCCGCTGCCGTCGCGGTCGATGAAGATGTCGGCTGCATCGCCGTAGGCGTGGCGCGTGTAGATCGTCCGATTGCCGATGCTGGCGTTGTAATACGGGGTGCGGTACGCGCTCATCACGGTAAAAGTCGACAGGTCGATACCCGCCGACTTCATCTCGTGCACCAGCATCTCGAGTTTGAGCAGCAAACGTGTACTGAGCGCCAAGTATTTCGGGTAGGCGCTCTCCTGCTTGCACAGGAACTGGCGCAAGCGAAAGTGCGGCGACACCCAGGCATCGGCGTTCGCGGCTGTCACCTCGATGAACCCAGCGGGACGCCGGTAGGCCGCCTCGCCGCGTAGCGGCAATGCTTGATAGCTGCCGATCTGGTAACCGTTCAACACCTCCTCGCCGGCGTACGGTCGCATTACCGCCGCCTGCAGGCAGATCGACTCGTTCGCGTTCTCGTCGGTCACGGTAATACAATGGAGGCCTGGCGTATCTGGGGCGCGCCAGGTCCACTTCTCGGGTCCCTGAACGGCAATGCTGCCACCGTCTGCAGTAGCCCGGAAGACTCCTTTGTGATCGGTCAAGACAGCCTCGATCTCCAACTCCCTACCCGGCATCACCGGAACCGTAATCAAACCGTGTGGGCTGATCTCGTCGCCGAATTTCAGGGCGAACGTGACGCGATCGCGCGGCGCGCCGTCGCGTCCGGGCTGCTCCGCAGCCAGTGCGGCCAACGCGCGCCCGCAGCCATCCCGCTCGTCAACGATCGCCGAATCCGCGTTCACGGCTTGCGCCGAAGTTGCAAAGCCTACCACACCGACCACTGCGACAGCCGACATCACCGCCGCCAATTGTACAATGTACCGTTGCTGGGCTCGCAAGAACGGAACACGTCTCTCTCCGATCTTTGGCATGAAGGTTGCTCCTATCAACAATCTATGACTGTTTCGCGCTCTAGACTACTCGCAACGCTGTGCTTACTTTGCACCCTGCCCTTCACCGTCAACGCTGAGCAATCTGCGCTTCCGACCAACGCGGAGGGGACCCTAGCAAACGATACCAGGGGTCCTATGGCCAGAACACTGTTGGATCTCAATACGCGTTCGAAGGAGCCGGTTCCAGCCGACTTGCAGCGGCTTTACGCGTTGGCCAACTTCGAACCGATTTGGACGGACGACAGCAATCTCAACCGACATGGTTCGAGTCTCGTGGCGCTGCTCTCAGGAGCGCGCGCTGACGGATTGCAACCACAAGACTACGGCAGCGATGAACTAGCGGCCCTCAAGCGCGGATTCGAGTCTTCGGCGAGACAACAGAACGACATCGACCTATCCGTCGCCGCACTACGGTACGCCTCGGACCTGACCTATGGGCGCCTTCAACCCGACGATTTCGACCTTCCTGGATACGATCGTCGCCAGATGGATCTGCCTCTCGAGATCCACAATCGCCTCGAAGCGAACGCGGTCCAAACCATCCGTGAACTCGCACCTCCACACCGCGGCTACGCGGTCCTGCGCGAAGGCCTTCATCGCTATCAGGCGATCGAAGACGAGGGTGGCTGGCCGCGCGTCGAGGACGGTCCCACGCTGCGCCTGTGTGACGTGGACGCAGCGCAGCGGATCACGTCTTTGCGCCGGAGGCTGGCGATCCAGGGATACGAGGCCGGCGGACGAGCGGACGACTCGGCTGAATGTTCTGACGTTGAGGCCGCTCGTCCGAGCGGCCCTTCGGAGACCACGCGAGCGCGCCCGCAGCGCGCTGTCTTCGACGCCGCCCTGTCGTCGGCCTTGCGTGAGTTTCAAAGCGACCACGGGATCGAAGCGGACGGGATTTTGGGGCCAGCCTCGCTAGCCGAGCTGAACCGTGGTGTGGCCGAGCGGATCCAGCAGATCGAGATCTCCATGGATCGCTGGCGCTGGCTTCCGCGCGACCTCGGCGAGACGTATGTTCGCGTCAACATCCCCGCTTACGAACTGGACTACGTCGTCGACGGCAAGGTGAGGGAGCAAATCGAGGTCGTGGTAGGCAAGCCGAACTCGCCGACGCCGCTCTTTCAGGACGAGATCGAGCATGTCGTCTTCAATCCATATTGGAACGTCCCACGCAGTATCGCGACGAACGAGATTCTTCCCAAGCTGAAAAACGACCCGACCTATTTGGATCGCAAAAACATGGAGCTCGTGGTCGACGGCGAGACGGTGGAGCCGCCTCTCGATTGGTCCAAGGTTTCGCGCTCGGATTTCGAGTATCGGATCCGACAGAGACCCGGACGCCGCAACGCCCTCGGCCGCGTCAAGCTGCTGTTCCCCAACAAGTACGCGGTCTATCTGCACGACACCAACCATCCCAGCGCCTTCGAACGAACCGATCGCGCCCTGAGTCACGGCTGTGTTCGCGTCGGCGAACCCTTCGCACTCGCCGATCGCATCGCTGCCGATGAGCTCGCCGAGCGCGGACTCGAAGTCGACGAAGTCCTGGCTGGTGGAGAGCGGCATTGGATCAGATTGGACGAGCCGGTCCCGGTGTACCTGACCTACGCCACCGCTCGCGTGACACCGCAACGCAGGATCGAGTTTCACCAAGATCTATACGGTCTCGACGAAGAAATGAGTCTGAAGCTCGAGCAGCGCAAGCCGCGCCGGTTCGCGCTCGCGTCCATTCCAGCAGGTTGAGTGCCACTCATCCTTATGCCCAGGCCTCAGCTGCCCGAAGAGTCGGGCTGAAGAATGAGAGCTCCACGCATTTCGCCGATCCACCGACAGGCGCAGTCACGGGCTGCGGCAAGGGTTGGCGGACCGGCTGGATTCGCAATGATCAAGGTTTGTTGTGGACCAGTACCCCTTGCGATCCGACGAAGTAGGTGTGAAGTCCCGAGACTTCGAGATTGAACACCTCGGTGGTTTCAGTGACCGCCTCGGACGACTCGACGACGCGAAGCTCGCCATCCATGAGCACGAGCGAGTCGCCGGGCAACAAGTCACCGGCGGGAATCCAGCCGCGGCCTACCACCCAGAAGGGATGAGTATCGGTGGTGCGCACCAATTCGCCGCCGATCTCGAGGTGGCGCAAACTTCGGGTGATGTGCACGAAGGTGCGCAACACCGGCCGTAGCGCCCTCTCTCCCGACGCTGGATCCATCGCCCAAACCAGATTGCCCGCCCGCACTTCCTGAATCTCTCGAAATCCTCCTTCGACGGCGATCAGCGTATCGCCGGCAAAGCACGCGTCGCAGATTCCCGCATCGCAAAAATTCAGTTGACAGTCTGAATCGAGATTGCAGCCCTCTCCCTCTAAGCACTTCGGACAAAGAGCGCCGCCACAATCCGTGTCACCCTCATCACCGTTCTCGACCCCGTCGTCACACGCCGGCACAGCGCAGGTCCCCGCTGAGCAAACGCCGCTGGTACAGTCCGACATCGTCGCGCAGCCACCGTTGTCCGGGCATCCCGAGCACATCACACCGCCGCAATCGACATCGGTTTCATCGCCGTTCTCGACCCCGTCATCACACGCTGGCACGGCGCAGGTTCCAGCCGAGCACACGCCGCTGCCGCAGTCCGACATGGCGACGCATTGGGCGCCATCCGGGCAACTCGGACACGTCGCTCCACCACAATCGACGTCGGTCTCATCCTGATTCTGTTGGCCATCGACGCAAGTCGGGGAAACATTGTCGACATCGAGTCGCAAGAAGAGCTGTCCGCCCTCCTGCGCGGCGAACATTCCGATCATCTCAGCGGCCGAGTCGATACCAATTGCGTCGGTCGGTGAGTCGACCGCAGCCGCCGTTTTCGACATCCAGTCGCCGACGCTTCCGTCGGCGCTGAACGTCTGCGCGTAGGCGATTGTCGCCAGGATTGGAGCTACGGCGACAACAAGGCTCGACATCAGGGCCCAGCGCCCTCGCCACCACTGCGCCGCCGCAACCAAGAAGAGCAATACGACCCCAAGCAGAGCCGCCGCTATGGAAAGCGCCGGAGCCGCCGCAGCTCGATCGATCGCGACTATGATCGCGGCAGGGCCGACAGATCCATCCACCGTCGTCAAAGCGTCGACCGTGCCGTCCTCGGCAATCGCCAATGCAACCAGTCGTACCGCCCTAACGTTGGAGAGGTAGGTCGCGGGGACAACGGCTTCGAGAACGTCGGCGAGACCGCTCGGTGTCGGTAAGCCCAGATCCAAACCGACCGGCCAGCCGCCGCCAAGGGCTGCCACGAGTTGAAAGGAATCGGTGGCTGCGATGCAGCGAGAGATGGTTGTCCCGAGCACTTGCGGCGGCATCGAGTCACCGTCGGCAGTGATCTCGAGCAGTAAGTCAATGCCAGCCTGGTCGGGCTCGGCGCCCATCATGTCGAGCGTACAGCCCACCGACGCATCGGGACCAGCGTCGATTCCGATCTGATAGATGTCTTGCGCGCGGACAGGGGCGACGACAACGAGCAATGCGAGAGTCGCCCCTGCCGCAAGTGCAGCATGGAGCATCGATAGGAACTGTGGCCGACGGATATTCATCCCGGTGCCTATAGTGGGGAGGTTTGATAGTTTCAAACTGCAGGCGCGAACCAAGTTGCGTCAACAAGACTGCGGCTTTGCCTCACCCCTCGGTTTCCGATAGTTCGAGCGGGTCTTGAGAATCATACTTCCTCGCGCTTTGAACGAGCGGCGGCCTAGTGGCTCGCTAGGCATTGGCTGGTTGCGGCTTGCGCAGAACTTAATTCGGCTTGCGCTTGTCGTTACTTCCTCCTCTTCGGCCTTCGCGGAGCCAGTTCTCGTGAGGGACATCAACCAGACACCGGCATCATCGTGGCCGACGTCTTTTGCTCAGCTCGGAGACAGGCTCCTGTTCATTGCTACGAGCCCCCTCGAAGGCCGCGAGCTTTGGAGCTACGACAAGTCCAGCAAACGAGCAACCAGGCTGTCGGCGGTTCCTGTGGGCCCGAAGGGAACCGTCGCTCGACTCGTGACCACACAGAGCAGCGCATTCTTTATCGGCAACGATTTTGACGACCTGTTTACGAGTGACGGCAAACCGGAGGGCACCCGCTTCGTCAAGGATATTACCCCGGGGCGACCGCACTCTACTTTGGGTGAGCTCACACCGCTGAACGATGTCGTGATCTTCCGTCGCGTCTTGCCGACTAGCTATGAGTTGTGGCGCAGCGATGGCACACCGGCCGGCACCGTTCCGTTCTTCCAGCTTCCGTGGACCATCATCATTCACGGTGAACAGGACGGAGTCGTTTACTTCGGGGACTACCGCAGTGGCGGTGGACGAAGTCTATGGCGTACCGATGGCACGACACAGGGCACGTGGATCGTTGCAAGGGTTGAACTCCATGGTGAAGCGGTGGTGCACGATGGGGATTTCTTCTTTCTCGGCTCCGATGGGACACCCGGGCTTTGGCGCAGCGATGGTACCGTGGTTGGCACTTACCAAGTCGTACCGGTAGGTGATCGGGCCCGCGAAGCGCAGACAGACCAAGGGCTCCTCTATTTCTTCACTCGTTCGGAGCCGATGACAGATACGCTGTGGCGCAGTGATGGGACGGCGCCGGGCACTGAAAGGGTTCTCGACGTCGAGGCCCCTGTCACAGCGAACGTTGCCGCCGGCAAGATGTTTCGATTTGGCGGCGACAGCGCGATCGAGGTGTTCGATCTATCGCCGCATGGTGCGGATCCGCGCGAACCATTGCGATTGGAAATCCCGGGAATCCCGGGAGAGAGTTGGATCGCCTCGAGGTTGGTCTACCAAAATTCCGTGCTGTTGGCCGTCGCACATGGCGATGATGCCAACTTGTGGATTACGGATGGCACGCACGACGGTACAACGAGCCTGGCGAAGTTCGGTCACATCGGGCCTTTCGATCTGACGCTCGTCGGTGATCTGGTCTACTTCAGCGCCACCGACGAGGAAGGCCGCGAGCCATGGGTTACGGACGGGACTCTCAGTGGAACACACCGGGTGACGGACGTTGCCAGGGGCAATGAGAGTTCGACTCCAAGCGAGCTGGTTCAACTCCGAGGGACAATCTACTTCGCCGCCGACGATGGCGTTTTCCGCCGCGAGCTTTGGGAATCCGACGGCAGCGCCGCCGGCACGCGATTGCGTGGCGACATCGCATCGGGACCTCACATCACGAGCAGCTCGCCCAAGGACCTGAGCGCCGTCGGCGATAAGCTTCTCTTCCATGCTGAGAACTTCACCTACGGCCGGGAACTGATCTCCCTCGATACGGTCGCGCGCTCCTTCACCTATGTTGCCGACATTACCAGTGGTTCGTTCATCTCCTCATCGGCCCCTTCGCAAATCACCGTGTCGGGCAGTCGGGTCTGGTTTACGCAAGATGATCAAGGCTCGATCAACGGCAGGGAGCTATGGCTTAGCGACGGCACTGCGGACGGCACCAGGATGGTCGCCGACTTGCGTCCAGGCGCAAGTAGCTCAACGCCGCTCGGCCTGACAGCTTTCGGGGAATCGATCATCTTCAGCGCCGATACACCGGAGACCGGGCGCGAACTATGGATCAGCGGAGGGGACACCATCTCCACCAATTTGATCGCAGATCTCACGCCGGGAACTGAGTCCAGCGCTTTTGGCGAGATCGTAGCGTTCGGATCCGTTGCACTGTTCGCCGCCGACGATGGAGGTTCTGGACTCGAGCTGTGGTCGACCGATGGCGGCGCAACGAATACGAATCTCGTCCGCGATATTGCGCCAGGTCCGGCAGGATCGTCCCCGCGATCTCTGCACGTCATGGGCGACGAAGTCTTTTTCGTCGCCGACGAGGGACAACATGGATCTGAGCTTTGGCACACCAGGGGCTCGGCGAACGACACATCGCTCCTTCGGGATATCCACCCAGGGAGTGAAGGGTCATCGGCCGCACACTTTGTCGATGCCGGAGGGACGACCTACTTCACAGCTGACGACGGCGAACACGGAAACGAGTTGTGGCGTACCGACGGCACATCCGACGGTACGTGGATGGTCGCCGATATTGTTCCGGGCGCAAGCGGTTCGAACCCGACTTATCTGCAGGCCGCATTCGGTAACCTGATGTTCCAAGCCTGCGATCAACGAGGCTGCGAAGTTTGGATGAGCGATGGAACAGCGAACGGCACCCTCCCCCTTGCGGAGATTTTCCCCGGACCGATCTCGTCGTCGCCCGGACCGTTCTTCCCCATCGGCGATGCGGTTTACTTTTCCGCAGCGGCGCCCGAGATCGGATACGAGCTGTGGAGGGTGCCTGGCGCGGACCTCGGACTGTGCGTCGGCGATTGTAACTACAACGGCGAAGTGACCATCTCCGAGATCATTCTGACGGTCAAAGTGATGCTCGGCGCACGACCTTCGTCTGATTGCTCTCACATCAACCGTTCGAGCGGAATCACTCAGGCGATCCGCGCAGTCACGAACGCGCTCGACGGGTGCGGTTGAGCCGCCAGCGAAGAAAGTGGCTCAAACCTTTCCGACTGTAGTGGCGGCCTGGCGTCTTTGACAGAAGAACCGATCTAATATAACCAAATGGTTATGCAACCGATTAGTTATGAATCCCTACCGGCACCAGCCCTGGATGCCGTATTTGCGGCGCTCGCCGATCCCACCCGCCGGGCGATTCTGTCGCGGTTGGTCGACGGCGAGGCTTCGGTTGGTGAGTTGGCGGCCCCCTTCGCTGTGTCGCAGCCGGCAGTTTCAAAGCACCTGAAGGTGCTAGAGCGTGCCGGTCTCGTCGAACGCACTGTCGACGGCACCCGCCGCCCGGTGCGGTTGCGGCCCGAGCCGCTCGCCGCAGCATGCACCTGGCTGGAAGCGTACCGCGCTCTTTGGATGGCCCGGTTCGCTCAGCTTGATGAACTACTAGTGAAAATGGCCGCAGATGAAGGCCGAAAGGGAGATGATGCCTGACAACGAAATCACCGACTTTGTCCTGGAACGAGTATTCGCTGCACCGTTAGAGACGGTTTGGCGGGCGTGGACTGATCCGGAGCTATTTGCCCGCTGGTACAAGCCGAACCCGTCTTGTCAGACCGCGGTGCTGCAACACGACCTGCGGCCTGGCGGCGTCATGCGTTACGAGATGCGTTTCGAGGGAATGCCGCCTCACCTCGAGCGTTGGGAGTTCGAGTCAATCGATCCACCACGGCGGTTGCAGTGGAGGCAGATGCTTACCGACGCCGACGGCAAGATCGTCGGTAACCCGCAGATGCCGGATTGGCCGCGGGTGATGCTGACGACGATCGATCTCGAAAGCCACCCCGACGGCGCCTTGCAGCGCCTTACGTGGCGGCCGTTTGAAGCAACCGAAGCCGAAGTTACGTGCTTCCAAAACGCTTCGGCGCACCTCGACAAGGGTTGGGTCGGCGGTTTCAATAACCTCGGCACGCTGCTCGAGGAACTCGCTTCTCAGTCGTAGTCACACGCTCGTTCGGGCAGCGCGGCGCAGAGCCGCGCTGCCCTACGGGTTTCTGTTTCAAATGTTTAGCCGGGTGTGACTTCCCGCGTGCAGACTACGGCTCAATGTCGCATGTTGACGAGCAGCCGTCGCCGGAAATGACGTTTCCGTCGTCGCAGGTTTCGGATCCTTCGACCAAGGTGTCGCCGCAAACCGGGCCACAGCTGGTGTTGATCAAGCCGTCGTCCAACGCATCGCAGTCGATGACGTCTAGAGCATCGGCTTGCGTAGCCGCGCGACAAACCCGGCACAAAGCCGACTTACTCAGACATTGCGCGACCGATTCACCGTCCCCCGCACTGCAGGAGCCCGGAAAGGCGGTTGTCAGATCCACGCCGAGGCAACCGTCCACCGCCGAACGCAACTTGCCCGAAACTGGCGCACATGCTCTCGCGATCTTGCCCGTTGCGTCAGCCGAAATGCAGGCCGCGATTCCCGATTGAGAAATGATTGAGTCGGTCTTGAGTCCTTTCTTCTTGCACTTCGCGAACTCCTTGAGCCGAACATCCTGGCACCGTACTACCGCCTTGAGGACGCCGGCTTGGCACGCGGCGGTGTCTTTCGTGGCTCCGTCATGCAGCAGGACCACACCCTCCAGCGTCGGCCCGAAGAGATCGGTCGTCAAAGCGCGCCCGCCCGCCGCCGCACTCGCCCCGACTGTCGCCCCGTCGGTCGCACCGATCGGTGGGGTAACCGCGGCACATTTTTTGCCGTCGTCGGACAGCACCCTGGCCTGCGCTTTCGCCACCTTCTGTTTGCGATCGGCCGTCAGGCATTCGTCGACCGTCAGGCTCGTAAGCTTGCCCTTTGTCTCATCCTGAACGCAGCGCCTGACAACGATGCCCTGGGCCCTGCTCACCTTGCGCAATCCCTTGTTCAACGCATTGATACACTTCTCTTCGTCTCTGGAGAGCTCGAAGGTAGCCTCCAACAAGACCTTGAACGCGTTGTCGCTGTCGCTCCCCGTTGCGTAGATGTTTCCGGCAAAATCGAGAGCGATACTACCAATGTCGGGCTGTTCGAAGGGATGGACGCCGTCTCCTGCCGGACCAAGAACTTCGGTCATGGTTCCGTTGGGGAGGAGCTGGACGACGTTATCGCTGGTCCAGCCGGCGAGGTAGATCGCCGGCCCACGCACGGCGATCGCCGAAATACCCAAGATCGCAGGGTCCACACCATCAAAGATCTCGGTGACTGTTCCATTCGGCTCGATCTTGTGAACCCTGTCATCGTCGGACGACACGATGGCATTGTCGTCGAGATCGGTGGCAATCAGTCTGGGGGACGTGTTGTAGCCCGGGAAGATGTTTTGGTCCAAGACGATACTCACAACGCCCGCCGGGGTGACCTTGAGGACAGATGCTTGCTGGTTCGCAGCCGCGTAGAGGTTGCCTACGCTATCGACCGCGATATCCGTGTACAGAGGGACTGTCATCAGCCCGCCTGCAGTGTTGTCGAGCACGAGCTCGGGCGGCCCCCCGGGGGGCAAGCGGAAGACGTTTGCAAAGACGTTCGTGCAGCAGCCACTACCCGAGGCATACGCAACTCCATCGCCGCCAACCGCGATTGCTTCTCCGCCGTCATATGGATTGACGCCGTCTCCGATTTCCGTGAGGACGATGCTCACGTCCCCGGCGGGGGTGACCTTGAACACCTCCGATCGGCTCCAGCTCAAGACAAAGAGATTGCCGGTGCCGTCGATGCGGATCGACGCCGGATTGGCGAAGCCCGGAAACTCGACAAACTCCGTGACGACTCCCGCCGGGGTGATTTTGAAGAGGTTTTCACTCGACCCACCGACGACGAACACGTTGCCGGCATTGTCGACAGCGACGCCGAGGGGTGTATTGAGCGTCGCAGCGGCACCGTCTCCGCTGGCGTCGAGAATTTGTGTCACCTGCGCCTCGGCGGAAAGGTTGAGCGATGAGATCAGCAGCGCGGCGACCGCAAAGTGCAAGTGACGAATGATCATGGAATTCTCCTCTGATGTTGCGATCCAAATCGGACCTGCTACGGCACCGGCAGCGGACCCGATCCCTTGGCCTTGAAAACGTCTGAATCCTGCTTCCTTATTTCGTCCATCGTAACGGTGAAACATGCGGCATCGAGCGGGCGCAATTGGACGGTCGCGCTAGTGGAGGATTCAAGTGCGGCCGCGATTCCCGTGGGCAGATCGGTTCCCCGCCCCTTGACCTTCAAGCTCGATCCACCCGCAGGGCCTCCTTTATAGAGAATGGTCTCGATCCCGTCGGCGTTGCGGCCGCGGTCCTTGTAGCGGAAGCCTTTGCCGTCCGGCGGATCTTTCCCGACCGACTTCCAACAAGGCCTACCAAAGCAAAGGTCGCCGGCGCGGTCGACGGTGGCCGCGCCGCTCAGCTGCCCGACATCATCGTAAATGCAAACTCCGTACGCGGTGCCCTGCGACATCAATGGATTGCCGAAGTCGGTCTGCAAGAGCGCCGGTCCGCCGCTCATCTTGATCGAGAGCCTTTCCCGGCCGACGATTCCCTCCTTGATCCTGAGGAAGCCCTTGGCGAAGCCGGATACGCACTCACCATCGGCAACCGGCGGGCAGTCTGAGAGCGGCGGGACGGCTGTCGACATGCCGAATGCGATCGCGTTGAGTGTGTCTTCGGTTCCGTAGAACAGTCCCTCGGCGATCGAGTACTCGTCCGGCCCGAAGTCGACGTCGACGTCGTCAGCACTCCCGAAGACCATGTCGTCACCGACGCCAACGAGGTTGGCGAGATTTCCGCCGCGATCCATGATGTTGGCGCTGCTGTTGGTGTTCTCGGTATGAAAATTCGCCAACAAATGTCCCGCCTCGTGCGCGGCGATATTACCAACACCGGTCCCAACCAGATCGACTTTCGTCGCACCGCCGGCCAGGGAGTACTGATTCAGCGAGTTTGGGTTGCTCGCGATCGTGCTCAGGAAGTCGAGAAGGACGACGGCCGATTCCGCGTGCTCGAAATTGCCGACGTCGATCGACTCGGCGATGCCGAGGGTGGCAATGCCGAGTTCGGCGACTGTCCCGCCGATGATCAGCCGACTGACATATGGGGCTCCAAAAGGATCGGCGTGGTCGCGGCTATTGAGCAGCACCACGTCGAAGTCGCCAGGAATTGCCGAGACGTCGAAGTCGCCGTTGGCGCCGAGGACGCGTAAGTCGGTCGACAAGCTCTCTTCGATCGAGGCCATGATGGCGTCGATGACGGCGCTCTCGTCGACCGACGCGAGCCCCCAGGCACTGAGGAACGCGGACAACGGCGATAGGTTCGCGGTGCCGGACGAAACGCCGAAAATTCCCGGGTTGAGCGTCGCGCCATCAAAGTCGACAAAAATCGTTTGCACGGCACCGTTGGGCGCGGTTTCGAGCGGGGGACGCCACACCTGAAGCTCGAGGGTGTAACCGCCTTCGCCTCCGGTCACGCGAACGGCGTATGTCCCCGCGGTCTCGGCGACATAGGCGAACGCCGCATCGCCTCCCGATGGGAAGGGGCCGGGAAGAATCCCCTGGACGTCGAAAGCCGCAGCCATTCTAAGTCCGCCGCTCGGATCATACAGGCTCAGTGCCATGTTGGTGCCAAACACGTTCGCCGCGATAATGTCGCCGGCGTCGAGGTCGAAGCTGAAGAAGTCGACGTTTCCAAGGTTGAGGCTGATGCGAAGGTCGTAGTCCCCCTCGGATGCCACGCCTAGGCCCGAGGCGGAATCGAAGGGATCAACAGGTGCCGCGCTCCCAAAGGCGCCCACCGAAACGAAATAGGTGTCGGTCGTCGGAGCCAGGAAGATCAAGAAGCTGTCCCGACCCGAGAGCGAGTCATCGCCCTCTCGCAGCAGTTCGCCAGCGCTGCTCCAAACCGTGACCACCGAGTCCCACGAGAATATGGGCGCGTCTATGTCGATGACGATCACGTCGCCTTGCGATACTCCGCTGACCGAATAGAAGTCGAAATCTCCGCTGCCGCTCCCGGCACTGCCGTGTGGGCCGTCCCCCAGCGTTGCCGAGAGCAAGACTTCGCCGCCGTCTAGCAGCCCCGTCGGGTTGGCCAACGGAATCGAGCCGTCGTCCTCGGCAAACGGGCCGATCACGTCGGTAGAGGTCGCTGGCAGCACACCCGCCACCTCGGCTTCGGGGTCGTCTCCGAGGCCCGTACCGAAGCCAACGAGGAAGTCGGCGGTCACCTGGGTGTCGTTGGGCTCGGACTCAGAGAGCAACACCTGTCTTGGTACGGCACGCGCGCCGAGCGCCGCACGCTTTGCGACACCGACGCGGCCCAACCACTCGTTCCAGGCCTGATAGTCGGGTGTGGTTCCGACGGGAAGAAATGCGAGGTAGGGATTCGGCCCGCTCGGCTTCGACGACTGTAAAACCGAAGAAAGTTCGCCCCGGGCCTGCAATGCCGCCGCGGAAAAATTCTGCTGAGCCGCAACTGAAGTACCGATGCTCTGCCCTCCCGCCACGGAACCGATCGTCGAGACGACAACAACACCGACATGGAGCCAAGGTCGCCGATCGAGAAGCCAGTGGTTCACAATCCATTCCGCCCTAGCGAAAAGTAGACACCAGCTGCAACAGACTGTCAACTAAAAGTGTTTGGCCGCAGCTATTCAAAACTCCCATAATCCCAAAAAGCCTGCGTCGGCGCCCAGACCGTCGATTGGCGGCATATCGATACTGGAACCGTTGACGCTTTCTAGCCATAGTGGGTGAAGGAAAGGTCGACGGGATGGGAAGTTCTGTCCCTCAAGAGTCGTGGAGAAGCGCGCGCCAACAGAGGTATTATATGCTCAAGCCCAACCGTCGCTACACAATCTTCCTCGTATTGTGTGTTCTTGCCGCGACATCATCAACTGCTGCAGGCCTGACAGGCCATCCGACCTTCGCCAGTCCGCACGCTGCGCCGATCGCGCTTTCACCTACTCTTGGCGAAGTCTACGTCGTCAACACTGCGGCCGACACACTCGAGGTGATCGATACGAACCAAAACCTGGTCGCCGTACGAGTGCCGGTTGGGATCGACCCGGTAAGCGTTTCTGTAAGACCAGACGGCAAAGAAGTTTGGGTTTCCAATCACGTGTCGGACACGGTGAGCGTGATCGACGTCGATGTGGCCAGCCCTACGCGCCATCAAGTGATCGCGACGATCACCGCATGGAGCGAGGATGCTTGGGTGACGGACTTCGACGAACCCGTCGGCATCGCGTTCGCCGACAATCAGAAAGCCTACGTAGCGCTCTCGTCGCGCAACCGGATTGCCGTTGTCGATGTGGCCAGCCGAGTCGTCACCAAACAAATCCAAGTCTATGGCCAAGAGCCTCGTGCCCTGGCTGTCCGAGGTGGCCGACTCTTTGCAATTCCCTTCGAGTCTGGAAACACGACCGAGCTCTCGGGTTGTTTCAGCCTGAACGACCCCGGCTGCACCTTTGAAATTGTCGACCTGGCGTCAAACTCGATCGACGTCATTCTGACGCGCAATATGGTCGCCGATATCGTCCGCCGGCCGGGGGCGCCGGATCGCGACCTTTTCGTCTACGACACCGCGGACGAGAGCCTACTGTTCGAGGTGTCGGGTATCGGAACTCTACTCTACGGCTTGGCGGTCGACTCGCAGGGGCGGGTCTTCATTGCCCAAACGGAAGCTCGCAATGATGCCAACGGTGCCGCGGGGACGGCTGGGGACGATCTACCCGAGTTGGAGAACCGCGCATTTCTGAATCAGATCGCGCGAGTCGATTGCTCCGCATCCTGCGACGATGTCACCGTATTCGACCTCGAACCGTTGCCGCCCCTCAATCCCCTAGGGGGCGAACAGCTGGCCACTCCTTTCGGTATCGAGGTCAGCCAGGACGATGCGACCATCGTATCCGTCGCCGCCGCATCGAACCGGCTATTCACCGTCGATGCGGGTACCGGGACGGTGATTGGCATGACAGAGGTCGGTGCCGTCCCGCGCGGTCTCGCGCTCGAGTCGGGTCCCGACGGCGGCCCGCTGCGCGCCTGGGTGCTGAACGCTGTCGAAAACAGTGTGTCTATGGTCGATGTCTCGATCCTGGGCGCGCCGCAAGAAACCGCGAGGATCATACTCGACGATCCGACCCATCCCGACGTCAAGCGCGGCCGGATTGTCTTTAACGATGCCGGCGGCTCGACCACGGGCACCTTCGCTTGCGCCGGATGCCACCCCGACGGCAATACCGATCAGCTATTGTGGAACCTCGGCGCCCGATGCATCACACCGGGGTGCGACCAGACACAACCGCGTGTGACGATGCCGATCCGAGGGCTTCGCGATACCCTGCCCTTGCATTGGGACGGGGTGCCGGGCGATCCCTTCGGCGGTATCAACGCCGAGGTCGCCGATTCCGGCCAGACTGCCGCACCGAACTGTACCGACGAACACAGCTGCTTCCGAAACCTCGTCGACGGCGCCATGTCGAGCACCATGTGCGACCAGTCCGCTTGCCCCATCGACTTGAACGAACTCGGTCTCGCCGGCGCACTCACCGAGGCCGATCGAGATGCAGTGGCCGTGTTCTTGCGCAGCATCCCATATCCACCGGCGCGCTCGCGTCGGCTGGACGACCGCTTCTCGACACTCGGCGCCGCTGGCTTCCGCAATTTCCTGGTCGGAGTCGATGCCGCTCACCCGGGGTGCAGCCGGGCCGGCGCTTGCCATTCGCTGCCGTTCTGGGCCGGCACGAACACGCCGGGTACGGGGTTCGACGCGCCGACGTTCCGCGGCATGACCGATCGCCATCTGCTGTTGCCGAACGGTAGAGCCGGAATGTGGGGGTTGCTCCAACTCGACTTTGCGAACGACGCCCCCTGGGATCCGGAGCACGGGCCCGACGAGCTCTACTCCTGGGGCATGACCTTCGGCACGGAGGCAATTCCTCTCACCAACCGGAACAGCGCGGGCACCGGGCCGTTTCCTCTGTTCCAGATGATCGAGGAGGGGGCGACCGGATTCTCCGCAGTTTTCGGGCGCCAGGTGACTCTCAATACCGAGACGACCTCACGCGCCAACTCCGATTCGACGTTGGCCATCCTGAGCCGGATGGAGGAAGCCGACGAGGACGGTGTCGTGACACTGCGAGTCGATGGCCTGCAGCTCAGTCCGGGCACCCCTACTCCGCTGAGCCTGGACTACGAATCGGGCTTCTACGAAGCGACAGACGCGAGCGACATACGGATGAGCAGCAAGCGACTCGTGAGCGCGGCTCGACGCGGCAAGCTAGTTGCGACGGTGACGGCTCGCATCGGGCCAAACTCAGATGTCGATCATCCACAGCCGGCGCTTTGGCTTCCACCGAGGAATCCGAATAGTCAAACCAGCCTTCAGAAGATCCCAGAGTTGACCGATTCACTGACCCTCACGCTTTTCGGTCGTCACGTCGTCGCGGACCCGATCGTGGTGGTCGATGGCCGCGCCGTGGAAGCTAGCGTCGCCTGTGCCTCCGGCGGCCTACTGCCGACCTGCGACGACGAAGAGTTGCGCATCGACCTGGGTGATTTCCCGACGGTCGGCGACCATGCTCTGCAGCTCGCCACACCGGGCGGGTTGGTCAGCAACGAAGTACTGATCGTATTGAGTGCCTGCCCGGATGGAGCGACGTTTGACTTCATCGAGTGCCGCTTGGCGACGCTTTTGGAAAGTGTGAAAGAGGCTGATGACCTTGGCGTGCTTCATGCGCGCCTGGAAAGATCTCTCCTTCGCTCTCATCAAGCCGTCGAAAAGGCGGAGCAGCGAGTTGCCGGTGACCACACCGCGTCCGCTCGGCGCAGCTTGCGCCGGGCGACAAAAGAGATCGAGAGATTTGTGCGCCAACTAGGTTCACGCCGCGGCGATCAGATCCCCGAAAGCACTCGAACAACGCTCGCCGTCGAAGCCAGCGTCATCAAGGATGACGTGACGTCGCTCAGCGCTTCTCTTTAGCCGGCTGATTTCTCGTCCTACAGGGAGAAGGTTTGCCCCACTAGTTCTTCCGAGAGCGACCATAGCCGGTCTGCCGCCGCCGAATCGACGGCGTAGGATCGGACCCCATCGACTGCGTCTTCCGCATCGTTCACCTCCGCTACGCCACAGTCTTCGAGATAGACGCCTCCGCGTCCTTCGAGCTCGGGTGCCGTCGCGGCGAAAACGGAGGTCGCGGCGCCGGCTTCGACAGACTTGAATCGCAAGTTCCCGGTGGGGGCACGCTTCTGTAGGAACTCGAAATCCTCCGGCACCATGTGGCGCGAGAGATCGGTCGGAATCACTCCGGGGTGGACAGCGTAGGCATGAACAGTCTTGGGTCCGAGGCGACGCTCCAGCTCGACCGCGAACAGAACGTTCGCCGTTTTGGACTGGCCGTAGGCTGACCACTTTTCGTAGGCTCGGTGCTCAAAGGGGATGTCGTCGAAGACGACCGGGGACATCTGATGTCCGCGCGAGCTGAGCGAAACGATACGGGCGGGGGCGCCGTTTATCAGGGCCGGAGTGAGCAGTCCGGTCATCAGGAAGTGGCCGAGATGGTTCGTTCCAAACTGCAGCTCGAATCCATCGGTCGTCGTGCCGAACGGGCAAGCCATGACGCCCGCATTGTTGATCAACAAATCGATCGTATTGTGTCGTGACAGGAAGCGTTCGGCGAAGTTCCGGATGCTCGCGAGAGAGCCGAGCTCCAACTCCTCGACCTCGACGGTCTTGTTTCCGGTCGACTCGCCGATCTGTTGTGCGACTCCTTGTCCTTTGGCGATGTCGCGGGCGGTGAGCACGACACGCGCGCCGTGGGCAGCTAGGGCGCGCGCGGTCTCGGCGCCGAGTCCGCCGGATCCACCGGTGATGAGTGCCAATTTGCCGCTCAGATCAATCCCCGCCAGCACTTCATCCGTGGTTGTATCGTGGCCGAAGTTGTCGCGTGCCCCGTTTCCCATTTGATGCCTCCTTGTCTCAGAACCCGAATTGCAAGAATACCGTGGCGGTTCGGCCAATATCCTTTCGCCGTAACGTTTCGCAAGACGCCAACATCAGCGTGACCGCAGACAGAACCCAGTGCTCGCGTCATTGACCAACGGATCGACACCGCGTTTGACACCGTCGCCCTCTTCATGGTCAACCTAGCTTTATCATACGCATCTGAATGATTAAGCTCCGGGCTTAGCTCAACAAGGAGGCCAACGTGGCGAATGAAACTTTTGACGTGGTAATCGTGGGCGGCGGCATGGGCGGCCTCAACCTGGCGGCGCTACTGACGCAGGCCGGCAAGCGCGTCTTGGTGCTCGAGCGCGGTGGGCAGGAGAGCCTCGGCGGTCGCGCCGCCAGTGGAAGGATCGGCGGTGCGGCGGTCGACAACGGCATCAAGGGCTTGATCATGTCCGGATCGCAAGACGAGATCTATCGCCGGATCGGCAAAACTCTCCCAGAAAACGTCTGCAAATGGACGAATTCCGGACAGATCTACATGAACGGAGAGTGGCGCGAGCTCGACCCTCTTCTGCAGCGGGCAATGGATGAGTTCCTGCGCATCTACAAGGGGACTGCGGTCGATTCTTCGTACGAGCAACTCGAGGATCTCGATGCGATTTCAATCAAGAAGTTCATCACCGACCGTACCGACAATCGGGACATCATCGATTTCTTCGACTATCTGGGATGGCTTTTCGGTGGAACGTTGCCGGAGGCTACGGACTACTCGGCCGGCTCGCTGTTCTACAGCATCAAGAAACAAGTCGATGCCAACGGCTTCATGCCGAGCCAATCGTACTGGGTCAAAGGCGGTAGCGGCGCCATCGCCAAGGGCCTGATCGAGGCGATCAAGGAAAACGGCGGCGAGATCCGCACCGGGTCCTCTGTATCCCACATTGTCATCGAGGACGGCCGCGTTCGCGGTGTCGAGGTCGAGTGCGGTGACAAGCGCGTCGTCCCGACGCAACTCGTCGACACCAAGCGGATCGATGCACCGGTCGTCGCCAGCGCGGTCGCGATCTGGGATATCTTCAATATCGTTTCCGAGGACGATCTGTCGCCGTGGTTCCGCGACCGAATCGAACATCTGCACCGCAAGACGCTCAACCTCTGCACCCTCACGTACGGAGTCGATCGCGCCGACCTCTGGGACGATAGCGGCCAGCGTTGGGTTCAGAAGGGACCGGTCAGCGGCAGACCCTGGTGTGCCAGCGACCTGCGCTACTTCGACGACGAGGAGCGCTATGAAATCTCTTTTTGGATGCAGCTCGGTTGGTGGGACAAGCCGAACATTTTCGAGATGCGCAAAGCCGCTCACAAGATCGCGCTACGCAAGCTCTTCGACGACTGGGAAGGCGACGTGGCGTCGCTGTTTCCCGGAATTGCCGAGAACGCACTATGGAAGGTCCGATCGTTCGGTCCGGCCACTCTGATCGAAACTCCGGGCAACGTCGGGCGCGCTCTCGTCGACGTCGAGGCTGAAGGCATTGAGGGGTTGTATTTGGTCGGAGAACGCACGAGCGCCGCCAAGATCATGGGGGTCTACGGGTCGGCACACGCGGCTCTCGCGGCGAGCGACAAGATCCTGCAGAAGTACCCGGTCGGAAGTGGTTCCTCTGCGGGAGTGTCCGCGTCTGCGTGATGGTGGCTTCGGGTGCGCTCAATTCGCGCGATGGACGATCGAAGAAACGTCCGGGACTAGAAGGCCAGACAAAGACCATCGTCGCCGCCGCCGTCGACTTGTTCATCGAGCGCGGTTCGGCCGCTGTGTCGATCTCCGAGATCTGCGCGCAGGCCGATATTGGCAGGCAGACGTTCTACCGCTGTTTCGACGACAAGGATGCGTTGATCGAGCATCTCTACCAGGAGACGGTGAACGAGCACATCGAGCGGGCATTGGACCAGATGCCGTCGGCGTTAGCGGATGGAGAGTGGGCCTACGACCTCATCGACCAGGTGATCGATGCGATCCTGCGGAACGAGCGGATCGCGCAGCTTCTCTTCGTCGAAGCAAGCAATCCAAACTCTCCCGCTTTCCAGGTCGTCGACGCCGCCATGGAGCGAGCCGCCAAGGGAATCCAAAAGTGGAGCATGATTCGAGTCGGTAAGCGCCCGTCACGTGTCTACGTCAAGTCGCTCCTCGCCGCCACGACGTGGCTCGTGCACAACGCGATTCGCAGCGGGAGGACGAAGGCTTCGGTTCGAGAGGCCAAGAGGGCTTCGCGGCTTCTCTTTGAGGGGATGTATTGCTCGCTGCGGACGGCGGCTTAGTCTGATGGGACATCTCTTGGTAGGATACCGGGTAGTGGGTCACGTCGATCTTGAGCTCGGCGCAATGGGCGCCCGGTACCGGGCTGCTTACGCCCGCTTCAAGCAAGGCTCGCGTTTTACGCGGCTCGGCGGCGCCTTGCCATCCGGTACCAGGCTGCTTGGGCCCGCTTCAGTCAACGCGACCCACCTCCAGATATCGCGGGGGGTTGCCTTCGGAGCCGGAGGCCGCATAGCATTCGGAATGCAGAGAATTTGGATTTGGGTATTCGGGGCTGTTCTCCTTCCACTCGCGACATCCTCCGCTGGCGCTACCATCAAATTCGTGGCCCTGCCCGACACCCAGATCTACTCCGACAACCGCTTTCCTCCCGGTAACGACAGTGTACCGGTGACGGACCCGCTGGGCACGTACCGCTATTTCACCGATCAGACGCAGTGGGTCGCAGACAACGCCGCCGGGCTCGGTATCGACTTCGTCGTGCACCTTGGCGACCTCGTTCAGAGCGACGACTCGTCGGCCGAGTGGGCGGGCGCCAAGGCGGCCCTCGAGATTCTCGATGCCGCCGACATCCCGTATGGCACCGTAATCGGCAACCACGATGCGCACGAGCTCAGCGACGCACGACCGATCTACGAGATGTTTGTGCAGGACTACGGGCCGCAGAACTTCGTCGGCAAACCCTGGTACGGTGGCGCCTCGCCGACCGGGGCGAGCAGCTACCAGATCGTCGGCGACGGGCAGCAGGACCTGCTTTTCCTCAATCTGGCCATTGCGGCGCCGGCCGACGAACTCGCCTGGGCCGATCAGGTGCTGCTCAACAATCGCGACAAGCTCGTCGTCCTGACCACGCACGCCTACATGTACGACATCTTCACGGTCGCGGGGCGCTACGGCGAGCCTCTCGGGCCGCTCAGTGGTCTCGCAGGGGATGGAGTGTTCGACCAGTTCCATGACGGTGCGGGCAAGTCGGCCCAGGAGATCTTCCTCGAATTCATTCGGTCGCATCCGAACGTCGTCATGGCCCAGGGCGGGCATTTCGACGCCGATCTCTACCGGCTGGACAGCGTCAACGGTGCGGGGCTCCCAGTGCTGGAGATCGTCAGCGACTATCAGGGGCTTTTGAACGGCGGGGATGGGTATCTGCGAATCTACGAGTTCGACTTCGACGCCAAACAAGTTCGCGTCGAGACGTATTCGCCGACACTCGACCGCCATCGCACCACCTTCGAGCACTTCGTGGATGCCATCTGGTTCATTTGGAAGTTTCGCGGCGAGGTGGCCGACGCGCTGGGGATTTCGGACGCCCAGGCCTTCGCGATTCTCGCCTCGCTCTTCCAAACCGACAGCGTGCCGGGCGAGGATGTGGTCGGGCAGCACCCCGAGTACCTCGCCGATCAGACCTTCTATGACCAGCACTTCATCGAGTTGTTTCGCGGCACCGTTCCGCCCCAGATCGGGACCTTCTCCGACTGGGAGACGCTGTGGGTCGACTTTTTTGCGGCCGATGCGGGCGACCCGACGAACTACGGGCCCGGCGTTCGCTCGCCGGAGTTCACCGCCGACATCGACTTTTCCCGCTACGTGAACACGACCCTGGCAACCTCGAAACAGCGAGCTTGTATCACCAGGATGGGCTCGCAGGTCACCCGGCGCGGCACTCT
>JAJCZJ010000105.1 GCA_029262455.1 Deltaproteobacteria bacterium | reverse complement strand
ATACACCTCCACCGACATCAACAACGAGCGCAGCGAGCACCACCCTCAGCCTTAGCCTCGAGCCCTAGCCTCAGCCTTTCTTCTCGATCAGCGTTCACCGGCGTTCATCAGCGGTTTGGTTCCGGCCAGCGGCCGGGCTGGCTTTATCCGCGTTCATCTGCGGATTTCTACAAGGACGGCACTAACAGTCTTCTGCACACGCCTTGGGCTGCGGGCGTAGCCCGCGATAGGGGGAGATGGGTCCAAACACCTCTACGGGCGCGGGTGGAACTTTTTGTGTACCTCCCGCAGGCGGTCTCTGGCGACATGGGTGTATACTTCCGTCGTGCTGATGTCGGAGTGGCCGAGCATCATTTGTATTGCGCGGAGGTCGGCTCCGCCCTCGACCAGGTGGGTGGCGAAGGCGTGGCGCAGTGTGTGGGGGCTCAAGCGCTGACGTACGTCGGCACGTAGCGTGATCTTCTTGAGGCGCTGCCAGAAGCTTTGACGCGTCATGTGTCGCCCGCGTCTCGTCACGAACACATCCTGGCTCAATCGTGTGGTACCGGTCGCCCCGGGCTTCGCCAAGATCATCGGGCGCACGTGCTCGAGGTATTGCGTTAGGCTTCGCTGCGAATAGGATCCGATCGGCACCGCTCGTTCCTTGCGACCCTTGCCTACGACCGTCAGGAAACCCGCTTCCAGATTGATCTGCGACATGGTCAAGCCGACGACCTCGGATACGCGCAAGCCCGTCGCGTAGACGAGCTCGATCATGGTCACGTCTCGACTCACCAGGCAGTCGTCTTGTCCGCCGACATCGAGCAGCGCGCTGACATTTTCGCGCGACAGCGTCGTCGGCAACTTCTTCTCCTGGCGCGGGCGGCGCAGGTCGGCGGTCGGATCGAGGTCGACGACCCCTTCGCGCATCAAGTAACGGAACAACCCGCGGACGGCCGACAGGACCCGCGCTCGGCTGCGGGCTGACAAGCCGCGGTCACGCATCGCTGCCAGGAGCGCTACGAGTTCGGACGCGCCGACCGCCTCGATGCTAGCAACGGACCTCGCCTCGAGGACACGTGCAAATTCCGCACAGTCCCGCCCGTAGGCCTGCACTGTGTGAGTGGAAAGACGGCGTTCGGCCACCAGGTAATACGCGTAGCGATCGATCGCGTCGTTGACCGTCATCGTCACAATCGGCTCAGCCGGCGCGCTCGCCCTCGGTGACTGACGGCGACGGCTCGGACAGGGGCTGTATCGCTGCTAGAAGCGCCGCGCGGACTTCGTCGGCGCGCGCCTCGGTGATCTTCTCACCCTCACTGTCGGTGACGTGGAACACGTCCAAGACACGATCGACACTGGTCGTAATCTTAGCCATGTGAACTCTCAGGTCGAGCCGAAACAAGACACTGGAGATCGCGAACAAGACACCGAATCGATCCGAAGTCACGACACCGATGAGTGTAAAGTCTGCGGATGCGTTATTGTCGATCTCGATCTCGGTCGGTACACGGGGTGAGTAACGCTGATCTCCCGGCTGCGGCCGATCGGCACCGGTTGCCATCTCGGCGACGTCGAGATCCCCGGCAAGCACGTCGCCGATCAAAGCCACGACCCGATCCCATCGATCATCCGAGCAAATTTGCTCGCCCTCGTCGAGATGCGCGACCCGAAATACATCGACCGCAAGGCCTCTGGCGCCGATAGCCGCTCGCGCCCCAGCAACGCTCAGACCCTTGGCGCGCATGACCCCAGTCAGCTTCGCAAACAGTCCGGGCTGGTTGCGCGTCACGACGGTAAACACCGAAAAATCTCGCTCCGGATAGTGCTCGACCTGGGTCGCGAAGTCGCGATCGGCAAGTTGCCGCGCAAGTCGAAAGTGCGCCGGCAGATCCTGCTCTGGCGTCGACAGGACGTATCGATCCGGCATCTCCTCGAGGAAGGCGCTGAGCGCGCCCATGTCGTCGGCATCGACGCGCTGCAACGTGCGCAGGAGAATCCGATCGACGCGCTCCTCCTCGTCGGCCTCGGCCATGGTGCCGCGCTCGAACGTATCGATGGTGAGCTCGTACAGCTCGCCCAGCAAAGAATCCTGCCAGCTATTCCAAAGCTTGGGGTTGGTGGCGCGCAGATCAGCGTAGGTCAATACATAAAGCTTCTTCAGTTTTTCAACCGAACCGACGGTTCGAGCGAAGTCCACGACCAGTTGCGGTTCGTGAATGTCGCGCCGCGTCGCCAGGGTGTGCATGAGAAGATGGTTTCGCACCAAGAATGAGAACTGATCTGTCGCGTCAGCGTTCAGGCCTAGACGATCGGACGTAGCGATGGCCATGTCCGCACCTTTGTTCGAGTGGTCGCCACCGAGGCCCTTGCCGATGTCGTGGAACAACATCCCCAAATACAAAATCTCGATATCTTCGATCTCTCGCACGACAGTCGTAAGCAACGGATGCTCCGCCTTGTAGGCGCCCCTGCGCAGTCGTTCGAGGTTCTCAACGGCACGCAGAGTGTGCGCGTCGACCGTATAGATGTGGTAGCGGTCATACTGCGCCATGCAACGCAGGTTCTCGAACTCCGGAATATACGCACCCAACACGTCGAGCCAGTGCATCGTCTGCAACGACTCGCCGACGCCGTTCTTCCAAGTCAGGATATCGATGAACGCCCGCGCCGCCTCTGGGTCGCGACGCGCTTTCTCGTTTGCCAACAACTGCGCCTTCGATCGGATCATGCGTCCGGTGCCCGAGCTGAACGCAACATCGTGACGCTGGGCGTCGGCAAAGATGCGCAGTAGGAGAGATGGATCCCTGTCGAACATCTCTCCGTCGGCGATCACCAATTCATCGGAGACGATGCGAACACCGGGGCGGATCTCCCGGCTCGCAAGTCGCCCCACCCAGGAGCCCGGACCTTTGGGCTCGGAACATCGGTCGATCATCTCTTCCGCAAAGCGATTCACTACGCTGGCGTACAGATAATACTCCCGCATGAACTTCTCGACGCCACGCGACTGGGCGTCGTCGGCAAAACCAAGATCGGCTGCAATACGCTCCTGGTATTCGAAGGTCAGCTGATCCAGATGACGGTTCGAAAGAAAATGCAGACCGTTGCGAACCCGAAACAGGAAGCTGCGCGCCTGGCTAATCTCCGCTAGCTCAGATTCCGTCAGAATCCCTTTGCTGACCAGATCTTCGACATTGCGGACCTTGAACTTCACCTTGGCCAGCCAGATCGCGGTATGAAGATCGCGCAAGCCGCCCTCCCCCTCTTTCAGGTGGGGTTCGACGAGGAAGACCGCGTCACCGTGCTTGTGGTGGCGCTCCTCGTTCTCGGCGATCTTCTCGCGGAAGAACTTGGACGCGTTGCGCTTGAGGACATCGGTCCGCATCGTTTCTTCGAACGACTCGTAGAGACTTTCATCGCCGGCCAAAAGCCGCGTGTCGAGTAGCGATGTCTTTACCTTGAAGTCGCCGGCCGCGAGCGACACGCAATCGCGAACACTGCGCACTGCCTGCCCCACGGTCATGCCCGTATCCCACAGAGGATAGAGCACCGACTCCGTAACGGTCTCGACGTAGGCGTCGGCGCGCTGCGGATAGAGAAACAGTAGGTCGATGTCCGACCACGGGTTCAGCTCGCCTCGACCGTACCCCCCTTGCGCAATCAGCGCGCACTTTTGATCCAAGGTCGCATTGCGCTCGCGGTAGTCGTCGCGGGCGGCGATAAAAAGCGATTGCACGACGTGGTCGACGACGCCGGTCCACAGCCCGACAATCTGGTCCCCGGAAGCGCCGTCGAGATGCACCTCGCGCAACATCTCGCGGCCCTGGAGCAAGTAGTCCCGGGCGATGCGGCCGCGCGGCCCATCAAACGAAATTGGGGCTAGCCCTGGAAGAATCTCCCCGGACTCAGCAAGACTTGGTTCGGCGCTCATAGAAGGTTCCTACACCTAGCACGCTATCGCTGCGAAATCGCCCGTTCGATGGTACGGACTGGAGTCAAGACCTTTCCCGGGCGCGACGGCGCAGATCGTGCAATAGATTCATCGATTCCAGCGGCGTCATACTCTCCAACTCGACGGCAGCTAGATCCCGCCGCAATCCGTCATCCGAAGCCGCGAAAAGCGCCATCTGCTTCTGCCCACCACCCTCAGGCTCATCCGCCAACGCCGGCTCCCCTGAAGCCGTCAGTTCGTTTTTCTCGAGATTCGCCAGGATCTGCTTGGCCCGTGCAACAATCGTATCCGGGACCCCAGCAAGACCCGCCACCTGAATGCCGTAACTCTGACTCGCAGGACCATCGATCACACGGCGCAAGAATAAGACATCGCCTTTCCATTCTCGAACCGCTACGGACAAATTGTGGGCGCGCTCGCGGCTGCGGTTGAGGTCGGTGAGCTCGTGGTAGTGGGTCGCAAACAGGACCAACGGCCGAGACTCCGCGTCGTGCAGATGCTCCACCACTGCCCAGGCAATCGAAATCCCATCGAAGGTACTGGTGCCTCGGCCGATCTCGTCGAGAATGGCCAGAGATCGTTCGGTCAAGTTGCAGACGATACTGGCGGTCTCCTTCATCTCGACCATAAACGTAGACTCTCCGCCCGCCAGGTTGTCGGCCGCACCGATCCGTGTGAACAGTCGATCAACGACCCCGATCTCTGCTTCCGAAGCGGGTACGAACGACCCGATTTGGGCCAACAGCACGACCAGCGCTACCTGCCGCAAGTACGTCGATTTACCCGCCATATTGGGACCGGTCAGCACCAAGATCTGACGCGACTCGGGGTCGAGCAAGCAATCGTTCGCAACGAATCCGATCCGCCCCGCCATCGCTTCGACGACTGGATGTCGGCCCTCGACGATCCTGATCGCTCGACCACCGTGCATCTGCGGCCGCACATAGGCACGCTCATCTGCGACGTGGGCGAGCGCTGCCGCTACGTCGATCCTCGCCAACCCATCCGCGGTTGCACTCAGCGCGACGTGACGTGCTGCCACGGCATCGACGAGTTCGTCGAATAGCCGCGCTTCCAGCGATGCGAGCTTCTCTTCGGCACCGAGGACTTTTGCTTCGTATGATTCGATCTCGTCGGTGACGAAGCGCTCGGCGTTGGCCGTCGTCTGCTTGCGCCGGTAGTGCTCCGGCACAGACCCGAGATTCGCCTTGGTCACCTCGATATAATACCCAAACACGTTGTTGTACTTGATCTTCAAGGAGCCGATGCCCGTCTGTTCGCGCTCCCGTGCCTCGAGTTGCACCAAGGTCTGCTTGCCGTTGAGGGCAATGTCACGCAGCTCATCGACCTCCGCATTGCACCCCTTCAGGATCAGAGTCCCCGGCCGCGGTTTGAGCGGGGCCTCTGGGTCGATCGTCCGGCTGATTTGGTCGCGGATCTCCGGCAGATCGTCGATCTGCTGCGCAGCGCTGCGCAACCCAGCCGGGTCGTCCGACTCGATGCGGGTGCGGACCTGCAAGGCGGTTTCGAGCGCGGCGGCCAGGCCAGTCAAATCGCGCGCATGCACACGACGAGCGGCAAGCCGGGACGTCAGACGCTCCAGATCGCCGATACTTCCGAGTGCGCGGCGAATATCCGAGCGACGGGTTGGCTGGCGAGCCAGTATTTCTACCGCGTCCAGCCGTTCGCCAATTGCCGCGATATCGGTCAGCGGAGCGAGGATCCATTCGCGCAGGCGACGTCCCCCCATGGGCGTCGAGGTCTGGTCGATGACCGACAGCAGAGAGCCCTTCTTCTCGCCGCGCGTCGTCACAAACAGTTCCAAGTTGCGCCGCGTCGCTTCGTCGACCACCATCGTTGGCGCAGCGTCGAGCGCCCGCGCTCCTCGCAAGTGATCGAGGCTCGAACGGTGCGTGCGCTCGAGATACCAAAGAGCACCCGCCAAAGCGCCGGCCACGCCGTCGTCGAGCGCCCCACCTCCACTGCCGGCGTCGGTCGCCCACCGATGTCCGGCCTGGGCGTCGAAGCGAACCCTTTCGACCCGGCTGATCATCACCGTCGGGATCGCCGCTTCGACGAGTGCGACCAATTCGTCGTCATCTGCTGCCACCAAGACCTCGCGCGGCGCCAGCTGCAACAGGAGGTCGCGCATCCGCGCCGCATCATGGCGCTGCGCGTGGCATACGTCGCCCGTCGACAGGTCGATCCATGCAATCGCAAAAGCGGTTCCATCGCGAAAAACCGACAATAGGTAGGAGGCCTGCTTCGGGTCGAGATACTCTTCTTCGGTGACCGTCCCCGGAGTCATGACGCGGACGACGGCGCGCTCCACGAGCTTCTTGCCCGGAGCAGGCTCGCCTACCTGGTCACACAGGGAGACCTTGAACCCCTCGGCCAACAGCTTCGAGACATACGTCTGCACGGCATGATGAGGGACACCGCACATCGGGATCGGCACTTCGTCCTTCTTGCTCCGAGTCGTCAGCGTGATGTCGAGGACGTTGGCCGCGGTCTCGGCATCTTCGAAGAAGAGCTCGTAGAAGTCCCCAAGCCGAAAGAATAGGAGAGCCCCTGGGTTCTCCTCTTTCGCCCGCAAGTACTGCTCGAGCATTGGGGTAATCTTATGCTTACCCTTGCCCTCTGCCCCCACCGTCGACATCGCCCGCGCAAGACTGTTACTCGACTCCGCGGCCCAACACCATCACGTCGAGACCAATCAGACCTTTTTGCGCTTGCGAGCGATGTAGTCGACCAGGAGATACTCCCCGAGCCGGTCTGGCCGGGTAAACAGCGCGCGCCCCTTGTTGATCCGGGTCATCTGCTCGACAAAGGCCCGCAAACTGGGACTGTCGTCGAGCATGAAGGTATTGATGACGATCCCCTGCCGAGTCACCTTCTCGACCTCTTTCAACGTCTCTTTGGCGGCCCGCATGCTCAGTCCGCCAAACGACAGGGGCCACTCGCAGTAGAGGCGGCCGTTTGAGTAGTAGGCAGTCGGCTGGCCGTCCGTAATCACGATCATGTACTGATTCGGGCTAGGATGGCGACGCAGCAACTCCCGGCCAAGGCGCAAGCCGTCCTGAAGATTCGTAAACGGGTCGCCCATGTTCCAGCTGGCTTCGGGAAGGTCGCGCGGGCGCAGTTCCATCGCCTTGGTGTAAAAACCAACGACCGCAAAGTAGTCGCGCGGAAACCGTGACCGGATCAGGCTTTCCATCGCCAGCGCAACTCGTTTGGCTGCTGCAAAGCGCCCCTCCCAACTCATCGACCAACTCATGTCGAGCAGCAAGACAGTGGAGCTCGTGGTCGAGTGGACCGTCTCCATGATCTCGATGTCGTCGGGATCGACCGACAACGGTGTAGAGGCCCGCCGCACCATGGCGTTTTTCAAGGTGCGCACGACGTCGACGTGCATCGGGTCACCGTACCGATAAGGGCGAGTTGACTCCGGCCGGGCTTCCGAGATCCCGCGGTTGTCAGAAGAGTGTCCGCCAGCTCGATCTCGCAGCAAGGTCTGGTAGATATCCCGCAGCGCGAGTTGTCCGATCTTACGGGTTCCCTTCGGCGACAGCGTTACCCGCCCTTCGCGCTGCGCCAGGTAGCCCGAGTTTTCGAGCAGCAGAATGACCTGGCGGAGGTAGCGAAACTCCTGTGCCGCCTCGTCACCGAGCAGCTGGCCGAGATCTTCCGCCTGAATCTGCTGAAAATTGCCGGACATGAGATCGTCTTCGAGTTTTTGTAACCGATTCATCTCGCGAATCAGATCCAACGCTTCCTCGAAGTCGAGCGAAGTCGGTCCCTGAAAGAGCTGGCCGAAGCGCTTCTGAAAATCCTCGACTTCCCGGACGTCGTCCAACTCACCAAGCAAATCTTCGAAGTCCTGCTGCGCTGTCGGGTCCTGGAAGTCGTGATCTTTCAGCTGCTCGATCGCATCCGACAATGCCTCGGGAGCCTGCCCCAACGATCCCTCCGAAGTTCGGGACTGCGCGGCTCGTTCCCGGTCGAAAATATCGTTGACGCGTTCGCGAATCGAATCGAGAGCGCGATCGAGATTGTAGCGTGCTTGCCGATCGCGGATCTCGTTACGCAGCATCTCGGCGAACTCGTCCAGACCCATGATCTGCAGACTATCGCCCTCGAAACCCTGGCGGGTCAGCCAGTCGAAGGCCTGCTGCACGTCGTCGGTGTACGACAAGAAGTCCGCAAATTTCTCGAACACCTTCTCAGGCGTCATTCGAACGCGCTGTGTTCCGTCCCACTCAGTATAGCGTAAGGTCAGCATGTCGAAGGAATTCGAAGAGCTACTCTAACTCGGACACGAAAACTTCATGTCCTCTGCGGCCAAATCTGATGTAGCGCCCACGGGTTGTTGCGAGCCTGCCTCTATGGGGAACACGGTGACCCGAGGGCACGGAGATTTCATGTCTTGTGCGGGCTAAATTCCATAGCTCGTTCGCCCGCGTTCACGGGTTCGGTTGAGCTTTTCCTTGAGGTGCAACCCCTCGAATACAAACTCCGATGCCGCGGCGATGAAGCCCGGACTTTCTATCGGCCCGAGCTTGTAGATCGCATCGCGCAGGCCGGGAATGTGCTTGACGCCGTCTGCGTAGTCCTCGGACCTCAACTCATCACCCACCTCGGCGCCCCATCCGGACTCGAAATGCTCGACGACAGACCCCAAGTCGTCGACCGAAACCCGGCGATCAAACACCGCCAGGACGGCTCGATCGAGCAAGCGGTCGACGATGTCGTCCGCCGTCGATTCTTCAGCCGCATACTCGACTTCTATCTTACCGTTCATCGACGCATGAACCGAGTGGAGATCGGATATGCGCGGTACGATCTCATTCTCACCAACCCGGATAGCCCGCTTCTCAGCGTTCGACAGAACACTCTCATAATTGTTGATCGTCGCACGCACGCTGACTCCCGACGCCTGATTGACCTCCGACGACTCGCGCGCCTCGAAGGTCAGCTGCGCCAGGATCTCCTTGATGAAGTCCGCGACGTGCACCGGGCGGTCGAAACGATCGAGTTCCGGGAGCTCTTGCTCCATGATCGCGATCTCATCTTCGATTCGGCGCGGATAGTGCGTGCGTACTTGGACGTCGAAGCGATCCTTCAACGGCGTAATGATCCTCCCGCGCGAGGTGTAGTCTTCGGGATTGGCGCTGGCCACGAGAACGAAATCGAGGGGCAACTGAATCTTATAGCCCTTGATTTGAACGTCCTTCTCTTCCATCAAGTTGAACAGGCCGACCTGGACCTTTTCCGTCAGGTCGGGCAGTTCGTTGATTCCGAAGATACCTCGATTCGTCCGCGGGATCAGACCGAAGTGGATCGTGTCCTCATCTTCTAGGTAACGCCCTTCAGCCACCTTGATCGGATCGACTTCACCAACCAGGTCGGCCATCGACACATCCGGAGTCGCCAACTTCTCGCCATAGCGGCGCGATCGATCGATCCACTCGATCTCGAGCGCATCTCCCTCGGCCTCGGCTCTGACGCGACAAGCCTTGCAAATCGGCGCTTCTGGATTGTCGTTGAGCGGGCATCCGCGCACCCCGGGCACCCATTCGTCGAGCAACGAGACGAGTCCGCGGAGAATCCGCGACTTTGCCTGCCCGCGCTCGCCTAAGAGGACGATGTGATGGCCGGCAAGGATCGCGTTTTCGAGCTCCGGGATCACCGTCTCATCAAATCCGATGATGCCGGGCAGGATTCGCTCGCCGCTTTCGAGAACAGCAAGGAGATTCGCACGCATCTCCTCCCGCACCGAGCGGATCCTGTAGCCACTATCGCGCAGCTCGCGAAGTGTCCGAGCCTTCTGCATACCGATGAGCCTCCTAGGGTAGTCGGACGAGTATAGGCCCGCCCGGCCTAGGTTCCAAGCTCGGGATGAAAAGCGCTCGTCATGGGACCTCGCACACCGTGGTCGGCAGCCCTCGATCGATCGCTGCGGAGCAAATAGCCCAGCTACAACAACGCTTCGACGCGCGGACGCAGCCGATCGTAGACGGCATCGAGGTGCTCGGGCATGACTCGGACTTCACCGATCAGCGGCATGAAGTTGGTATCCCCAACCCACCTTGGCACGACGTGCCAGTGCAGATGATCGGCAATGCCCGCACCAGCTGCGCTGCCCAAATTCATGCCGATATTGACACCCTCCGGTCGAAACTCGTCCCGAATGATGCCCACGGTCGCGCGAAGCAGCTCGGCCAGCCCGGAGTGTTCCTCCGACGTGAGCTCGCTGAGATCCGCCGTGTGTCGCCGCGGCGACACCATGAGGTGCCCGTTGGCGTACGGAAACTTGTTGAGCATGATGCTGCCAAACTCGGCAGCTCCGAGCACCAACGCCTTACGAGAATCGCTCTCGGTCGGTTTGTTGCAGAAGATACACCCTGGCTCCTTCGGTCCTCCGATATGGACCATTCGCCAAGGCGCCCAGAGTACCTTCACCGGATTGGGGATTCTAGCTTTGGCCGCCGTCCGGTTCGCCGGCCGACAGGTCTACGCGCTCGCGCAACTCCTTGCCGACCTTGAAAAACGGAACCCGCTTCGCTTCAACATCGACACGCCGCCCGGTACGAGGATTGCGCCCTGTGCGCGCTTGCCTGTGCCGGACGACAAAACTCCCGAATCCACGAATTTCGATTCGCTCTCCGTCGCGCAAGGCCTCCGCCATTCCCTCGAAGACCTCGTTGACCATCACCTCAGCATCACGTCGCGAAAAGCGCGGAAACCGTGCGACCAATTCGTCAATTAGGTCGCGCTTGGTTACCGAACCGGCGTCGTCGCTACTCGGTTGAGCTGCTGTCGTCGCCATCCGTTTGCTCCGCAGGTGCCGTTTGCTCCGCAGGGGCCTGTTCAGCAGCGTCGGCGGAAGCTTCTCCGCTCGCACCAGCCTCATCCCGATCGAGTTTCAGATCAGACTTGAGGATATCCTCGAAAGAGAAGCGCCCACCTTCACGTTCCTTCTCGAGGTACGTTTCGATCTCTTCTCGCTCTTCCGATTTGCGAAGCGCTTTCACACTCAGAGCAATCTTGCGATCCCTTGTATCAATCGAGGTGACTTCAGCCTCGATCTTCTGATCGGGTTGATAGTCATCCTGCGGGCGGTCAATACGCTCCGTGCTCAGTTGGGAGACGTGGATTAGCCCCTCGATACCTTCTTCGATCTCTACGAAGACACCAAAGTCGGTGACGCTCGTGATCGTACCGATAATGCGCTGGCCAATCGGATAGCGCATCTCGATGCCGTTCCAAGGGTCGTCGGCCAACTGCTTGACGCCGAGCGATACGCGCTCGTTATCGACATCGATGCCGAGAACAATCGCTTCGACCTCGTCACCCTTTTCGAACATTTCCGAAGGATGGCGAACTTTCTTGGTCCAGTGCAGATCCGAGATGTGCACCAAACCGTCGATGCCGTCTTCGACTCCGATGAAGACACCGAAATCGGTGATGTTCTTTACGTTACCCTTGATCCGGCTACCGATCGGATGATTCACCCGCACCAGCTCCCAAGGATTCGGCTCAGCCTGCTTCAGGCCAAGTGAGATTCGCCGGTTGGCCGTATCGACGTCGAGGACGACCACACCGACCTCGGATCCAACTTCGACCACCTTCGAGGGATGTGTCACACGCTTCGTCCAAGACATCTCAGAGACGTGAACCAGCCCTTCGATCCCCGGCTCGAGCTCTACGAAAGCACCGTAGTCCGCCAAAGAGACGACATTGCCCGAGATCCTGGATCCTACCGGGTAACGCTCAGCCACACTGGCCCACGGATCCGGCATGATTTGCTTCATACCGAGCGACACACGGCCGCGATCCGGATCGTACTTCAGCACAACAACGCGGCACGCATCGCCAACATTCACGACATCCGAGGGCTTGTTGACTCGCCCCCAGGACATGTCGGTGACGTGCAACAAGCCGTCGATACCGCCGAGGTCAACAAAGGCACCGTAGTCCGTGATGTTCTTGACCACGCCTTCGAGGATGACACCCTCTTCGAGAACCTTCAGGGTCTCCTGCTTGAGCTCGGCCCGTTCCTTCTCCATCACCTGACGCCGCGAAACGACAACGTTGCCGCGCGCCCGGTTGAACTTCAGAACGGCAAACTCGCCCCTCTGGTTCAGGAAACGGTCCAAGTTTCGCGCAGGTCGGATGTCGGCATGGGAACCGGGCAGAAATGCGGGAACACCCACATCGACCTTGAGGCCGCCCTTCACCTTGCCGACGATCACGCCCTCGATCATGCCTTCACTTTGATAGGCCTTCTCGATCTCGCTCCAGACCTTGGCCTGTTCAGCCTTGGTGCGCGAGAGGACGATCCCTCCGGTTTCGCCGTCGTCAGACTCGAAGTAGACATCCACCTCGTCCCCAACTGCGACCGTCGCAGGGCTTCCGCGTTCGCTGAACTCGCGAATCGGAATCTGCCCCTCCGACTTATAGCCAATATCAACTGTGACCTGGTCACGTGTGACGAAGACCACACGGCCTGTCACTACTTCACCCGGTTTGACGGTTTGAAGACTTTCTTCGAAAAGTCGACGAAACTCATCGTCGCCGCCATCCTGCGCGGCCACTTTGGGCTCTTGATTCATCGAGAGCTACCCCCTGAAAGACGAGATGAGATCCGATGACCCATAGCTCCGCTAGAACGCATATTCAAGTGACCTGCCGCTGTGCAGCAAGAGTGAGAATCTTTTCGACGATTTCATCAATGCCTTCGTGGGTCGTGTCAACGATCAAAGCATCCTCTGCTGGACGCAAGGGAGAGTGCGTGCGTCCGCTATCCCGCGCGTCGCGTTCGGCGATCTGCGCTTCAATCTCAGCACGGTCCGCCGCCTCGCCTCGGTGTTCCAGGTCCAAGCAACGTCTCCGGGCTCGCTCTTCGACCGTCGCACGCAGGAAAATCTTAAGCTGGGCATCGGGAAATACGACTGTGCCGATATCGCGGCCCTCCATCACGGTCGGTCGTTTTTCGCCCATCGCACGCTGCAGGGCGACCAGCCGCTCACGCACAATCGGCACGACAGAGACCTTCGAAGCGAGCTGCCCTGCCTCGGCGGAGCGAATCGCATGAGAGACGTCGCGGCCATTTGCGATGGTTCGCACACCGTCGCCTTCCTCCTCGAATCTCAGGTCGAGATTGTCACAAACTTTTCGCAATCCATCGACATCGGAGAAATCGACCCCGGCCCCAACCGCTATAAAGCCGACGACGCGGTACATCGCGCCAGTATCGACGTATTGCCAGTCCAAGGCCTGTGCCAATCGACGACTGACCGTGCTCTTACCAGCTCCCGCCGGACCATCGATTGCGATTACGGAGATCATCGACGCAGCTCCTCGAGTCTTTCGAAGTAGTCGGGAAAAGTTTTGCTCACGCAATTGGGATTGGAGATCGATATTCCCTGGGTCATCAAACCGGCAAGGGCAAAACTCATCGCGATGCGATGGTCATCATACGTCTCAATCGTGCCACCGTGCGGTGCGGTCGGATACACCGTGAGGCCGTCGCGCTCTTCGTCCACGCGCACACCGAGACGGGCCAACTCCGTGGCAACCGCACTCAACCGATCACTCTCTTGCCAACGCATATGCTCGACATTGCGAATACGCACTGGCTCGCTACAAAACGCACCCATCACGGCTAAGGTCGGGGCGGTATCCGAGATTGCATTCATATCGACGTCGATCCCCTTCAGCTTCCCGCGGCCCGTGACTTCCACGTAGCCCGGACCGTCATCGACTTCGGCGCCCATCGCGCTCAATAGATCGACAAAAGCCACATCACCTTGAATCGATCGGCGGTCGAGCCCGTCGACCCGCAGGCGTCCGCCGGTCAACGCAGCCGCAGCCCAAAAGTAGTGTGCCGCCGAGGCATCCGGTTCGATCGCATAATCCGTCCCGCGATAAGACTTGCCGGTTTCAATGAGCCATGCCTTTTCGACACGTCGCACTTCAACCCCAAACGCTTTCATGACTCCGATGGTCATGTCGACGTACGGTTCGGAGATCAGCTCGCCGGCGACTTCGATCGACACATCTCGATCGGAGTACGGCGAGACTTGCAAGACAGCAGACAAGAACTGACTGCTACGCGAAGCATCGACAACGACCGTCCCGCCAGCGAGCCCACGCGCGCGACAGATCACCGGCGGGGCCCCATTGGCCAGCTCGCACTCGATATCCGCGCCCAAACCGCGCAGCGCGTCCACTAAGTCTTGGATCGGCCGCTGCCGCATTCGCTCCGTTCCGTCGATCCGGTAGGAACCTTGGCCGAGACACAGCGCCGCGACCAAGAAACGCATCGCGGTCCCGGCGTTGCCGACGAAGAGATCGCCGGCGTCTTTCGGCCACTGCCCACCGCTGCCGGCGACGCGAATTTCGCGGGCGTCTTCGTCGGCTTCGACCGCGACTCCAAGATCGTTCAGGGCCGAGGCCATGTAGCGCGTATCATCACTGAACAACGCCCCGGTGAGCCGCGACTCCCCCTCGGCCAGCGCAGCAAGCAATAGCGCCCGGTTGGTGATCGACTTCGAGCCCGGCACCCGCACGGTCGTGTCAGGAGGATTTCGCAGAGGTTCGACGACCCGCACAGGGTCCCTCATCGCTTGCGCTCGAGCTTCCTGCGGATATCCAAACCGCGCTGCAACAGCGCGTCGACTCGGTCGTCGTCGCCAGCATCGATCGCCGCTCGCAGCTCTGCCAAGACTCCGCTAAACCCGTCTAGAGAGGCAAGCACCGCGGACCGATTGGCAATAAAAATGTCCCGCCACATCGGCACGCTGCCACCCGCCATGCGCGTTGCATCCACAAGTCCCGGGCCGGCAAAGTCGAGCACCCCATCACCGCCCTCGTCCAGCGAAGCAGCCAATGCGTAAGCCACGACATGGACCACGTGACTGGTCCAAGCCAGAGCCCGGTCGTGTTCGGCCGGCGGCATCTGAACAACCCGCGCACCGGTCAGCCGCCACAACTCGGCAACCGATTCGGTGATCTTCGATGGAACCGAGCTGGACGGTGTGACGACGCACAACTGACCACGGAACAGATCCGCCCGCGCTGCTGCGGCCCCCGTCTGCTCGCTGCCAGCGATCGGGTGGGCCCCGACAAAATGACACCCCGGCGGCAGAGCGGCACTCGCCTCGATCACGACAGATTCCTTGACACTACCGACGTCGGTGACGACGGTGCCTTCGCGCAAGTGCGGGGCCAGGGATTCGACGACGTTTCCCGTGGACCGCACCGGTACCGCCAGGACGACGAGATCCACATCGCCAATCTCACTAATGTTTGTGGTGACGCGATCGACGAGGTCATTCTCCAAGGCCGTGTCGAGATTGGCCTGCGTTCGACCGACCCCGACGACTTCCGCGATCGACCCGATCCGCCGAGACGCCGCAGCCAGAGAGCCGCCAATCAAGCCGACACCAATCACCGCAGCGCGCTCAAACAACACCGGGGCCTCCGCATGAACCAGCGCAGATCGGGTCGACCCCAACGGCTTCAAGGCGCACCGGCAAGTGCAGATCGAAGCATTGAGACAACTCGCACCGCACGTCCGAGCCCGGTACGGCCACCATCACCGTTTCTCTTTCGGATCGGGCCAGTGCCATGCCGGGTACGAGCCCAGAACCTTGACGAACAGCGCTCGTTTCTCCAGCGCCACCAGAGCCCGCGCCATCCCAGGCTCGTCGACATGGCCCGACAAGTCCAAGAAGAACACATACTCCCAGGCGCGGCCGCGCAGCGGGCGCGATTCGATCGTGCTGAGATTGATATGCTCTTTGGCGAACCCTTCGAGGACCTTGAACAACGCTCCCGATCGATGCGGAACGGCAAAAAGCACCGAGGTCTTGTCGTCCTCGGTGCGGGCACTCGGCGCATCGGAAGAGATGACCAGGAAGCGCGTTACGTTGTTCGGCAAGTCCTGAATGTTCTCGGCGATCACGTCGAGGTCGTATTGTTCGGCCGCCTGCCGGCCGGCGATTGCCGCGGTCGTCGCAGCGCGCGCCGCGAGCTCGGCCGCCACCGCGTTGCTGGCAACCTCTTCCAACGGAACCTCCGGGTACGATCGCGCCAGCCAATCGCGACATTGCGCGAGCGACTGGGCATGAGACACGATGCGGCGCAGACGTGGGCTCCGCCCCTTCTGCCTGAGCAGGCAGTGATCGACGCGCAACAAGATCTCCGCCTTGATCGATAGTGGCGACTGGATAAATCGATCGAGAGTCTGCGCCACGACGCCCTCCGTCGAGTTTTCCACCGGAACGACACCGTAGTCCGTACGCCCGCGCTCTACTTCTTCGAAGATCGAATCAATCGAGCCGGCTGGAACCAGATCCGCTCCGGAGCCGAACTGAACAGACGCCGCCTGCTGCGAGTAGGTCCCCTGCGGACCGAGAAACGATACGCGCAGCGGTTTCTCGAGAGACAAACAGCTCGAAATCACTTCGCGAAAGATCGACTGCAGGTGCTGGTCGGAAAGAGGCCCCACATTGGCCGCAGCCAGCTTCTGAAACACACGCTTCTCGCGGTCAGGAGCATAGACCGTCCGGCCCGCGGTCGCCTTGCGTTCGCCAATCGCCATCGCCAATCGGGCGCGTCGATTGAGCAGGCTGGTCAACTGCTGGTCAATCTTGTCGATGCGACCGCGCAGCGTATCAATGGACACTTTTGAAACTTTTTTCGCCACGGGCCCAGTCGTATCCGATCCCCGGACACGGTTCTAGCGCCGCCCCACCCACCAGCCCGGGTCTGCGACCAGCCGGTACCTCGACGCGTCAGGGAGTCGGGCCGTCGTTGGCTCGCTGCGCCAAGACTTCCGCTTTCGCCGATATCGCTTCGACCCATTCGATCGTCGGGTCAGCGCGGAACCACGTCAGCTGCCGCTTGGCGAATCTCCGGGTAGCCCGGGCCATCGCCTCGATCGCGTCGTCGAGTTGGCAGCGACCGCGCAAATAGTCTCCGATCTCGCGATACCCAATGCTTCGCAGCGCCGGGAGATCGGCACTCAGACCTGCGTCCAAGAGGCCTCGGACCTCTTCGACGAAGCCGCGCTCGACCATTTCGCGACAACGCTGATCGATGCGTTCGTACAGCTTCTCTCGCGGCATCGACAAACCGAAGACACGCACAGAGATTTCACTTTGGCGAAATCCGTGCTCGGCATGCCAGCTCGAAAGCGGACGACCCGACAGCTTTTGTACCTCCAGTGCCCGCACGACCCGATGAGTGTCGTTCGGGTGCAAGCGCGCCGCAGTCGGCGGGTCCGCTGCAGTCAACTCAGCGTGCAGGCAACCACGGTCGGCGGCCTCGCGGGCCGTCAACTCGGATCGCAGCGCCTCGTCGCGCGGCGGCCCTTCGAAGAGTCCGTAGCGCACGGTCTTCAAATAGAGACCGGTCCCTCCCACCAAGATGCTCCGCTTATCCCGTCCGCCAATTTCGTCGATCGCAGCGCGCGCCATGGAGCGATAGCGCGCACAATCAAAGGTTTCGCTCGGCGCGATCAAATCGAAGAGGTGATGCGGCACGCGTTCGCGCTCAACCAGCGTCGGCTTGGCGCTGCCGATATCGAGCCCGCGATAGATCTGCCGCGAGTCACAGTTGACGATCTCGCCGCGCAGAAGCTCCGCAAGACCGAGGGACAGCTCCGTCTTGCCTGTCCCGGTCGGTCCGACAATAGCCAGAGTTTGCGTCATCGACGACGATCGGCGAACGCCGAAGACTGAACTATGTCCTCTTGAACCAGCGCTCGAGGTCGCCGCGCGACATCGTGATGAAGGACGGACGACCGTGGGGACAGTGACCCGAAAAATCCGTGTGATCCATCGATCGCAGCAGCGCCTGGACTTGCTCGCTGCTCATGTTCTGGCCGACACGGACAGCGCTGTGACAGGCCAACCGCGACAAGATTGATTCCGATGCCTCGTCGAGCCGGCGAGATCGCCCGATCTCCACGAGGTCCTCGGCGAGATCGCGGACGAGCTCTGCGGCATCCAGGTCGCCGAGCAACGCCGGCACCGCACGCACGGCAAACGAATCGCCAGCGTGCGGCTCGACCTCGAAGCCGACCGACGTGAGCCGGTCGATGTGGTCGCGCAACAACGCCGCTTCGCGCGCGCCGAGGTCGACCACGACGGGCACCAGAAGTTGCTGACGCGGGACCATTCCATCGCGTTCCGAGTCGCGCAGCCGCTCAAACATGACCCGCTCGTGAGCCGCGTGTTGATCGATCAAAACCAACTCGTCGTCCCCCTGACAGATCAGGTAACCACTAAAGACCTGCCCGAGGACCCGCAGACGCGAAAAAAAACCGTCCCCAGCCGTCGCGCGTTCCGGTAACGGGTTGGGGCGCCCAAGCGACGCCGGATCGGACGGCACCGGCGCTACCGGGAAAGCCGCCCCAGGCATCGCCGCGTCAGATGGGGACGGCCGCAACAACAGCCGCGGCGACGCGCCGAATCCAGGTTGCCCGCCGAACGGAATCTGACCAGCTACAGGCTGGGCGACAGCGTCGCCACTGCGCTGCTCTAGATCTTGCGAGCGCAAGCGCTTTTGCACCGCCTGGACGAGCAGATCATGGACCGCCCCGGAGCGGCGGAATCGGACTTCCGACTTTGCCGGATGCACGTTCACATCAACCTCTTCGAATGGGACGTCGATGAACACCACCGCAGCCGGGTAGCGCCCGTGCATCAGCAAGGTACTGTATCCGGCCAACAGGGCATGGGTAACGACACGATCTTTGACATAACGCCGATTGACGTACGTGAAAATCTGCCTTTGGCTGGGGAACGTAAGACTTGAGTTGGAGATCCAACCACTGACCACGCCGGCGCCGGTGCGGTGATGAAAGCTCATCAGGGCTTGTGCGCGCTCGGCGCGCAGGACCTGTCGCACTCGCTCTAAATGGTCGTCCACGGCGCTGTGATCGAGAATGGTGCGGCCGTTGTGGGTCAGGCGAAACCCGACCTGAGGCCACGCCAACGCCAAACGCGTCAACAACTCACTGACGTGGCCGACTTCAGTTGAGGGAGCCTTTAAAAACTTACGCCGCGCAGGGGTGTTGCCGAACAGATCCGCTACCTCGATCCGCGTACCGATAGGGGCGCCGGTTTCTCCGACCTCGACGATCTCACTCTCCCGCACCAGCACCCGTGTCGCCGCGAGATCATCGCGCCGCCGCGTCACCAATGTCGTCTCGCCGACGGCGCCAATACTGGCCAGTGCCTCGCCGCGAAAACCTAGCGTCGAGATGCGCAATAGATCATCGACGCCCGAGAGCTTGCTGGTCGCATGGCGCGCGAACGCACACGATGCGTCCTCACTCGACATCCCCTCGCCATCGTCGACCACTGCAATCATCGCCGTCCCGGCTTGCTCGAGGTCGACAGCAACACGCGTCGCCCCAGCATCCAGCGAATTCTCGACGAGCTCCTTCACCACCGAAGCGGGTCGCTCAACGACTTCTCCAGCCGCGATTTGGTTGGCGATCACATCCGGCAAGACTCGAATGCGCCGCCCCGTGCCGCCGCTGTCGACAGCTCCTAGTGCAGCCATGCACCGACGTAACACCGCCGCGATACGGATTACAATGCCAGGCGCCGGTCCGGGATCAATCCGTCGAACTTCGAATTCGATCGACGAGCCCAGTGGTCGAGTACCCCTCGGCAAACGGCAAACTTCGCACGGTCCCACCCGCCGCCAGCACCAGGTCGCCGCCGACGATCTGGTTCGGCTGCCAGTCTCCACCTTTGACGAGAGTATTCGGCCGAACCCGCCGAATCAGCTCGAGGGGAGTATCCTCGTCGAAGAGCGTCACGTAGCCGACGACTCCCAGCGCCGCCAAGACCTCAGCCCGCTCTCCCTCGCTGTTGAACGGCCGAGCGCTGCCTTTGCCCAAACGCCGAACCGAGGCGTCCGTGTTGACCCCAACGACGAGAACGTCTCCCAGGCTGCGCGCCTCTTCCAAGTAGCGAACGTGCCCGACGTGCAAGATGTCGAAGCAGCCATTGGTGAAGACAATCTGCTGACCGCTACGGCGTCTCTCGTCCAACGCTCGAACGAGCTCCGACCGGTCGAGGACAGCGCCCATCGCTAGCCGACTGGTGCCAAGGCGATCGCGTCGATTTCGACCCGCGCACCCTTCGGGAGGCTGGCAACGCCGACGGTCGCCCGGGCCGGATACGGTTGCGAAAGGCGGGCACCGTAGGCCTCGTTGACGGCCGAAAAGTCCGCCAGGTCGACCAGGTAAATCGTGCAGCGCACGACATCGGAAAAAGACGCCCCAGCAGCTCGCAGGACTTCTCCCAAGTTGTCGAGCGCTCGGGTAGCCTCGGCCACCGTGCCCCCCGCAACCAACTCGCCGGTCGCGGGATCTAGACCAATCTGCCCAGATAGGAAGACCCAATCGCCACCGCGAACGGCCTGGCTGTAGGGCCCAATTGCCGCCGGTGCCCCAGCAGCTTCGACGCGGCGTCGCTGCATCGTGACGACCCTGAGGTCGGGTTAACGAGCCGTCAGGCCGCGCGCGTCGCGACCTTGACGACCTTACCCGTGCGGATGCACCGGGTGCATGCGAGGATGCGTCGCGCGCCGCCGTCGACACTGGCGCGGACTCGCTGCAAGTTCGGCTTCCAGCGCCGCCTGGTCTTGTTGTTGGCGTGGCTGACGTTGTTCCCCACACCAGGGCGCTTGCCGCAAAGTTCACATATTCTGGCCATGTTCAATCTCTCCTGCGCCGCGCCGATCGCGGAATCGGCACACTTAGCATGCTGAAACGGCGAGAACAATCGCCCGCTGCCGGAACCACAGTCTATCTCGAAGTCGCATGAGGCAACTCTCGTAAGGTCTTGACTTGGCTCCCTGTTTAGCGCAGCCGAATTACGTAGTTCCAGAGCGCGGACGGCGCACGCTCAATACCCCGCCCAGTTTTCCAATCGATCGCATCACTCCATTGAGCTGGGCGGCATCTTGAACCATGACCTCGAAGCTATTCAGCGCCTGCTTGTCCGGCGTACTCTGCACCTGGGCGCTGCTGATGTTGACTCCGGCCGCGCCGATCGACTTGGTAATCGCCGCCAGCATTCCAGGTTTGTCGAGGCACCGGACTTCGAGCCGAATCGGTCGCACACCGTTGGCGCCCCGTTGCCACCTCACCTCGACACGGCGCGCCGGATCGCTGGCCAAGACCTGCACACAATCCGTCGTGTGAACCGTCACGCCTCGACCGCGCGTGATGAAACCGCAAATCTCCTCGCCCGGCAGAGGATCGCAGCAACGCCCGAAACGCACCATCAGGTCCTCTTCGCCACCGACCACGACCCCGGGTGAGCGTCCGGTGACGCGACGAAGAAACCTCGACAGAACGCCTTCGTCGGCACCACCTTTCGCCAACACATCATCTGGAAGCAGTTTCGCGAGGATCTGCCGCGTCGTGATCTTGCCGTAGCCGACGCTGGAAATCAGCGCATCGGCGTCACGCATGCCCAAGGATGCTGCGACTTCGGCGAAGAGTCCCTGCTTGGTGAGCCGCTTGAAATCGAGCCGATGCCGACGCAGGTCGCGCTCGATCAGATCGCGCCCCACCGATAGCGAGCGACTGCGCTCGAGATACTTGAGCCATGCCCGAATTCGCGTCCTCGCGCGACTGGTCTTCACCAGGCCGAGCCAGTCCTTGCTCGGGGTTTGACTAGCTGTCGTGACGATTTCGACCGTGTCACCGTTCTGGAGTTGGTAACCCAATGGTACCAAGCGACCGTTGACCCGGGCACCGGCGCAATGCTGCCCAACCTCGGAGTGGATTCTGTAGGCAAAATCGATCACCGAGGCACCCTCGGGAAAATTCAGAACATCCCCCGCCGGCGTGAAGACGAAGACCTCGTCACTGAACAAATCCTCTTTGATCGATCCGAGGAACTCACGTGGGTCGGAAAGGTTCTGCTGCCATTCAACCAACTGCCGCAGCCAGGCAAACTGCTGAGCCTCGTGTTGGCCGCTAACCTCGCCCTCCTTATAACTCCAGTGGGCCGCGATCCCGAACTCCGAGACGCGGTGCATTTCGTGAGTGCGAATTTGCACTTCGACGCGCTCGCCAGAAGTCCCGATCACCGTGGTGTGCAGGGACTGATACAGATTGTTCTTCGGCAGCGCGATGTAGTCTTTGAAGCGCCCGGGAACCGGTTTCCACTTGGCGTGAATCACGCCCAGGGCTGCGTAACAGTCGGTTACGCTGTCGACGATGACGCGGAAACCGACGAGATCGTAAATCTGATCGTAGAGCAGATCGTAGCGCTGCATCTTGTGGTATATCGAGTAGAAGTGCTTTGGACGCCCCGCTACGTCGGCGGCGATCCCCGAGCTCTTCATCACCGCACTCACTTCACCGATGAAGTCCTCAATGTAGCGCTGGCGTTCGACTTTCTTCTTCGCGATGTTGCGCTTGAGCTGGTAGTAGACCTCCGGTCGCTGGAATCGAAGCGCATTGTCTTCGAGGTCGTTCTTGAGCCAGTAGATACCCAAGCGATGGGCAATCGGCGCGTAAACATCGAGGGTCTCTTGCGCGATATCGCGCTGCCGATCCGGCGCCAGATGCCCGAGCGTCCGCATGTTATCTGTGCGATCGGCCAACTTGATGAGGATCACCCGGATGTCGCGCGCCATAGCCAGGATCATCTTGCGAAAATTCTCGGCCTGCTTCTCCTCGCGGCTGATGAAGTTGACCTGCGAAATCTTGGTGACGCCGTCGACCAATTCGCAGATCTCAGCTCCAAACTGTGCCTCGACCTCTTCGAGGGAAGCCAGCGTATCCTCGACGACGTCGTGCAACAGGCCGGCGCAGACACTGGGCACATCGAGCTTCAAATCGGCAATCAAATTCGCCACGCCGACCGGATGGATAAAATACGGGTCGCCCGACTGTCGGCGCTGCCCTTCGTGCATCTTCTCCGAATAGTCGTACGCCCGGTGCAGCAGCTCGCGATCCGCCGCCGAATGATAGGCAGCGACTTTTTCGACCAGCCCCTTGGCTCCGGCCGCGCTCGTCGTCAACGTGCTCGGCTTCAGCGTGCTTATCTTCAGCGTGCTCATGGCGCAGGATCCGATGCAAAATGCTCTCGAACGTGCCTCTCGAGCTCTTCTACCAAGTCCTCGGGGGTGCGGTCGTCCGAGCTCAACAGAAGATCATAGACCCCCTTGTCGGCCAGATCGAAACCGTAAATTTCCCGATATCGCTTCACGTCTGAGGCATGGCGGATACGATTTTCCCGCTCGTTCTGTTCCCAGTCCCCGCCGTCGCGTTGTGCGACACGGCGGGCGCGCACCTCATCGCTCGCCGTCAGCCAAACCTTGAGGGCTCGAAGCTGATTCTGCTCAGCGAGGTAGCCCGCCAGGCGCCCCTCGAGAACACAATCGCCGTCTCGCGCCCGCGCCGCCATATCGTCATCGAGCTTGCGGTCGATGCTGTGGTCCGACTCGCACAGACGGTTGAACTCCTCGAGTGTCAGTTTCCGACGCTTGGCCTCCTGCCGGTAGAGGTCCCCCGCATAGACGTGAGAAAGGCCCAGTCGCCCGGCCAATAGTCTCGCTACCGTCGTCTTGCCGCTACCGGGCACTCCCGAGATCGTAACCAACATGGGACAATCATAGGCCTCATCGACGCCACTCCCAACCCCTAGCAGTCCGGGCTGCTTGCTTACTCCACATTCTGTGTTTGTTCGCGCAGTTTCTCTACCTCGGCCCGCCCATCGAGGGTCAATCGGGTGACCTCCACGTCGGAGCTCTTCGAGGCAATCGTGTTTAGCTCGCGGTGAACTTCCTGCAGTAGGAAGTCGATCGGCTTGCCGACCGATCCCTTTTGCCGGACCAAACCCGCCAATCGCTTCAGGTGGCTGGCAAGTCTCACCAACTCCTCGTGGACATCGCAGCGCTCGGCCATCACCGCCGTCTCCTGCAGCAATCGCTGCTCGTCGATCTGCTGCCCTTCCAAGAGTTTGTTGAGCCGACCTCGCAGACGGGCCGCCAACTCCGGCACGATATCGGCGCTGCGCTTGCGGAGATCCTTCTCAATGCCGGCAAGGCGAGTGCAGCGCGCCTTCATATCGGCTTGCAACGCAGCCCCTTCGCGCACGCGGGCCTTGTCGAAGGAGCGCAGCGCTTTTGCCAGGAGCTTCCGCACCTGCGGTAGATCATCGCCCGGATCGGCGCGGGCCTCGGTGACGCGGACAAACTCCGAGCGTGAGAGCAAGAATCCAACATCGATTTCACCCGCCAGGCCCAGTCCCTTCTGCAGCTTACGCCACGCCTGTAGCGCCGACTTGGCGAGTTCTTCGTCCACCTCCACCCGCTTCTCGGCGGCGGCACCGGCAACCCGGCTGATGGTGACATCTACTTTGCCGCGCTCGACCATTTCCGCCACGAGTGGCTTGAGCTCGGGTTCCCAGCTCTGACTATCGCGCGGCACCGCCAACCGCACGTCGAGAAATCGATGATTGACGCCTCGCACCTCGACCGAATAGCGCCCGCCGCGCCCTTCGGACGCAGCTTGGCCAAACCCCGTCATACTACGCATACCCCGCCTCCTCTCACTTCCTTGCCGGCGCAATCGCCCGCTGGCGCAGATCTTCGCGCAACTCTGCCGCCGAAACTGCCGCCGTCCCAACTTCACCGACGACCAGACCCGCTGCATGATTCGCCAGGACCGCTGCGGTTGGCAAGTCCGCCCCCGCCGCCAGCGCCAATGAACAAGTCGCGACGACCGTATCTCCCGCCCCAGTGACGTCAAAAACCCGCCGCGCGACAGTAGGAAAGTGGCGCGTCTCGACACCGGTACAGAACAAGCTCATGCCTTCTTCACCACGCGTAATGAGCACCGAATCGGCGCGCCAGCGCTCCAACAAGATTCGCCCAGCCCTCTCGAGCGACGCTAGGTCGCGAATCTCGACGCCAGAGGCCCGACTCGCTTCGTCGCGATTCGGTGTGACTAGACTCGCGCCAGCGTAAGCTGAAAAATTAGCATCCTTCGGGTCGATCACCAGCTGAAACGGCCGCTTCTTGCGAACTTCCGACAAAGTCTCGAGGAGTTCGGGTGTGATCATCCCCTTGCCGTAATCGGACAAGATGACCACATCAGCCGCCCAAAGGTTCGCCAACAGGTAGCCGCGGGCGCGCGCCGCCGCCGAGCTGTCCGCTATCGCGTCGTCCTCACGGTCGAGACGTACCATCTGCTGTTGCTGCGCCAGCACCCGCGTCTTGCGGATCGTCCCGGCATCCCGCGCCCGGTAGATCCCCTCAGCGTCGATCTCCAAATCGAGCAGCAATTGCAGCAACTCACGCCCCGCCTGGTCGGCTCCAATGACACCGCACGCGAGCACCTCGCCGCCGAGCGAGCGCAGGTTGCTCATGACATTCGCAGCACCACCGAGCCGGTAGCTCTCGCGTCTCACCCGTACCACCGGGACCGGCGCCTCGGGCGAGACGCGGGTCACGTCGCCCCAAACAAAGTGATCCAGCATGAGATCACCGACGACCAAGACACGGCACCCGGAAAAGCGCCGAATCCAGCCCTCCGGACGACTCATCCTTCCTTTGAGAACAGCTCCCACAACCCCCTCTTTCTATCTCGCCGACGAAATCTCTGCGACTGTACCCGGAACTGCCGACGGCTTCGAGCCCGCACCAAGAGCAGGCTGCGCAAGCGATTGGCTCCGGGCTCTGGACAGTCTACGGTCGCTCGATGCGGCTACTCTCGCGTATCCAACCCTCGCCAATCAACCTGCGAGCTTGGAGACCAACTAGGTGAATCGTATTTGCGTCCTGCGGCTGTCCGGGATCGGCGACGTATGCCACGCCGCCGCCGCCGTCCACCGGATTCGCAGCAGGTACCCCGACAGCGCCATCACCTGGGTCATCGGCTCGGTCGAGCACTCGTTGGTGCGGGATATGCCAGGGGTACGCTTCGTCACCTTCGACAAGAAGCGCGGTCGCCAAGCCTACAGCGACCTTCGAGCCACACTCGCCGGCGAGAGATTCGACGCACTGCTCCTGATGCAGACAGCCTTCCGCGCCAACCTCGCCGCCACTTTCATCCACGCAGATCGCCGCATCGGCTTCGACTGGGCGCGCAGCCGCGAGTTGCACTGGCTCTTCGCGCGCGAACGCGTCGCGGCGATGCAACACCCGCACGTACTCGACGGATTTATGGGCTTCGCCGAAGCGATCGGCGCAACCGCCACGGGACGCCCCATCTGGGATCTCCCTATCTCATCAAGTGATCGAGACTGGGCTCGCACCGAAGCCGACCGCTTGGGGCCGTTCGCAATCATCAACGCAGCGGCGAGCAGCGCCGAACGAAATTGGCTAGCGGATCGTTACGGCGCCGTCGCTCAACACCTGACCGACCGCGGCCTGCGCGTTGTACTCTGCGGCGGCCCAGCCCCCCTCGACCGACAACTCACCGACGAAGTCCTATCGTCTGCGACTTGTATCAGCGACGACTACGTCGGCCGTACTACGTTGAAACAGTTGCGCGCCCTCGCCGCCGAGGCCCAGCTGATGATCGCACCAGACACCGGCCCCGCCCATATGGCTACAACCGTCGGCACACCCGTGATCGGCCTCTACGCGCACAGCAACCCACGCCGGACAGGCCCGTACAACGACCGCGATCGCGTCGTGTCCGTCTACGATCAGGCAGTCTTGGAGCAATTCGGCAAGCCGTGGACCGAGCTACCTTGGGGACCGCGCGTAAAAGGTCGCCACCTCATGGAGCGGATCGAAGTAGCGGACGTCGTCAGCAAAGTGGAAGACGCGCTCAACTAAGAGTCCACCGCTGCCCCGACAAACAGGCCCAGGCCACCACTACAATTTGAACTACGATGGCTGCGATCGAGACACGTCGGCGCCAGTCACTCGCCGGCTCGGCCCGGTCCCACGTCGCCGACGCAAGGACGGCCAACGGAGCCACCGCGGTGCTGAGAGAACCCGGATTGAGGCTGCGTGGCATCATCACGATCGTTGCCACCGCTCCAATGGCAAGCCAGTCAGAAAAGATCCTCTGATTTCGCCAGGGCCGTAGTACCAGCGGCACCAGGATCCCGACAGGGATCACCAGGAGGGACAACTCACCTTCCGGCCAACTCTTCGGCAGATACACCAACACCCACTTCCCGAATGCTAGAAGTAGTCCCCAGACGATGCCGACCAGAGTTATGGTCGCCAGAATCACACGCCCCCACGATTCGTGGCGAGATGGGCGAATCACTCGAAGCCCCCCAGCAATATAGGCCACAAACATTATCCAGACCCCGTGGTAGCCACTGAAGCCTGCCGCCACCCCTATTCCCAGAGCTACAGCGATCGACGGGTCGTAGGCGTAGCGATTCAGCCAATAGAGAGAAAGCATCGCTAGAGCCGCGGGCAATTGGAAGTCCCATAGGCCAAAGGTTCCAAGCCACAAGGGACAAGTCGCGACCAGAACGACCGCAGCAGCCGCCGCGCGCTCCCCGTTGACCGCAGCAGACCAACGAAAGACGACCTCACACAACGAACCGAACGCCAGCACTGACAGGGCGAGATCGATCAAAGAGGTCGACGCATCACGGTTCGCAGTCGCGCTCGCCGCAACCAGAATCCCAACAGCAACCGCCGTGAGCGCTATCCAGCGGTATCGCGAGAACATGACGGCCCGACAATAGCCCCGCGCGGTTTGCTTGCGCAACAACACTAGTTCCGCGAGGTTGAACTTACCCATGCGGATCAGCGGCTTCACTTTCGTGCGCAACGCCATCGACCTGTACTATCCGGTGGTCGAGTCGATTCGCTCGGCGCTTCCCCTTTGCGATGAATTCGTCATTGCCGCCGGCAACTCGCGCGACGGTACGACCGAGCTACTGCGCTCGATCGACGACCCGAAAATTCGCATCATCGAGACCGTTTGGGACGAAAGTCAGTTTGTCCGTGGCGCCATCAACGCCGAGCAAACAGACATCGCGCTCGACGCATGCACCGGGGACTGGGCGCTGTACGTCCAAGCCGACGAGGCCTTTCACGAAGACGACTACTCCACGATCATCGAAAAGGCGGAGACCTATCTCGACGACGAACGGGTCGACGGCTTCCTTTTCGAGTACCGCCACTTCTTCGCCGACTACGACCACTATCTCGACTGCCACCCATGGTATCGCCGCGAGGTCCGCCTGATTCGCAACAACGTCGGGATCAACTCGTGGCACGACGCGCAAGGATTCCGCCGCGGCCGCGAAAAGATCCAAGTTGTGCCGGCAGAGGCACGCGTCTTTCACTACGGCTGGGTCAGACCACCACTGCAGATGTCAGCCAAGAATCGCGCTTTTGCAACGCTCTATGTCGGCAGTGAGCAAGCCGAACGCGAGCACGCCCCCGGCGCCTACGACTACGGCCAGCTACACGGACGAATCCGCTACCGCGGGACACACCCGAGCGTCATGCAAGACCGAATCGCCCAATGCGACTGGACAGCTGAGCCGACAGAGACCCAGCGCAAACACGACAAGCTCGACCAACGAGCTCTCTCGTGGCTCGAAAACTGCATCCTCGGCTTTCGCGTCGGCGAGCGACGCAACTACCTGCTGATCCCGAGCTAGCGCCTCAGCCTCGAGCGACTTCGCCGAGATTCAGCCTCCCTGCCGCATTCTTGGACACTTCGAAGGGAAAGCAGACGCTTTGCCGATTGGGCCAGGACCTTCACTTGGTGGCTACTCGCCGCAGTGCCTCGACGCATTCGAGCGACAGAACCGCCGAGGTCGGGTCCAACCGACGTATCGACCTACACAGCCGATCAAAGGCGTGTTGGCGGTCTCGTGCCTCGACGTGGCGCAATACGATCCGGTCGCAATCAATGATCAACACCTCCAACTCACCTTGCCGCCGGCGTACGAGGTAGTTTTTCAGATTCAGATCCGGATGCACGCCGCCAGAATCGTGCAACACGCGCGTTGACCGAGCCGCGATTTCGCAGGCCAAGACGCGGTCCAACGGACTCGCAGCGCGCAGGAACTCCCACAGATTGACTGCCCCGACCGCATAGGCGCTGGCCACGGCCGAACGGTAGCAGCCCGGCCCTGACCAATGCACGGCTGCCCCGAGCATCTCAACTGTCGGGACACCGCGGCGACGCAGGATTTCGGTCCTCCGCACCTCGCGAAAGGCGCGGGGTCGAAAACCAAAGTAGAATTCTCGATTGAATCGGGCCACAAAGCCGCCGCGCCGACTCGGACGAACAACTACGTCGCGCAGCTCGCCGGCATCGTAGAGGCCGACTCCGCCGCGCCCTCCCAAGAGAGGGCGCGGCGCCGGTAAATCTCGGGACGCCCAGAGCCCAAGAAGCCCGACTAAATCATCGGCGATGTCACTGCGGACCAAGAACTGCGAGAGCCCCCGACGACGTTGTTCGAACGGATCGAGATCGACTTGAGTCAAGGGAGGTCCAAATCGGCGCGGACATTCTCAGGCGGGCGAGACAAGCCCCGAGCCGTAAATCAGGACGCGGTACTTTCCGCCTCATCAATCAACATGACGGGAATGTCGTCCTTGATCGGATAACGCAGCGAGCACGCCGCACAGGTCAGACCGTCACCGGCCTCGGTCAAAACGACATCGCCCTTACACTTGGGACAGGCGAGGATCTCGAGTAAATCTTCACTGATCGGCATGGCATACTCCTTCCACTGCTCTGGCTACCCGAGGGTCCGACGACTTGCAACGTTCAATCAGCGGCGTCGCTCTCTTCAAACGAGCCCTCTGACGAACTCCCCGACGAACCCACAGGCGACCCGTGCAATGATGCCAAGATCAGTTCAAACAAGCGCTCTTCACCATCGACGCTCGGTTCGATCCGCAAGGCCATCAACATCCCTCGGGCAAAAGGGAAGTTCTCCAGCTTAACCAAGTCTTTTTCCGTCGTGACCATTAAATCGCAAGCCTGACCGCGGCGCGAAATCTCCTGCCAATCCGAGCGCGTGTATTCGTGGTGATCCGGATACTCGAAAACTTCTTCGATCGTTGCATCCCAACCGTGAATCGTTTCATAGAAGCGCTCAGGATGGGCGATGCCGACGATCGCAACGACTCTCTTACCCGCCAAGCACCCGGTCGTGCGGGACTGCCATTCGCCGCCAACCGACTCCACCAGCCCGACGACCTCGGGCTTCATTCGAAACGCCGGCACATCCGCAGGGACCCGCGCCTCAGCCGCTCCGTCTGCGGCGGGCGTCAAAATGATTGCGTCGGCCCGACGCAACGCCGACGGCCCCTCGCGCAACGGACCCGCTGGCAACAGCGGCCCGGTGCTACCGTCGAAGAGCACGATGTCGAAGTTGCGCGCCAATTTCCTGTGTTGAAAGCCGTCGTCGAGCACCGCCACCGTACACCCGAGACGCGCCGCTTCAGCAACTCCGTCGATCCGCCGCGCCGCGGTCACCACGACACCGGCAAAACTACGCGCCATCATCGCGGGTTCGTCACCAACCAACTCGGCCGCAAGCACTTCACCGGCGCCGTGCGATACCACCGTGACCCCCCTGGCGCTGCCCCGGTAGCCTCGCGAAACGATCGCGGTTGAAAGTCCTCGATCGCGCAACCGACGCGCCAACCAGAGAGCGAAGGGAGTCTTGCCGGTTCCTCCAACACTCAAGTTTCCGACACTGACGACCGCGATCGGAGCAGGATGACTGGCCAGAAGGCCAACCCGAAAGCCAAAGGATCGCAACGCAATCAACGCTCCAAAAACCCAACTCAGAGGCCGCAACAGGAGCGCTACGATCCGCCCAGCCGGATCGGAGCGTTTCCAAGCCCGGTCCCGTACGAAGTCCGATGCACTCACGAGCCGTCTTCGACGAGGGGCAAGACGTGCTCCAGCGTGCGTGGCAACGCATTCGCTCGATCCTCGGCTACCGCTGCCGCCCGCTTTCCCGTCGCTTCCGCTGCGGACGGATCGGTGATCAATTTGGACCAGTGCGCCGCCAGTTCAGTCGCTGAGCCGATCCGCAAACCTCCGCCAGCAGTCATCAGGGCATCCGCTTCGGCGCGTACGTTGGCTAGGTTCGGCCCAAAGCTGACGGCGACCCCAGCCATCGCCGGCTCCAGTACATTGTGACCACCGACCTCCGCGATTGAGCCACCGACGAAAACTCCGGTCGCACCGCCGAAAAAGCTGGCCAGCTCACCCAGGGTATCGACCAACAGAACCTTGGTATCGGCAGCAACGTCTGCGTCTCTGCCACTGCGCCGTTGGAAACGCAGACCGGAATCTTCGAGCATCCGAACCACTTCGGGGAACCGCTCGGGTCGTCTCGGAGCGAGCACTAGAACGCACTCCACGCCCTGCTCCCAAATGCTGAGACACGCCGCGAGGACCAACGCCTCTTCTCCGGGGTGTGTACTGGCCGCGACAAGGTAAGGGCGACCGCCAAACCCGACCTGTTTCTGACACTCCTTATTGGCCGCACGCACAGCCTTGAGACTGCCGGTCACAAAAACTCGTTCCGGCAAGGCACCAAGCCGGCGAACACGGTCCGCATCCGCTTCGCTCTGCATGCAGAACGCATCGATCTCGCGCAGCGCAACCCGAATCAGCGAGCTCGCCCACTGGTAGCGGCGCAGCGACTGTTCGCTCATCCGGCCGCTCACCACGACAATCGCCGTGCCGCTGCGGCGCGCGGCGCGCAACAAACCCGGCCATATCTCGGTCTCTACAATCACCAAAACCCTGGGACGGAAGCGTCGGAAGACGCGATCCACGATCCGCAGAGGATCGATCGGAAGCAGCGTCGAAACTTCCGGCAATAGCTCGCGACGCGCAACCGCGCGCCCGGTCAGCGTCGTATTGGAAACGATGAGGGGCAAGTCGCAAGAACGGCGTAGGGCTTCGACAAGCGGTACGGCCGATAGAGTTTCCCCGACCGAGGCAGCGTGCAACCAAATCGGCCGTTGCGCGAAACCTTGGGCGGGCGCGGGCACCCTCCCCAGGCGCTGGCATGCTCCTGCCGTCAGTCCGCGGTACCAAAGCAGCGGCGCGGCTGGTACTGCCAGCGCGGCAAGCACCAAACCCAACGCATCGTACCCCGCATAGGCAAGTCGTTCGCTCACGCCTCAGTCCCCGGCCGCTCCGCAGCGCCCAATAGATCCCGATGCCGCGCGACTCCAGCCGCCAGGTCGTTGAGGCTTGCTTCGATTCGCAACCGGGCGGTTTCGAGATCCTCGCCAGCCGTGTCGCGGGCCACCGTGATCGGGTCGCCCACGACGATCGTGATGCGTGCAAACGGCTTCGGCACGACCATGCGATCCCAACTCCCCAGGCGCCAAAATCGATCCGCCTCGAAGGCGAGTGGAAACATCCGGGCCCCCGTCGTCCGCGCCAGGTGCACCACACCAAGCTTCGCAATTTTGGGCGGACCCTTGGGGCCGTCGGGAACCACCGCCAAGTTCGAACCGCGCCTGTGTGCGCGCAGCAAGCTGAGAAAGCCCTGAGCACCGCCCCGCGTCGCCGATCCCCGAACCGTATCGATGCCCCACCTGCGCAACACCCGTGACGCAATTTCCCCATCGCGATGCTGGCTCACCAAGATGCAGATCGGGATCCCCTTGGCGCGCGCCGCAACCGCCATCGCAACCAGGCTACCATGCCAAAAAGACATCAGAACGCTCTCGCCACCGGCGACGCTCTTCATCAACGGTTCATCGCCAACGAATTCGACTCGATAGGTCGAGTTGAGCAACCCCAGAACTGCGGTTGCCACCGGCGGTGCTAGCCCCGCCAAAGCCTGCCTCAGCGACGACCGCAACCCACCCGGACGCGACTCGGAAGCACTCACGCAGCCCCCGACCGACCGGCGAACTGCAAATCGTAGAGTTTGCGGTACTCGGCATCGAGAGCCAATAATTCTTCGTGAGTCCCCTGCTCGATGATCTGACCATGGACCAAGACGACGATCTTGTCCGCCGACCGAATCGTCGAAAGTCGATGCGCAATCACCAGGCTCGTTCGGCCTCGCATCAAGACTTCCAGAGCCTCTTGCACCAACCGTTCGGACTCGTTGTCGAGGGCCGAAGTCGCTTCGTCCAATACCAGGATCGGTGCGTCCTTGAGCAAAGCTCGCGCAATCGCCACGCGTTGGCGCTGCCCGCCGGACAGGCGCAGCCCGAGCTCACCGATCTCGGTATCATACCCCTTCGGCAGTTCGCGGATAAACTGGTCCGCGTGGGCCGCACGAGCGGCAGCAACGATCGCCTCCTCGCTGGTACCAGCCAAACCGTAGCCGATGTTGTTGCGCACTGTGTCGTTGAAGAGAAACGTGTGCTGGGTCACCAAAGCGATCTGAGAGCGCAGACTGGCCTGGGTAATTTCCCGCAGGTCATGCCCATCGATCCGGATCGCACCTTCGGAAACATCGTAAAAGCGGAGCAAGAGATCAGCCAGAGTGCTCTTGCCGCCGCCGCTGGGCCCGACCAGAGCGACCGCGCTACCGCGCGGAATGTTCAAGCAGACGTCGTTGAGCACGAGATCGGCGTCATAGCGAAAGCCAACGCGGTCAAAGGCTATCTCACTCTCGAAAGGCCCCAACACCCTCGCATCCGGGCTTTCGACTACTTCCGATCGCGTATCGAGGAGCTCGAAGACCCGGTCCGCGGCCGCCAACCCCTGCTGCAGAGTGCTATTGGCTCGGCCGAGCTTCTTGAACGGATCGTAGAGCAGGAAGATTGCGGTCAAGAAGGCGATGAACGCGCCCTGGGTGCGTTCACCTTCGATGACACTCAGCCCACCGTAGAGGACCACACCGGCGATCCCAAACGCAGCCAAAACCTCCATCATCGGAGACGTGAAGGCGCGGATTTTCACCACCCGCATCGCCAGGACGCGCAAGCTCTCCGTCTCCTCATCAAAGCGGCGTCGCTCATATGGCTCCATGCCGAACGCTTTGACGACGCGGCCCCCCTGCACCGTTTCCTGCACCAACGCCGTCAGGCGCCCAAGAGATACTTGGACATTGCGGGCGAAACCACGCAGCCTTTTCGACATCCCGAGGATCGGCCCGACCGACGCCGGAAAGGCGACAAACGCGATCAGTGCAAGAACCCAGTCTTGGTAAAACGCCACCGCGACCAGGGCCACGAGCGAAACCGTATCGCGCAGGATCGACGCGACCGTCGTGGTCAACGAAGCACCGACGACGAACACGTCATTGGCGACCCTCGACACGACCGTGCCCGTGGCGTTGCGATCAAAATAGCTCTGCGACAGGCTCTGGATGTGGGCGTTGAGCTCGCTGCGGAGATCGGCGACGATGCGCTGACCGACGTACTCGCTCAGATACGTACTGCCAAACGCGAAAATTCCGCGCACCAGAAACGTGGCGATGATGACGAACGGCAGAGCCCACAGTACTTCGACGTCTTTGTTGTCGAAGATGTCGTCAAAGATGAATTGAACCAGAAACGGCATGACTCCATTGGTCGCGCCGAAGAAGACCATGCAGAAGATCGCACCGACAAAGTGCGGCCAGACGTAAGGACGCAAGTAGCCCATCAAGCGTCGCCAGTTTGAGGTCACTGCACCAACTCCAGGGCCACCTCGGCGGCGCGGCCGGCGGCGCCGGGCTCGCCCAACGCCGCGCGAAGCTCAGCGAGGGCCGCTTTCATCTCAGGCGCCCGCTCCGCCAGCGACCGCACAGATTCAGCGATCGCCTGTGGGGTCACGTCGTCCTGCACGAGTTCTGGGAACACTGATTTACCTAAAATGATGTTCGGCATGCCGATCTGCTCCACAGTCACCAAGCGCTTGGCCAACCAGTACGACACGGGCGCCATCCGGTACACGATGACCATCGGACATCCCAGCATCGCCGTCTCGACCGTCGCAGTACCCGACGCAACCACCGCCGCATCGGCGCAGCCTATCAAGTTGTACGTATCATCCTCGACGACCACTAGCCCCGGACACGCTGCCCGCAGCACCCGGACCTGTTCGTCGTCGATGCCCGGCGCGAGGGCCAGCGCCGGCTGCCACCCCTCTTCGACCAACAGGTTGGCACCGGCGATCATTTCCGGCCCGATTAGATCCACTTCCTTGCGGCGGCTCCCGGGCAAGAGCGCCAGTACCTGGCGAGACTCGTCGAGCCCGTACCGACTCCGCGTCGCGGCACGATCGCGCGTCGTGTGCACGACATCGAGCAGCGGGTGACCGAGGAATACGGCCAATTCATCGCCGCCGCGATTGTAGAGGTCAGCCTCGAACGGAAATACAACGCCAAGTTTGTCTACCCGCTGGCGAATCTTCTCGACCCGCCCCTTGCGCCACGCCCACACCTGCGGCGCGATAAAATAGAAGACCGGGATTCCCATCTTCTTAGCGCGAGAGGCGAGCAACATATTGAACTCCGGATAGTCTACCAAGATCACCAAGTCGGGCCGCTGCTCGCGCATCTCGGTGACTAAACGGCGGAACATTCGAAGGTGACGCCCGATCTGGCCAAAGGTTTCCACAAACCCCATGGTCGCGGCGTGTTCACTATCAAAAACAGTGCGCATCCCGACCGCACGCAGCCGCGCACCGCCGAGACCCCATACTTCGACATCCTCTCGCCGCGCCTTCAACTCGCGAACCAAGGCTGCAGCGTGCAAATCGCCAGAAGCCTCACCGGCAACCAGCATGACACGCAGAGGCCGTGTCATTCAGTCTCCATGCCGTTGCGCAGCCGCTCGGCCAATTCGAGGACTCGCACCGCCGTGGCACCATCCACGAGCGGCTTCTCCCGACTCCGCACGGCTCCGACAAACGCCTCAACCTCATCGAAGAGCGGATCCGCATCCCCGAAATTGGTCTCTTCGATATCAATTTCAGGGAGCGCGCCGGGTGCGCCGGACGCCTTGCGCCGACAGATCCTAATCTGGCGCTCACCATAGTCGACCGAAACGTAGGTGTCTGACTGGAAAAAACGAATCTTGCGTTCCTTCTTGAGGGCGACACGGCTCGCAGTGACATTGGCGATCGTCCCGCAAGCAAACCGCAGACGGGCGTTGGCGATGTCCACTTCCTCCGAAATCACCGGTACCCCGACTGTCTCGGTCGACACGACATCGCTATCGACGACACTTAGAATGATGTCGAGATCGTGAATCATCAGGTCGAGGATTACATCGACTTCCGTTCCGCGTTGAACGAAAGGCGCCAACCGGTGACATTCGATGAAGCGCGGCTGCGAGATCACGCCAGACAATGAGCGAATCGCTGGGTTGAAGCGTTCGAGGTGCCCGACCTGCAAGATCAAACCACGCTGCTCCGCCAACTCCACCAGGGCTCGACCCTCCGCGGCGGTCGGGGTAATCGGCTTCTCGACCAATAGGTCGATGCCGGCGGCGAGCAGCTCGATCCCAATCGCGTGATGGGCGGTGGTCGGAACTGCCAAGCTGACACAATCAACTTTGCCGCGCAGTGATGAGACCGTCGGAAACGCAACCGTTCCCACATCACGCGCAACCTTCTGGGCCCGATCCAGATCCGAGTCGACCACAGCCACCAGATCGACTCCATCGAGGCTGGCATACTTTTGGGCGTGGAACGCTCCCAGATAGCCTACCCCGACGACCGCCGCTCGTACCCGATCCGCCATCGCCGCCACTACAGACCGACGCCAACGACCGCGATGTCACAATCATTGGCCGCATCGATCACTTGTTCACGGTCGAACATCAGAGTCTTGCCGGCCTCGAGAGCCAGCACGGCGACGCCAGACTCGCGACAAACCGCGATCGTCTCCAACCCGACCGCCGGAACATCAAACCGCAGGTCCTGCGTCGACTTGCTCGCTTTGACCGCCACTGCACCACCCCGACCGAGCTCGCCACCGCGGCGAAGAGCTGCATCGGTCCCCTCGATCGCCTCCACTGCCAGGACGATTCCCGACTTGACGACCAGTGTCTGACCGATGTCAAAACGACCAATCGAGCGCAGCACTTCCATCCCAAATCGGACGTCTCCCCACTGAGCTTCATCCGGCTCGGCCTTTGTGAATGTACCCTCGCGGGTCAAAATCGAGTCCAGAAACAGCGTCGACTCGACGATCTCGATGCCTTCGCTCTCGAGATCTGCGGCGAGCTCGCGCAGCAGCGCATCATCGCTCCACTGTGTGAGCCGCTCCAACAGTCGGACTCCGCGTTCGTCCGGGGCAAAGTGTTCCATCAGGCTGGCCTTGTCGATCCCTCCCGCCATGACGGCGCGCCGGACTCCATGGCGACGAAACACTTCGAACATGGTGTTGATCTGGCCGACCTTGATCCAAGTGACATGCTCGACGAAGGGCTCGAATCCCGGCAGGCATTCGCCCTCGTGCGCGACAGCCACCACACGCAACCCAGCGGCTCGAGCTGTTTCGGCGAACAGCTTCGGGAACTGACCGTTTCCCGCGATCAGCCCAATCGTTTCCCCTGGTTGCGGCAATCAATCACGCTCCCGCGACAATCAACGGCAAATGCCACGCTCGGACGACTCAACGAAACGCAACATCGCGTCAATCTCGTCAATCGCCGGAGTCTCCGCTCGAAGCTGGGCGACCGCATCGACAGCCTTCAAGCCAGACTGAAACAACGCCTTGTACGCCGACTTGACCCGAGACCGGACCTCCGTCGAAAGGCCTCGTCGCTTCAATCCTACCACGTTGAGGCCACGCACTTCGGCGCGATCCCCTGTCGCATTGCAAAACGGAACCACATCGAGAGACACCATCGAACCGGCCCCAATCATCGCCGACTCGCCGATGCGAACGAATTGGTGAATACCACTCAGCGCCCCGACAACGATCCAATCTTGCAATGTGACGTGACCACCTAGCTGCACACCGTTGGCCAACACATTGCGATTGCCGAGCACACAATCGTGGGCAACGTGCGTGTAGTTCATCAGCATGTTGTCGTCACCGACACGGGTCACCATGCCACCACTCTCGGTGCCAAGATGAAGCGTCGCGAACTCTCTGATTTGGTTGCGATCACCGATCACCAACTGACTCGGCTCGCCGTGAAACTTCAAGTCCTGCGGCGGCGCGCCCAGGGATGCGTGGTGAAAGACCACATTGTCCTCACCGAGCGAGGTACGTCCCAGGACCACCGCATGCGCGCCGACGACGCAGCGAGCACCGATCTCAACGCCCTCACCAATGATCGCAAAAGGGCCGACCTCGACATCCGGTCCGAGTTCGGCCCCAGCGTCGACTAGTGCGCTGGGATGTATCCGCTGACTCACGCCCGATGCCCGCCTAGCGCTTCTGGTTGAACTCGGCGATGATCGCGTCGGTGACGTCGATATGCGCGGCGCCGTACAACAACGCACCGCCGGCCTGCTCGAGGATCACGGTGTAGCCACCGCGCCGGCCGTACTCCTGGATCACCTGCTGTAACTCCTTCAACAGGTCGCGAGTCATCTCTGAATCCTTCAGCTGCAACTCGCCCTGCGAGTCTTCGTAGGCTCTTTCGAATTCTCGTGCCTTGCGCTGGTAGTCCATCTCCAGGTTGCGGCGCTCATCTGCCTTCATCACCAGGGCCTTTTTCGCCAGCTGGTCCTTGAGAGCATCAACCTCACTCTTCTGGCGTTCGAGGTCGCGCTGCAACCGATCGAGCTGCTCCTTGAACTTGACCTTGGCAGCCTTGCCGGCGCTCGATTCGTTGAGCGCGCGCTGCAAGTTGATCGTCCCAACCCGGATGTCTTGGGCTGAAACTTCCGCCGCCGGAGCACCGATCAAGACAGCCGCCACAACGGCCATAAGCAAAATTCTCATCTGATTAAGTTCCTCCCGACCGACGACCAACGCCGTCGTATCACTTCGATTGGCATTTTCCCCATAAGCACCGAGCAAACCCCCGATGCCTAGAACCTTTGTTCATAGCGAGAAACGCGACAGATTTCACGCTGCACAGGCAAACAACCTAGCCGTCCGTCGCGCTCCCGCAGGGGGTGACCAAACCCACTAGAGATCCATCGCCGCGGACGGGGAGATCGGCGGCCTGTTAGCGCACTCCACCGAACGAAAATTGAACCGTTTGGGTGTCGTCGCTCTCTCGTTCGTTGAGCGGTACACCGATCTCGATTCGAAGCGGTCCGATGGGAGAAAGCCAACGAATCCCAGCACCTGCCGACATCCTCAACTCGTTGAAGTCGATCCCTTGGGCTGCCGAAAATGCATTACCTGCGTCGAAAAACACCACGCCTTTTAGGCCAAGTGATTTGACTAGCGGAAAAATCAGCTCGTTGTTGATAATCAGCTGACTACTTCCGCCGATGACGTCGGTGCCGAGGAATCGCCCGCATGTCAAAGACCCGGTCGGGCAGGTACTCGCAGGCCCGAGAGACTGGTCGAACAGAGCCACGCGCGGCCCCATGGTGCGGATGCGATACCCGCGCACGGTATTGATGCCGCCCGGAAAATACCGTTCAAAGAGAGGGATCTCTCTCTGGCCGCCGTAGCCATAGCCAAAACCGAGATTCCACCCGGTCGAAAACGTCAGCTCGCCGAGCGCATCGTGCTTGTAGACGGGAACATACCAACGGGCCCGGGTCTCCGCCTTGATGAAGCGCGTGTTGCCGCCCAATCCGGCAATCTCGACGGAGAGATCCTGCATCGAACCGCGCGTCGGATCGAACGGATGGTTGCGCGTATCACGAAAGATTCGCGGAATGATCGCGCTGGTGATCCGGGTCCCCTGCTCAGAACTGATGGCCGACGATCGCCGCGCGCTGACTCCAGAGATATCGGCCTGCTCGATACGATACTCGAGACCCATCCTCGTATCGATCAAGGGAATCGTCACCGGTCCGAGCTTCAAATCCTCAATTCCGAGAGCGCGGAACGGATAAAGCAAGCGGATCCCACCGCCGGTGCCGCCGCGCGTAAACTCGTCAAACTCGAGTTGCCAATTGAATACGTCCAAGCCAACGCTGAGTTCCGTGTCGAGAAAGTAAGGCTCGGTCAGGCTCAGGGTAAGGTTGCGACGGATCGTACCCAAGTCTAGCTGCAGAAGCAGACGCTGACCGCGGCCGAACAGGTTGATCTCGGAAAGACTGACGTTAAACAGAAACTGGTTGCCAGAGCTGATACCGGCGCCGGCCGAAAAGGTCCCCGTGTTCCCTTCGCGCACGTCCACCAGCACGTCGAGTCGATCGTCGCGGTCGGCTTTTCGCGTCGTAATGTTGACGTCCTGGAAAAAACCGAGCCGTTGGATCCGCTCCTGCGACCGTCGCAACCTGGCCCCCGAAAATCGCTCCTGCTCGATAAGTTCCATCTCGCGCCGGACCACGTTGTCGCGGGTCTTGGTGTTACCCGTCACTTCGATCCGATCGATGAAGACCTCCGGACCGCGCACGACACGAAAGCCCAAGTCCACGGTCTTGGCGGCGGCGTCGATCCGTGTGTCGGGCGTAACATTGACAAACGCATATCCGCGGTCTCCGTAGAGCTCCGTCACAACGTTCATGTCTTCGCGCAACTTACTCGGCCGAAAGATATCTCCACTGTCACTGGCAAGGTCCAGATCCGCCGTCTCCAGCCCCTCGAGCGTCTCCCCGAGGACACTCACCTCGCCGAAGCGGTAGACCTCACCCTCCTCGATTCGGAACGTTACCTCGAGGCCCTCCGAGGTTCGCTCGATCTGGGGCTCGTCGACACGCACATCGATGTAACCGTTTTCGTAGTAGTACGCAGTCAAGCGCTCGGCATCGGTCTGCAGCACTTCGCGGTCGAGGTTTCCGGCGCCTGTAATAAACGAAAACCAGCCGCTCTCTGTCGTCGCGAGAATGCTCCTCAAGGTGCGATCGCTTATCCCCTCATTGCCCTCGAGGCGGAGTTCCTCGATGCGCACCGGATCGCCTTCTTCGATGCGGAAGGTGACCGCGACTTCGTCTTCCCCTACCGGCGCGGTCTCGTACTCGACCTCGGCATCGAGGTAGCCCTTTTTCTCGTAAGCTTTCTTGATTTCCGAGATTCCCGCGCGGGCCTTCTCCGGGTCCAGGATCGTGTTGGGGCGAACTCGAATCATGCCCTGGATCTCTTCTTCGTCGATCTCATCTTCACCGACGACCTCGATGGAGCGCACAAAGGGACGCTCCTCGACCAAATACGTCAGCACCCACTGCACTCCACTGCCCTCGAGAGAAGCGGTGATGTTGCGAAAGAATCCCATCTCGAAGAGCGACCGGATATCGTCGTCGACGACCTTCTCATCGAACTTGGCGCCGGGTAGCATCTTCAAGCGGACGCGGATCGCACTCTCGTCGACACGTCGATTTCCCTCGATTGCGACCAACCCGATATCAACCGGCTCGGCAACCCGATCCGCGCCGACCGCCAAATCTGGCCCCGGTAGCTGGGCCATCCCTGGCCGAGCCGAGAGAACACAGGCCAATACGAGGGCCAGCGCTATTGAAATCGTTTGCGGCATGAGAAGGGGCAAACAACCGTCACTACCAGAGCAACCGATCGGGACCAACCCCGCACCCCAACTTGCGCCGAACGACCGCCCAGTTCCCGCTCAAACCAGTGCTCCACGATCTAGGCGAAGAGTACGGTCGGCTAGGGCCGCAAGCCGGTCGTTGTGCGTCACTATGACCAGGGTGAGACCCAGTCGTTGGTTGAGATCCTCCAGGAGTTGATGGACACCTTCGGCGGTCTCAGGATCGAGGTTACCAGTCGGCTCATCGGCGAGGAGTGCACGCGGCTCGAGAACCACCGCACGCGCTATCGCCACCCTCTGCTGTTCACCGCCCGACAATTCCCCCGGTTTGTGCTCCAGACGAGCATCCAGGCCGACCTCAGAGAGAATGCGCCGGGCCTTCTCGGCCGCCTGGTCGCGCCCCGCGCCACCGATCAGGCACGGCATCATCACGTTCTCCAACGCCGTAAAATCCGGCAAGAGATGGTGAAATTGGAAGACGAACCCGATCTGGCGGTTGCGAAACTCTGCGAGCTGCGCCTCGTTCAGCTCATCGAGCGGGGTCTCGTCGAACCAAATCTTACCGGAAGTTGGGCGGTCGAGCGCCCCCAACACGTGCAGCAACGTGCTCTTGCCCACCCCCGACTGCCCTACGATGATGAGCTTCTCGCCACGGGCGACTCGAAAAGACAGATTCTCGAATACAGTAACGCGCCGCCGCGCATCACCATACTCCTTAGAGAGCGCCTCGGCGCGAATCAGGTCACTCATAGCGCAATACGTCGACCGGGATGATGCGCGCTGCCTTGCTGGCCGGGTAGGCGCTAGCCAACGAGCAAATCAGCAGCGCCATGAGCAACACGCCCAAGAAATACTGCGGGTAAATCTCCACGGGAAGCGTCGACACGTAAAATACATCCGGAGGCAGCTGGACGAACTCAAAGCGTTGCAGCGCCCAACACAGGATCCACCCAAGCAGAGATCCCGTCGTCGCGCCAACGACGCCGATCGACAGACCACTCCAGAGAAAAATCTTGGCGATGTCCGCGTTGCGAGCACCCATCGACTTGAGGACCGCGATATCCTTGCGCTTGTTCATCACAACCATAATCAACGTCGCAACGATATTGAAGGCCGCGACCAGGACGATCAGAAGGAGCACGATAAAGTACACCGTCTTTTCCAGTTGCAGAGCCGAAAACAGAGTCCGATTGCTCAGCTTCCAATCAGTTGTCGTCAGGCCGATATCCAACAGCGGCGCCAGGAGCTTAGCGATCACGTCTGCTTCATCGGCCTCGTCGGCCCGGACCTCGACGCCATTTACCCGGGCCCCGAGACGAAAAAAGCGGCGCCCCTGATCGAGCGAGACAAACGCCCGCGACCCGTCGTATTCCGACATCCCAGATCGAAACACGCCAACCACAACAAACCGCTTCACCCGCGGAACGAGCCCGACCGCGGTCGGCATTCCCTGAGGCGAGACGACCGTTACCGGGTCTCCTCGACCCACCCGCAGCCTTCGAGCAACATCGCGGCCGAGCACGATCCCCGACAAGAGCACTGCCGACGCGTCATCCCCCCCCAAGGCGTGGCGCTCCTCGATCTCCGCGAGATCGCCACCGACAACGTGTCGTGCAAGATCTGTCGCACCGCCCTGGCCCGAAACACCACGCAATTCGACTCCCGCAAGCTCGTCGCCCGACGACAAGACGACCTGCCCGACCACGTACGGCGAGGCCGCGGAGACGCCCCGCACGGCTCGCAATCGCTCCACTAGTCCTGGCGATGGCACAAAGGAACCCGACGGCGACTCGACGGTCACGTGCGGAGTCAAACCAAGGATACGATCGCGCAGATCCCGCTCGAATCCACTCATCACGCTCAGCACGACATCGAGGGTCATCACGCCCAGAGCGATCCCCACGGTGGCGATGACGCCGATCAGGGACAGGAACGCTTCTCGCTTGCGCGCCCGCAGGTAACGCAGGCCGATGAACAGCGGAAAGCTCAAGACGCCTTTGGGTGTCGCGACACGCGAAGGCTACGGCTTGTCCGGACGCATGTGTGGAAACAGGATTACGTCACGAATCGAAGCAGAATCTGTCAGCATCATCACCAAGCGATCGATCCCGATTCCCTCACCCGCAGCCGGCGGCATGCCATGCTCGAGGGCGCGCAGAAAATCCTCGTCCATGGCGTGGGCTTCGTCATCGCCCGCGGCTCGGTGTTGCAACTGAGCTTCCAAGCGCTGCCGCTGATCCACCGGGTCGTTGAGCTCAGAAAATGCATTCGCCATTTCCTTCGCTCCGATGAACAGCTCAAATCGGTCGACAAAGTTCGGCGATTCCTGGTTGCGACGAGCCAGAGGCGAAACCGCCACAGGATACTCCTCGACAAAAGTGGGCTGGATCAACTCTTCTTCGGCGATCGTCTCGAAAAGATCCATCAACAAATACCCGGCGGCGGCTTCACCATACTTTGCGCGGTAGTCCTGCCGCAGCGGACCACCCACTTCGTCGCCGGCTTTGCGCAACAGCTCGTAGTCGAGCCCGCGGACCGCATCGATATCCAGGCCCATCTTTTCCGCAACGTGTTCCGGGATCGACACGCGTCGCCACGGCGGAGTCAAATCAAGGGCGTGCTCCGCCCAGCTCATCGTGCGCGAGCCGACGATCGAGTCCGCGAGTTCGACGAACAATTCCTCGGTCAGATCCATCATGTCACGATAGGTCGCGTAGGCCTGATAGAACTCGACCAACGTAAACTCCGGGTTGTGGCGCGTCGAAACCCCCTCGTTGCGAAACACCCGACTGAGTTCGAAGACACGATCGAAACCACCGACCAAGAGGCGCTTGAGGTAAAGCTCGGGCGCAATTCGCAAGTAGAGATCAATATCGAGCGCATTGTGATGCGTGACGAACGGACGCGCTGCCGCGCCGCCCGCCACGGCCTGCATCATCGGCGTTTCCGCCTCGAAGTAGTCGCGAGAAATGAAGAACTCTCGTATCGCCTGGATGATGCGCGACCGCTTGCGAAAAGTCTCACGAACTTCTTCACTCGTAACCGTATCGAGATAGCGCTGGCGGTAGCGGGCCTCGACATCGGTGAGCCCATGCCACTTCTCGGGGAGTGGTCGCAGCGCCTTACCGAGCAAGTGGACCTCACTCGCTTCGATCGTCAATTCACCCGTCTTGGTGAGAAACGGCCGACCGCGCACTCCGAGGAAATCTCCTAGATCCCATTGCTTGAACGCGGCGAAGGCCTCGTCCCCCACGATGTTGCGTTTGACGTAGACTTGGAGCCGGCCACTGCGGTCCTGCAAGTGCAAGAAGGAAGCTTTGCCAAAGTCGCGCCGAGACACGATGCGCCCAGCCAAGCAGAAGACGCCTTCGAACGCCTCGAGCGCGGCGGCGTCGGCCTCACCGAGATCGGTTTTGACTTCGCGCGTGGTGTGCTCTGGGCGAAAATCGTTCGGATACGGATTCACTCCTGCATCGCGCATCGCTTGGAGCTTTTGCCGGCGCCCCTCTGTTTCGTCACCCTCCACGTCGATTCCTCACGCTAATCACAATGTTAGCTCGCTACTGGAGCCCCCTCCGAGAGTCAACAGCAGTTCCCGAGCTGTGAATTGACAGCACCCCTATCAGCCCATATTCTCCCACGGCTCGATGCGAATCACGATCCTTCCGGAAAGAAAGACTGTCGAGCTGTCGGGTCGGCGGCTCGTCTCGAATGTGCTGCGCGATCTCGGGTACCTGCCTGGCACGGCCATGGTGATCCGCGGAGACGAACTTATCCCGGAAGGTGAAATGATCGAAGCGGACGACGAGATCGAAATTCGCTCGGTCATTTCGGGCGGAATCTGAGAGGGTTCGGGACCATCGATGAAGTGCAATCGCTGCGGTGAACGTGCCGAGATCAAACTGCGCCAACACAACGCTGCCTTTTGTCGCACCTGCTTTGTACCGCTCTTGCAAAAGCACGTGCGCCGCAGCATCCGCAAGCAGAAGATGTTCAGTCTCGACGAACACATTCTCGTGGCCGTGTCCGGTGGTAAAGACAGTCTAGCGCTATGGGACATCCTAATCGAACTCGGCTACCAGACCACGGGACTACACCTTTCGCTCGGAATCGGGGATTATTCCGATCAATCGACCGAACTAGCCGTGGCATTTGCCGAAGCCAGGAATCTCCCTCTCCTCAATATTTCGCTGCGCGAGGAAGGGCTGGCCGTCGACGACGCAACGGCGTTTACGAACCGCCCAGCCTGTTCAGCCTGCGGGACCCTCAAGCGCCACTACTTCGACAAGCTGGCGATCGATCGCGGATTTCCGGTCGTGGCAACCGGTCACAACCTCGACGACGAAGCCGCACGACTCTTGGGCAACGTCCTGCACTGGCAAATGGACTACCTGGCGCGCCAGAAGCCAGTCCTCGAGCCAACGCACGAACGTTTCGTTCGCAAGGTCAAACCACTTTACCGCACGACGGAGTTCGAGAGCGCCGCCTACTGCTTTTTTCGCAAGATCGACTACATCCTAGACGAGTGCCCCAACAGCGCCGGAGCGACTCAGCTCAAACACAAAGAGGTGATGAATCAGTTGGAAGCCGCTAGTCCCGGCACCAAACTGTCATTCGTCCAAGATTTTCTCGAAAGGGCCCGCCCGATGATGCAAAGTGAAGCCAACCGCCCGCCTCTGACCTGCGAGGGGTGCGGGATGCCGAGTTTCACCGAGCGGTGTTCGCGCTGCCGCCTGGTGCGTGAAGTGCAAACCAAACGAGCCCGCTACGCTGATCGGGCTCGTTCAGAATGAGCGACGCGGAAGAAGAGACTCCCAGTGAAACAACACCCGGCGACGACGCCTCGGTCGTGCCAGCTCCCGAGACCGTACCAAGCCTGGAAGATAGTGCCGAGATTTCCGACCGGGCGCGCCTCCAGGCCGGCGATGACGTACTGCTCATCGACCGCAAGGATCGCGAATACCTGAGAGCCCTAAAGCCAGGCTCCAGCATTCATCTGCGCAGCGGCAATCTGGCGATGGACGATATCATCGGGCTTCCGGACTGCAGCGTAATCGAGAATTCAGGCGGCGAAAAGTTCCTCGTCCTCAGGCCGACCTACGCGCGCTTGATCCCTCACCTACCGCGCAAGGCGCAAGTGATCTATCCAAAAGACGTCGGGCTGATCCTGCTTTGGGGCGACATCTACCCGGGTGCCCGTGTCCTCGAGGTCGGCACCGGACCGGCAGCCCTCACAATGGCTCTACTGCGCGCTGTCGGGCCCGACGGCCATCTATACTCTTACGAGCTGCGCGAGGACTTCGCCGAGATGGCCCGGGGGAACGTCGAACGGTTTTTCGGCCCCGCGCCACAGTGGACGCTCAAGCGAGCCGACATCGCCGACGGAATTGAGGAAACCGACCTCGACCGCATCGTCATCGACCTCCCGGAGCCTTGGCGTCTCCTGCCTGAAGCATGGCGAACCCTCCGTCCCGGCGCTGTTCTCGTCGCCTACGTGCCGACCGTCTTGCAAATCAAACAGTTCGTCGATCAAGCCCGTACAGCGGGCTTCGGCGCTATTCAGGCCATGGAGAGTCTGGTGCGCGATTGGCACGTCGAGGGCATGAGCGTTCGGCCCGAGCACCGGATGGTAGCCCACACCGGATTCGTCATCTTCGCCCGCAGAATGGCGACTCGATGAATCGGAGCTCTGTCAAGACCAAGGGAGATTTGACTCGACTTACGACCGTGTAGTAGCTGGCAGGGCGAGGACGGGATGTGATTGACCGTCTCTCGGCTTCAGCAACTCGAAAACTCGTTCATGAGCAAGGATACAATCCGTCGTCGCGCGATAGAGCGACTCGAACGCGGGGGCCTCGCACGCTTCCCGTCCGAGGGCCGAAGTGTACCCAACTTTCGGGGCGCCGAGAACGCCGCCGCCCTCCTCAGGAGGTTGACCATCTGGCGCCGCGCTCGGGCCATCAAGTGTGAAGTCAGCGCCCCCCAGGTTTGGTTGCGGCGCGCCGCGATCGCCGAGGGGAAGACACTCTACCTACCCATCGGAAACCAGCACTCCGAGCCGAGTTTCCTCGAGGTCGACCCGGCGCGGCTGGGGTCGCACGCGTGGCGAGCCGTCAGCTTGAGAAACGCGGTCCGCTACGGTCGTCTCGTCACCGCAGAGCAACTGCCATCCCTCGACCTGGTGATCACAGGCGCTCTGGCAGTGAACCGCCAAGGCGCAATGTTGGGCCGCGGCGGCGGCCGCTTCGACCTCGAATATGGACTCTTGCGACACCTCGGCAAGATTCGCGAATACACTCCAGTCGTCACGACCGTCCACTCTGTCCAGGTCATCGACGAACGAATCCCGATGCGAGCACACGATGTGCCGGTCGATTTCGCGGTCACCCCGGACAACGTCATAGCGGCTCCCAGCCTATATCCCAGGCCCAGAGGGGTCCTTTGGGACCTGCTGTCCTCTGAGGGCGCGAAAAGTCTGTCCTCGTGGCGCGGCCAAAATCGCGAGCGCAATCAGCGCCTCAAACCAGGCCGCGGATAGTCGAGGATCCATCGGCCAGCTTGCGATGACAAACGCTGTTCGGTAGAGATTGGGTCTTTGCGTTAGGCTCAATAACGATTGTGTCGAAGGGGATGGCAATGTCCGAAGGCGAGAAGAAGCAAGGTTCGGCTATTGGAGCACTCATTGGATGGGGAGGGCTTCTGCTCTTCATGGCAGGGTTTGCCTACCTGGTCATCAACCAAATCCGCTCTGGCGAGATCTGGAATGGCAAGGAACCGGAAGCTGCTGCCGTCGTTCGTGACTCGAAACCCCCAGAAGGCGGCGGTCTCACTTTGGGCGATATGCTCAAGGGATATTCCCTGAAGGTCCGGGACTTGAAAACCGAAGCCGGTGAGCGCGCCTACGTCGGCGAATTCAGCTGGGATGCGAGACAAAAGAATGGGCCCGAGTTCGAAGTCGAGCTTCAATGGAAAGAGAATCAGACAACACGTGTCGCCTTGTGGCGGGTAAACCTCGAAAAAGAGGAAATTCGCCCGCAGGGGAACGAAGCCCGAGCGCTTCCTAAACGGGCGATGGACGGCACGATCGGCGACTTATAAGCGCGTCAGCCGGCCGCCTGGCTTCCGGTAGCGTTGAGGACTCTATTGCGGAGTTCGATGGCTCGACCTGCGTAAGCCTGCACAAGCTCCTCAGAGCAGGAGTATACGAAGAACCTGACCGCGGCGACGATAATAAGAAAGTCGTCGAGGCGATGGATCCCGAGGGAAGACCATCGTCCATCGCGTATCAGATCGTGACGCCAAACGCCGTAAACAATGGCGAGCACCACAGCGACACGGGCGACTACGCTCGCTCGACTCGAAAAAAATAGCCGACCGTACACGTAGACCATCATCGGAATATAAGCGGTCAACACCCGCATGCCGTCGTTCTTCCAGGCCGCCAACAACGACGCATCGAATAGCAACGCTCCAAGCGCAAACACGATCGGAAAAACGCTGCGCTTAGCCCTGCGCCACCACCACGTCGGGCTATTGAAAACGAAGTAGCGGGATCGTTTAAACGACCGACGCACATCCTTATAGAGGCCCTTGAGCGCCACCTGAAAGCGCTTTTCGACGGGGACATCGTCCTGAACCCGGATCAGCGACGGCAGGCCCGCCTGATGGCCGAGCCCGCTACCCTCTGCCACCGCTGGGCTCAGCCCACCGGAAAAGAGCAACGCTGCGACGACCAGGGAAAGTGCAGTGGACAGTCTCGCCACCCATCCCCAGTCCGAGACACTATACAGTTGTAGCCCTCTCATCGCCGAACAATGGGCTATGGGGACCAAAAAAGTCAATGATTCTTTGCCAATAGTGCGCAATTTGGCGAAATCTTGGCGACACGGCCCTTGTACCAGGTGATCTTCGGGCAGGCCGACTAGTCGGCAGCGTTTCGGCATGCTGATTGCTTAGTAGTGTGGGCATCCATGCGCGAGGAAACTGCCCGAGGGGTCCCGATGAGCGAAGACATGAGTCACTACATACGTCAAGTCCGTCAGCAGCTAGGTATGACACAAGAAGAGTTCGCCCACGCCCTCGGTATCACAGTGGGTACGGTTAACCGTTGGGAAAACGGCCGATTTCGACCCAGCAAGCTGGCTCGAGCGACAATTCTCGAGTTCGCCAGGCGCCACGGGGTCCACCTATCTACAGACCCAGACCACACAAACACAACACCCGACAAACAGATCCACTAAACGATCCTGCGTCGCACCCGCGGGGCTATTGCCGTCAATCAACCTACGGTTCGATCCGAATCACAATAGAGACCGGCTCTCCGGGGCGACCAAACAGATCGACGGCGCTGACGGTGAGCCTCGTATCTCCAACTGGGAAGGCGACCTCCGCTCCTACGATCGTGCAAAACTGACGGATTGATTCCGAGTTCTCGAAGGCGTCCGAACCATTGCCGCGACGGGTGCACGGTCCCGTCCCTCCGGCCGACCTCACGTCGAATCGACACGAAAAGTCGTTCACCGCTGGTGGATTCGATCCAAAGTCACCATCGGCTATCGCCGGTACACCTCCGATCGGTAAGGACGGCGCAGGCCCTGCATCACAAACCTCCGGGCTACCATCACCGAGCGGACGGTCCGTGGCAATCCGGAAGCCTGGCAACGAAAACACATCGTCGTTAAACGTCGAGGTATTGATCGGCGCGAAGTCGGGCGGGCGCTTGAATTCGGCATAAAGAAAAAATCCACTCGCAACCGGCCTGATGAACAGGGGAAATCCCCCCGGCGCGAAACCGCTCGGCGGAACGATCAATCCGTCGGCTCGGGCGACACCAAACGCTGTAACGATAGGACCGATGGTGGGAACCGTCGGCGTGATCGACGGAGTCGGTGTGATTGTTCCGGTCGACGTCGGCGTGCCCGTCAGCGTTGATGTGCGAGTCGCCGTCTTGGTTCGAGTCGAGGTGCGAGTACGCGTATGCGTTCTCGTGTTCGTCGGGAGTCGCGTCCCCGAAGGAGTTCGTGTAGCCGTCCTCGTGCGAGTCGCCGTCCTCGTCCGAGTATTCGTCGGAGTCCCCGTCGACGTACGTGTCGCGCTCGGTGTCCTTGTCGCCGTGAAAGGCCGCGTACCGGTCGGTGTCCGCGTAGCAGTCCCCGTGCGCGACGCCGTCCGGGTCGCCGTTTCCGTCCTGGTTCCCGTCTGAGTTCGCGTCCCAGTCGGGGTACGAGTGTCTGTCCCCGTCCGCGTGGCTGTTCTTGTACGTGTGGTCGTACGCGTACGGGTCTCCGTACGAGTCCCGGTCTGCGTTCGCGTTCCCGTTGGTGTCCGCGACACGGACGGTGTCCGTGTAAACGTTCTGGTGCGCGTCGCGGTTCCGGTCCGACTCGGTGTACGCGTCGAAGTGACTGTGCGCGTCGCCGACGGCCCTCGGGTCCCGGTCCTGGTACGGGTTGCCGTCATGGTACGCGTTGCCGTCATGGTCCGCGTCGCAGTCCCGGTGCGCGTCGCGGTTCCCGTTCGACTCGGTGTACGCGTCGAGGTTACGGTGCGCGTCGCCGACGGCGCCCGCGTCCCGGTTCTGGTGCGCGTCGCGGTCCTGGTGCGCGTCGCGGTTCCGGTTCGACTCGGCGTCCGCGTCGACGTGACCGTTCGTGTCGCCGACGGCCCTCGGGTCCCGGTCCTGGTCCGCGTTACAGTCGTGGTACGCGTGAACGTCCGTGTCCGCGTAAACGTCCGGGTGCGCGACGAAGTCGGCGTCCCTGTGATCGTACGCGTCGCCGAAGGAGTGCGCGAGAATCGAAAGGTCCGAGTACTTGTCCCGGTGCGAGATGGGGTCCGTGTTTGACTCGGCGTCCGCGTACGCGATGGGGTCCGTGTCAAGGTCGCCGTGCGCGTACGAGTCGAGGTCGACGTTGCTCGTGGCGTTCTCGTCGCCGGACGCGTCCGTGTAAAGGTCCGCGTGCGAGTGAACGTCCGGGTACGGGTCCCCGTCCGCGTCTGTGTTCCCGTCTGCGTCGGGGTCCCCGTCTGCGTCGGCGTCCCGACCACGACCGTCGGCACTTCCGTCGCACTAGCCGTCGCACTAGCCGTCGCAGTCGACGTCAGAACTCTCCCCGGCGTCCCGGTCGCTGTCGCACTTGCGGTAGAACTCGCCGTACTTTCGGCCGTAGGTGTCCCCGTCGCAGTCGGCGTCGGTGTCACATCAACCACCGCAGTGGTACCGATCTCAGTCGGCGTCGGGGACGGCGTCGCGACGTCGCCCTGGCGAACCACGAACACAATATCCGCCGCGCTGACCCGTCCGTCCCCGTTCGCGTCCGCTACGCAAACATCCGGATCGAACAGGGCAGCGACGACACGCGTGACCCCGGAACAGGGCTGCCCCTCGCCCTGCCCAAACGCTTCTACATCAAACCCGCAGACCAGCCACAATGCGACCAGCCCGCAAACGCGCGCTACTTCCAACCGACCCCCCGAATCGCCAACTCGTGCCTCACTACGACACCATCCGGCTTCCCCCCGGAAAGCGCGGACCCGGCTCTACCTATCCAACAACCGCTCCATTTTTGTCCGTACAACACCCAGATCGACGATCGGCTTCGCAAGGTAGTCGTCGCAACCTGCGGCCAACGCCTTCTGCTCGTCGCCAGCCATCGCCTGTGCCGTCAACGCGATAATCGGGATCTTCTCCCCACCCTCGAGCTTCCGGATCTGTCGCGTGGCCTCCCACCCGTCCATGACCGGCATCTTCAGATCCATGAACACAAGGTCAGGGGGTTCGTCCCGCTGAACAATCGCGAGCGCCTCCTCGCCGTTACTTGCTTCCAAGATCTCGAATTCGCCAATTCGTTTCAGCCGATACACCAGAATACGCCGGTTATCCAGGTTGTCTTCAACTACCAGAATTCGCTTAGTCGACATCGTCTCTACCCTTGAAGTCTGCCTACGAGCTCAAAAACAAAGAGCCGGAACGCCTTCTGGCGTTCCGGCTCCCCGATCTAGTATGAACTCCGCCTAATTACTGAAAAAGCGGTCCGTAAACTGCATCCGGATCCGGCTGCGCCGCCAACTCACCGTTTACATGGTAAGCCGACGAACTCGTGGGCGTCCCGCCCATCGAGGCCGAGAAGTACTGATGGGCTAGACCCACGATCCCGCGCCCGAAACCCGAATCGTCGCTAACGCCTCTGATCCGAGTCTGTCCACCCAGTGTCCCCTGCGTGCCGATGGAAAAGATCGAACTAGAATCGCCCGACGGGCCCGCTGGAGTGTCGATGTCCACAAGACGCTGTGTCTCAACACAATCGACCGGTTCCGCAATCGAGAACCGCTGCTCAAACTCATTGTAGACGAGCATCTGCGCAACGACCCGATTCGACGGTGCAAACACGTCGCCAATCTCCAACTCCGTGCTGCACGGCGACAACGTCAAATGTGTGGATACGAATCCAGCCGGCGTCTCGGCACCTTCAAAGAAGTGCTGCAGCGACAAGTGCGCCGCACATGGCGTGTAGGTAACACCACAGTTTGCACCCGCCGGTGCCCCGCCAAAGCAAGCATCTGTACCCAAGGCATCCGACGATACACCCTGAAATCCGATCGCATTATAACCCGCTGCCAGCACCTCCGACGGTCCACTGAACGGGCCGCTCTCGACAATCGTAGCTTTCCCAATCAGATCGCTATCGGTTGTCGGCCCAGTCGCCATGCCGTCATCATCGGTCTCGACTTGAATACATCTCAACTCACCGACAAACGGATCCACCGAAACCACAGGGATCTGCCCGCTCTGTCCCGGATTCCCCGGACAGACGCCGCCGATTCCACATGGCAAAATCGAGAGTCCGGTTGCCGCGCTCCAACCAATCGGCTGCAACGGGGTAAAATCGATCCGGAAGTCATCCGAACTCCACGTCGGAAGGCATCGAATCCCCGGCACGCACTCGCTATCGTCCCGACACACTGGGCCGGTCGCCGAGCCGCACCGGCTCACCGCCGTTACGTAAAAGCAGTTGGCCGTAACCCGGACATCCGATGTGTTCGTAATCTGGATGACCGTGTCCATCGCGAAGTCGTCACCAGCTAATGCCGGGTTCGCCAAGTCTCCCGTCGTATGCACGAGAATCTTTGGGAAGTGCAGATACCCACCAGTCACCACCGCAGAAGTCGAATCCGCGGGATCAGGTGGCTGCGCATCACTCCGTTCGACCGTGCCGAGGACGATGCCAACCAAGGCAACCGCGCCTACAACCGCGGTGAAATTCCAAATCGTTCGTCCTTTGACCATTCGCTGGCTCCTTTTCAAGCGTCCGAGTGTACAAGCTTACTTTAGCGGTCCAACACCTTACGGGATGATAATCTGCCCATCGGCGAGTGCACCCGTGACGGCGTGCAAGTTCGTCGTAGCCGAATCCATCCCAAGGCTCGTGCCGCCAACCCTCAGGACGTTTGCCACACCTACAAAAGGCGCCGCAGCTCCCGTCGAGTCGTTACCGTTGACCCTTGCCGTATTAAACGTACTCGGACCAAGCTCGAACACAGCGTTGTCCAACTGTACATTTTCCCAACAGACCACGTCCTCCGCCGTTCCGACCGAGTTCCGATTCTCGAACTCATCGACAATCGGATTAAAACCCAACCGGACCGACGCTGGGAAGAAGGTCGCAAAGTCGTAATTACAAGGAACGACCGTCAAACTCGTACTGACTGTCGCCACAGCGTCACCCAGACCGAACCCGACCATCGAGCCAAGCGCAACCGCTCCGCCCGAACCCGGGGTAACAAAGTCCAAGTGATACGACGACGGACAGCGGGCGTACTCTAAGCCGTCCAACATAAGGGTTTTATCCCCATCGACGTTGATGCCCGGAATTCCGACGGCATTGTAGTCCGCGCCGGCGACGCTCGCCCGACCCGTCAGACTGTTCCCACCTATGGGATTCCCATGCGATGAGCCGATCTGAACGCAAACCAAACTGCCCGTAAAACCGTCAACCGTCGGCGGCACACCACCCGGGTCAATCCCGTTCTGGTCGTCGCTTGGGTTCTGCGGTCGGCCGGTACTGGCAGGCCACGTCGTTGTCTGCTGGCGAGTGAGGTTCAATTGAAAATCCGTCACCGTCCAACGGGGAACTCCGTTGATGGTCTGCCCGTCCGTGTAGAAACAGTGGGCGTAGACCATCACGTTGTGATTATTCGTAACCTGGAGCACCGTGTCCCGCCCCTCGTCGTTCACGACCTTGGGGAAGATCAGCACTGAGGTCGGCTGCTCGACCGTGTATGAATCTTGGGCGCTGGCGCTCGTCGCTGCTAGAGCGAAAGCGAGTCCCAATGCGCCGGCAGTGACGGCAGGACGTACCGCGAAAGTCCTCATGCGTGTTCCTCCTACAGATCGATTCTTCAAGTTGATGCGGATTCTCAGCTAAACGCTACGGTAGTGAGATAATGTCCGGAGTTGACGTGTCTACGACTGAGTCGAGAGCATACCCGGCCAAGCCCTGACGGGTGTCGTTGTCTGGGTCCAACCAGTTCGTGGCTAACCCGAGAACTGCGACCCCTGCGAGACCGCCACCGACGCCACGAATACGAGCTTGCCCTGTAATGGTACCGCCGATCGGGAAAGAGAAGATCGAGCGATTGGGCTGAGACGTGTCAATCAGAGAGATCTGAGAATCGAGCAAACATTCAACACGACGACTCGTCGAGAGGCGCTGCTCGAATTCGTTGTAAACGAGGAATTGTGCGGTGACCGCGTCGGTGGTCTGTCCGCGAAAGTCCTGAGTGCAAGGAACCAGGGTCAGCTGAGATTGGCCCTGCAGCGTGCCCGAGATCGGATCGGTGGCACCGTCGTAGACGAAGTCCATGACGAGAACCTCGGCACAGTTTTCGTACTCGACTGAACCGGAGTCGCCGCCGACCTGGAGATCATTGCCGCCATCGTTGCGGACCTGCCGGAGACCGGCCGCCGGGTACGAAGCACCGTCGAGGAGACTAGAAGACATGATCACTGCCTTACCCGTGAGATCGTTGCGGCAGTTGTCGCCGTCACAGGCCACTGGCAGACGAGTAACTGAGTCGGCCTGGATACACTTCAGCTCGCCGATGAATGGATCCTCGACAGGCGGGATGCGCGTACCGTTGTTGTCACCACCGATGCACGGGTTGGGGTTTTGGAAAGTCGCACGACACGGAAGGTCGTTGACCGACAGACCCTCGGAGGCGAGCCAACCGATTGGCTGCTCCGCCGTGAGGAAGATGTCGAAATTGGTCTCGATCCAGCCCGCTTCACACGACCCGAATGTACCGGACGCAGTGTCCTCGCAATCGAGGAATGTGTCGCAGACGTTTCCGTTATTCGTGCAGTGGCTGTTTGCATTCACATAGAAGCAGTGAGCCATCTGCGGAAGCCCGGAAGTGTTCGACAGATGCATACGGGTATCGAGACCGTCAGCACTGCTCACTTGGATCTTCGGGTAGATCACGAGACCCGCGGGCTTGTCGTGGGTCGGCGCAGCAGTAGCGACCGAAGCTATCATCAACGAGCCAGCGGCCGCTGAGGCGATTATTGCGATTGTCGTCTTGCTAGACATTCGAGTTTCCCCTTTCTTTCCTGACGCAGCCGTTACGGCACCGGGTTCGGATCGGGAAAGTTCCCGATGAAGCCCATTGAGTCGTCGGTTGTGCCCGGAACGAGCTCGTAACCGACGTCGGCGTTCGAACCACCCGGAGTCCCACCTGAGTAGATGGTTTCAACGAGGGCCAAGAACGACGTACCAGGAATATTACAGGCGGTTGCGCCCGGGCCACACTGCGTGACGTTCGTACAGACGCGGCCTGTCGAATCACCGCCCTGGCAGCTTCCGTTGTTACAGATGCCTTCGCCGCCGCAGTCGGAGTCGGCGAAACAGCCGAAGCCTGTCGGGTTTCCGCCCTGACAGTTTCCGGAGCCAAGAGTCTGCTGCGCCTCCGACCGTAGGTATGTGGTCGTCGGGTTGGCAGTGAGGTTCAGGCTGTCGCCGTTGACGTTCGACCAACAGACCGCAGGGATACCCTGAGATTGCCTGGTTTCGAACTCGTCAAAGGTGAACAGCTGCACCGAGAATCCCGTCTGGCCATCCTGATTGGCCGTACACGGAATGAAGGTGAGCTCCACATCCACGTCGGCGCCAGTTGACGGCTCCGGGACGCCCGGGTGGAGATAGTCAAGGCCGACAGCGTCGGGACAGCGCGCATACTCAGTTCCGTCCAATGAAGCGACGGCTGGATCGGCTGTGCCTTCGCCGAAACCCTCGACATTGATCGAGTTGTAACCGCTGATGCGTCCGTTGCCAGGAGCCGGCGGATCGCCGCCGAGAGCTAGGCTTTCGATGAACGCCTCGCCCTTGAGAGCGTCCGCGGGTAGCAGGTCGCCGTCTTCCATGACTTGATAGCAACGCAATTCGCCGCGAAAACCGTTTTGACCGGGCACGTTACTTCCGGCGATCGAGTCGCCGATGAAGAAACCCGGACAAATCTGACTGTTTCCCGACGCGGCGCAATCGACACCGAACTGGAGTGCAGGATCCTGCACACGTCCGGTCGACACACGCCAGAAAGTCGGCTGCTGCGCGGTCAGCGTGACGTCGAAGTCAATCGCTTGCCACAACAGGTTACAGGTACCGACATCAATCGGCGGGCCTGTCGATCCCGGCGGCGTCACACCCTGACAGTCATCAAAGGTGTTGCAGTAGTAGATCTGGTTGGCCGGGTCGGGCGACGCACTGCACTGACCGATACCGTTGGTGTAAACGCAGTGCGCGTACACAACCATGTTCGAGGTATTGGTGAGTGAGATGATCGTGTCCCGGGTACCGTCGGAGATAACCTTCGGATACAGAACGATCGACCCGGGTTCGGTTGAGGTAATTTCAAGATCCTGCGCCTGGGCCTGCGCACCAACAAGGGCTAATACCGCTAGTCCCATGATAGTGCCCGTCAGCCGCGGGTTTCGCTCCAGCAATCGCATTGCACGCCTCCTTTTTTTCACTGCAGCCTGCATATGAGTTCGGTGACTTCGCATTCGAACCCGTCGGCGTTATTCCAGTTTAGTCCGGGCCTGTCAAGCGGAAAAAGGTCGGGGGACGGTTTTTCCGTTGGCATGCTCAATAATGACATAGGTTTCGACAGAGGAAAGGGATTTTTGCACTACATCCGAGTAATGGGGAAAAAACCGATCTTCTGCAACGGGACCATAGGGGCTTGGTAAGCTTCTGGCAAGCTAATTGGTAGGCTTTTGGAAAGCTAAATGGTCGCTTGGCAGTGAGCCATGAGCGCCGCCACCCGGGCATGGGGACAGAGCTCTTCCACAAAGTGGCCTCGAGCCGTCCGTTGAAAAACCGGCGAGCGAGCGAAAACGAGGATTTCAGCGCACTGCCAAGGCGCGAAACTGGAGGGAACGCCCCGGCTTTGGTTGAGGATTTCGGCAACCGGGCCAGTCTGTCGAAAGACCGCTGTCGGCCGGCGCGAAGTTCTTATGGTACGCGGATGACGATCTCGCTGGCTGGACCGAGGAATCCGGCACCATCTCTGGCTTGGACTTTTAGAACCGTCTCACCGGCCGGCAGCTGCGAATCGGTTGGGATCTGAAAGCAATACTGTCGGGTCGTGTTATCCGCCAGAAAAGCAAAGTCCCCGAACGGATTCTTTGTGCAGGCGTTGCCCTCTGAAGTGACGAAAGCAAATCGACACGCGACATCGACCAGGGCGTCAGTGACCTCTGACTCCTGCGACTGGCAAGCGAGTTGTTGGGCCGGTGTCAGATCGGGATCATCACAGTCTATGATCGGAGGAGCGAAGCCCGGGACGCCGCCTGGAGGATTCACTGGGGATCCATCGCAAACCTGGCTACTGCCGTTGCCGAGATCCATTGAGGCAAGCAGTTGAAGGGACGGGCGCCCACTCGAGTGGGTGATGTCGTCAACGTCGTCACCCACCATCACGCCTTGACTACCGGCATGCAGCACCGACTGCCCGACCGAGGTCTCGACCACCAACAAGAATCGGTCATTGGTATTGAAGACCGGACGCCCTTCGGCGTCGAATTCTGGCGTCGGCGTCGGGGTCAGCCGGCAGCTGAAATTGCAGCACCCGGGACATCCGTTCTGACGCACGGCCTGAAACGCAACCACGGGCGGACCAATGCGGTCGGTGGTTGACGTCGGAGTACCAGTCTGCGTCGGCGTACCCGTTTGCGATGGAGTCAGTGTATTGGTTCCCGTTTGCGTCGGTGTGCCGGTCTGGCTCGGCGTGAACGAAAACACCGGGGTCTGAGTGAGTGTCGGGGTATTTGTAAACGTCTGGGTGCGCGTGAACGTCCGCGTACGCGTCGAAGTAGGCGTGCCGGTCGAGGTACGGGTCGGCGTCCAGGTTCTGGTTCCAGTAGGAGTTCGCGTAAGCGTAAAGGTCCGCGTCGATGTCCCAGTTCTGGTCGAAGTTCGCGTGCCGGTGGACGTCCGCGTCGGCGTATTCGTGCGAGTGAAGGTGTGCGTGCGAGTGGCCGTCGGCGTGCGTGTCTGAGTCCCGGTCCGGGTCGACGTAAGGGTGGCGCTCGGCGTTCTCGTACCAGTCGGCGTACGCGTCAAGGTCGCTGTACGCGTGTGGGTTTGCGTCCGCGTAAACGTCTGGGTCCGCGTCGCGGTGTTGGTCCCGATCGGGGTACGCGTGGGCGTCGGCGTCCTGGTTCCCGTATGGGTTCGTGTGGCCGTGCCAGTCCGAGTATTGGTCGGCGTGCCAGTCGAGGTCCTGGTCGAGGTATTCGTCCGGGTCGGCGTGGCGCTGCGGGTCGGCGTCCCCGTACGCGTCCGGGTGCCCGTACTCGTCGCCGTGCGTGTCCCAGTCGGGGTACGGGTTCCGGTCGGCGTGCCCGTCAACGTCGGCGTACGGCTCGACGTCCCCGTCCGCGTTGGAGTCAGAGTACCGATCGGCGAACGAGTCGCGGTAAATGAGCGGGTTCCGGTCGGCGTGCGACTCGGAGTCCAGGTACGCGTCCCCGTGCGCGTGCGCGTCGAGGTCCCTGTGCGAGAGGGCGTCGGGGTCAACGTACCCGTACGGGTCCTTGTCGTGGTGCGCGTCGAAGTGCCGGTGCGCGTCGGCGTCCGTGTGCGCGTCGGCGTTCCGGTACGTGTTGCGGTGAACGTTGGCGGTGGCGTACGTGTCGCGGTCTGGGTTCGCGTCGGAGTGCCGGTGCGCGACGGCGTCCGCGTGCGCGTCGTCGTTCCGGTACGTGTTGAGGTAAACGTTGGCGGTGGCGTACGCGTCGCGGTCTGGGTTCGCGTCGGAGTGCCGGTGCGCGACGGCGTCCGCGTGCGCGTCGTCGTTCCGGTACGCGTTGGAGTACGCGTCGGAGGTGGCGTCCGGGTCACGGTTGGCGTCCGCGTCGAGGTGCCTGTGCGCGTCGGTGTGCCCGTCCGCGTCGGCGTCTGGGTATTGGACGGAGTCGCGGTCTGCGAGGGCGTCCGCGTATTGGTATCGGTACGCGTCGCGGTCGGGGTCGCGCTGGCCGTGAAAGTCGCCGGCGGCGTCGGCGTCGGGCCATCGGCAGTCGGCATTCGCGTCGCCGTTGGCGTCGGAATCCTCGTTGCTGTTGGAGTCACCGTCGAGGTTGGGGTCTCAGTTTCAGGCACTTCCGTGCCCGTCTCGGTCGGAGTTTCGGTCGGATCGGGGCCCCCAGTCTCAGTGGGAGTATCGGTAGGATTGAGTCCTTCCGTCTCGGTTGGGGTGGCGGTAACCTGGGTCGCATCTAGCGCGAAAACCAGCGCAATCAAGTCAGCGGCACTCAGTCCGCCATCCTCATTGACGTCGGCCGTCAGGCAATCGCTGCCTTCAAAGACCGCGGTCGCCAAGTCGTTCAAGTCGCTGGCATCCACGACTTGGTCGCAATTCGCGTCCCCGGCTACTTCCTGCCCGACTGCGACTACCGGCAAGCTCAGGCAAGCCAGCAAGCCAGCGACGCGTGCCAGTGAGCTGAAGCGCCCCCACTTCATCATCAAGATCCACCCCTCATCACGAACCAACGGCTGCACCTATATAGCCATGCGATTCCGCATTGCAATCGCCAAACAGGCGTCCACAGAGGTTGCAGCGATGACTCATCTTGTTACGGGATGCAGCGGCCGGTCACTTTGCTGCATATTGTTACAAATCAATACGATCAGGCGATTTGACGCTTGATGCACAGCATTGCCGAGGTAACCTGGCAGCAATCCCGATGGATGCGGCCATAGAAATACTCGTCTGGATTCGCGAACACCCGCGCACCGCTATCGCGGTGCTCGCCGGGCTGATGGCGCTCTATGGCCTCGCCCAGCGAAAGCAACGGGTCTTTCGCGAGGCGGAAAGGGACTTCGAACGACTGCGCGACGATCGAGGACCATCCTACGACAAGACGCGTCCCCTGTCCTGATGTAACCGGGTACTCTTTACAGCTATCTAAAATAGTACTACATAGCTAGACCATGCGACGCACGTCGGCATGGGTGGCGATCAGAGAACTACCCGGGGTAGGTGAGCGAATTCTCGCACGACTTCAGTCGCAGGCGTCGGTGTCGAACACCTCTCCCGAATCGGTCTTGGCAGCATCACCGGAACACCTTGCGCGATTCTACCGACTACCCACCGACGCCATCCGTCGCCTGATCTCACAGCGATCGGAGCACATGGATCGATGTCGACGAATCGTCGACCAACTAGACCGCGTCGGGGCGCGCGCCCTGTCGCCGGACTCACCCGGATTCCCTAGCCGCTTCCACTCCGACCTAAGGCATACGCCACCGCTGATATTCACTCTCGGAAACCGGACGCTGCTCAACAGTCCCTGCCTGGCCATTTTGAGCTCCCGAGAGATTCTCGAAGACACAGTTCAAGCGATCGTGACGGCCATACGAACCGCCCGTACCCTGAACCTCGTCCTGGCGGTCGGTGGGATGAAGACCACCCACCGGCTCGCCGCGATATCCGCACGCGCAATCAACGCCAACCGCATCGTCGTCCTCGATCGGGGCTTATTCACAGCATTCAATGGAGATTATCGACGCGACCCATTCGGCAGCGGTGTGAGTCGCACCGTATTCGACCGGGACACGGCGCTCGCGCTGTCTCCGTTTCGACCAGAGGACCACGCAGCACCCAACAACGGCAGAAGGCGTGATGAACTGATCGCCGCGCTAGGGCATGTGATCTTCGTTACCAGCGCCCGCAAGGGCGGCACAGTCGAGTCGATCTGCCTCGAAGCCCTGTCTCGCGGAAAACCGGTCCTGCTCTGGGATCCTGGCAACACCACCCTCCTGCGACGAGGTGCTATGCGACTCGACCGGCTCCGCTTCGCCGCCACATTGCGCCGTGTGATTGAATCACACGGCGCAGTCTCGGTTCCACTTCGATCTCGCCCCCTACCGACACCGCGGCAAGATCGAGAACCGTGATCTCTCGCGGCGTAAACAACCGAATCCGTTGCGCAGTGACACCGAGACCGCAGTTGACATAGAGCGAGGATTCACCGGCGCGAAACAATCCGCGATCAAACTTGGTGACAAACTCGGCCAGATTGCGACGACGACCACCAAACCAGGGCAACGCCAGCTGCCCTCCGTGCGTGTGCCCGGACAGAGTCAGGTTCACCTTGAGCTCGGCGGCCTGCCGAAAGACATCGGGACGATGCACCAGCAAAAGCCGCGGCACCTCCGGTGGGGCTTCTGCCAACAACCGGCCGAGAGTCAAGTCTTCCCGGTAACCACGTGCCCAGTCGGGCCCGCGATCGTCGAGTCCCATCACATGCAACACGCACCCGTCGAGATCGAGCGTCGTCGCCCGGTCCCGCAGCACGTCGATGCCAACCTCGACCAGTGCGGCCTCGACTCGGTCCGCACCGGCGTTGTGATCGTGATTGCCGAGAATCGCCAAGGTTCCATGACGCGCGCGAATCCCGCCCAACACCGGAAAAAACCGTTCGAGATCAGATTTCGGTCCATCGGCGATATCGCCGGTTAGAATCACCAAGTCGGGGTCCAGCGCATTCACTCTCTCCACAAAATCGACCAGCTGTTCGAACCCAAGGTTCTGACCGACATGAATGTCACTCAACTGCACAACTCGTAGCGCGCCACCCAGCCCGGGCATCGAAATCGGCACGTGGTTGATCTGCAGCTGGCGCTGCCCCCCGGTATAGCCAAACACAAGCAATCCCAAGATCGTCGCAACGCCCGCCAAACCGACGGCTTGCTCAGCAGTCGTCGCCAAGAGGGCGAGATCTGGATCCACGACCGCAAGAACCGCGCGCCCGGCACTAAAAACGACCGTCGTGAAGATGAGAAACGCGAAACACAGCAGCAAGCCAAAGGCCAACGCCGAGTAACGGCGCAACCAGCGCCTGGGCGACAACCCGGGTCGGCGCAGCACGACCCAGTTCAAACCGTACACCGCAAGAACGCCCGCGACCTGGCTACCAAAGGAGAGACGAAACGTGCCGAGATTGTGGCCTACCCAGACCGGAACAGCCCACATTGCAACGCTGCTCGCAAACAACAAGAAGTGGAGAAAGTTTCGGAAGAAACCGGCTCGCAGGCGATCCAACAATCTATCGAAGTCCATAGTCGAAGGATGACGTTAGCGGCGGGGCTTACATTCAACAACCGGGTCAACCCCTCCCTGGCTCAGCTCTTGATGTAGCGGCACGACGTGTGGCCCACTTACCTCAATGAACTCCAAACACAGAACCTTGCCCACCGTCTCCGCAGAATGGGCAAGAAAATGGCCCGACGCGCCCGCTCTCATCGACCGCGTGACGACCTGGACCTACAAAGACCTGCATCACGAAAGTCAGCGCCGGGCGGCAGCATTCCGCAGCATCGGTGCGAGTCGGGGCACACACATCGGGCTGCTCCTGCCCAACCGCCCGGAATGGTTGGCGTGCGCGTTCGGCGCGTGGCAAGTCGGTGCCATCCTCGTACCGCTGAACACCCTCTATCGCCCCCGCGAGCTGGCCCACTCGCTGCGCCTCGCCGAGGTTGAAATTGTGGTCGCAGAAAACGAGTTCCTGGGACACGACTATCGTTCGAATCTGGCCGAAATTTGCCCCCGTCTCTTCGGTGGCCAAGCCGCTGGACGCACGAGGGATCTACCGGCCCTGCGCCGCGTCGCATTCTCAGGACCCGACGGTGACTGGGCAGCAGCCGTCGCCGCTGCAGTCGAAGCAGCAGAGGACGATGGCCCGGTGCACGGGTCGGATGACGCAGCCATCTTTTTCACCTCCGGCAGCACCGCCGACCCGAAAGGTGTCGTCCACACTCATGCCAGCATGCTACGCGCGGCGGAGAACGTCGGCCATCGATTGGGTCTCGACAACGACGACCGGACGTACGGCTACTTGCCAATGTTCTTCAACGGAGGACTTGTCGGCGTAGCTCTCGCAACGCTCAATCGCGGCGGCGCCCTACTCCTGCAAGACATCTTCTCGCCCAAAGAAGCGATTCGTCTGATGGAGACGCACGGCTGCACGGTCTTCTTCGGATGGCCCCACCAAGCCGAGGCCATCGCCGGTCACCCCGACTTCCGGCGCGAGAATCTGCGACTGCACAAAGGGCCGGGAGCCAACGCGCCTTGGGCGCGCTCCCTCCTCGCCGACGACCACCAATGTGTCGGCACGTGGGGGATGAGCGAAACCGGGCCGATGGCGGCTTGCACGGGATACGACGATCCGCTCGAAGTGAGGGCGGGCTCGCACGGCAGGCCAATGCCCGGTCTCGAGATCCGCATCGCGGCGAACGATGGATCGCACGCGCCGTCCGGCACCGCGGGAGAGGTTCTCGTGCGTGGTGACAGCCTGATGCGCGGCTACTACGGACAAATAGACGGTGATGCTTTTGACCCCGACGGGTACTTCCACACCGGCGATCGCGGGCGCCTTGACGACACCGGGCACCTACACTTTCTCGGCCGGCTCGGCGATGTCATCAAAAGTGCCGGGGTCAACGTCGCCGCCGCTGAGGTTGAGCAGGCACTACAGCAACACCCCGACATCGAGAGTGCATACGTCGTCCCCGTCCCGGATCGCATCCGCGGAGAAAACGTAGCTGCCTTCATCGTGTCGGCAAACGAAAATTTCGATCGAACCGCCCTCCTCGATCACTGCGGGAAAGTTCTTGCCACCTACAAGGTCCCACGCCACTTCTTCGAACTCGAGCCCGGGGCTGTCCCGACACTGGGCAGCGGTAAAGTCGATCGCAGCGAACTACGACGCCGCGCTTTGGACCTTTGCGCCGGGAAGGAAGCGAAGTGAGCGCACGATCACAATCGACCAGCCAAATCAGATGCCAACAAATCTTCGATAATGTTGAGGGACAATCCCCAGACGAGCTCACCCTCGACTTCGACCGCTGGCGCTTCGACCGCCTTCCCTTGATACTGCCAAGGCACAAAACGACGCTTCGCTCTTTCCCGAAACGCTTCTATTGGTGCATCGATAATACGGTCGACCTCGCGAACCTCGGCTGCGAATTCGTAGGGGTGGGGAATGCGGCCGACGAACGGACTGACGACGTACGCGGAGCTATACGTGCGGCGCTCCGGTAGGGCACCCACCATCTCGATATCCGATGGCGCGATGCCCACCTCTTCGTAAGTCTCGCGCACCGCCGTCGCCAGAAGGCTCCCGTCGATACCGTCTTCAAATCGGCCCCCGGGAAAAGCCATCTGTCCGGCATGCGTGCCCCCGTCGGATCGCCGAATCATCGTCATCACCAGACCGACCCCTGGTACGGTTCGCACCGGAATCAACACCGCCGCCCGAATCGTCACAATGCAGCCAAATAGCTTTCGACAGCGGCAACCGGATCGGCGCGATCGAAGAGCGACTTTCCCACCACGACGGCGTCAACCAGCCCGCTCAATGCCGCAGCATCATCCAAAGTGCGCAGCTCGGAGAGCAGAACGACCACCAAATGGTGCGGTACCGCGTCGGAAATCCCTCCCACCAAGCTCAGATCCGCGTACCCATCAACCATCGTGCATTCAATGCCGACGCACCACGGGGCACGCGGCTCCAGACGCGCCAGCTGGTCTCGGTCGCGCACCGCGACGACCGGGGTCATATGCAACGAGACTGCGATATCGGCGATGCGCACGACTTCCTCATCGTCGAGAATGCCCGCCGGAATCAAAATCGCATCGGCTCCGCGCAAGCGCGAGTCATAGACCTGTGCCTCATGCAGGCACAGGTCGTCTCGCAGTACGGGTGCCGAGACGGCGGTACTCACCTCGGCCAACTCGTCCAAGCTGCCGCCATGGAGCGCAGCGGAGCGAAACGCCAAAGCGCCGATATCGGTATCATCGAGGTCCTTGGCGAGCGCCACTAAATCGAGATCGGGCCAGCGGGTTTCGGTTGCGGGGTCGCGGCGAGCCAAGCGCGGCACCAAGTTCACGGCCGTCCTCTGGCTCGCGATGAACTGGCAGAAGTCCCGCCGACTCGGGACGATCGCCTGCGTCGCAATGCCGCGAATGGTCTCCACCTCGCGGCGCTTCTCGTCTAGCCAAGTCTCTATTGTATCGTCGAAAGCCATACGCCAGTTGCCGCGAACCCGCAGCGCACCTATGTTGCCGGATCCATGGCAATGAATCGAGTGGTCGTGCGCTATCACGAAATCGCGCTAAAAAAGGCGAACCGCACGACGTTCGTCGCGCAGCTCACACGCAATATCGTGCGCGCACTCGAGGGGACGGGTGTCCGCCAGACCCACCGCGCCCCAGGTCGGATCATTCTCCACCTCCCGTCCATCGACGTTTGGCCCGCAGTGCGCGAGCGGCTCCAACGCGTTTTCGGGATCGCCAACTTTCTGCTTTGCGAGCGCGTGCACCCCTCGATCCCGGCGCTTGCCAACCGCATGGCGGATATCGCCGCCAACCACGACTTCACGGACTTCGCGGTCCGCACCAAGCGGTGCGACAAGACCTTTCCGATCAAATCTCCCGAAGTATCGGCGCAAATAGGCGCCGCTGTCCAAGAACGTACCAATCGCCCGGTGAACCTGAGCAACCCTCACTTCGAAATACACGTCGAGATCCTACCGCGCGAGATGCTGTACTCGATCGACAAAGTTGCGGGCGCGGGCGGACTACCCGGAAGCACCGGCGGAAAAGTTCTCGCTCTCCTGTCCGGCGGCATCGACTCTCCGGTCGCAGCATTCCGCATGATGTACCGCGGGTGTCGTGTCGAGCTGCTCCACTTTCACGGTGGCCCCTACCAGAGCCGAGCGAGCCTCGACAAAGCGATCGAGCTGGCGCGAACCCTCAATGCGTGGCAACCCGATACCAGCCTTCACTCCATTCCGTTCGGGGCCGTCCAGAAGCAGATCGTCGCCCGCGTGCCGCGGCGCCCGAGGGTCGTCCTGTACCGAAGAATGATGATGCGAATCGCAACCAAGCTGGCGCGAGAGATCGGCGCCGCCGCTATCGTAACGGGAGACAGCCTGGGCCAGGTGGCGTCGCAAACTCTGCCAAACTTGGCGGTCGTCGAAGAGGCTAGTTCGCTTCCCATGCTGCGCCCTCTCATCGCCATGGACAAGGAAGAAATCGTCTCACAAGCGCGCCGCATTAATACGTACGAAACATCGATCCTGCCCGACGAGGACTGCTGTCAGCTTTTCGTTCCAAAACATCCCTCGACACGAATGAACCTCGGAGCGGCGAACGCAGCGGAGCGCGACCTCGATATCGAAGCGCTCGTGGAAGAGGCCTACGCCGGGATCGAGGTCATCGATCCCGCCATGCCCAGCAAGGTCGATTCGCACGAAACGGCCTGAGCTATGGCCCGGCCGCTGGCATCGGCCGGGATGGTCACCGTCCTCGAAAGGCCCGCGGCTCAATCCTTCTTCGGCACATAGCGCGCACCCGACTGTTCGAACATGATATCCATGCCCTTCTTGGCCTCGGCCATATCGCCGCGCACCATCGCCGACTGGAAACGATCGGCGAGCGCTGCCATGGCGCTCCCGACGCCCGGCTCCAACTGATCGCCGACGGCCGCAATTTCACGCATTGCGGCACCCACGGCTTCGAACATTCCAACTGGGTCGCCGCGATCACGTGCCGCCATCGCCTCCTGCAAACGCCCGTGAATCGCCGGGATGAGGCGGCGGCCCGCCTCACCCAGAACAGACTCGAGCTCGGTCAGGCCAAGAAGCATCTGCTCCAAGGCAGCCGGAATCTGCGGTTGGTGGTCTTCGGCCATGTTCGGTATCGTAGCGCGACTGACGCACATAGCAAAACAAGCGCACCACTCCGCGGAGGAAGCCCAGGAGGAAAGCCCAGGAGGGAAGCCCATGTTGTTTGCCATCATCGCCCACGACGCTCGCGACGCGAAAGACCGGCGCCCTGTCCATCGCCCAGCTCACTTGGCGCACCTCGAAGACATCCAAAGCGCCGGGAAATTGATCTTGGCCGGCCCCTTGACTGACGGCGCCGGTTCGCTGATCGTCGTCGAAGCCGAGTCGCAAGCCGACGTTTGGAAAACCGTGGCGCGGGATCCCTATGTCGAAAACGGTATCTTCGAGCGAATCGATATCCATCCTTTCCTCCAAGTCTTCCCGCCGCCCAACTCGTAGTTTTCGAGCCGATCTAGCGTCGGCCCCCGGCACGCCACAGCAGTGACACAGACAAGTTTCACCTCGGCAGTTTATGCAGCGGTCCGACGGATACCGAAAGGTAGCGTCGCGACGTACGGTCAGATCGCCGCATACGTCGGACACCCGCGCGCTGCCCGTGCGGTCGGAACCGCCCTTGCCCGCCTGCCGCGTCGTCTCGAAGCGATCATTCCGTGGCAACGAGTCATCGCAGCGCAAGGAATCAGTCGCGCACGCGATGACGAGCGAGCCTTTCTGCAGCGCGACATGCTCGAATCGGAGGGTGTCGATGTGCGTCGATCAGGGCGTATCGACCTGATGCGGTTCCAATGGGCAGGCAGCCAGCGAAACGCGAAAAACCGGCGGGTGAATGCCACCGACGCCAGTTCGCGAAAATGACACCTCAAAGCCTAAATATAGCGAACCACCGGGCATTCTTTTTGCTTTAACGCAGAGACGTACCGGTTTGCCATCTGCGTAGGAGGCCACATGATCGAGCTAATCGCCCTGACCAAACAGTACGCCAGTACGCTGGCAGTCAATCAGCTGAACCTCCAGGTACCCGATGGGGAGATCTTCGGCTTCCTAGGCCCCAACGGCGCGGGCAAGACCACCACCATTCGAATGATGATGGGGTTGCTACAGCCGACCTCGGGGCAGATCAATCTCGGCGGCTACGACCTCATTAAGAACCCGCTGGCGGCAAAGTCCCTGTGCGGGTTCGTCCCGGACCGGCCCCATGTGTACGACAAGCTGACCGGCTCCGAGTACCTAGACTTTGCAGCGCAGCTCTACTCCTTGCCCGAGAAGGAACGGAACACCCGTCGAGAGCGATTTCTAGAAGTGTTTGATCTGGGCGACTGGGGAGATGAGCTAATCGAAGGATACTCGCATGGCATGAAACAGAGACTCGTCATGGCAAGTGCGCTGATGCATCAGCCGAGCCTTCTCATCGTCGACGAACCAACCGTCGGAATGGATCCGCGCGGAGCAAGACTGCTCAAGAGGATCTTTCGCGACACTGCGGACCGCGGCGCCACCGTCTTCATGTCGACCCACAGCCTCGAGGTCGCGGAAGAGCTATGCGACCGCGTCGGAATCATCCTCAAGGGGCAACTCATCGCGCTCGGGACGGTCGAGGAGCTTCGCTCCCAGGCCGGCCGTGATGCGGACTCGAGTCTGGAGTCGATTTTCCTTAGCCTGACGGGTGGCGACACGGAACCCGAGGCCCAGGCGCTCCTCGCATGACCCCGCCCCTTGCCGATACGGCCACCGCCGGGACATGGCACTCACAGCAAACGCCGGCTTCCGATCCCGGTTTCTTCGGCTGGCTGCGATTGTTACTCGCGCCGCGGTTCATGGCCTCGCGCAACCGATACAAGCGGTACTCACACGCCGCCCGCGTGCGTCTAGGAGGCTTCGCAGTCCTAGCGCTGGCGTTTGCCGGGGCGGTGTTTGCATTTTTCTACCGCGCACTGAGCTACTTTCTGGCAGTTCCCGACTTCGGACCAATTCTGACCTACAAGCTACTCGGCATGGTTTTCGTAACGTTCTTCTCGATCTTGCTTTTTTCCAACATCGTCGCTTCTCTGTCGACGTTTTTTCTCGCCCGAGAGCTCGAAAGAGTCGTTGCCGCGCCGGTCCCGACACGCAACCTCTTTTACGCCCGGTTCGCCGAGACCATCATCGACTCCTCGTGGATGATGCTGCTTTTCTCGGCGCCAGCCTTTCTCGCCTACGGCGTCGTTCACGGGACTGGCCCGGCGTTCTACCTCGTCACCGCGGCAACCCTGCCACCGTTCTTGGTGATCCCGGCTGCGATCGGTGTGATGCTGACCACGATTCTCGTCAACGTCTTTCCGGCGCGCCGGACCAAAGACATCCTGCTCATCCTAGCGGTGTTCTCGGTCGCGCTACTGTACATGCTATTCCGCATGATTCGGCCAGAAAGGCTCGTAAATCCCGAGGGTTTTGCCGACTTCACCGCCTTTCTAAACGCAATGCAGACGCCCGAATGGGCATTCCTGCCCAGCACCTGGGCGACTGAGATCATTTTCCCGATGCTCGGCCTGCGCGACGGGCAACCCCTGTTCTACTACATGGTCCTCCTATCCACGGCCGGCGTGGCAGTCATGGCTTGCGAAGCCGTAGTCACGCGACTGTTCGACAAAGGCTGGACCAAGGCCCAAGAAGGTCGCCAAACCCGCAAGGCGATGCGCCCTGTGTGGGAAACCGTCCTGCGGATCCTGACCTCTCCATTCCAGTCAGCGACGCGCGTTCTGGTCGAGAAGGAAATCAAAACCTTCTTCAGGGATACGAGCCAGTGGTCCCAGCTGATTCTCCTCGCCGCGCTGATCGTCGTGTACGTCTACAACTTTAGCGTATTGCCAATTAACGGTAGCCCGCTGGTTACGTTTTACTTCAAAAACGTCATCGCCTTCGTCAATCTCGCGCTTGCGGCATTCGTGACGGCCTCGGTCGCGGCACGTTTCGTCTATCCCTCCATCAGTCTCGAGGGACGCGCGTTTTGGGCGATCAAGACCGCCCCCGTCTCCGCAGCACAGCTGTGGTGGGCCAAATTCTGGAGTGGCCTCGTCCCCTTGCTCATTCTCGGTGAAATCCTGATCCTCGCGACAAACGCCTATCTGCAAGTGATGCCATTCATGAACTGGCTGGCAACCGCCACTCTGCTGGCGATGATCTTTCCCATCGTATCGCTAGCCCTCGCCGTCGGTGCCAGCTATCCCGACTTCGAAGCTGAGAACGCCGCGAAAGTCGCATCGAGCGCGGGCGGCCTCGTATTCATGGTGCAGGCCATGTCGTTCATTGGCGCAGTCGTCACACTCGAGGCCTGGCCGGTCTACGTCATCTTCACGAGCCAGTTCTCTGGAACGCCCCTCAGCCATTCCGCTTGGTTCGGCGTCATAACTTCTCTTAGCGCGGTGGTCGTCCTCACCATCGCGGTCTTCACCATGTCTGTCCGCCACGGCATCGGTAAGCTCGAGCGGCTGGAACTCTGACAACCCCAAGCCGGCACACTCTTGGCCGTGAGGATCCGACCTCGTGTGCGTTGCGGCCGCCCCACGTAAGGCACTCTAAGCCACCCTACGTGGAGGCCTGGTAGCCGACGCCCCCTCACTTCGCCCGGGTGTGGCACTCTAAGCCGGCCCCTTGGCACGCCTGGTCAGCCGACGCCCCTGTGCCCCGCCCCGGTTGCGGCACTCTCAGCCGACGCCCCATGAGGTCCCTCTGATCCGCAAACGCCCCCTCATGCCGGCCGGGCGCCGCGGGCGAAAGCCCGCCCTACCTCGTAAAGCCAAATCCCCGCCGCAACGATTCGAGCTTGGCACGACCGCAAGAAGCCCCCCAACGTTGCGATGCCCCCTGCCCCAACTTCACCCTCTTTCGATCAAGCAGAGCTGCGGCCGAAAAAAAACCCCGGGAGAGTCGGACTCTCCCGGGGCTGATTCAAGTGATGACTAGATCAGGGTTACGGCAGGATGATCTGATCGCCCTGGCTTCGATTCCCCTGGAACTGCACATTCGCCGCTGTGGTCTTGTACGGAAGACCACCGGAAACCGGGTTGCAAACTTGTCCATCCGGACAATCCGAATCGACCCCACAAAGCGCGACCGCGTTTCTCGTCTCACCATTTGCAGGCGCTGCACCACAGGTACCGAGCCCCCACAACTCTTCGAGTTGGATGAGAACGCCGTTGCCATCGTAATTGTCTTCGTTGTCATCCGGACCAGAGACCGAACGAACGCGAGACATACCAGTCAACGTGCCCTGGGTACCGACACTGAAAATCGACCGACGATTTTCATTGTTGATGTTACCCGGACGGGTATCGATGTCAGCCAGCAGTGTCTCTTTGTAACAGTCCACACTGGTGGAGGTCGACAAACGCTGCTCGAACTCGTTGTAGATCAGGAACTGCAACGTCGCCGTGCCAGCAATGTCAGTCAGAAAATTCGCCCCACAAGGAACGACTGTCATCTTCGTGTTGACGTTCTGGTTGACGCCCCCCTCGTGAGAGACGACTTCCGCACCCTCGAAGAAGTGATTGACCGTCCAGATGTTCGGACAACCAACGTTTCCTTCCTGGCCATCGGCCGGAAACGATCCGTACTCGGCCTCGGGACCACCGATATTCAGAGTGTTCGGATCACCGTCCTGCGCCCCTTCGATCGCCTTGATCGCAATGGCGTTGGCCTTGCGCGCGTCGATCGAGTTGTTGCTCGAGGTTTGCACAACAGTCATCTCACCCTTGAGATCATTGCGGTCACTCGGACGATCGGGATCTCCGACATCCTTCTGCACACAGCGCAGCTCACCGATGAACGGGTCTTCCGGTGCAGGCGGAATCGCACCTTCGTTGAACTGCCCGTCTTGGCTCGGCTGATCTGCAAGTGGCAGCCGGCTGAGACCATCGCCCAGATTCCAAGAAAGCGGCTGACGCTTAGTCAAGGTCAGACGAAAATCTCTCTTGGCCCAGCCCGGCAAACAGCGAATATTGGACGAAAAGCCCAACTCGACACAGCGGGCGTCCGAATCGCAAATCGGCCCGCCATCGCCACCACAGTGGCTGTTGGCGTTGACGTAATAACAATCGACGCGCGTCAAAAAGTTCGACGTGTTGGTCAACTGCAACCGCGTATCGATTCCGTTAACAGTATCGAGTTCGAGGTCAATATAAACTAGAATTGCCCCCTTCTCGATCGTGCTAATTCCTTTGGCTTCAATGATTCTAGCGCTGGCTGCGCTGCTGCACAGAAGCAGCATTGCAGTGCCCGCGAGGGCGTACCGCCAGAACCCCATCTTCGTGCTCATCACTTGACTCCTTTCCTCACCTCTCGACGAAAACACCATGGCTTCTCTCCGTCACCCGTAACTAGAACTGCTGTGGGATGCGGATGCGGTCAACACGCTGAGTGTCGGTCGCGTCGAAGCGAGTCCCCATCTGATGCAGGTTCCACGCTGCCCAGGCACGGTCGGCCGCGCCCTGAGAGTAGTGCTGCTCCTCACCGATCGCGATGATGCCACCATCCAATCCCACCGGTGTGATCGTCGTAAACGCTGAGTTGCTACCTAGAACAGCGAACGAAAACACACTGTTCGTCTTGTCACACAGACCCGTGATGCAATCGGAATCCACCGAACATGGGGTCGTGGATCCTGTGCAGTTACCGTTACCGACATCGATATCGGCGAGGCGTGTATTCTCCCAACAATCGACCGTCGTGCTCGTCGAGAAGTTGTTCTCAAATTCGTTCGTGATTGCGAACTGAACCGTAACGCTCTCGGGAATCAGATTCTCGAGATCCTGCTGACACGGGACCATGGTCAGGTAGGGGCGAATCGGGCAGGTGATCGGGCAATCCGAGTCTTCGGCGCAGGCCGCGCCTGAACCGCTACAAACGTTTGAAGGCGTCAGACAGGTCTCAATCGGACACGCCGGCGCTCCATCTGCGAAGTGATCCATCAGAACCATGTTCGAACACGAGTTGTACTCACCGTCGAAGTTCGCGGTGTTGTTCAACAGTAGCTCGTCCGGATCGCCGTCGCTGGCGAAATCGGGGTTCGCGATGATGCCGAGCGCGTTGTACTTACTGACATCGCCATCGCGGCTTCTCAAAACAGCCTCACCCTTGAGGCTGTTTCCACCAAAGGGAGTACCTGAAGCGTCGGTCTGGACACACTTCAGTTCACCCTGGAAACCACTCGTTACCGGCGGGATACCGCCCGGATCGAGTCCGGCACCGTCTTGAGTAGGGGTCTGGAAGTTGTCGTTATTGTTCTGAGAACGACCCATACTCGCGACCCAGTGGGTTGGTTGTTGCTTTGTGAGGACCAACCGGAAATCGGTCACCTGCCAAAGCGGCCGGCCAAAGATCTCCCGTGAATCCACATAAAAACAGTGTGCGTAGACCGGGTTGTTGCTCGTATTGGAGAGCTGGATGATTGTATCCCGCCCACCTTCCGAATCCGAATACATCACCTTCGGATACACCAAGACCGATCCGCTGCTATCTGACGTGACTTCTGCTCCCGCTGTTAGCGCGAGCCCGAAGACGCCTGTCAGCACTCCGCAGAGGCTCAACATACAGCGCATCCTCAGTCCCTTGCTCATCACCCGTCTCCTTTCCTTGGCAAGCACGCGCGTTTTGCGTTGCCTACCTTTCAAACCAAGTGTCCCGAAGTACACTACGTATTGCTATTTGCGCAACCGCACCCACCGGATTTTCGTTCCGGACGATGCAAAGCTGCCTCCAGTTACTGTACCCCGTAGCGCTTGTCAAGCGGAAAAGGCATTTGGGGTTCACGCAGCGGGCGGACCGGGGCGGCAGATTTGCCTCACGGGGACGCAGCAAACGGCTCATATCCGGCTTGAAGGAGAGGCCTCGCGGGCATTTCTTGACCCCCATGGGGGGCGGTGCTACAGCGCGGGGTTGTTCTTCGAAAGTGAATTTTCGAAGCGGTGGGGAAGTCTCTGCCTGAGAACCTTTGTGATGGAACGGCTGGAGGAAGTGAAGATGCGTAGGATTTTGGTATTTATTTTGGCGTTCAGCCTGGCAGGAATCGGCTGCTCTCAGCTCGGTGGGGCTGCAACAGAAAGTGCAAAGGAAAGTGCGAGGGCGGTGGTCAGGGAAGCGAGCAACCCCGTACCCAACACCAATTTGCGATATGTCGAGGCATCCGACGGGCTACCACAGTCCCGGATCTGGAAGTCGCAAGTCGGCTTCGGTGACGTGAACGGCGACGGATTCGCAGACATGGCTGCGGTGTCGCGCCTATCCGACGGGCCCTGGGCCTGGATTACGGACGGCAAAGGATCTTGGCGCGCCGCTGGCGAGGGATTACCACGTGAACAGTTCTGCGGAGGTGGTGTCGATTTCGCCGACGTCGACAACGACGGTCTAATGGATCTAGCGATTGCCGACCATTGCAAAGGAGTCTTCGTGTTCCTCGGCGACGGCCAGGGCAATTGGCGCGGTGCGTCATCCGGACTGCCGACGATCGGCAGCGAAGATGTGGCGCTCGGGGACTTCACGAACGACGGCTGCGCTGATTTGGTCTCGGTGGCGGCCGCGGAAGAAGGTGTGCGCGCATTTACCGGCAACTGTAAGGGGGTTTGGCGGGAGTCTTCGGACGGCCTGTCGATCGAAGAGTGGGGCAACGGCATCGACTTGGACGATTTCAACAACGACGGCAATCTCGACGTCGTCGCGGCCTACTCGGCCGGCCCGCGCGTTTGGCTGGGGGATGGCAAGGGCGGTTGGTCCGAGTCTTCGGTGGGATTGCCGGCACCGGACATCCACGGTTTGTACTGGGGCATCGCAACCGGCGACCTCAATGGCGACGGTCTTGTCGACGTCGTCTCTGGCTCCCAGATGCCGCCGCAGGCTGGCTGCGGTCCAGACAGCGAGGTTTGCGCTGGCGGCGGCATTGAGGTGTTCCTGCAACAAGCAGACGGGTCCTGGAAGTTCTCCAACAAGGGCATCAAGCCGATCAATGCGCTGGGTGTCGCGGTTGGCGATCTCGACAACGACGGCGACGCAGATCTCGTCGCAGTCGGCAAACGGGCTCTCGACCAGATCGGCGGCGTTTACGGCGTGTTCCCATATCTCAACGACGGGAACGGCAACTGGACTCATGCGGCCGCTACCGGCCTTCCGGGCACCGGCGAGATGCGAAGCTGGGGCATTGACATCGCGGACACGAACAACGACGGCGTTCTCGACATCGGGGTCGCCTTTGGCGATGTCGTCCACCCCAACTGGAAATCCGGTCGCGCCGGAACGACGCCACAACGCGGGCACTTCGGTCGCATGCGCGTGTGGCATGGCAAGGTTCTCAAGTAACGTAAAGCAAGAAGCGAACAACGGAGGGGCGAAGGCGAACACGCCCCGCCCCTCCGCCCCTATCGCGACCACTGGGGCTACGTTGCATCGGGGTCGCCATATGGGATGATGCCCGGGTGTTACGCCTCTGGGGCTATCTACGGCGCTACTGGCCGCGCTACGCGTTTGGTGCGGCCTGCCTACTGCTCACCGCATCGCTCGCGATGGCGGTGCCCTACTTGCTGAAGCAGGCGATCGAATCGATCGAGGCCGGCAAACCGTTCGCGGACGTGGCGTCCCTTGCCGGATTGATCGCGGCCATTGCGATCGTCCAGGGATTCGTCCGGACCCTGTCCCGATCGATGATCTTCAACGTCGGCCGCGACGTCGAATGTGATTTGCGCAACGATCTCTTCGCGCACCTCGAGACCTTGCCGCTCGAATACTACCAATACCAACAAACTGGCGACCTGATGTCGCGCCTGATCAACGACGTCACGGCGATCCGCATGCTTCTCGGCGTCGGCTTTCTCAACTTGCTCAACACGCCGATCTACTACGCCTACGGCCTCACCATCATGCTTGCCCTCGATCCGACGTTGACACTCGCGGCCCTGCTCCCTTTCCCGCTACTGCTGTTCATCGTCAAACGTGTTTCGAGAAAAATGATGGAGCAGACTCTGCGCGTCCAGGAGGAATTGGCTTCGCTGAGCAGTGTGGTCCAAGAAAACATCGCCGGCATCCACGTGATCCGATCCTACGAAGCGGAAGATGTCGCCGTACGCCGTTTTTCACGCAACAACCGCAATCTCACCAACGAGAGTCTTGCTCTCGCCCGCGTACGCGGCCAACTGGGCCCGATCATGCGAACCGCCTCGGGCCTCGGGACGCTGGTCGTCCTGTGTCTCGGCGGCACGCGTGTCATCGAAGGCAGCATGAGCATCGGAAGCCTCGTAGCGTTCATCGGCTACTTGAACCTGCTCGCTTGGCCGACGATGGCGATGGGATGGATGCTCTCGGTGTTGCAACGCGGTCGCGCCGCCATGTTGCGCCTCGAACAAATCTTTTCGGTCGAGCCGACGATCCACGACGCTCCGGACGCTCAACCCTTGCCAGAGATCCGTGGCACAATCGAATATCGAAATGTTTCGTTCGCCTATCCGGGAAGTGAGACACCGGTTCTCGACGACGTATCGTTTCACCTGGAGCCAGGGCAGAAACTGGCAATCGTCGGTCGCACGGGATCGGGCAAGAGTACGCTTGCCCAACTCTTACCACGCACTTTCGACGTCACTAGTGGAGCCATCTGTGTCGACGGACGCGACATTCGCCAACTTCCCTTGCAGCAACTTCGCAGCGCTATCGGTTTCGTCCCGCAGGACCCTTTCCTTTTCTCGAATCGAATCCGCGACAATCTCGCCTTTGCTACGAGTCAAGCGAGTAACGGCAGTCAGGAGCTCGAACCGCACCTGCACCGAGCGGCTGTCGCTGCGGGAATCGATGACGATATCCGATCGTTCCCCAAGGGCTACGATACAATGGTGGGTGAACGCGGCGTGACACTCTCCGGTGGCCAGAAACAACGCATGACCATCGCTCGTGCGCTTGCAGCGACCCCCCGAGTTCTCGTCCTCGACGACGCACTGTCGAGCGTCGACACCCGTACCGAGCGCGCGATTCTCGATGCGCTCGACGACGAGATCGAAGGACGCACCAGCATCTTCATCGCTCACCGCCTTTCGACCGTCATAGACGCAGATTTGATCCTGGTGCTCGACGAAGGACGCGTCGTCGAACGCGGCAACCACAACGACCTGCTGGCAACCGACGGCTTCTACGCGCAACTCTTTCGCGAGCAGCAGCTCCAACAGGAGCTCGAGGCGACATGAGCTCAAAGCCGTCCGCAGAAAGCGCCGAAAATGTTCCCAAGGCGCCCGCAGAACAGACGGACCCCTACAAAGAGGCCGACCTGGGCCGTGCCTATGACGGCCGACTCATGGCCCGCCTCTGGGGTTATATCCGCCCCTACAGCAAGATCTTCATCCTGTCGGTGGTCTGTCTTCCGATCACGGCAGGTCTGTCGCTGTTGCAACCGTACCTGCTCAAAATCGCGATCGACAACTACATCGCCACCGGCGATACCGCCGGACTTCTGCGCGTCGGAGCCATTTATGCCGCAACCATGGTCGGCGAGTTCAGTTTTCTCTACGTGCAGTACTACCTGACGATGACCGTGGCGCAGCGTAGCCTAGCCGACCTCCGCGTCGATTTGATCAAACATCTGCAGCACCTGCCGGCCCGTTTCTTCGACCGCAATCCGGTCGGTCGTCTCGTCACCCGCATGACGACCGACGTCGATGTCATCAACGAAATGTTTGCCTCCGGTGGTCTCACTATGGCGATGGACGGCGTCATGCTCGTCGGCATCATCTCCATCATGGTCGCCATCGACTGGCGCTTGGCTCTCGTCACCTTGACGGTCACTCCCGCTCTCGCTCTCGCGGTCAACTTCTTTCGCATTCGAGCACGCACGAATTACCGCCGGATTCGCGACCGCTTGGCGCGCCTGAACGCTTACCTGCAAGAGGCCATCGCTGGCATTTCGATCATCCAATTGTTCGCACAGGAGAAAAAGAGCTTCGATCGATTCAACGAGTTGAACCAGCATCACCGCGAAGCTCACCACGCAGCCAACATCTATGAAGCCGCTCTGTTCTCTGTGGTCGACGCGATCAGCTCGATCTCGCTCGCACTCATTCTCTGGTACGGTGGCGGCCAGATTATCGCCGGGACTCTGGCCTTTGGAACCTTAGTTGCCTTCATCGAGTACACGCAACGTTTCTTCATTCCGATTCGCGACTTCTCGAGCAAGTACGCCGTCATGCAGTCAGCGATGTCAGCGGCCGAACGAGTCTTCGAGCTGCTCGACATGACAGTCGAAATCGAATCGCCAGAACAACCAACTCAGGTGGACAACCCACTGGGCAGGGTCGACTTCGAGGGAGTTTGGTTCGCCTACAACGATGGGGACTACGTGCTGCGCGACGTCTCATTCTCGGTCGCGCCGGGCGAAAAGATTGCCCTCGTCGGGCATACAGGCTCAGGCAAGACAACCATCATCAAACTACTCAACCGAACCTACGAGGTCGAGAAAGGTCGGGTCTTGGTGGACGGTGTCGACGTCCGTGATTGGGACCTCGCCGCACTGCGACGCCGCATCGGCGTGGTTCTACAAGACGTGTTTCTGTTCTCCGGCACGATTCTCGAGAACCTCACCCTCGACCGCCCAGACATCCCCCCAGCAAAAGCCATCGCCGCCGCGCGCGCCATCGGTGCCGATTCATTTATCGAACGCTTACCGGCCGCCTACGACGAAGTCGTGCGCGAACGCGGCAACAACCTCTCAGTCGGTCAACGCCAGCTTCTCTCGTTCGCGCGCGCTCTCGCCTACGACCCAACGATCTTGGTCCTCGACGAAGCCACCTCCAGTGTCGATGCGGAATCGGAAGCCGTCATTCAAGACGCCGTCGAAAAACTGATGGCCGGTCGGACCGCCCTCGTCGTGGCACACCGCCTCTCGACGATCGAGCACGCTGACCGCATCCTGGTCATGCATTCGGGTGAAATTCGGGAGAGCGGTAGCCATGCAGAACTGCTGGCCCACCGAGGGCTGTACCACCGTCTCTACGAACTTCAGTTTGCCCACGAGCGCCGCAGCCTGGCGGAACCCGTCGCCGTTGAATGATCACAACGCGCCGGTCGAAAGTCCGCCTCCTTCCCCCGCTGCTGGCACTAGTGGCAACCGCCGCCGGCTGCACGATCTCCGCCTGTGGCGCGGAAGACCTGCGCTACATCGTTCGCGCAGCCTACGAGGAAGCTCGCATTCTGGCTCGGCGAGAACCGATCCAGAAGATTCTCGAAACAGAACCACCGGGGCAGCGACGCGAAAAACTCGAGCTTGCCCTCGCAACGCGGGCCTTCGCCCGCGATCGTCTGGGCCTCAATGTCGGCGGCAGCTACGCGAGTCTCGCAGAGGTCGAGGCAAGCCAAGTCGTTCACGTTGTTAGTGCCGCACATCGAGATCGACTCGAAGCGTACAGTTGGTGGTTTCCCATCGTTGGTCGCGTCCCCTACCGCGGCTACTTTCGGCCGCAATCAGCCCGGGATCTCGCAGCGTCTCTCGACTCCGAAGGGTACGACACGTACGTCAGGAGGGCGCTCGCATTTTCAACGCTCGGATACTTCGACGACCCGCTCCTTTCGAACCTGCTCGAGCGTGAACCCGCAGACCTCGTCGAAACGATCATCCACGAGGTGCTCCACAGCACGATCTACATTCCTGGCCACGCGGCTTTCAACGAATCGTTCGCCAACTTCGTCGGGCATCGCGGCGCGATCGAGTTTTTCGCAATGAGGGCGGAACCTGAGAGTAGCGCGCGAGCGCTAGCACGTTGGGACGACGCCCTGCAATTTGCGCGGCTTCTCACCGAGATTCTCAACGACCTCGAGGCCGCCTACGAGGGCGGTGTATCCGAGAGACAGCGCTCTGATCTCTTCGACGCGGCACAACAGAAGTATCGCGACGGCTCCTGGCAAACCAACGACTATGGCCGATTCGCCGAGATCCCGCTCAACAATGCCGTGCTACTGGCTCGACGTGTGTACTTCGACCGTCTGCCACTCTTCGACTTGGTATTCACCCGATTCGACGGCGACCTAACTCGGTCGATCGACTGGATCTCGAAAGCCGCCAAGTCGTCCGACGACGATCCCTACACCTCGATCGAAAAGCTGTTGTCCCCGTGACGGGAAGTAGGCACTCACATCGGTCCGGAAGCCGCTACGACCGCAGGCCTGAACGACTACCGCCCTCGGCGGAGCCGAAACCCAGCAAACGGAACTGCACCTGAAACTGCACTTCGTTGGGATTCGATCGGTCGGAGATGCCAAAGTCTACGCTCCAGCAGTCACAAGCCGAAAGGTAGGAGAAGCCGAAGAAGCTGCTCAAGACCCGATTATCGGCAATGTTGTATCGGCCGGAATAGCGAACACCAATACGCTCTGTAAGCCGCAGCTGAAAATTCGAGTCGAATTGCTCCACCGCACTTGCGCCAAGCACGCTATTGTCAGCGATAAACCGGTACTCGAGGCCAACGCTGGATCGCTGAATCATGCTGGCCGGGAGGAACATCGCCCCTAGCCATCGAGGTTCGCGCAGCGAGACGCCAACCGTGGCCGACGTAAGGATCGCACTCTCCGCATCGTACGTTGACTCCAAACGCAACGAGGTCCCGGGGACCGGGTTCACCCGCATGGTGAAGTCGAGATCCGAGAGGCTATCGCGCTCAGCAAACGAGCCCGACCTCGGCACTTCGCCGGTGAAGTCGTGGCTTTGGACGAGCGACACACGCGCCAACTCGAAGACGTCGGCCCCGGCGTCCCCGTCCTTGTCGTCTTCACGCGGCGTGCGCTTTGCGAGGATTCGGCTGGCGAACCCGTAGCTGACGACATTGCGCGACGCAAGACGATCATCACCGTCGAAAATCGGATGTTCAGCCTGATTGATCGACGGGATGTATAAATACTCGAGTTGAGGCTCGATCGTATGCTTGAGTCGGGAAAGCCCAAATCTGTCAAAGTCGAAGAGGCGAGAAAATCCCGACGACAGACTCCCCCGAAACTCGACGGACTCGCGACTACTCGTCGACGGCAGGTCGATCAAGGTATTGGCGGCAGCGCCGACCGCCTCCCCGTTGAAACCACCGAACATCTGGTCCTGTGTCAGAACATACGCTGTCTCCCGCACTCCAGCAGA